>JAYRGQ010000041.1:0-1049 GCA_041907765.1 Rhodocyclaceae bacterium | reverse complement strand
AAAACACAAACAGCAAAACGACTATAACCGCAATAATCTCACAACCATCCCCAACCTGTCTTTCTCTGCGAAATAATACAGCTAAGCTGCATTCCTCTGCGTAATCTGCGCTATCTGCGGGAGAATATTCACATGAGAGTACTCAATCTATTAGCACAAATAAAACCCCAGAAGTCTCCCGCAGATCTCGCAGATTTACGCAGACAAACAACAAACAACAAACAACAAAACATCCTTAACCTCAAACAACCTGTCTTTCTCTGCGAAATAATACAACTTGTTGTATTCCTCTGCGTGATCAGCGCTATCTGCGGGAGAATATTCACATAAGAGTACTCAAGCAATTCGCACAAACTAAACCCCAATGTCTCCCGCAGATCTCGCAGATAATCGCAGACAAACAACAAACAACAAACAACAACACAGCCTTAACCTCAAACAACTTGTCTTTCTCTGCGTAATAATGCAGCTTGCTGCATTCGTCTGCGTCATCTGCGTAATCTGCGGGAAAATATCCACATGAGAGTACTCAATCAATCATCAAAGAAACCATCCATGCGACTTTTCCTTTAAAGAAATTCCTTCGCCATGGCAAAGCAAGCTTCCTCTACTCACATAACTTAGCGAAACCTTTTTGTATTCCTCTGCGTAATCTGCGGGAGAACATGCCATTTCAACATGTAAAAAAATGGTGTGATGAATATGAATATCTAGCTGCACTCGTTTGCATGATATTCTAATGAAAGCAGCTGTTAGAATTGTTCCCAGCTATTTTTTCTCCCCTAAAACTTGTATCGATATGTATTTTTTATTACCTTTGTATCGCGGAACAGTCATGAAAAAATGAAATTCTGAAAAAGTGCTAAAACTATCAAATAACCTCCACGCATAGTGTAAGTTTCTGATAAATAGCCTTTTAGGAGTGGAGGATAACCTCCACTATCCTCCACTATCATGCACTGATTTGTAAACAAAAAAGAAGAATAACGCTTTATAACATGAAAATTTCAATTATAAGAAAAGAAAAAGACGAAAAATTCTATACAAGA
>JAYRGQ010000040.1:0-1117 GCA_041907765.1 Rhodocyclaceae bacterium | reverse complement strand
TGACCCAGTTACGGCTCAGGTTAGCACCAGAGATTTTCTGGATGCGGCCCAGTTCCACTTCTTCAATTTCACCGAACTTGCTGAAGTCCACTTTCGGCCATGGCAGCATGCCAGGGATACCGCCGCCTGCGGCTGCAGCTGGTGCAGCTTCAGCGCGTTTCACCGCGTCTTTCACATAAGCCTGAACGTCTTCGCGCAGGATACGACCTTTACGGCCAGTCCCTTTCACTTTCGCCAGGTTCACGCCGAATTCGCGCGCCAGGCGACGAATCAGCGGGGTCGCGTGGACGTAAGCATCGTTTTCAGCGAACTCAGATTTGCTTTCCGCTTTTGCAGCAGGTGCCGCTGGTTTAGCAGCCTGAGCAGGTGCTGCAGCCGGTGCTGGAGCAGCCGCGGCAGCCGGAGCGGCTGCAGGCGCAGCGCCTTCCACTTCGAAGACCATGATCAGAGAGCCGGTAGAGACTTTGTCGCCGGTGCTGATTTTGATCTCTTTAACGGTACCCGCGAACGGCGCAGGCACTTCCATAGAGGCTTTGTCGCCTTCAACGGTGATCAGTGACTGTTCAGCGGCAACTTTGTCGCCCACTTTCACCATCACTTCGGTCACTTCGACTTCGTCACCGCCGATGTCAGGAACGTTAACGTCTTTCACGCCGCCTGCTGCTGGTGCAGCCGCAGGAGCCGGAGCTGCAGTCTGAGCTGGCGCAGCAGCAGGTGCAGCACCCGCCACTTCGAAGATCATGATCAGAGAGCCGGTAGACACTTTGTCACCGGTGTTGATCTTGATCTCTTTAACGGTACCCGCGAACGGCGCCGGCACTTCCATAGACGCTTTATCGCCTTCTACGGTGATCAGAGACTGCTCAGCTGCAACGGTATCGCCCACTTTCACCAGGATTTCAGTGACTTCAACTTCGTCACCGCCGATGTCAGGCACGTTAACTTCTTTCACTGCCGCAGCAGCTGCTGGAGCAGCGGCGGCCGGAGCTTCTTTCTTCTCTTCCTGCGCAGGTGCAGCAGCTGCTGCACCGTCGGCGGAATCGAAAATCATGATCAGTTTGCCAGTCTCGGTTTTATCGCCAACAGAGACTTTGATCTCTTTAACGATGCCAGCCTG
>JAYRGQ010000039.1:0-1152 GCA_041907765.1 Rhodocyclaceae bacterium | reverse complement strand
CGACCGCCTTCACCGCGGATACCCTGGCGAACCCGGGGCGCATCACGGGCGGTACGCTGTCCCTCACCGCCCGCGATATGAACAACGGCGGGCTGATGCAGGGAACGAACGGCCTGGCGCTCACCGGCACCACGCTGACCACGGGCGCGGCCTCGCGTACCCTCTCTGGCGGCATGCTGACGCTGGATACAGGCCAGCTGACCACGCAGGGCACGCTGCAGGGGAACGGCGCGGACATCCGCGCCAGCGACTGGACGCACGGCGGGTCTCTGCTCAGCCAGGGAACGCTGACGGCCACGACCGGCGGCACGCTGACCTCAACCGGCTCGCTGATGAGCCAGGGCCGGGCGGATATCACCGCACAGACGCTGGATAACCGCGGGCAGCTCCTCAGCGAGGGCGAGGTGACGCTCGGCGGCAGCACGCTTAAAAACAGCGGCACCGTGCAGGGGAACACCCTCGCGCTGCATCAGAACAGCATTAACAACCAGGGCACCTTAACCGGTCTGCAGAGCCTGACCGTTCAGGGGCAGCAGCGGCTGATGGCGCGCATGGCGATGGCCGCGCCGCAGCAGGAGCTGATCAACGGCGCAGGCGGCAAACTTCTTACCCAGGGCGCGCTGACGATTGCGTCCGGGGCTGTGACCAACGCCGGCAGCTGGCAGGCACAGAATATTCTGCTTAACGCCCGGTCGCTCACCAACAGCGGCGCGGTGCAGAGCGCCGGTGCGCTGCAGATGACGCTGGCCGATACGCTCAACGGAACCGCAGGCAGCAGGATCACCGCGCTGGGTGCGGCGACGCTGCAGGCCGCGACGCTGGCGAACCAGGGCCAGTGGGCGGCGCAAAACCTGACGCTGACGGGCGGCACGCTCAGCAACAGCGGCGCCATCAGCGGCGTGAATGGCCTGACCCTCAGCCAGACCGGCGCGGTCAGCCAGCAGTCTGGCGGCACCCTGCTGTCCGGCGGGGCGCTGAACGTCACGGCGGCCTCCGTCACCAGCGACGGCAAAATGCAGGGGGGTACGCTCGGCATCACCACCGGGGCGCTCACCAACAACGGACGTCTGCAGGGCGATAACGGCGCGACGCTGGCCCTCAGCGGGACGCTGACCAACAACAGCGGAGGCGAAATCGTCAGCCGCGATGCGC
>JAYRGQ010000038.1:0-1232 GCA_041907765.1 Rhodocyclaceae bacterium | reverse complement strand
ACGAGGATCCGATGAGGGAGGTGACGTACTGGAACTGCATCAAGTGCCGTTGGAGTGAGATAGGAAAGACTGGCGCTGTGGCGCTGAAGTATTCCACGGACACCATGCGGTATGCTGGCTGCAATCAGAACTTCGACATGACGTTTAGCCCAATCAGCGAGGATATAAGCGACTGGACGAAGCATGAAGCCATATCTCAGGAGATAGATTTCACTCAAGAGAATCCTAATGAATGCCCGTTCTAGTTAGCCGCTGTATCGTGGAAAGATAGGGAGCATGAGGTTGATGTGTTTTGTTGTTTTGTGGTTAATGTTGTTTTGGGTTTCGTCTGCGTAAATCAGCGTGATCTGCGGGAGATATTGGGGTTTCTTCTGTGTGGTTTGATTGAGTACTCTCATGTGAATATTCTCCCGCAGATAGCGCAGATCACGCAGAGGAATGCAGCAAGCTGCATTATATCGCAGAGAAAGACAGTTTGATATGGTGATGAGGTTAATGCGGTTTTGTTGTTTGTCTGCGTAAATCTGCGTGATCAGCGGGAGATATTGGGGTTTCTTCTGTGTAGATTGATTGAGTAAGTTTGGATGTATATTCTCCCGCAGATTACGCAGATCACGCAGAGAGGAATGCAGCAGGCTGCATTATCACGCAGAGAAAGACAATTTGTTTGAGGTTAAGGCTGTTTTGTTGTTTTGTCTGCGTAAATCAGCGAGATCAGCGGGAGACATTGGGGTTTCTTCTGTGTATATTGATTGAGTAAGTTTGGATGTATATTCTCCCGCAGATAGCGCAGATCACGCAGAGGAATGCAGCAAGCTGCATTATCACGCAGAGAAAGACAGGCTGTTTGAGGTTAATGCTGTTTTGTTGTTTGTTGTTTGTTGTTTGTCTGCGTAAATCTGCGAGATCAGCGGGAGACTATTGGGGTTTCTTGTTTGCAGATTGATTGAGTACTCTCATGTGAATATTCTCCCGCAGATAACGCAGATAACGCAGAGAGGAATGCAGCAGGCTGCATTATATCGCAGAGAAAGACAGGTTGTTTGAGATTAATGCTGTTATTGTTGTTTTGTTGTTTTGGGTTTCGTCTGCGTAAATCTGCGAGATCTGCGGGAGACTTCTGGGGTTTCATTTGTGCTAATAGATTGAGTACTCTTGCGTGTATTCTCCCGCAGATTACGCAGATCACGCAGACGAATGCAGCAAGCTGCATTATTTCGCAGAGAAAGACA
>JAYRGQ010000037.1:0-1323 GCA_041907765.1 Rhodocyclaceae bacterium | reverse complement strand
CAGGGCTCCGGAAAAGTCGGTCAGTGTGTGCTGTGACTAGGGGTTGAACCGGGTCCGGCGTGTCAGGTGGGCGGGCGAGGCCCGCACAGATTGGATGGAAGTACCACTACAATCCACCGCACCCGAGGACCCCGCCCGCGATGCCATCTTCCCCCACCGCGCCGTCTGCCCGCACGTCTGACACGCCCCCACCCGACCCCCGTCTGGCCGATCACCTGGGGCGTGTCCCCGACCCCCGCAAGGCCCGCGGGAAGCGTTACCCCTTGCCAGGGCTCCTTCTGATCGCGGTCTCGGCGGCAATGGCCGGCTGCCGGGGCTTCACCGCCACCGGCGAATGGGCCGCCAGACTGACCGTCACGGCGCTGGCCGGGTTCGGACTGCGGACCGCCCCCGGCGAATCCACCCTGCGCAAACTCTTCACCCGTATCGACGCCGCCACCCTGGATGCCGAGTTGTGCCTCTACACCTGGACCCGCACCACGGTCCTGGACGGCCGCAGGATCATCGCGGTCGACGGGAAAACTCTGCGGGGCTCCCGCTCGGCGACCCAGAAGGCCCGTCACCTGGTCGCCGCCCTCGACCACGCCTCCGGGGCCGTGGTCGCCCACCAGGCGGTGGCCGCCAAGTCCAACGAGATCCCCGCGCTGCCTGCCATGATCCAAGCTCTCGGCGAGCGGGCCGCCGGGGCGGTGATCACCGCCGATGCCCTGCACACCCAGACCGCCTCGGCGGCCGCGATCCTGGCCGCCGGCGCGGACTACGTGTTCACCGTCAAGTCCAACCAGCCCACCCTGTTGAAGAAACTGGCCGGCCAGCCCTGGACGAAGGTGCCTATCGGCCACGTGAGCGTGGAGAAGACCCACGGCCGCCGCACCCGTCGCACGTTGAAGGTGATCCAGGCCCCCAACGATCTGGGGTTCCCCGGCGCCGCGCAGATCGCCCGACTACGCCGGACCTCCACCAGGAACGCCAAGAAGACCGTCGAGGTCGTCTACCTGATCACCTCCGCATCCCTGCCGGCCGCCTCCCCGGCCCGGATCGCCGCATGGATCAGGGGCCACTGGGGCGTGGAGAACCGGCTCCATTGGGTCAGAGACGTCACGTTCGACGAGGACCGAAGCCAAACCCGCACCGGCCAGGGCCCCCACATCATGGCCTCGATCAGGAACCTGGCCATCAGCATCCACCGCCTGGCCGGGGCCACCAACATCGCCCAAGCCACCCGGCAGGCCGCTTGGGACCCACCCGCCACCTGCAACCTGCTCCTCACACTCTGACCACAACGACACCACAGGAAGGAGGCACGACTTTTCCGGGGCCCTG
>JAYRGQ010000036.1:0-1993 GCA_041907765.1 Rhodocyclaceae bacterium | reverse complement strand
TGGTAAAAATTAAATATTGTGTTATCATTGAGTAGCCTAACCATCAGTTTTGTTTTCAATACGAAATTAAGTGTATTTCTTGTCAAGTGAACTCTTAGTCAACAGAATGTTGCTCAGCAATTTATAAGATATCAATCTATTTTCTGCGGAAGAATATCCACGCAAGAGTACTCAATCTATTAGCACAAATGAAACCCCAATGTCTCCCGCAGATCACGCAGATAATCGCAGACGAACCCCCAAACAGCAATAACCTCATGAACCACATCAAACTGTCTTTCTCTGCGAAATAATGCAGCTTGCTGTATTCCTCTGCGTCATCTGCGATATCTGCGGGAGAATATTTACATAAGATTACTCAAACAATCCGCACAGAAGAAACCCAAAAGTCTCCCGCAGATCTCGCAGATTTACGCAGACAAACCCCAAAACAGTCTTAACCTCAAACAAACTGTCTTTCTCTGCGAAATAATGCAGCTCAGCTGCATTCCTCTGCGTCATCTGCGCTATCTGCGAGAGAATATTCACGCAAGAGTACTCAATCAATTAGTACAAATGGAACCCAATATATCTCTCGCTGATCACGCAGATAATCGCAGACAAATCACAAGACTACACAAACTCCAAACTGTCTTTCTCTGCGAAATAATGCAGCTCAGCTGCATTCCTCTGCGTCATCTGCGCTATCTGCGGGAGAATATCCACGCAAGAGTACTCAATCTATCAGCACAAATGAAACCCCAATAAGTCTCACGCTGATCTCGCAGACAAACCACAAAACCAAACAAACTACAAACTGTCTTTCTCTGCGAAATAATGCAGCTCAGCTGTATTCCTCTGCGTAATCTGCGTAATCTGCGGGAGAATATTCACGCAAGAGTACTCAATCTATTAGCACAAATGAAACCCCAATGTCTCCCGCAGATCTCGCAGATTTACGCAGACAAAACCCCAAAACAGCAAAACTGCAACAACTGCAACAACCTCAAACAACCTGTCTTTCTCTGCGAAATAATACAGCTTGCTGTATTCCTCTGCGTCATCTGCGCTATCTGCGGGAGAATAACACGCAAGAGTACTCAAGCAATTTGCACAAAGAAAACAATAAGTCTCTCGCAGATAATCGCAGACAAAACCCCAAACCCCCAAACCCCAAAACAGCCTTAACCTCAAACCACCTGTCTTTCTCTGCGAAATAATACAGCTTGCTGTATTCCTCTGCGTCATCTGCGCTATCTGCGGGAAAATAACACGCAAGAGTACTCAATCGAAACCCTAATGTCTCCCGCAGATCTCGCAGATTTACGCAGACAAACCCCAAAACAACAAAACCGCTTTAACCTCAAACTATCTGTCTTTCTCTGCGAAATAATACAGCCATGCTGTATTCCTCTGCGTGATCTGCGCAATCTGCGGGAGAATATTCACGCAAGAGTACTCAAGCAATTAGCAAAGAAGAAATTTTAATGTCTCCCGCAGATCTCGCAGATTTACGCAGACGAACCTCAAACCCCCAAAAACAACACTAATTCCAATCAGTCTTTATCTGCGAAATGATGCAGCTTGCTGTATTCCTCTGCGCTATCTGCGAGAGACCATGCCGCTCACATATGTAAAAAAAGAAGCTAAATGATTTTATATTTCTTAATGAAATAAAGGAAAAACCGAAAAATATACATAATCTTTGATTATTCCATTCATTTGTACTACCTTTGTACGGTATTTGATGCATTTGACATAACAAGTTTAAGTATACTTAATGTTTTTGTTCTCGCTTGCATGCACTTTATTTTTTTTAGAGAAATGATAAACTTAAAATGGTTCTTGCCACTATTGCTAACAATATTTGCAAGTCCAACTTACGCACAACTTACGTATAAAGTTGAAATGCAAAACACTACAGGCACTGGCAACCATAACCCCTTATGGCTCAATGCTAATAAATATGGTTTGAGTTCACTCGATACCCGAAATGGATATGTCCGTGGGGCTA
>JAYRGQ010000035.1:0-2010 GCA_041907765.1 Rhodocyclaceae bacterium | reverse complement strand
TAAAGGACCAGTTCCCGCTTCCGTCAACGGTCGTTGTACCAATCTGCGTGCCGTTATTCATGATGTGGATAGTGCTGCCCGCCAGCCCGGTGCCGCTGATGGTTGGGGTGCTGTCGTTGGTCACCTGCCCGCTGGTGAGGTTGCCCTGGACGCCGCCTGGGACGTTGTCATTTACCGTATCCAGCGTTGGAACCGTCGGTGCAGTCAGGTCAACCACCACGCTCCAGGGGGCGGAGACCGCGCTGAGGTTGCCCTGCGGGTCGGTCGCCCGGACGGTGAAGCTGTGCGAGCCTTCGCCGAGGGCGGTATCAGGAGTAAACGTCCAGGTACCCGTGTTGTCAGCCGTGACCACGGCAATCTGGGTGCCGCCGTCGAAAAGGGTCACCACGCTGTTTGCGTCCGCTGTCCCCGTAAGGGTTGGCGTGGCGTCGTTGCTGAGACCACCGCTGACCACCGTGGTGGCGGCATTGCCCACATTATCCGTGACGTTGGTGATGACCGTCGTGGCGGAAACGGAATCCACCACGACGGTGAAGCCCGTCGAAGGACCGCTCTGGTTCCCCGCCGGATCGGTCTCGCGGATGGTCAGGACGTGATTGCCCTCTGCCAGGACAGGCGTGGTGTAGCTCCAGGTGCCGGTATTGCCGATTACCACACTGTCCAGCAGCACGCCGTTGTTGTAGATCGAGATGGTATCGCCCACCGCGCCGGTGCCAGTGAGCGTCGGCTGGTTGTCGTTGGTGGTCTGGCCGCTGGTCAGCGGGCCGGTGCCCGGGCCGACGTCGTCAATCACGGCGCCGATAGTTGGCGTGCCCGGCGCGGTGAGGTCAACGGTGACGCTGGCCGCCGGAGAGCGGCCGCTGGTCTGGCCGTTGAGGGTCGCAGTCACCTCAAAGGTGTGCTGCCCCTCGCCAAGCGCGGCCGACGTATAGCTCCAGTTGCCGCTGCCGTCGGCAGTGACCGTCGAGACGGGCGTCACGCCACCGTCCAGGTAGATAGCGATCTGGCTCCCCGCCTGAGCCGTACCGGTGAGGGTTGGGGTGGTGTCGTTGGTCGTTTTGCCTTTCACGTCGCCAATGATTGGGTCGACGTCATCGTTGATGGTCACGATCACGGGTACGTCAGGAAGATTCGGAAGCGTACCGGTGACGTTATAAGTTGCATCAACGCTGGTACGTCCGGAAGCATCGGTCGCGGTAACGGTCAGGGTCGCGCCATCCTGCGGGGCCGGGCTGACCGCAATGGAGAAACTGCCGCCGGTCGCCACCCCGGTACCAATGACGTTACCGCCACTATCCTTAACGGTGATGAGTGCGCCTGCTTCGGCGGTGCCGGTCAGCGGTGTACCTTCTGGAGCAAGGCTAAGATTGCCCGGGGCGGTTGGGTCCTGGGTATCCACCGTCACGCTCAGTGACGCTGAACCGTTTGACGGATTGCCTGCCTGATCGACTGACGAGACAGTAAAGGTATGCGAACCATCCAGGAGCGTTGTGCCTGCGGTCCAGCTCCAGCTGCCGTCCGGCTGGATCGTGATCGGCACACCTGACGCGGTACCGTCGACGGAGACGATAACGGTGGTGCCGGGCTCGCCGGTCCCGGTTAGGGTCGGCGTGCCGTCGCGGGTGTAGAGCACGTTGTTGGTGAGCTGGCTGTCTGAGACGGCATTAATTTGCGGTATCCCGGGCGCAACGGTATCGAGCGTGACGGTAAAGACCGAACTCGGCGCGCTGAGGTTGCCCGCTGCGTCCACGCCCGCTACGGTAATGTTCAGCGGGCCGTCCGTTTGCGCTGGAAGCGTCAGGCTCCATTCTCCGTTCACCACCACGACACGGCCCAATTCGACGCCGTTGTTGTAGACGATCACCGTCTCACCGTTAACCCCGGTTCCGCCCACTGTCGGCGTGGTATCTGTGATGTAGCCTCCGTTCGGTTCACCGCCCACGGCGCTGATCGCTGGCGTAGCCGGTGCCACGGTATCCACGGTGATCGCGATCGCCGGGGAAGCGTCAG
>JAYRGQ010000034.1:0-2956 GCA_041907765.1 Rhodocyclaceae bacterium | reverse complement strand
CGGCGCTCCATGGAAAGCCTGGGGGAAGCCTCGGCCCACCTCCAGGAAGAATCCGCCGGCATCGGCAGCGAAATCGCCGGGGTCCTGGTATCCCTCCAGTTCCAAGACCGGATCGACCAAATCCTCTCCCACGTCTCCCGGGACATGGACAAACTCAAAGACCTGCTGAGCCACCCGGACACGGACGAAGGCCAGGTGCCGGATGCCCGGAGCTGGCTGGGGGCCCTGGAAGACACCTACACCACGGCAGAACAACACGCCGTGCATCACGGCAATGCCCCGAGCGGTAGCCAACCAGAACCGGCGGGCATCACCTTTTTCTAGGAGAGCGCAACCCATGGCGAAAACGATCCTCATCGTGGACGACTCCACCTCCCTGCGGCAGGTGGTCAAGATCGCCCTCAGTGGCGCGGGCTACGACGTGATCGAAGCCTGCGACGGGGTGGATGCCCTAAGCAAGCTGGACGGACGGAAAGTGCATCTGGTGGTGAGCGACGTGAATATGCCCCGGATGGACGGCATCACCTTTGTGCGCCAGCTGAAACAAAAACCCGGCTACCAATTCACGCCGGTGATCATGCTGACCACCGAATCCGAAGCGGAGAAGATGAAACAGGGGCAAGCCGCCGGCGCCAAAGCCTGGGTGGTGAAACCCTTCCAGCCCGCCCAGATGCTGGCCGCGGTGGGCAAGCTAGTGATGGCCTAACGCCAATTCTCAGGCGGCAGATCGCCGCCCATACCCGGAAGTTCAAACATTCATGGATCGATGAAGGGGGGCTTCATGTCGCTACGTATCGAGCAACAAGGGCAAATCAGCCGGGCCATTCTGGACGGCGAACTCACCATCTACAGCGCCACGGACGTGAAAGACGCCCTGATGGGCGAACTGCAACGCTGCCAGGAAATGGAAATCGACCTCTCCGGGGTGGAAGAAGTGGATACGGCCGGGTTTCAAGTGCTGATCCTGGCCAAGCGGGAAGCGGCCAAAGCCTTAAAGACCCTGCGCATGGTGGCCCACAGCCCGGCCACCCTGGAAGTGCTGGAACTGCTGGACATGTCCGCCTACTTCGGAGATGCCCTGCCGGTGAAAGAAAACTGGGCCGCGTAAAGGAGCAGACATGGACAATCCCCTAGCCGGCCTGGAAGCAGCCCTCCAGACCTTTTACGAAGAAAGCCGGGATCTGCTCCAGGTCATGGAAGAGAACCTGGAAGCCCTGGCGGACGGCGACGCCGACCCGGAACGGGTGAATGCCCTGTTTCGGGCCGCCCACACCATCAAAGGGTCCGCCGGCATGTTCGACCTGGCCCCGGTGGTGAGCTTCACCCACAACGTGGAAACCCTCATGTCCCAGGTACGGGACGGCAAGGTAGCCCTGGAGCCCCCGTTGGTCCAGCTGCTCCTGGAATGCCGGGACCACCTGGAAGACCTGATCGCCTGCACGGAACGGCAAGAAACCCCGGCCGCCCCCATGGTGGAACGGGAACAAAGCCTGGTCACCCGCCTGCACCAGGCCGTGGGGGCCCCGGACGGTGCCGCCCCTGGCGCCAATGCGGCCAATGCCCCCGGGTCAGCCAGCGCTGCCTCTTCGGCCCCTGCCTCCGCCCCCGGGGTCATCCCGGAAGCCGTGGAAGAGGGCAGCCCGGCGGGGGACGCCCCGGGACGGGACGCCTGGCACCTTTCCCTGCGCTTTAAGCCCGGGGTGCTGCAAAACGGCATGGACCCCTTAGGCTTCCTCCGCTACCTCTCCCAGATCGGCCGCATCGCCCACATCACCACCCTGCCGGACGCCATGCCGGACGCGGAGCAGATGAATCCCCTGGATTGCTACCTGGGGTTTGAGATCGAGCTGGAATCCGAGGCAGACAAAGCCACCATCGAACACGTCTTCGACTTCGTCTGGAGCGACTGCCAGCTGCGCCTCCTGCCGCCCCGCAGTCGGGCCCAGGACTTTGTGGACTTGATCCACGAACTCCCGGAAGGGCCGGATCGGCTGGGGGAAATCCTGGTGGCCGCCGGGGCCCTGACCCCCAAGGAACTGGAACTGGGCCTGGCCCACCAGGCCAAGATCGGCAATGCGGCGGAAGTGCCCCTGGGGGAAATCCTGGTGGAACAGGGCATGGTCCAACCCAAGGTGGTGGAAGCCGCCCTGGAACACCAGCACGTGGCCAAGGAAAAAGAAAAGCGCACGGGAGAAAACCGCTTTGTGCGGGTCCATGCGGAAAAGCTGGACATGCTCATCAACCTGGTGGGGGAACTGGTCATTGCTGGCGCCACGGCCCACCTGGAAGCCAAGCGGCGCAAGGACCGGCAGCTCATGGAATCCTCCTACTCCGTCTCCCGGCTGGTGGAAGAAATCCGGGACGTGGCCTTAAAGCTGCGCATGGTGGAAATCGGCGACAGCTTCAACCGCTTCCACCGGGTGGTGCGGGAAATGAGCAAGGACCTGGATAAGGTCATTGCCCTGGACATCACGGGGGCGGAAACCGAGCTGGACAAAACCGTGGTGGAAAAGATCGGCGACCCCCTGATGCACCTGGTGCGGAACTCCATCGACCACGGCCTGGAAACCCGGGCCGAGCGGTTGGCGGCGGGGAAGGCGGAACAGGGCCACATCCGGCTCAACGCCTACCACGACTCGGGCAGCATCGTGGTGGAAGTGGGGGACGACGGCCGGGGCCTGAATCGGGAAAAGATCCTCAGCCGGGCCCGGGAACGGGGCCTGATACCGGAAGGCCAGGACCCGGAAGACGGAGAACTGTACGCCCTGATCTTCGAACCCGGCTTCTCCACCGCAGAAAAGGTCACCAACATCTCCGGGCGGGGCGTGGGGATGGACGTGGTGAAACGGGAAATCACCGGGCTCCGGGGCAATGTGGAAATCGACACGGAGGCGGGGAAGGGCACCACCATCCGGCTGCGCCTGCCTTTGACCCTGGCCATTATCGACGGCTTCCT
>JAYRGQ010000033.1:0-6605 GCA_041907765.1 Rhodocyclaceae bacterium | reverse complement strand
GGCCGCCATCGCCACTTGTGCCTTGAATTCCGCACTGTGTTGCTTGCGTTTCGTTCCCATCTTTCACTTCCCTTTCAACCGGTCAGCATTAGCTTAGCCAACTGTCCGAAAAAGCGTGACCGCCGCAAGCACCGTCCGTAATCTCACGGACAAAAAGGAAAGTGAATCCCGGCTTAAAAGCAAGGAAATGTCTTTCCGCTCCCTGGTGGAAAATCTCCCCGGCTCCCTGATCCGTTATGACCGGGAATTCCGCCGCACCTACGCCAACCCCATGACCTTTCTCCATATCAACGAAAGCCTGGAGGGATTTGTGGGCAAGCGCCTGACGGAAGACTCCCTATCATTGGATATTCCCCATCATCTCAATGCGCTTCAATCCGTTTTCAGCACCGGACAAAGCATTACCTTCGACCACCGGTATCGGGCTAAAAACGGCATTCGTTGGGCCCGTTCCACCTTCGCCCCGGAATTCGATCCCCAGGGGGAAATCGCTTCCGTTTTAGCCATTGGCATCGACATTCATGAATTACGGGAAAGCGAAAAACGCTTCCGCAGCCTGACCCGCCATTTGCCGGACAATATTGCCAAATACGACACCCAGGGCCATTGCATTTATATCAATCCCGCCTTTGTCCGCACCCTAGGGCTCAATTCCCTGTCCGATATTTTGGGGCGGCATTTCAGCACCGTGCCCTCCCTCAACAATGCCCAATATCAAGTGCTGTTGCAGGAGGTACTCCTCACCGGCCAATCCCGGGAAGGGGAAATCACCCTGCACCAGGAAGCCAATCAGCCGCCCCGCATCCACCTGGTCCATATCGTGGCCGAACACGACGAGTCGGGTCGGATTATTGGCGCCCTTTCCATCGGCCGGGATGTGACCCCCCTGAAACGCAGCGAACACCGCTTGCAGGAATCCCTGCGCCTCCTACAGGCCCTGGCCACCCGGCGGGAATCGGCCCGGGAAGAGGAGCGGAAAAAAATCGCCCGGGAAATCCACGATGAACTGGGCCAGCAACTCACCGCCCTGCGCATGGGGCTTTCCACCCTGCGGCTGGAATTCGCGCCCCAGGCGCCCCTGCTCGCGGAACGGGTGGGTAGCCTGGTGGCCCTGATTGACCAGTCCATTGAGGAAGTCCGCAATATCGCCGCCATGCTCCGTCCCGCCGTACTGGATAAGGGGGTGGGCGCCGCCTTCGAGTGGCTGACCCGGGAATTCCAGAAAGCCAGCGGCATTCACCTCCATCTGGAACTGCCCAGGGATTACGGCAAGCTGGCCGATGACATCGCCGTGCCCCTCTTCCGCATCGCCCAGGAATCCCTCACCAACATCACCCGTCACGCCCAGGCCACGGAGGCCCGGCTACAACTGGACATCCAGCCCCAATACTGCCGTCTGTCCATCTCGGACAACGGCAAAGGGTTTAATCCGGAGGAAAAGCAGGGCTCCTTCGGCCTGCTGGGCATTACGGAACGTTGCCAGATGCTCAATGGCCAGCTCGCCATCCACTCCCGTCCCCAGGGAGGCACCCAAATTACCGTCACCATTCCCCTATTCCACGGAGGGCCCTCATGATCCGGGTAATGATCACAGACGACCACACCATTATGCGGGAAGGCCTGAAACGGCTGTTTTCCATCACCCCCGACATCCACACCCAGGCCGAGGCCCCGGATGGGGACAGCACCCTGCTGCGCCTGGCCCAGGGGGACATTGACCTGCTGCTCCTGGACATGACCATGGGCGGCCTGTGTGGCGAAGCCCTGATCAAGGAAATCCGCCGCCGCCATCCGGCCCTGCCCATTCTGGTGCTGTCCATGCACAACGATCCCCGCATTGTGCAGGACGCCCTGCGGGCTGGCGCCCATGGCTACGTTCCCAAGGACCGGGACCCGGAAACCCTGCTCCTGGCCATTCGCCGGGTGGCGGAAGGGCGCCGCTACCTGGACCCGAGCCTGGCTCAGGACGTGGCTTTCGAGGCCGCCCTAGGGCCCCTCCCCCAAGCTCGGGCGGAGCGGCTCACCGCCCGGGAACGGCAGGTGCTGGCCCTCCTGGCCCGGGATGTCTCGCTCAAAGACATTTCCGAGCGCCTCCACATCAGCTACAAAACCGTGGCGGCCCACAAAAAGAACATCATGAAAAAGATGGAATTCAAAAATAACGGGGATTTGATCCGCTACGCCCTCTCCTACCCCCTGCCCCCCTAATGGGCCGGTCCCTGGGCCATGAAGGCGGCAAAGCCCTGGGCGTCCAGGGGGCGGCTGAGGAGATAGCCCTGGATTTCATCGCAGCCTTCCGCCAGAAGAAACTCCCGCTGGTCCTCGGTTTCCACCCCTTCCGCAATGGTCTGCAACTGGAGGTTGCGAGCGAGGGACAGAATGGTGCGCACAATAGCCCGGCTGTTGGCGTTGAAGGGCAGATCCTTGACAAAGGAGCGGTCGATCTTGATGCGGTGCAGGGGAAAGGACTGCAAATAGCCCAGGGAGGAATAGCCGGTGCCGAAATCATCCAGGGCCACCCGGATGCCCATGTCGCAAAACTCCCGTAGCACCTGGGTGGCCCGCAAGGGGTCCCGCATCAGGGATGTTTCCGTAATTTCCAGTTCCACCACTTCCGGCGGTACCCCGCTGTCCGCCAGAGCCCCTTTGACCACGGACAGCAGATTAGCCTGGCGGAACTGCAAGGGGGAAAGATTGATGGCCAGACGCTGCAAGGCGTAGCCCTGATCCGCCCAGCGCCGGTACTGGTGGCAGGCGGTACGCAGCACCCATTCCCCAATATCCACGATTAAGCCGGTGCGTTCCGCCACCGGAATAAAGCGATCCGGGGGCACTTCCCCCAGGCGCTCGTGGTGCCAGCGGGCCAGCACCTCGCCCCCTACCAGGGCCCCCGATTCCAGGGCTCCCTGGGGTTGGTATTTGAGATACAGCTGGTTTTTGCTGAGGGCGTGATGGAGATAGGTGTCCAGGCTCACCAGTTCATGGACCTGATGCTGCAATTCCGCGTCGAAGAAGCAGAAGGTATCCCGCCCCTCTTCCTTGGCCTTGGCCGCCGCGATGGTGGCGGCGGAAAACAGGCTTTCCGGGTCCGCCCCGTCGTCGGGAAACAGGGCAATGCCCAGGCTGGCAGAGGGATTCAGCTCCTGTTCCTCCCATTTCAAGGTGGCGGCAATCAGGCTATTCAGCACCCCGGCCACCATGGACAGGTCCTGTTTGCCCTCCACGCAGCGCAGCATAATGGCGAATTCGTCGCCGCCGCTGCGGGCCACCACCCCCTCCTTGCCGAGAAAGTTTTGCAGACGCCGCCCCACCTCCCGCAACACCCGATCCCCGGCTTTCAGGCCGTAGGCGTTGTTGATGTACTTCAGGTGATCGAAATCCAGGCAAATCACCCCAATCTTTTCCCCACATTTCCGGGCCGCCACCAGGGCTTTTCCCAGACAAGCCAGAAAGGGGCTCCGTTCCAATAGGCCGGTGAGGCCATCCCGTTGTGCCACAGTTACTCCGATTCGGGTCGGCGGCGTAGGCGGAGGGAGGGGCTCCCCCCGGCTTTCCACCGACAAAAGCCATAGCTGGCGCCGCCCCAGGGGAATGGAGAGGCCCACCCGATGGGCCTGGATGGGACGCGGCGCCCCGCCCGCCGAGCGGGCCCCGAAATATTTGGGGGACAAAATCTGGGCCAGGGGCTGGCCCACCAGGGCGGACTGGGGGCGGGCCAGCAGGGTCTCCAGTCCTTGATTGCAACTCAGGATGCAGCCATTGCCGTCGCTAACCAGACAAGGCGCATCGATCAGAGAAATCAGGGGATGACCCATGTCGGCGTCGGAGAAGGATTCGATACCCAGCTGAAAGTCCATACGCCATCCCCATTTTTCCTATTCCCCGGCGGCCACCGGGGATTCCGTTCGGCTGCTGAGTTCGGCCAGTTCCTCCACCGACAGCACCCGATCCGCCGCCAGCAGAATGACAAAGCCCTTGGCCACCTTGCCCATGCCGGCGATGAATTCGGCCCGGATGCGGGCGCCGAAGCTGGGGGGCGGCTCGATTTGATCCGCCGGAATATCCAGCACCTCATTCACCGCATCCACCATCACCCCCAGTACCTGCTGGCCTGCCTCCGTCTCCACTTCCACAATCACCACGCAGCTACGCCGGGTGACCTGGGAAGGGGGACGGCCAAAGCGCACGGAGAGGTCGATGACCGGCACCACGGCCCCCCGCAGGTTGATCACCCCCCGCATATAGGGAGGCATCATGGGCACCGGGGTCAGGGAGCCGAACTCAATGATTTCCTTAACCGTCAGGATGCTCAGGCCGAACAATTCGCCGGATAACTGGAAGGTGAGGAACTGCTGCTGTTCCACGGCCCCCCCGTCCCGGGCCGAAGCCCGGTTCCCTTGGTTGGTGGTTACGAGCGCACCCATTCCGCACCTCCTTCGAAATGTTCGAAGTCCTTTTCCTCTCCACCGGCCCGGTTAGTGGCCAGCTTGGGGGCCACCTTGCCCCGTTTGGCGGCTTTGCCCTGGCTGGCGGCGCCCCGGCCTTCTGCCTTGAGCTTGAAGAAGGACATGATTTCCTGCAATTGCAAGGCTTGGCTGCTCATTTCCTCGGCGGTGGCCGCCAGTTCTTCGGAAGCGGCCGCATTTTGCTGGGTGGTCTGATTCAGCTGGCCCACCCCGGTGGCCTGTTCTTGGGAAGAGGCGGTAATTTCCTGGACCAGATCGGAGGTCTTGTGGATGGCCGGCACCATTTGATCCAGCAGATTGCCCGCCTTTTCCGCCAGTTGCACGCTGCCGCTGGCCACTTCGCTGATTTCCTGGGCCGCTTCCTGGCTCCGTTCCGCCAGCTTGCGCACTTCCGCCGCCACCACCGCAAAGCCCTTGCCGTGTTCCCCGGCCCGAGCCGCTTCGATGGCCGCATTCAGGGCCAGCAGATTGGTCTGGTAGGCAATGTCGTCGATGATACCAATCTTGTCCGCAATACGTTTCATGGCAGTGACGGTTTCCCGCACCGCTTCGCCCCCTTCGTTGGCCTGACCGGCGGACTGGGAGGCCATACCATTGGTGACCTTGGCGTTTTCCGTATTCTGATTCACGGAGGCGCTCATTTCCTCAATGCTGGCCGCCTGTTCGGAAGAAGATTGGGACAGGGTCTGGGAGGTGGCGGACACTTCTTCCGCCGCGCTGGACAGATTGTCCGCCGAGCTCCGCACTTCCCCAATAATGTGGTTGAGCTTGGTGATCATGTTTTCCATGGCCCCCATCAACTGCCCCATTTCATCCCGGGAGTTGGCCACCAGCTGCACGCTCAGATCCCCCTCCGCCAGGGCATTGGCCGCATCCAGCGCTTCACCCACCGGCTTGGTGATGGAGCGGGTAATCCAGAAAGCCATGCCCAGGGAGAGAATGACCAGAACCAGGGTGATGGTAATCAGCATGTTGCGGCCATCCACATAGGCTTGGGTAGCTGCCTCACCAGAAGAGGCAAAAGCCTGAACTTCAAACTCCAGCAGGTCATTGACCCGGCCTCTTTCCACCGCCACGGCTTGGGTAAAATCTCCCAGCAGGTGATCCGTCGCTTTGTCTTTGTTGTATTGAGCAGAATTGCTATCCGCCAAAGTTCTTTGGGTGTCGAAGACCGGTAGCAATTTGTCAAAACCTTCCGCCACCCCCCTCACCAGGGTTTTGCCTTTTTCCGTCTTGGCAATGTCATCCAGCGTGGCAATTTCTTCCTTGATCGACTTGATTTGGGCGTCGATTTCCTCCAACTTCTTGCGCTGGATATTTTTATCATTGGTCAGCAGATGGGTACGGAAATCCACCCGGATATTGGCCAAATTTTCCACGATCTTGTTGGCGGCCACGGCCCCTTCCCAACGGCCATGCACCAGCGCTTGCACATCGTCATTCAACGCCGACAAGCGGGAGAGAGCCACCAGCACAATGGCTACGGTCAAAATTACGGCCAAGCCGAAGCCGATCCCCAATCTGGCCCCAATTTTCAAATTTTTGAACATGGTCAATCCCTTCAACAAATGAATAGAAACAAGCTGATTTAAATTTCAAGCATTTCCCGCCGACTGGCCCCATCCACGCTTTTCTCATGGGCGGCGGCGATCTGGGCCAGGGCGGAGACATCTACGATCAGGGCCACTTCTCCGCTGCCCAGAATGCTGGAGCCGGAGATGCCCCGCAGGTGCCGGAAGAGTTGGCCCAGGGGTTTGATCACCGTCTGCAATTCCCCTTGCAGTTCGTCCACCACCACCCCGATGCGCCGCCCCAGGTAATGCACCACCACGATGTTTTCCCGCCGGGGCACTTCTCCTTCCACCCCGAACAGTTCCCGTAGCCGCACGTAGGGCAGCACTTCTCCCCGCAGGTTGGTGTAGTGCCGCCGGTCGTTGCCGATGTCTTGCAGGGCCACGCATTCCCGTACCGCTTCCAGGGGCAGGACGAAGGGCACGCCCCCCACCCGCACCAGGAAGCCGTCGATAATGGCCAGGGTCAAAGGCAGGCGCAGCCGGATGGTGGTGCCCTTCCCCGCCTCCGTGTCGATTTCCACATTGCCCCGGAGCCCGGTGATTTCCCGTTTCACCACGTCCATCC
>JAYRGQ010000032.1:0-7380 GCA_041907765.1 Rhodocyclaceae bacterium | reverse complement strand
GCTGCCCACAAGCTCCACAGTGCTCAAGCCAATCGTTATAAAATCCGGGAAAGTCAAAACCAAAACCCCGGCACCGGCCTTAGCTTATTCCAGCCCGGTGGCTGTCCAAACGACCGGGACCACCGCACCTCACCATATCAAGGTCGATTTGCGTCAAGTGGTCTATGCCCTTTCCGATGCCCTGGATTTGGTGGGGATTGACGATGTTGCCCATGGAAAGCGGGTGGGGATTATGGCGGCGGCTTGTGGGCGGGAGCTGGGGTGGAAGGGGGCGGAGTGCAGCTTTATGTTTGATCTGGGGCTGCTGCACGACATCGGGGTGTCCTCCACCAACACCCACCACCATCTGGTCAATGAATTTGACTGGCTTTATTCCCAGACCCACTGCGAAATCGGCTACCGGTTGCTGAAGGATTTTCAGCCTTTGGCGGCCATGGCCGAGCCCGTGCATTTTCACCATACCCATTGGGAACAGCTGGCCGGGCGCCCGGACATTGCCCCGGAAACCAAGCTGCGTGCCAATCTGATTTATCTGGTGGATCGGGTGGATGCCCTAACGGCCCCCTATTACGCCACCAACACCATGCTGCTCCACGGCGGGGAAATTCGGGACAAGATTCGGGAAGCTACCCCGGTCTATTTTTCCCCGGAACTGACGGCGGCCTTTCTCCAGATTTCCGAGGCGGAGGCCTTCTGGCTCCAGCTGGAACCCCGGGGGATTCAGGCCAGCTTGCAGGACATGCTGACCCGGGGCCACCCCCATGAGGCCTCCCTGGGGGAAATCCGCCAGCTGGCAGAAATTTTCGCCCGCATTGTGGATGCCAAGAGCCCCTTTACCGCCGCCCATTCCCTGGGGGTGGCCCGCCTGGCCAAGCATTTCGCCCAGGCCATGGGGCTGGGGGAGGTGATCTGCGAAAAGCTGGAAATTGCCGGGCTGCTCCACGATCTGGGCAAACTGCGCATTCCGGATGAGGTGCTGGATAAGCCGGGCAAGCTGGACGCCCGGGAGCGCCAGATCATCAACACCCACAGTTTTGAGACCTACCAGATTTTGAGCCGCATCCAGGGCTTTGAAGAAATCGCCCGCTGGGCGTCCTACCACCATGAGGAACCGGACGGCAGCGGCTATCCCTTTCACCTGAAACTGGCGGCCATGTCCCTGGAAGCCCGGATTCTCCGGGTGGCGGACATTTTTCAGGCCATGGTCCAGGATCGGCCCTATCGCCAGGGGCTTTCCGCACCCGAGGCCCTGGATTTTCTCCAGGCCCTGGCGAGCCAGGGGCGGGTGGATGGGGCGGTGGTGGCCGTGGCCGCCCGGGATTTGCCCGGGGCCATGACGGCCGCCCTGGCCTAAGGGCGCCGGGTTGGCCCCGGGGGCTTAATACTCCGTCGGGTCCGAGAGATGGGCCAAGCGGGCCCGCAGGTGGCGGAGTTCTTCCAGTAGATCCATAGCCAGGGCCGCTCCCGCCGTATTGACCCCCAGATCCCGCTGCAAATGGAGGGCCACCCGGGCCCGGCGCAATTGCAGGCCGGTGAAGCGCCATTCCCCCTGGGCTTGGCCTGCCGGGGCGAGAATGCCTTCCTCCACCAGTTCCACAATGGTTTCCCCCGGCGCCCCACAGGCCCGACACAGGTCGGCCAGGGTCAGGTCCGTTTCTTCTTCCAGGATGGAGCCCATCAGGGTGGGCAGGTCCATATTGGTGTGCATGGGGTTCTCCTAGAAAGAACGGGGGTGAAAGTCGGGGAAGCGGCGGGCCATGTCCCGGTAAAACTCCTGGGCCGCCGGGGTGTCTGCCGGGGGCTGGACCAAGCCCAGTACCAGGTAAAGATCCCCGGGGGAGGCGGCGGGCAAGCCCTTGCCCCCCAGGCGTAGCTTGCGGCCCGGAGCCGAGTTGGGGGGGATTTTTAGGGAAACGCTGCCGTCCGGGGTGGGGACTTCCAGGGTGGTTCCTAAAGCCGCTTCCCAGGGCGCCAGGGGTAGGTCCAAAAAGACATCCTTATCCACCACCCGGTAGCGGGGATGGGGGCGGAATTCCACCTCCAGATACAAATCCCCCGGCCCTCCTTGGCCTAAACCGGGACCGCCCTGGCCCGCCAGCCGGATATGCTGGCCCGCCCGAATGCCCCGGGGAATGGTGACTTGCAACTGCCGTTCCCGGTGCTGCAAATGGCCCTGGGCATCCACTTCCGGCACGGTGAGGTGCAGGGTCTGGGTGCTGCCCCGGTAGCTGTCTTCCACGTCGATGAGGAGCTTGGCCTGGTGATCCTGCCCCCGGCGCTGGAAGCCCCGTTCCTGCCCGTGGCCGCTCCCCTGGGCCCGGGCGCCCTGGCCGAACAGGTTGGCGAAAAAGTCACTGAAATCCCCGGGGTTGGCCCCGGAAAAATCGGCGTTGGCGCCATCAAAGCCCGTTTTCCATTCCGGCGGCGCCTGGAAGTCCTGACCGGCTTTCCAGTTGGCCCCCAGACGGTCGTAGGCGGCCCGCTTTTCCGGGTCTTTCAGGACTTCGTAGGCTTCCCCCACCTCCTTGAAGTGGGCTTCCGCATTCGCTTCCTTGCTCACGTCCGGGTGGTATTTCCGGGCCAGTTTGCGGTAGGCCCGTTTAATGTCTTCCGGGCTGGCGTCCCGGGTCAGGCCCATGATCTGGTAATAATCCTTGAATTCCATAGTGCCTCCCGTCAAATCCCGGAAAGGGCGTTTCGGGCCCTTTCCCGGTGGGGTAGGGGTGGGGGGGGCGGAGGCCTCCCGTTCCCGTCTATCCCAGGGTTTATCACAATGACCGGTATATGGGGACGAAGTTTTCCCGGGGCAAGGGCTGGGGGCTAACCGGGTCGCAGGCGGCTCATGGCCAGTCCGGCCGCAGCGGTGCGGGTTTCCACCCCGAGTTTTTCATAGACGTGTTCCAGATGCTTGTGCACGGTGCGGGGGCTGGTGCCCAGGATGTCCCCGATGTCCTTGTTGGTCTTGCCCAGGGTAAGCCAGTAGAGCACCTCCGCCTCCCGCTGGGTGAGGTGGAAGGCGGTGATCAGGGCGTCCAGGGTGGCCGCGTCGTCCTCTTCCCGCAGCACCACCAGCCATTCCCCTTCCTCCCCGTCCCCGGTCTGATCGTGGAAAGAGGCCAGCAGGCGCCGTCCGTCCTGGTTGAGGAGCACGCCCCCCGGTTCCCGACCGTCCCGCCGGGCCCGTTCCGCTTCCCCGATCCAATTCACCAGGGCGGCGGGCGCCACCCCTTCCGCCTGGCCGAAATAGGCCTGGAGCAGGCGCCGGGCCAGGGGGGTTTCCCAGACCAGTCGGTTGTCCCGGGCCCGGACGGCTACGGTGGCCTGGCCGAAGGCATCCAGGGCGGTGCGGGCCTGACGCACCTGGCGGGCGTTTTGCATATGGGCGGCAATGCGGGCCAGCACTTCCTGGGGCCGGATGGGCTTGGTGACGTAATCCGCGCCCCCCACGCTGAAGGCCGCCACCACGTGTTCCGTTTCCGTCAGGCCGGTCATGAAGACAATGGGAATGGCCTGGGTGAGAAAGTCCCCTTTCAGGCGCCGGGCCACCTCAAAGCCATCCATGCCCGGCATGACCGCGTCCAGGAGAATGACGTCGGGCAGGCTCTGGCGGGCCCGTTGCAGGGCCGATTCCCCCTCCGTGGCCACCAGCACGGTGTAGCCCGCCTCATCCAGGGCGTCGTGGAGCAGGGAAAGGTTTTCCGGCACATCGTCCACGATCAGGACAATGTTGCCCGGGGCGGGAGTGGGGGCGGTCAAGGCTGTTCCTTTCTTGAAGCAGAGGCGGGGGCTGCCGGGGCGGCGGCCTGGGGCCCTTCCAGTTCCCGGAGCAGGAGGGCCAGCATGGCCTCGAACTGGAAGCGCCGGGCCAGGTCTTCCATGACCCGGACAAATTCAGCGCATTGGGGATGGTCGGCGGCCACGGCCCGGAGCTTTTCCTTGAGGCCCCGGGGATAGCCCAGTTCCACCAGTTCCCGCAGGGCCCGCAGGTCTTCCGGGGGCGGCGCCAGCAGGGGCTGGGGCGCGGCAGGGGGTGGCGGTGGTGCCAGGGGCTGGGGCGCGGTGACCCATTCCAGATCCAGACGGAGGCCGATCCAGGCCAGGAGTTCGGCCACCTTGATGGGCTTGAGGAAAAACTCCTCCGGTTCGGGCCGGTCCTTGGGGGCTTCCTTTTCCAGGCCCCCCAGGCCTTTTTCGTAGGCGTTGGCGGAAATGATGGCCACCGGGGCGTCGCTTAAGTGTTCCCGGCGCAGGCGGGCCAGGGTTTCCCAGCCGTCAATGCCGGGCATGGCCAGGTCCAGGAAAATCAGGTGGGGTTGGAAGTCCGCCACCCGTTCCAGGCATTCCAGGCCGGAGCCGGCCTGTTCCACCTGAAATCCCAGGGGTTCCAGCACATTGGCCAGCAGCTCCCGGTCCACCCGTTCGTTATCCACCACCAGAATGCGGCGGCGGATGCCCTTGTAGCCCACGGGCTGGCGCACCGGCTCCACCTGGGCGCTGGGGCTGGCTTCGATGCGGGGCAGGAAGAGACGGATGCGGAAGGTGGTGCCTTGCCCGGGCTGGCTTTCCACGGTCATTTCCCCGCCCATGAGGTCGGTGAGCATTTTGGCAATGGTGAGGCCCACCCCGGAGCCGCTGGCGGCCCCGCCCCGGCTGGCGCTGCCCCGTTCAAAGGGTTCGAAAATCCGGGCCAGCTCCGCCGGGGCAATGCCCGGCCCCGAATCCCGGATTTCAAAGCGGGCCATTTCCTGGCGATAGCGGAGGTGGAAAACCACTTTCCCCCGCCGGGTGAATTTCACCCCGTTACCCAGGATATTGATGAGAATTTGCCGTAGGCGCTGTTCGTCGGCCCGCACCCGGGCCGGTAGATGGCCTTCCTGTTCGAAGCGGAAGGTGAGCCCCTTGTTGCGGGCCTGGAGCTCGAACATGCCGACGATCTGCTGAATGAAGGGGGGAAAGTCCAGGGGGCGCACCTCCAGGCTCATTTTGCCGCTTTCGATGCGGGCGATGTCCAGGGTGCCTTCGATCACCGACAGCAGGTGGTCGCCGCTGCGCCGGATAACCTGGACCGCCTGCTGGCGCTGGGGGGGAATGGACTCATCCCCTTCCAGAATCTGGGCGTAGCCCAGGATGCTGTTCAAAGGGGTGCGCAGCTCGTGGCTGATGGCGGTGATATAGCGGGTCTTGGCCTGATTGGCCTGTTCCGCCGCCGCCTTGGCCCGTTGCAGGAGCTCGTCCGTGCGTCGGTGGGATTCGATTTCCCGCATCAGGAGATGGGTCTGGCGATTGGATTCTTCCTGGGCCACCTTGCGGCTCTTGTGGGTCAGCACCAGCCACCAGGCCACAATGCCGCTCACCAGGGTGAGGGCGGCAAAGACACGGAGAAAGGTCTGTTGCAGTCGGGGCACCAGCAGGCTTTCCCCGGGGGCCAGGGCTAGATATTCGTGGTAATAGAGCAGGCCCAGAAGGGCAGCCAGGGCGGGCAGAATGCCGGCCATGAGCAGAAGATAATGGCCCAGGCCCGTTTCCAGGTAACGCCGGGCCCGGGGCGGCAGCAGGCGGGCGAGGAGGGCGGACCACTGGGCTCCCAGGCGGGCGTGGGGTTTGCAGAGGTCGTTGCAGCGGGCGTCCAGGGAGCAGCAGAGGGAGCAGATGGGGCCTTGATAGGCCGGGCACCAGGCCATGTCCTGGGATTCGTATTCGTTGTCGCAGATACAGCAGCGCTGGTGCCCCGGGGTGGCGGCTTCCGGCTGGCGGGCCAGGTAATAGCGGCCGCCGGTGAGCCAGGCCAGCAGGGGACTGGTAATCAGGGCCGTGGCGGCGGCCACCAGGCAGGCGTAGGGGCGCAGGCCCGGGCCGAACAGGCCGACGAATACGGCTACGGAGCAGAGGGAGGCCAGGGCCATGGCCCCCACCCCCACGGGATTAATGTCGTAGAGGTGGCCCCGCTTGAATTCAATGCCCGGGGGGGAAAGGCGTAGGGGTTTGTTGATGACCAGATCCGCCACCACGGCGGTCATCCAGGAAATGGCGATATTGGAGTAGAGGCCCAGCACCTGGCCCAGGGCCTGGAACACGTCCATCTCCATGAGCATGAGGGCGATCAGGGTGTTGAAGACCATCCACACCACCCGGCCCGGATGACTATGGGTGAGCCGGGCGAAGAAATTGGACCAGGCCAGGGAGCCCGCGTAGGCGTTGGTGACGTTGATTTTTAGCTGGGAGAGGATGACGAAGGCGGCGGTGGCGGCCAGGGCCCAGAAGGTGTTGGGGAATACATGGGAAAAGCCGATGAGATACATCTGGTTGGGGTCCACCGCCTTGCCCGCCGGAATGGCGTTACGCAGGGCCAGATAGGCCAGCAGGGCGCCCCCCAGCATTTTCGGCACCCCCAGGAAGACCCAGCCCGGCCCCCCCATCACCAGGCCCAGCCACCAGCGTTTGCGATTGGCTCCGTTGCGGGGGGGCATGAAGCGCAGGTAGTCCGCCTGTTCCCCCATCTGGGTAATGAGGGCCATGCCTACGGTCAAGGCGGCGCAGAACAGGCCCGGATCAAAGCCGCCCCCATCTCCCCGAATGCCCGGATAGCGCCACAGCCCGGCCAGGGTCTCCGGCTCCTGCCAGAGGAGGAAAACGTAAGGCAGCACCAGAAGCAGCACCCAGAGGGGCAGGGTAATGGCCTGGAGTTTGCTGATGGCCGTAATGCCGTGGGTCACCAGGGGAATGATGAGGAGGGCGCAGAGCAGGTAGCCCCAGGCCGGGGGAATGTGGAAAAACAGCTCCAGGGCGTAGGCCATGATGGCTGCCTCCAGAGCGAAAAAAATGAAGGTGAAGCTGGCGTAAATCAGGGAGGTGATGGTGGAGCCCAGGTAGCCGAAGCCCGCTCCCCGGGTCAGCAGGTCCATATCCACCCCGTAGCGGGCGGCGTAATAGCTGATGGGCAGGCCCATGAGGAATATGAACAGGCCGGTCATCAAAATGGCCCAGAAGGCATTGATGAAGCCACTATCCACCAGCATGGTGGCTCCCACCGCCTCCAGCACCAGGAAGGAGGCGGCGCCGCCGAAAGCCGTATTGGCCACCTTCATGGCCGTCCAGCGCCGGGCCCCGTGGGGGGTGAAGCGCAGGGCGTAATCCTCTAGGGTTTCGTTGGCCACCCAGGTGTTGTAGTCCCGGCGCACCTTCATGACCCGCTGGACCGGATCGGGCGCGGGGGAAGGGGGCGGGGTTTGGGGGGGCTGGGACATGGGGCAGGATGCGGTGGTCCCGGTCGTTTGGACAGCCACCGGGCTGGAATAAGCTAAGGCCGGTGCCGGGGTTTTGGTTTTGACTTTCCCGGATTTTATAACGATTGGCTTGAGCACTGTGGAGCTTGTGGGCAGC
>JAYRGQ010000031.1:0-8752 GCA_041907765.1 Rhodocyclaceae bacterium | reverse complement strand
TTGCGTCAGTACATCCAACCAAGCACCCACACCTATCGGTTGTCTTCTTTTTAAAGAACTCTCTGCAAATTCAACAACTTACTGCTCTTTTGCAGCGCTGCCGTAGCAACGAAAGATGCGCATTTTACGCTGTTTTCTCAAAAAATCAACAAAAATTTAATTTTTATTGATTTGGTTGCGGGGGCAGGATTTGAACCTACGACCTTCGGGTTATGAGCCCGACGAGCTGCCAGACTGCTCCACCCCGCGACCGAGAAGGTTGATCATTATATCCGAACAACCCATCTTTGCAACCCCTAACTTTTTCTTTTCAACCAAGAAACTTGGTGCGAAACAGCTAGGTGGCAACAACGAGGGGCGAACTATAGGCTATTCGTTAAGCCATTGCAAGAGCGGCGCCCATTGTTCGATATCTTTCTTATTTTTTCCTCTCGGAGGATCGAACAGGCTGAGTCCGGAAACCGCTACATTTACATAGCTTTGGGTCGTCCGCAGGTAAGTCACGATAGGGATGTCGAAATGAGCCAAAAACTCTTCCAACATGGCCGCCGCCCTCGTGCGAGGCGCGACTCGCATGGCCACAATGCCTACCCGCTCCCGAGCGGAGGGAGATTCCCGGCGCAGGGAATGGAGGAAATCTTCGGTCGCCGCCATGTCAAATACTGAGGGCACCACAGGAACCAGGATTTTGTCCGCCTTGTGCAGATATTCGGAAAGTTTGAAGCCTTGAAGCCCGGCGGGGGCATCCAGCACGACCCAGTCCGCATCCTTGGGCGGGGAATAGAGCAATTGGTTGCCACCAAAATACCCGGTCACCGCCGGCACTCCGGCTTCCCGAAAGGCCAACCAGCGTAGCGCCGACTGCTGACGGTCCAAGTCGCACAGCGTGACGGATTTCCCCTCGTTGGCAAAATAACCGGCCACATTGGTAGCCAAGGTCGTTTTCCCGCACCCCCCTTTGGGATTCGCAACCAATACCGATCGCATCGCTCACCTTTCGATGTAGATATTTGAGGTGCATTCCTTATACCTCGCCGGAGCCCGGAGCCACAAGAGAGATCAGCCTCTCTCAATTAGTAATATCGAAGATGTTTTCTTCACCGGTGCCACCTATAGGAAAGGAGATGGGGGCAGGGGTTACCTCGGTGGGCTATCAACTGCCCACTAATATTAAAAAAACCCCGCAAGGCAGTTGGGGGATATCACTTTTACCTCCTCTTTCACAGCAAAGTCAGAACACTATCCCCTAGAAAATTATCTTCGCCCCCCCCTAACACCCATAGGGAAAGGGGAGAAAACTTAGTGGCGCCGAGTTATCACCAGCTTAGCCCCGCCGCAGGAGAGAGATGGATACGTACCAAGCCTATACAGCGCCCACTACCGTACTACGCCATAGGCGATCGCCCCGTCACCCACCATATAGAAGATCGAAGAACAGAGATA
Organism: Rhodocyclaceae bacterium; assembly: GCA_041907765.1. Classification (GTDB taxonomy): domain Bacteria; phylum Pseudomonadota; class Gammaproteobacteria; order Burkholderiales; family Rhodocyclaceae; genus Azospira. The sequence goes on along the minus strand of JAYRGQ010000031.1, from coordinate 7,309 downwards.
CCAACTCCGGCGGCCTTTTTGTTTGCGGAACCTACGGATGCCGTAGCCCGTCCGGGTTTGGGGGGGAGGGGGAGTCTATGAGACAATCCGGCTCCCTTTTGGGCTGATGGGTCGGGGAACGGAAACCGGGCGCAAGCCGCCATTGACTGCTGTTGCTAGAGCAACCGGAGCAAAAAACCTAAGGGGATTTGGTGCCGAGAGAGGGACTCGAACCCTCACGTTGTTACCAACGGCGGATTTTGAATCCGCTGCGTCTACCGATTCCGCCACCTCGGCATGAGGAGCGCCGGGAGAATTCCCGGGCTGGGGAAGGCGCGCATTATCGCTTATTCCCCCCGGACCCACAAGCCGTTAAAACCATCCACCGTATTTTTTCATGTCAGCTTCCGAACTCACCCTCGACGATTTCGATTTTCCCCTTCCTCCGGAATTGATTGCCCAGCATCCGGCCGCCCAACGCACCGCCAGTCGCCTCCTCCATGTGGACGGTGACCAACTGGAAGACCGACACTTTGCCGACCTGCCCCAGTTTCTGGCGCCCGGGGATTTGCTCGTATTTAATGACACCAAGGTGATCAAGGCCCGCCTGCTGGGCCGCAAGGACAGTGGCGGCCAGGTGGAGGTAATGCTGGAGCGCATTGTGGATGCCCACCATGCCCTGGCCCTGGTGCGGGCCAGCAAATCCCCCAAACCCGGCACCCAGCTGATCCTGGACGAGGCCTTCGCCCTCACCTGTACCGGACGGCAGGGTCAGTTTTTTGAACTGGAGCTGGCCCCGGGGGACGGGGATTTGTGGCAGCTGGCCGAAGCCCATGGCCGTCTGCCCCTGCCCCCCTACATTACCCACACCCCGGAGGCGAAGGACCAGTCCCGCTATCAGACGGTCTATGCCAAACACCCGGGGGCCGTAGCCGCTCCCACGGCAGGGCTCCATTTCGATGAAGCCCTGCTGGCCACCTTGGCCGCCCAAGGCATCCAGCAGGCCTGGCTGACCCTCCACGTGGGGGCCGGCACCTTCCAGCCGGTGCGGGAGGACCGCATTGCGGACCATCAGATGCATAGCGAACGCTACAACGTCCCAGAAGCCACGGCCCAGGCCATTCGGGATACCCGGGCTCGGGGCGGCCGGGTCATCGCCGTGGGCACCACCTCCATGCGCACCCTGGAAGCCGCCGCCCTGGGGGACGGCACGGTGCGGGCGGGGAGCGGAGAAACGGACATTTTCATCACCCCGGGCTACCGCTTCCAGACCGTGGATCGGCTCATCACCAATTTCCACCTGCCCCGCTCCACCCTGCTCATGCTGGTCTCCGCCTTTGCCGGCATGGAACCCATTCGCCGGGCCTATGCCCACGCGGTGGCGGAGCGCTACCGGTTTTTCAGCTACGGCGACGCCATGTTGCTGGAAAAGGCCGCACCGGCCCAGGACTGAGGCAACAAGGGTGCCTTCGGGCGCCCTTACCCAATCCCCCATAACGGGCTTGTCCGGGAGGAAGACGAAGAAGAGAAAACCTCCGTCAGCCCTTTTGCCCCGAATTCCCCTTAAGATGGGGCCTTTGCCCCTTCCCTGATCCGGCACCACCTTTGGCGCCCTTCCCCGGCCGCCGTTTTACCAGGACCATCATGCACTACGAACTGCTCACCACCGACGGACAGGCCCGGCGCGGCCGCCTCACCCTCGCCCACGGCGTTGTGGAAACCCCCGTATTCATGCCCGTGGGTACCTATGGCTCGGTCAAGGCCATGACGCCCCAGATGCTGCGGGACATCCAGGCCCAGATCTGCCTGGGCAACACCTTCCACCTCTGGCTGCGGCCTGGGCTGGAAGTAATCCAGGCCCACGGCGGCCTGCACCGTTTCATGGGCTGGGAAAAGCCCATTCTCACCGACTCCGGCGGCTTCCAGGTGTTTTCCCTGGGGGCCCTGCGCAAAATCAGCGAAGAAGGGGTGAAATTCCAGTCGCCCCTGAACGGGGACCGGCTCTTCCTCACACCGGAAGAGTCCATGGCCATCCAGAAGGTCCTCAATTCGGACATTGTGATGAGCTTTGACGAATGCACCCCCTTCCCCGCCACCCGGGACCAAGCGGCGGATTCCATGCGACTCTCCCTGCGCTGGGGCAAGCGCTCCCGGGACGAATTCAACCGGCTGGAAAATCCCAACGCCCTGTTCGGCATTGTCCAGGGCGGCATGTATGAAGACCTGCGGGACGAGTCCCTGGTGGGCCTCACCCAGATCGGCTTTGACGGCTACGCCATCGGCGGTCTCTCCGTAGGGGAACCCAAGGAGGACATGTTCCGGGTGCTGGGCCACATCGCCCCCCGCCTGCCCGCCGACCGGCCCCGCTACCTGATGGGGGTGGGAACCCCGGAAGACATTGTGGAAGGGGTTACCCAGGGGGTGGATATGTTCGACTGCGTCATGCCCTCCCGCAACGCCCGCAACGGCTGGCTATTCACCCGCTACGGCGACGTAAAGATCAAGAACGCCGCCTATCGCCAGGATCTGCGCCCCCTGGACGAAAGCTGCGACTGCTACACCTGCCGCAATTTCACCCGAGCCTACCTGCACCACCTGTTCCGGGTGGGGGAAATCCTGGGCGCCCAGCTCAATACCATCCACAACCTGCGCTATTACCAGGTACTCACCGGGGAACTGCGGGAAGCCATTGCCGCCGGGCGCTTAACGGAATACCGGCAACGCTTTGCCGCGGACCGGGCGAGAGGGCCCCTGGCCTAGGCATCCGGGGCCATTCCACCGACACGGCAGGGTCATGGACCGGTGGTACAATGGCCCATTTAATCCATCACCTTCCGAGAGGAGTTAGACCGTGCTGATTAGCGCCGCTTATGCGCAACAGGCCGGCCAGGCCGCCGCTACCGATCCCGTCAGCGGGATCATGTCCTTTCTGCCCATGATCGTCATTTTCGCCATTTTCTGGCTGTTGATGATCCGCCCCCAAATGAAGCGCGCCAAGGAACACAAAGCCTTGCTGGGCGCCATGCAGAAGGGTGACGAAGTGGTGACCCAGGGCGGCATTGCCGGCCGGGTGACCAAGGTGGGCGAGGAATACGTCCACGTGGAAATTGCTCCGGAAACGGAAATCGTGGTGCAAAAGCCCGCCGTGCAGATCATTCTGCCCAAAGGCACTCTGAAGTCCCTCTAAGAACGCGACGCCAGGGCGGGAGCAATTCCCGCCCGTTGTTTTTGGCCGCGCCTCTTTTCTTGCGCGAAGAAACACACTATGAATCGCTACCCCCTCTGGAAATACATCACCGTTGCCGTGGCTCTGGTGATCGGCTTCCTTTACACCCTGCCCAATTTCTTCGGCGAATCGCCGGCGGTGCAGGTCTCCCCCACCCACGTCACCATCAAGGTGGATAACCAACTCCTGGCCCGGGTCGAAGGCACCCTGAAAGACGCGGGCGTGGCCAGCGAAGGCATTTTCCTGGACAGCAACGGGGTCAAGGCCCGCTTCCGGGATACGGATACCCAGCTGAAAGCCAAGGATCTGCTGGAAAAGGCCTTTAATCCCGATCCGGCCAATCCGGAATATGTGGTGGCCCTGAACCTGCTCTCCGCCACCCCCCAATGGCTCACCAGCATGGGCGCCCTGCCCATGTACCTGGGCCTGGATCTGCGGGGCGGGGTGCACTTCCTCCTGCAAGTGGATATGCAGGGCGCCCTGACCAAGCGTCTGGATTCCACCGCCGCCGATCTGCGCAGCCTGCTGCGGGACAAGAACATCCGCCACGCTGGCATTGACCGGCAGGGCAGCGGGGTCATCATCCGCTTCCGGGACGAAGACACCCTGAAGGCCGCCCAGACCGCCATTGAAGACAATCAGGCGGATCTGCAACTGGCGGAAAGCGGTAGCGGCTCGGACCTGAAGCTCTTCGCCACCATGAAGCCGGAAGCCATCAAGCGCATCCAGGACTTCGCCATCAAGCAAAACATCACCACCCTGCACAACCGGATTAACGAACTGGGCGTGGCCGAACCGGTGATCCAGCAACAGGGCGCGGACCGCATCGTGGTGCAGCTCCCCGGGGTGCAGGACACGGCCAAGGCCAAGGACATTCTGGGCCGGACCGCCTCCCTGGAAATCCGCATGGTGGATGACGATCCCAGCGCCATTGAGGCGGCTCGGGCCGGACAAACGCCCTTCGGCGATGAAATTTATTCGGAACGGGCCGGCCAGCCCATCCTGGTGAAGAAGCAGGTGGTCCTCACCGGGGATCGGCTCACGGACGCCCAACCCGGCTTTGACGGCCAAACCCACGAACCGGCGGTGCACCTCACCCTGGATTCCGCCGGCGCCCGAATTTTCAAGGACGTGACCCGGGATAACGTGGGCAAGCGCATGGCCATCCTGCTCATCGAAAAGGGCAAGGGGGAAGTGGTGACCGCTCCGGTGATCCGGGGTGAAATCGGCGGCGGCCGGGTGCAGATCAGCGGCAAGATGAGCACCCAGGAAGCCAGCGACACCGCCTTGCTGCTCCGGGCCGGCTCCCTGGCCGCCCCCATGGACATCGTGGAAGAACGGACCATTGGCCCGTCCCTCGGCGCGGACAACATCAAGAAGGGCTTCCACTCCAATCTGTGGGGCTTCTCCGCCATCGCCATTTTCATGATCCTGTACTACATGGTCTTCGGCATGGTCTCCGTGGCCGCCCTGGCGTCCAACCTGCTGTTCCTGGTGGCCATCCTCTCCATGTTGCAGGCCACCCTGACCCTGCCCGGCATCGCGGCTATCGCCCTGACCCTGGGGATGGCCATTGACTCCAACGTGCTGATCAACGAACGGATCCGGGAAGAACTGCGTAACGGGGCCAGTCCCCAGGCGGCCATCGCCGCCGGTTACGAGCGGGCCTTCGACACCATCATCGACTCCAACATCACCACCCTGATCGTGGGGATCATGCTCCTGGCCTTCGGTTCCGGTCCCATCCGGGGTTTTGCCGTGGTCCACTGCCTGGGCATTCTCACCTCCATGTTCAGCTCCGTGGTGGTCTCCCGGTCCCTGGTGAATCTGATCTACGGTCGCCGTCGCAAGCTGGAAAAACTGGCCATCGGCCAAATCTGGAAACCCGGCAACGCTGCCGGCAGCGCCAAGTAAGGAAACCACCATGGAATTCTTCCGCATTCACAAAGACATTCCCTTCATGCGCCATGCGCTGGTGTTCAACGTCATTTCGGCGATCACCTTCGTAGCGGCCATATTCTTCCTCGCCACCCGGGGCCTCCACCTGTCCGTGGAATTCACCGGGGGCACCCTGATCGAAGTCCATTACAGCCAGGCCGCCGATCTGGAGAAAATGCGGGGAGCCCTGGAACACGCGGGCTACAGCGATTTCTCCGTGCAGAATTTCGGCTCCTCCGAGGATGTGCTGATTCGCCTGCCCCTGAAGGGCGACCAGAACACCGCCAAGCTGGGTGAATCCGTCATGGGCGCCCTCCACGCCGAGGACGCTTCCGCCTCCCTGCGCCGGGTGGAATTCGTGGGTCCCCAGGTGGGTCAGGAACTGGCCACCAATGGGGCCCTGGCCCTGCTGCTGGTGGTCATCGGCATCATCATCTACCTGGCCTTCCGCTTTGAATGGCGCTTCTCCATTTCCGCCATCATCGCCAACCTGCACGACGTGGTAATCATCCTGGGCTTCTTCGCCTTCTTCCAGTGGGAATTTTCCCTCTCGGTGCTGGCGGCGGTCCTGGCCGTACTGGGCTATTCGGTGAATGAATCCGTGGTGGTCTTCGACCGGGTGCGGGAAACCTTCCGCAAGGTGCGGGGCCTGAGCACCCATGAGGTGCTGGACCACGCTATCACCAGCACCATTTCCCGGACCATCATCACCCACGGTTGTACCCAGATGATGGTGCTCTCCATGCTGGTCTTCGGCGGTGAAACCCTGCACTACTTCGCCCTGGCCCTGACCATCGGCATCTGTTTCGGGATTTACTCCTCCGTGCTGGTGGCCAGCCCCCTGGTGATGTGGCTGGGGGTTTCCCGGGAACAATTCATCAAGCCCCTCAAGGCCAAGGACCCCAACGTGAGTTCCGACGGCGCCTGCGTTTAAGGCGCGCCGGTCGCACCGGACAGGCCTTCATGCTTCATGGCGTGAAGGCCTTTTTTCTTTTCCCCTTCGGAGTATCCCCATGAGCGACACACAGCAAATCAAATTATGGGACCTGCCTACCCGCATCTTCCACTGGACCCTGGCCGCCGCCGTCATCGCCGCCATTATCAGCGGCCATGTGGGCGGTAACGCCATCGAATGGCACGGTCGTCTGGGCCTGCTGGTGGTGGGCCTGGTGGCCTTTCGCCTAGTGTGGGGCTTTATCGGCTCCACCTACGCCCGCTTCGCCACCTTTTTCCCCACCCCCGCCGGTATCCGCTGCTACCTGAAAGGCCAATGGCAAGGCGTGGGACACAATCCCCTGGGCGCCCTTTCCGTCTTCGCCCTCCTCGCCCTCACGGCCTGCCAGGTGGGCACCGGGCTCTTTGCCAATGACGACATCGCTTTCCAGGGCTATCTCTTCAATCTGGTGGGCAAGGACCTGTCCGACACCCTCTCCGGCATCCATGAGCTGTGCGGCAATCTGCTCACCGGCCTAATCGTGCTCCACGTGGCAGCCATCGCTTTCTACTTCCATATGCGCCACCACAACCTAGTGCGCCCCATGATCACGGGCAAAGCCCCGGCCCCCGCCGGCACCCCGGATGCCCAGGGCGGCCGCCTGGTGGCCTTCATCGTGGCCCTGGTCCTGGCCCTGGCTGCCGTATGGGGCGCCAGCGGCGTCTGGCTGCCCGCCCCGCCGCCCACCACCAGTAATCAGGACTGGTAGGTCCCGGGAAAAATTGGAGGAAACCTTACCTCCGCTCCAAAGAAAAAGCCGCCCGAGGGCGGCTTTTTCTTTGCTCGAAGCGCTTCGATCCGCTTCGACCCCCAGGGCCTTAGGCCCCTGGGGGGAAATCCCGAGGCTTATTCCTTTTCCCGGAACTTGTCGTGGCAGGACTTGCAGGCTTCCCCGGTTTTACCGAAGGCAACTTTGACAGCCCCCGCATCGCCGCTGGCGGCGGCCCGGGCCAGTTCATTGGTGGCCTTGGAAAGGCCGATGGCCAGTTCCTTCACCTTTTCCGGTTGCTTGAAGAGTTCCGGCTTCACATGGGTATGGACCCCGTGCGGTGGTCCCGGTCGTTTGGACAGCCACCGGGCTGGAATAAGCTAAGGCCGGTGCCGGGGTTTTGGTTTTGACTTTCCCGGATTTTATAACGATTGGCTTGAGCACTGTGGAGCTTGTGGGCAGC
>JAYRGQ010000030.1:0-19164 GCA_041907765.1 Rhodocyclaceae bacterium | reverse complement strand
GCTGCCCACAAGCTCCACAGTGCTCAAGCCAATCGTTATAAAATCCGGGAAAGTCAAAACCAAAACCCCGGCACCGGCCTTAGCTTATTCCAGCCCGGTGGCTGTCCAAACGACCGGGACCACCGCAGCCTCCCGGTTCAGGGTCAGGCTTTTATCCATGGCCACCTCAGGGGGCAGGAACGGCTTCCGGGCTGTGTTTGCGGATGGCTTCGATCCACTGGCGCACCAGATTCACGTCCTTATCCACCGCGGGCACAAAGGCTTCCGCCCGAAATACCCCCAGGGCCGCCGGGTCCTGGACCTCCAGAAAGGCCCGGCGCAGCTCTTCCTTAAAGGCCGGGTCCAGACCGGCCCGGAAGGTCCACATGTATTCCGGGATGGGGTCGGATTCGGCCAGCACCCGGACCTTGGCCGGGTCCAGCTTGCCTTCCTTGAGGAGCCGCTGGTAGATGGGCTGGCTCAAGCCCCCCGCCGCCACCCGGTGGTTTTCCACCGCCAGGGCCACCGCGTCATGGGCCCCCAGCACCCGCAGGGTGTAGTTCTTGCCCGCCACCAGGCCCGATTCCAGCAACTGGTAACGGGGCACCCAGGTGCCCGAGGTGGAGGCCGGGTCGCCAAAGGCGATTTCCTTACCCTTCAGGTCCGATAAGGTCATGGCCGGGCTGTCGTTGGGCACAATAATGACCGCCTTGAAGGTGGGCCCCACCCCGGCGTGGCTGGGCCTAGCAAAGGGTTCCAGCTTGGCCCGGCGGCTTTGCAGGATGTAGGTCACCGGGCCCAGGTAGGCGATGTCCAGACGGCCAAAGCGCAGGGCTTCCCCGGTGGCGGCGTAATTGGCCCCCACCACCAGCTTCACCGGCATGCCCAGGCGCTTTTCCAGATAGGCCCGCAGGGGCTCGTTGAGGCGCATCACCGTAGGGGCGGATTCCCCGGGCAGCAGGCCCACGGTGAGGTGGTCCGGCCGCCCAGGGGGGGCGGCGACCGCCACACCGGCGCTGACCGCCAGCCCCAGGACCAACCAGCGGCCCAGGCGGGCTAGGCGAGCCCAAGCGCCCAGGGGTGAGAATGACAACAGGGGGGTTTTACGCATGGCAAAGCTCCTCGAAAGGTAAAGGGGAAACGGACAGAAAATCGGAGGAATCCGGCGCCGGATGGTCCGGGAAAATCCGGGCCTGGGCGATGGCATCAAAAGCCTGGGGCGGGCCGTCGAAGGCCACTTCCCCGGCCTGAAGGCCGATGATGCGGTGGGCCATGGCCCGGGCCACGTCCAGCTGGTGCAGCACCAGGACCAGGGTCAGACCCTGGCGTTGGGCCCCTTCCCGGAAGCTGCCGCTCAGGTAACGCACCAGGGCCGGATCCACCGCCGAAAAGGGTTCGTCCCCCAGCAAAAGCTGGGGCTGGCGCACCAGGGCCCGGGCCATGCCCACCCGCTGGCGCTCCCCGCCGCTGAGATGGGCCACGGGCTGGTTGGCCCGGGCCAGGAGCCCCACCCGATCCAGGGCCTCCGCCGCCTGGTAGCGCATCGACCGAGGCCAGGGCAGGAGGGACAGGGGATGGCGCCGGTCCGCCAGGCCCAGGAGGACGTTATCCAGGGCGCTCAGGCGTTCGATGAGGGCGTGTTCCTGAAAAATGGTGGCGGTGCGGCGCCGGTAGGCCTGCAACACCCCGGCCTGGGCCAGATTGCCCAGGCCCGCCACCCTAATGGTCCCGGAGGTGGGGACAATCAGGCCATTCAGGGTGTTGAGCAGGGTGCTTTTGCCCACCCCGGAGGGGCCCACAATGGCCGTAATGGTGCCCGGCACCAGGCTTAGGGAAAGGCGATGAAGCACCTCCCGGTCGCCCCGGCGGACGCTGACCTGATCCAGGGTCAGCATAGCCGGACCTCCCCCGGGTAGGCGGGATAAAGCCACCCTTCCGGGGCCGGGGGTAAAGCAGCGTGTCCTCCCATCATGGCACCCGCCCGGGGGACTGGCCCCCTTCCGCCAACAGGGAAAGGTGGGTCACTCCCGCCGCCCCCAGGCGGCCCAGGAGGTCCATCACCCGGCCATAATCCAGGCCCCGGTCCCCCCGCACATAGACCACCAGATCCGGAGAGGTCCGGGTCAAGGCGGCCAGGCGGGCCACCAGGGCCGGATAGGCCAGGGCCTCCCGGTCGAGAAAGAGCCGCCCGTCCCCGTCCAGGCTCACCACCACCGGAGCGTGGGGCGCGGGCAAAGGCTGGGCGGCGGTTTTGGGCAGTTTCAGGGGCACCTGGCTCATCATCATAGGGGCCGTGACCATGAAAATGATGAGCAGCACCAGCATCACGTCGATAAAGGGGGTGACGTTAATTTCCCCCCGCAATTCGCTGGTCGGGGGCATCCAGGCGGGCTGTCCGGGGATCATGCGGCGCTCCGCACCGGTTGGCGCCGGGGCAGCTCGGCCCGGCGGGCCAGGCGGCCGATGGCCAGCCCCAGGCGCCGGGCCAGGCGCCCCAAATCCGCCGCCTGCTTGTTGTAGGCCACGGCGGCGGGAATGGCGGCCAGCAGGCCGATGGCGGTGGTGCTCAGGGCTTCCGCAATGCCCGGGGCCACGGTGGCCAGCCGGGTGTCCTGGGCCAGGGCAATGCCGGTGAAGGCGTGCATGACCCCCCACACGGTGCCAAACAGACCGATGAAGGGGGCGGCGGCGCCGATATTGGCCAAATAGGGCAGGCGCCGCTCCGCCACCAGCCAGAAGGCGCCCAGACTTTCCCCCATGGCTTCCGCCAGGCGCTGGCGCCGTTCCCCCTCCCCTTCCCCGGCCGGGCCGTGGTGCAGTTCTTCCCGCCCGGCCCGGATCAGGGCCTGGCACAGGGGACCGCTGTCCGCCCCGGCCTCCAGCAGGCCCTGGTCCGCCAGGGCTTCAAAACACTGGACCTGGCGCCCCAGGCGGCCCAGCAGCCAGGCCTTTTCCAGGATGATGGCCCAGCCTCCCAGGGAACAGGCCAGGAGCAGAATCAGCACCCCCTGGACCAGGGGGGTGGCCTGGAGAAACAGGGCGGTGAAGGAAAAATCTACCGGTGGGGTCATGGCAATTCCTTTTCCAAGCAAGGCGTAAAAAGGCTTAAGGGCGGGCCGGGGGCTTGGCGCTATTGAGGAGATAGCGGGCCTGGGCAACGCTTAAATCCCGGTGATAAAAGGTGTGGAAATATTCCCGGGTGACCTGCACCAGGTCGTAGTGAAAGCGCCGGGGATAGAGGAGCTGGGCCAGCCACAGGGTGCCCAAAATGCGATTGGTGCCCGGGGGCCGGTCGAACCAGCTAAAGGGCAGCCAGGGAATCTGATAGACCCGGCCCCGACGCACCGCCGTCAGCTGCTGCCAGAGGGGGCCCCGGGTCACGGCCCGGTAGGTGGGCAGGCCAGCGGCCGCATTCACGGTCCAGGTCAGGATCACCTCCGGCTGCCAGACAAGGAGTTGTTCCATGGACACCTGGGAAAAACCTTCGTCCGGCACATTGGTGACCCGGGCCACGTTGTCCGCCCCCACGTAATCCAGCATCTGGCTGTGGCTGGAGCCGGAAGGATTGGTGGCCAGACCGTCCGGATTTTCCGCGTAATAGACCCGCACCCGCTCCCGGGCCGGAATGGTCCGGGCCTGGGCTTCCAGGGGCTCCAGATAGCGGCTCACAAAGGCGCTGAGGCGGGCGGCCTGGGCCGGGCGTTCCAGCACCTGGCCGAGGAAGGCAAAAGCCTCCCGGTAGCGGTGCATGTCCTGGCTCACCAGCAGCACGGGCAGCTTGAGCTTTTCCTGGAGCCGTTCCGCGCTATCCACCCCGTTGGGAGTGGCTTCCAGGATCACCACCTGGGCGTGGAGATTGAGCACCTCCTCGTCGGAAAAGCGCATGCCGCTGTGGGGCACCGCCTTGCCCTGGTAAATGGAGGGGGAGAGAAAGGCCTTGGCCTCCTCGGTTAAGGGATAGCTGTTGAGCAGGGCCTCCGGCGCCACAGCGGCCACCATGGGCAGGCAGTGGCCCACCGCGTACACCCGCTGAAGGTGGGCGGGCACGGTCACGGAACGCCCCCCCATATCCACCACCGTGCGGGTTTCCTGGGCCCAGCCCGCCACCGTCCAGAAAAGCCCCAGGGCCAGAGCCAGGGCGCCATTCCAGCCCCCATGCTTGTTCCATCGCCACATTGTCTTTCTCCTTTTGGCCTTGAACGGCGCCCGACCGGGGGACGGGCGCCGGTGGGGGCTTAGAAACTCAGGCTCAGGGAAGCCCGCAGGGCCCGGGGTTCCCCTAGGAAGGCGGTGCCGGATTGGCCCGGGGTGCCGCCCCAGCCCGCGTTAATGCTGGCCCAGTAGCGGGTGTCGGTCACATTGGTGAGCATGACCCGGCCCACCACCTTGTGCCCGGCCAGGGCGGTTTCGTAGCGCCCCCCCAGATCCAGGGTGGTGTAAGCCTGGGCCCAGGTGCTGTTTTCCGCGTTGGCGGCCCGGCGTCCCACGTAATGCACGTCCCCTTCCAGGGTCAGGCCGGGCACGGCGGCCAGCCGGTATTCCCCGAGCAGGGTGCCCTGGAGCCGGGGCACTCCCATGACGTTTTTGCCCTCGGTGGCGCTGGAGGCGGTTTCGTCCATGCGGGGATTGAGGTAGGTAAGGTTGCCCAGGACCGTCAGCCGATCCGTCACCAGGCCCTTGGCCCCCAGTTCCAGGCCCTCATTCACCTGCTGGCCCGCGTTCTTGAAAACGTTATCCGTGTCCGTGTAGGCAAAGGGCCGTTCGATCCGGAACAGGGCGGCGTTCCATTCCAGCCGGTCCAGGGCAGCCTTGTAGCCGAATTCCCATTCCTTGCTGCGGAAGGGGGCCAGGGACTGGCCTTCGTTGGCCGTGCCCACGGCGGCAGTGGCCCCGGGTTCGATGCTATCCACGTAGGTGGCGTAGACCGTGGCAAAGGCCTGGGGCTTGAACATCAGGCTCAGGGAGCCGCCCCATTCCCCATCCTTGTAATAGGTGCCCGTGGTGGCGCCCTTGGCGGACCAGTTGTGTTCGGCAATCCAGCTTTCGTTGGCGGCCACCAGGGCAGACCAGCGCTCGTTGAAGTGCAGGGTGTCCGCCAGGGTCAGGGACTGGACGTGCACATTGGAGGCCTTGTACTTGGGCCCGGTGCCGCCCCAACCCGGATCGTTATAAGTGACCGGATCGGAGAGACTGCCGTAGCCCAGGGTCAGGGCCGCCCCACTGCGCAGGCCGGGAATGGTGTAGGCATCCGTGTCGTAGCCCGAGGTACCCAGGCTCAGCTCATGGCCCACGCTGCCGGTCTGGGCCTTGCCGTTCAGGTACAGGTAATGGCTATACACCCGGGCTTCGCTGCCGGACTGGCGGTAGGTGGTTTTATAGGTGCCGGAGGCGGAGGTCAGGGTATTGGTGATGAGATTGTGGAAATCCCGGGTGGCCAGCTGATCCATGTAGGCCCCCTTGATCTGCCAATCCGAGGACAGCTGATGGTGAAAGGCCAGTTCCGCCAGATCCGTGGTGGCATCCACCCCGCCGAAGTTCTGGCCGTAGCCGGAACGGCTGGCATCCACCGCATCCGGAAGCCCAGTGGCCTTGGAGTAGGAAAAGCCACCGGGCAGGCCCCGCTGGTCGAAGACGTAATGGCTGGCCTTGGCCTCCACCACGGTCCGGTCGCTGAGGCGGAAATCCAGGGCCACCCCGGCCAGGAAGCGGCGCTGGTTGCTGCCGCTCACATAGCTTTCCCCGTCGGCCCCCAGCACATTGAGGCGGTAGCCCAGGGCGCCCCCCTCCCCGACCCGGCCCCCCAGATCCAGGCGGGCGCCCAGGTTGCCGTTGTCCGTATAAAACACCCCGGCTTCCCCCAGAGGGGTATCCGTGGGCCGCTTCAGGGTGGCGTTCAGGGTGCCGGCGGCAGGGGCCGGGCCGTACAGGGCGGAAGCCGGGCCTCCGAGCACTTCCAGCTTTTCGTAGAGTTCCTGGGGCAGGGCCGTGTCGGCCCGTACATTGAGGCCGTCGATGCGCACGCTGCCCGCCGAATCGTCCGCCTGCATGCCCCGAATGATGGGAGGGCCGAATTCCAGGCCCAAATGGCCTTCCACATAGGTGGAGGGCAGGAATTTCACCGTTTCGCTAAAAGTCTCCGCCCCGTAATTGCGCAACAGGTCGGCGGAAACGCTGCCCAGGGAAAAGGGGGTATCCACCGCCTTGCGGTTACCCAGGGGGCCCATGTCCGCCTCCCCGATCCGATACCCTTCCTCCGCCTTACCGGTGGGCAGGGGCTTTTCCCCCTGTACCAGAACTGGCGCCAGTTCGCCGCCCCCGGTGGCTGCAAGGCCATCCTCCGCCGCCCATCCGGAAGCGGCAGGTAATCCCCCGACCAGGGAAGAGAGGGCCAGGGACATTCCCCATTTATGTGTGCTGTTCATGAGCCATTCGTCCTTCGTTGGTTTTCTTATGGGGCAACCCGCCGGATTGCCCCTGGGGACGGGCTTGATGCACAGGCCCGTCTGAACCTGGAATGGCAAGGCCCGTGCCAGGGCCGGATAACTCACACTTGGGAACATTCCCCCCTTCCCGTTCCCCCATGTACGCTTTTTCTGGGGGAGCACCGGGGGCCGGTGTTCCTACCGGTACGGAAAACCATGGCGCCGTACACTTTGGTGGGCGGCGGATTTTGGGCCCCAGCCCCAAAAGAAAAGCCCCGACTAGCGGGGCAAAAACCACAGGAGATCGCCGTCCAAAACCCGGGCGGCAAGGCCAAGGGCCCAGGCCCTAATGGAGACTGAAGACCACGGGCACCACCACCCAGGCGGCCACCCGGCGGCCATTTTGCATGGCCGGGCTAAAGCGCCATTTTTCCAGGGTTTCCAGGGCGGACTGGTCCAGCAAGGGGGAGCCAGAGGAGCGGAACAGGCTGACCCCGGTCACCCGGCCTTCTTCGCTAATCAACACCTTGAGTTTGACCTTGCCCTCCGTCCCCTCCCGTCTAGCCAGGGGCGGATAGGGGGGCACGGGGGCGGTCAGGGCATAGGGTTGCTGGGTTTTGCCCCCGCTCCCGGCGACCGCGGCGCTTGGCCCGCTGTCCCCAGCACTACCGCCCCGCTCCCCACTCTCCGCCACGGGCGCCCCATGGCTTGGTTCCGCCTGGGCGGTAGGCCCGGGGCTGGGGGCCGCCACCGTGCCCTGGGGGCTGGTCCCCCCATGGATCAAGGCGGGGGGCGGCTGGCGCCGGACCGGTGGGGCAGGCCGGGGCAGAGGGGCCGGCACCACGGCTTTCTGGGGCGGCCGATGGACGGGATGGGTTTCGGGGGCCCCCCGGGCGGGTTCAGCCGCTACGGCGGGCGCCTGGCCCAGGGCCACCTCAATGACGGGGATGGGCTTTAAGGCCGGGGGCTGGCCCCGCCAGACCAGGGCTGCCCCCAGCACCAGGGCGTGGGCCAACAGGGAGCCCCCCAGGGCCCAGGAAAAGGTCCGGGATTCCCCCGGGCTGGGCAGGGGTTGGTAGATCAAGGCTGCCATGGGTTTTCTCCTCTTTGCCGCACCAATGGGGCTTTCAGGCTTCCGCCACCAGGGGCACGCAAAAGCGCCGGGCCGGGCCGGACGGCTGATCCAGGTCCAGCAGGGTCGCCGCCACCCCGTAGGTTTCCCGCAGATAGGGCTCCGTAATCACCTCCGCCGGGGTGCCCAGGGCATAGTGGCCGCCCCGCCCCAGCACCAGGGTGCGGGAGGCGTAAAGCAGGGCATGGTTGGGATGGTGGGTGGTGAGTATCACCCCCAGACCCCGCTCCACCGTAAGGCGCCGGATATGGCTCAGGACCCGAGTCTGGTTGCCGAAATCCAGATTGGAAGTGGGTTCATCCATAATCAGCAACCGGGGTTCCTGTACCAGGGCCCGGGCGATGAGCACCAGTTGCCGTTCGCCGCCGCTGATTTCCGTATAGCTGGCCTCCGCCAGAGAACCCATGTCGAACTGCTCCAGGGCAGCGGCGGCCCGAGCCATATCTTCCCGGGAAGGGGCGGCAAAGGGCCCTAGATGGGCCGCCCGGCCCATGGCCACCACGTCCAGCACCTTGAAGGGAAAGGGCGGGGTATGGGCCTGGGGCACATAGCCCACCTGGCGGGCAAAGCGCTGGCGGGACCAGCGACTGACGGCCTCCCCCTCGAGAAACACCCCGCCCCCCAGGGGCCGGAGCAGGCCCAGTACGGTTTTGAACAGGGTGGTCTTGCCCACCCCGTTGGGGCCCAGAAGGCAGAGCAGTTCCCCGCTCTGGAGGGAAAAGGACAGGGGCCCCAGCACCGGGGTGGTGCCGTAGCCGCATTCCAGATGCCACACATCCAGCATAAAACCTCCTAAGCCCAGCCCCGCCGGGTATGGACAAGCAGGTAGAGAAAGAAGGGGGCGCCGATGATGGCGGTAATAATGCCCAGGGGCACTTCCACGGGAAACAGGCTGCGGGACAAGTCATCCACCAGCAGCAGAAACAGGGCCCCCATCACCGTGGCCACGGGCATCAGCATGCGGTAATTGGGCCCCACCAGGAGGCGGCTCAAATGGGGCACCACCAGGCCCACCAGACCGATGACCCCGCTAATGGCCACGGCGGTGGCGGTCATCAGGGTGGCGCAGAAAATCACCAGCCAGCGCAGGCGCCCCGTATTCACCCCCAGGGCCCGGGCCTCCTCATCCCCGAAGGCGAGCACATTGAGGCGCCAGCGCAGGGCCAGGAGCACCGCCAGCCCCAGGCCGAAGGGCACGGCGGCCACGGTGAGATCGTCCCGGGTGACGGCGGCCAGACTGCCCATGAGCCAGTAGGTGATGGTGGGCAGGGTGTTGTAGGGATCGGCCACAAATTTGATGAGGGAAACGAAGGCGGTAAACAGGGTAGCCATAATGACCCCGGCCAGAATCATCACCAGCACCGGCTCCCCCCGCCGCCCCAGCACCGCCCCCACCCCGTAGGTGCAAGCCACGGCCAGCAGGCCGAAGGCAAAGGCGGTGAGCTGCAAGCCCACGCTGTTAAAGGCCAGAAGGATGGCCAGGGCGGCGCCAAAGCTGGCCCCGGCGGAGACCCCCAGAATGCCCGGGGACACCAGGGGATTGCGGAACAGGCCCTGATAGGCGGCCCCGGAGGCGGACAGGGCCGCCCCCACCAGCATGGCGGCGAGGATGCGGGGCAGGCGGATGGAAAACATCACCGTTTCCATTTCCCCCGCCCCTTCCCCGCCCGTGCCGCTCCACCAGGGGAAGAGAAGCTGGCCCACCCGGGCCAAGGGAATGGGATAGCGGCCCACGGCGAAAGAAAGGACAAAGGCCAGGGCCAGAAGCCCGAGCAGCAGGCCCAGGCGCCAGCCATCCCCCAGCACCGGGCGGGAACGGGAGGCGGCCAGTTTGCCCAGGGTGGAACAGGAGGCGGATGCAGTCATGGGGATTCCCGGAAAATCCGGCCCCGGGGGCCGGTCACGGTCTTTCACCGCAAACTTCATACCATCCGCCCGGCCCCGCCTTTTCCTCCCATTCTTCGACGCCCCTGGGGCTTTTCCCAAGAATTGGGGGGAACCAGGGCGTACAAAGGGACGGCGCAGGTGTACCAAAACGCACAAGGGCCGGGGAACCACCGCTTTAGCCCGTGGGGGCGGGAAGTTCAGGGAAAAGCAGCATTCACCGTCAATCAACCCATTGATTTTTAATTGACTTATTGTGGATTTTAGTAAGTCCGAGGGAACGCATCATTTCCCTGGCATTCCCCCGCCCTTTCAGCACGGAAATTGCATGGCAGGCAAAGTCCAAGAACCTCCGACTTTTTCCCATGACCGAATATTTTCCCTGGAGTGCCGACATTTCCGTCGGCATTGAAGAAATCGACGCCCAGCACAAGGTGCTTATCCACATCCTGAACGGCATCTATCAAGCCATTGTGACCCAGGCCCCCCGTCAGGCCACCGCCGGATTACTGGAAGAATTGGTGCAATACACCCACGTCCATTTTGCCGTGGAGGAAAGCCTGTTCCGTATTACGGATTACCCAGCCTACGAGGGTCACAAGGCCATCCACGACCACTTGAAACAGCAGGTGGAAGACATCCGGGCCAAATTCCAGCGGGGGGAAATCGTGGCCGATCTGGCCCTCATGGACTTTCTCAAGCAATGGCTGGAACAGCACATTAAGGGGGAAGATAAAACCTATGTGCCCCACCTGCTCCAGGCCGGTTTGGCGAAAAAATGGGCCAAAACTTCCTGGATCGGCAAAATCTGGGGCAAATAGGCGTTTTAGCCGTCAGCAGGGGGCCGACGGTCTCGGGGCGACAACCCCAGCCCTAGGTGGGACAAGCCAGGTCGGCCCGCGCCTTAGCCTCCTGGGGACGGGGCATGGGGGACACCAGGCCCCCATCCACGTACATCAGGCCCGTGTGGGCATAGGCGGCCAGCAGATCGTGGGCCGGGGTGCGGCCCTGGGCCAAATAGTCGGCCAGGGGGTCCAGGGCATGGGCATCCGCCAGCCCATGCTGGACCAGGGCCCGTCCCGCCCGGGCCAGGACCAGGGCGGCGCCGTGGGCAATGCGGGGTTCGGCAAAGCCCCGGGTGGCGGCCAACTGGTGCAGGGTTTTGTCCGGGGTGTCCGCCTGGCCCGCCAGATCCTCCGCCAGACAAACCCCGGCCACCAGATGGCAACAGGCTTCCAAAAGAGTGAGGTCAGTGAAGGCGTCATAGGCCTTGAATTCGATGCGCCCTTCCTCCGAAGGCAGGCGGGCGGCCCCCATGAGGGGGGAGAGGCGGCGATCCGCCGCCGAGCCGAAACATTTGGCCGAGGGACGGCGCCAGGTGCGCTCGAAGGTGCGCTTGGAGAGGCCACTCCAGGGCTTTCCGGCGTAGAAAGGGGAACTGAAGCTGAAGGGCACCATGTAGGGACTGTAGAAGGTCAGGCGCCGGGTGGCGGCCAGGCAGCGCGCCCCGTCCCAGCCGGGGAAGGAAACATTGATGTCCGGCCCGTAGCTCAAGGTGGACACCCCGGCCGCCCCGTATTCCGGATGGGCCGCCCGGCAGGCCCGTTCCCAGGGGTTCAGGGGGGGCGAAAATTCGTAGCGGGGCGTTAGCGGATTAAAGCCCACCAGGCTTAGGTGCAAATCCCGCTGGGCCAACCGGGCGGCCAATTCGGCCTGGATGTCCAGCAGACAGGCGCTGGCCGCCGCCACGGAAGACCGGGGCGGGGTGCGGATTTCCACCCCCTTGACGGCCAGGCTGGAAAAATTGCCCGCCCCGTCGAAGCGCTCGTCCCCTTCCAGGTACCAGTAACCGGCCTTGATGCCCAGATCCCCGGTGGCCAGGGACGGGTCGTCCCGACCCGGTTTGGGGGCGAGAAAGTCCTCCATGTCCCGGAAATCCAGATTGGTGAAATCCCGGATACGCCCGTTTCCGTCGTGGAGCAGGTATTCAAACTCGATCCCCAGTTTCATGGAAATCTCCTTCCTATAGACCGGTGGGGCTCATAGCCAGGTGACAAAATCCCCGGGGGCCGGGTCTGGCACCGGGGTCGGTTCCCCCGGATCGGGCTGGGGGGACGGGGTGCCCACGTAGAGAAAGCCCACTAACCGCTCCCCTTCCCCCAGGTCCAATTCCCGGTACAGCTCGGGGGCTTCCATAAACCAGCCGGAGCGCCAAACGGCGCCAAAGCCCAGGGCCCGGGCCGCCAGTTCCAGGGCGAAAACGGTGCACACCGCCGCATAACGCTGATCCGTTTCCGGCACCAGCTTGTGGGGCCGATGCACCGCCACCACCCCGATCACCAGGGGCGCCCGGTGGGGCATGGCGGGGGCCCGCTGGATCAACCGCTCGGACTGCCCCCCGGCCACAGCCGCCCGGGCCATGGCCTGGCCCAGCCGATCCCGCCCCGCCCCCTGGGCCAGAAGAAAGCGATAGGGCCGCAGATGGCGGAAATCCGGCACCCGCAGGGCCGCCCGCAGCATCTGGGTAAGCTGGGCCCCATCCGGCCCGGGGGCCACCAGGCTGTGGTGGGAACGGCGCTGGAGCAAAAGCTCCAGGCCCGCGGGATTGGGGACAATGTCCGGTGACGCCGCCCCGTCCCCAGGCACCCCGAGCGCTGCTCCCTGACTGGCGGAGGCAGCCCACACTTCGGGCACTTTCCCCCCTGCCCCTTGCGCCTGGCCCGGGGTAACTCCCGGAATTTCCAATGCCGCCAAGCCGCCCCCCTGGGCCCCGCCTAAACCGGCCATAACGTGGTCTCCTCGATGCGCAGTCCGCGCCGCAGCCGGTCCCGGACCCCCATCATGATTTCGTCCAGCCGTTCGATGCGCACCAGGTTTTTTCGTTCCTCCGGACTGGTGGTGAGAATGTCCGCGATGCCGCCATTGCGGATGACGATGCGCTGTTTGCCCCGCAGGGCCAGGAGGGGGTCGTGGGTGGAAATGAAGACAATTTTTTCCCCGGTGACCAGGAGTTCCAGGGCCCGCTTCCGATCCACCCCGGCGTTTTCGATTTCGTCGATGAGCACAATGGGAGAGGCGCTCAAAAGGGCCACATCCGCGATCATCAGGGCCCGGGTCTGGCCGCCGGAGAGCTGGGTAACGGAGACCCGGGGGGAAAACTTTTCCCCGGTGAGCTGATTGGCGCAGTCGATGACCCGGGCCGCCAGGGCTTCCGGTTCCGGCACCATGCGGCAGCGAGCGTGCATGGTGATGAAATCCTGCACCTTCAAATCCACCACGAAATTCATGTTCTGGGAAAGCTGGGCCACCAGTTTCCGGTCCAGGGAAAAGCGGGCCTCCGGGGTGGGAAGCTGGCCGTTGATGAGGATGGCCCGGCCGGTGGGAGTATCCCCCTGGGCCAGACACTCGATGTCCCCCAGCAGGCGGCTCTTGCCCGAGCCGGTGGGGCCGACGATGCACACCACGTCCCCCGCCTTCACCGTGAGGCGGCGCTCTTCCGGCCGGCCCTGCTTGTCCCGGCCACCGATCAAGGTCAGTTCGGCCACCCCTTCCCAGCGTTCCGCCTGACGGGCCAGGGCGGCCACCTGGTCGATGAGGCGGCCCATGTGGGCCAGCATCTGCTCCCGCTCCATGCCCGCATCGGACACATCTTCGTCGCTTAAGGCCGCCAGCCAATCCCCCAGCCGGCCCCGGAAAGGCACCCGGTTCAAGCCCACGGAGGTGAGAAATTCAGCCACGCAGGGCTCCTGGCGCACCAAGGTTTCCAGGGGCTGTTCCACCAATTGATCCAGTTCCATCTCAGGCTCCCGCCGGGGCAAAGACCATGTGCTTCACATTGCCCCGCTTATGGGTTTCGCCAATGGCCGTTTCCCCCACGCAGTAGGGACAGACGGCGGAAGGCATGGGAAAACGCAGCCGGGCCCCTTCCAGGGTGGTGGTTTCCGGGGCCTGGCCCAGGTGATAGGCCACTTCCATGGCGCCCTGGCCGGTAATGCCGTTGCAGAACATGGCCCGGGCCCGGGGGTTGGCCAGGCGCACGTGGTAGGCGAATACCTCCCGCTCCACCTGGGAAACAATGTCCCCCTTGGTAATCACCACCAGATCCGCCAAACGCAGCATGGGGCCGATTTTCCGGGGGGTGTGGACCCCGGCCAGGGCATCCACCACGCACAGAGCCAGGACCCCGTCGATATGGGGGGAACAGCGGTTACAAAGGCCGGCAGATTCGGTCATGAGCACGTCGAAGCCCTGCTCCAGCCCCCAGGCCAGACAGGCATCCACATTGGTAATGAAGTAATGGTCCGGGCACAGGCCCCCGGCCAGGCCCACCTGGACCGGAATACCGGCCTGGCGGTAGAGCTCGTCGTCCCGGGTGGAGAGGGCGTCGAATTTCACCACCCCCACCTTCTGGCCCTGGCGCCCCAATTCCTCCGCCACCCGAAGCATGACGGAAGTCTTGCCTACGGACGGGGAACCGGCCACTGTCATGACACGCATGGTTGCACCTCCTGGGATTGCCGGGCCCGGGGGGACAGGGCCGTGGCAGGCCCGGCCTTTCCGCCAGTGGCCCGGGAAGACGGAATATCCTCCGCCAAACTCCCCCCTTCCTGACGTCGCCACCAGGCCCGGAAAAAACGTTCCCCGGCGGCCTTACCGTAGGCGGCCAGGTCATGGCTGCGGACAAAGTCCCAGCCCGGCCAGCGCAGCCGGCCCCCCTGGGGCAGGGCGGCGTAGGCGGCAGCCGAGGCGGGATAGCAGTTGCGGCCCAGCTCCCGCCCCAGGGCGGCCCCGGTCAAATAGTCGCAAAGGGGCGCCAGACGGCTTTCCCGACCCGGCTGGAGCAGATAGCCCATGGGCATGGCCAGGGCCCCGTCCTCGGGCCAAACCACCTGGGCCCGCTGCCGGTGGGGACAAAGTTCCGCCTGGAGCCAGGGCATGATGGTAATGGCCCCGGTTTCCTCACTGCTGGAGCCCACCCGTTTGGCGCTGCGAATATTGTGGAGCAGGTGTTTGACGTTGCCCGCAAGGGCATCCAGGGCATCAAAGCCAAAGGCCTGGGCCAGGAACAGGAGCAAATAGGTGTTGAAATCCCGGTAGGGCCCCTGGTCCCGGGGGCGCCAACCACCGAACACGATGGCGTCTTCGTAGCAGGGTTCCAGCAAATCGGCCCAGACCCGGGGCACGGGCCGCCCCCCCAGCTTTTGCTTATCCACCAGGAACAACTGGGGCACCAGGGCAAAAAGCCGGAAGACTCCCTCCGGATCGGGCAGTCCGGCGGCCAGACAGGCGGCATGCTGGGGTGGCAGGCGCCCGGGAGCCCCCGGTCCGGGGGCGTAATGGGCCAGCAGCTCCGGCTTGAGTACATCCGGGCCCCAGGGGCTGACCAGCATGGCGGGCAGCGCCTCCG
Organism: Rhodocyclaceae bacterium; assembly: GCA_041907765.1. Classification (GTDB taxonomy): domain Bacteria; phylum Pseudomonadota; class Gammaproteobacteria; order Burkholderiales; family Rhodocyclaceae; genus Azospira. The sequence goes on along the minus strand of JAYRGQ010000030.1, from coordinate 4,340 downwards.
GCCCCCTGGCCTCCGCCAGGCGGTCAAATAGACCGTACCACTGGCCACCGGCGAGAAAGGCGCAGTTCAAGGCAGGGCCGCCCCCCTGGCGCACCCGGGTCACCACCCCGTCCAGACCCCCTTTGAAATGCCGCCGCAGGGGCAGGGGCATGCGGCCAAGGAAATCCAGTTCCCCCAGGGACGCGCCCTGCCAGGGGGTGGATAACGACATCAGGGGTTGCACTTGCCCGTTCATCCCACTTTCCTCCATTCGCCTGCCCCGCCCGTAGCGGGATGGCGCTAAGACTCTCTAGCCAATTCAGTGCCAGCCTAAAAAGGCGGGCAGGAAAATAGTCCCCAACGCCCTACCCCACCCCCCGATTCAGGGCGGCAGGGGGCGGAGGCCATGCCCGCCCGGCCCTAGCTCCCCCAGGCCCCGACACAAGACTGGGGGCCCGGGCGCCCCGTCTTTCCTGGGAAAAGCTTCCGCCTCCCCCACTCAAGCCCATGGGGCTAAGGGGGCGGCTCCCCCGCCAGCATCCGCCCCAATTCCTCCCGATTCAGGGCATAGCCATAGAACTCCCGGTAAAACGCCGCTCCCTCCGCCCCCACCTCCAGGGCAGGAAAACGTTCCGGATGGAACATCTTGGCGGCCCAAAGTACCTGGAGGGCCGCTTCCGCCCCCCGGGTGCACCAGGCATTCACCCCTTTGGGATTAACCAGCACCCGCCCGTTGCGCACCGCCGCCACGCCCCGCCAGCGGTTGTCCCCCAACATGGCCTGACGGTGGCGGGGCTCCCGCACCACGATAATCTGGGGATTCCAGGTCAGCACTTCCTCCATCCCCACCGGGCGATCCCCCTCAATGCCCGCCCGAGCCGCCACATTGACGCCCCCGGCGGCGTTGATCCAGGCATCCACCAGGGAGGCCCGGCCTTCCGTATGCAAGGGGTCCATGGAGGCGTAATACACCCGGGGGCGCCGTCCCTCGGCCAATCCAGTCAGGCCCGCCGCCACCTTTTCCAGATTGGCCCGGTAATAGGCCACAAAGCGGCGGGCCCGCTGGGGGCCTTCGCCCCCCAACACCGTCCCCAGCAGGGTGGCCGCCTCCTGTAAGGCCGCCGGCAAGGTATAGCGCAGGCAGACCACGGGAATGCCCAGGCCTTCCAGCTGGCGCAGACGGGGATCATGGTCCCCCCAAAGCAGCACCAGGTCTGGCTTCAGCGCCAGCAGGCTTTCCCCACTCATGCCCGCGCCGGAAAAGGGGGTGGGGATACGGGCCAGGCCGGGGAAAATCCGGACCAGCCAGGGATTGGCCCGGACCTCCCCGGCCACCCCCACCAACCGGGGCGCGGCCCCCAACACCAGGGCCAGGGAGGCCAGGGAAATCCCCGGGGTGGCCAGGCGCTCCACCCGGGGAGGCAAGGCCACCCGGCGCCCCGCCTGATCCTGGAGAAAACGGGGGACGGAGGGCATCCCCCAACTGGGTCCCCAACCGCCAGCCCAAAGGCCTCCGGCAACCAGGGCTTGGAGACAGGCACGTCGGTCCATGGCGGGCGCCCTAAAAGGCCAGGGTGGCGGAGAGGCTAAGGGTGCGGGGCGCGCCCAGGTAAAGGATGCCGGACCGGGTGGTCCAGTAGTCCTTGCCAGTAAGATTACTCACCCCGACCCGAAACACGGCCTCTTTGCCGTAGAGCCGCCGTTGATAGCGCAGGCCCCCATCCACCACGGTGACGGCGGGCACGGCCAGGGTATTGGTGGCGTCCCACCAGGTACGGCCGGTATAGGACACCCCACCGGTCAGGGTCAGCCCGGGCACGGCGGGCAAATCATATTCTGCGTAGAGTTTTCCCATCCGTTCTGGCACCCCCTGGGGCGTTTTGCCGCTCACCCCGGCGGTGCTGGATTTGCGCACCGTGGCATCCAGGGCCGTGTATCCCCCCACCAGGGTCAGCCGCTCCGTCACCCGGCCGGTGAGAGCAAACTCCCAGCCCTTATGGATTTCCTGGCCGTTCTGGGAATAGACGTTATTCACCACATACTGGTTGGGCTGCTCGATGTGGAACCAGGCCAGGCTGGCCTCCACAGCGGTCCAGTTGGCCTTGGCCCCCACTTCCTGTTGCTTGGCCACAAAGGGGGCGAAAACCTGGCCCCCATTGACGGCCGTGGCGGGCGCCGTGCCGCCTTGTTGCAAGCCTTCCGTATAGGTGGCGTAGGTGGTCAGCTGGGCGAAGGGCTTGTAGCTTAGGGCCAGGGAGGGGACAAAGCGGCTTTGGTCGTACTGGGTGGCGGTCGCCGCGCCCCCGGCCCCAGGGGTAACCTGGCTGCGGTCATTGACCCGGGCCTGATTGCCCCCCAGGAGCAGGGACCAGCGTTCCCCCAGGCCGATCCGATCGGCCAGTACCAGGGTCTGATAGGTGGTCTGTTCCGCCGTGGCATTGCCCTGGGCGGGTTGCACCTCAAGGGGATAGGTCGGGCTGCCGTAGAGGGTGGCCGGATAAACGGTGCTGAAGGTCTGGCTGCGGGCGTTGTTTTTACCCTGGTCGAAGTCATCCTGGGTCACCCCCAGGGTCATGTCGTGGGTCGTGGCCCCCAGGTGGAAATGGCCGTCCAGAAAGGCGCCGTATTGATCCACCGTCACGTCGTAATGCTGGGCATCCAGCCGCCATTTGTACTTGAGGGCCGGGTTGGTGAAGACGATCCGGTTGTTCTGGAAATCCCGCGTGATGTCCGTATGCCGCCACAGGGCCCGCAGGGTGAGGTTGTCGTTAAGGCGGCTGCTGATCTGGGCCCCCAGACGCCCGGTGCTGTCCTTGGCGTAGGTGTAGGGCGCCCCCCAGTTTTTATGGCTATCCGGCGCCTGGGGCAGGCCAATGGCCGCCGTGGTCATAAACAGGGGCTGGGCATATTCCAGATCCCGCTGGGACCAGGATAAATCCAGGGACAAGCGGGTATCCGGGGAAAGACGCCAATCCAGGGCCCCAGAAACCAGGCTCCGCTCCTGGGTCTGATGGGCGATATTGGCTTCCCCCTTGTCCCCGTAGAGCACATTGAGCCGATAGGCCCCTTCCCCGCTACCCAGCGCGCCCCCCAGCTCCAACTGGCTCACCAGTTGCTGGTCGTAACTCCCCACCGTCACCTGGGCCAGGGGCGAGGCCGTGGGCCGCTTCAGCACATAATTGATCATGCCCGCCGGAGAAGTAACGCCGTAAAGAAAAGCCGTGCTTCCCGGCAGGACCTCAATTCGTTCCTTATCTTCCAGGGGCTGGTAAATATCGAAAGAACGCATGCCATCCACCGCCATGTTGTAGGTCCAGGTGGAGGCGGAAAAGCCCCGCAAGGTGAAATAGGGGGTGATCTGGCTATTCCCCGTGTTGGCATAGACGGTGGGCACATACTTCAGGGCCTCCGTGGTATTGGCCGCCTGGGTGTTGGCAATCAGATCCGCGGAAACGCCATAAAGGGAAAACGGGGTGTCCTGCTTCTCCCCCTCTCCTAAAAGCCCCCACTGACTCTTTCCCTGCCGATACCCCGCCGCGCTACTACCATCCCATAATGGGGCCGCAGTCACCTGAATTTCCGGCAATTCCCCCCCGGCAACCTCCCCGGCCTGGGCCCAGGCGCTAGGGAGGGAGCACAGTCCCATTCCCACCAAACCCCAATACCCTGCCAGACGGTTCCACCACCGGCCCCCGTCCTCCCATTTGTACTGGGTTTCCCCTGTCCCCTGCTCCCTTCGACGCCATAACATGGCTGATTTCCCCTTATGCGTTCGCCAAAGACCCTCTCCGGCGTTCAGGGGAAAAACAGCAAAAGGAATGCCCAGTCAATTTCCACAACAAAGTAGAACAAAAACCCCAGAAATAACGCACGGGAACGAAATCAGCTGATTTGGGTTCCGTTTGCTTAACGGGAAAGAACGGGGAATGCCCCCGGCGTTCGAAAATGCACGCCCGGGACAAGCCAAAACCGGTGGGGGAAATTGATTGAGGATTTCCGGGCGAAAATACAAAACAACTCATCCAGGAAAAAAGCCAACAAAAAGCCCAGCATTCTGACGAAATGCTGGGCTTTTTGCCTGCACAAAAGTGCAAAATTTGGGGCGACATACCGGAATCGAACCGGTGACACCTGGAGCCACAATCCTAAATTGTATCTTGCTATATCATAGTATTTACAGCACTTTCAAGGATGTAATAAGTGACAAAAACCCTTATGGGGACAAAACGGGGACTGCGGTGGTCCCGGTCGTTTGGACAGCCACCGGGCTGGAATAAGCTAAGGCCGGTGCCGGGGTTTTGGTTTTGACTTTCCCGGATTTTATAACGATTGGCTTGAGCACTGTGGAGCTTGTGGGCAGC
>JAYRGQ010000029.1:0-19240 GCA_041907765.1 Rhodocyclaceae bacterium | reverse complement strand
GCTGCCCACAAGCTCCACAGTGCTCAAGCCAATCGTTATAAAATCCGGGAAAGTCAAAACCAAAACCCCGGCACCGGCCTTAGCTTATTCCAGCCCGGTGGCTGTCCAAACGACCGGGACCACCGCAGGTTGGGAAGCAGCCTTTTCGAGGATCCGACATCAAACCATTTGCCATGAATATAAAAATGCGGCGGGACATGCCCGCCGCTGAAGTTACTACTCTACGAAAGGTACTACATGAAAATCAGTAACTTAATGAGTTAAACGCAGCCAAAAAACGAGGAAGGTTAGACAAAGTTGTGATGTTCAACTGCCACCCAAATGCTGTTTGCGTCTTCCCCTTGTTGATGCGTTTCGGAAATTTAGTCATGTTCGAGTGAAATCGATGGCCATCACTAACAGAATCAACACCATCAATTGATCTCAGCAATTCCGGTTTGTGGCCGGGGTGCACCATCAGGTTGATATTGTTCAATTTCGAGGTTGTCTTAACGACATAAATAGTTTGACCTCCGGGAGACTGAAACTCAGAGAGTTTAGCTGTCGTGTTGGTCGACTTGTAGCCGGCTCGTTCGACCTCCATCAGAATCGCTGCAATGTCAGCATCGTTGTCTGCCGTAGTACGAGTAGTTGTTTTCATAGCTGTAGATTTCGTGATTTTGGTTGGCGTATCCGACTTTGGAACAAACGAAGGCTGGATGTGCCGGGGTATTAGAGGAGTTTGGTAACTCACCCCTAACAAGGAAGATGTCGAAGAATGCATCTGCTCGTATGCCCTATCAAGCCAGTCACAGCGGCTGCGCACAGGGTTCTTCGGATCTAGCTCCTCCTTCGTGACCTCACGAAGGTAATAACGTGTGGTGCTACCGCCAGCACTTGAAGGATGGCAGAAGGAGCCGAGCACCTGTTCTTTTCGAAGAGCACCTTCCTTGATACACCAATCCAGTGCAGCCTGTGGGCACGGCCCAAGAGCCACGAACAATGCTTTTTCGGTGATTTCACGCACAGAAGGAACAAAGCAGTCTAGGAAGCATTCCTCCAGCAATGGAGAAGCCATAATTTCATCGAAGGTACGATTGAATCGCTCACCGTCTTTGAATGCGGCATGAGGAACCACTGAAGTTGAATGAAGAAGCCCAGCGTTCGCTCCCCACAATGACTCAACGTCATCGATACCTAGTAGCTTCTCGAATTGGAAGTGCCGTAGTAGCTTCAGCAGATTTGGCTTCATTGACTTCCCACCAAAGGCTCCGGCCTTCTTTACCTCAGTGAGAATTTCCTCAACAGGCCGCCCTGCTTTCAGTAACTCTTGTGCAGTCTGATACGCAAGATCAAGCTGATTGTTCCCTGGTGTAATCCCGACAATGACGAGCTTCGCTTCATGGTTAACGTGCTCGAAGGGAATGTACTGGAGGCTATATTTTCCCTCTTTGCCAAGGCTGAACTGTGGTGTTCCAACCCCTCGCTGACCCAGACGCTTCAGGTCAGCTGAGAATCGCTTGAACATGTTCCGCTCCATCTTTTTCCTCCCTCATATTTGTTCAACGGACCGAAGGCTAACAACCGGAGATAGGCGCAGGAAGAGATTTTTGAAAAATTTTTTTCGTGCGAGTCCCTTCTCCTGCAAGGATTTATCCTGGTAAATATTTATTTGCCTTACTTTCATTAGGCTATGACCATTCGATCAGCAAGAGATGTCGGAATTCACCGGTTATACAAGTTTCGCGGACTTATGCTTAGAGACCGGATTGAACCGATTTTTCGAGACCAAACTTTATACTGGCCATGTATCTCAGAACTGAATGATCCGTTTGAAAGTAGACCGCAAGTAGTTCCTCCTCAGATGCGTAACGAACTGGAGAAACGGAAGGTTGAACGGCAAGCATTTGCGCTATTGCGTCGAAATGGCATGGATAGAGACGAGGCAAAACGACGAGCAAAGATCTCGACATCGTCGAGCTTTCTACAAGCAAGGGCGGACGAAATGACCATTGAGCTCCCTGTTGCCCTAGATAAATATAGGGTTTTCAGCTTGGCCGGCAATTGTGAGTCTATCCTTGTCTGGTCTCACTACGCAGAGGCTCACACTGGAATTTGCCTTTGCTTTGCCACCGACAACCACGAATTTGGCGAGGCCATCGAAGTCATCTATGCAAAAGACTTACCAACATTGGATTTCTTCGAACGAGGGAATGAGGCAAACCTAAAAGCAATGGCGCTCACGAAGTCCGACGAGTGGAAATACGAGCGCGAATTTCGAATGGTCTCTCAAGAGCCGACCATTCATGGACTTCCTATGGTGAGTGACCATAAATACAAATTCAGCCCTGAACACCTTGTAGAAGTTGAGATGGGATGCAACATCAAGCCTGTTGACGAGGCCTTTATCCGCGAAATGGTCGCCCTGAGCCCAACTCCAATCAAAATCCGAAGAGCCATCAGATCAACACGTCGGTTTGGCGTAGACATCGCCGCAGTTTGAATTTTTGACTGAGTAATTCGCATTGCATCTATGCATAAAAAAAAGCTCCATGCGGGTTTTTTTTGATACGGTGAAAAATATGCGTCGCAAATGAAAAAATATCTGTCGCCCGACGCCTACGCCCTCATTCCCAGTTCAACGCCCCCCCGGTCTGGTACTCCGTCACCCGGGTTTCAAAGAAGTTTTTTTCTTTGCGCAGATTCACCTGTTCGTCCAGCCAGGGCACCACGTTGGTGGCGCCGGGGAAGGGCTCTTCCAGGCCCAGCTGGCGGGCTCGACGGTTAGCGATGAAGCGGAATTGCTCCCGGTGCAGGTCGGCGCTGTAGCCCAGGATGGGTTCCTGGAACAGGTAGCCCGCGTAGGCGGATTCGGCGGCCTCCGCCTCGTCCCAGAGCAGACGCAGGGCGGCGGGGTCGAGCTGGAGGTCTTCCTCCTGGATGAGCTGGCGCACCACCCGGATGCCGAAGCCGCAGTGCAGCACCTCGTCCCGCATGATGTACTGGAGCTGTTCCGCCGTGCCCTTCATGAGGCCCCGCCGTTGCAGGGCAAAAATGGGGGTGAAGCCGTTGTAGAACCAGCAGCCTTCGAAAATGCCCGCAAAAAACAGGTAGGACAGGGCGAATTCGTGGAGGGTGTCCCGGTTGCCCATGTCCAGGCCGGAGCGCAGCACGGCGTTGAGGCGCCGGTTGGAGAGGGCGATTTTGCCGTGGATTTCCGGCACTACCCGGTAGCGGTTGTAAATCTCCCGCTGGTCCAGATTCAGGGTTTCGATGCAGTGCTGGTAGGTCCAGGTGTGCAGGGATTCCTCATAGACCTGGCGGGCCTGGTAGATCTGCAATTCCGGGGCGGTCATTTTTTCCATCACCGCCAGGCCGATATTGCGCATGGCCAGGATGTCGGAAGTGGTCAGGTAGGCCAGCACATTTTCAAAGACGTGGCGCTCCGCCGGGGTGAGCCGGTGGTGGTAATCCTGTACGTCCTGGGCCATGTTGATTTCCAGGGGCGTCCAGTGATTGCGGTTGGCCTTGAGGAAATATTCCCAGGCCCAGGGGTATTTGAAGGGGGCCAGCTGGTTAATGTCGGCCCGGCCTCCCACCACCCGCTTATCCTGGGGGTCGATGGGGGCCAGGGCCGCCGGGTCTTCCCCCGGGGAGGGAAGGGGGGCGGCGGTTGGTTGGGGGGCGGGGTGGGGCGCAGAGGCCGTTACGGCGTGAGCCACCGGGGTTCCTGACGTCCCGGCTTCCGGCGCCAGGGTCCGGGGCATTCCGGGGGTGGGAGAAGGGGCGGGGGCAAGGGGCGCCGGGGGCTGGTCCCAGTCCGCGAAAAGGGTGTCGGGCCGGGCCGCGCCGGTCCGGGTGGGGGCGTTGGCGCTCATTGGCAGGCCTCGCAATCCGGGTTGTCGATGGAACAGAATTTGGGGGCGGCGGGGGCTTCGGCTTCACTTTCCTGTTCCCGGCGGCCGTCCGTGGTTTTTTCCGCCTGGCTGGCCCCCAGGGTGCGCAGGTAATAGGTGGTCTTCAGGCCCCGCAGCCAGGCCAGCTTGTAGAGTTCGTCCAGCTTGCGGCCCGAGGGGGTGGCCAGGTAGAGGTTGAGGGACTGGGCCTGGTCGATCCATTTCTGGCGCCGGGAGGCCGCTTCCACCAGCCACACCGGGTCCATTTCAAAGGCCGTGGCGTAGCGGGCCTTGAGGTCCGCCGGCACCCGGTCGATGGGGGCCAGGGAACCGTCGAAATATTTCAGGTCCGCCACCATCATTTCGTCCCACAGATCCAGGGCCTTCAAATCCCGCACCAGGGCCGGATTGACCACGGTGAATTCCCCGGAGAGGTTGGATTTGACGTAGAGGTTCTGGTAGTCCGGCTCAATGCCCTGGGAGACCCCCACAATGTTGGAAATGGTGGCGGTGGGGGCGATGGCCACGCAATTGGAATTGCGCATGCCCTGGTCCAGCACCCGGCGGCGCAGGGCATCCCAATCCAGGGTCTGGCTCCGATCCACTTCCAGGAAGCTCTGGGCCGGGTTGTCCCCCAGGTGGCTGCGGGCTTCCGCCAGCCGGTCCAGGGTGTCCGGGGGCAGCAGTCCTTGGCTCCACAGGCTGCCCTGGTAGCTGGGGTAGGTGCCCCGTTCCTCCGCCAGTTCGGTGGAGGTCCAGTAGGCGTAGTAGCACACCGCTTCCATGGACCGGTCGGCAAAGGCCACCGCCTCGGGGGAGGCGTAGGCCAGGCCCAGGGCGTGGAGGCAGTCGGCAAAGCCCATGATGCCCATGCCCACGGGGCGATGGCGCAGATTGGCGTTGCGCGCCTTGGGGGTGGCGTAGTAGTTGAGGTCGATGACGTTGTCCAGCATGCGCAGGGCGGTGCGCACCGTGCGTTGCAGCTTTTCCTGATCCAGGCCCCCCCGGGCTACGTCCAGGTGGGCGGCCAGGTTGATGGAGCCCAGATTGCAGACGGCGGTTTCCGTGGCCGAGGTGTTGAGGGTGATCTCGGTGCACAGATTGGAGCTGTGCACCACCCCCTTGTGCTGCTGGGGCGAGCGCAGATTGCAGGGGTCCTTGAAGGTGACCCAGGGATGGCCGGTTTCAAAGAGCATGGTGAGCATGCGGCGCCACAGTTGGACGGCGGACACCTTCTTGAAATGCTTCAGTTCCCCCCGGGCGGCCCGGTCTTCGTAGGCCTGGTAGGCGGTGTCGAAATCCCAGCCGTATTTGTCGTGGAGGTCCGGGGTTTCGTCCGGGGAAAAGAGGGTCCATTCCCCCCCGGCCATGACCCGCTGCATGAACAGGTCCGGAATCCAGTGGGCGGTGTTCATGTCGTGGGTGCGGCGCCGCTCGTCCCCGGTGTTTTTGCGCAGTTCCAGGAATTCCTCAATATCCAGGTGCCAGGTTTCCAGGTAGGCGCACACTGCCCCCTTGCGCTTGCCCCCCTGATTCACCGCCACGGCAGTGTCATTGACCACCTTGAGGAAGGGAATGACCCCCTGGCTCTTGCCGTTGGTGCCCTTGATGCGGGCCCCCAGGGCCCGTACCGGGGTCCAGTCGTTGCCCAGGCCGCCGGCGTATTTTTGCAGCAGGGCGTTTTCCTTAATGGCCTGGTAAATGCCTTCCAGGTCGTCGCTGGTGGTGGTCAGGTAGCAGGAGGAAAGCTGGGGATGGCGGGTGCCCGCGTTGAACAGGGTGGGGGTGGAGCACATGAAATCGAAGCGGGAGAGTAGGTGGTAAAACTCCACCGCCCGGGCTTCCCGATCCACCTCGTTCAAAGCCAGGCCCATGGCCACCCGCATAAAAAATACCTGGGGCAGTTCGATGCGCCGTTCCTCAATGTGGAGGAAGTAGCGGTCATAAAGGGTTTGCAGCCCCAGGTAGGTGAATTGAAGATCCCGTTCCCCGTCCAGGGCGCCGGCCAGCTGGGTCAGGTCGAATTCCAGCAGGCGGGGGTCCAGGAGTTCCGCTTCCACCCCCAGGCGAATGAATTCGGGGAAATAGTCCCCGTAGCGCTGGGCCATATCCCCCTGGAACACCTCTTCCCCCAGCACCTCCCGGCGCAGGGCGTGGAGTTGCAGGCGGGCGGTGGCCTGATCGTAGGCCGGGTCCCGCTCGATGAGGCTGCGGGCGGCCAGCACCAGGGCTTGATGCACCTCCGCCAGCTTCACCCCGTCATAGACATTGCGCAGGGCCTGTTCCCAGATCAAGGCCGGGTCCGCGTCTGCCAATCCCTGGCAAGCCGCCTGGCAGAGGGCCAGCAGGGCTTGCCGGTCCAGGGGGCGGCGCACCGGGCCGTCCACCACGTGGGGCACCGGGGCTTCCTCTTCCCGGGGCTGGGCCTGGGCCGCCTGGGCAGCCCGCTCGGCGGCCCGGCGTTCCCGGTAAAGCACGTAGGCCCGGGCCACGTCGTGTTCCCCGGCCCGCATCAGGGCCAGTTCCACCTGATCCTGGATGTCTTCGATATGCACCGTGCCCCCGTCCGGGAGGCGGCGGGTGAGGGCCTGAATGGCGTCCCCGGTGAGGCGCAGCACCCGGTCCCGGATGCGGGCCGAGGCGGCCCCCTGGGCGCCGCTCACGGCCAGGAATGCCTTGGTCATGGCCAGGGCGATTTTGTCCGGGTTAAAACCCACCACGGCGCCATTGCGGCGGATCACCTGAAGCCCCAGCACGGTCTGGCGACAGGACTCGGAGAGGGCCTGGAAGGCCAGGCCGAAGGGGCTGGCGGCGCTGTTATCGGTGTCCGGAACCGGGGCGGCGGAAATGTCGGAAGGCGGAAGGGATGGGCCCCGTGGGGCGGTGGAACTGGCTTGCTGCATGAAGACTCCCCGTATGCGAGCGGAACGGGGGTCGGCGAAGGTCTGGAACGGGCCGCAAAGGGGCAGGGCGCCCCGGGCTCGGGTCCCGGGCGGACGGGCCGACCGGGCCAGCCTTCCGGGAGACACCCCGCTCCTGGTAAGCAAATAAACGTGGCGAGGGCAGGTCTCCTGGCTTGCGGGTCCATGTCACCCGGCCTTGTTGCCACGAACCTTCCCGGAAGAGGCTTCCAGTGGTTCGGGTCCGGCCGGGGACTCACCGCCTACAGTTGCGGGGGCAGCTCCGGAATGGGGCCCACCGGGGTGGGCGCCGCACCGGATTCCCTTTTACTTCCCCTTGGGGGGGAACCGTCGCGTTGGGCCAATGTTGCCCCGACCCCAGGATGACGTCAAGATTGAAATACTAAATGTAGTGTGCTATCGGCGTGTCGCCACTATAGGTAGTGGTGGCGGGCCGCTCCCCCCGGGATGGGGCGAGACCGGGCTTATCCATACGGGATGGACTGGCCTGGGGCGTGGCGGGGCGAAAGCGGGGGGCGTCCGCCCCCGCCAGATTGCCCAGGGCGGCGGCCCGTTCCCGGGCCAGACGTCGGGTCAGGCGGGTAGCCCCTTCCACATCCCCCCGGGCCAGGCAGGGGCAGAGTTCCTCCTGGGCGGCGGCGAAGATGGCCTGGTTGAGGCGCCGGAATTCCGGCCCCCAGCCCAGGAGTAGCTTGTCCCCCAGGGCCCGGATCACGTCTTCCAGATACAGGTTGCCCGCCGATTCCATGAGCCGGTCGTAGAAGTTTTCCTCCGGCGCCCGGGGCCGGTCCTGGTGTAGGCCCAGGCCGAAACCCCGGCGTCGGGCGGCCTGCTGGACGGTGAAGGTTTCCACCAGGGTGAGTACGGTGAGCAACTCGTCCAAATCCCGGGGGGAAAGGCGGGCCACGGTGCATTCCTGGCGTACCCCGTTGCGCAGATGGATGCAGAGCAGGCCTTCGTGGGCCAGCACCTTCACCGCCTCCCGCACCGGGGTGCGGCTCACCCCGTACTCCCGGGCGATGGCTCCCTCGTCCAGGGGCGTGCCCGGGGCCAGCTGGTGCTTGAAAATGCGCTCCCGCAGGGAATCCGCAATGCCTTCGTAGAGGGCGCGGGGATGGTCTTGGCGGTCCGTATGCATGGCGGTCTCCTGAAAATTCGGTATTCCCGACGCCGGTGGATCCCAAGGGCCCGTGGCGGGGGGCACCGTGCCCCCGAATCCGGCTTGCCAAGCGCCGGGAATGTTTGCAATATACGCATCCCAGAAATGGCGTAAATAACTGAAATGGCGAAGATAATCGAAGGGTTTTCCGGGGCTTTGCGAATTGTGCGAATGGGGCCAGCCCCCGGCTCCCAGGGGCGGGGCTTCCGGGGCTGGGGGCTGTCGCGAGCCGGGGCGGGGCGGCCATGAAAAAATCCTTCATGGGGGTGCGCCTCAAGCGCCTGCGGGAGGAGCGCCAGCTTACCCAGGTGGCCCTGGCCCGGGCCCTGGGCCTATCCCCCAGCTACCTCAACCAGTTGGAGCAAAACCAGCGGCCCCTCACGGTGTCCGTGCTGCTCAAGCTCAATGCGGTCTTCGGGGTGGATGTGCAGCGCTTTGCCGAGGACGACGAGGCCCGGCTGGTGACCGAATTGCAGGATGTGCTGGCCGAAGCCCCCGGGGGCGAGGGCGTGTCCCAGGCCGAGATCCGGGAACTGGCCAGCGCCATGCCCGCCCTGGCCCGGGCCTTTCTCGGCCTGCATCGCCGCTATCGCCAGGGGGCGGAGCAGGTAGCCGCCCTGTCCGCCCGGCTGGGCGGGGCAGCGGAAGGGACGGTGGCCGCCCCCGCCCCCTTTGAAGAGGTGCGGGATTTGTTCTACGCCCGGCATAACCACGTGGCGGAGCTGGACGCCCTGGCGGAACAGCGCTGGGCCGAATGGGGCCTCAGTCCCGGGGATACGGCCCCGGCCCTGGCGGACATCCTGGCCCGGCGCCATGGGGTGAAGGTGGTGCTGGGGGGCGCCCCGGCGCTGGACGGGGGGGCGGAGAGCGCCGGGGAAGCCCTGCGCCGCTATGATGCCCGTCAGCGCCTGCTCACCCTGGCGCCCCATCTCAATCCGGGCCAGCGGGCTTTTCAGTTGGCCACCCAGCTGGCCTTTCTCGAAGGGGGGGAGGTGATCCAGCGCTTGGCGGCGGAGGCGGACCTGTCCGGGGAGGAAGCCCGGCGATTGGCCCGCATCGGCCTGGCCAACTATTTCGCCGGGGCCCTGCTGCTGCCCTACGGCCCCTTTCTGGCCGCCGCCGAAAGCCTGGGCTACGACATCGAACGCCTGGGGCGTCGCTTCGGCGTGGGCTTTGAAAGCGTCTGCCACCGCCTCTCCACCCTGCAACGACCGGACGCCCGGGGGGTGCCCTTTTTCTTTGTGCGGGTGGATCGGGCCGGGAACATTTCCAAGCGCCAGTCCGCCACGGATTTCCACTTTTCCCGGGTGGGGGGCAGCTGCCCGTTGTGGAATGTCTATGAAGCCTTCGCCCAGCCCGGCCGCATCCTCACCCAGCTGGCCGCCATGCCCGACGGCCGGGCCTATTTCTGGCTGGCCCGCACCGTGCGCCGGGGCTACCAGGGCTGGGGCGCCCCGGGCAAAACCTTCGCCGTGGGCTTGGGCTGCGATCTGGCCTACGCCCACCGGCTGGTCTATTCCCACGGCCTGGATTTGCAGGACCCGGCAGCCCGCACCCCCATCGGCGCGGGCTGCAAGGTCTGCGAACGGGCCGACTGTCCCCAGCGGGCCTTCCCTCCCCTGGGCCGCCCCCTGGCGGTGGACGAAGACCGGACCAGCTTTGTGCCTTACCCGGTGGGAGGCTGAGGGGGAGGGCTAGGCCCCGTGGGGCCCCCTCTTGGCGGCGGCAAAAGGAGGGGCCAAAAAGGGGGAAACCCCATGCCCCCTCCCGAGGGGAGGAGGAGGCAAGCGGGCCCAGTCCCGTCCGGCTTGCCGTCCCAGGGCCTAGTGCCAGGCGCGGCGGTCTCTCCCTCTGCCTTCCGCTACAATGGCCTCCGGATTCTTTTCCCTGCGGGCTTTCCATGGAATATCACGCCTGGCTGGACATGCTGGTGGGGCTGACGGTGATCGTTAATCCCCTGCTCGGCGCCACCGCCTACACCACCCTGACCAGCGGCAGCGACCGGGCCTCCCGGCAGCACACGGCGAGGCTTTGCGCCCTGACCGTGGGGGCGGTGTTGAGCGTGGCGGCCCTGGGGGGGGAAGCCCTGCTGCGGCTCTTCAACATCGGTTTGCCCGAATTCCAGGTGGGGGGCGGCATTCTCCTCCTGCTCATTGCCATTTCCATGCTCCACGCCCGTCTCAGCCCGGCCCGGGCCAATGAGGAAGAAGCTTCCGAGGCCCTGCAAAAGGACCAGCTGGGGGTGGTGCCCATCGGCATTCCCATTCTTTCCGGCCCGGGGGCCATCAGTACGGTGATCATCTACGCCCACCAGGAGGCGGGCTGGACCCATCTGGCCCTGCTCATCGGGGAAATCTGGGTGGTGGCGGGGGGCGTCTGGCTTGCCCTCACCGCGTCTGACCGGCTTCTGGCGGCCCTGGGCAAGACCGGGATCAATATCGCCACCCGGATCATGGGCCTGCTGCTGGCGGCCATTGCGGTGGGCTTTGTCACCAAGGGCTTGAAGCTGCTCCTGCCCGGTCTGGGTTAGGGGCGGGGCTGGCGGTGGCCGGGGAGGGGCTTTCCTTCTACGGGAAAGCCCCCTTACCGCCCGCCGCCGGATTCCGGGATAATGGCCCCCGCGCCCCGGTGGCGCCTCCCTATTTTCGGCCCTCCCGGCCTCCGGGATCGGGCCCGCCGTGGGCCCTGCCGCCCCTCCCTTCTTTCAGGATTCCCCATGTCAGTGACCCAGATTCCGGGCAAGGATGCCCCCCTCGAAACTTCCATTGCCCGTATGCAGGCCACCCTGGCGGCGGCGGGCTTTCAGGTGGAGGAGAGCGCCTGGCTGAATCCGGTGGAAGGGGTGTGGTCCGTGCATTTGCGGGATCGGGATTGCCCCCTCATTTACGTCAATGGCAAGGGGGGCTCCCAGCTGGCGGCCCGGGCCAGCGCCCTGGGGGAATTTTTCGAGCGCCTGTGCTGCAACTATTTCTGGAGCCATTACTACTGGGGCGTCCGGGCCGGGGCGGCGGGGTTTGTCCATTATCCCCAGGAGCGTTGGTTTCCCCTGGGGGACGGGGAGGCCTGGCCCGCCGATCTGCTGGATGAGACCCTGCAAGCCTTCTACAACCCCCGGGGCAATATTCCCGCCCGGGCCCTGGTGGATTTCAATTCGGGCAACGCTGACCGGGGCATTTGCGCCTTGCCCTTCCAGCGTCAGCGGGACGGGGCCACGATCCACTTCCCCGTCAATGTTATTGCCAATCTCTATGTGAGTAACGGCATGTCTGCCGGCAATAGCCCGGCGGAAGCCCAGACCCAGGCCCTGTCCGAGATTTTCGAACGCTATGTGAAATTCAAGGTGATTGCCGAAGGCCTGTGCCTGCCCGAGGTGCCGGAAGACGTCATCGCCCGCTATCCCCGCATCGCCGCCGGAATCGCCGGACTGCGGGCCGCCGGGTTCGGCATTCTGGTGAAAGACGCCTCCCTGGGGGGCCAATTCCCGGTGATGAACGTGACCCTGCTCCACCCCGGGGATCGGGGCTGCTACGCCAGTTTTGGCGCCCATCCCCGCTTCGAGGTGGCCCTGGAACGGGCCCTCACCGAACTGCTCCAGGGCCGGGCCCTGGACGGCTTGGCCGGTTTCCCCGAGCCGGGTTTCGACCTGGAAGAAGCGGCCAGCGCCCCTAATCTGGAAATTCACTTTGTGGATTCCAGCGGCGTGCTGCACTGGAATTTTCTCCGTGGGGAGGCGGATTTCCCCTTCCATGACTGGAATTTCGGCGGTGGGACCAGCACCGGGGAACGGGACTGGCTGGTCCAGCGGGTCCAGGAACTGGGCCACGACGTCTATCTGGCCGAATTCGGCCACCTGGGGGTCTATGTCTGCCGCATCCTGGTGCCCGGCCTGTCCGAGATTTACCCGGTGGATGACCTGGAATGGGAAAACACCAGCGTCATCACCGACCTGCGCGCCCCCATCCTCGCCCTGGATGGCCTGGACGACGAGGCTTGCGGCGACCTGCTGGACGCCCTCATCGACCGGGGCATTGCCGATGACCGCCCGGTGGCGGCCCTCCTGGGTCTGGCCCCGGACGAGGGCTACTGGAAAAGCCTGCGGGTGGGGGAACTGAAGACCCAGCTGGCCCTGGCCTGCGGCGACCGGGAGGCGATTCTGGAAGGCTGCCAGTGGGCCCGCTATTTCGAGGAAATCGACCCGGAACGGCGCCGCCTCTACGCCTGCGTGGAAAGCCTGGTGAAGCTGGAAGACCTGGGGGATGGGGCGGACGTGGCGGAAGCTTTCGGCCTGCCCCTGACCCAGCTGTACGGCCCGGTCGTGGTGGCCCAGGCCCAAGCCCTGCTGGACGGGGAACTGCGCTTCCCCGGCTTCATTCCCCTGGGGGCCGACCTGGAAGCCAGCGACCTGCATCGGCGCCTGATGGCGGGCTATGCCCGGCTCCAGGCCAGCCGGGCGCCGCGATGAAAACCCCTGCCCGGCTCCAACCCCTGGTCCTGGACGGTCTGGTGGACGAGGTGTTGGGCCAGCTCATGAGCGGCAAGGAGGCCATGGTGTTTGTGGTGCGCTGCGGCGACGCGGTGCGCTGCGCCAAGGTCTACAAGGAAGCCCACCGGCGCAGTTTCCGCCAGGCCGTGGCCTACACGGAAGGGCGCAAGGTGAAGAACAGCCGCCAAGCCCGGGCCATGGAAAAGGGCTCCCGCTATGGCCGCCAGGAACAGGAAGCGGCCTGGCAGCACGCCGAGGTGGATGCCCTCTACCGGCTGGCGGGGGCCGGGGTGCGGGTGCCCACCCCCTTTAATTTCCATGAAGGGGTGCTGCTCATGGAACTGGTGGCGGACGCCGAGGGCAATCCGGCGCCCCGGCTCAATGACCTGAAACTGAGCCCGGAGACCGCCCGGCTTTACCATGACTTTCTGCTCCGCCAGGTGGTGCTCATGCTCTGCGCCGGGGTAGTGCATGGGGATTTGTCCGAATACAACATCCTGGTGGATGACCTGGGGCCGGTGATTATCGACCTCCCCCAGGCCATCGACGCGGCGGCCAACAACAATGCCCAGGCCCTGCTGGAGCGGGATGTGGCCAATCTGGCCGCCTATTTCAGCCAGTTTGCTCCAGAACTGGCCGAGACCCGTTACGGCCCGGAAATCTGGGCCCTCTACGAAAGCGGCCAACTGCTGCCGGACAGCCCCCTAACGGGCCACTACTGTCCGGAAGAAATTCCGGCGGACGTGGCGGAAATCCTCCAGGTCATTGACGCCGCCGAGGCGGAAGAAGCCCAGCGCCGGGCCCGCAAAGCCGCTGCCGAGGCGGCGGGTCAGTGGCCCCAACCCGGTCAGGGCATCTAGGCGCCCTGACCGGGCCGCCCATCCATCGGCGGCCTGGGCGCCCGGGTGCCTGATGCCCATTACGTTAAGGGGACGGCCCGGGGCCGGGCCCCTTCCCTGAATTTGTTAAAGCTTTTGAAAGTGTGGTCATGATCCAGTTAAAAAACATCACCCTGCGCCGGGGCGCCAAGGTGGTTCTCAACCAGGCTTCCGTGAGCCTCAATCCCCAGGAAAAAGTGGGGCTGGTGGGGCGCAACGGGGCGGGGAAATCCTCCCTTTTCGCCCTGCTCAACGGCAGTCTCCACGAAGACAGCGGCGACTGTTCCATTCCTGCTCAATGGCGCATGGCCCAGGTGGCCCAGGACATGCCGGAAACGGAAGAAAGCGCCACGGCCTTCGTCATTGCGGGGGATCAGGTGCTGGCCGCCGCCCAGGCCGAGGTGACCGCCGCCGAAGCCTCCGATGACGGCATGCGCATGGCCCATGCCTACATGGCCTTGCAGGACGCCGGGGCCCACGACGCGGAAGCCCGGGCCCAGGCCCTGATTCTGGGCCTGGGGTTTCAGGTCCATGAACTGGAGCGGCCGGTAAATAGTTTTTCCGGGGGCTGGCGCATGCGCCTGCAACTGGCCCGGGCGCTGATGTGCCCCTCGGACCTGCTGCTCCTGGACGAACCCACCAACCACTTGGACTTGGATGCCCTGGTGTGGCTGGAAGCCTGGCTCAAGCGCTACGACGGCACCCTGATTGTGATCAGCCATGACCGGGAATTTCTCGACGGGGTGACCAATGTGACCCTGCACATCGACAACGCCAAACTGGTCCGCTACGGCGGCAACTACACCGCCTTTGAAGCCATGCGGGCGGAGCAGATGGCCTTGCAGCAGGCGGCCCTGGCCAAGCAGGAAGAGCGCATCGCCCACCTGAAAAAATTCATCGACCGCTTCAAGGCCAAGGCCAGCAAGGCCAAGCAGGCCCAGAGCCGGGTCAAGGCCCTGGAACGGATGGAAAAGCTTTCCCCGGTGCTGGCGGAAGCGGACTTTACCTTCGACTTCCAGGAGCCCCTCAACCTGCCCAATCCCATGCTTTCCCTGGTGGATGTGGCCATCGGCTACCCGGCCCCGGAAGAGGCACCGGAACAGGGCCCGGCGGTGATTGTGCGGGACATTCGGCGCTCCGTGCATGGGGGCCAGCGCATCGGCATTCTGGGGGCCAACGGTCAGGGCAAATCCACCCTGGTGAAGACCATCGCCCGGGAACTGGCGCCCCTGGCCGGGGAAGTGACCGAGGGCAAGGGCCTCAACATCGGCTATTTCGCCCAGCAGGAACTGGACGTGCTGCGCCCGGAAGAAAATCCCCTGGAACACATGAAGCGTCTTGCCAAGGCGGTTATCGCCGCCGGTCGCAGCGGCCACGTGGCGGGGCGGGAACAGGATTTGCGCAACTTCCTCGGCACCTTCAACTTCAGCGGCGACATGGTGAAACAGGCCGTGGGCACCATGAGCGGCGGGGAAAAAGCCCGTCTGGTGCTCTGTATGCTGGTCTGGCAACGGCCCAATCTGCTGCTTCTGGATGAGCCCACCAATCACCTGGATCTGGCGACCCGGGAAGCCCTGGGGGTGGCCCTCAACGGCTTTGAAGGCACGGTCATGCTGGTCAGCCACGACCGCTCCCTGCTGCGCTCCGTGTGCGATGAATTCTGGCTGGTTTCCCGGGGCGGCATCGCTCCCTTCGACGGGGATATGGACGACTACCAGCGTTACCTGCTGGAAGAGGCCAAGCGCACCCGTCAGGCGGCCGCCGAGGAACGGCGGGTGGCCTGAGCCTGCCGGGCCCGGCGGCCTAATCCTCCAGCAGCCGGGCTTTGATCTTGCGCCCCTTGACCTTGCCCGCCGTCAGGCGGCGCAGGGCTTCCCGGGCCTGGGGCCGGGCTACGGCCACATAGCTGGTCTGGTCGGTGACGGTGATTTTGCCCACCTGTTCCTTGCTCAGGCCCACGGTGCCGGTGAGGGCCCCCAGCAGGTCCCCGGCCCGGAGCTTGTCCTTGCGCCCGCCCAGAATCAGCAGGGTGGCCATGGGGGCCACCAGGGGCGCATCGTTGTGGCTTTGCAGTTCCCCCAGGCCGTGCCATTCCGGCTCCGTGCCGGTGAATTGGGCGATGTCCGCCACCCGCCGTTTATCCCGGGGGCTGGCCAGGCTGAAGGCCCAGCCGTCCCGGTCCCCCCGGCCGGTGCGGCCGATGCGGTGCACGTATATTTCCGGGTCCGGGGTCACCTCCACGTTGATCACCGCTTCCAGCTGGTCAATGTCCAGGCCCCGGGCCGCCACGTCCGTGGCCACTAGCACGGAGCAACTCCGGTTGGCAAAGCGGATCAGCACCTGATCCCGTTCCCGCTGTTCCAAATCCCCGTTTAAGGTCAGGGCGTCCATGCCCGCCTGCTGGAGATAGTCCCGCAGGTCCCGGCATGCCTGCTTGGTGTTGCAGAAGGCCAGGGTGCTCACCGGGCGGAAATGGCGCAGCAGGGTGACCACGGCGGCGAAGCGTTCCTCATGCTTGATTTCGTAAAAGCGCTGGCGGATGTGGCCCCCGGCGGAGGATTCCTCCGCTTTCACCGTCTCCGGCTGGCGCAGGAAACGGCCCGCCAGCTGGGCGATGCCCTCCGGATAGGTGGCGGAAAAGAGCAGGGTCTGGCGCCGGGCCGGGCAGCGCTCCGCCACCTGGGCGATGGCATCGAAAAAGCCCATGTCCAGCATCCGGTCCGCCTCGTCCAGCACCAGGGTGGTGACCCGGGCCAGGTCCAGACTGCCCCGCTCCAGATGATCCAGGAGCCGCCCCGGGGTGCCCACCACCACATGCACCCCATGGCTCAGGCTGTCCGCCTGGGGCGCCAGGGGGCTGCCGCCGCAGAGGCAGAGAATTTTCAGATTGTCCGCAAAGCGGCCCAGACGGCGCAGTTCCTGGGTGACCTGCTCGGCCAGTTCCCGGGTGGGGCACAGCACCAGGGCCTGGACCGCCAGGGTGGAGGGCTGGAGCCGGGTGAGCAGGGGCAGGCCGTAGGCGGCGGTTTTGCCGCTGCCGGTGCGGGCCTGGGCGATCAGGTCCCGCCCTGCCAGGGCCGGGGGCAGGGCGGCGGCCTGGATGGGAGTCATGGCCACATAGCCCAGCTGGTCCAGATTGGCCACCACGGCGGGCGCCAGTCCCAGTTCCCCAAAGCCGGGGGCGGGTTGGATGGCCGGGGTTGCGGCGGGGGCCGTGGGGTCGGGCGGAGTATTCGGTGCGGGAGCTTGGGGGGTAGTGGTCATGGCGGTCTTTCCGGGAGAGGCGGAGGGGGCAGGGCTGGAGTCCGCTTGGGTCCAGGCGGACGGGGTGGGGGCGGGCTTTCGGGGTGGGCGGGAGGGCCCGCCCCTGAAAAGGCTTGAGGGGCCCGAGGTCTGGGACCGGTGACCGGCAGCGTGCCGGAGTAGTCCGGCGCCCCTGTCGCCCGGGCCCGGAATGTCCTAGCCCTTGGAGCGGCGGCTCGGCAGGGGCTTACGCCGGTGTTGTCCGGGCCGTTGCTTGCTCTTTTCCGGGGCGGGAGGCTTGGGCATGAGCAGATTCTTGCCCCGCTCCTCCGTTCCCACCCGGGGGGCGCTCAGGGCGGCCTGCCAGAGGGCCTGGGTGTCCGGGGCCGGGATGCCGTCAGCCCCAGGAACGTAGGCGGCCAGCTTGTCCTTGAGCCGGGCCAGCCGATCCGCCAGTTCCCCCTTGGCGGAGAGGTGATCCAGGGCCGCCTGGGCCGCCGGGGTGAGGGCCAGGGCCTCCTCTTGCCAGTCCAGCAACCCCTGGGCCGTAAGCCGGGCCAGGGCCTCGCTCCACTTGGCCGCTTCCGGCAGCCCGCTCCCCAACACCTCGGTAGCGGCCACGATCTCCTCCGGGCTGGCCGGGCGGCGCTTGGTGGCCAGCAGGGCCGCCAGCAGAAGGAGAGCATCGACATCGGGGATTTTGAGCATGGGAAACCTTTGCAAATATTAAAAGACAGGGCGGGGCGTCTGGATTAGCCCTTGAACAAGCATCCACGGGCGAATGACTCGACTTCTTGTAAGGCCTGTGAAGGGAGAAGTGTACGGGGTTTTCTGCCTAAACCAAACATTAGGGAATAATAAAGTGTGAAAAATTCCACATTTTTAGGGGAAATAGGGCCAAATAATGTTGATGTCCTGGCGCTGGGGCATTCTCGCTAATAGCGAGGACGCTTGCTTTTGGGAAGCAGGGGAAAATATGGTTAAATGGGGCTTAGGTGAATGATTAAAGTACAGAAAATAAGGGGCTGGGCTTCTCTGGTTTTAGCCCACTCCCCCCGGTGACGGGATAGGCGTAATGGCTTTGTTTGTCGGGGCGTAGGGGCCCTGGCTGCCGATTTCCCTCATTTTCGCGGGGGATTGAGGTGATGGGAAAACGGCTGATTTTGTCTGCTAATAGATAAGCGTTTTTAGCTAAATTCAAAATGAAAACTTTTTCTAAAAATGGCGGCTTTACCTTAATTGAATTAATAACGGTGATCGTTATCCTGGGCGTGCTGGCCGCCACGGCCTTACCAAAGTTTTTAGATTTCGGTACGGATGCGCGCATTGCCGTATTGAAGCAAACTGCCGGTGCCATGAGCGCTGCGGCCAATATGGGCGGCGCCCGCTGCCGGTTGACCCCGGGTTGCGCCAATTCGGGCTGGTCGAATAACCCGGTTCAGGCCCCCGATGGCACCTCGGGCGATATGTACAATGGGTTTCCCACGGCCAATGCGGACCGCGCCGATTCCCACATTAGCCATTGGTTTACTTTTTCAGACGATTTTGTGCTGAGTTCTAGCAGCATCGAATATAGCGATTTTTCGCTGAAAGGGGCGCCGGAGCCTTCCGCCTGCGCTGTTCGATACCAATATGCCGCCAATTATGGGGACGTGCCGGTGGTGACCATTACCAGTAGTGGGTGTTAGCTAAGGGAGGAGATTCGGGCCGCCCATGGCCCGGGAGGTCTCTTTCCCCTAACCCGCGTTTCTCGCGCCCCCCGCAATGGCCAGGGCGAACAGGGCCAGGAGCCCCAAGGCCAGGGGCAGGCTGGTGTGGTGGGCGGTGAAGCCCACGATGACTGGGCCCACCAGAATGCCCAGGTAGCCCAAACGGCCCACCAGGGCGATGGCTTCCGAGGAGGCTACCCCTTCCACCTTGACGCTGGCGGCAAAGAGCACGGGCACGCAGTTGGCGCAGCCCAGGCCCACCAGGGTGAAGCCAGCCACGGCGCTGGCGGTGAGGGGCAGGCCCAGGGCCAGTAACAACCCCAGGGCGGCCAAGCAGCCCGAGACCATGAGGGTGCGCCGGGCGCCCAGCCAGGCCCGCAGCCGGTCTCCGCCAAAACGACCACTGGCCATACCCAGGGAAAAGCCCCCGTATCCGGCGCCGATCCAGAAAGCCGGGGCCCCCACCTCGTCCCGCAGATAGACCGAGGTCCAGTCGTACATGGCGCCCTCCACCACCAGACCGAGAAAGGCCAGCACCCCCAGGCCCAGCAGACGGCGCCGGGCCCCCGGGGGCGCCGTCCGGCGGGAGGCGGTGGCGTCGCTGTGGGGATCGGGGAGCAAATGGGGGCTGCCCAGCAGCACCAAGCCAGCCACCAGCAGGGCGGTGACCAGGAACAGGGCGGCGGCGGACCCGCCCGCCCCCAGCCAGACGCTGCCCGCCAGGGCCCCCACCAGCCCGCCAGTGCTGAACAGCCCGTGAAAGCTGGACATGATGGGGCGGCTGGCCTTCAGTTCCAGGGTGGCGGCCTGGGCGTTGATGGCCACATCCAGCACCGCATTGGTGGTGCGGCGGTCACGCTTTTTCGGACAGTTGGCTAAGCTAATGCTGACCGGTTGAAAGGGAAGTGAAAGATGGGAACGAAACGCAAGCAACACAGTGCGGAATTCAAGGCACAAGTGGCGATGGCGGCC
>JAYRGQ010000028.1:0-31734 GCA_041907765.1 Rhodocyclaceae bacterium | reverse complement strand
GCTGCCCACAAGCTCCACAGTGCTCAAGCCAATCGTTATAAAATCCGGGAAAGTCAAAACCAAAACCCCGGCACCGGCCTTAGCTTATTCCAGCCCGGTGGCTGTCCAAACGACCGGGACCACCGCAGCGACTACAAGAACAATGACCATCGACCTGAACCAAATCGAATCCCGCCTGTGGGCGGCTGCTGACCAACTGTGGGCCAACACCGGCCTGAAGCCCTCGGAGTTTTCCAACCCGGTCCTTGGGCTGCTTTTCCTGCGCTACGCCGAGAAGCGTTTCCATGAAGCCGAAGCCAAGCTGATCGAGAACGGTCTCGATGCTTCCGAAATCGAGAAGTTCGACTATCAGGCCGAGGGGGCGCTGTACCTGCCCGACACTGCCCGTTTCTCCTACCTGCTGGACTTGGCCGAAGGGCAAGATGTCGGCAAGGCTGTCAATGAAGCTATGGCAGCTGTTGAACTGGAGAACGAGGAACTGAAGGGCGTCTTGCCCCGTTCCTACGGCAAGCTCCCCAATGCCGTCTTGATCGAGTTGCTGCGTTTGATGAACAGCCTCGGGGAAATCGAAGGGGACGCCTTCGGGAAAATCTACGAGTACTTCCTCGGCAAGTTCGCGCTGGCAGAAGGCCAGAAGGGCGGCGTCTTTTACACCCCGACCAGCATCGTCAAACTGATCGTCGAAATCATCGAGCCCTTTCACGGCAAGATATTTGACCCGGCCTGTGGCTCCGGGGGCATGTTTGTGCAAAGTGCGGACTTCGTGCAGCGTCGTCACAAACGGGCCGGGGAAGAACTCACCGTTTTTGGTACCGAAAAGGCCAATGACACGGTGAAGCTGGCCAAGATGAATCTGGCGGTGCATGGTCTTTCCGGGGATATTCGGGAAGCCAATACCTACTACGAAGACCCCCACCATGCCCTGGGCCGGTTCGACTTTGTTATGGCCAATCCCCCGTTCAATGTCTCGGGAGTGGATAAGGAACGGTTGAAAGACGACCCTCGCTTCCCCTTCGGTATTCCCTCCACGGACAACGCCAACTACCTCTGGATTCAGCTTTTCTACACCGCCCTGAGCGAATCCGGCCGGGCGGGTTTTGTCATGGCCAACTCCGCCGGAGATGCCCGGGGAACGGAACTGGAAATCCGCAAGAAGCTGATTCAGACCGGGGGCGTGGATGTGATTGTCTCGGTCGGTTCCAACTTTTTCTACACGGTGACCCTGCCTTGCACCCTGTGGTTCTTGGATAAGGGGAAAGCCCGGGGGGCGCGTCAGGACCAGGTGCTGTTCATTGATGCCCGAGAGGTGTACCACCAGGTCAGCCGGGCCAATCGGGATTTCTTGCCGGAACAAATTGAGTTTCTCGCCAACATCGTGCGGCTGTGGCGTGGGGAGGCTGTCGAAACGGGGGCGGGGAGCCAAGAGATGCTCCAGCAGCAGTTCCCGGAGGGGGTCTATCGGGACGTCGCTGGGGTGTGCAAGGTTGCCACGCTGGCAGATATTGAGGCGCAAGGATGGAGTCTCAATCCGGGAAGGTATGTGGGGGTAACGGATACCCAAATCGAGGGTTTTGATTTCGCAGAACGAATCGAAGAATTGGCCGAACAGCTCGAAGTTTTGAATGTTGAGGCCAGAGAACTCGAACAGGCAATATCCGAAAACCTGAACACTCTCTTGGTAGTCGGAAAATGAAGGCGCTCTATCAAGAACGTGTGATGCATGAGCTGTGCGAGATCACCTCAAGCAAGCGGATTTTTGCTGCCGACTATCAGACTGAAGGTATTCCATTTTTCCGAGGAAAGGAAATAACCGAGCGATTTAACGGTGCAATCGGTGTCAGTACAGAACTTTTCATCGCCCGCCAAAAGTTTGAGGAAATCAAGGCAAAGTTTGGTGTGCCCAATGTTGGTGATTTGTTGCTTACATCAGTCGGCACCCTTGGATCAACTTATGTCGTGCAACCCGGAGATGAGTTCTACTTCAAAGATGGAAACATTACTTGGTTCAAAAACTTCAAGGGATTGAACAGCACTTACTTGCATTACTGGCTAAGTTCTCCCGCAGGGAAAGCTGAACAAAAGAAATGCACAATCGGATCATCCCAGTCTGCCTACACAATCGTATTGCTCAAGGAGATGAAGATCGCTCTTCCTCCCTTGGAAGAGCAGCGCCGCATCGCCTCCATCCTGTCCGCCTACGACGACCTGATCGAAAACAACACGCGACGGATCGCCATCCTTGAGGAAATGGCCCGGAGAATCTACGAGGAGTGGTTTGTCCGCTTCCGTTTTCCGGGGCATGAACAGGTGAAGATGGTGGAGTCGGAACTTGGGGCGATACCAGAGGGGTGGGAAGTAGGTTGCCTCAAGAATGTTGTTCGGTTGTTGTCTGGGTTTGCCTTCAAGACTCAGGATTTTGTGGAAGATGGTGCTTACGGATTGGTCACCATCAAGAATGTTCAAGACGGTGAATTCGTAACCGAATGCACCAGCCGTCTCGATGCAATTCCCAAGAAAATGGCCTCTCATTGCGAGTTGAAGACAGGAGATTGCTTGCTTTCTCTTACGGGGAATGTCGGGCGCTGTTGTACGGTAATTGGTCACAACTATCTTTTGAATCAGCGAGTGGCCAAGTTGAACCCCGTGAGAACAGGCGACAAAGCATACGTGTATTTCCTTTTTCGCTCCGAAACTACGCGAAAGTCGCTCGAAGCGATTTCAAACGGTGTGGCTCAACAGAACCTAAGCCCGATACAGACTGAAAATTTACCTTGGATAATTCCATCAGTAGGAATCAGAAGTGAGTTTGATGCTGTTGTTGCACCAATGCTCGATTTGGCAACAACCCTGCGACTGAAAAACAGCAATCTCAGAGCCACCCGAGACCTCCTTCTTCCCAAGCTCATCTCCGGCGAACTAGACGTTTCCACCCTGCCCGAACCTGAGGAGACCCTCGCGGCATGACCACCGTTCTCACAGCCAAGGAAGTCACCGCCACCTACGGGGAACTCGCGCTGGTCGAGCTCCCGGCCATTGACTGTTTTGCCTCCCTTGGCTGGGAGACGGCCAACCTCTACAACGAGACCTTCGGGCCGGAGGGCACGGAAGGCCGAAAGTCTGCCGCCGAAGTCATCTTGGTGCCTCGTCTTCGCCTGGCGCTGGAACGCATTAACCCGGGCTACCCGGCCTCTGCCTACGACCAGGCCATCGAGCAACTGACCGAAGATCGCTCCAAGCAGATTCCCGTCAATGCCAACCAAGCCTTCTACAAGCTGCTGCGGGACCGGGTGAAGGTGGAAATTACCGACGACGAAGGCAACCCCCAGACGGTGGAGCTTTCGGTCATCGACTGGAACACCCCGGAGAACAACGACTTTTTCCTGGCCCAGCAGATGTGGGTGTCGGGGGAGATGTACAAGCGCCGCTGTGACCTGCTGGGCTTCGTCAATGGCATTCCCTTGGTCTTCATCGAACTGAAGGGCCCCCATGTGCCCCTGAAGTCCGCCTATGACGACAACCTGAAGGACTACAAGGGCCAGAGCATCCCCCAGCTCTTCCATCCCAATGCCTTCATCCTGCTTTCCAATGGCACCCAGACCCGCGTGGGCACCCTGACCAGCCCTTGGGAGCACTTCTTTGAGTGGCGGCGCATCGACGATGAGACCGAGGCAGGTTCCACCAGCTTGGAGACGGCCCTTCGCGGTCTTTGCGACAAGGGGCGGCTGCTCGACCTCGTGGAGAACTTCACTCTGTTCGAGACGGCACGGGGAGGGCTGGTCAAGAAGGTGGCCAAGAACCACCAGTATCTGGGGGTGAATAAAGCCATCGCCCAGATGCTCAAGCTGCGGGAAGCCGGGGATGTGGAGGCGGCGAAAAAGCTGGGGGTCTTTTGGCACACCCAGGGGAGTGGCAAGAGTCTCTCCATGGTGTTTTTTACCCAGAAGATTCTCCGTACCTTGCCCGGCAAGTGGACCTTTGTGATCGTCACGGATCGTTCGGAACTGGACGATCAAATCTACAAGACCTTTGCGGCCACCGGTGCCATTACGGAGCCTGAAGTTCAGGCCAATAGTGGGGAACACCTGAAGCAGCTGCTTTCCCAGGATCACCGCTACGTCTTTAGCCTTATCCAGAAGTTTCATACGGATAAGGGGAAGACTTACCCGGAGATTTCCGACCGTAGCGACATCATCGTCATTACCGATGAAGCCCACCGCAGCCAGTACGACATTTTCGCCCTGAACATGCGGAATGCCCTGCCCAATGCCGCCTTTCTGGGCTTTACGGGGACGCCCCTGATTGCCGGGGAGGAGGAACGCACCCGGGAGGTCTTCGGGGATTACGTCTCGGTCTATGACTTCGCCCGATCCATCGAAGACGGGGCCACGGTGCCGCTCTACTACGAGAACCGGACGCCTGAGCTTCAGATCATCAACGAGCACCTGAACCAGGACATGGAGAAGCTGCTTGAGGCGGCGGAACTGGATGAGGACCAGGAAAAAAAGCTGGAGCGGGAGTTCGCCCGGGAGTATCACCTGATTACCCGGGATGATCGGCTGAATGCCATCGCGGCCGATCTGATCAAGCATTTTCTCGGTCGCGGCTATCGGGGTAAGGCCATGATGGTCTGCATCGACAAAGCGACGGCGGTGCGGATGTACGACAAGGTCCAGGCCTGCTGGAAGAAACAGTTGGCCGATCTGCATGAGCAACTGAAGACCGCCACCGGTGAGGCCAAGGAGGTGCTGGCCGAGAAAATCATGGTCATGCAGACCACCGACATGGCGGTGGTGGTGTCCCAGTCCCAGAACGAAATTGAAGACCTGAAGGCCAAGGGGCTGGACATTGTTCCCCATCGGCAGCGGATGCTGAAGGAGGACTTGGACGAGAAATTCAAAGACCCGGAGAGTTCTCTCCGTCTGGTCTTTGTCTGTGCCATGTGGATTACCGGCTTTGATGTGCCGACCTGTTCCACCTTGTACCTGGATAAGCCGATGCGCAATCACACCCTGATGCAGACCATTGCTCGGGCCAACCGGGTGGCGCCGGGCAAGAGTGCTGGCTTGATTGTGGATTACGTGGGCATTTTTCGTAACCTTCAGGATGCCCTGCGCATCTACGCCAAGCCTAATCAGCCGGGACAGCTACCGATCAAGGATAAGGCGGCCCTGGTCGAGCAACTGGAGGGGCTGCTCAAACAGGCAGAATCGTTCTGTACGAGCCTCGACATCGATCTGAAGGGGGTGGTGAACACACCGCCAGAAAAACGTCTGGAAGCCCTTCAGAAGGCCATGGATGTGATCCTCGAAGCCGGGGAAGACAAGGTGAAGGCGTACCTGCTCTTGGCGGGTCAGGTAGCCCGTACCTTCAAGGCGATCCTGCCTGATGCTGAAGCTAATGCTTACGCCCCCATGTCTGTCTTGGTGTCTTACCTTGGGGCCATGATCAAGGCTCTCCGTCCTGCACCGGACATCTCCGGGGTGATGAGCGACTTGGATGCCCTGCTGGATGACTCCATCGCTACCGAGGGTTACCGCATCGGGGATCGTCCGGCGGCTGAAGCCCTGATCGACCTGTCACAGATCGACTTCGCTGCCCTCCAGAAGAAATTCGAGGAAGGCAAGAAGGCCACCGAGACCGAGAAGCTGAAGGGGCAGATCGAGAAGAAGCTGGAGAAGATGGTTCGTGAGAACAAGGGGCGGATCGACTTCATGGAGAAGTTCAAGAAGCTGATCGACAGCTACAACGCCTCCAGCCACAACCTCGAAGCTTTCTTCAAGGAACTGATGGACTTCGCCCAGAACCTGACCGAAGAGGAACAACGGGCGCACCGGGAGAGCCTCACCGAGGAGGAACTGGCGATCTTCGACCTGCTGACCCAGCCGGAACCGGAACTGAGCGACAAGGAAAAGGACGAGGTGAAGAAGGTTGCCAAGGAGCTACTTGCCAAGCTGAAGGCCGAGAAGCTGGTGCTGGATTGGCGATTGAAGACCCAGACCAAGGCTGATGTCGAGCGAACCATTCGGGACTTCTACATCAAGCTGCCCAAGTCCTACACGCCCGACCTGAAGAAAGACAAGCGGGTGAAGACCTACGCCCACATCTACGAGAACTACTTCGGGGCAGGACAGAGCATCTACCAAGGGATTTCTGCTGGGGCACACTGAGGACGACAGGAAAAAAGACAGATATGAAGAAGACAAGGCTGCCGGTGTTGGCCAACAGCCCTTGAAAGGTTGCTGCTCAGGGGGAACCTGTTTCTTGGTTTTTCACCAAGAAAGACATTGCTCAAGAGTCCCCGCTTGACCTCAAACGATGGCACTGAAGACCCCCCACAGGATCAGTGTTCTCGTTTGTCGGCCAAGCGGTTGATCTCCTGAAAATGGACAAATCTTCTAAAAAAGAATGTATTTAGGAAGAAATGTCCTTTTCGGTCAGCAGCCGAAGAGATACCCCATCCTGACCAGCGATTGCCCCTGACGTTGCCATAGGCCAGAACAGCAGATTTTCTGGATGGCTCGGTCGAAGAGCTTCCTGAGCTTGTCGATCTGGGTGTCGAGCGAAAGTGCCTCGCGGATTTCCTTGGTGGACACCTTCACTTGCTCTTCAGGCAGCTTGTCGAGGTAAGCCTTGATCTCCATGGCCTTGATGTCGATCTCGCTCAGTTTGGTGTCTTCAGCCGCGAAGCTCGGAACCCAGACATGCCACTTCAGCCCCGGCATGATCGACTGAAGGGCACCCTGAAGGTTGGCCTTGCTGTGGAAGAGATAAACCTCCATGGCTTTGGCCTGACCGTTTTCAACCACCCGACATGCTCCCCGGCTGATTGCCTGATACACCGAGTGTGCGATCTCGCTGTCGAGAACCTCCTCTACCTGCTTGTGGCTGGTAGAGACCTCGTAGCTGTCCTGCTGCCCGATGATCCGGGAGGCAATCGTCAGATGAGGCAGGTGAAGCAAGCCAGCAAGAATGACAACCTCGCAATGGGAGAACTGGTTCAGGCTGGTCTCATCGCCCCATGTGAGGATATTGATTCGGGCATTACCATCAGGGGTTCTGGCCTTGGTGTCGATCCCGGCATCCTCAAGGTCACGCAGGATTACGGACGGGATGTCGATCTCGTTGGCCCGAGGCTTGAACGTGAAGATCAGGATGGATTTGTCTTGGGGGACATGCTCGACAACTTGGGTGATCTCCCTCGACATCGTTCTATCCCTCAGCCAGCGTTTGCCGAAGTTGTCGCTGGTCGTCTGGCGTCCGCTCGGGTGCTTCATCTGATACACCGTCACCCGGTCGAAACGCTTCACCTCACGGATGTACGCAGGGCTGCTGTCGAGAATGGATGAATCCATCTTCACCAATTCCCGGATCGGGTAGGAAGCATCGAGGATCAGGATGTTGGTCAGTTCAGGCGGAACGCTGATCTGATACCAGACAAGACCCTCATCCTGCTTGGTCAGCAGCAAGCGCAAGGGAGAACCAACGACATCGAGAAATCGCTGAATGGTTTCCCACTGGTGGCCTTTGCCAAGCAGGGAACGGAAGCCATCAAGATCAACCCACTCGGGGGCACTGATAGTGATGACCGGGGATGTCGTAGCGTTGCCTTTGTACTGGTCGAGTGCTTCCCGAATGGTGGCTATGCCTTCATCAAGAAAGCCGAACAACGGCTGATACAGTGCTTCAATCTCACGCCCCCGAACGTGTTCCTTGAGGGCTGCCGTTTCCATCCTGAGCGTCCGTTCCGAGATCACCTCGCTGTCTGAACGGATCAGGCTCTCGTCGTAGATCATCAGCGCACGGGTCTGGCCCTGATGCTCGACGAACAGAGGCTTGTCGTTACCACCACGGACTCGGGCATGGGTGACCAGTTGATAGAGCCGATCATCGTCATCTGTCGATGGCAGAGAGGCATCTCGGACGCTGTGCTTGATCCCGATCAGCCGCTCAGGCACTCCAAGCAGCATCAGTTGCCGCTTCAGATCACACAGGGCTTCCACCTTGGAGGCTGACACGGAAACTGCAACCCAGTGGTATCCCAGACGATGCAGTGCAGTGATCCAAGCGATAATGGCTGAGGTTTTTCCGCACCCGGTGCCGAGACTGAAGGCGCGACGACCGGAAATGCTCCCTGTCGCGTAACCAGTCATTTCCTCAAGCATGGCCTGAAGAGCTTGGCGGTGGAGATCGGAAAGCCGATTGCCGTTCTGCTCCAAGTGGCTGGTCAGGATGCCGAAGGCCGTACTGGTCAGTTGTTCGGCTTGGCTGGAAGAAAGGCGCTCAGTCATCGCACTTCCCCCCTGCAACCAACTCCTGATGCTGGCGCAGCATGATGGCCAATACTTGGCTGTTGGTCAGCTTCACATTGTGCTGACGCTCATACTCGCGCTGGAAGTGCTTCAGGTGATCGAAGGTCGGGACTGGTAGAGAGAAGTTGCGAAAGACGTATTTCAGATCATTCATTGAATACCTCATGCAGAAACGAAAAGACCCCCGGAGGGTTTCCCCTGCGGAGGTCTGGTTGGTTTGCTGGCGCTGGATTAGCGGTTGTGGCTCAGGTAGCGGCGGACAGTGGTTCTACCGATGCCGAAATCTTCGGCAAGGCGACGAATGGGAACCCCGATGCTGTATCGGTAGCGGATTTCGTCACGGGTGCTTCGATCAACTGCGAACCCCGCTTTGATATGCTCGCCGCTCTGGTCTAGCTTTGCATCAGGTAGTTGTTTTCGCGCATCCCGCAAGAAGTCACTTACCTTTTCGAGGCGTTTCACGTCTACTTTCGTAGTGAACTCGGCAAGCCCCTCAATCGTGTTTTTCGCCTTCGCCAATTCAGCTTGTATTGATACGAGTGAATGCGCCACATCAGAAAGATGCTTGGAGTTGATGAAAGCGCCCGAGCGTAGGAAGCAGATTTCGACAGCAGCATTCACAGCATCATTCTCAGTTACAACGACATTCTTCATGGATTCATACCTCCAAAAACGACAAAACCCCCGGAGGGTTTCCCCTGCGGAGGTCTAGTTGGTTTGATGAAATCGACTGCGGTGATGCGGTCGGTAATCGGACAGGCTGAGGGATGCGGTGATCCTCGTGGGTGTTGCGGCTTGTGCCTTGTCCTATGGTGCGTTGAAATCGACTGAGGAAGGGGGCGATGCCCCTCTTCAGCCAATGGGATGGGTTGATTATTTTTTAGGCTGCAGCCTTCATCATGCGCTGAAGCGTTGAGAGAGCGATGCCAAGCTCTGCTGCCACTTTCCGCCAGCTCATGTTCTGAGCGAAAAGGGCCTCTGCTTTTTCTCGCAGGGCTTCATCGGACGTTTTCACCGGACGCCCCAGCTTCACACCGTCTGCCTTGAGCTTTGCCAGCTTGGCCTTGGTTCTCTCGCTGATCAGGTCTCGCTCGTATTCACTGATTGCAGCCAGCATCGCCAGCGTCAGTTTTGATTGCGGAGTGTTGTCGAGGGTGCCAAGCCCCAAGATGACGACAGAGATTCCACGTTCGGTCAGGTCGCGGATGGTGGCGATCACGTCCAGCATGTCCCGGCCCAGACGATCCAGCTTGGTGACGACCAGCGAGTCACCCGAGTCCATCCGCTCGTTTAGCTTGGAGAACTGCTCACGTTGCACGGCTGGAACCTTGCCGGATACGCCTTGCTCGACATAGACCCTGTCCTTCTCGATCTGATGTCCTGCACCCTGAATTTGAGCCAGTTGCTGCCCTGTGGTCTGGTCTTTTGTTGAAACCCGCAGGTAAGTGAAAGTAGCCATGAATTACCTCATGTACAACGAAAACGGGGTAAATCATATCGGTACGCCGACCCGTTTACAACACCCTGTTTATCGGTACGGCCTCACTGTACCTGCCGCTGTACCGGAAAACGTCGGTTTTTTGAGTACATCAGTACCCGGCTTCTACCTCTACCGATTCGACGGTGATGGATTTCCGCTTGCCATCCTCGCGGAGCATGTCTGCTTGGAAGCCCAGAGCATCGGCAACTTGTCGGGTGAATCGCTCGCCGCCCTTGGTCTCAAGGTCTGCATGTACGACTGGGGCAATCGTGTAGCCAGCGGGGGCGGCTCGGTAGGTTGCAACAAAGACATCTCGACAGAGATACCCACAGGCAATGGAAAGGTCGAGTCCAAAGCCTTGACCGCGATGGCCCGGATGAACATAGACCAATTCAAGGGAATGGCAGATGTCGATCTGTTTTCTCACGGCATCGTGAATTAACGTGATTCCCAATCCGGCAAATCCAACAAGCTGATCGCCATCCTGCGCGACCAGCACAAGGAATTGTCCCTCTGTGTCATCTCCATCCGACTTCCGTTGTCGATCCCACTGAAGATCGTATTGGTCTGGCAGTCCGTGAGAGATAGAAATCGACTCATCTGGAAGTAGCCGCTGCTTGGCCTCACGAAAGATTTTCAGCAGGGTTCGGGCGGAGGGCCTTCTCGGATTGGTAGCCACCTTCGTGTATGGCCGAAGGCTCTGGAGTTTGTCCAGCTGGTCCTCTAACTCGTAGTCACCATCAGCAATCTCGAAAATCTCATCCTGCCGTTCTGCGAGGCCAATGCGAGTACTTAAACGCAACCCTTGGTCTGTCAGACTGGTGTCCAGTCCATCGAAATGTTTGGGCTTCAGTAGCGGTGAGACTTTGCTCGATTGGGTCATCCATGAACCTCCTTTGCGAACGACATGATGGAGGGATTGTATGAATTGCGGGTTCAGTTCACAACAGGATGCCTGAGGACATCGTCGTGCTGAAATGGAGACGAAGGGGGGCACGGGGGGGAATCTCTCGACCACGATTCAAGGATTCCCCTCTCGCATTTTTGCGACGTTTTCAGTCCGACTTCTTCAGGTAGCGTCGTCTGGCGTTCTTCATTGAGTCAGTGTCGACAAAGCGCGGATGTGAAAGGCCGAAGTTCGCCAGAGAGATGGCGGCAAGTGCTTTCTTTGGCTGGAAGTCTGCTTGGTCGTAGATGTCATCGTGCACATCTCGCTTCTCGCTTGCATGGCCAACAAGGGCACGTCGCATCTCGCCATCAACACCCCGCTCCTTCAACTCAGAGATCAGGGTGCTGCGGAAAGAGTGAAACGCCTTGGTGCTTCTGCCGATATTTGCCCCTACACCGACACTCCGGCGGTACTCGGTGAAATCGACAGTTGCCCTCTTGCCGCAGCCATCACGTTCGGCATTGCCCATCTCAGGAAAGAGACGCGAGTGTCCCTCGGCCTTGATTGACGACCAGTAGTCCAACAGACCGGCTTCGAGCAGCTTGGGATGAATGGGAACCCAGCGAGGCGCATAGTCATTTTTGCCTCCTTGGTTTGCTTCATCGCTACTCATGAAGTAACACCAAACACCTTCAAGCTGCCTAATCTCCGAAACAAGCAAGCTGGCTGGTTCATCGATTCGTGCCCCAGAGTAGAGGCCGATCAGTGGAATCCAGTACTGCGAGGCTTTCTTGAAGCTGTTGGTCTTGTACGCCTCCGAGTGGAAGAGCGCCTCCAGATCGTCCTTGCTGAATCGGACATACGAGTTGTGTGTCTTCTTGTACTCAGCCGTGATCTTCAATGGCCCGGTGATGTCAGGCACTTGGTACTGCTCCTTGCCAAACAGCAGGAGAGTCTTGATTCGAGATAGGTTGCGCTTCTTGGTACCGAGGGAGATGTCTGACCGTGCGACTGTATGGTCAAAGTAATCGACAGCGTCTTGGTGGGTGAGTTGATGGACTGGCTTGCTGCCAACCACCGAGATGAACTCCCGGACAATCGGGCCGTATTCCCGCTTGTCTTGGGTCTCTGGGTCTTTCCATTTCTCGTTGGCGATTCTGTGCTGCTTGAACTTGTCGTAGAGCGCTTCGATGGACATCAGGTCTTTGGCCTTGGGGGGCTCGGGTGTTCTGACGTGTTTGCCGATGTCTCTCTGTGCCAAAAGCTGGAAATACAGGATGCACTTGTGGGCCAGTTCATGCAAGAACTTGGCGTAGATGTAGCTGGAAGGAGAGTAGGAAATGCCCTTCTGGTTCAGAAGCCAGACAGCCTCTCGAATCAGGAAGTCAGGGTAATTACCTGAAGCGATCCCTGCATCCAGCTGTTCGACAGCAATCTCAAAACCCGGATTAGGTTCGCCGGGCGCTCTGTCGATTCGTCCAGCAAAGCGAAGCTGCTCGTCCTCCTTGAGCATCTCATGGAGCCATTCTTCAAGGAGGTCGGGGATGATTTCTTCGCACAGGCCAAGCTGACGTGCTGCCTTGCGTCGGAGTTGATCGAACTCCTCTTCCAGTTTCAGCCACTCTTTGCAGATGAGCCTGTTGGCATCCGATAGATTTTTGGTGCCGAGAGAAACTTGATAGGGATCGGGTTTGGTCCAGAGGTGCTTGATGTCCAGAGGAACCCGTTTTTTGAGGTAGTAAGTACCGTGTTTTGGGTGTCGCCAAGGGGTCGGCATTTTTCCGTTTTTCAACATCTGTGTGAAAGCATGTGTGAAAGCCAGAAATTATAAAGCCCTGAGTCACAAGGAAAACCTTGCAAGTCAGGGCCTTAGGTGTGCTGTGGTGGTGATGGGCAGAATCGAACTGCCGACCTATGGGTTATGAATCCATCGCTCTAACCGACTGAGCTACATCACCTTTTTTCCTCTGCGCCCGGGAGGGCGGCAGACGGAGGGTGCAGATTCTATC
Source organism: Rhodocyclaceae bacterium (assembly GCA_041907765.1). GTDB lineage: Bacteria > Pseudomonadota > Gammaproteobacteria > Burkholderiales > Rhodocyclaceae > Azospira. The sequence goes on along the minus strand of JAYRGQ010000028.1, from coordinate 19,047 downwards.
CGGGGCGGGGGCGGCAGGTCAAGGTTTGGGCGCGGGGGCAGCGTAAAAATCCGGGGGCGGGGCGGTGGGGGAGGGGGATTGTGTATAATTATTCAATCGTTTAGTCCAAGGAGTCCGGCTTGCGGACTGGGTTGCATCGCCTGTTGTGCCTGGTGGGGCTGTGTCTGGCCCTGGGGGGCGGCTGTCTGGGGGTACAGGCCCAGACCATCGTGCGCCCCATTCCGGCGGCGGCCTCCTTCGGTAAAATGTCGGCGCCGGTCAATGGCTATGTGACCATCGACAAATATACCTACCACCTGGCGCCGGGTCTGGTGATCCGGGATCAGAACAATTTTCTGGTGCTGGTGGGGGCGCTGCAAAACCTGAGCGGCACCCTCTATGTTCGTTATTTGACGGACATGAACGGGGATGTGCTGCGTATCTGGATTTTGACCAACCAGGAGCTGGCCGTGCTGGACCCGAAGCGGATGCCGCCCCAGCCCTTGCCCCTGCCCACCAACGGGACCACCGCCGCAACGGCGACCTGGAACTAGGGGCCGGTGCTCCCGTTCCAACGGCTTTGTATTTCCCTTTCTGTGTAGAAACCCTGTGGCGAAAAAGCTCTATATCAAAACCTTTGGCTGTCAGATGAACGAGTACGACTCGGACAAGATGGCCGATGTGCTGAATCAGGCGGGCGGGATCGAGAAAACCGATAACCCGGAAGACGCCGATATCATTCTCTTCAACACCTGTTCCGTGCGGGAAAAGGCCCAGGAAAAGGTGTTCCACGACCTGGGCCGGGTACGTCACTTGAAGCAATCCAAGCCTGATCTGGTGATCGGCGTGGGGGGCTGCGTGGCCAGCCAGGAAGGGGAGGCCATTGTGGCTCGGGCTCCTTACGTGGATGTGGTGTTCGGGCCCCAGACCCTGCACCGGCTGCCCCAGTTGATCGCGGACCGGCGCACCAAGGGCCGGGCAGCGGTGGATGTGTCCTTCCCGGAAATCGAAAAATTCGACGCCTTGCCGCCGGCCAAGACGGAAGGGGCCAGCGCCTTCGTTTCCATCATGGAAGGCTGCTCCAAGTTCTGCACCTACTGCATCGTGCCCTACACCCGAGGCGGCGAAGTGTCCCGGCCCTTTGAGGACATCCTCACCGAAGTGGCCGGGCTGGCGGAGCAGGGGGTCAAGGAAATCACCCTCCTGGGCCAGAACGTGAACGCCTACCGGGGTCAGGTGGGCGGTCCGGAAGGGGAAACGGCGGATTTGGCCCTGCTGATCGAATACATCGCGGACATGCCCGGGGTGGAGCGCATCCGCTACACCACCTCCCATCCCCGGGAAATGACGGCCCGGCTCATCGAAACCTACGCCAAGGTACCCAAGCTGGTGTCCCACCTCCACCTGCCCGTGCAGGCCGGGGCGGACCGGGTGCTGGCGGCCATGAAGCGGGGCTACACCACCCTGGAATACAAGAGCGTGGTGCGCAAACTGCGGGCCGCCCGGCCCGACCTGTCCTTGAGTTCCGATTTCATCGTGGGCTTCCCCGGGGAAACGGAAGCGGACTTTGAAAAAACCATGAGCCTGATTGAGGAGCTGAATTTCGATACTTCCTTCAGTTTCGTGTACAGCCCCCGCCCGGGCACGCCGGCGGTGGAACTGGCCGACGACACGCCCCAGGACGTGAAGCTGAAGCGCCTGATGCGGCTGCAAAAGCAGATCGAAGCCCAGGCTCTGGCCATTTCCCAGACCATGGTGGGATCGGTGCAACGGGTGCTGGTGGAAGGGGTTTCCAAGAAAGACCCGGGGGAACTGGCGGGGCGCACGGATAACAACCGGGTGGTCAATTTTGTCGGCAATCCCCGGCTCATCCACCATTTTGTGGAAGTGCGCATTACCTCGGCCCTGCCCCACTCCCTGCGGGGGGAAATTGTGACCCGGGAGCGCGAGGCCTAAACGGCATGACAGATAAGGAACAAGGACGATGAGCCCCCGTGGCAGCGCCAAAACGGGGGCGGCCAAGGCCCGTCCCCTGGAAGTCATTCTCGACCCCCTGGACAACACCCAGTTGTCCAATCTTTGCGGTGCCCTGGACGAAAACCTGCGCCAGATCGAAACCGCCCTGGATGTGACCATTGCCCGCCGGGGCGAACGCTTTACCCTGCGGGGAGAAGGGGAGCACACCGCTCGGGCGGCGGAGGCCCTACGCCATTTCTACGATCGGGCGGCGGACGGCCTGACGGTGGACGACGTGCAGCTGGGCCTGGTGGAAATCCTCAACCGGCCCGTGCGGCGCCTCTCCGCCCCGGCGGCCCCGGCCCCGGCGGTGGGCACCCCCGCCCTGGTGACCCGCAAGACCGAGCTCCATGGCCGCACCCCCCGTCAGGTGGAATACCTGAAAGCCATCCAGGAACACGACATCACCTTCGGCATTGGCCCGGCGGGCACGGGCAAGACCTACCTGGCTGTGGCCAGCGCCGTGGATGCCTTTGAGCGGGATCTGGTGGAGCGCATCGTCCTCACCCGTCCGGCAGTGGAGGCGGGGGAACGGCTCGGTTTCCTCCCCGGGGACTTGGCCCAGAAGGTGGATCCTTACCTGCGCCCCCTCTACGACGCCCTTTACGACCTCATGGGCTTTGACCGGGTGACCCGGCTCTACGAAAAAGGCGCCATCGAAATCGCCCCCCTGGCCTTTATGCGGGGCCGCACCCTGAACCACGCCTTCATCATCCTGGACGAAGCCCAGAACACCACGCCGGAGCAGATGAAAATGTTCCTGACCCGCATCGGCATCGGCGCCAAGGCGGTGATTACGGGGGACCTGACCCAGGTGGATTTGCCCAAGGGCCACAGCAGCGGCCTCAAGGAAGCCGCCCTGATCCTCAAGGACGTGCGGGGCATCGCCTTTACCCAATTTCTCAAGGAAGACGTGGTGCGCCATCCCCTGGTGGCCCGCATCGTCTCCGCCTACGAAGACCACTCCCGGAAGCAAGCCTCGTGACCCCCAGCCGCCGTCTCAATCTTTCCGTGCAATACGCCATCCGCCCCGAGGACGTTCCGTCCCGCCAGGCCATCTTCCGCTGGGCCCGGGCAGCCCTCAACGTGGATGGCATGAAGGGCGGCCAGATCACCGTGCGCCTGGTGGACCCGGAGGAAGGCCGTGAGCTGAACCGGGACTACCGGGGCAAGGACTACACCACCAATGTGCTGTCCTTCCCCTATGACCTGGAGCCGGTGGTCTTTGGCGATCTGGTCATCAGCCCGGACGTGGTGCGCCGGGAAGCGGCGGAGCAGGGCATCCCCACGGAGGCCCACTACGCCCACCTGGTGGTGCATGGTATGCTGCATTTACAGGGCTACGACCACGAAAACGACGAGGAAGCCGAAGTCATGGAGGGCCGGGAGCGGGAAATCCTGGCCACCCTGGGCTATCCCGATCCCTATGCCGCCGAGCGCGGCGAGCCTCCCGACCAGGCGCCTTCCCATCCCCGATCAGAGAGCCGCTAAATCTCCATCATGGACAGTTCCCCTAGTACCCCCAAACCCACTTTTCTTGAACGCTTGTCCTCCCTGCTCCTGCGGGAGCCGGAGGATCGGGAGCAGCTCCTGGAGTTGCTCCACTCCGCCTTCGAGCGCAGCCTGCTCGACGCGGATGCCCTTACCATTATCGAGGGGGCCCTGGCCGCCTCCGAAACCGCCGTGCGGGACGTGATGGTGCCCCGGGCCCAGATGGATTTCCTCTCCCTGGACCAGCCCCTGCCGGCCCTGGTGTCCACGGTCATTACCACCGCCCACTCCCGTTTCCCCGTGGTGGGGGACAACAAGGACGACATCCTGGGCATTCTCCTGGCCAAGGACCTGCTGCGGGCCTTTGGCGATCCCACCTTCGCCCTCAAGGACTGGCTCCGCCCCGCCGTCTTTATCCCCGAATCCAAGCGCCTGGACGTGCTGCTCCGGGAATTCCGGGTGTCCCACAACCACATGGCCGTGGTGGTGGATGAATACGGCGGCGTGGCCGGGCTGGTGACCATCGAGGACGTGCTGGAACAGATTGTGGGGGACATCGAAGACGAATACGACTTCGATGAGGACAAGGACAACATTCTCCAGGACCAGTCTGGCCGCTACCGGGTCAAGGCCCAGACCGAAATCGACGCCTTCAATGAAACCTTTGGCACCCATTTCGAGGACCAGAGCTGGGATACCGTGGGGGGGCTGGTGATGGCCGCCCTGGGCCGGGTGCCCAAGCGCAATGAGGTGCTGGAACTGGAGGGGCTGAAATTCCAGGTGCTGCGGGCGGACAGCCGGCGCCTCTACACCCTCCTGGTGGAACGCCTGCCCCGGATGGAAGCCCCCGCCGCCTGATTTCCCCCGGCGGCCCCTTCCGGGTATCCTGCCGGGCGCAGCGGCGGCAGTGGGCCCGGTGGTCGGGCCCCCGGTGCCGCCGGTTTTTCCGCCTTTTCAACCGTTTTCCGAATTCAGAAGAGTGTTGCCGTACATGGCTGCCATTCCCCGTCGTCGATTTTTCAGTGTGGCCACCTGCGGCCTGGGCGCCATGGCCGTGGCCGCCTTTGCCCCCTTCGGCTGGTTTCCCCTGGCCTGGCTGGCCTGGGCCGGTTTCTACCTGTTCGTGTCCCGGGCCGACAGCCCCCGGGAAGCGGGCTGGCTGGGCTTTACCTTCGGCTTTGGCCATTTCCTCGCTGGGGTCTCCTGGGTCTATGTGAGCCTCCACGACTTCGGCGGCATGGCCCTGCCCATGGCCGCCTTGGCCAGCGCCCTGCTCTGCGCCTATCTGGGCCTTTTCCCCGCCCTGGCCGCCTGGGGCCTGGGGCGCTTAAAGCGCCGGGGCCTGGGGCCCTGGGCCCTGGTTTTTGCCTTCGCCGGTCTGTGGACCCTCACCGAATGGGCTCGGGGTTGGTTCCTCACCGGCTTCCCCTGGCTCAGTCTCGGCTATTCCCAAACCCCTCCCAGTCCCCTGGCCGGGTTCGCCCCGGTGCTGGGGGTCTATGGCATGGGCCTGGTGACCGCCCTGCTGGCCGCCTGTGCCGCCGAGGTGGTGGCCTCCCGGCGCTGGGCCATGGTGTTGCCCGTGATCCTGCTTCTGGGGGGCGGTTACGGCCTGACCCGGGTGCCCTGGGTCCATCCCGTGGGGGCGCCGGTACGGGTGGCCTTGCTTCAGGGGGATATTGCCCAGGATATGAAGTGGCAGCCGGAACGGTTTTACGATTCCCTGGAATCCTATCTGCGGCTGGTGCTGGAAAACCCGGCCAAACTCACCGTGCTGCCGGAAACGGCCTTGCCCGCCTATTACCAACAACTACCCCCGGAATTTCTCTCCGACCTGCGGGATCTGGTCCATCGCCAGAAGGGAGATGTGCTGGTGGGGGTGGTGTTCGGCGACGGGGAACGCTACACCAATAGCGCCGTGAGCCTGGGGGCGGCCCCCATGCAGCGCTACGACAAAGCCCATCTGGTGCCCTTCGGGGAATACATTCCCCCGGGCTTCGCCTGGTTCCTGGACATGATGCACATGCCCATGTCCAACTTCACCCCGGGCCAGGTGGGGCGTCCGCCCTTGGCCCTGGCCGGGCAGCAGGTGGCGCCGGACATCTGCTATGAAGATGGCTTTGGGGAAGAAATCCGCCAGGCCCTGCCCCGGGCCACCCTGCTGGTGAATATGTCCAATACCGCCTGGTTCGGCCGCTCCTTGGCCCAGCCCCAGCACCTGCAAATCTCCCGCCTGCGGGCCATGGAAAACGGCCGTCCCATGCTGCGGGCCACCAATACGGGCATGACCGCCATCATCACCCCGGACGGCCGGGTCCAGGATCAGTTGCCTCCCTTTACCCGGGGCGCCCTGGTGGGGGACGTGCAGGGCTACCAGGGGCTCACTCCCTACGCCCGCTGGGGCAATGTGTTGATGCTGGTGCTGGCGGTACTCTGCCTAGTGCCCGCCCTGCTGGGTCGGAGCCCCCGGGCTCCCGGGGCCTCCCGCTAAAGGGCGGCGGGGCGCCTTTTCCGTCTTTGCCGTATTCCCCGGGCAGGAAGCCCATTCCGCCGCTGGGTTCCGGAGTGGGGCGGGCCCCCGGGCCTATCGGCGCCCTTTTCCCGTCGCCTTCCTTTTCCCAGGGCTGCCTGGGTTCGGCAAACCGGGCCCGACAAGGTAAAATCCTCCGTTTCACCAAATCTCACCGGGCAAACCATGCCAACTTTTCAGGAAGTCATTCTGCGGTTGCAGAATTTCTGGGACAAGCAGGGCTGCGCGCTGCTCCAGCCTTACGATATTGAGGTGGGCGCGGGCACTTTCCACACCGCCACCTTCCTCCACGCCGTGGGCCCCGAACCCTGGGCTGCCGCCTATGTCCAGCCTTCCCGCCGTCCCAAGGACGGCCGCTACGGGGAAAACCCCAACCGGCTTCAGCATTACTACCAGTATCAGGTAGTGATCAAACCCTCTCCCGACAATATTCAGGAACTCTATCTCCAGTCCCTGGAAGCCCTGGGCATCAATCTCCAGGAACACGACGTGCGTTTCGTGGAAGACGACTGGGAATCCCCCACCCTGGGCGCCTGGGGTCTGGGCTGGGAAGTCTGGCTGGACGGCATGGAAGTGACCCAGTTCACCTACTTCCAGCAGGTGGGCGGCCTGGACTGCAAGCCCGTACTGGGGGAAATCACCTACGGCCTGGAGCGGCTCTCCATGTACCTCCAGGGCGTGGAAAATGTCTATGACCTGGTGTGGGCGAGAAACGGCGACCGGGTCGTGACCTACGGGGACGTGTTCCATCAGAACGAAGTGGAACAGTCCAAGTACAACTTCGAGTATTCCAACGTGGACATGCTCTTCCGCCATTTCAACGAATACGAAGCCGAGGCCAAGCGCCTCATGGAGGCGGGCCTGCCCCTGCCGGGCTTTGAAATGGTCATGAAGTGCTCCCACACCTTCAATCTCCTGGACGCCCGGGGCGCCATTTCCGTCACCGAACGGGCCGCCTATATCGGCCGGGTGCGGGCGCTGGCCCGCCAGGTCGCCCAGGCCTACTACGACTCCCGGGAGGCCCTGGGTTTCCCCATGGTGCGGGCCGGGGAGGGCAAATAACATGAATCAGACCCTGCTCATCGAACTGCGCACGGAAGAACTGCCGCCCAAGGCCCTGGCCCGGCTCGGCGAGGTGTTCGCCGCCGGTGTTCATGCCGGACTTTCCAGCCGTAACCTGACCACTGCCGGGGGGGCCTATGAATGGTTCGCCACCCCCCGCCGGTTGGCCATCCAGGTGCCCCAGGTCCTGGTTCAGGCGCCGGACGCCCAGGTGTTCGAGAAAATCATGCCCGTTTCCGTGGCCTTGGACGCCAACGGCAATCCTTCCCCCGCCCTGCTGAAAAAGCTGGCGGCCAAGGGTATTCCGGAAAGCGCCATCCCCAGCTTTGAAAAGCGGGTGGACGGCAAGTCGGAAACCTTCTACTACCAAGCCACCGTCACCGGGGCCAAGCTGGACGAAGTGTTGGCCGGTATCGTGGCCGACGCCCTGAAAAAGCTGCCTATCCCCAAGCTCATGCACTGGGGCGACCGGGACGTGCTCTTCGTGCGTCCGGTCCATGGTCTGGTGATGCTCCACGGCAACCGGGTGGTGCCCGGGGAAGTGCTGGGTCTTTCCAGCCAGAAGACCACCCTGGGCCACCGTTTCCTCTCCCGGGGGGAAATCACCCTGCCTTCCGCCGACGCCTACGCCAGCACCTTGGAAAATCAGGGCAAGGTCATGGCTTCCTACGCCCAGCGCAAGGCCAACATCGCTGCCCAGCTGGATGCCAAGGCTCGGGAACTCCAGGCCACCATCAATCCGGCGGAAGGCCTGCTGGACGAGGTGACGGCCCTGGTGGAATGGCCCGTGGTTTATGTGGGGGAATTTGAGCCCGAATTCCTGGAAGTGCCCCAGGAATGCCTGATCCTCACCATGCAGCAGAACCAGAAATACTTTCCCCTGCTGGACGCCCGGGGCAAGCTGATCAACAAGTTCCTCATCGTCTCCAACATGGCGGTGGCCGATCCCAAGCACATCGTGGGCGGCAACGCCCGGGTGGTGCGGCCCCGGCTGGCGGACGCCCGCTTCTTCTTCAACCAGGACCGGAAGTCCACCCTGGCCTCCCGCCTGGAAAAGCTGGGGGCGGTGGTGTACCACAACAAGCTGGGCAGCCAGCTGCAACGGGTGGAACGGCTCGAAGCCCTGGCCCAGAAAATCGCCGTGCGCCTGCAAAGCAACGCTTCCCTGGCGGCCCGGGCTGCCCGTCTGGCCAAGGCGGACCTGGTCACCGACATGGTGGGGGAATTCCCCGAATTGCAAGGCATCATGGGCCGCTACTACGCCCTTCACGACGGGGAAGCGCCGGAAGTGGCGGAAGCCATTGCCGCCCACTACCAGCCCCGGTTTGCCGGGGACGCCCTGCCCCAGGGCAATGTGGCCGCCGCCGCGGCCCTGGCGGACAAGCTGGATGCCCTGGTGGGCTTTTTCGGCATCGGTCAGGTGCCCACTGGGGACAAGGACCCCTTCGGTCTGCGCCGGGCCGCCCTGGGGGTGCTACGCATTCTCCTGGAAACGCCCCTGCCCCTGGATCTGGGTGAATTGATCCAGGACGCCGCCGCCGGGTTCGCCCCCGGAGTGCTGCAAGGGGACTTCATCGACCATCTGCTGGACTTCATGCTGGACCGGCTGCGGGGCTACCTGAAGGACGCGGGCTATGCCCAGGATGGGGTGGAAGCAGTGCTGGCCCAGAAGCCCACCCGCATCGACCGGGTGGTGCCCAAGCTGGAGGCGGTGAAGGTCTTCGTCACCCTGCCGGAAGCCCAGGCCCTGGCCGCTGCCAACAAGCGCATCGGCAATATCCTAAAGAAGGCGGAAGGCCCGGTGGGTGAGCCGGATGTGGCCCTCTTCCAGGAAGCGGCGGAAAAGTCCCTGTTCGAGCGGGTGCTCCATCTGGCCCCCCAGATCAAGTCCTTCACCGCCAACGAAGACTACACCGCCGCCTTGAAGGCTCTCTCTGCCGTGCGGGCCGAGGTGGATGGCTTCTTCGACGAAGTCATGGTGATGACGGACGAGCCCCTGGTGCGGGCTAACCGTCTGGCCCTGCTCCAATCCCTGTCCGACCAGCTCAATGCGGTGGCGGACATTTCCCGGCTGGCCGTGGAGAAGTGATATGAAGCTGGTCATCCTCGACCGGGACGGGGTCATCAATTTCGATTCCGCCCAGTTCATCAAGTCCCCGGCGGAATGGAAGCCCATTCCGGGCAGCCCGGAAGCCATTGCCCGGCTCAACCAGGCGGGCTACCGGGTGGTGGTGGCCACCAACCAGTCGGGGGTGGGCCGGGGGCTGTTTGACATGGACACCCTGAACGCCATCCACGAAAAAATGCACAAGACGGTCCAGGCCGCCGGGGGGCGCATTGACGCTATTTTCTACTGCCCCCATGCGGCGGATTCCAAGTGCGAATGCCGCAAACCCAAGCCCGGTATGTTTTACCGCCTGGCTGCCTGCTACAACGTGGAACTGACCGGGGTGCCCGCCGTGGGGGATTCCCTGCGGGATCTCCAGGCCGCTGCCGCCGTGGGGGCCAAGCCCTATCTGGTGCTTACCGGCAAGGGGGAAAAGACCCGGGAGGACGGGGATTTGCCCGAGGGCACGGAAGTGTTCCCCGATCTGGCCGCCCTGGTGAATCACCTCCTGGCCACGGCCCCGGATAAGGGGGAAAAGGCGGAAAAGCCCGAAAAGTCTGACAAAGCCGAGAAGGCGGAGAAGGGCGATAAGGCAGACAAGCCTGAGAAAGCGGAAAAGCCTGAAAAGGCAGAAAAAACGGACAAACCATGATCTTTCTCCGCTCCCTGTTGTTTATGGTGGGTGTGGTACCCCTCACCATCGTTATTTCCCTGCTCCTCAACCTGGCCCGGCCCCTGCCGTTCCGGGTGCGCTATCGCATTGGTGTGGCCTGGCGCAAAGGCTTTCTCTGGCTGTCCCGCTACGTGCTGGGCATCCGGGTCAAGGTCAAGGGCCTGGAAAATGTCCCCAAGGAACCCTGCATTGTCCTGGCCAAGCACCAGTCCGCCTGGGAAACCGTGGGCTTGCAGGAATACTTTCCCCCCGTGGTCTTTGTGCTGAAGCGGGAACTTTTGAGCGTGCCCTTTTTCGGCTGGGGCTTGGCCACCCTGAAAATGATCTCCATCAACCGCCGGGCCGGGCGGGATTCCCTCATGCAGGTGGTGGAGCAGGGCCGGGAACGGCTCAAACAGGGCATCGGCGTCATTATTTTCCCGGAAGGCACCCGGGTGGCAGCGGGCAAAAAGGGCCGCTACAAAATCGGCGGCGCCCATCTGGCCGTGCATGCGGGGGCCAAGGTGGTGCCCGTGGCCCACAACGCGGGGGAACTCTGGCCCCGTCAGGCCTTCCTCAAGCGCCCCGGCACCATTACGGTGAGCATCGGTCCGGTAATTGATCCCACGGGGATGACGGAAACCGCCCTGAACGCCCAGGTGGAAGCCTGGATTGAAGGGGAAATGGCCAAAATTTCCCGGGTGCGCCGTAAAGCCCATGGCCAGGCTGGGGAACCGGCCCAGGGGGCCTGAGGGCACCGTGGCTCGGGGCGGAACCCAGGCCGGGGGGGCGGAAAGCGCCCGTAGCCTGCTCCTGGACGGTCAGGCTGTGGCCTATGCCCTGCGCCGCAGCCGGCGCCGCTCCATCGGCCTTTCCATCGACCAGCGGGGCCTGCGGGTAGGGGCGCCCCTGGGGGCGCCCTTGGCGGAAGTGGAAGGGGTGATCCGCCAGCATCAAGCCTGGGTCCTGAACAAACTGGAAGCGTGGCAGCAACGGGCGGCGGCGGAGCCTCCGCCCCTGGTCCTGGCGGACGGGATGAAGTTGCCCGTGCTGGGCCAGGAGGCGGAACTCTGGCTGCAACCCGGGCGGCGGGGCGTCCATTGGATACCCCGGGGCCTGGGGGGCGGCTGGCTGTTGCAGCTGGGCCATGGCCGCCAACCCCGGGCGGGGGAACTGGACCGGGCCCTGGAACGGGCCCTGCGCCAACGGGCCCTGGACCATTTCGCTCCCCGTCTGGCCGAGTATTGCGCCCGCCTGGGGGTGGCCGTGCCGCCCCTGGCCCTGTCCGCCGCCCGCACCCGCTGGGGCAGTTGCAGCCGGCAAAGCGGCATCCGCCTCAACTGGCGCCTGCTACACTTCCCCCCCACTCTGGGGGATTACGTGGTGGCCCACGAAGTGGCCCATTTGCGGGAAATGAACCATTCCCCCCGTTTCTGGCAGGTGGTGGCGGCCCTTTATCCGGACCACCTCCAGGCCCGGGCCGAGCTGCGCCGCCTGGCCTCGGCCTTGCCCCGCTGGACCGAACCAACCCTCCGTTGAAAGGAAAATCATGCGTCTTCTCCACACCATGCTGCGGGTCGGCAATCTGGACCGTTCTTTGGCCTTCTATACGGAAGTGCTGGGCATGACCCTGCTGCGCCGCCAGGATTATCCGGAAGGTCGCTTCACCCTGGCCTTTGTGGGCTACGGCCCGGAAGCGGAACAGGCGGTGATTGAACTGACCCATAACTGGGACACCCCGGCCTACGATCTGGGCACGGGCTTCGGCCACGTGGCCCTGGGGGTGCCGGATGCGGCGGCGGCCTGCGCCCAGATCCGTGCCCGGGGCGGCAAGGTGGTGCGGGAAGCCGGGCCCATGAAGCACGGCAGCACCATCATTGCCTTCGTGGAAGACCCGGATGGCTATAAAATCGAACTGATCCAAGAGCGGACCTGAACGGCGGGTCCCCAGGCCCGGTCGGAGAAGAGCATGAGCAAGCGTATTTTGGTGGTGGACGACAGCCGGGTGAGCCGGATGATGGTCAAGGCCCTGGTCCAGGACAAGCACGGGGACTGGGTGGTGGATGAGGCGGCCAACGGGGACGAGGCCCGGACCAAGGTGAGCGAGGCGGCCTACGATCTGGTGACCCTGGATTTCAACATGCCCGGCATGGACGGCCTGACCCTGGCGGCCAAGCTCCGGCTGGCGGGCTGTATGGCGCCCCTGGCCCTGATGACCGCCAATGTGCAGGACGCCATTCGGGATAAGTCCCAGGCCATGGGCGTTCATTTCATCAAAAAGCCTGTGACCCCCGCTACCGTGGCGGAGGTCATGGCCCTGATCGGCGGCTAAAAATCGGCCCGGAAGGGCCGTCCTTTGGCCTTGTCCCTTTTTCCCCGGTGGAGCGGGCCATAAGACGGCCTTCTGCCGCCCGGCCCCCCGGGGCGCAAGGCCCCAGGCCCCGAAGCCGGGGGCTAGGGTTTTCTTCCAGTAACCACGCCCCTCTCCGGGGCGTTTTTGTCTCTTCTTGCGCCCCATTTGGCCTCCCGTCGCCCATGCGTCGGGGGGGCGGCCGGGGTAAAATCCGCCCATGACCGATCCCCGCTTTATCCATCTCCGTCTCCACAGCGAGTTTTCCATCACCGAAGGCATCGTCCGCCTGGACGCGGCCATTGAGCGGGCGGAAACGGACGGTATGCCGGCCTTCGCCCTCACCGATCTGGCCGCCGGTTTCGGCCTGGTGAAGTTTTACCGGGCGGCCCGGCCCCACGGCATTAAGCCCATTTTCGGTAGCGACCTGTGGCTGGCCAACGAGGCGGACCCGGCCAATCCCTATCGGCTGCTGTTGCTGGTGGGGGATCAGGATGGCTATCTGCGCCTCTGCGAGCTGCTTTCCAAAGCCTATCTGGTGCCGGACCGGCCGGAGCGGGCGGAAATTCGCCGGGCCTGGCTGGACGAGCTGGGCTGCGGCGGCCTCATCGCCCTCTCCGGCGCCGACCACGGGGACATCGGCGAAGCCCTGCGCAATGGCAAACCGGCCCTGGCGGCGGAGCGGGCCCGGGAATGGGCCCGCCGTTTTCCCGACAGCTTTTACCTGGAAGTGCAGCGCTACGGCCAGCCCCAGCAGGAAGCCATGGTGCGGGATACGGTGGCCCTGGCGGCGGAGCTGGATCTGCCCCTGGTGGCCACCCACCCCATCCAGTTCATGGATCGGGACGACTTCAAGGCCCACGAGGCCCGGGTCTGTATCGCCCAGGGCTATGTGCTGGGGGACCGGCGCCGGCCCCGGAATTTCACCGAGGAGCAGTATTTCAAGACCCAGGGGGAAATGGCGGAACTCTTCGCCGATTTGCCCGAGGCTCTGGAAAACACGGTGGAAATCGCCAAGCGTTGCAATGTGAATCTGGTGCTGGGCAAAAACTTCCTGCCCCAGTTCCCCACCCCGGAAGGGGTCAGTCTTGACGATTACCTGGCCAAGACCGCCCGGGACGGCCTGGAAGTCCGCCTCGCCCAGCTCTACCCGGACCCGGAAGAGCGCCTGGCCCGGCGCCCCGAGTACGACGCCCGCCTGGAGCGGGAAATCAACACGGTCATCCAGATGGGCTTCCCCGGCTACTTCCTGATCGTGGCGGACTTTATTAACTGGGGCAAAAACAACGGGGTGCCCGTGGGCCCGGGCCGGGGCTCCGGGGCCGGCTCCCTGGTGGCCTACAGCATCGGCATTACGGACCTGGACCCCCTGCGTTACGCCCTGTTGTTCGAACGCTTCCTGAACCCGGAACGGGTGTCCATGCCTGACTTTGACGTGGACTTCTGCCAGGACAACCGGGGTCGGGTGATCGACTACGTGCGCCACCGCTACGGCCTGGATGCCGTGTCCCAGATTGCCACCTTCGGCACCATGTCCTCCAAGGCGGTGATCCGGGACGTGGGCCGGGTGCTGGACCTGCCCTATAGCCTTTGCGACTCCCTCTCCAAGCTCATCCCGGTGGAGCAGAACAAGCCCCTGTCCCTCACCAAGGCCATTGAGGCCGAGCCCCAGCTCAAGGAAAAAATCGACTCGGAAGAGGAAATCAAGGAACTCTTCGAGCTGGCCATGAAGCTGGAGGACACCACCCGGAACATCGGCATGCACGCCGGGGGCGTGGTGATCGCCCCGGGCAAACTGACCGAATACAGCCCCCTCTATTGCCAGCTGGGTTCGGATTCCGTGGTGACCCAGTACGACAAGGACGACGTGGAAAAAGTCGGCCTGGTGAAGTTCGACTTTTTGGGGCTGCGCAACCTGACCATCATCAAGCTGGCGGTGGATTACGTGGAGCGGCTTACCGGCAACCGTCCCGACCTGCTGGCCCTGGGCTACGAGGATCAGTCGGCCTACCAGATTCTCAAGGATGCCAACACCACCGCCATCTTCCAGGTGGAATCGGAGGGCATGAAAAAGCTGCTGAAAAAGCTGCAGCCGGACCGCTTCGAAGACATCATCGCTGTGCTGGCCCTCTACCGGCCGGGCCCCTTGGGTTCCGGCATGGTGGATGACTTTATTCTGCGGAAAAAAGGCCAGCAGAAAATCGACTACTTCCACGAAGACCTGAAAGCCGCCCTGGAGCCCACCTACGGGGTGATCGTGTACCAGGAACAGGTGATGCAGATCGCCCAGATCATCGGCGGCTACACCCTGGGGGGCGCCGACTTGCTGCGTCGGGCCATGGGGAAGAAAAAAGTCGAGGAAATGGCCAAGCACCGGGACATCATGCGGGAGGGCGCGCGCAAGAAAGGCTACGACGAAAATCTGGCCATGCAGCTCTTCGACTTGATGGAAAAGTTTGCCGAATACGGCTTCAACAAGTCCCACACTGCTGCCTACGCGGTGGTTACCTACCAGACCGCCTGGCTCAAGGCCCACCATTGCGCCGCCTTCATGGCCGCCACCATGTCCGTGGACATGGACAACACGGATTCGGTGAAGATTTTTGTGGAGGACACCCTGAAAAACGGGGTGACCATCCTGGGGCCGGACGTGAATGCCTCGGATTACCGCTTTGTGCCCGTGGATCCCAAAACCATCCGCTACGGCCTGGGGGGGGTCAAGGGGACGGGGCAACAGGCGGTGGAATGCCTTCTGGCCGCCCGGGAGGCGGAGGGGCCTTTCAAAGACCTGTTCGATTTCTGCCGCCGGGTGGATAAGCGCATGGTGAACCGGCGCACCGTGGAAGCCCTGATCCGGGCCGGTTCCTTCGATTCCCTGGACCCGGACCGGCACAAAATGCTGGCTTCCGTGGGCATCGCCCTGGAAGCGGCGGAGCAGGTGCAGCGGGACGCCCTCCAGGCGGGCCTCTTCGACGCCGGTCCCGCCTCCGTGGAAACGGCGGTGGATTACGTCACCGTGCCCCCCTGGGATGAGCGGGAACGGCTCATGCAGGAAAAGCAGGCCCTGGGCTTTTTCTTCTCCGGCCACCCCTTTGACGCGGTGAAGGGGGAAGTGTCCCGCTTCGTGCGCCGCAATCTCTCCCAGCTGGAACCCCAGAAGGATTTCCAGCTCCTGGCCGGGCTGGTTACCGGGGTGCGTACCAAAATCACCCAGCGGGGCAAAATGGCCTTTATTCAGCTGGACGACGGCAGCGACATGAAGGAAGTGTCCGTCTTCAGCGAAACCTTCGACGCCAACCGGCAGCGCCTCAAGGAAGACGAGGTGCTGGTGGTGGAAGGCAAGGTGCAGAAAGACGACTTTTCCGGCGGCCTGCGCATTGTGGCGGAAAACATCTACACCCTGGCCGAAGCCCGGGGTCGCTTTGCCCGCCAACTGCGCCTGGCCATGAACGGCAACGGGGACGCCCGCAAGCTGCAAAACCTGATCGCCCCCTATGTGAGCCCGGAAGGCTGCCCTATTCGCATTGCCTACACCAACCCGGTGGCCTCCTGCGAACTGCTCCTCGGGGAAAAAGCCCGGGTGCGCCCCGACGAAGAATTGCTGAAAAGCCTGCGGGACTGGCTGACGCCGGAAGCCGTGGATTTGCAATATCAATAGGGGGTGCGCTCCCGCCCCCGCGAAGGAATTCGCCCATGTTCCCCTCCCACCCCCTTGCCGCCGCCCCCTTAAGGGTCGGTGCCCTGGCCCTGTTGCTGGCCCTACTGCTGGGCCTGGGCGGTTGCCATGTCCATGTCACCCAGGACAATTACGCCCGCCTGAAAGTGGGCCAGACCTACGATCAGGTGGTGGCGGTGCTGGGCAGCCCGGACCGCTGTGACGACGCCCTGGTGGAACAGCACTGCTTCTGGGGCAGCGTGGAAAAGCGCATCAGCATTGATTTTCTCGACGGCAAGGCGGTGCAGCTCAACGCCCAGGGCCTGCACAAGTAATCCGGGGGGCCGGGGGCGGTCTCCCGCCGCTGGCCCCCGTCTTGCCTTAATCCCGCGCCGGTGTTCGTTTCCCGCTCCTGCCTCGGTTCTGGCCCTGGGGTGTTTGTTTCCCCCGGCTGCCCCACCGGCTTTCCCTTCGTTCCTTTGGAATCCCCATGACCGCTCCCACCCTCATCGACCAGGCCTGTCTGGACGAACTCAGCGCCCAGGCCCGGCAGTTGCCCCGCCTGCGCCGCAATCGCAACTTTCATCCCACGGACGACGCCCCCGCCCACCGCCTGCTGAACGGAGTGGAACCGGGTTCCTACATCCGTCCCCACCGTCACCTGGACCCGGCCAAGGATGAAACCCTGGTGGTGCTGCGGGGCCGTTTCGGGCTGGTGCTGTTCGATGAGGGAGGCCGGGTGTTGGACCGGGTGGTGCTGGCGGCGGGCGGGCCTGCCCTGGGCATGGATATTCCCCATGGCTGCTTCCACGCCATTCTTTCCCTGGCCCCCGGCTCGGTGTTTTTTGAAGCCAAGGCCGGGCCCTTTCTGCCCCTGACGGAAGCGGAAAAAGCCCCCTGGGCGCCCCCGGAAGGGGCCCCGGAAGCGGCGGCCTATCTGGCCTCCCTGGAAGCCCTGTTCGCCTGAATCCAGGCGATGGGGGAGGCGGATCGCTGGCTTCGGGTGCCCCGGGTTTAGGGCGCCGCGCCAGCCGTCAGCAGCGGCGTGACTTGGCTTTCCAGACTGGCTTCCGTCCATTCCGCCGGGCCGGACCAGCCGTTGTGGCGCAGCAGGCCCTGGCTATCCACCACAAAGCTCACCGGAATCCGCCAGATGCGGCCCCAGCCCGGGTAATGCATGTCCCGGGCCAGGGCCCCGGCAAAGGGGAAGGGGGCCAAGGCTTGGCGTACCTGGGCCAGGTTCCCCGGGTCGTCCAGGCTAATGGCCACAAGGGTCAGGCCCTGGTCCCGGTGGCGGCGGTAGTAGGCGTCCAGAATGGGCATTTCCCGGCGGCAGGGCTCGCACCAGGTGGCCCAGAAGTGGATCAGCACCACCCGGGGCCGGGCCGTTTCCGAGGCCGCCGGGTGCAGGGCGAAGAGCTGGCCGTCCAGCAGGGTGCCCCACAGGTCCGGGGCCCGGGTGCCCAGCTCCAGGGCCCGGGTGCTCAGACTGAAGGTCAGGAGCACCAGCCCCAGGACCAGGCCCAGGGGCCTAGAAGGCATAGCGCACGCCCAGGGAGGCGGTGGTCTTGGGGGTTAGCTGGTAGCCGTTCACGTCCTGGAACAGGGGCACCTGGACAAAGCCATAGACCGAGGTCTGGGCATTGATTTTGTAGGTTACCCCCGGGCTCAGGTAGACCAGACGACCGCCGCTGTTGTCCTGATCCGCCTGGGCCCCCTGGTCCTTGCCCGCCACCCGGGCGTTGATCTGCACCTGGGGCACCCAGTTGCCCCCGTTCATGTAGCGCACCCCCAGATTGAAATTGAGGGATTTGCCCGGCCGGTACTGGTCCTTGCTATCCAGCGGCGTTTGGGCCAGGGCCTGGGCGAAGTAATCCCAGTTCTGGGAAAGGGCGTCGAAAAAGTAGGCCCCCAGGAGCAGGTCCGTGGTGCCGCTGCCCGGTTGCAGGCCCCGGTCCAGGGCGGCGCCGCTGTCAAAGGTCTGGGTGTGGCTGCCGGTGGGCAGTTTCAGCCCGAACTGGAGGCCCAGATTGTGGCCGGGCAGCCAGCCCTGATAGCGCCCCAGGACCCGGATGTCCCCCAGGTCGTTGTGGCTGGAATGGTCCGGGCTGGCGTGGTCTTCCCCCAGAGTGCCGTGCTCCCGGTCAATCTGGGGCAGCTGCACATTCACCCCCCAGTCCGGGGCCGGGCTGTAATCCAGGCCCAGGGTCCAATAGCGGTTGTGGGAGTAGGTTTCCAGCTCCTGGCCATCCGGCACCTGGGAAGGGTTGATTTTGCTCCGGTTGTGGCGCAGCTGATCCTGGTTCAGGTAATCGTAGCGGAGATCCACCTTCCAGCCCGAGGTGGTGGAAAAACCCTGGCTTTCCCAGTCGGAACTTAAGGTGCAGCCACAACCGGCGCAGGCCAGGGCAGGGGGCGCCCAGGCCAGGGACAGGACCAGGGCGGTGAGGGAGAGGGCGGAAACAGGGCTGGGGCGGAGCAGGGTCATGGACGGGGCGCCTCGGGAGGTGAATAGGGGGCCGGAGCCGGAAAGTGGGGCGATGCTACGGAGCTTTCCTGTCGCCAACCTGCCCCGGGGCTCGGCTGCGACCTTATGTCGCAGGGGTGGTGAAGGCCAAAGTCCCAGCGGTTATGATGCAGGCTTCCCCTTTGCCCAGGAGCTTGTCATGACCTTTCCCTGGATACCTGCCGCCCTTGGTTGTCTGGCCCTGGCCGGCTGCGCCGCCCCGGCCCCCGTGCCCTTCCAGTTGCTGGACAGCCAGGCCCATGTGTATCGGGGCACCTTCCTGCCCGGTCCCCAGACCCTGAGCGTGGATATCGGCCCCCGCCATTACCGGGGCTTCTACCTGGTGGAAACCGGCCTGGCTACCACCACCCAGACCTGGCCCGCCTGGCGAGGCTTCCCCCGGGACAGCACCACCATCATCAACAGCAACGCCGCCCGGGCCTACCTGAAAGCGGAAGACGGCGCCCAACTAAGCTGCCAGTTCCTCTTTGAAGGCTCCCGAGCCCTGGGGGATTGCGTTTCCCCGGGCGGGGAAAAGTATCAACTGGTGGTGGATGGGCAGCCGTGAGGGGTGCGGCGGTCACGCTTTTTCGGACAGTTGGCTAAGCTAATGCTGACCGGTTGAAAGGGAAGTGAAAGATGGGAACGAAACGCAAGCAACACAGTGCGGAATTCAAGGCACAAGTGGCGATGGCGGCC
>JAYRGQ010000027.1:0-34514 GCA_041907765.1 Rhodocyclaceae bacterium | reverse complement strand
GCTGCCCACAAGCTCCACAGTGCTCAAGCCAATCGTTATAAAATCCGGGAAAGTCAAAACCAAAACCCCGGCACCGGCCTTAGCTTATTCCAGCCCGGTGGCTGTCCAAACGACCGGGACCACCGCAGGGCTGTTTGCGGGGTTCGGGGGGCAGGCTGGAAAAATGGTGATCCGCCAGCATTAGGCTCAAGCGGGCCAGTTGCAGCACATAAGGATTTTCCAGCCAGGGGGTAGTCCAATGGGGTAGCCGGGCCAGCAGCCCCTTGGCCACCCGGGCGGCCTGGGCCTGCCAAAGGGGAGACTGGACGGGGAGGGGGCCGGCCGGTTGCCAGAAAGGGGCGATCTGCTTTGCCGGGGCCGTTCTCTCCACCTCGTTCCAGGCGTGGGTGACCAGGGCCAGAGGCTTTTCCAGCCAAAGGAGGTTGAAATGGGGCGCCCGGCAGCCCAGGCGCCGTTGTTGTCCCTCCAGGTCCTTGACCGGGATGAGGGGCAGGCGATGGTGGGTGAGGATCAACCAGGCCACGGCGGCGGCCAGGGGCGGTAGATGGGGGAAGGGCGCCGGGGAGCGGGCATCCAGCCCATCCCGCTGGTAGCGGTCTGGCGCCGTCCAGCATTCTGGGTCCCAGGTTTCCGGGGCGGCCAAACGGGCCAGCCAGGCCTCGTCTTCGTCTTGGCCCACAAAGGCCTGGAAGAGCCGCAGGGAGACCCACTCGTGGCGGTAGAGATTGGGGCCCGTTGTTTGGCCCCGCAGGCGGCCTTGAAACGCCCGGCTGGCTTTGCCCAAGTCATGGAGCAGGGCGGCCAGCTGGGCTAGGAGCCGGATGTCTTCCCCCGTGTGCCAGTCGTTTTCATCCCCGGTTTTTAGAATGTTGCGCCGGGTGGTGTTGGTGGGGATGGCGCCAGAGGTGTTGAAACGGCTGGCGTCCCCCACGATCCAAAGCAATTCGCTGTGGTTTTTGCCCCGTATCCAGTGGCAGGCCACGGCGGTATTTTTCCGCGCCGTCTGGCGCAGCAGGCGGCGCAGGGTATCCAAACCCGCCTGGGTGATGGGGGTCTGCCAGGTGCGTTCTCCCCGGCGCTCGGCGAACTGGTCCAGGATGCGGCGGGTTTCCACCAGCGCGCCCTTACTGCATTGGGAGACCAGCAGGACATTCATGGGCCTGGAATCTCCCGGGCCAGGGCCACGGCTTTCACCGTATCAATGAGAAAATCCAGGGCTTCGCTCTGGGCCAGATTCTGGATGCAGGCTTCCCGGAATTCCTGTTCCCCATCCCCCGCCATGGCGGAAATGAAGGCTCGGGGCAGGATGTGGGCATCCTTGATCAAATCCGCGATATCGAACACCAGGCCACCCCGCCGGGTCTTGCCGTGCAATACCGCCAGGCCGTGGGGCAGCCCTAGCACCCAGGCCGCCGTGGCCCCCAGGCCATAGGCCAGATAATTGCCGTGATCGAGAAAGCGATTGGCCGGGTCCGTGCCCTTTCCGTCCTTGGCTCGGACAAAGTCCCCGTAGGCCGTGGCTTGGCAGGCAAGGCGGAATAGCTGCTTGGTGAGCCGGGCTTCTTCCATGAGCAGGAGGGTGGTATCCGGCGCCTGGGCCATGGCTTGCCCGGCGTCTGTCAGCAGGGTGGCCAGTGCACGGGGGTCGGGAGCAAAACCAGCCTCCGTTAAAGGCCCCTGGCCCCAGAGCTGGCCGATGCGGGCCAGCCGGGCCTGTTGAAAGGCCTTGGCTGCCGCCAGGTGCTGGGCGTCGTCAAACCAGAAATGGACCCAGGCCTGGAGATATTCCGTGGGCCGATATTCGCTTTGGGGGGAGAGCCAGGCCACTACCTGCTCCATTTCGTTGGCGGCAAATAGGGGCGTGCCGCCGCCTCCGCAAAAGCCCACCATCACTCCCGCCCGAGCCAGCTCCCCCATGGCCGCCTGGGTGATTGAGGTGCCCGTACCTAACAACAGGGCGGTGGTGTTGGCGATGGGAATATTCCAATACTGGGATTCCGTTCCCGCCTCCGTTACGTACTCCACCCGCCCCCCATTAACCAATACCCGGCAATGCTCCAGGTAATAAAGATTGGCCCGCTTGGAATGGAGGATGGTTTTCAAGTCACCCGAATGAATGGGGGCGGGAGGCATGATGGGAGTTAATGCTGGAAGTGGAAAGGGCTAGCTCATGACGGTAGGAATAATGTTACGCGGATATTTTATTGGGATATAGGAAATACCACACAGGGCAGCTAAGCCCAGGCATGGCGGGAGGCCTTGAATGACGGGGAGCAAGGAAATTCGGCTTTCCGAATGGAATTCGGAAAATCGGTTACGGCTCAAAGGTGGCGGGGAATTATTGAAGCGGGAAAAGCAAATTGCTCCAAATTTTTTGGAAAAGCCAAGGATTGGCTTCCGAATTAATTCTGAAACAAGGGAGGCAACCCCAAGGATTAGGTGTGCTATCAGGGAAAGGCAATACGGGCCAGGCAATAAAAAAACCGGTGACCAAGGGATGGTGACCGGTTTTTTATTAAGCAAGCGTTACAACAGGTTTTGGTGGAGGCGGGGGGGATCGAACCCCCGTCCGCAAGTCCTCTACAGGCAGTTCTACATACTTAGCCTCATTATTTGATTTAGCTGCACAACCGCCAATGGGCAGGCTGCCGTACAGCGATCCGCTAAAATTTTCGTGCTTTGCCTCACGGAGGGGTAAAGCCTTAGCTAGTGTATCTGACTCTGCTGCTGGTTACCCAGCCCAGCCCGTTAGCAAACTGGTGCAGAGCTCACCGGTTTAAGCGGCGAGAGCGAAACGCTCGTCGTTGGCGTTTGTAAGTTTCCAGATGGATTTACGAGGTAACTGGGCCTCGGTATGCCCTGCTCTGCTTTGCAACCCACGTCGAAGCCAGGTCGCCCCCAAAGAACAACATCACGCTTTTCAGGTGATTCGACTAGGTCATCCTGAAAAAGTTCTTTAAGCCGAGCCATTATAGCAAGCTTGGCTCTGGCCTGAGGCTTAGCTGGCTTCTTTTTTGACGTGAATAAGGTAATTCACGCTGGTGTCCTTCCCCAGGCTGTAGCTTTTAGTGAAG
Source organism: Rhodocyclaceae bacterium (assembly GCA_041907765.1). GTDB lineage: Bacteria > Pseudomonadota > Gammaproteobacteria > Burkholderiales > Rhodocyclaceae > Azospira. The sequence goes on along the minus strand of JAYRGQ010000027.1, from coordinate 31,440 downwards.
GGGTTGTAGCTCATGCCCACGATTTCCACCACATTGAGCCGGGCGTTGTCACACCAGCGTTTTAGTTCCGAAGGCTTGATAAATTTGACGTAGTCGTGGGTGCCCTTGGGCAACATGTTCAGCAGGTATTCCGCCCCCACTACCGCCATCAGGTAGGACTTGAGATTACGGTTGAGGGTGGAGAAAAAGGCTTCGCCGCCGGGCTTCAATAGGCTGGCGCAGGCTTTTATCACGCTGGCTGGGGTCGGGACATGCTCCAGCATTTCCAGGCAGGTGACCACGTCAAAGGATTCGGGCTGGGCCTCCGCCAAGGACTCCACCGCCGTCTTTTGGTAATCCACGTGGCGACCGCTTTCCAGGAGATGGAGCTTGGCCACTCCCAAGGCTTTCTCCGAAAGGTCGATGCCGGTGACGTTAGCCCCCAGGGCTGCCATGCCCTCGGAAAGCAAACCGCCGCCGCAGCCCACATCCAACACCCGTTTGCCTGCCAGGGAAGCGGAACGGTCAATCCAATCCAGACGGAGGGGATTGATGTCGTGGAGTGGCTTGAATTCGCTTTGGGGGTCCCACCAGCGATGGGCGAGGTCACTGAATTTTTGTAATTCCAGGGGATCCGCATTGGTCATATGAAACTCCGGTGCAATAAAAAAGCCCTGCGGATGCAGGGCTTTTGGAAGAAATCGGAAACCGATTATTTGGTGCCGATAACTTCGATTTCCACGCGACGGTCGGGTTGCAGGCAAGCGACCAGCTTCTTGTTCTTGCCGCTTTCCTTGCCCATCTTCTTGCACTTGTCGCCGGTGACGGGTTGCTTCTTGCCCTTGCCTTCGGTGTAAACCCGGTTGGCTTCGATGCCCTTGCTCACCACGTATTCCTTGACGGCGGCGGCGCGACGTTCGGACAGCTTTTGGTTGTAAGCATCCTTACCGATGCGGTCGGTATGACCCACGGCAATGATCACTTCCAGCTTCAGGTCCTTCAGTTGGGCAATCAGTTCGTCCAGCTTGGCTTTGCCTTCAGGGCGCAGCACGGCCTTGTCGAAGTCGAACAGGGCGTCAGCGGACAGGGTCACTTTGCCGGCGGTCGGAACGACGCCAGCGGGAGCGGCGGCTTCGGTCTTGGCAGGAGCCTTGGCCAGATCCCCGTCGCATTCAGCGATAGCGGCGGCGGGAGTCCAGTAGCCAGTGCGCCAGCACAGGCCAGTACCACTCCGGGCAACTTCATTGCGGGAGTCGGTCAGGTAGGCACCCTTGTCGGAGCCTTGAGCTTGGGCCATGGAGGCGCCCAGGCTTAGACCGGCGGCAAGCAGAACCAGCAAGGATTTCTTGGCGAATTTGTTAGTCATCTCTCTTTTACCTCGTGTTCAGGAAAGGCTGCCGAATCAGCCACTCGCGAGTTTTTATATGCAGCCGAACCGCGCGGGACTAATCACGAATTTTATTCTGCCATAATCTGGCGAGATTTATCAAATCATTTTTCCCTATTTCCTGCAACTCCCCGTTGTTTAAGCGCAACTGCCCGTGGGTCCAGACGTGGGTTACGGCGGAGCGATCCAAAACATAGACCAAATGGGATTGGGGGGAGTAACAGGGTTGGGTTTCCGGGGCATTGATTGCCAGGGCGCAGATATCGGCTTCTTTGCCTTTTTCCAGGCTGCCGATTTTGTCTTGTAATCCAAGGGCTTGGGCGCCATTTAAGGTGGCCATGCGCAGCATTTGGTGGGCCGGGGCCGCTTCCGCATTTTGGGTTAGACCTTTAGCCAGCAGGCTGGCTAAACGCATTTCCGTGAGCAAGTCCAAGCGATTATTACTGGCGCTGCCGTCGCTGCCCAGTCCCACGTTGATGCCCCCCTCCAGCCAGGCTTGGAGTGGGGGAATGCCGCTTGCCAGCTTGAGGTTGGAGGAGGGGCAATGGGCGATGGAGCAACCTTGTTGGGCGAGGAGGGCAATTTCTCCGGCGGTGAAATGGACGCCATGGACGGCGATGAGATTAGGGCTCAACAGGCCCAGTTCCTGGAGTCTTTGCAAAGGCCGTAAGCCGTATTGTTTCAGGCTGCCGTCAATTTCCGCCTGGGTTTCGTGGAGATGGACGTGGATGGGCAGATCCAGCTGTTCGGAGAGGGTGAGTACCCGCTCGAAGGTTTTGTTGGAGACCGTGTAGGGGGCGTGGGGGGCCAGGCAGAAAGAAAGCAGGGGATGGGTCTTCAGCCGGTCTCGGGCTTCCAGGCCTTTATTTAGGCAGTCTTCCGCATCCGAAGCGTAGGTGGTGGGGGCTTCCAGTACGGTCAGGCCCAGGGCGGCCCGAATGCCCAGGGTTTCCGCTGCTTCGGCGGCCGCTTCTGGGAAAAAATACATGTCGTTGAAACAGGTGATGCCGCCCCGCAGCATTTCCGCCGCCGCCAGCAGGGTGCCGTCGTGGACGAAGGCCTTGGAAACGTGGCGGCCTTCCGCCGGCCAGATGTGGTTTTGCAGCCATTCCATTAGAGGTAGGTCGTCTGCCAAGCCCCGTAGCAGACTCATGGCGGCGTGGGTGTGGAGGTTGATCAGCCCGGGGATGAGGAGATGGTCGGGCAGAACTTTAATTTCCCGGGGGAAGTACAGGGCTCGGGCCTGGTCAATGGGCAAAATGTCCAGAATGCGCCCCTGGTCCACCGCAATGGCGTGGTTTTCCCATAGCGTGTTGGCCGGTTCTACGGGAATGATCCAGCGGGCTTCAATAAGGAGGTCTATGGTTTGCATGGCTTGCCGCCGGGAAAGGGACGGGAGGGGTCGTAATTCCGTGATTTAAACAAAGGGGGCGGCCCCGGGCAAGGCGTGGGGCCGCCAAGGGCGGTATTCTCCTCCCCAAGGGGCGGGTCGGACGGGGCAGGGGGGGCGTGTTAGAATCAACGTTTTTGTTTCACCCGAAACAATTCCTTTCTCGCCCGCGTGGCCATTGTGAGCTATGGATCAATTCGCCAAGGAAACACTCCCCGTCAGTCTTGAAGAGGAAATGCGCCGTTCCTACCTGGATTACGCCATGAGCGTAATCGTCGGCCGGGCTCTGCCCGACGTGCGGGACGGCCTCAAACCCGTGCATCGGCGGGTGCTGTTCGCCATGCATGAACTGGGGAACGACTGGAATAAGGCTTATAAAAAGTCGGCCCGTATCGTCGGGGACGTCATCGGTAAGTACCACCCCCACGGCGACACGGCGGTGTATGACACCATTGTGCGTATGGCCCAGGACTTTTCCCTGCGCTACATGTTGGTGGACGGGCAGGGGAACTTCGGCTCGGTGGACGGGGACAATGCGGCGGCCATGCGGTACACGGAAGTGCGCATGGCCCGGATCGGCCACGAGCTGTTGGCGGATATCGACAAGGAAACCGTGGATTTCGGGCCCAACTACGATGGCTCCGAAGAAGAACCTCTGATTCTTCCCGCCCGTATTCCCAATCTGCTGATTAACGGCTCCTCCGGTATTGCGGTGGGGATGGCTACCAACATTGCCCCCCACAATCTTTCCGAAGTGGTGTCCGGTTGTCTGGCCCTGCTGGAAAATCCGGAAATTACGGTGGAAGACCTGATCCAGTACATTCCGGCTCCCGATTTCCCCACCGGGGGCATCATCTACGGGGTGAACGGGGTACGGGAAGGCTATCGCACCGGCCGGGGCCGGGTGGTGATGCGGGCCAAAACCCACTTTGAGGACCTGGAAAAGGGTAACCGTCAGGCCATCATCGTGGATGAGCTGCCCTATCAGGTGAATAAGCGCAGCCTCCTGGAAAAGATCGGCGAACTGGTCAATGACAAGCGGATCGAAGGTATTTCCGATCTGCGGGACGAGTCGGACAAGTCCGGCATGCGCATGGTCATTGAGCTGAAGCGGGGGGAAATGCCCGAGGTGGTGCTCAACAACCTCTTCAAGCTGACCCAACTGCAAGACACCTTCGGCATGAATACGGTGGCCCTGGTGGACGGCCAGCCCCGCCTGCTGAACATCAAGCAGATGCTGGACTGCTTCCTGGCCCACCGCCGGGAAGTGATCACCCGGCGTACCATTTTTGAACTGCGCAAGGCCCGGGAAAAAGCCCACATCCAGGAAGGTCTGGCCGTGGCCCTGGACAATGTGGATGCCATTATTGCCCTGATCAAGGCAGCGCCTACCCCGGCGGACGCCAAGCGGGAATTGATGGCCCGGCTATGGGTTTCCACTACGGTGGCGGAAATGCTGGCCCGGGCCGCCCTGGATGCCACCCGGCCCGAAGGCTTGAGCATCGAATATGGCCTTTCCAAACAGGGCTATCTGCTCTCCGACGCCCAGGCCCAGGCCATTCTGGAACTGCGCTTGCAACGCCTGACCGGTTTGGAACGGGACAAAATCGTTACCGACTTCCGGGAGCTGCTGGAAAAGATCGCCGACCTCATGGACATTCTGGCCCGGCCGGAGCGGATTACGGAAATTATCGGCGACGATCTGAAGGAAATCCGCGCCCAGTTTGGCGATGGCCGCCGTTCCGAGATCGTGACCCATACCCAGGATCTGGGGATCGAGGATTTGATTACGCCCCAGGATATGGTGGTGACCCTGTCCCATTCGGGCTACGTCAAATCCCAGCCCCTGGCCGATTACCGCTCCCAACGCCGGGGTGGGCGGGGCAAGCAGGCGGCGGCGGTGAAGGAAGACGATTTCGTCGATCACCTGTTTATCGCCAACACCCACGATTTCATTCTCTGCTTCTCCAACCGGGGCCGGGTCTATTGGCTCAAGGTCTATGAGGTGCCCCAAGGCAGCCGGACCAGCCGGGGTAAGCCCATCGTCAATATGTTCCCCCTGGAAGAAGGGGAAAAGATCAACGCCATTCTGCCGGTCAAGGAATTTTCCGAAGACCGCTATGTCTTCCTGTGTACCGCCCAGGGCACGGTGAAAAAGACGCCCCTGTCCGAATTCTCCAATCCCCGCAAGGCGGGCATCATCGCCGTGGGCCTGGACGACGGGGATCACCTGATCGGCGCCGAAATTACCAGCGGCAACAGCGACATCATGCTGGTTTCCGATGGGGGCAAGGCGGTGTGGTTTGACGAAGAAGATGTGCGTGCCATGGGCCGACCCGCCCGGGGCGTGCGGGGCATGAAGATGCAAGCTGGTCAGCAGGTGATTTCCCTGCTGGTGGCGGAAAGCGAAAGCCAGACCGTGCTGGTGGCGACGGAAAACGGCTTCGGCAAGCGTACCGTGCTCTCCGAGTTCCGCCATTCCGGCCGGGGCACCCAGGGGGTCATCGCCATTGCCAGCAGCGAACGTAACGGCAAGATCGTGGGAGCCAAGCTGGTGGGGGATGAGGATGAAATCATGCTCATCACCACGGGGGGCGTCCTGATCCGCACCCGGGTCTCGGAAATCCGGGGCATGGGCCGGGCGACCCAGGGGGTGACCCTGATTTCCCTGGATCAAGGGGAAAAGCTGGCCGGTTTGGAAAAGGTTGTGGAAAGCGAGGAAGAGTAATGCGCTTGTGGAATTTCGCCGCCGGACCGGCGACTTTGCCCGAAGTGGTGCTGGAACAGGTGCGGGATGAGTTGCTGGACTGGCACGGCGCCGGTTGCAGCATCATGGAAATGAGCCACCGGGGCAAAGAATTTTCCGGGGTCATCGCCACGGCGGAAGAGGACCTGCGGGAGCTGATGGGGATACCCCAAAGCTACAAGGTGCTCTTCCTTCAAGGTGGGGCGACCCAGCAGTTTTCCCAGATTCCCCTCAACCTTCTGGCGGGGGAGTCCGCCGCCTACGTGGTGACCGGCTCCTGGTCCAAGAAGGCCTACAAGGAAGCCCAGCGCTTTGGCGCCGTCACCTGCGCCGCCAGCACGGAGGCGGCTGAGGCCGTTTCCGGGGGCTTTACCCGCCTGCCCGCTGCTGAGGCGATACAGGTGGATGAACGGGCCGCCTACGTCCATGTGTGCACCAATGAAACCATTCACGGGGTGGAAGTGTTTGATACGCCCCGTCTCCTGGCCCAGGTGCCAGCCTCCGTGCCCGTGGTGGCGGACATGTCCTCCCATATCCTTTCCCGGCCCATGGCGGTGGAGGATTACGGCCTGATTTACGCCGGTGCCCAGAAAAACATCGGCCCCTCGGGCCTGACCCTGGTCATTCTCCGGGAAGACCTGATTGGCCGGGCCGGACCCCAGGTTCCCGCCCTCATGGACTATCGGGTGCAGGCGGATAACGGCTCCATGCTCAATACCCCGCCCACCTTTTCCATCTACGTGGCTGGGCTGGTGTTCAAGTGGATCAAGGCCCAGGGCGGCGTGGCCGGCCTGGAAAAGGTCAATCGGCAAAAGGCCGAACTGCTTTACCGGACCATCGACAATAGCGGTGGTTTTTACCGCAATCCGGTAGCGGCGGACTGCCGTTCCCTGATGAACGTGCCCTTTACCCTGGCTGATCCGGCCCTGGATAGCGCTTTCCTGGCCCAATCCAAGGAAGCGGGCCTGCTGGCCCTCAAGGGGCATAAGTCGGTGGGGGGCATGCGGGCCTCCATCTACAACGCCTTGCCGTTGGCCGGGGTTCAGGCCCTGGTGTCCTTCATGGAAGATTTCGCCAAACGGAACGGTTAGGCCATGAGCGATCAGCAAGACCCCCAAGCCGCCCTGCATCAGGATCTGGCGCCGGTGCGCCAGGAAATTGACCGCCTGGACGGGGAGCTCCTGGCTATCCTCAACCGGCGTGCCCGGTGCGCCCAGCAGGTGGGCCGCATCAAAGCCGCCCATGGGGCTGAGGGCCAGATTTACCGCCCCGAGCGGGAAGCCCAGGTATTGCGCCGCATTCAGGAGTTAAACCAGGGCCCCTTGGCGGACGAAAGCGTCACCTTCTTTTTTCGGGAAGTGATGTCCGCCTGCCTGTCCCTGGAACGTCCTTTGAGCGTGGCCTGTCTCGGGCCCCTGGGCAGCTTTTCCGAAAGCGCCGCCGTCAAGCAATTCGGCCATGCGGCCAAGCTTTTGCCCATGGGCACCTTTGACGAGGTGTTCCGGGAGGTGGAGGCGGATCACGCGGATTACGGCGTGGTGCCCGTGGAAAATTCCACCGGGGGCGCCGTGGGACTGGTCATGGACCGGCTGCTGGCCACGCCCTTGAGCATTTGTGGCGAAGTGGTGCTGCGGGTCCATCAAAATTTGCTTTCCCGCTGTACCGCCCTGGATCAAATCCAGGTGGTCTATTCCCACGCCCAGTCCCTGGCCCAATGCCATGAATGGCTGGATGGACATCTGCCCCACGCCCAGCGCATTTCTGTGGCCAGTAATTCCCTGGCGGCCCAAATGGCGGCGGAAAAGCCGGGGGCGGCGGCCATTGCGGGGGACGGGGCGGCGGACCGCTACCAGCTGCCCCGGCTGGCCACCACCATTGAGGATGAGCCCAACAACACCACCCGTTTTCTGGTGCTGAGCCGCCACGATGCGGGGGTGAGCGGGCGGGATAAGACCTCCCTGGTCATGTCCGCCCCTAACCGCACGGGTTCCCTCCATGAGCTGCTCCTGCCCTTTTCCACTGCCGGGGTGTCTCTGACCCGGCTGGAATCCCGGCCGGCCCGCCATACCCTGTGGGAATACGTGTTTTTTGTGGATGTGGAAGGGCATCGCAACGATGCCCCCGTCCAGCAGGCCTTGCAGGAACTGGCCCAGCGGGCGGCATTTTTGAAGGTCCTGGGATCCTATCCCGTGGCGGTCTATTGAACCGCTTTTGAAAGGATGGTCATGAACGTGGTTGAACAAGCCCTGCCTTATGTGCGGGCCATCGCCCCCTATCAACCGGGCAAACCCATTACGGAACTGGCCCGGGAAACGAGCATTCCGGTGGAAAAAATCGTCAAGCTGGCGTCCAACGAAAACCCCCTGGGCATGAGCCCCAAGGCCCGTCAGGCGGTGGAACAGGCCATCGCCTCCCTGGAACGTTATCCGGATGATTTCGATCTGAAGCAGGCCGTGGCCCAGCATACGGGCAAGGCCATGGACCAGGTGGTGCTGGGCAACGGCTCCAACGATGTGCTGGATCTGGTGGCTCGGGTGTTCCTCTGCACCGGACGTTCCGCCCTGTATTCCCAACACGCTTTTGCTGTCTATCCCCTGGCTACCGTCTCCGTGGGGGCGGAAGCCATTGCCGTGCCTGCCAAGCATTTCGGTCATGACCTGGACGCCATGCTGGCCGCCATCCGCCCGGATACCCGGGTGATCTGGATTGCCAATCCCAATAATCCCACCGGCACCTTCCTGGCCTACCCGGAATTGAAGGCCTTTCTGGCTAAGGTGCCGGCCCATGTGATGGTGGTGTTGGATGAGGCCTACAACGAATACATTCCCCCGGAAGAGCGCCTGGATACCTCGACCTGGTTGGGGGAATTCCCCAATCTGCTGGTGACCCGGACCTTCTCCAAAATCTACGGTCTGGCCGGGCTGCGGATTGGCTATGGCCTGACCAACAGCGCCGTGGCTGACCTCATGAACCGGGTGCGCCAGCCCTTTAACTGCAATAACCTGGCCCTGGCCGGGGCGATTGCCGCCCTGGACGACCAGGAATTTGTCAGGGAAAGCTACCGGGTCAATCACGAGGGCATGGTTAAGATTCAGGCGGCCCTGACCCGTCTGGGCCTGGACTACATTCCTTCCCATGGCAATTTCCTTACCTTCCGCTTGCCGGATGCGGCCGAGGTGAATCGGCGCCTGCTCCAACAGGGGGTCATTGTGCGTCCCCTGGTGGGCTACGGTATGCCCGACTGGCTGCGGGTGACCATCGGTACCGAAGCGGAAAACGCCCGTTTCCTGGAAGCCCTGGAACAGGCGCTGCAATAAGCCCATTCACCCATTTCCCCGTCCCCCATGCCTGAGTTCAATAAAGTCGTAGTGTTCGGAGTCGGTCTCATCGGCGGCTCCTTTTCCCTGGCCCTGAAAGCGGCGGGGGAGGTGGGGGAGGTGGTGGGTTTCGGCCGCAGTCCGGGCTCCCTCAAGCAGGCCCTGGCCCTGGGTGTCATTGACCGGGCCGGGATTAATCCGGCCCATGAGTTGGGGGACGCGGATCTGGTGCTCCTGGCTACCCCGGTGGGCCAGATGGGGGACATCATGGCCCGCATCGTGCCTTACCTGGGGCCGGAGACGGTGGTGACCGATGGGGGCTCCACCAAAGGCAATGTGGTGGCGGCCGCCTATCAGGCTTTCGGGGCGCGCATCAGCCAGTTTGTTCCGGCCCACCCTATCGCGGGGGCGGAAAATAGCGGTCCCGCCGCTGCCCGGGCGGATTTGTACCGGGAGCGGAAGGTGATTCTCACCCCCCTGCCGGAAAACCCGATCCTGAACGTAGCCAAGGTGCGCTCCGCCTGGGAATGGTGCGGCGCCCGCATCTACGAATTGACTCCTGGGGAACACGATCAGGTGTTCGCCGCCGTGAGCCATCTGCCCCATCTTCTGTCCTACGCCCTGGTGCATGACCTGGCCCGGCGGGATAACCGGGAACAGTTTTTTACCTTCGCTGCCAGCGGCTTCCGGGATTTCACCCGCATCGCCGCCAGCCATCCGGAAATGTGGCGGGATATCTGCCTTGCCAATCAGCCCGCGTTGCTGGAGGAGCTGGACCGTTACCGCCAGCAGCTGGATGAAATCCGGGAAGCCCTGGCCCAGGGGGATGGCCCCCGGCTGGAAGCGATTTTTGCCCATGCCCGGGAAGCCCGTCGTGCTTGGGCTGGCGACGGGGAATAGGGCGCCTGTTCCCGTTGAGGGGGCTTGCAAAGCCCCCCTGCGCCGTTTTCTTTTTCTTGACCGTTTGTTCCGGAACTTTCCCCACCATGGAATTTCTCGATCTCCCTCCCTTCCTTTCTGCCACCGGTACGGTGCGTCTGCCCGGTTCCAAGAGCATTTCCAATCGGGTTCTGCTCCTGGCGGCCCTGGCGGAGGGCACTACCGAGGTGCGGGACCTGCTCGCCTCCGATGATACGGAACGCATGTTGGATGGGCTGGGGACCCTGGGGGTGACCATCCGCCAGCAAGCAGACGGGGCCTATCTGGTCCAGGGGGTGGGACGGCAGGGCTTCCCGGTACGGGAGGCGGACCTCTTCCTCGGTAACGCGGGCACCGCCTTTCGCCCATTGACCGCGGCCCTAGCCCTGGCCGGTGGCCATTATCGGCTCACCGGGGTGGCCCGCATGCACGAGCGCCCCATTGGCGATCTGGTGGATGCCCTGGCCCAGCTGGGGGCGCGCATTGAGTACCGGGGCAATCCGGGCTTTCCGCCCCTGGAAATTTTTCCGGCGGCGGTCCACGGTGGCGGCGTGGTGCGGGTCCGGGGCAATGTGTCCAGCCAGTTTTTGACCGCCCTACTCATGGCGTTGCCCCTCACCGGGACCGCTACCCGAGTGGAAGTGGTGGGGGAACTGATTTCTAAGCCCTATATCGCCATTACCCTGGCCATTATGGAAAAGTTTGGCGTTACGGTGGCCCGGGAGGGCTGGCAGGCTTTCACCGTGCCGGCCGCCAGTGCCTACCGTTCCCCGGGCGTTTTCTACGTGGAAGGGGATGCCTCCTCCGCCTCCTATTTTCTTGCCGCCGGGGCCCTGGGCCAGGGCCCGGTGCGGGTGGAAGGGGTGGGGTCCGCCTCTATTCAAGGGGATGTGCAATTTACGGAGGCCCTGGCCCAGATGGGCGCCCGCATCAGCGCGGGGCCCAATTGGATCGAGTGCCGGGGGCCGGAAAACGGCCGCCTGCAAGGGGTGGATCTGGATTGCAACCAGATCCCCGATGCCGCCATGACCCTGGTGCCCCTGGCCCTCTTTGCCCAGGGACCGACCCGGCTGCGCAATATCGCTAGCTGGCGGGTAAAAGAAACGGACCGGATTGCTGCCATGGCGGCGGAGGCCCGCAAGCTGGGGGCGGAGGTGATCGAGGCGGAAGATGCTTTGACCCTGATTCCCCCCGCCAGTCTGAAGCCCGCCGCCATCCATACCTATGACGACCACCGCATGGCCATGTGTTTTTCCCTGGCTGCCTTTGGCACCCCTTTGCGCATTCTGGACCCCCAATGCGTCGCTAAAACCTTCCCAGACTATTTCCAACGCCTGGAAGCCCTGGTGCGCCCGGCGCCGGTGATTGCCATTGATGGTCCTTCCGCATCCGGCAAAGGGACCGTGGCGGCTCGGGTGGCGGCCCGGTTGGGCTTCGCCTATCTGGATTCGGGGGCCCTCTACCGGCTGACCGCCCTGGCCGCCCGGGAAGCGGGGGTGGCCTGGGAGGATGAAGAAGCGCTGGCCCCCATTGCTGCTGCCCTGGAAGTGAGCTTCCGGGAAGGGGGCGTGACCCTGAACGGCAAGGGAGTGGGGGATGCCATCCGTACCGAGGCCATTTCCCAGGGGGCTTCCAAAGTGGCTGCCTTGCCCCGGGTGCGGGATGCCTTATTGTTCCGCCAACGGGCGTTTTTGCGCCGTCCCGGATTGGTGGCGGACGGCCGGGATATGGGGGCGGTGGTCTTTCCCCGGGCCGCCCTCAAGGTGTTCCTCACGGCGACGGCGGAAGTGCGGGCGGAAAGACGCTATAAGCAGTTGATCGAAAAAGGGTTCCCTGCTAACATGGCCGCGATTTTGCAAGAGTTGCGGGAACGCGACCGCCGGGATAGTGAGCGGAGTGTGGCGCCTCTCAAGCAAAATGGGGATGCGCTGCTCCTGGATACGTCAGACCTTTCCATCGACCAGGCGGTCGAGCAGGTGCTGATGTGGTACGGGCAGGCGTCCCTTTAGGTGTCGCCGTTCCTCGCTTTTTCCCTTGTAAAACGACTGATCGGGCTTTCCCCCTCTGACGAATCGGAAGGAGTGCGCCGAGCCTGTCTACCCCGTAGTGCTGGGGCTGGCGGGTTCAGGAGCGGTGGCGGTGTTTAACCTCAACCCGCAGCCATGCGGTTAGGTACCTTTTCATGACTACTGCTTCTTCCGCTTCCCCCCTGTCCCAAGAAAGCTTTGCCGCCCTCTTTGAAGAGAGCCTGTTGCGCCAAGAGATGCGCCAGGGCGAAGTGATCACCGCCGAAGTTGTTCGCGTCGACCAAAATTTCGTCGTCGTGAATGCCGGCCTGAAATCCGAATCCTATGTGCCGGTCGATGAATTCCTCAACGACCAAGGCGAACTCGAAGTCAAGCCCGGCGACTTCGTGCAAGTGGCTATCGAACAGCTGGAAGACGGCTACGGCGAAACCCGCCTGTCCCGGGACAAGGCCAAGCGTATCGCCGCCTGGAACGACCTGGAAAAGGCCCTCAACGACGGTTCCCTGGTGACCGGCGTGATCACCGGCAAGGTCAAGGGCGGTCTCACCGTTATGACCAACGGGGTGCGTGCCTTCCTGCCCGGTTCCCTCGTGGACGTGCGTCCTGTCAAGGACACCACGCCGTACGAAGGCAAGACCATGGAATTCAAGGTCATCAAGCTGGATCGCAAGCGCAATAACGTGGTGGTCTCCCGCCGCGCCGTTCTGGAAGCCACCATGGGCGAAGAACGGGAAAAGCTGCTGGCGACGCTGCAAGAAGGCGCTGTGGTCAAGGGTATCGTCAAGAACATCACCGACTACGGTGCTTTCGTGGATTTGGGCGGTATCGACGGTCTGCTGCACATCACCGATCTGGCCTGGCGTCGTGTGCGTCACCCCAGCGAAGTGCTGGCCGTGGGCGACGAAGTGACCGCCAAGGTTCTGAAGTTCGACGCCGAAAAGAACCGGGTTTCCCTGGGCCTGAAGCAACTGGGCGAAGATCCGTGGGTTGGCATCTCCCGCCGTTACCCCTCCGGCACCCGCCTGTTCGGCAAGGTGACCAACCTGACCGACTACGGTGCCTTCGTGGAAATCGAACAAGGCATTGAAGGTCTGGTGCACGTTTCCGAAATGGATTGGACCAACAAGAACGTCCATCCCACCAAGGTGGTGCAGCTGGGCGACGAAGTGGAAGTCATGATCCTGGAAATCGACGAAGATCGCCGTCGTATTTCCCTGGGTATGAAGCAATGCATGCCCAACCCCTGGGAAGAATTCGCCCAAAACCACAAGAAGGGCGACAAGGTTTCCGGTCAAATCAAGTCCATCACCGACTTCGGCGTGTTCATCGGCCTGCCCGGCAACATCGACGGTCTGGTGCACCTCTCCGATCTGTCCTGGAGCGTGGCTGGCGAAGAAGCCATTCGCAACTTCAAGAAGGGCGACGAAGTGCAAGCCGTGGTGCTGGCCATCGACGTGGAAAAGGAACGCATCTCCCTGGGTATCAAGCAGCTGGAAGGCGATCCGTACACCAACTACATCGCTACCCACGAAAAGAACGCCGTGGTCCGTGGCACCGTGAAGTCCGTGGATGCCCGCGGCGCCGTGGTGCAACTGGATGGGGATGTGGAAGGCTACCTGCGCGCTTCCGAATTCTCCCGGGATCGGGTGGACGATCTGTCCGCTATCCTGAAGGTGGGCGATACGGTGGAAGCCATGATCACCAACGTGGATCGCAAGTCCCGTGGCGTGAATCTGTCCATCAAGGCCAAGGATCAAGCCGAACAGCACGAAGCGCTGGCGAAGTTCGCCTCCGAAAACTCTGCGGCCAGTTCCGGTACCACCAACCTGGGTGCGTTGCTGAAAGCCAAGCTGAACAACCCGCAAAACTAAGGTTGTCGGCATGACCAAATCCGAGCTGATCGCCCGGTTGGCGGTGCGGTTTCCCCAACTGGTGGCGAAAGACGCCGATTTCGCGGTCAACGAAATTTTGGATGCCATGTCCTCCGCCTTGGCGGTGGGGGACCGCATCGAAATTCGAGGGTTCGGTAGTTTTTCCCTAAACTACCGCCCGCCGCGGCTGGGGCGTAACCCCAAATCTGGGGAAAAGGTCAGCGTTCCGGAGAAGCATGTGCCTCACTTCAAGGCCGGAAAAGAGCTGCGCGAACGGGTGGATGCCCTGGCCTAGCCGGGGTTTCCGCTCCCGGGCGCTGCCCGTCGGACCGGTCCTGTGGTAGATTGCGGGCGGCAACTTAGGTTGCCGCCCTTTTTCTTTTTCTGATCGGGTAAGTGTATGCGGGTTCTGCATTGGCTTTGGCGCATCGTCCTGTTCCTCCTGTTGTTTCTGTTTGCCGCCAAAAACACGGCACCGGTCAGTATCGGTTTTTTCTTGAACTATCAGTGGCAGGTGCCCCTGGTGGTGGCTTTGCTGGCCTTCTTTGTCCTGGGGGCCCTGTTGGGTGGCTTGGCGTTGAGCGGCCTGATTTTTCGCTTGCGCCGGGACCTGGCCCGGAGCCGGGCTGAGTTGGCGGCGGTTCGGGCGACCCCGGCGGTAGCGGAAGTGCCGGTGGCGGGTGAGGCGGTCTCCCAATGATCGACTTTCATTACTGGCAACTGCTGCTTTTCCCGCTCTTTTTTGTGTTCGGCTGGGCGGCGGCCCGGATCGACATCCAGCATCTGGTCCGGGAATCCCGGGCGCTGCCTCGCTCCTACTTCCAGGGTCTGAATTTTTTGCTCAATGAGCAGCCGGACAAGGCCATTGAGTCCTTCATGAATGTGGTGAAGGTGGATCCGGAGACGGTGGAATTGCATTTTGCCCTGGGGAGCCTATTTCGCCGTAAGGGGGAAATGGAGCGGGCGATCCGAATGCACCAAAACCTCATTGATCGGGAAGGTTTGCCCAACGATCTGAAGCTCCAGGCTATGTCGGAACTGGGGCAGGACTACCTGAAGGCGGGGTTGCTGGACCGGGCCGAGGAAATTTTTCTGCGCCTGCGGGCTTCGTCCCGGGATGAGGAAGCCAAGCGCAACCTCCTGGAAATCTATCAGCTGGAAAAGGACTGGGAAAAGGCCATCGCCATCGGGGAGGAAATGCCCGAATACGCCACCCAGAAGGAAATCGCCCACTATTACTGCGAGTTGGCGGGGACGGAAATGATCAATTCTCGGCCGGAGAATGCCCGTCGATATTTGGATCAGGCGCTGGCGCTCCACCGCAGTTGTGTGCGGGCCAGTGTCATCCAGGGGGACTTGTTGGTCCAGGAAGGCCAGGACGAGGGGGCCATTGAGGCCTGGCAGCATATTGAACATCAAAATCCCGCCTATCTGGCCCTGGTCGCCCAAAAGCTGCAAGAGGCCTATCTTCGCCTGGGGCGCCGGGATGAGGGGCTGCAACTGCTGCGGGGCTATCTGGCCGCCTATCCCTCTTTGGATTTGCTGGATACGGTTTTTCGCCTGGTCTTGGAAGGGGAGGGGCCGGAGGCCGCCTATCGCCTAGTGCGGGACGAACTGCGCCGTAATCCCACCCTTTTGGGCTTGGATAAGCTCTTGGAAGCCCAAGTCTTGGTGGTGGCGCCCGAGCGGCGGGCGGATTTGGAATTGGTCCGCAATCTGGTCCACAACCATACCCGCCGTTTAGCCCGTTATCGGTGCGATAATTGCGGCTTCAAGGCGCGCCAGTTCTATTGGCGCTGCCCGGCTTGCGGCGGTTGGGAAACCTATCCGCCCCGGCGCAGCGAGGAATTCGATTTGCTCCCCTGAGAAAAGGGCAGGGGAGTGGGAATGAAATTATCTGATTGAGTTGGGAGAGTATTTTGAAAGTTACGGTAGTTGGTACGGGCTATGTGGGCCTGGTGAGCGGTACCTGTCTGGCGGAAGTGGGCAACGAGGTGCTCTGTCTGGATGTGGATCCCAACAAAATCCGCATTCTGAACGAAGGGGGCATCCCCATTTTTGAACCCGGCCTGCTGGATATGGTGAAACGCAATGTGGCCGCCGGCCGCCTGCGCTTTACCACCGACGTGGCCCAGGCCGTGGCTCACGGCACCGTGCAGTTCATTGCCGTGGGTACGCCTCCCGACGAAGATGGCTCCGCCGATTTGCAGTACGTGCTGGCTGCCGCCCGCAATATCGGCAAGCACATGACCGATTACAAGGTCATCGTGGATAAGTCCACCGTGCCCGTGGGGACCGCCGACAAGGTGCGGGCCGCCATTGGGGAAGAACTCCAGGCCCGAGGCCTGACCACCCCCTATAGCGTGGTGTCCAATCCGGAGTTCCTCAAGGAAGGAGCGGCGGTGGATGATTTCATGAAGCCGGACCGGATTGTGGTGGGGGCGGATGACGAGAGGGCCGTGGGGGTGATGCGCAGCCTGTACGGGCCCTTCCAGCGCAACCACGAACGCCTCATCATCATGGACGTAAAGAGCGCGGAATTGACCAAATACGCGGCTAACGCCATGCTGGCCACCCGTATCAGCTTCATGAATGAATTGGCCAATCTGGCGGAAAAGCTGGGGGCTGACATCGAGGCAGTGCGCCACGGTATCGGTTCCGATCCCCGTATTGGCTACCACTTCCTCTATCCAGGCTGCGGCTACGGCGGCTCCTGCTTCCCCAAGGATGTGCAGGCGTTGCAACGGACCGCCCGTCAGGATGGGGGAATCGAGCTCAAGGTGCTGAATGCGGTGGAAGAGGCCAATGAGGCCCAGAAGCACATTCTCGGCGCCAAGATCAAAGCCCGCTTCGGCAACGACCTTACCGGTCGTCGTATCGCCTTGTGGGGCCTGGCTTTCAAGCCCAATACGGACGATATGCGGGAAGCCCCCAGCCGCTATCTGCTGGCGGATTTGTTCGCCGCTGGTGCCACGGTCACGGCCTATGACCCGGTGGCCATGGAAGAAGCCCGGCGCATTTTCGGCAATGAGCCCCGTCTGACCTACGGGGAAGATCCCCTGTCTTCCCTGGACGGGGCGGATGCCCTGGTTATTGTGACCGAATGGAAGGTGTTCCGTAGCCCGGATTTCGATACGGTGAAGGCCAAGTTGAAGCAACCCTTGATTTTCGACGGTCGCAATCTCTACGATCCCAAGACCATGGCCGAAATGGGCTTTACCTATCTGCCCATTGGGCGGAAATAGGTTCTTTTGGTATTTTGACAAGGCCGTCTCCCAGGACGGCCTTCCGCATTTGAATAATTGACACAGCGTTCTTTAGCGACCGATTCATGAGCTTGCTACCTGATTTATCTTCCGCTCGCATTCTGATTATTGGCGATGTAATGCTAGACCGTTACTGGTTTGGCGATGTTTCCCGGATTTCTCCGGAAGCTCCAGTGCCGGTGGTGAAGGTGGAGCGCAATGAGGAACGTCCCGGCGGGGCGGCCAATGTGGCTCGCAATTGCGCGGCCTTGGGGGCCCAGGTCTGTCTGCTCTCTGTGGTGGGGGATGATGAGCCCGGGGAAGCCTTGCGGCGTCTGGTGGCTGACCAAGCTATCCAGGTGTCCCTCCAGGCGGACCCCACCATTAGCACCACGGTAAAACTCCGGGTCATCGGTCGGCAACAGCAGTTGCTGCGCATCGATTTTGAAACCCAGCCTTCCCACGAGGTGCTGGAGGCCAATCTGGCCGACTTCAAACAACGCTTGCCTGAGACGGATGTGGTGATTTTGTCGGATTACGGCAAGGGTGGCCTGACCCACATTCGCGCCATGATCGACGCAGCCCGGGCCGCCGGTAAGCCGGTTCTCATTGACCCCAAGGGTGATGATTACAGCCGCTACGCGGGAGCGTCCGTGCTCACCCCCAACCGGGCGGAATTACGGGAAGTGGTGGGGCGCTGGCAAGACGAGGCACAGCTGACCGCCAAGGCCCAGGGCCTGCGCCAGGAACTGGGCCTGGAGGCCCTGTTGCTGACCCGCAGCGAGGAAGGCATGACCCTCTATCGGGAGCAGGGCAGCTTCACCCAGGGCGCCCAAGCCCGGGAAGTATTCGACGTGTCCGGTGCCGGAGATACGGTGATTGCCACCCTAGCGGCCATGTTGGCCGGCGGGGCGGACTGGGAAACCGGGGTGCGGGTAGCCAACCTGGCGGGCGGTATCGTGGTCGGCAAGCTGGGGACTGCCGTGGTGAGCCGGGAAGAACTGGAAGTCGCCCTGGCGGCGGCCCAAATTTAAAGGACTGTTATCGTGTATACCATTGTCACCGGCGCCGCCGGCTTCATCGGTTCCAATCTGGTCAAAGCCCTCAATGAGCGGGGCATTACCGACATTATTGCGGTGGACAATCTGACCAAGGCGGACAAGTTCAAAAACCTGGTGGATTGCCACATTGCGGACTACCTGGACAAGAACGACTTCCTGGAACGGCTCATGAGCGGCCAGTTCGACGGGGACGTGGAGGCCATTCTCCACGAAGGGGCCTGCTCCGACACCATGGAAACGGACGGCCGTTACATGATGGAGAACAACTACCGCTACTCCCTGGCCCTCCTGGATTGGTGTCAGGATCAGGAGGTTCAGTTTCTCTATGCCTCCAGCGCCGCCACCTACGGGGGCAGCAACGTGTTCAAGGAAGAGCGGCAATATGAAGCGCCCTTGAATGTGTACGGCTACTCCAAGTTCCTTTTCGACCAGATCGTGCGCAAGCGCCTACCCGAGGCCTCTTCCCAGATCGCCGGCTTCCGCTATTTCAACGTGTACGGCCCCCGGGAAAGCCACAAGGGGCGCATGGCCTCCGTGGCCTTCCACCACTTCAACCAGTACCAGGCCGAAGGCAAGGTGAAGCTGTTTGAAGGCTGCGACGGCTACGGTAACGGGGAGCAGCAGCGGGACTTCGTTTATGTGGGGGACGTGGCCAAGGTCAATCTCTTTTTCCTGGACCACCCGGAAAAGTCCGGCATCTTCAATCTGGGCACGGGTCGGGCTCAAAGCTTCAACGATGTGGCGGAAGCCACGGTGAATAGCTGTCGCGCCCTGGAAGGGAAGCCGGCCTTGGGGCTGGATGCCTTGCGGGAACAGGGTCTGGTGGAATACATCCCCTTCCCGGAAGCCTTGAAGGGCAAATACCAGAGCTTCACCCAGGCCGATTTGACCAAACTGCGGGCCGCCGGCTACGACGCCCCCTTCCATACTGTCGCCCAGGGCGTGGGCGAATATGTGCAATTTTTGAATAGGCGCTGAAAATGTTTAAAACCTTGGAACAATTCGTCTGCGACACTCCCCTGGTGCGTTTGCAGCGGATACCCGGTGCGGAAAACGAAGCCCGGGGTAATGTGATTCTGGTGAAGCTGGAAGGCAATAATCCGGCCGGTTCGGTGAAGGACCGGCCCGCCCTGTCCATGATTTCCCATGCGGAAGCCAGGGGTGACATTAAGCCCGGGGATACCCTGATCGAAGCCACCAGTGGCAATACGGGCATTGCCCTGGCCATGGCGGCGGCCATGCGGGGCTACCGGATGATTCTGGTAATGCCGGAAAACCAAAGCCTGGAACGGCGTCAGACCATGCGGGCCTACGGCGCTGAACTGATCCTGACGCCCCGGGAAGGGGGCATGGAATTGGCCCGGGATACGGCCACCAAAATGCGGGACGAAGGCCAGGGCATTATCCTGGACCAGTTCGCTAATCCGGATAATCCCTTGGCCCACTACGAAAGTACGGGCCCGGAAATCTGGCGGGATACCCAGGGCAAGGTGACCCACTTTGTTTCCAGCATGGGGACCACCGGGACCCTGATGGGGATTTCCCGTTACTTGAAGGAACAGAATCCAGCGGTCCAGGTCATTGGCTGCCAGCCGGATGAGGGGAGTCAGATTCCCGGTATCCGCAAATGGCCGGAAGCCTACCTGCCCAAGATTTTCGAAAAGTCCCGGGTGGATCGGCTGGAATACGTCTCCCAGGCCGATGCGGAGGAAATGACCCGCCGTCTGGCCCGGGAAGAGGGCATCTTCGCCGGCATTTCCTCCGGGGGCGCCCTGGCGGTGGCGCTGCGGGCGGCAAAGGAAGTGGAAAACGGGGTGATCGTCTCCATCGTCTGTGACCGGGGCGACCGTTACCTGTCCACCGGCGTTTTCCCCGCCTGAGCGTGGTGTGATGGTTCCTGTCCTGGTTTTTGACATTGAGACCATTCCGGATGTGCCCGGGCTGCGCCGTCTTTACGGGGTGGGCCCGGAGCTTTCCGACGGAGAGGTGGCGGAGCTGGCCTTCCAGCAACGGCGCGCCCAGAACGGAACGGATTTCCTGCCCCTCCACCTGCAACGGGTGGCGGTCATTTCCTGCGCCCTGCGGACCAAGGAGGGGTTTCGGGTCTGGTCCCTGGCGGAACCGGAGCAGTCGGAAAAGGAAATCATCCAGCGCTTTTTCGATGGCATCGAAAAATTCACGCCCCAGATCGTGTCCTGGAACGGAGGGGGCTTCGACCTGCCCGTTTTGCATTACCGGGGCATGATCCACGGGGTCATGGCGCCCCGTTATTGGGACCTGGGGGATGGGGATTACGCTGATTCCCGGGATTTTAAGTGGAATAACTACATCAGCCGTTACCACACCCGGCACCTGGATTTGATGGACCTACTGGCCCTGTATCAGCCCCGGGCCAATGCGCCGCTGGACGATCTGGCCAAGCTCATGGGCTATCCGGGCAAGCTGGGCATGGATGGGGGCAAGGTGTGGGAAGCCTGGCAGGCCGGCCGTCAGGCGGAGATCCGGGACTACTGCGAAACCGATGTGGTGAATACCTATCTAGTGCTGTCCCGCTTCCGCCTGATGCGGGGCGAGTGCTCCCAGGCGGAGCATGGGGCGGAAATGGCCTTTATCCGCAGTGAGCTGGATAAGCTCCATAAGCCCCATTGGGAGGAGTTTCTTGCCGCCTGGCCCGACGCTCCAGCCCTGTGAAGCACGGCATACCAGCCATCCCTCGGGATGGCTTTTTTATGCCGCGTACCAGAGGACGGCGAAAAAGTGGCAGATGCTGCCTGCCAGCACAAACAGGTGCCAGACGAAATGGCGGAAACGGCGGCTGTCCGTGACAAAAAAGTACACGCCAGCGGTATAGGCGATGCCGCCGCCCGCCAGCCAGCCCAACCCCACCCAGGACATGCGCTGCACCATGGGGACGGCGGCAATGAGTACCAGCCAGCCCATCAGCAGATAAAGGCTGGTGGAAATCCAGGGGCGGGTGAGTCGGTTGGTGAATTTCAGCACCAGGCCCAGGGCGGCCAAGCCCCACACCAGGCCGAACAGGGTCCATCCCCAGGCCCCGTGCAGCACGCCCAGGGAAAAGGGGGTGTAGCTGCCGGCGATGAACAGGTAAATGGCGCTGTGATCCAGTTTGACAAAAAACTGCTTCACCCGTCCCATGGGAATGGCGTGGTAGAGGGTGGAAATCAGGTACAGCAAAATCATGGTGGCGGAGAAAATGCTGGCGCCTACCACATTGGCGGCATGGCCGTTTTGTACGGCCCAGACAATCAATACGGGCATGGCGGCCACGGCGGCGAGAAAACCCACACCGTGGCTGATACTGTTGGCGATTTCTTCGCCGAAGCTTTGAGGACGTTCCATCATGGTGGAGATTATGCGCTCCCCAGCCCGGGGAGGGGTAGGGGCGGACGGGGGGGGGTAGCCCTCAATTTTTCCTCGCCAACCCTTGCTTTTCTGAAGAAACCCTATATAATTCGCGCTTCTTCGGGAGGCGCGTAGCTCAGTTGGTTAGAGCATCACCTTGACATGGTGGGGGTCGTTGGTTCGAATCCAATCGCGCCTACCAAGCATCTTGCTTGGGTCTCCGAAAGCAAAAAGCCGCTAAATGCGGCTTTTTTTGTGTCCGTTTTTCGGCTCCCTTGGGCGTGATCCTGTCCCGGAGGCTGGCCTACGCCTGGGCTTCCTTTGATCCTGGGCCGCCCGGCGGTATAGTCCTCCTGTGTTCTCCAATCCCATCGGAGGTGGAAGATGAAAGCCGCGAATCGTTTCGTCTGTGTTGCCCTGGGCTGCACCTTGATGTGGGCCTCGGGTTTTGCCGAGGCGGGTTGTACCAAGTCCACCTGCGGCGTGGTGACCGAGGTGGAATCCCATACCACCCAAGGGGAGGGGACGGGGCTGGGCGCCATTGCCGGAGGGGTGGTGGGCGGCCTGGTGGGTAACCAGATCGGCAACGGCACGGGTAACACCATCGCTACGATTGCCGGGGCTGCCGGTGGGGCCTATGCGGGCCATCAAATCGAAAAGAAAGTGCGCAGCAAAGCCAATTACGAAGTACATATCAAATTGCGCAATGGCACGGCCAAAACCTTTGCTTATGACAATAAACCGGACTTCGCTTCCGGGGATAAGGTGCAGATTAAAAACGGCCAATTGCTCAAACTGGGCGATTAATTCTTTTAGGACTGTCTCTTGCGAAATCCAGAAAATACCGTCGGGGAATTGCTTTCTCCTTTATTGACCAAGCCTTCTTCCCGTTTGGCTATTTTCTGGATGGGTATCCGTCCGAAAACTTTGAGTATTTCGCTGGCCCCCGTATTTCTCGGGTGCGCCTTGGCGTTTTGGCGTCAAGGCACTTTTGTTGGATGGGTATTGGGCGTTTCCCTGGTGGCGGCTTTGTTTATTCAAGGAGCCACCAATCTCCTTAATGACGCAGGCGATGGGGAATCCGGAACGGATACGCTGGATCGCTTAGGCCCACCCCGGGTAGTGGCTCTGGGCTGGGCTTCGGCAAGCCAGGTCAAGGCCTGGGCTTACGTTCTGATGCTGGCGGCCTTTGCTTTAGGCGTTCCCCTGGTAGGGCGGGGCGGCTGGCCCATTGTCGGGCTGGGATTGGCTTCCCTGGTGGCTGGCTGGGCCTATACCCATGGTCCCTATCCCATTTCCCGGTCCCCTTTGGGAGAGGTGTTTGTTTGCCTTTTTTTTGGGCTGGGAGCGGTAGGGGGCACCTACTACCTGCAAACCCTGAGCCTGTCTTCCCCTGCCTTGCTCCTCGGCGCCGTTCAAGGCGCCTTGGCGGCCGCCGTCATTGTGGTCAATAACACCCGGGACCGGGAAGGGGATCAAAAGGCCGGAAGAAAAACCCTGGCAGTCCTGGGAGGGCGACTTTTTTGTGGTTGGGAGTACGGGGCCTTGCTGCTGTTGCCTTGCCTCGCGGCGGCCCTGTGGGCCTTTTCTAGGGATCTAGCGTGGGCGGCCTGGGGGGCGTTGGCCTGCGGTTTCTGGAGCCTGGGGTTGGTTCGCCGATTTTTTCGCGCCCGGAGCGGTGGGGAGTTCAATGGGCTGTTGGCGGCCACGGCCCAATTCCAGCTGGTATTTGGAATGCTGATTTCTTTGGGAATTATGGGGAGCGGGATATTTAAATAGAATATTCCGGACCCGAGGATTCCATAATCATTCCCCCATTAAAAAACCTTAAAGCGTGGGATTTGATTTTGGGGAAATAGAGCGAATTGGCAGGGAAAGGCAGAAAATAAAAAAGCCAGGCAGAGCCTGGCTTTTTTATTGAATCTGGTGCGCTCGGAGGGATTCGAACCCCCTACCCCTTGGTTCGTAGCCAAGTACTCTATCCAGATGAGCTACGAGCGCGTTTCGAAGAAGTCGAAATTATACTGACTTTTTCTAATTTGTCCAGATTTATTTAATTGCCACCGTTGCCTCAGCGTTTAAATAAACCAGCCAAATATTTCTGGCGGAGACGGAGGGATTCGAACCCTCGATGCAGGTTTATGCCCGCATGCTCCCTTAGCAGGGGAGTGCCTTCGACCTCTCGGCCACGTCTCCGTTAGAGGGCGGCATCATAACCGGAAGCCGCCCTTGGGTCAAATCACTTTTTAAGCGGCTTGGTCCAGGCCGAAGGTGCGGTGCAGCACCCGTACCGCCAACTCCAGATACTTCTCATCAATCACCACGGAAATCTTGATTTCAGAGGTGGAGATCATCTGGATGTTAATGCCCTCTTCCGCCAGGGTGCGGAACATTTGACTGGCGATCCCGGGGTGGGAGCGCATGCCTACGCCCACGGCGGAGACCTTGCAAATCTTCGCATCGCCCAGGATTTCCCGGGCACCGATGTGTTCCTGGACCGAATTCAGCACCGCCAGGGCCCGGTTGTGCTCGTTCCGGTTGACGGTGAAGGAGAAGTCCGTGGTGCCGTCCCGGCCCACGTTCTGGATGATCATATCCACATCGATGTTGGCGTCGGCGATGGGGCCGAGAATCTGGTAGGCGATTCCGGGACGATCGGGAACGCCCAGCACCGTCAGTTTGGCCTCGTCCCGGCTGAAAGCGATGCCGGAAATGATGGCCTGTTCCATGTTCTTGTCTTCCTCAACGGTAATCAAGGTACCTTCTCCTTCGTCCTGAAAGCTGGATAACACCCGTAATTTCACTTTGTACTTGCCGGCGAATTCCACCGAGCGGATTTGCAGCACCTTGGAGCCCAGGCTGGCCATTTCCAGCATTTCCTCGAAGGTGATGGTGTCCAGCTTGCGGGCTTCGGGCACCACCCGGGGGTCGGTGGTATAAACCCCGTCCACGTCCGTATAAATCTGGCATTCATCGGCCTTCAGGGCGGCGGCCAGAGCCACGGCGGAGGTATCGGAACCGCCCCGGCCCAGGGTGGTGATATTGCCGTCCCCATCCACCCCTTGGAAGCCCGCCACCACGACCACGTAGCCCTGGGCCAGATCCGCCCGGATACGCTCGTCGTCAATCTGCAAAATGCGGGCCTTGGTGTGGGAACTGTCGGTCAAGACCTTGACCTGGGCGCCGGTGTAGCTCTTGGCTTGCAAGCCTTCTTCCTGGAGCGCCATGGCCAGCAGGCCGATGGTCACCTGTTCGCCGGTGGAGGCGATCACATCCAACTCCCGGGGATTGGGGGTCGGGGAAATGTCCTTGGCCAAGGCGATAAGACGATTGGTTTCCCCCGACATGGCGGAGGGGACGACGATCAGGTCGTGGCCCTGGGCTTTCCATTTGGCTACCCGTTTGGCCACGTTCTTGATGCGGTCGGTGCTACCGACCGACGTGCCGCCGTATTTCTGAACTATCAGCGCCATTCCTTTTCCAATTGCTCGTTTGAAAACAAACGGCAATTTTAACTGATCTGGGGTGTGGGCTGGAGACTTTGCGAAAACGTAAAAATTTGCAACGGCTAACCATGCCACTTGCAATTTTATGTTTATGGTCTATACTCGCGTTATGACTTAGGTCATAGCAAGTAGGTAATAGCTTCAGAACCCCAACAGGAAATGAAGTTGTCGCTCGCAGGTGATCCTTCTTGGTCTTACTGGTCGAGCTCCTTGCCGTCCTTTGCCTTTTGATAGATCAACTCACGAGGTCCAATATGAGCAACGTAAAACTGGTCGAAAAAATTGATCCCCGGGAAATCCGCCGCAAGCTGGGGCTGAACCAACAACAGTTCTGGTCCAAGATCGGCGTCACCCAAAGTGGTGGCTCCCGCTATGAAAGCGGTCGCAACATGCCCAAGCCCGTGCGGGAACTGCTCCGCTTGGTCCATGTGGAACAAGTGGACATCCAGCACATCAAGCGGGAAGACATGGAAGTCATCGACTACCTGAAGACTTCCGAACCGGAAACCTTCAAGGCTCTGAAGAAGGCTGCCCGCAGCAAGCAAAAGAAAGCGGCCTAAACCGCCCAAGGGTTTTCCCGGCCCGGCCCATGCCGGGCTCCGGGAGCCACAAGAAGCTCGGAATTACGGGGTGACGCGCACCGGAATTCCGAGTTTTTTTATGGCCTGGGCAATGAGCTCCATCTGTTCCGGAGCCAGGCGATCCAGGTGGGCAAGCGGGGCCGATTGTTGGGGCGGGCGGGCGATGCCGTAAAGCAGGACGCCCCGGATCAGGTCTTTGACCTGGGTCAGGAGGGCCAGATAGGCCTCCAGTTCCCCGTCCGCCAAAGTGGGACGGCCATCCCAGGCAAAGGCGCAGGTTTGTACCCAGGTGGGGGCCAGGGCGGCGCAGCAGCGCAGGTTGTCCAGGGTATGGCGGGGATTCTGGCGGGTGGCGTTGATGCGGGCGGCCCCTTCTTCCGTGGCTTGGTCCACCTTGAACCAGACTTCACCCCGGTGCTGGCCGAGCCAGGCCAGGCCCTCCTGGACTTCCGCCTTGTGGACCAGACTACCGTTGGTAATCAGGCGCATGGGTAGGCTTTCTCCCAGTCCAAAGCGGGCCATGACGGTATGAACCCGGGCTAAAGCCGGGGCGAATTCCGCTGCGCTGGTGGGTTCCCCGTTTCCGGAAAAGGCCACATCCACCAGCTTTCGGAATTCGGGGGGGGCGGCCTGCTGAAGGTAATCCCCATGGACGGCATCCTGGAAAAAGCCGTCCAGCTCCCGCTCCAGACGGTCCAGATCCACGGGGGGCGGACCGCCCCGGGTCAAATTGGGAACCTGGCAATAGACGCAGCCCCAGTTGCAGGCATTGTTAATGTTGAGATTAATGCCCACCGACACGCCTCCGGCCCGGCGGGAGAGAACGGGGTAAACATAGGTCAGACCGGCGCTGTCCCGGCTATGGTCGGCGGTGCTTAGGGCGTGGGGCGTGTCCCGCATGGGAATCCTTCAAGTGGTCCAGGGGGTGAATGTTATAATTATGAGCTTTGTCCTGACAGAAAAATCCATGCTTATCACCCGCCGTCTTGAATTCGATGCCGGTCACCGCATTCCCGACCACCGCAGCCAGTGTCGCCACCTGCACGGGCATCGCTATGTGCTGGAAATTACCCTTTCCGGCGGGGTGATCCGGCAGGACGGTGATCCGGCCAATGGCATGGTGATGGATTTTTCCGAGGTCAAGGACATTGCCCAACGCCATATCGTGGATGTTTGGGATCACGCTTTTCTGGCCTATCGGGGGGATACCCCGGTGGTGGCTTTCCTCCGGTCTATGCCCGGGCATAAGACGGTGGAACTGGACTGTGTACCTACGGCGGAGAATCTGGCCTTGCAGGCCTTCCGTATCCTGGACCAGGCCTATCAGGACCGCTACGGCAATCACCTGCGCCTGGAGCGGGTACGTCTCTACGAAACCCCCAATTGCTGGGCCGATGCGGCGCGGGAATCTTTGGGCGAGTAGGCGCTAGGCGCTTCAGGCGTCCTTCTGTCCCGAAAAGGCCCGGAAATGGGCCTTTTTCTTTTGGGGATTATTGGGGGGTGATGGGGCAAGCGGCCGGGGCAGGCTCTGGCCTAACATCGCCCAGTGGACGAGGCCTATACCGGCAGGGCGGTTTTATCCACCACGTGGCGCAGCACAAAGCTGGTATGAACCCCGCTCACGCCCTCGATGCGGGTAATGCGGTTGAGGAGCAGCTCCTGGTAGGCGTCCATGTCCCGGATCACCACCTTGAGCTGATAATCCGCGTCCTGGCCCGTGATGAGCAGGCATTCCAGCACCTCGGGCAGGGCGGCGATGGCCGCTTCGAAGTGGGCGAAGCGCTCCGGCGTGTGTTTGTCCATGGAAATGTGGAGCAACGCCATGATGGAGAGGCCCAATTTGCGGGCGTCCAGCACAGCCCGATAGCCAGCGATGAGGCCGCTTTCCTCCAGGGCCCGGACCCGACGCAAGCAGGGGGAAGGGGAGAGGCCGATGCGCTCCGCCAGTTCCAGATTGCTCAGCCGCCCTTCTGCCTGAAGGGCTTCCAGAATTTTTCGATCAAATTTGTCCAGGTTCATGGGGTGTTCCTGCGGGAGGGTGACTAATTTCAATAATAGTTGAAATATTAAAATTATTGAAAATATATAGGGGGATTTATTGGATGTTTAGCAATAACTTTCCTCGGGTGACTGCCTATACTGTTCCTCATTCCAACACGGTGGCAGTCCCGCTGCCCGGTCGCTCACAAGGCGGCCAGGGCAGTTCCCGCCTCACAAGGGAGGGAGGGGAAGGGCGCCGATCCTTTCATTTTTCTCACGGAAAGAGTCCCATGTTGAAGACACCCCAAACCAAATACCATCCGGAGCCGCCGGTCCAACTCACGGATCGTCGCTGGCCTGATCGGGTCCTTACCCGGGCCCCCCGCTGGATGAGTACGGATCTGCGGGACGGCAATCAGGCCTTGTTCGAGCCCATGGATGGGGAACACAAGCTGAACATGTTCCGCATGTTGTGCCAGATCGGCTTCAAGGACATCGAAGTGGCTTTTCCCGCCGCTTCCCAGACGGATTTTGATTTTGTCCGTACCTTGATCGAAGGGGGCCATATTCCGGCAGACGTGACCATCGAGGTCCTGACCCAGGCCCGGCCCCATTTGATTGCCCGCACCATTGAGTCCCTGGCGGGCTGTCGCCGGGCCATTGTGCATATCTACAACGCTACGTCCCCAGCCTTCCGGGAGCGGGTGTTCGGTATGGACCGGGATCAGGTGGTGGCCATGGCGGTGGCGGCGGTGCAGCAGGTCCGCGCCCTGTGCGATGCCCATCCGGAAACGGCATGGACCTTGGAATACAGCCCGGAAACCTTTACCGCTACCGAGCTGGATTTCGCCCGGGATATTTGCGACGCGGTGACGGAAGCCTGGGGGGCGACCCCTAGCCGCAAGGTGATCCTCAATCTGCCAGCCACGGTGGAAATCACTACCCCCAATGTTTATGCGGACCGGATCGAGTGGATGGATCGCCATCTGGCCCGGCGGGACAGCGTCATTCTCAGCGTGCATCCCCACAATGATCGGGGCTGCGCGGTGGCGGCCGCCGAACTGGCTATGTTGGCGGGGGCAGAGCGGGTGGAAGGCTGCCTCTTTGGCCATGGGGAGCGCACCGGCAACGTGGATTTGGTGACCTTGGCCATGAATCTCTACGCCCAGGGCGTTGATCCCCAACTGGATTTTTCCGACATGGACCGGGTGCGCCGCATGGTGGAAACCTGCACCCAGTTGCCGGTTCATCCCCGCCATCCCTACGCGGGAGATCTGGTCTTTACCGCCTTTTCCGGTTCCCACCAGGATGCCATCAAAAAGGGCATGGCTGCCCGGCAGGGGGAAGACGCTTGGGAAGTGCCCTATTTGCCGGTGGACCCGGCGGACTTGGGGCGCAGCTACGACTCCATCATTCGGGTCAACAGCCAGTCCGGCAAGGGGGGCATCGCCTACCTGTTGGAAACCCATTACGGCCTAGTTATTCCCCGGCGCCTGCAAATCGAGTTTAGCGGCATCGTGCAGCAATACACGGATGCCAACGGCGGCGAAGTGACGGCGGAGGGCCTGTGGGCCTTGTTTTCCCGGACCTACCTGGAAGCTCCCGGGACTTACCGCTACCTCCGCCATGAGCTTTTCGAGCATCGGGGAGCCCAGGGCATACGCCTGACCGTGGCCCGGGACGGCCAGGAGCAAACCCTGGCAGGCATGGGCAACGGTCCCATTGCCGCCGCCCTGGATGCCTTGGGGCTGCCGGTCCATGTGCTCAATTACGAAGAGCGGGCCATGGGCCAGGGCGCAGAGGCCCACGCCGCCGCCATGGTGGAATTGGCTTGGGAAGGCCGTCCTGGCAGCCTGCACGGGGTAGGCGTGGATGCCAATATTTTGACTGCCTCTATCCGGGCCGTGCTGTCTGGTATCAACCGGCTGCTGGCGGCCACAGAGGAGGAGACAGGTTTGGCCGCCCAGAGCCAGGGGGCTTAGTTTTCCCTTAGATCAGGCAAAAAACCGAAAGGCCGGGTATGGCAACATACCCGGCCTTTTTTTATGACATTTTGATTTTGTGGAATGGGAAATATTTAATCGAATATTACGAATGAAAACCGTCCTTGCCTAAATAAAATATTTGGCAATAAAGATTTGCTGACATTTACATTTTTTTTTGGTAAAAATTATTATGAATCGCTACATTTTATGATTACCAATTAATGAAGGTGCTGGCTTTCTTATGAGCATATCGGTATTAATCGCTGACGATCATGCCCTGATCCGTGTCGGGATTCGGCAGCTTCTGATGACAACGCCGGATATCCGGGTGACCGGAGAAGTCTCTGATGGGGATGAAGTAATTGGGGCGGTGGAAAAAAATGCTCCAGATTTGCTGGTGATGGATGTGTCCATGCCGGGTTGCCATGGGGAACAGTTGGTGGCGGCCCTGGGGCAGCAATTCCCTGCTATGCCTATCCTCATATTGTCTATATATAAAGAAAACCCGATCGTGCAGGGCTTGTTTCAGTCGGGTATCAAAGGCTATGTGACCAAGGACGCGGAACCCGAGGTGCTCATCGAGGCCATCCGCAAAGTGGCGTCTGGCGGCCATTTCATCGATCCCAAGCTGGTGGACGTGATGATCTCCGGTTACGCCAACCCCAGCCCCATCCCCCACGAAAGCCTTTCCGCCCGGGAGCGGGAGATTTTTGATCTGCTGGTGGATGGGGTATCGGTCAGTGAAGTGGCCAATGTGCTGAATATTTCAATAAAAACGGTGAGTACCCATAAGGCCAGAATTCAGAAAAAGCTGCAGGTGGCTTCGACCGTGGAAATGGTGCATTACGCCATTCGTCACCATTTGGGTAATGGTCAATATTGAAATTTTCCCACAAAATAAAATTAGAACAATATAGGAATATTCTTACTGGTATCGAGGGAATATTCCTATAAAAACTTCGGCTTTTTGTCTCTTGTCAAAAAGTAATATTTAATCCATCATGAATTGTGTAAAAATTTTTTTACACCCTTATTGCTTATAACAAATGGTGTGAGTTTTTTGTATATACGGTGCCGGGGTGGGGGAATTCACCCCCGGAGGGTTTAGGTCATGAATCAGTGGCGTGGTTTGCTGTGTTGGGGATTACCTGCAGGGGTATCTCTAGTCGTGGGGGGCGTGTGCTATTTCGCCCACGACTGGCCCGGCCTGGCCTTGTGGCTGATCGTCTTGGGCGTGCCCTTGCTGGCCTCCTGGGGATGGTGGGCAGCCAACCGGGAAGTGGCCGTTCAGCTTCCATCCCCGGTGTCTGGCGATGAGCCAGCGGGGGCGGAAAGCGGGCCGGGAGTCGTCGGTCTGGACGATCTTTGTCGTCAGGTACTACCGGTCTGGGGCGAACACCTGGGCACGGTGCGTCAGCAGGCGGAAGCCGCCATTGCCAGCCTTTCCACCCAGTTTTCCACCCTGGCCCAGCGTCTGAATGCGGCGGTGCAAGCTTCCCGCCGGGAAGTGGAAGGGGATGAAAGCCATGGCCTGGGGGTGGTGCTGGACCAAAGCGAAGGTCGTTTGCAAACCGTCACCCAGTTTCTGCGCAGTTCCCTGGACAACAAGCAGGCCCTGTTGGAAGAAATGGGCCAGTTGAGTGCCCTCACTGAGCAGCTCCAGAGCATGGCAGAAGACGTAGGCAAAATCGCCTCCCAGACCAACTTGTTGGCCCTGAATGCGGCTATTGAAGCAGCGCGGGCGGGGGAAGCGGGGCGGGGGTTTTCGGTGGTGGCGGACGAAGTGCGGAAGCTCTCCAACGAATCGGGTCAGACCGGCTCCCGGATCCGGGAGACGGTGGGGGTGGTGAACAACACCATCGCCTCGGCCCTGGCGGCGGCGGAGCAATACGCCAAAGAAGAACAACAGGTGATCAGCACGGCGGAAGGGGAAGTGGCGGGGGTGCTGGAAGGCTTCCGGCGCTCCATGGAAAGCCTGGGGGAAGCCTCGGCCCACCTCCAGGAAGAATCCGCCGGCATCGGCAGCGAAATCGCCGGGGTCCTGGTATCCCTCCAGTTCCAAGACCGGATCGACCAAATCCTCT
>JAYRGQ010000026.1:0-37742 GCA_041907765.1 Rhodocyclaceae bacterium | reverse complement strand
GCTGCCCACAAGCTCCACAGTGCTCAAGCCAATCGTTATAAAATCCGGGAAAGTCAAAACCAAAACCCCGGCACCGGCCTTAGCTTATTCCAGCCCGGTGGCTGTCCAAACGACCGGGACCACCGCAGGGTGGGGCGGTGGCGCAGGAACGGGGCTTGGGCGGTAGTGAGACCGGGGGATGATTTGAAGACATCATCATAAGCTTCCCGGGGCCTCACGGGCGGGAGCGGCGGCCTGGGCCATTTCCGGCCCTTTCCTGATCCGTCCCAGCCTTGGAAACCAGGCCGGGGCCAAGACCCGGGACCTACTTTGGCGCCTGTTTGTTGCAAATAGACTGCCCCCATCGGTCTCGGAAAAGGGGCGCGCCAGTGGGCCTCGAAAACAGGCTCCAGCCACAAGTTCCGGGAGCAGATCCCCAACCTAGGTGTCCGGCCACCCCCCCTATTCCGACGCCGCTCCCTGACCCCCAGCGTTTTACCAAGGGGTGGGCGGAGGAAATCTGGCCTTTACGGCCCGAGCTCCCCATCACACCTTGCTCCGCCAACAGTCCGCCCCCTTTCCCAAAAGGGCGCCTCGACGGAGCCCGGTGCTTGCCAAAAACCGGTGTACTGTATATATATACAGATAACGCCACAAGTCACACCGGAGTCCCCATGGTCAAGCTCACCCCCCGTCAGCAGGAAATTCTCGATTTTGTCCGCAATCACCTGGAAACCCTGGGGGCGCCCCCCACCCGGGCGGAGATTGCCCGGGCCTTTGATTTCGCCTCCCCCAATGCGGCGGAGGAGCATTTGCGCGCCCTGGCGAAAAAGGGAGCGGTGGTGCTGGAACCCGGCTCCGCCCGGGGCATCCGCCTAGTGGAGCAGCTGGGCCTGCCCCTGATCGGTAGCGTGGCCGCCGGTTCCCCCATCCTGGCCGTGGAAAACATCCAGGGCCGCTACGGGGTGGCCCCGGAACTCTTTTCCCCCCGGGCGGATTTCCTCCTCAAGGTGCGGGGCCTGTCCATGCTCGGCGCCGGCATTCTGGACGGGGATCTGCTGGCGGTGCATCGCACCAGCGAGGTGAGGGAAGGGCAGATTGTGGTGGCCCGGCTGGCGGACGAGGTGACGGTGAAACGCTTTCGCCGCCAGCTGGGGCGCATTGAACTGGTGGCGGAAAACCCGGATTTTTCCCCCATTCTGGTGGAACCGGGCCGGGAAGATTTCGCCATCGAAGGGGTGGCGGTGGGCCTGATCCGGGGCGGCTTTGCCGGGAGTTTGAGCTAGGCGCCCGGCAGCAGGCCGGTTTCGGGGCGTAGCGGAATCGGGCCATCAGCCGCCCGTTAAAGCTCGGAAAGGTGGCTCTCCAGGGCGGTCCAAGGTAGTCCCAAGGCAGCTCCAGGGCACCCATCCCGGATGCCGGATACCTGCTCTGGTCCAGCTCCCTCGGCCTTTTACTCGGAGAGCGGGGCGCTAATGCCCCGCCACCGGGCCGCCCGCCTGATCCCGTGGGGGAGGGAAGCTGGACGGTCATAGTCCCAGCTCCGAGCCTAGCCGCCGACCGGCTGACTTGCCAATTTCCGAACCCCGAACCCCGAACCCCGAACCCCGAACCCCGAACCCCGAACCCCGAACCCCGAACCCCGAACCCCGAACCTCAAACCTCAAACCTCAAACCTCAAACCCCAAACCCCAAACCCCAAACCCAACGATCTCCCGCCCCTTTCCTGACACCGCCCCGTGCTTGCCATGAACGCTTCCGCCTCTCTTGCCCCCACTCCGCTTTCCGGCCCGGCCCCCGTGGCCCTGGCCGATCTGCTGGCCCGGCCGGACCTGTGGCGGGGGAATGCCCTGGCGGCCACCGCTTTGCCCGGTTTGCCCACCGGTTACCGGGCCCTGGATCGGCAATTGCCCGGAGGGGGCTGGCCTCGCCAGTCCTTGAGCGAAATTCTGGCGGCCCCGGGGGCTGGCGTGGCCGGGTTGCTGGCCCCAGCCCTGGCGGCGGCCCGGGGCGGGGTGCTCCTGGTGGCGCCGCCCCGGGGCGTGTATGCCCCGGGCTGGGCGTCGGTGGGCCTGGACCCGGCCCGGTTGCTGGTGGTGGAAGCCGGGGGGCGGGACGGGGCCTGGGCCTGCGAAACCGCCCTGGGGGAAGGGGGCCTGGGGGCGGTGCTGGCCTGGTTGCCGGACATCGACGCCCGGGGCCTGCGCCGTCTGCAACTGGCGGCGGAGGGCTTTGCCGGGGCGGCCTTTCTGGTGCGGCCCCCGGCCCGGGCCCAGGAAGCCTCCCCCGCCCCCCTGCGTCTGGCCCTGAAATCCCTGCCCCAGGGCCTGGAAGTGACGCTGTTAAAGCGTCGGGGCGGCGCTCTGACCCGGCCCCTGACCCTGGTGCCGCCCCTGCCCGTGGCCCGTTTTCTGGAACGTGATCGTGCTCTGGCTCGCCCTGCGCTTTCCCCGCTTGCCCCTGGACGCCCTGTCCCCCTACCGCTCCCCGTCTGAGGACGGTGGGGACCCGCCGCCCCGGGCCGTGGTGGCCCGGGGGCGGGTGGTGGCGGTGGACAGTCTGGCCCGGTCCCTGGGGGTGGGGCCGGGCATGGGCCAATCCTCGGCTTGGGGCCTGGCGCCCCGGTTGGCGGTACAGGAGCGGGATCGGGGCGCGGAAGCCCGGTCCCTGGACGCCCTGGCCTGCTGGGCGGGCCGCTTCACGCCCCAGGTGAGCCTGGACGGCCCGGCCGGGCTGGTGCTGGAAATCGGCGGCTGCCTGCGTCTCTTCGGCGGTCTGGCGCCCTTGCTGGCCCGGGCCTGCGGTGGGGTGCTGGCCCAGGGCTACGCCCTCAGCGCTGCCTGCGCCCCCACCCCCCTGGCCGCCCGCTGGCTGGCCAACGGCGCTCCCTGGCTGGAACCGGAAGCTTGGCCGGGATGCCGGGCCGCTGGGGCTGGGATTGGGGCAGGGACCGGGGCGGCGGGGCAGCCGGACCCAGCCCCTCCTTTTTCCCCCGCGCCCCGGGCCGGGAAGCTTTTTTCGACAGGGGCAACCCAGGCTCCGTCTCCGTCTCCGTCTCAGGCTCCGTCTCAGGCTCCGTCTCAGGCTCCGTCTCAGGCTCAGGCTCAGGCTCAGGCTCAGGCTCAGGCTCAGGCTCAGGCTCAGGCTCAGGCTCAGGCTCAGGCTCAGGCTCAGGCTCAGGCTCAGGCTCAGGCTCAGGCTCAGGCTCAGGCTCAGGCTCAGGCTCAGGCTCAGGCTCAGGCAGGCGTCATAACGGCCTCCGGCGCTCCACGCCTGCCCTGGCTGCCGGACGAAGCGCCGGAGGCCTTATCTGCCGATCCGGACTTTCAGGCTTGCCTGGCCCGGGCCGTGCCCTGTTGGGGTGGGGGAGGGGACTTGCCCGCCGCCCTGGCCCCCTTGCCCCTGGACTGTCTGGATTTGGAGGCGGGGGCCTGCCGCCGTCTGGTGAATTTCGGCATAAGCACCCTGGGGGGCTTGCTGGGCCTGCCCCGGGCTGGCTTGTCCCGCCGTTTCGGTCCGGCCCTGGCCGGGGAGCTGGCCCGGGCCCTGGGGGAAGTGCCGGACCCCCGGGCCCGTTTTCCCTTTCCCGAAAGCTTTCGCCAATCCCTGGAACTTCCCGCCCGGGTGGAGCAGGCCGGGGCCCTGCTGTTTGCCGCCCGGCGCCTCCTGGAAAGTCTGCAAGGTTGGCTGGCGGTGCGGGGCGCCGGGGTGAGCCGCTGCACCCTGATCCTGGAACACGAATACCGGGCTCCCACCCCTCTGGTGCTGGGCTTTGCCGGCCATACCCGGGACGGGGCCCGGCTGACCCGGGTGCTGGGGGAACGGCTGGGCCAGCTCACCCTGGCGGCTCCGGTCCAGGCCCTGGTGTTGCAGGCGGACGAGGTGGGGGAATTGGCCGGGGAGGAGGGAACCTTGCCCGGCCAGTCCGGCCCCGGGGAAGGGGACCCAGCCCGGGTGGCGGTAGTGCTGGAGCGGCTGCGGGCCCGGCTGGGGGAGGACAAGGTGTATGGCCTGACCACGGTGGCGGATTACCGCCCGGAACGGGCGTCCCGCAAATGCCCGCCGGACGGGCTGCTGTCCTCCCGAGCCGGGGAGGGGGGCGAGGCTAGGCCCTCTGCCGCCCCCCCGCCCCCCGGGCCCCGTCCCCTCTGGCTCCTGGAGCCCCCCCGTCCTCTGGACGAGCGCCAGGGCCGCCCCTGGCATGCCGGTCCTTTAAGCCTGCTGGCCGGGCCGGAACGGATCGAAAGCGGCTGGTGGGACGAGGGGGAAGCGCCTCCGGCGGCCCCCGGGGCCGCCCCGGCCCTGACCGGCGACCTGTGCCGGGATTATTTTGTCGCCGCCAATCCCCGGGGGGAATGGCTGTGGATTTTTCGGGACGCCCGGGGCTGGTTCCTCCACGGCAGTTTCCTCTAAGCCCGGACGCCTTCCCCCATGGTGACGCCTGTCCCTTCCCCCGCCCCCGAAGCCCCCGGCCTGCCCGACTACGCCGAGCTCCACTGCCTGTCCAATTTCACCTTTTTGCGGGGCGCCTCCCATCCGGAGGAACTGGTGGCTCGGGCCCGGGACCTGGGCTACCGGGCCCTGGCCCTGACGGACGAATGCTCCTTTGCCGGGTCGGCCCGGGCCCATCTGGCGGCCCGGGCCCTGGGGGCGGATTTCCACCTCATCCACGGCACGGAGGTGACCCTGGCGGATGGTCTGCGGCTGGTGTTTCTCGCCTGCAACCGGGCCGGTTACGGCAACCTTTCCGCCCTGGTGACCCTGGGGCGGCGGCGGGCGGAAAAGGGGAGTTATCACCTAACCCGGGGCGATCTGGGGCCGGTGGGGCCCCAGGGGGCGCTCCCCGATTGCCTGGTGCTCTGGCTGCCCGGCCCCACCGCCGGGGGCGGGGCCAGCGCTGAGGGGCGTGGGGAGGGGCTGGTCGGGAGCGGGGCGCCTCATCCGCTGAAAAAGAGCGTGAATGCTGGGGCATCTGTTGCCGAGACCGAGGCGAGTCCCGGCCCCGGGGCGACGCCGGGCTGGGGCGAGGAGGGCGACCGGGTGGCCCAGGAAAGTGGGCGCGGGCCGGGCCCGCAAGCCGGGGCGCCCGGTGATTGCCTCCCCCCACTGTCCGGCGGTCAGTCCGCCCGGGCCTCTGGGACCGCCCCAAGGTTTCCCGGGATCGGGACCCCAGAAGTTTGGGGGGACTGGGGCCGCCCGGGCCCAGCGGCAGGGGCGGCCCCCGGGGGCGAGGGGGAGGAAGCTTGCTCCGCTTCCGCCACCGCCACCGCCACCTCCGACTCCGACTCCGACTCCGACTCCGACTCCGACTCCGACTCCGACTCCGAGCCGAACTGCCCCCTACCCTGGAATCCGGCCGATGGCCGCTGGCTGGCCCAGCGTTTTTCCGGCCGGGCCTGGATCGGGGTGGAACTCCACGCCGGGCCGGACGACCGGGGGCGGCTGGATGCGCTCACCGCCCTGGGGGCCGCCTGTGGCCTGCCCCTGGTGGCGGCGGGGGACGTGCATATGCACCTGCGCTCCCGCCGTCCCCTCCAGGACGTGCTCACCGCCCTGCGCCTGAAAACCACGGTTTTTGCCGCCGGCCACGCCCTTTTTCCCAACGGGGAGCGCCACCTGCGTTCCCGGCTGCGCCTGGCCCGGGTCTATCCTCCCGCCCTGCTGGCGGAAACCTTGGCGGTGGCGGCCCGCTGCACCTTTTCCCTGGACGAGCTGCGCTATGAATACCCGGACGAGGTGGTGCCCCCGGGCCTGACCCCGGCCGCCTATCTGGCGGCGGAAGTGGCGGCGGGCCTGGAACGGCGCTATCCGGCGGGCACCCCGGCCCCGGTGGCGGCGCGCATTGCCCATGAACTGGCCCTGATCGGGGAACTCCGCTACGAGCCCTATTTCCTCACGGTGTACGAGATCGTCCGCTTTGCCCGCAGCCGGCACATTCTCTGCCAGGGCCGGGGCTCGGCGGCCAATTCGGCGGTGTGCTACGCCCTGGGCATCACCGAGGTGGACCCGGCCCAGTCCGAACTGCTCTTTGAGCGCTTCGTTTCCAAGGAGCGGGGGGAGCCGCCGGACATTGACGTGGATTTCGAGCACCAGCGCCGGGAAGAGGTGATTCAGCATATCTATGAAAAATATGGCCGGGATCGGGCGGCCCTGGCCGCCGCCCTGATTACCTACCGCACCCGAGGCGCCCTGCGGGACGCGGGCCGGGCCCTGGGTTTTGGCCGGGAGCAGATCGACGCCCTGGCGGGCACCCTGGCCTGGTGGGACCGGCGGGACCAACTGCCGGAGCGGCTGCGCAGCGTGGGCCTGGACCCGGACAGCCCCCGGGTGGCCAAGTGGCTGGCGGTGACCGAGGCCCTCATCGGCTTTCCCCGCCACCTGACCCAGCACGTGGGGGGCTTTGTCATTTCCCGGGGGCCCCTGTCCCGCCTGGTGCCCATTGAAAATGCCGCCATGGCCGGGCGCAGCGTGATCCAGTGGGATAAGGACGACATCGACGCCCTGGGCCTGATGAAGGTGGATGTGCTGGCCCTGGGCATGCTCTCCGCCATTCGCCGCAGCCTGGAGCTGATTAGCGCCCGCCTGGGCCGCCCCTATGCCATGCAGCAGATTCCCCGGGAGGAGCCCCGGGTGTACGACATGCTTTGCCGGGGCGACAGCATGGGGGTGTTCCAGGTGGAGTCCCGGGCCCAGATGGCCATGCTGCCCCGGCTTCGGCCCCGCCGCTTTTACGATCTGGTGGTGGAAGTGGCCATCGTCCGCCCCGGGCCCATTCAGGGGGACATGGTCCATCCCTACCTGAAACGGCGCCATGGCCGGGAGCCCATCGAGCGGGTGTCCGAGGCGGTGGATCGGGTCCTGGAGCGGACCTGCGGGGTGCCCATTTTTCAGGAACAGGTGATGCAGCTGGCGGTGGTGGCCGCCGGTTTCACCCCGGGGGAGGCGGACCAGCTGCGCCGGGCCATGGCCGCCTGGAAGCGCAAGGGGGGCCTGGAACCCTTCCAGGCCAAGCTGATCCAGGGCATGGCCGCCCACGGCCTACCCCAAAGCTTTGCCCAGCGCATCTACGCCCAGATCCAGGGCTTTGGGGAATACGGCTTTCCCGAGTCCCACGCCGCCAGCTTCGCCCTCCTGGTCTACGTCTCCGCCTGGCTTAAGCGCTTTGCCCCCGCCGCCTTCTACTGCGGCCTCCTGAACAGCCAGCCCATGGGCTTCTACTCCCCCTCCCAACTGGTCCAGGACGCCCGCCGCCACGGGGTCACCGTGCTGCCTCCGGAGGTCACGGTGAGCGATTGGGATAGCACCCTGGAAGACCGGGACGGCCCGCCGCCCCCGGGCCGTTTCGGCAAATCCGCCCTGCGCCTGGGCCTGGGCCGCATCGCCGGACTCTCCCAAGCCGGGGCGGAACGACTCCTGGCCGCCCGCCGGACCCGTCCCTTCGCCCATCTGGCCGACCTAGCCGCCCGCAGCGGCCTGGACCGGCGCGACCTGGAAGCCCTGGCCGCCGCCAACGCCCTGGCCCGGCTGCTGGGGGGCGGGGCGGAGACGGTGGAGGGCGTTGCGGAAGGGGCTGCGGAGGGGATGCAGGAGGGGATGCAGGAGGGGATGCAGGAGGGGGCGCAGGAGGGGGCGCAAGGAGAGGTGCAGGGAGAGGCGCAGGGAGAGGTGCAGGGAGAGGTGCAGGGAGAGGTGCAGGGAGAGGCGCAGGGAGAGGCGCAGGGAGAGGCGCGGGGAGAGGCGCAGGGAGAGGCGCGGGGAGAGGCGCAGGGAGAGGCGCGGGGAGAGGCGCGGGGAGAGGCGCGGGGAGAGGCGCGGCGAGAGGCGCGGGAGGGAGTACGGGAGGCGGCTCGGGAGGCGGCTCGGGAGGCGGCGCCTACAGCGGAGCAGAGCGCATCCGGCCCCCACCTGGACGGCGCGGCGGCGCCCGGGAAGGAGGAGCCTTTCGACGAAAGGGCGGGCCGCTCCGATCGCCGCCCCCCCGAATTACCCCTGGCAGCCTCCCCAAAAACGGCCCCTCAGGCCCAAGGGACGGACTTCTTCCTTTCCGCCCAGGGGACAGGGAAACCGGGCGGTCTTCTCCAGGAAGCCATTGCCCCGATGCCCGAAAATCGGCCATCTCCGGGCCCTAAGCCCGCTACCCACCGCCGTCAGGCCGCCTGGGCGGTGGCCGCCCTGGAAGGGCCCAGCCGACGGGCCTCCCGGGCCGGGCAGGGAATACAGGGGGACCTTTTCGCGGGCTTGGCCCCCGCCGAAGCCCCCGTCACCCTGGCCGCCCCCACGGAAGGGGAAAACCTGGTGGCGGACTACACCAGCCTGGGCCTCACCCTGGGCCGCCACCCCCTGGCCCTGCTGCGCTCCGCCCTGAGCGCCCGCCGCTTCGTCACCGCCGCCCAGCTCTGGGCCGCCCCGGACCGCAAACTCCTGCGGGGCGCGGGCATTGTCACCAACCGCCAGCGCCCGGGCACCGCCAGCGGCATCGTCTTCCTCACCCTGGAAGACGAAACGGGCAACGTCAATGTGGTGGTCAAACCGGACCTGGTGGAAAAACAGCGCCGCGAACTCCTGGGCGCCCGCCTCCTGGGCGTCTACGGCGTCCTAGAATCCCGGGAAGGCACCGCCCACCTGCTGGCCAAACGCCTGGTGGACCTGACTCCCCTATTGGGGCGATTGCCGACGAGCAGTCGGGATTTTCATTGAGGATGGGTACTGCCCCATAGCGGTTATTGCTGCAGGAAGAAAAGAATATCCTGCTGTAGAAAACGGTGAAGATTGGCGGTGTTGGCTAGCTACCGCCATTTGAAGATGGTGAAATATTTACGTTTCCCTCTAAGTCTTTTTTGTATCCAGAGACTAGAAGTTTAACAACCTCCGGGATGTCAAAGATATCCAAATAAGGAACTAGAATGATATTGTTTAGCGGGTTTATGACACCTTTTTCGTTCCTGTTTTTTGATGTGTGGCCCGGAAAAAATATTTCTATAAAAAAGCCTTCAAATAGAAAACAAAAAGAATGTCTTTGATTGGGTAGGCTTCTGTTGAATGGGGAGCAAATAATGTCTCGTAGCATTGCTTGGCTAAAGCCTCCATTTTTTGTTCTATCTGTTAGGCGGGATATTTTAACGCTAATAAGGTGCAAGGGGACTCTGGTTTTATTTAAAAGATGGCGTCGAAGGTCGTTGTTTAGAGATTCTGAAATATTAATTTTTTGGTATGCCTCGTTCTGTGAGTTGGCGGCACGCCAAAGTATAGATAGGAAAAAGAGTTGTAATTTTAGAGTGTCAATATTTTTTATTATTATATAAAGATTTTGTTTTATAACTTCTGCTTTTCCACCTCTGATGGCGGAAAGTGAATATTGCTCATAACTTGTGTTTAAGTGCTGCTCACAGTTGCTGCAGAGTTGATATGCCCACCAGCTGTTACTCGAGTAGTCTACTGGAGATGTTTCGTCGTCGTTAAACATAATGGCTTGGCCATTATTTTGTTTTAAAATTTTCTTAAAGATGGAATTTGGAATTGCATGTGAGCGTTGGAGGTCTGTGGTTGATAAACATAGAGCGCACTTACCCATTGGCATGGTTGTTCCTTGTGTGGAAGATAAATATTTTTAATTCTTTTTGTGTGATTGTAGTTTAATAGATATGGAATTCGGATCGCCCCCTCAATTTATATGGGTGGTTCTGCTATCAGAACTGTTTCTCCTCTCCAACCATAAACATATTCATATCCACTTTGGCAGAGAAATCCATTTGGGTAATGTAGTCCCCGTTAGCGGCACGGATAGGTGTATTGAAGCGGGATCGGCCAAAATTAACATACTGGTATTCTGCCTTGAGAATGAGGTTGATGGGTAATTTGTATTGATAGGTAAGGCCTGCGGTCCATCCCCGTCGGAGATTACGCTTTTTTGTAGCTGGCGGAATACTGACCGTCTTCGCTATAGTCGTCCATATGGCTCATGCCCGTTTGAACATCCGTCAAAGCTGCGCTCACCGTCGGGAAAGAGGGAAGAGTTGCTAAAGACATGCCTGGTGGGCAGTTAAAAGCTAATAGATTATTAACTTTGGTTTTTTGCGGGTAATTGTAAGTGTGAGTTAAACCGCTATTGAGGAGCCCCTAAAGCCTCGGGAACTGAAAGGCCGGGAAGTCCCCGGCGGTGGAGTGTATTAACCCCCAGAGGCTGAAAACCAGGGCAGTAGCGGGTTCGAGGCTTTGACGCGAGCAAGAAAACTCAAGGCCGACAGCGTTATCGCGTTGTTGATACCATCGGTCTATTGTTCGGTGTGGCCGTCCCTGCCGCCTATATCCAGGATTGGGATGGGGAAAACTCTAAAACGCTAGGAAACGAGGGCACAGGACGAAAGAAATTTCAGAATCTCGGTTAGAACTTCTTTTCAATACCTAGGGAGAAGATGTTCATAAATACACGAGAAGACAACTTCATATCTCCCACATATGTTCCATCTCCCGCCCATATCGGCGTAGTAAAGCCGGATGTTCCGAAATCCACATGGGTGAATTCAGCTTTTAAGGCCATATCGTCGGGTAGCTTGTGCTCATAGGCAATACCGGCTGTCCAGCCCACTTTGACGCTCGTCTTGGTGTGCGCCGCTGTATAGTGTCCGGCTCCGGAATAATCATCGGAGTAATTCAGGCCAGTCTTGAGTGACGTGGCAGCAATACCGCCCGTAACCGATAGAAGGGAGTGACCGAACGCATACCCAGCGCGACCACGCAACGTGAGGAGATTTTGAATGCCGGCTTTTTGTCTATAGGTATAGTAATTGGTCTGATTGGTATATTTGTAGGTGCCTGTATTATCCAATTTCAAGTCAGCCCCATTCAGGCCTAATTCGCCGCCATAAACAAAAGAATTAACCTGAACATTATAAGCTGCGGATAAGCCGAAAATTGATCCGGATTTGGAGTGGCTTTGCCTGCCCTTGTTCCACATGTCAGGGCTGATTATCGGCGCAACATTCCAAAGAAAATTGACCGGGCCAGTCTTGTATTCCGACTTCATTTGAGCGCCGCCGGCGTTAACCCCGAGAAACAGCCCGTCCCACTGATCCGCATAGGCGTTTGTGGAGAGGATGCCGATCGGGATCGCCAACGCCAGGACAACTGAATGCTTCGCAGTCATAATTTTAGCCATTTGTAATAATTTCTTGAGTGTACCACCTAGGCGAGAGATGGCGTAGTGGAACTGGTTATCAAGTTGAGTGATATTTTTGCTCCAATGGGCCGAAATATCTAAGAATCTGTTCACGATCTTTTGAGTAATTCATGCCCCACTTTACGATATCCAATTGATCGTCAACAGCCTCTAAATTGCCTGACTTCTAATGGGACAAAACCAGCATCCGAAACAGTACCAGTACGCCCCCATCTAAAAGCAATCGCAGCATCCAGTGAATGCGGCCAACACGGTATACGACAACGGTGTAAAGACCCGCACCGGCCAGCGCCAGGAGTAAGACCGGGAAAAAAAGAATCAACCCGAGGCCCCCCCAACCTAGCCACGTCGTTAGATGGAGCAACAGACTCCAGCAAACAAAGAATGCCGCGCCGGCGAGAATTGTCGATTCCAACTTGTACCACCCCTGATCGGCTGGCGTGTCGAATGGCTTACCGTCGGCCAGGGAACTATGTGGGGAAGCGCGCAAATCTTCGTCTCTGCGAATGGGATAGAACAGGAATGCGATCCCGGAGAATAAAAGACTGCCAATCAGTATTCTTACCGGCGAGCCAGAAGTCACCAAAAGTTGCAGGATGACGCCACAAAGCATGAAGAGGGGAAGCTGAAAATAACACTTCAATGGCGCGTCACAATCCGTACAACGAAAACGGTTTACTCGGTTGCTCCCCCGGCCTCCCCAGTGGAGAAAAACGGTAAAAACCCCAATCGTTCTTTTTCCACAGACAGGACACCGTAGATGCATAATCCGCTCCGTTGCAAATTGCATATCTTATCCTGAAGAGCACTAGAAATATTTACCCTTTGCTCCTGGTTCGATTTGCGCCGGTTACTCTGGCTGATAGCTGCTATTGCTGGCTATGACAGCTTTCAGGGAAGAAATGGCGAGGGTGTGCACAAAGCGGTAGTTGCCGAACTGGAGAAGCGGACGTTCAGAAACGTAGAGCTAACCGGCGCTGCGCGGTTTTATCGCGCAGCGTCTAGCGGCCGAAGAGAACGAGGTTAAGCCATGTTAGAGCGGTTACACCCAAACGCCTGTAACAGCCATACCGCCAAAAAGAAAGGCAAAAGCAAGCCAAAGCAGATTGATACTTTGAAGCAGATGAACTGCCTTGTTGCCATGAAAACGCCAGAAGGAATAGGCGATGAGTGCAACAGGCACAGCCAGAAGATGAAGGAATGTCTCTCCAAATTCCGGGCGAGGAGAGCCGAACATCCCAACAAAAATGGCGCCGAAGCAGAGGGCGGAAACGGCTGCACCATGCAACGAAACGGCAATGCGTTGGGCGAGCGACTCAGTAGCCGGCGAAGCGAGGAAATAAACAAGACTTGTAACCAGCGGCACCGATGGGGCCACCAGCCAGAACACCATTGCAGTCTTGAAAGTGAACATAGGACTAGATAGCTCTAACGTTAAAAATCACCGGACCCAGTAATTGGAGGCCTGCCTCAATGGCTAGAAATACTGTTGAGCCAATAGAGCCGCCCCAGAATAGCCATCCCCCAAGTTGGCCGGTAATGCCAAGAGCGGCGATGAGCACTGCCAGAGATATGAAAAAGCCGGCTGCTAAATAGGCATCTGGGGCCAGAAGGATGAGCTCGCTATTGCTGCGGCCTGGGCGATAAACGTAACGACCGGAAACCAGAAGCCAAACACCAAAGCCCCCGCAGCCCAAAGGAAGCAATGGACCAAGATACTGAATGAGTGGAGAGGTGCTTGGCTTAGGAGATAGCATGGGTTTGAGGTGGCTAACAGTTAATAAGACGAACCCAAGAGCCCGTCTATGCATAACCGAGCGGACAGAAAAGAATTGCGGAAACCATTAATCGGCAATGACTTTTCAGTCATTTTGTCGTAAATACAATTTTCGAAAAAGGAGACAGAGTCACAAGTATCTATTCATATCGCATTGGACTCAAGATGAATGTCTGCTTTAGGAAACTTGGGCAAACTCCCGTTTCTAGCCGGTTGCCGCCCTTCCCTGACCCAATTTTGCATATTTTATGAGCGTGACGTCATATCACTGACGGGGCAG
This sequence comes from Rhodocyclaceae bacterium, assembly GCA_041907765.1. GTDB lineage: Bacteria > Pseudomonadota > Gammaproteobacteria > Burkholderiales > Rhodocyclaceae > Azospira. Next base: position 24,530 of record JAYRGQ010000026.1, on the reverse strand, counting down.
GGAAAATCCGACTTATCCCCAGTTTTCCCCCCAGGTTCTGGGGAAAGCTTTAGAGCTTTTTCAGTTGGATGCCGTATTTATGGACGGCGTACCACATCTGGCGGGCGCTGATGTGGAGGAGGCGGGCGGCTTTGGCCTGGACCCAGCCGCATTTTTCCAGGGCCCAGAGCACGCTTTGGCGGTCGATGAGGTCGCCCTTGCCCTTGGCTGGGGCCGGAAGAGGTGGGGGGAAAGGGGCCGGGTCCAACGCCAGGGGCGCCGGGGGCAAGGGGCTAGGGGCGAAGGAATGGCCCGGGTCCGGTGTCAGGCCTTTGGGGCCTGCCGCCTGACAGTGGGCGGTGCCGCAGGGCAGGTTGGGGATGAGAGGCCCCGGGGTTTGGGCGGCGGCCTGGGCCAGACAGTTTTCCAGCCCGGCCACATTGCCCGGCCATTGGCAGCGGTAGAGGGCTTCCAGGGCCCCGGGGGCCAGGGTGAGGGGTTGGGGCCGGTTTTGGCCCAGGCGCTTTAAAAGCTGGGCCGCCAGGGCCGGGATGTCCTCCCGTCGTTCCCGCAAAGGGGGCAGGCGCAGGGCTTCCCCGTGGAGGCGGTAGTAGAGGTCGGCCCGAAAACGGGCGCTGACCACCAGGCTTTCCAGATTGCGGTGGGTGGCCACCAGCAGGCGCACGTCTTCCTCCGGGGTGCCCTGGGCCGCCTCCTGCACCTGGAGCAGGTTGAGCAGGCGGGCCTGGAGGGTGGGGCCCACTTCCCCGATGCCGTCCAGATACAGGCTGCCCCCCAGGGCCCGGCGCCAGGCACCGGTTTCTCCCCCGTCTCCCGGGCCGAAAAGGCGGCGGAGCAGCACTTCTTCCGGCATGTCATGGCAATCCACGGCCACAAAGGGCCCGGCCTGGCGGGGGGAAAGACGGTGCAGGGCCTGGGCTGCCCTGGCCTTGCCCGTGCCCGGCTCCCCCTCCAGGAGCACGGGGCCGGCCTTGGGGGCGATGCGCAGGAGGTCAGCAAACACTTCCTGCATGGCCCGGGAAGTGCCCACCAGCCCTTCCAGTTGTTCCCAGGCGGCGATCTGGCGGCGCACCCGCAGGCTGCGGGCCTGGCCGTCCCCTTCCCCCGGGTGGGCCCGGGCGGCCAGTTGCTGGGCCACCAATCCGGCGGTGAGGCCCAGGAGGGCCGATTCCGCCTCCGGGGGCCGGTCAAAGCGGGCCAGGAGCCAGCCTTCCGGGGGCCGGGCGTCCCCCACGGGAAGGGCCCGGGTGACCCGCTCCGGGCCCTGGAGGCTGGGCCCGGATAGCTGTCCGGCCAGGCGTTGGCACCAGTCTTCCGGTGGGGCGCCCAGGTCCGGGGCTGCTGTCGTGGGGAGGGCCGTCCCATGGCATTGCCAAACCCCCGGGCCGGTCTGGAGCAGGAGCAGGATTTCTCGGGCGCCCAGCCGGTTTTGCAGGCATTGAAGGGCGGGCCCCAGGCTTAAGGCCAGATCCGGGCCGGTGGCCAGGATACGGCCGATGTCGTAAAGGGCCTCCAGGTCCGGGGTTGGGTTGGGGGCAGTCTGGGGGCGGGATTGGGGGGCCATGGCGGATTTCCGGTAAGGGGCGGGCCGCCCGGGTGGGGGCGGGGCGCCGGAACGACGGGGGCCCTAGGCCCGGAGGGAACTCCAGATCCGGCCCACCCAGCCGGGTTGGTTCCAGTGGGCCCGGATGCCGGATTTGAGCAGGTGGCCCACGTAGGTTTTGTCTTCCCGGCAAATGTGGTTTTCCAGCCAGCTTTTGAGAAAGGCCATGAGGTGGAGGTCCAGGTCGATCCGGCCGGCGGCGAAGTCTTCCCGAATCTGGATCACCTCTCCCTTCAGCCTTTCATGCTGGGCCTTGTGGCCGTCGTAGCCCGGGTAGTCCGTAATGCGGAAGAGGCTTTCCTCCACGGCGAAATGGACGGCGGTGTATTGCACCAGTTCGTCCAACACCCCGGCGGAAATTTCCCGTGGCGCCCGCTCAATCAGGGCCAGATAGACCCGGTTGATGATGTCCACCAGCAGCTTGTGCTGGGCGTCGATTTCATCCAGGCCCACGGACAGGGCGGGGCTCCAGGGGAAATAGATTTGCATGGCAGGTTTTCCGTTGGCCGTGGCAAGGAGGCTCAGGGGGGCGGGGAGTTCAGGGGCCGGGGCTTATTCGGGCCGGGCGGGGAGCACCCGCAGGGCCTTGCCCAGGGCCTGCATGAGCAGGCGGCGAATCCAGCCCAGGGTTTCCCCGGTCTGGATGCAGCCCATGCACTGGCCCCCCAGACGCACCACCACCGTGTTCCCGGCGGCGCTCACCAGCTCCAGGGCGCCCCCGTCCGCCTCGATGAGGGGGCGGATTTCCGCCAGTACGGCTTCAATACGGGGCCGGTCCTCGGCGCTAAGGGGTACGGCGGCAATGGTTTGTTCCTGGGGCATGGCAACTCCTTGTGGGGTGAGGGGGAGCGGGCGGGGGCTAAAAGCCGTACTGCTTGCCCTTCATGGACTCAATGTCGATGCGGATCACGGCGGTGCGGTCCAGATTGGCCTGGGGATAAATGAAATGCTGGTCGGTGAAGCGGGCCACGATGCCGTCCAGGGCGGTGATTTTTTCCTTTTCCAGATGGACGAAATTGGCCCGCCCCAGGCCGATGACGGTTTTATGCCGGGCCTCGAAATCGCAGGCCTTTTCGTCCTCAATGACCCCCTGTTCGATGCTGACTTCGAAGCAGATTCGGTTATTGCGCTTCAGCATGTCGATCTTGGTGCCCGCCGGGGCGGAGTGGAAATAGAGGGCCTGGCCGTCGTACCAATAGAACACGGGCACCAGAAAGGGCAGGTTGTCCTCGGCCAGGGCGATGCGCATCACCGTGCCCCGGTGAAGAATGGTGTCGATCTCCCCCCGGTCCTTGATTTCGCGGTTTTTGCGGCGCATGGGGCCGTGGGGATAGGCGGAGGCTTGGGGCGTGTCGGACATGGGCGGTTTCTTTCCTTGAGGTAAAAAAGGGGGCGCCGGGCCTCCTAGCAATGGCAGTCGCTTTGTTCCAGGTTGATGATGTGGCGCAGGGTGCCTCCTTTGGGTACCGGGTAGGCGGCGGGCACGGCCGGGTGGGCGGCCAGGGTGGCCAGGTAATCTTCCGGCAGGCCCATCTGGCGGCCCCCCTGGACCAGCCGCTGGAGATATTCCGTACTCGGGGGGCGGGCGCTACCAAAGCTGTTGCGCATGTAGAGCAGCACCGAGTGGCGCTGGCCCTGGCGGTCCACCACGTCCGCCGGATAGTGGAAATAGCTGCCCGTGCCATCCAGGCGCACGGAAAATTCCTGGTCCAGGCGCTCTCCATCCAGCAGGTCCAGGGCGTAAACCACGCCCCAGGTGGCGGCGCCGGGCCGGGGCTGGAGGGCTTCTTCCCCCCCGTCCCATTTCATGGTGTAACCGCAGAAATCCAGTTGAAAATCGTCCAGTCGGGCTACCGCTAGGGCCTGGGCCCCGTAGCAGTGGGTGGCCAGGAGCTTGGGGTCCAGATGGACGCCGTAGATAAAGTGGAGGCGTTTGGGGGGCGGGGTGGGGGTCATGGGGGTTCCTTGGCAAATAGGGCTGGGAGAAAAGGGGCGTTAAAGGTCGGTAATGTCCTGAATGTCCGCCGTCTGCCGCCGCTTTTCCCGGGGGCAGGGCAGGCACAGGGCCGGTCCGGCACCCAGCAGGCCCACCTTGCGGGCCCGGCCTTCCGGGGTGTTGCGGGGATAGACGGTGACCCGCAGGCCGTTGCCGGTCACATCCACCAGATCGCTTTCCGCGCTCATGTCCAGCCGTTCCAGTTCCCAGGCCAGCCATTTGGGCAGGTGGTCGCAGACAATCTCCAGTTTGCGAAAGGGGACTTTTTCCAGGAAGGGGATGAGAATCTGCCGGGAGGTGGGGCGGGAAGGGTGTTCTAGGGCTTCCTTCAGGTCGATCCAGAAATTGCCTTCCTGGGGATCCCCCAGCAGCAAAGGGGTGGGCATGGGGCGGCCCGCCAGGGCGATGAGGTCGAAGCGCTTTTGCGCCGCCTGTTCCTTTTCCCGGGCCTGAACGCTATCCAGCTGCTGGAGCAGGGGGCCTTCCGATTTCCAGGTGTGGAAGCCCAATTCTTCCTGGAAAACGGTGTAGATGACCCCCCGTACCTCCCCGGACACCAGGGTGTGGCAGTCCTCCAGCTGGGCGCTCAAGGCATGGACGGCGGCTTTGACGGCGGGCAGGCCCATGGCCCGATCCACGGCAAAGGGCTGCTCCCGCACCAGGCGCCAGCGGGGCGGGGCGGGGGGCAGATGTTCTTCCTCATAGAGGCGGAGGGCTCCGGCTTCGTAGAGGCTCACCGGGTCTCCCCGGGAATTCACGTAGGCGGCGATTTTCATGGCTGTGCCTGTGCAGGCTGGGCGGGGCGCTCCCCACCGCCGGTGGTTGGCTCAAAGGGGGAGCGCCCCCCGCCGGAAGGGGCTTACCAGACGTTGAGAATCCACTCCTTGTTCTTTTTGTATTCCATGTCGGTGAACAAGGCGTTGGCCATTTGCTCCGCCAACCAGGTGGCGCCTTCGTAGCCCAGCACCGGATAGCGATACATGCCGGCCCGGTCGTAGGTGGGAAAGCCCACCCGGACCATGGGAATGCCGTTGTCGATGGCCACGAAACGCCCCTTGGAATGGCCCAGAATCAGGTCCGGCTTCAGGTCCTTGTTCTTGATCCGGTCTTCCAGGTCCCAGAAGTCCGCGTTGGTGACCACTTCCATGTCGAAATCCACGTTTTCCACCATGGCCCGAAGCCGGGGATCGTCCTTGTAATAGACGTTGTCGTCCCCCAGGAGGAGGAGCACGGGCTTCATTTCCAGGTCCAGGCAGAATTCCGCCAGGCCGATGACCAGGTCCGGATTGCCGTAAATGGCTACCCGCTTTTCCGCCAGGAACATGTGGGTGAGGTCGGTGAGGGCGTCCAGGGCGATGCCCCGTTCCTTCACCAGGGACGGGGGAATGGGCTTGCCCGTGAGCATCTTCAGGTTGCGCAGGAAGGTGTCCGTGTTGCGGATGCCGATGGGGGTGGGGCCGATGACCGTGGGCAGCTTGAACTTTTCCTGCAACCACTCCGCCGCCTTGCCCCCTTCGTACTTGTTGAGGGCGATGGTGCCCCGGGCGTTGGCCGTATCCCGCAGGTCTTCGATGGTGGTATTGCCCTGGGATTTGGCGCTGCCGTCGGGCATCAGGGGGGAATCGAAGCCTTCGATTTCAAAGAGCACATTGGCCTGGATGTCCATTTCCCCCAGGAGGTGCTTGAGGGCCTTCACGTCCCCCGGATTGACCCAGCCCGTAATCAGGTTGAGTTTGTCGTTGGCTTCCCCTTTGGTGGCGAAGTATTTGACGAAATCCCGCACCGCCACGTCGTAGCCGCTGATCATGCTGCCCACGAAACTGGGGGTGTGGATGGCGATCAGATGGACTTCCCGGCCCGGGTATTTTTCCTTGAGCAGGCCTTCGTTCAGCTTGCGGATCACCCCATCCACGTCATCCCCGATGACCTCCGTGGAGCAGGTGGTGATGATGGGGATCACCTTCACGTCCGGGTAGCGGGAGAGGAGCACATCCACCCCTTCCTCCACCCGGCCGCAGGCGCCGAACACCGCCCCGTCCTCGTGGAGGGAGGAGGAGGCCAGTTCAAAGCTTTCCTTGTAGTGTTGGGAAAAAATCAGGCGCACGAACATGACACAGCCCTGGCCCCCGTGGACCAGGCCGATGCAGTCCTTGACCCCGATGCTGACAAACTGGGCGCCGGCGGGCTGACAAGTGAAAATGGGGTTGATAGTGCCGACGCGGTCTTTTTCCTTGATTTCGCAGCTCATGGCGATTTCCTTAGTAATTCACAACTTTGAGTTCCAGGTTGAGGGAACCGTCGATGGTCAGCCAGTCCAGATGGGCGTGGAGGTGGCCCATCAGGGTTTTGATTTCCTCCTTGCCCAGGCTCTGGATCCAGGGAAAAAGCTCCCGGTAGGCCCGGTCCAGGCAGACCGCGTCCACCCAGTAGCACTTCTCCAGGGGGGTGGGGTTGTCCACCGCTTCGCCGCAGAGCAGCTGGGTGGTTTTGCCCAGGACCCCGGCGTTTTGCTTGCGCCGGTCCCAGCCCCGGGAGTTGAACTGCCAGAGGCAGTTTTTCATGATGTAGTTTTCCAGCTGGGCCACCTTGTCCCGGATGGCCTCATCCACATCGGCCAAGGGGTCGCTGGTGTACACCGGTTGGTATTTGCGTTCTTTCAAATTGGCGATATTGCCGGGGGCGTTCATGGCGGGCTCCTTTATTCGGCCACGGCTTCCGCTTCCGCGGAGGGGCCGGAGTTGCTGGAGGGAAAGTCCGGATAGGTCTTTTTGCGCAGGTCGCTGACGCTGTCGTATTTGCCCGTGTATTCCCGCAATTCCGTGGAATGGCGGAGGTCTTCGGGCAGATTCCGGTCGGACATCATGCGGCGGGTGACAAAGCCCTGATCCCCGGGAATTTCATCCTGGCTAATGTCCAGCAGGGACAGCTGGTGGATGGGGGAATAGATGGCGTTGTAGATGTCCCGGGCAAAGCGCACCCAGCCTTCAAAGCCTTTCCAGGGGCCGTTGTGGTAGGCGTGGGCGTTGAGGTAGGGCACATTCACCTTCTTGGCCATTTCCCCCGGCCGCTTGCCCGTGAAAATCACGTCCGGCTTGAGCATTTCCAGGGCTTCCAGACCTTCCAGCTCATTCGGGTCGTCGATGGCCAGGGTGCCTTCGCCGCAGCGGGAGATGCCCTTTTCCATATCCCCTTGGTGGCCGAATTTGGTATAGACGGACACCACCTTGACCCCCATTTCTTCCTCAATGGCGTGGGCCCAGTGCCACAGCTTGGAGCCGCCGGGCCAGAGGCAAACTCTCTTGCCTTGCAGGCGAGCCTTGTACCAGTCCAGTTCCGGCTTCCAGCGGGCGGTTTCTTCCGCAATGATTTGCTCCGCCCGGTCTTCGATGCCAAAAAAGAGGCCGATTTTGCGTAGGGAATCGCTTAAGGCCTTGAAGCCGAAACCGTCGATGTCCAAGCGGGGGATGCCGTAGCGTTCCCGCAGCTCGTCGCAGATGTATTCGGCGGAGCGGGCGCATTCCAGCACATTCAAATGGGCCCGGTGCATGCCCCGCAGGTCGTCATAGGAGCCGTTGCCGGTGAAGGTGGAGAGCACCTGAATGCCCATGCGCTTGAAGTAGTCGGTCATCACCTCCTGGTCGCCCTGGATGTTGTATTCCCCCACGTAATTGATCACGTAGTCGCTGGTGATCTTGGGTTCCAGGGTGCCCACCTTCTGGTTGATCCAGGCGATGTTGATCTTATGGTGTCCGCCGGACTGGCTGGGGCCGGCGAAGCCCGGGGAGTTGCAGACGAAGATGTCCGTGCCTGGCACTTCCTCCATCACTTCCTGGGCAATGGCTTCGATGTCGTCACCGATCAGGGCCGTAGCGCAGGTCTGGTAAATGGTCATGCGCTTGATGTGGGGAAAGGCCTTGAAAGCTTCCAGGATGTTTTGCTTGAGCTGCTTTTCCGCCCCGAAAACGATGTGCTTTTCCTTCACGTCCGTGGCGAAGGTGTATTTCAACTGGAAGTTGTCGTTGTCGCTGATGTAGCGCTTGGTCTGCCAGGTGTCGTAGGTGCAGCCCACCGGGCCGTGGCTGATGTGGATGACGTCCTTCATGGGGGTGCCAATCACGTGCTTGGCCCCGCAGTAGGCGCAACCCCGCTCGGAAATGCTGCCGGGAATGGTGTTCAGGTAACCCTTGGGCAGGCAGGAAGTCAGGTCTTCCCCCTTGCCCTTGATGACCGCGTGTTCCTTGCGCTCCGGGATGACCTTGCTGCACTCGAATAAATGATGAGGCATGGTGCGCTCCTTATGCTTGGATCTGTTGGGGAGGCGGGGCGACGCTTAGTCGGCCAGACCGTACTTGACCACCATGTTTTCCAGCTGATCCATGGTGAGGGGATGGGGAATGACGAAGTCTTCGTTTTCGATGATCTTCCGCCCCAGCTCGCAATATTCCTGGGCCTGGTTTTCGGTGGAATTGAACTCGGTGACGGTCTTTTTGTTGAATTCCGCCTTTTGCACCACGTTGTCCCGGGGCACGAAGTGGATCATCTTGGTGCCGATGGCGGCGGTGAATTCCTCCAGGAATTCCCGTTCCCCATCCACCTTGCGGCTGTTGCAGATAATGCCGCCCAGGCGCACGCCGCTTTGCTTGGCGTACTTCACCAGGCCCTTGCAGATGTTGTTGGCCGCATAGATGGCCATCATTTCCCCGGAGGCCACGATATAGACTTCCTGGGCCTTACCGTCCCGGATCGGCATGGCGAAACCGCCGCAGACCACGTCCCCCAGCACGTCGAAGAAAATGAAGTCCAGGTCGTCCGTGTAGGCCCCGTTGGCTTCCATCAGGTCAATGGCCGTAATCACCCCCCGGCCGGCGCAGCCCACCCCGGGTTCCGGACCGCCGGATTCCACGCATTGGATGTTTTCGTAACCCACCTTGATCACCATGTCGTTGGTGATTTTTTCCGCCCCCTGGTCCCGCAACAGGTCCATCAGGGTTTCCTGGGGCTTGCCCCCCAGGATCAGGCGGGTGGAGTCGGCCTTGGGGTCGCAGCCGTGGATGAAAATTTTCTTGTCGTGAAAATGGGCCAGGGCCGCCGCCGTGTTCTGGGTCGTGGTGGATTTGCCGATACCGCCCTTGCCGTAAATGGCGATTTTGCGCGTCATGGTGTTAGCTCCTTAGGAATGAGGAAAAGGCATATAAAAAGGTGTGAGCGATTTGCCTATCGCAGGGACTGTGCCAATTCCGGTTGGGGATAAATAAAGGCGGGTGAACGGCGGGGTTTTATTGACGCGGCGGTGCAAAAGCCCGGGATGGTACGGAGAGGAACGGTCCGCCTGGCTTAAACGCCAAAATATTGTTTGCGGTCTAGTGCTTTATAAAAAATATTTATTATTTTGTGGGAATGAAAATTCCCTTTTTGATCCGTGGGAAAAACGCCTTTGTGACTTAAACGAACAAAATTCAACCTACCGGGAAAAGGCCGCGTAACCAGGGGTGGCGCACAAAATGGAGCGAAATGGCCTGATGTTTCGGAAATGAACAGTAAGGGGGAAGGGCAGGGCGATGGGGCTCGGTTTTATCCTGGGCTAGGGGCCCCTCATCGTAGGGGCGGTGGAAAAAAATAAAAGAGAAACTGTACGAATTGGAATGAAATGGCCTAATCGTTCTTGTTTGAATAAGGCTTTGGCTGTTTTTAAATTAAATTCTTGACCAATAAAACTGGCTTACCGAAAATGATTTATCCAATAGGGTATTGATAAATGGCCAATACCCTGGCCCCTATTGCCCCTGAAAAGAAAAGGAGTCCCCCATGTCTGAGAATCCGGCCCCCCTGGAATGCCCCGTTGCGCCGGACCCGGCCCGGCCTTCCGGCGGCCTGTGCAAACGGGAACTGAGCGAGTGCCGGGTGGGGCTTTTGCCCCTGCTGTCCGAACTGACCAATCTGGTGTCCGGTTGCGGCGACCTGTCGGAAATCATGGCGGCGGTGCTGGGCATGATGAAACGGCACATGCACATCGTCCGGGGCATGATTAACCTGTTCGAGCCGGACAGCGGCCTCATCTCCATCCACGACAGCTTCGGCCTGAGCGAGGAAGAGGCGGCCCGGGGCGTTTATCGTCTGGGGGAAGGGGTGACCGGGCGGGTGGTGGAAAGCGGCCAGCCCATCATTGTTGCCAAGGTGCGGGAGGAGCCCCTGTTTCTCAACCGTACCGGCTTCAACCGCCAGGCCCGGGACCTGGACCATGCCTTTCTCTGCGTGCCCATTCTGCGGGGGCGCAAGGTGCTGGGCACCATTAGCGCGGAGCGCCGCTACGACAATGCCCGCCTGCTTAACCTGGACGTAAAAATCCTCACCATCCTGGCGGCTTCGGCGGCCCAGGCCATTGAACTCTATCTGCTCAAACATGTGCGCCAGGTGGCCCTGGAAAACGAAAACCGCCGCCTGCGCCAGGAATTGAAGGCCCGCTTCAAGCCTTCCAACATCATCGGCAACTCCGCCCCCATGCGGGAGGTGTATCGGCTCATCGAAAAGCTCACCCGCTCCAAAACTACCGTGCTGATCCTGGGGGAGAGCGGGGTGGGCAAGGAACTGGTGGCCAGCGCCATCCATTACAACAGTGCCAACAGCCAGGGCCCCTTCGTTAAATTCAACTGCGCCGCCCTGCCGGAAAGCGTGATCGAAAGCGAGCTGTTCGGCCATGAAAAGGGCGCCTTCACCGGAGCCGTGGGCCAGCGGCGGGGCCGCTTTGAGGAGGCGGACGGGGGCAGCATTTTTCTCGATGAAATCGGTGAGCTGTCCCTGCCCATGCAGGCCAAGCTGCTCCGGGTGTTGCAGGAACGGAGCTTTGAGCGGGTGGGGGGCAATACCCCGGTGCAGGTGGATATCCGCATCCTGGCCGCCACCAACCGGGATCTGGAAGCCATGGTGGCCGAGGGCAAATTCCGGGAGGACCTGTTCTATCGGCTCAACGTTTTCCCCCTGTCCATTCCCCCCCTGCGGGAGCGGGGCACGGACATCATTGCCCTGGCCGAACACTTCGCCGTCCAGATTGCCGGGGAAATGGGCCTGGAGCCCCTGCGCATCGCCACCCCGGCCCTGAATCTGCTGATGAGCTACCGCTGGCCCGGCAATGTGCGGGAACTGGAAAATGTCATTGAGCGGGCCATTCTCCTGGCGGAAGACCGGGTGATCCAGGAAGACCACCTGCCCAAAGCCATGCAGCTACTGGAAATGGGGGAGGGGGCCGGGGGCGGCCCCTTGGAAACCCGGGTCGCCGCCATGGAAATGGGCATGATCGTGGACAGCCTGAAAAGCACCCACGGCAACATCAGCAAAACCGCAGACCAACTAGGCCTCACCCGGCGCATGCTGCGCCTGCGCATGGCCAAATACGGCCTGGAATACAAGGCGTTTCGTCGGGGCGGGGAGGGGGCTGGGGGCTAAACGCTTGGGGGAACTGACTGCCCTATTTGGGGCGACTAGTCAGTTGGATTTTTATTGAGGGGCGAAATGGCCCTAAGCGGAAGTTGCTCGTTTAGCAAAGCGGACCTTCACGAACGCGCAGGCTTAGCAGCGACCGGAGGCCGTCTGCTGGAGCCTCATGTTTGACTACCGTGGACGCCGAAACACAGGCTCGAGCTTGGAAATCAGCGTTCTTATCCACCTGAAGGCATGCGCGATGGCCGCGATCCAAAAGGCTAGCCCATGTGCGGCTACCACGGCAAAACCGCTGGGGCCGTCTTCCTGGGCAACACTCCAGAACATACCTGTGTAAAGGACAACCAAAAACACGATGCAACCGCCCAGATACGGTCCCCAACGGCGAAGGGTGGCGGAATAGATTCCGAGAGCTATAAGGGCGATGAAATAGGTGCCCCCCAAGATGAGTCCGATGCTCTTTGTCATCACAACACTCCAACGGAAAGTTGTTGCCTAATGCTCAAGGTCGGGGGGGCGTGCAACGCTTTGTCGCTCAACGTCCTTTGGCCCCGCCACGGTTATTGACGAACTCAAGCAAAGTTTCAGAAAACTCACTCGGGCGTTCCTCGGGGACATAGTGACCGCAGTTGACGATGACCTTGGTGGTAACGTCGGTTGCAATCTTATTCATTGCCGCACCAATGCTCGCACCGATGGCTGATTCACCACCGACGGCAAGAACAGGAATGGCCAGCTTTTGCTGGAATGATTGATTCTGCTCAGCACTCTGTGTGAACGCCCGGTAATACCCGAATCCGTTAGACATAGCGTGTTTGCGCCGATACTGATTCGTATAGAGATCGACATCAGTCTCAGTGATTGCATCTTTGACGATTGCCTTGTTGCGGAAATACCAAGAGAGATATTCCCGCTCGCGTCCCTCTGTGAGAAGTTCGGGAATATCGCTAACCCCATGGAAATAGAACTGCCAGATACGCGCCCCATTACTTGGCTTGAATATTTCGTCGGGGATGAGGCCAGGAATTCCCGCATCCACAACGGTAAGGGACTTCAATCGCCCCTCATGCCGAAGGGCGAGGGATGTGGCAACCCATGCCCCTATGTCGTGGCCGACCAAGTGAAAGCTCGAAATACCCAATGCTTCGGTCGCATCAGAAATGATGTTCGCGACAGCGCCAGTATCAAAAACGTCAAAGGTCTGACTTTCGCCCAGCCCAGGTAAGTCAATTGCCACAACCCGGTGTTGGGTAGCAAGCAATGGAATTACTTTGCGCCAAACATGGGAAGTTTGCGGCCACCCATGCAGCAAAACGATGGGAGAGCCACTGCCTTCCGTCATGTAGGCGATGGACTTCCCTTTGAGATCAATGAGGTTGTACTTCAAGGCTTATTTCCTTTCTTTGGGGCTGATTGCATGGGCAGCGCCCGTAGCAGCGGTTGCGCTGGCTACTGCGGCGGGTTTCAAGCGCATACGTCGGAGCATAGTGGCCTAACACCCAAGGTAAGCCGGAAGGAGCGCGGCAAGAGGAGGACACCACAAAGCCTATGAAAATGGCGAAACAATGGGCTTTGTTGGCGTCTGCTTTGCCGTAATGTTAGGCCACGGATATTGGTTTTGCGCGTTGCATTTCACGGGTGAAACCGTACGCATTGGATTCTTGCGGGCTAGTCGTGATGTGAGAATGCGGATGTTCGAGATTTGAGGATATGCAGGACTAGGGGCCAGATGCTTGTGTTGACGACGTCGTGCAAGCTAGCCCTCCACCGCCAATACCCTAGGCTTAATACGTCATCTCGCATGTCTAAAACTTCGCCGATACATGCGACGAGCAAAACGAGCAGTATGGGAACATACGTGCGCGGCCGCGTGCGAAAGAAATACGCGCTGGTTAGGTATACAGCCAACCCGATGTAGATGTGCAAAGCGTCCTTAGAAAGACCCGTTGCAGCAACGATGGCCAGCTTAGCGGCTTGCACGGTGGATGTTTCCATTTGCCTAACGATTAGCTATGCAGGATGTTTGCTGCGGCCTGACGTGAAATTAATCGGCCAGCAAGGCCTTTTTGCACGGGCCGCTCGATTGAAAGGTTATGCGTCATTTGGCGCTTGATGTCCCATAGCAATGGCCTTCTTGCGCTGAGCGGAAGAGAGAGCGGGCCATATGACGTTAACGCGACTCAGCGGCATTTCCCGAAGGTCTCGTTGGTACTTGTCCTTCTGAAGGTTGATCTTGAAGAACGAAGGACTGTGGTCGATCTTGTTGCTCTGTAGCCGCCAAAGTACGACGAACGCAAACTTCGGGGTGAGGTACTTGTTCCTCTTGTAAAAGGACAGTGCATTGCTCAGGATGTCGTTGCCTTCTGCCTCGGCAAGTTTTTCCAGCGCGTTGATACACGACTGCAACCGCATTTGCTGCATAAGACGTTCGAGCTTTTTCTTCGCATCGTCGGCGGATAGGCGACGCCCCTGCTCGAAAACCGAAAGGTTGAACTTCAAAATGCATTGGGAGCCGACCCACAACACTTTGTTTGTCAGTGCATTCTTGATCTCGAAGTGGTAACGAAGCTCTTCATGTTCGCAGAGCTGACAAGTTTCAATGGGCTGCTCGTGATCTATGGTTCGCTCGGTGAACGACCACTCCTCGAATGCTTCAGGTAGCGTTGCCCCAACAGACAGGGGAAGAATGTTGTCACGGACTTTCTGCGGATAGTTACGCACACAACGGCTCCCTATAACGCATAACGTGGAGTTGAGGCGCCTGCGCGGCATGTTTCGCAGGTCGCCTCGAATGCTGGGTCAGAGCGCAATGTCATTCGAGCGATTTGATGGTGTCTTGAATCTCAAACGTAAGCTTCGCATTCTTGTCAGGGTCTCCCTTCCACTCACTCAGTAACGATTCGAGAAGACGCTTAGTCAGGGCGCTGTACTCGGGAAAATGGCGAAGCTCGTAAATAAATGCGCGCTGGCTAACAAGTTTCAGCGGGCCTTGAGTATCGGAGCCACGACTGACTTTCAGGAGCAGCGAGTGATACTGCTCGTAGCGCTGGTGTTTCAACTCGTCTCGACGCAGTGATACGTAGCGGACTGCTGAGAAGGCAAGGACCATGACAGAAAGGAGAAAGGTGAGAACGGTGAAAGCGACACCGATCTCGTTTAGGTTCTGACGTATCCATTCCCACATATGCGGCTCCGCAGTGCGCTCCAACGTAAAGTAGACATCAATTTTGCAGGGCTTCTTGGGTTCATGATGGATAATTTGGCGACCGTCATTGGTTCAATTCATTGTTTTTAAATTTTTTTCTAAAGCTAATAGCTTGTATCTAGTACTAAACAGGTGGCCAAAAAAGTGCCAATGGCATTATACGGCCGCTTTTAGGTAACTCGACCACTGGTCGCTCCTGGCCGGTTGTCGCCCTCCATTATTTTATTGATGCACGCTTTATAAGCGCCGCGTCATATCCCTGACGGGCGAGGGATATCCAGACTTATCCCCAGCTTTCCCCCCAGCTTCTGGGGACAGCTTGAACGTTTCCCCGCCCGGGGCACCGCTAGGTGCCCTTGCTCCGGGGAGGATGGCCGAGAGGTGGCGGGCGATTTTTCCTCCGCTGGCTCCGGGTTTCCCCATGTCATCCCCCGCCGCCTCAGCCCCCGGCTTGCCCCTCCGGAGGGTTTGGAGCGGGGGGCGGTTATCGGATACAATTCGGCTTTCCCGCAGCTAGATCGTCATGACCAAATACGTTTTTGTCACCGGCGGCGTGGTGTCCTCTCTTGGTAAGGGCATTGCTGCCGCATCCCTGGGTGCGATTCTCGAGTCCCGCGGGCTCAAAGTCACCCACCTCAAGCTAGACCCCTACATCAACGTCGACCCGGGCACCATGAGCCCCTTCCAGCATGGGGAAGTGTTCGTCACCGAAGACGGTGCGGAGACTGACCTGGACCTGGGTCACTACGAGCGCTTTACCAGCGCCAAGATGTCCAAGCGCAACAATTTCACCACCGGTCAGATTTACGACTCGGTGCTGAAAAAAGAGCGCCGGGGCGAATATCTGGGCAAGACCGTGCAGGTCATTCCCCACATCACCGATGAAATCAAGTCCCACATCAAGGCCGGTGCCGGCGATGCGGACGTGGCCATCGTGGAAGTGGGGGGCACGGTGGGGGATATTGAATCCCTGCCGTTCCTGGAAGCCATCCGCCAGATGGGCATTGAGGAAGGTCGGGAAGGCACCTGCTTCCTGCACCTGACCCTGTTGCCCTACATTCCCACTGCCGGGGAGCTGAAGACCAAGCCCACCCAGCACTCGGTGAAGGATTTGCGGGAAATCGGTATTTTCCCGGATGCCCTCCTGTGCCGGGCCGACCGGCCTATTCCGGAGGACGAAAAGCGCAAGATCGCCCTGTTCTGTAATGTGCCCCTGGAAGGGGTCATCGAGGTGCTGGACGCGGATTCCATCTACAAAATCCCGGCCATGCTCCACGATCAGATGCTGGACGAGATTGTCTGCCACAAGCTGGGCATTCTGGCCCATTCCGCCGATCTGTCCGTGTGGGACCATCTGGTGGAAGCCATGGGGCATCCCCAGCACGACGTGGATATTGCCTTCGTCGGCAAGTACGTGGACCTCACCGAATCCTACAAGTCCCTGATTGAGGCCTTGAAGCACGCGGGCATCCATACCCGCTGCAAGGTGAATATTCACTACATCGATTCCGAAGACCTGGAAAAAGACGGCATCGGCTGTCTCCAGGGCATGGACGCCATTCTGGTGCCCGGCGGCTTCGGCAAGCGGGGCACGGAAGGCAAGATTGCCGCCATCCGCTATGCCCGGGAAAACAAGATTCCCTACCTGGGCATTTGCCTGGGGATGCAAATGGCGGTGGTGGAATTCGCCCGGGACGTGGCGGGCATGGACGGCGCCCACTCCACGGAATTTGAACCCAACACCCCCTATCCGGTGATCGGCCTGATTACGGAATGGCAGGACGCTTCCGGCAAAATCGAACATCGGGACGAGCATTCCGATCTGGGTGGCACCATGCGCCTGGGCGGCCAACGCTGCCTGCTGGGCGAGGGCACCCTGGCCCGGGAAATTTACGGGGAACCGGAAATTCTGGAACGGCACCGGCACCGCTATGAGGTGAATAACACCCTGCTGGCCCAACTGGAAGCCAAGGGCCTCAAGGTGGCGGGCCGGGCGCCGGGCACCGACCTCTGTGAAATGGTGGAATTGCCCCGGGAAGTGCACCCCTGGTTTGTGGGTTGCCAGTTCCACCCGGAATTCACTTCCTCCCCCCGCACGGGCCATCCCCTGTTCAAGGCCTTTGTGAAGGCCGCCCTGCAACAACGTCAGGGCGCCGGTAAATGAATCTCTGCGGCTTCCCCGTCGGCCTGGACCGGCCCCTGTTCCTCATCGCCGGCCCCTGCGTCGCCGAGTCGGAACAGCTGTGCCTGGACGTGGCCGGGCAGTTAAAGGAAGTCTGTGACCGGCTGGCCATCCCCTATATTTTCAAAGCCTCCTACGACAAGGCTAACCGGAGCTCGGGAAAGAGCTTCCGGGGCCTGGGCCTGGAATCCGGTTTGAAAATTCTGGAAAGCGTGAAACGCCAGATCGGGGTGCCCGTGCTCACCGACGTGCATACGGAGGGGGAAGTGCCCGCCGTGGCCGCCGTAGTGGATGTGTTGCAAACCCCCGCCTTTCTTTGCCGTCAGACCGATTTCATCCATGCGGTGGCGGCCTCCGGCAAGCCGGTGAATATTAAGAAGGGCCAGTTTCTCGCCCCCGGGGACATGAAAAACGTGGTGGCCAAGGCCAAGGAAGCCAACGGCGGGGCCGACACCATCATGGTCTGCGAACGGGGCGCTTCCTTCGGTTACAACAATCTGGTCTCCGACATGCGTTCCCTGGCCATTATGCGGGACACGGGCTGCCCGGTGGTGTTCGACGCCACCCACAGCGTCCAGTTGCCCGGCGGTCAGGGGGACAAGAGCGGCGGGCAACGGGAATTCGTGCCCGTGCTGGCTCGGGCGGCGGTGGCCAGCGGCGTGGCGGGAATCTTTATGGAAACCCATCCGGACCCGGCCCAGGCCCTTTCCGACGGGCCCAACGCCTGGCCCCTGGGGCGCATGGAAAGCCTGCTCACCACCCTGGTGGCCCTGGACCGGCTGGTGAAGTCCGCTCCCCTGGAGGAGTTGTCCTAAGCCCAGGGCGTGGGCTGCGCCCATCCCATTCATCCCGGGCCGGGGCCGGAACTCTGTTTGGACCCCGGCCCGGGGCAAGGTTTGTCAATTTTGAAAGAGCAAAGGGAGAATCATGAGTTCTGTCGTTGATGTCATCGCCCGCGAAATCCTGGATTCCCGCGGCAATCCCACCGTCGAAGCTGATGTGCTGCTGGAATCCGGCGTCATGGGCCGGGCGGCCGTTCCCTCCGGCGCTTCCACCGGTTCCCGGGAAGCCATTGAACTGCGGGACGGCGACGGCTCCCGCTACCTGGGCAAGGGTGTGCTCCAGGCCGTGGAAAATATCAATACGGAAATTTCCGAAGCCATCATCGGTCTGGACGCCCAGGAACAAGCCTTCATCGACAAGACCCTGATCGAGCTGGACGGCACGGAAAACAAGTCCCGCCTGGGCGCCAATGCCATGCTGGCCGTGTCCATGGCCGTGGCCAAGGCGGCGGCGGAAGAAGCCGGCCTGCCCCTCTACCGCTATTTCGGCGGTTCCGGCCCCATGCAAATGCCCGTGCCCATGATGAACATCATCAACGGGGGCGCCCACGCCAACAACAGCCTGGATTTCCAGGAATTCATGATTATGCCGGTGAGCCAAGGCTCTTTCCGGGAAGCCCTGCGCTGCGGCGCTGAAGTGTTCCATTCCCTGAAAAAGCTCCTGGACAAGAAGGGCTTCTCCACCGCCGTGGGGGATGAGGGCGGCTTCGCCCCCAACCTGGGCAGCCATGCGGAAGCCGTGCAACTGGTGCTGCAAGCCATTGAAAACGCCGGTTACGTGCCCGGTCAGGACGTGCTTATCGCCCTGGACTGCGCCGCTTCCGAGTTCTACAAGGACGGCAAGTACCATCTGGCCGGGGAAGGTCTGCAACTGACCTCCGCCCAAATGACCGACTACCTGGCCAACCTGGCCGACCAGTTCCCCATCGTTTCCATCGAAGACGGCATGGCCGAAGGGGATTGGGAAGGCTGGAAGCTGCTCACCGACCGGCTGAGCGCCAAGGTCCAGATCGTGGGGGACGACCTGTTCGTCACCAACACCAAGATCCTCAAGGAAGGCATTCAACGGGGCGTGGCCAACGCCATCCTGATCAAGGTGAATCAGATCGGCACCCTGTCCGAAACCTTCGCCGCCATCGAAATGGCCAAGCGGGCCGGTTACACCGCGGTGATCTCCCACCGTTCCGGTGAAACCGAAGATTCCACCATCGCCGACATCGCCGTGGGTCTCAACGCTGGCCAGATCAAGACCGGCTCCCTGTCCCGCTCCGACCGGATCGCCAAGTACAACCAACTGCTGCGCATCGAGGAAGATCTGGGCGACACCGCTTCCTACCCGGGTAAGGACACCTTCTACAACCTGGGCCGTCAGGCTTAAGCCGGGCGCTTGCCGACCAGCCGGGGCCTGTCCGCCCCGGCTTTTTTGTATGTCCCCGCCATGGGCGGGCTATGCTTTCCCTAGGGAAAGGCCCATAATCCGGGCCTGATTTTTCAACCTTTTCTCGTTTTTCCGGAAATTTTCCATGCGTTGGCTCACCGCCGCCCTTGTGGCCCTCATCGTGGCGCTCCAATACCCCCTCTGGCTGGGGAAAGGGGGCTGGCTGCGGGTGTGGGATGTGGATCGCCAGCTGCAACAGCAGCGGGAGGCCAATCACAAGCTGGAAGCCCGGAATGCGGGGCTGGATGCGGAAGTCCGGGATTTGAAGCAGGGCTACGACGCCATTGAGGAACGGGCCCGTTACGAACTGGGCATGGTCAAGGAGGACGAGGTTTTCGTCCAGCTGCCGGAACAAAGCAGCGCCGCCTCCCCAACCCCGGGCATCGGCTTTGCCGCTCCCGCCACCCCCCCCGGTCTGGCGGCGGCCAAATCCCGCCCGGCCCGGCCGGCCCCCACGGGCAAGGCCGAGGTGGAAAAATTTGTCGCCCAGGGGGCGAAAAAGCCCTGAAGGTTTGCCGGGCCGAGAAGCGCCCTGGTCTAGCCTCCTGCTAGCCCGCACCCGCACCCGCAAACCCACCCCGTAGTCTTAGCCTCCAGGCCGCAGTCCCTCACTGCCACCTCCCGGGCTTTCCCATTCCCCGAATTTCCCCAGCTCCCCACGCTCCACGGGGCCCCTTGGGCTCAAGCCGCCCAGCCTTTGATCGGGGCGCTGGTAGCTTATGGTTCCCCGGACTATTCCCCACTCCCTAGGCTTTGGGCCAGGGCGACGAAGTTGTGGGCCTGGGGCAAGGTCTGGCTGTCCAGATGGGCAACGGAAAGGCTGACCCGGGGGGGCGCGCCGCCGCCGATGGGGCGGTAAACCACTCCGTGGACCTTCAACTGCTGCATGGATTCGGGCACCAGGGCCACCCCCAGTTCGGCGGATACCAGGGAAAGCATGGAAGCGATCTGGGGCGCGGCCTGGCCTTGGGTGGGGGTGAAGCCGGCGGCCCGGCAGCTGGCCAGCACCGTGTCGTGGAGACTGCTGCCGATGGAGCGGGGGGTAAGGATGAAGGGATCGTCCTTGAGGCTGGCCAGGGCAATGCCCGTGTCCGCCGCGCCCCCTTCCCGGGCCGCCGGATGGGCGGCGGGGAGGGCGGCCACCAGGTTTTCTGCCGTGAGCAGGTGATGGACCACGGTGGGGGGGGAGCCCTCCGCCGGGCGCACGATGGCCACATCCAGGCGCTTTTCCACCAGGGCCTGGACCAGCAGGGCGGAATTGGTTTCCGTGAGGCGGATTTCCACCTGGGGGTAATGGCGGCGAAATTCCCGGATGCAGGCGGGCACCACCGGATTTAAGACGGCGGTGCCGGTAAAACCCAGGCGCAGAGCCCCCGTTTCCCCCCGGGCGGCCCGCTGGGCGGCGTGCATGGCTTCCGTGACCTGGGGGGGCAGGCGGCTCACCACCTCCCAGAAGGCCCGGCCCGCCTCGGTCAATTCCGCCCCGTGGGGCACCCGGTGGAAGAGGGGGGTGCCCACTTCCCGTTCCAGATCCCGAATCTGCTGGCTCAAGGGAGGCTGGCCGATACCCAGCCGGGCGGCGGCCCGGGTGAAATTTTTTTCCTCCGCAATGGCGAGGAAATAGCGGATGTGGCGGAGTTCCATTGATATATAAAATAGGTATGGAGTTATCTAATACTATATATTGGATATATCAAAAAGGGGTCGATATACTGGGTTTATTCCAATAAAACCCGTTGTGCTCCCCATGCCTACTACCGCTGCCACCCTGCCTTCGGCGGGTGTTGCTTCCCCTTCAGCCCCTGCCGCCAGTACCCATCCGGGCATTCTGCCCGGCACCCGGGAATACCGGAATACCATCCTGGCCCTGTTTCTCGTGGGCTTTGCCAGCTTCTCCCTGATTTACTGCGTCCAGCCCCTGCTGCCCGAATTCGCCCGGGATTTCCGGGTCAGCCCGGCCCAGAGTTCCCTGGCCCTGTCCCTCACCACCGGGCTCCTGGCCTTATCCATTTTTGCCGCCGGGGCCTATTCCCAGGGGGTGAGCCGTCGGGCCCTGATGTGCACCTCCACCCTTCTGGGGGCGGCCTGCAATATCGCCGCCGCCCTGGCCCCCAACTGGCATACCATGCTGGCCGCCCGGGCCCTGGAAGGGGTGGTGCTGGGGGGCGTGCCGGCGGTAGCCATGGCCTATTTGGGGGAAGAAATGGCCCCCGGTCACCTGGGCAAGGCCATGGGCTTTTACGTGGCGGGCACCGCCCTGGGGGCCATGATGGGCCGGGTGGGCATGGGCTTGCTGACCGAATTCGATTCCTGGCGGGGCGCCATGGGTATTTTGGGGGCCTTGGGGCTTTTGGCCACCGCTGGCTTTGTCTGGCTCTTGCCCCCCTCCCGCCATTTCACCCCCAAGCCCGGTTTTGACCTGAGCTTTCACCTGGCTGCCTGGGGCCAGCATTTGCGGAACCCCAAGCTACTGCGCCTGTTCGGGGGCGGTTTCACCCTCACTAGCGTTTTTGTCACCCTCTTCAACTACGCCAGTTTCCGCCTTTCCCAGCCCCCTTATGGCCTGGGCCAGACCGCCTGCGCCATGATTTTTCTCACCTACGCCTTCGGGGTTTTTTCCTCCTCCGCCGCCGGTAGTCTGGCGGACAAAATGGGGCGGCGACCGGTGATTCTCATGGGCTTTCTTTTGATGCTGGCGGGGCTGGCGCTGACCCTGTTTTCCAGCCTCTTCATTCTCATCACCGGGATTGCCCTGGTCACCGCCGGTTATTTCATCGCCCATTCCGTGGTGAGCGGCTCCATCGGTCCCTTGGCCGGGCTCACCAAGGGCCACGCCTCTTCCCTCTACCTGCTCTTCTACTACATGGGCTCCAGCATTACGGGCTCCGTGGGGGGCTGGTTCTGGCAGCACGGGGGCTGGCCCGGGGTATGCGCCCTGACCGGCGCCATGGGCCTCCTGGGCCTGGTTTTGACCCGGGTACGGACGGAGGACTGAGCGTTTTCCCGGTGCTTCTGCCCCCGGAAAGGGGGCGGGGTGGCTAAGGCCCCCAGGGGATGGGCTCGGGGGCGGACCGGGGTTTTCCGGCCTGGGGTTTAGGCGCTCGCCGCTCCGTCAGCCCCCCGGCCCGGGGGCTTAATCCACCAGATCGATTTGCCCGGAAACCGTGGCGGTAATGGTGCTTTCTCCCCCTTCCAGGGGCATGGGGGCGGCCTCTGCCGCCAGCATTTTGCTTCTCATCATGGGCATGACCGGGCGTTCGCCGTTGGTGTTGATGGAGATATGGCGAATGCGCCAGGGCTTGCCCAGGCTGGCAGCCACCAGGGCGGCCCGGGCCTTGAAGGCCGTCAGGGCGTCCTGGATGGCCCCGTCCTCCGCCCGCTGGCGTCCTTCCGGACTGGGCTGGAACTGGAGGGTTTCCAGCATCAGGGTTTGCTGGAGCTTGCCCAGCAATTCCGCCAAGGCGGTGCTGTCCCCGGATTCCAGCTCAATTTCACTGCGCAGGCGCCAGCTGTCCACCCGGCCGTTTTTGCCATAAACCGGAAAGGTCTGGTTGGTGCCGCTTTTGGCTTTCACCTGGGGATAGGCCTTGGCCAAGCGCAGGCCGGAGGCGATGAGGGGATTGACCTTGGCAGCCAGGGCCGCCGGGGTGGCGCCGCTGGCTTCCGTAAACACCACGGCCTGGAGCTGGTCATTGACCGCCGGGCGGCTGGCGCTGACGGACAAGTCCGCCCTGGGCGGCATATTTTCCGGCTCCGCGGCAAGGGTCAGGGCGGGCCAGGCCAGCCCCAGCCAGAGGCTGCACAGGAGGGGGCGGAAAGGGCGAGGAAAGGTCATGGGGGACTCCTGGGAAAAATAAAGGTCGGGGGAGGGAGGACCGTGGCACCGGGCCCAGTCTAGGGGATTTTGCGCCCCGGCGTCAGGGGGCGGAGCGCGGAGGGGCGCATTTCGGCAACCGTGGGTGGTCCAGGGGTGGGGCTTGGGAGGTACGTGGGAGGGGCGGCTAGGGCGCGCCCCTGGGGCCCGGCCAGACTATTCGGTCCCGCCGGGCAGAAGCACCGCCGCGCCCTGGAGCTCGCCCCGGCGCAGCCGTTCCAGGGCAGTGTTGGCTTCCTTCAGGGGGAAGGGGGTGACCTGGGTATGGACCGGTACCCGGGGGGCCAGGGCCAGGAATTCCTCCCCGTCCTGGCGGGTCAGGTTGGCCACGGAACGGACCGTGCGCTCGCCCCACAGCAGGGCGTAGGGAAAGCTGGGGATGTCGCTCATGTGAATGCCGGCGCAGACCACCGTGCCCCCCTTGCGGGTGGCGGCCAGGGCGGCGGGCACCAGGCTGCCGACCGGGGCAAAGAGCAGGGCGGCATCCAGTTCCTGGGGCGGACGCTGTTCCGAGGCCCCGGTCCAGACGGCCCCCAGCTCCCGGGCGAAGGCCTGGCTTTCCCGGTCCCCTTCCCGGGTGAAGGCGTAGATTTCCCGGCCCTGCCAGCGGGCCACCTGGGCGATGATGTGGGCGGCGGCGCCAAAGCCGTAGATGCCCAATCGACGGGCATCTCCAGCCATGCGCAGGGCCCGGTAGCCGATCAGCCCGGCGCAGAGCAGGGGGGCCAGATGGGCCGGATTTCCGGCATCGTCCATGGGAAAGCAGTAGCGCCCATCCGCCAGGGTGTATTCCCCGTAGCCCCCTTGAATCTGGTAGCCGGTGAATTGGGCCTGATCGCAGAGATTTTCTGCCCCGCCCTGGCAGTAGGCGCAATGGCCGCAGGTCCAGCCCAGCCAGGGTACGCCCACCCGTTGGCCTAGGCTGAGGCCCCTGATCCCTTCTCCCAAGGCGGCCACCCGGCCGACGATTTCGTGGCCCGGCACCATGGGGAGCTTAGGATCGGGCAATTCCCCATCCACCAGATGGAGGTCCGTGCGGCACACCCCGCAGGCTTCCACCCGGAGCAACACCTGGCCCGGGCCGGGCAGGGTGAGGGGCCGGCTTTCCGCCACCAGGGGCTGGCCCGGGGCATGGAGGACCATGGCGGTGTAGTGGCTGGGCAGGGCGCTGGGGATGGGGGCGTTCATGGCAGGGGCCGGGAAAGAAGACCCGTCCATTGTAAAGAATCGGCGGCGGGGTGGCGGGGATGGGGTGGGGCGCTGGGCGGGCGTTTGGTTTGGAGATGGGGGCCGGGGGCGGTGGAAGCGGTGCTGTCGGGCACGGGAGGAATGGGGGTGGGGTGGGTTCTGGGCGGTGAGGCGGTTGTTTCTCCTAAACTTGTGGGTAACGTCTCCGTCTCCGTCTCAGGCCCAGGCCCAGGCCCAGGCCCAGGCCCAGCCCAGCCCAGCCCAGCCCAGCCCAGCCCAGCCCAGCCCAGCCCAGCCAGCCAGCCAGCCAGCCAGCCAGCCAGCCAGCCAGCCAGCCAGCCAGCCAGCCAGCTCCGGGCCTTCTCCCCGTCATATTCCTTCCCGGCGGGGAAAAAAATGTGACTTTCCGCCATGGTCAGGGCCGGGAAGCTCCGTTAGAATCCGCCCAACTCGCTTCCGCCCCCGGAACGCGGGGGCCGCCCTTGAAGGAGTGACCATGCTGAAACCCGGACAACCGGCGCCCGATTTCGAATTGCCCGATGCGGATATGGAGCCGGTGGCCTTGTCGAGTTTTCGCGGCCAGCGCCACGTGGTGCTCATTTTCTATCCCAAGGACGGGACGCCTAGCTGCACCCTGGAAGTGCGGCGGTCACGCTTTTTCGGACAGTTGGCTAAGCTAATGCTGACCGGTTGAAAGGGAAGTGAAAGATGGGAACGAAACGCAAGCAACACAGTGCGGAATTCAAGGCACAAGTGGCGATGGCGGCC
>JAYRGQ010000025.1:0-40095 GCA_041907765.1 Rhodocyclaceae bacterium | reverse complement strand
GCTGCCCACAAGCTCCACAGTGCTCAAGCCAATCGTTATAAAATCCGGGAAAGTCAAAACCAAAACCCCGGCACCGGCCTTAGCTTATTCCAGCCCGGTGGCTGTCCAAACGACCGGGACCACCGCACTTTTCCAGCCATTTGCCTAGCACTTTGGACATGTCGCTCTCCTCCTCAGAAGGACGCCCCGTGCGTCCTTCTTTTTTCCCGGAGGTGACTTCGAGCTTGATGGTGACGGTGGCTTCGATTTGCACCTGGATCGGTGCGTGGACGGTCTTGGATTCGCTCATGGCCGTGCCTCACTTGGAGCAAGGAGGGACGGCGACGCCCGGCACCCCGGTGGGGGTGAAGGTCAGGCCCAGGTGGCGCCCGGTGCGGGGATCGGAAGAGCAGAAAGAGAGGAAGACGCGGACTGCGGCTAGGTGGAGTTTCATGGTGGCCTCGCTGGTTGATGAGTAAGCGAGGCGAATAATCGCAAACGCGATTAGACAAGTCAAGCGCAGTTGCGATTATCTGACCCAAAAAAATACGACAACAGCGGTTCCTAGTAGCCGCATTGCTTGGGGAGAAGCAAAAAAACGACGAATGAAGGAGGGCTATCCTCTGCCGAACAGACGAGCGATAAGCCCCGGGCTCCGTTCTGGAAAGACTTCCTTTTTCTCTGGCTGGCTGCGAAACAACGCAGAAAATGCGGTGATGCCAAGTAGTCTGGTTAATTCATTTTCAAACCCGATGGTGACGTCCGTTTCTCTGCTTCGAGCATGGGCTATTTCATGAAGTAAAACTGCGGCGTAGTTCTGGACGGAAGATAGTTCGCTACGCTTGATGATGATCTCTGTGCCTGTCCATAGGCCTCTTGCTTCGGAAAAGCTTCCCGTTTCTGGACGCATTGTTTCGGAGACTTTTACGTCTTTAACTTGTGCTGGCATCCCTCCCACTAAAACTGCGATTTTTTCCGTCATGTCAAAAATAATTTTTTCACTGGCGGATAATTTTTCTGGTGGGATAAATTTGAATTCAAAACAATTGTTCCATTCTGAAACGAAATTCCCTAAATCCTGGATTGCATTACCATCTGTGTCGACCTGACCAGAAAGCTTTTCCTTTACGGTATGGGGAATTGTTATGATTTGCCGGCCGCTCGTTTTGGCTTCTTCAACGAAACGTGGGGCATTCATCATTTCTTCATCCGTCATAAACACCACGTTGCCTGACGTGTTAGAAATTTTTGACGCGTGTACAGATACATCAGTCCATTTCATCTCGTCATGGATAGTCCCGCTACCGAAATTTCCCAAATCTTCCACTAAAGCTTTAGCGACTGTTTCCGAAGAAGACGCCAGCAGGATAGCTTTTACGCGCTCAGAATAAGCGGTCCTTCCGACATTCGTTCGTTCTCGGTTAAGAGCTTTTTTAATGGCGGCGGTGAGTGAGGTAATGTTGTAGGAAAAGAGGAAATTCTCCTCTTCGGCTACGCGGACACCATTGATGTAGATGTAAGACGATTTTCCGGATTTCCTCAGAATTTCTCCGTGTTGTGTTTTTTCAAGAGTTGTTTCTCCAGAAAACCGAAGAAATAGACGCTTTGCTTTTTCAATGTCATGCTCTGAACAGCCTTTTAAAACAAACTCAGTCCCAATAAAATTAGGGTCTGACGCTTCCGAGATGCAGGCATGCAGCGTGATGACATCAGAAAAATCATGCTTTTCTGAGCGGTCAAAGGATACGTCACAGAACTTCGAGCGAATGTGGGTATCAATCCCCAGTCTATCGAATGTGGCCAATGCGTCCTTTAGACCTACGCCAAATTTTCCTATGAGCCCAGGGTGATCAAGCTTTTCCTGGTTTTCATTCATCGTAAAATGTTCATGGCGTAAACCTCTTCCATAGTCCCTTATGTGCCATGAGCCATCGGGTTCCAGCGTTATACGTATTTCCTGAGATCCGGAAATTATTTGCTCATCAAGTGCGTTAGCAATAATTTCTCTGATGGCGTGAAAAATCTCCCAGTTTTCTAACATCCGGTCTATGTTGAGGTCGAATTTTTTCATATTGAGCTGTGCTGATAATTGTTTATGTGTTGTGTTCTTCAAAGATCACTACTTTTCATCCGCAGCATAAAATATTTCAAAATATGACATATGTCATATTTGTTTAGGGTATGCAGATTGTATAAGATTATCAGGTGGCTTGGATAGAAAGACGCCCCGCGTCACCGGGGCGAAAAAATGCCGGGCCGTCGCTCAGCATAGAGGCCGGAAAAACCGGTGTGGAGCGGTGGGGGTCTAGGCCCCCGCTGCCTCGCCCCGGCTGGATTTTAAAGCCGGGTTACATTTCTCGCTGTGTATTAATCACGTGTGGCAGCCATGGCGGCATTGAGCAATGCGCCAGCTGCTTTCAGTCCGTCCCTGCCGAATGTTCCGGCAGTTCCCCCCTCAAGGGCGCCGTGGCGAGGGTGTACTACGTAGGCAACGCCTACGATTTTCCCTTGCCTTGCCCGAGCAAGTAGTTCTTCTAATTCCGCGACAACCGACTTTGCTAATGAGCCTTCGATGGAGTAGGGCGGTTGCCGGATCGGCTGGTCATTCACTTTTTGATGACGATTTTCGCTTCGCCTGTTCCCGTCATGTTCAATTTTCTGCGTGAATGTTTGGGGGCCGGGCGCCCTTCGTAACCGGAAAGAAGCATATCAATGGCCGCCAGGGCGGGGTGGCCTTCACCTAAATCAATCATGCGTTTAACCAGTGGGGCAAGGTAATCCGGGATCGGGTCGGGCCCATAACCCAACGCTGGTTCAGCTGATCCCGCCGCTTTAGCCCCTTTCCCGGTGGCTAGCCACAGCGGGCTTACACCCAACACCTGGGCAAGCAAGGGAATCAGGGTTGACCCCTGATTGCGTCCGTTTTCGATGCTTGCAACGGACGATTGGCCGCATCCGGCTTTTTTGGCCAGGGCTGCCTGTGAAATTTTCAAATCACTTCGGGACTCTTTGAGGCGTTCGGATAGCGTACTCATATCGCTATTGTGATATTTAATTGAATCGCATCGGCGCTTGCAAAGTAAGCGCATTTGCGATTAAATGCCGCCCATGAACTGGAAAAAATTAATCGCTGATCTACGAGAGGCGGGCCTAACTCAGCATGAGATCGCCCAACTCGTCGGGACCGGTCAGACCCACATAAGCGGCCTGCTAAACGGCAAGCGTCGGCAGCCGAACTGGCAGCTGGGGGACCGTTTGATCCACTTGCACCGCGAACGGTGCCCGAATGCGTCCTGCTCGGCTGACATCTGACATGGCCATTTCTTTCCTCTTTTCCCTGCCATCGGCCCTGCGGCCGGTGTTTTGTCGCCTGGGGGCCGGTGGCTCTCGGGCGTCTTTTCTCACATGAGAGATAAAGGCATGGCCTCAAAAATAAACGTCATGGTCCGCCTTTCCCGACACTGGGCACGAGTAATGCCGGGATATGCATTCTTCTACTTGATAAAGGTAAAGGACCGACTTGACGCCTTGGTCGTAACACGCCTGACAAAGATAGTGCTCGGGATCAGAGCCCTCCCCATTTGGGATGTACCGGTAGACAAACCGCCCCGGGGCAAGCTCATGCAGCACGTAATGGCTGCGCTCGTTCAACTGTTTCTTAAGTTCAGCATTTTCGTGTTGTGCCTCGCCGAGCGCCGTTTGAAGCGCGCTGAGCTTTTCTACGAGCTGGAGGCCTGCCATAGAAAGCTCCGTGTATTTCGTGTTGAGGTCAGCGATGGCGGTGTTGATCTTAATGGCGTCTCTCGTCTCCAGGGCCGCCCTGGCCAACGACAAAGAGGCAGAGAGGGAGGCAATAGCGCTTCCGATTTCCATAGTGGTTCCTTATTCAATTTTTTCAGGAGGCAGGCAGCTATGAGCGAAAAGGTGACTTTCTCTCCGTTTCATGTGGAGACCGTGGTGTTTCACCGGGACGGTCTCCT
The DNA here is from genome assembly GCA_041907765.1 of Rhodocyclaceae bacterium. GTDB lineage: Bacteria > Pseudomonadota > Gammaproteobacteria > Burkholderiales > Rhodocyclaceae > Azospira. The sequence continues at coordinate 36,136 of JAYRGQ010000025.1, read as the reverse complement.
TCTGAACGGGGTGGCCCCGGCAACCGGGTTTTGGGTTCGTCTGTCTCCCCAAGTGGGGTATGTCCGGTTTGAGCTTATCCCCGGTTCAAAATCAGCGTTCCGAGCTGCTGAATTGCTCCCGGCGCACCAGCCAGCCCCATCTCCACTAGTTTCATTACAAGGTGTTTTGTGGCGTCGACAGGAAGCTGGCGCAGTGCCTCAAGCCATCGGGATTTATCAGGAGGTGGGAGATCTGCTGATTCGATCTTCTGAGCAATCAGGGCCTTTGGAAGGGGGGGGCATGAAAAATGATGACATGACCTCCGAATCATTAAAAAAGCTCCTGGAGACGATGCAGCGGGTTGCTGTCCGGCACGACGCCGACCTTCACAAAGCTGTGTCGCTTTTGCCGCTTGAGGTCGAATTGCACTCGCCGAATGAATACCGGCGGGGCGTGTTGGCCTGCCTTTCCTATCTGTACGTCCTAATTTGCGACACCCCGGAGGGAAGGCAGGCCGTTCTTGATCTCGGCCTTCAACCACTCTTTAAGGATGTCGAACGTCCAGGACATGGTGGGGCCAATGACTGATTTTTTGGCCTTGTCCCATAGGGGTTGGGACCTTGCCGCGTCAGCGAAATCGCATCCCGCCCAGGTAAGTCGTAGAACTGATGCGGCTCCCGCTCCACTTAAATGCTTGACCATTCTGGCCTCAATAAGGCCTGCGTCACTCATCCACTCCACATGTGCCAGAAAGGATTCAGGAGAAATACCGTCCAGGGCGGAGAGGCGCTCCCCCAAAGGGAGGTCTTCCACCGCGAAAACTATGGCTCTGATGATGTCCGGGTCTCTGCGCATTCTTTTTTTCCTCTCGGTATCTAGCTTGTCATCGCAGAAATATATCCCAAGTGGATTCGGTAGGGGGCCTATCTCCTTTGTCACTGAGATTCACCTTCACGCTTTTTCCACTATATCCGCCCGGGTTCTGGCCCGCACCGTCAATGAAAAAGGAGTTTTGCCATGCCCCTCCCGCTAAATCAGCTGCATCCGCTTGACGTCCTTTACCAGGCCTGCCGGGCTTACCCGGGCGGGATCGAAGCCCTGGCCGCTCGGCTAGGGAAGAGCCCGTCGATCCTCTACAACAAGCTCCGGCAACAGGTGCAGACCCATTACGTGGGTTACGACGACGAACTGTCGGAAATCCTCTTTTGCTTGCGAGACGCGGGGGTGGTGGGGTGGGACAAGACCATTAGCGCCTTTTGCTGGCGCCATGGCTTTGTGGCCGTGCCGTTCCCGGACCTGGGGGATGCCTCAGACGATGAGCTGATGGAAATGGTGCTGCGGGTGGTTAAAGAGCAAGGCGATGTGGCCGCCGCCCTCACTGCCGCCCTGGCCCCGAATTCCGAAGGGGGCCACGACATCTCCCGCCGGGAGTTTAGCGCTATCGATAAAGAGATCAGCGAGGCCATGGCCGCCCTGGCGGAGCTTCGGGAGCGGGTGAATGTTCGGGCGACTGATCCGAAGCGCCCGGCATCTGGCCGGTAGCCTTAAAAAAACATGAGCAGGGATATTGAATTTTCAAAGCTGGCCGAGGCGGCTCTTAACCGTGCCCGCCAACTGCTGGAGCAATGGCTTCCGGACGGAAGACTTCTCGGTGAAGAGTACAAGGCTCTCAATCCGACCCGGGCGGACAACAAGGCGGGCAGCTTCTCCATCAATGTAGTAACGGGGGAGTGGGGTGACTTTGCAGTGGGTGACAAGGGGGGCGACTTGGTTTCCCTGTATGCCTACCTGTTCTGCGGCGATAACCAGAAAGAGGCCGCCTATGCTCTGGCCGATATCTTGGGGATGCCCGAGGCGGTCCCGGATAAGGGCGACAGGCCGAATACAAGCCCACAGCCAGCGCAGCCTGTTTCGGCTCCTGCCCCCGAACAAAAAGAGGTGCAGGAGGAAAAGCCGAAATGGCGCCCGATATTTCCGATTCCGGATCATGCGGGTGAGCCTCCCGTAGCCCATCGTTTTCGGGGTATCCCTGAGCGGGTATGGCGCTATTTTGGGATTGATGGGCAAACCAACGGGTTCGTCTATCGGTTCCGGACGTCTGATGGAGGAAAGGAAGTAATTCCCCTGACGTGGTGCCGCCATGACAAAACCGGGAATGAGGAATGGCGCTGGATCAGCTTTCCCGAGCCCCGGCCCTTGTATGGCCTACAGCGCCTCCAGGGTAAGGACATTTACCCTGTCCTGGTGACGGAAGGGGAAAAGTGCGCCGATGTCGTGGATGGGGAACTGGGAAGCCGGTATGTCGGTTTGACCTGGCCAGGGGGGGCCAATGCGGTGGATATGGCCGATTGGTCCCCGATCTATGGGCGCCGAGTCGTGTTATGGCCGGATACGGATTCCAAGCGGAAGAAACTGACCAAGGATGAGAAGGCCGCCGGGATGAAGCCGGAGGATAAGCCTTACCTGGACAAGAACGATCAGCCCGGGATGAAGGCTATGCGATGGCTGGCGGGCCATTTGACCGAGCACGGTTGCGAAGTTTCCCTTGTTACGACTGAGCCCCCGGGGATGAAGCCGGATGGGTGGGATATCGCGGACGCGGTTGATGAAGGGATGGCAGGGGATCAGCTACGGGCCCATATTGAAGAGACGGCTGTAGGGTGGGTCACTCTATGCGGGAAAAGCATTTCTACCGCTAAAAAAGCTGTCGCGGAGAAGTGGGAGGACGGCTCCTCCTGGCGGGAGCGTTTGCTGTATGAAGACGGTGAGCTATCCGATTGTCTGGCCAATATCTACGACATTCTTGCCAACCGGAAGGAATGGTCAAAGGTCGTGGCCTTTGACGAATTCAGCCAGCGTACCGTAAAGCTCAAGGCTCCTCCCTACGGTCATGCGCAAGAGGGTGAATGGGAGAGTGTTGATGATTCCCGCACCGCCATGTGGCTTACCCGGAATGAGTTCATTACCCCGTCTTCTCAGCGGGTGGCGGAAGCCGTAGAGACCCTGGCCCGCTCTAACCCTGTGCACCCTGTCAGGGATTGGCTTAAGGCGTTGCCGTCATGGGACGGTATTCCCCGAACGGAAATGTGGCTGTGCGATCACCTTGGGGTAAGGGATACCCCATACGTCCGCAAGGTAGCCCAGTTCTTCCTGGTGGGGATGATTGCCCGAGTTATGGAGCCTGGGTGCAAGTTCGATTATTGCCTTGTTCTTGAGGGTAAGCAGGGCAAGGGGAAATCCACCGCCTTCCGAATACTTGGCGGAGAGTGGTATGGGGACACCGATCTGGATTTGCACAACAAGGATTCAATGTCGGCGTTACGGGGCAAGTGGCTTTATGAATTTGCTGAGCTAGGGTCTGTCACCCGCGCCGAATCCACTAAGCAGAAATCGTTTTTAAGCCGCCAGGTGGATGAGTATCGACCGGTATATGGCCGCCGAGAAATTAAGGCGCCCCGGCAGGTGGTGTTCGGCGGAACGACCAACGAGTGGGAATGGAATAAAGACCCAACCGGTGGCCGCCGGTTCTGGCCGGTGGATTGCATTGATGACCTGAACCTTGAGGGTCTGCGGGATAACCGGGATCAGCTATTTGCGGAAGCTCTGTCTTTGTACCTGGCCGGATCAAGGTATTGGCCGACACCGGAAGAGCAAAAGGAACTGTTTGATCCCGAGCAACTGCTACGGGAACAACCGGAAAGCCTCGTGGATGCTCTTCACGATTGGGTCTATGGACGGACTGCTGATTTTTCTACCGCCATGGCCGTGATGGAAGGTCTGGGCCTGGATGCTTCCAAGCTCACCCGAGACATGCAGACCCGGGTCGGCAATGCGCTGAGAAGGCTCGGATGTACCAAGTTCGAGAAGCGTAATGGGACAGTTAGGTATTGGTACAGACCTCCTCAACAAGGTCAGGAACCCCAGGGCCAAGGGGCTTCCAACACTGAAAAATCCGGAGGCCGCTATGCCGATTTTTAAATCGATGGTTGGGAAGGTTGGGAACAGGTTGGGAAATTGGAAAACGGCCAATTTAGGCGGAGTTCCTAACCTTCCCAACCTTCCCAACCTCGCCCTATCGCACGTACACCCGCGAGGGCGCGCATATGCGCATACATGCACACACCCCCACACATGCACGTGGATTTTTAGGTTAGGAACGTTAGGAAGGTTAGGAAAACCCGCATCAATAAAGGGTTTCAGCCTTCCCAACCTGTTCCCAACCTTCCTAACCTTGGAGGCCGTATGAGTCCCGAAATCAAAGAGCTAGTCGATAAATTGCGCCATGACGTTGATTTCGTTGCCCGGTCCAGGGTGGCGGACGGGGATTGGGATGACGCCTACGTGGCGGAGATTAACCAGGCCATCCGAACGCATATCCAGGCGGATGACCTGGTGGCCGTTGCTTGCTGGGCCAAGTGGTTCGCCGATTTGTCGGCGTCCATTGTTGCGTGGGGCATGGTGATACGGAATGCGGAGTTGCGGATAAGGGAAGCGGCTTCCGAGAAAAAGAAGCCAGAACAACAGGCGGAGGCGTGATGGAACAGCTAAGAACGAAGGTGGAGGCGGCTGTCTCGGCAACAGCCTCCGGGAACTTGACCTGGGACCGCTGGCCCCTGGATGCCGCCACGGCATTGGCCTTGGCTGGGGTGCGTAACCCCATCGGGTTTGCGGTGGTGCGCTACTTGTCGGAAAACAATGTGTCCGCACTCTTCGGCTTGCAGCTTGCCCTGGCAACCCAGCTTATCCGCCTGGCTGGGCTGGATGGACGCCGGGCCAATGAGGTGGCTTTGCGGGCGATTGAGTTCTGGAACAATCGGCGCTGCCCTCGGTGTAATGGGACAGGCGAGGATGGCCGCCATGTCTGCGCTCAGTGCGGCGGATCGGGCGACATCCCTGTCTCCCGAGCAGACCGGGCAATCCAGCAAGCAGTCGGCCTCCTGCTATCGGCGGAGGACTGGATGGAGTCTCAACTGCGCCGCCGGCTCAAGGGCAGCCAGGACCGTGACCCTACGGATGGTGATGGGCGCCGGTTAATGTTCCAGCGGGTAGATAAGGGGTCTGACTTCGGCACCAACGAGCTTCCCGAGGCGAAGAAAGGCACCACCGAAAAGTGATAAAACTCCTGGGGTGTTGACATGGTGTTTTATAGTTGGTGTGAGGGTAAGCAGTTTTCTTCCAAGGCCGGGTTAATCCCCGGCCTTTCTGTTTTCCGCACCTCGAAAGGAGGTGATCCACATGCCGACCCGTGCCGCTAGGCCGTGCAAGGTAGCAGGTTGCCGGGCCCTGGGAGACGAGTCGGGCTACTGCCCCAAGCACCAGGACCGGAAGAAGGATGGAACATTCGCCGATCCGCGCCGGGGCTCCCGTCATGATCGGGGCTATGGATACAAATGGGACAAGCAGCGCGAGAGAATCCTGGAGCGTGACAACGGCTTGTGCCAGGTGTGCTTGAAACGCGGCGTACTCACTGCGGCCAAGCAGGTTGATCACGTTGTGCCGAAAGCGGAGGGCGGATCGGACCTGGATGAAAACCTGCAATCGATCTGTGACAATTGCCACAAGGCCAAGACGGCCAGCGAATCCAGGCGGGGGAGGGGAGTGTGAAAGTACCCCGCCCCCCGACCCAGGGACCGTACGGTTACTCATTTTCTTTCGCCCTTAGGTATTGGGGAGGGGGGGGTACCCATGGTAGGGGGGTGTGCAGACGTGTGCACCAACATGATCGGGGGTTGTTTAGCCTCCGATCATGTTGGCGAATGCCGATGATGAGTTGCAACAAGCCGAGCGGGCTGGCTTCAAATTAGTACCGCGCCAATTCTAAAAGCCGCCTTCGGGCGGCTTTGTCGTTTCTGGGAGGCATGATGGGAAAACGAGGACCGAAACCCTTGCCATCCAATGTGCATCTCTTGCGTGGGAATGCCGGCCATAAGTCCTTGGCCTCGCTCATGGATGATTTCCAGCCCGAGGTGGAAATTCCGGACATGCCTTCCTGGCTGTGGCCGGAAGCGAAGAAGGAATGGAAGCGCATTGCTGTTGAGCTGGAAAAGTATGGCCTGATTAGCAAGCTGGACCGTGCTGCCTTGGTGTTGTACTGCCAGGCATGGGCACGGATGGTCTGGGGAGAAAAGATGCTGACTCGGGCCATGAAACAAGCCGATGAGGCGCGTCAGAAGGCCGAGGAAGAGGGAAAGGCCTGGACTGGCGGCGATGGCATCATGGTTCCTACCGGGTCTGGCGGTATGCAGTATTCCCATTTCTGGGTAGTGCAGCGCCAAGCGGCGGCCCAGGTAAAGCAATACCTGGATTTGTTCGGCTTGGCCCCTGCCGCTCGGACGAAAGTTACGCCGAGCAGCAACCAGGGAGACCTCTTCCAGGAACCCGGATCGCAAAACGCCTTTAGCAACGTATGACCGAGGCCTTGAGCTTCGGCGAAATTGCGACGCGCTATGCGCGGGAGGTCGTCGAAGGAAAAATAATTGCCTGCAAGTGGCACAAGCTGGCCTGCCAGCGCCATTTGAAGGACTTGAAACGGGTAGAAAACGGGGATTTTCCCTACGTTTTTAACCCGGAAATCACCGATTACCAGGGGAAAAAGTATTTCCCTGCGGAAAGAATCTGCAAATTTGCCCAATTGCTCCCCCACATCAAAGGGGACTGGGCGGCCCGGGGCCAGCTGATCAAGCTGGAGCCCTGGCAGATATTTGTTTTGGCCAGCATCTTCGGTTGGGTGAACCGAGCGACATTCAAGCGGCGCTTCCGCATCGCGGACATCATCGTTCCCCGCAAAAATGCCAAGTCCACCCTGGCGGCGGTCATCGGCCTTTACATGCTGGCGGCAGATGGGGAATTTGGCGCTGAGGTTTACTCAGGCGCCACCTCCCAAGACCAGGCCATGGAAGTGTTCCGGCCGGCGTTGCTGATGGCCAAAGCCACTCCCGGGTATTGCTCCAATTACGGAGTGACCCCCAATGCCTCAAATCTGTCTGTCCTTGAGACCAATTCCAAGTTTGAGCCGGTGATCGGCAAGCCTGGTGATGGTGCCAGCCCCAGCTGCGCCATCGTGGATGAGTACCACGAGCATAAAACCTCCGAGCTTTACGACACCATGCTCACCGGCATGGGGGCACGCTCCCAGCCCCTGCTCCTGGTAATCACTACGGCCGGTTCCGATGTATCCGGACCGTGCTTCCAGCACCAGATAGAAGGCCAGAAAATCCTGGAAGGCCAGTTTGAAAATGATCAGCGCTTCGTGATCATCTTCACCATCGATGAAGGAGACGACTGGAGCAACGAATCCGTCCTGCGCAAAGCCAATCCCAACTATGGGATATCGGTAGATGGTGAATTCCTGCAAATTCAGCAGCGGGATGCGGTGGCCGATCCGCGCAAGCAGAACGTGTTCAAGACGAAGCACTTGGACGTCTGGGTAGCGGCGGCCAGCCCCTGGCTCAACCTCAACAGTCTCCAGGCGGCCGGAGACGCCAGCCTCAACCTGGACAGCTTTGAGTGGGATGGCGTCATTGTTGGCCTGGACCTGGCCAGCAAACAGGATATTGCCTCGGCGGCCTGGGTCTGCTGGCGCCAGGAAAAGACCTATCAGCCCAAGACGGACTCCTGGAGTGAGCCCCAGCGTCACTACTACGTTTTTACCCGGAATTACGTTCCCGCATCGGCGGTAGAAAAACCGGAAAACGGGCACTACGCCGCCTGGGTGATCGCCGGTCACCTGGTTCAGACCCCGGGCAACATGATCGACCTGGAACAAATCCAGGAAGACGTCCTGGATTCAGGCATTCACCTGCCGCTAAGGGAGGTGGCCAAAGATCCCTATGGCGGCCAGCAGATGGGCGCCAACATTCAGAATCAGGGCGTCCTGGTGGTGGATGTCCCCATGCACGTTCGCCACATTTCCGAGCCCATGAAGGAAATTTCCGCCCTGCTTGAGGCTGGGCGATTCCACCACGATGGGAACCCGGCCTACATCTGGATGATGTCGAATGTGGAGGTCCATGAGGACCGCAACGAAAACATCTATCCCCGGAAGTCCCGGCCAAGCAACAAGATCGATGCGGCGGTAGCCACCATCATTGCCATGAACCGAGCCCTCGCCGCAGAACCCGAAGCAGAGGGGCAACCAGGAATCGTCATCCTATGAGCGCAAATTGGTACGACGCCTCCCGAGTAAGCCAGCCTGGCAGCACCATACTCAACGAGTGGCGGGCGGAACGGGAGGCCCAGCGTAGCAAGGTGACAAACGCGGCTACGCCCCTTAGTGAAGCTGTGCCCGGTACCGACATGTACGAGCTACTGACCGGCGGCGCGGCCTTGGGTGGCACCGGCATTCCTGTCACCGAAGCAACGGCTATGGCCATCGGCGCCGTCTATGCCTGCATCGGAATTCTGGGGGGCTCCATTGCTTCCTTGCCGTTCCATATCTACAAACGAAATGGCAAGGCCCGGGAGCGGTACGACAGCGACCTCTGGTATTTATTTAACGAACAGCCTGACGATTGCTGGACGGCGGCCTCCGCCTGGTCTTATGCCGTGCAATCCATTTGCTTGGAAGGCGATGCCTACTGGCGTATCCGCCGGGTTACCCCCTACACCAACACCATCGAGGGATTTGAGCCCTACCATCCCCGCCGGGTTTTCTGCTTCCGGGAAAAGCGCCGCAACTACTACACGCTGGTCAACGAAGACGGAACCATCGAAACCATCGACCAGGCAGATATGCTCCACTTCCCCGGGCTGGGCTTCAATGGTATCCGCAGCATTTCCCCCTTGCGGGCCGCTCTTCGCTCTGCCGGAGGTATTGCCCTGGCGGCAGATCAATACGCCGCCTCCTTTTTTCGCAACGGTGCCCGGCCTGACTTTGCTCTGCAAACGGAAAAAGCGCTGACGGATGAAGCGGCAAATATTCTCCGCAACACCTGGTCCGCCCGCCATAGCGGTGTAGAAAATGCCCACCTTCCGGCCGTTCTGACCAACGGTCTGAAAGTGCAGCAGCTCACCATGAGTGCCGAAGACGCACAGCTCCTGGCCACTCGGAAATTCCAAGTGGAGGACATTTCCCGCATTTACGGTGTTCCCCTGCACATGATTAACGCCACGGAAAAAAGTACCAGCTGGGGGAGCGGCATTGAGCAAATGTCCATCGGTTTCGTGCGGTACACCCTGCGCCGCTACCTGGATTCCATGGCCCAGGAAATCAACCGGAAAATCTGGCCAAAATCCAATCTCTTTTTTGGCGAACACAATACGGATGCCCTGATGGACGGGGACAGTGCCACCCAGGCCGCCTATTTCGCCAAGGCACTGGGGGGCCCGGGAAATCAGGGGTGGATGGCAGTTGAAGAGGTTCGCAACCTCAAGAACCTTCCTCCCGAAGATGCGGACTGGGCAAAGCACGTCCAGCCAGCATCCAACCAATCCAACAAATCGGAGAACGGCAATGCATCCTCTGCTCAAGCTTCTGGCCAGCAATCGTAAGCGCGGCTTCTTTAAGGCGGAGAGTGCGCCGTCTGGCGAATCTTCAACCATCTACCTCTACGACGTGATCGTGGATACGGATGAGGAAGCCGACTGGTGGGGCGGGGTAAGCGCCAATCAGTTTGTCCGCACCCTGTCGGAAATGACCGCCCCGGAAATTCACCTTCGGGTTAAGTCCCCGGGTGGCTCTGTTTTCGCGGGCCGGGCCATGGAGCAGGCGATCCGGGAACATAGCAGCAAGATCATTACCCATGTGGACGGTCTGGCCGCTTCCGCCGCCAGTTTCCTGATCCTGCCTTCTGACGAAATCATCGCGGCGCCCGGTAGCTTCATCATGATTCACAAAGCCTGGACCCTGGCCTACGGAAATGAAGACGACTTCCTGAAACAGGCGGCTCTGCTCCACCAGATCGACGACAGCCTGGTAAAGAGCTATGCCGCCAAAACGGGCCAGAAGGAAGAGGACATCGCCGCCTGGATGGCGGAAGAAAGCTGGTTTGTGGCGGAAAAAGCCAAGGAACTCGGCTTCATTGATTCCGTGGCCACCGACAACAAATCCGGAACGCCTGATTCTGGCACTAGCGCTGCCTGCACCAGAAATTTTGATTTGTCCGCTTTCAAGAATGCGCCCCGGACGGAAATTCCCGTCGAAGAGCCCGACAATCCTCCCCCGCCTGCTGCCAGTGAAAGCCCGGATCGGGAAGCGATGCGCCGCGCCGCCTTGAAAGCCATGATTCCCGCCTGACGCGCACGCGCCGGCACCCACCCACCGCCTTCGGGCGGTTTTTTTTTGGAGTTAGCCCTATGGACCTGCAAGCCCTGCGTGCGCGCCGCGATGCTGTTGCGCGCAATCTCTCCGATCTTGTCGACGATAAGAAAACCCCCGAATGGAAGCCGGAACACCAAGCGCAATACGATGCGGCCATGGCGGAAATTGCCGATATCGACGCCAAGATCAATCGTTACCAGAAAACCATGGATGCCATCGGCCAACAGGCCGGAGAAAACGGGAATGTGCCTGACGAATTGCGGAATCAGTTCACCCGTACTCCGGGGGCCCAGGCAAATCCGGAAGAAAGTCGGGCGCTCCGGGCCTTTCTTTCCGGGGGGATCAACAATTTGTCCCCCGAATCCCTGCAAAGCCTCCGGGCCCGTCAAGGGGTTGGCGACATTGCCAGTGCGATGTTGGCCCCGATGGCGCAAATGTCCACCACCACTCCGGGGGAAGGTGGCTTTACTGTCGCCCAGGAATACTACCGGGAACTGACCCAGGCCATGGCTGCCTACGGTGGTTTGCGGGGTTATGCCACGCCCATTAATACCGGGACCGGGGCGAACATGACTTTCCCCGGGACGGATGCCACTTCGGAAGAAGGGGAAATTGTTGGCCAAAATACGGTCACCACCGCCTTGGATACCACCGTTATGGGGATGTCCCTGGCTGTCTATAAATACAGCTCCAAGAGCATCGCCATTCCCTTCGAGCTGATTCAGGACTCCATGTTCGACCTGGAGTCCTACATCAAAACGCTGCTGTCCATGCGGGTTGGCCGGATTACCGCCAAGCACTACATCACGGGGACCGGTAACGGCCAGCCGACCGGTCTGATTACGGCGGCGAAGCTGGGTAAGGCGGGGGCCACGGGTCAAACCGCAACCGTTACCTACGACGATCTGGTGGATTTGGAGCATTCCGTTGATCCGGCCTACCGGTCCAGCCCCAAGGTTGGATTCCTCATGCACGACGACAGCCTGGGGGCTATTCGGAAAATCAAGGACGGCAATGGCCGTCCCCTGTTCGTCCCGGGCTATGAGCAGGGCAATCCCGGTGGGGCGCCTGACCGCCTGATGAACCGCCCCATCGTCATTGACCAGGGGATGCCCACCATGGCCGCCAATGCCAAGTCCATCGCTTTTGGTGATCTCTCCCGCTACTTCATCCGCCAGGTCATGGATTTGACCATTTTCCGGATGGTGGATAGCGCTTACACCCTCAAAGGCCAGATCGGCTTCGTCGCCTTCAACCGGCAGGGCGGAAACCTGATCGATGTGGGCGGTGCCGTGAAGTATTACCAGAACTCCGCTACCTAACCCCAACCCGGCGGGCCAGGCCCGCCGGCGTCCTTAATCGGAAGGAATAGCCATGGCTAAAAAATTACATCGGGTGCTTCGGAAAATCACCGTGGATGGGGTTCCCTATCAACCCAACCATGTGGTCAATATCGACACCCAGCAAATCAAGGGGCATGAATCCGCCTTCGACGCCTCGGAACAGGCGGTCACCTATGCTTTGTCCCAGAACGGGAACAAGACCAAAGAACACCCGGTGGCCCCCCCGGAAAAGAAAAAGACGCCGCCTCCCCCCGCCAAGAAAGAGCCGGTTCAAGGTGCCACTGGCGATAACGAAGGAGGGACGAGCGGGGAAGACGAAGGCGATGGGCAGGGTGGTGGCGAAGGCGACGGCCAGGCGAGCCAGCAATAATCGGGGGCGGACATGGGCTTAGTGCTATTGGTGGGGCCGGCAGAAGAGCCGGTAACCCTGGAGGCCGTAAAGCTGCATTTACGGGTGGATGGGGATGGGGAGGATGCTTTGATCCAGTCCCTTATCGCTACATCCCGGCAGCAGGCCGAGGCGATGACGGGGCGGGTATTGGTTACCCAGAAGTGGCGCTATACCAGCGACCAGTTCCCCGCTGCTGCCATTGCCCTGCCTAATCCTCCCCTGGTCAGTGTGGAGCGCATCGGCTACCTGGACAGCGAGGGGAATGATCAGGAAATTCCCCCCGCTGGTTACCGAGTGCACACGTCTGCACTGATCGGTATGGTCTCTCCTGGGGTGAATCAGCGCTGGCCCGCCACCTTTCCTGACCCCGAGGCTATCACCGTGGATTTCACGGCGGGCTATGGTCCGGCGGACAAGGTTCCCCCGGCCATTAAGCAGTGGATGCTCCTCAGCATTGGCACCTGGTACGCCTGCCGGGAAAGCTTGGGCGTCAACATGACGGACCTTCCCCGGGAACACTGGGATGGTCTCCTGGACCCCTACCGTATCTGGCGGGTGGCCTGATGCTGGCCGCTGGCGAATTTAACTCCCGCATCCAGATCCTTACCAAAACCGAGGGCCAAGACGAAGCGGGCCAGCCCCTGGGCCAGTGGATTGTGCATGATGAGGTCTGGGCGAAAGCCCTATCGCTCAACGGTGTGCAAACCATCCGGGCCGGGGCAGAAGCCAAAACGGTAAAGGTGAGCTTCCGCGTTCGCTATCGGGAAGACCTTACCGACGCAATGCGGGTGAAGGATGGTGGGAATGTCTTAACGATCCTGGCGCTTCTGCCGGACCGGGCGAAAAAGAGCTATCTGGACCTAGTGTGCGAGGCGACAAAATGAGCCTGACTATTTCCGTTCCCGTTGCTGAAATCAATCACATTCTGGATGAAATCCAGGGGGATGTTTCCGGGGCAGTCCGTCCGGCGGCCCAGGCCGGAGCCCAGGTGCTGTATGAGGAAGTGAAGCGTAACGTGGAGGCGCTGGGGAAAGTCTCCGGGAAATTGCGCCAGGCCATCTATCAGGCATTTTCCAAGGACAACTCCGTGGATGGAAAAAAGGCGACCTACCACATTTCCTGGAACGCCAAGAAAGCCCCTCACGCCCATCTGGTGGAGTACGGCCATATCCAGTCCTATCCGGTATTTATTGCGAAGAAGGGGAAATGGGCGGGCCATTGGGTCACCGATAAAAAACATCCCCTTCCTCAGCCCAAGCATGTGGGGGCGCACCCTTTCATCCGTCCGGCCATGGCCAAGTTTGATGCGGCCGCCAAAGCCATGGCGGACGTCATTGAACGAGCCGCCGCAGGAGAAAAGCCGTGAGCCTGGAAAAATCCTTGGTTTCCCTTCTCGGGGATGTGGTGGGAGGGCGAGTTTTCCCGGACATCGCGCCGATTGAGACGGATCGCCCGTATCTGATCTATCAGGAAATTGGCGGTGGTTCCCAGGTGGATTTTATGGACAACTCCCTTCCGGATCAGCGGAACACCATTGTCCAGCTGGCAGTATGGGAAGACACCCGCCTGGGGGCGTCGGCTGTCATGGACCGAGTGGAAGAAAAAATGGCAGCGTCTTTCGAGCTGAAGGCATCCATTTCCGGTAGCCGGACCTCTGACTATGACGACGTGGTTAAGCGGTATGGCTGTTTGCAGGATTTCAATATCTGGGTGGCCCGATAGCCCCCCATCCCTGCCGCTCTGCGGCAAATCGCCCGTAGGGGCAATAACCCGCCTTGTGCGGGTTTTTTTATGGAGTGAAGACTATGAGTGCGACTTTGCCTGACGGCGCTGTGCCGGATATTGCTTCCGCTTACGGGGAAGCGGTGGGGGTGAGCGAAATTTCCAATGCGGCGGAGGCTGTAGCCACCGTCGCCTCGGCGGATGGTTTTGCCCAGGGCGACCTGGTGGAAGTTACCTCCGGCTGGAGCAAACTGGACGGCCGTATTGCCCGAATTAAGGCGATTGCCGGCGTCCAGGTGACCCTGGAGGGGATTGATACCTCCGCTCTCAAGGATTTTCCTGTGGGGGGTGGGAGTGGGTCTCTGCGCAAGATTACTGCCTGGACCCAGGTGAATCAGGTGACCAACGTGGGGTATTCCGGCGGGGAACAACAGTACGCCAAGTATTCCTATCTGGAAAACCCCCAGGAACGGCAGCTGCCCACCAATAAATCCGCTGAATCCATGGCCTTTGATCTGGCGGATGACCAGACCAAACCCTGGTATGCCGTCCTGGATAAAGCGGATCAGGACCAGACGGTCCGTGCCCTTCGGATCACCCTGCCCAACGGCGCCAAGCTTTTCTATAACGGGTTCGTGTCTTTCAACAAAACGCCGACCCTGACCAAGGGTCAGGTCATGACCTTGAAGATGAACTATTCCATGTCGGCGCCGGTGACCCGTTACGCGGCCTGATCAGTCTCGGGGGGCTTCCCCCCGTTTCCCTTTATTCCCCGAGGATAACCATGAGCAATACCTATGTGATGGGGCGTCCGCCCGAAAAATTTAGCCGGAAGGTGGAATTTAAGCTTCCGGATGGATCGGATGCCGCGATCCAGTGCGACTTCATCTATCGCACCCGCAAGCAATTTGGCCAGCTGCTGGACGAAGTTTTTAGCCGCAACCGGCAATCCGATCCGGATCAGGGCCGCCAGTTTGAAACTCTGGCGGACCAGACCAATAAGGACAACGCCGCCTATCTGGAAAAAATCCTGTCCGGGTGGAACCTGGACCAACCCCTGGTCCTGAAATCCATGGAACAGCTGGCCGATGAATGCCCGGCAGGGGTGAAGGCGATCATGGCCAAGTACGCCGAAGTGATCAAGGAAGGCCGCGAGGGAAACTAAGGGAGGCCGCCCGGAAACTCTGTGAAGGCCCCCCCGATCCAAAAAAAATGGCATCGATGGGGCTGCGTCCGGAGGACTTCGACCAGGAAGTAAACATCTGGCCAGAAAACTGGGCGGCCTTCCGCTGCTTTGACACCTTGCTTACCCAATGGCGGGCTGGGCCTGGGGGAATCGTTGGCCTGGACTACGGTGTGCTGTTTTCCTATCTGGATCGACAGGGATTGAGCGGCAAGGCCTGGGACCAGATGTTCAACGATATTCGAGTAATGGAACAGGCGGCCCTGGCTGCCATCCAGGAGTAAATGATGGCCGACGAACGCAAAGTCCAGCTGGGGGTGGAAGTAGATGCTACCCATTCGGAAGAAGGCTTCGGCGACATTAAAAAGTCGGCTAAGGACATGGCCGCAGCGGTCGTTCAGTCCGGAGCTGTCGCCGGCAATGCCCTGGATGGGGTAGGAAATTCCGGCCAGGTGGCCGGGGAAAAGATCGACCGCTCCACCAAGAGCATGATCGCCAGCATCCAGCGGGCCACTGCCGCCATGGAAGCCGGGGGGCGGGGCACCAGTTCCTATTTTGAGACCCTGGCCAAACAGCGGGGAGTCAATACGGACCAGCTGCGTCCTTACCTGGACCAGCTGGATGCCGCCATCGCAAAAAATAAGGACTTTGGCCTGTCTGCGGGGGAACTGCGCAACAACATGCGCATGGTACCGGCCCAGTTCACCGATATTGTGGTTTCTCTGGCCTCCGGGCAGCGCCCCATGACTGTCTTGTTGCAACAGGGCGGCCAGTTGAAAGATATGTTCGGTGGTGTGGGTGGGGCCGCGAAGGCCTTGGGGGGCTACGTCGTTGGTTTGGTGAATCCTTTCACCCTAACTGCGGCGGCGGTACTCGGGCTGGCCTATGCCTATGAGAAGGGGCAAGAAGAGTCCGCACGGTTTAAGAATTCCTTGGTTGCTTCTGGGAATTACGCGGGGATGACGGCTGGTGAGCTGAGTACCATGGCGGCCGGGATGACCCAGGTCAGTGGCTCGCAAAGTGCTGCGGCGGATGTGATTACCCAGCTGGTGGCAACGGGTAAGGTGGGCGGGGAATCCCTTGAAACGGTTGCCAAGGGGGTTGCCTCGGCGCAGCGCTCCATGGGGATTGAGGCCAAAGACGCCATCCAGATGATGGTGCAGATTGCCGATGATCCAGTAAAGGCCATCCAGTCCCTGAACGACAAATACCACTTCCTTACCGCCTCCACCTATGAGCAGATTCGGGCGCTGGAAGAGCAGGGCGATAAAACTGGTGCGGCTCGTTTGGCCATGGAAACCTTTGCCAATACGCTGTCCGGCCGAGCCCCGGAAATGCAGGCGAACCTGGGCTCTTTGGAAAGAGGATGGCAGAGCGTCAAAGAAGCCATTCTTGGAGCAAAAGAGGTTTTGTTGGATATCGGCCGGGAAGAAACTCCTGAGCGTCGATTGATGGCAGTTTCTCAGCGGATCGACTATTACGGCCTGACGGCGGAGAACAAGAAGGAATACTTCGACGCGGCCGCTGAAGTCGTTCGGCAACAACAGGCGGCCGCTGCTGCCGGTGCGGAAGTAAAAAGAAACCAGGCTCTCATCGCCTGGAAGGCGGATGACGACAAGTATCTGGGCCAGACCGCCAAGGTGGTGAAGGACCATAAGGACAACGTCGCCAAGATCAAAAAAATGGCGGAAGAGGCCGGAGTATCCGACAAGGAACTAGCGGCCCGAATGTCGGAAGAAAACACCCGCTATAACCGGGCCCTGGCGTCCGCTACCAGTGGTGATCGCTCCAAGGCCCTAAGGATGGATAAGTCTGCCCTGGGGCTAGGGATTGAACAGGTTGAAGCGGAGCGGGAGCGGCTGCTGGGGATATTCACCACCTCCGAAAAGATCATGGAGGCCCAGAAGGCGGCCGGCACCCTTTCTGACGCGGAGTATTACCAATCCAAGCGCGGATTTCTGGTGCTGGAATCCCAGGCTAGGGAGGATGCCCTCCAGAAGGAGATTGCCCAGTATCAACGGCAAAAGCTGACCGGCGCCGATGCCCTGGATATTCAGAAAAAGATTGCGGAAGCCCAGGGCAAGCTGGAAAAAGAGCGGATTGATCGCTCCGCCTCTCTCCAGGTGCTGGAGCTGCAGGAAGCTACGGCCATCAATGCCAAGCGGGCGGCCCTGGAGTCTGCCCGGCAGGCAGCCCAGGATTACCTGGATACCACCAATCGGGGATATTCCCGGGACGTTCAGACGGCTTGGATGGGGAGCAATGCCAGCACCTACGCCAAAGGGGTGACCCAGATCGAAGAGCGGTATCAGCAACAGCGTACGGATCTGGCAAACCAGCGACGGCTGGCGGAAATTCAGGCAGGCGGAGTGCTGCCCGCCGATGTGCAAAAGCAATACGACGACCGCCTGGCCATCATCAACGAGTTTCAAGGGAAGTCCCTCGAAAGTTACGAATCCTACTGGCAGGCGCTGAAGGCTGGGGAACGGGACTGGAGCAACGGGGCAACCAAGGCCATCCAGGATTATCTGGATAGTGCGAGTAACGTGGCGGCCCTTACCAATACGGCCTTCACCGATGCGTTCACAAACATGGAAGACGCCCTGGTGGATTTCACCAAAACCGGAAAATTGAGCTTTTCCAATTTTGCGGATGCGCTGATTGCCGATATTGCCCGGATTCAGATTCGGGCGGCCATGGCCAACCTGGTTTCCGCTGCCACGGGTAGCGGTACTGGCTGGCTGGGAACGTTACTGGGCGCCCTGGCCGGAACGGCTACCGGTTCCGTCTCCGGGTTGGGGGGTAGCTCTTCCTCCGTTCCCGGGTTTTCCTCCGGAGACCTGGGGTCTGGCCTGCGCCTCAATGCCCTGGGGAATGCCTTCGAGAATGGATGGGTAACGGCCTTTGCCAATGGCGGAGCATTTACCAACACGGTTACGGATCGCCCCACCTTGGCGCCCATGGCCATGTTTGGCGAAGCCGGTCCGGAAGCCGTCATGCCCCTGACCCGGGATAGTTCGGGCCGGCTCGGAGTAAAAGCCTCCGGGAATGGGGGAGTCAGCATCGAGCAGGTGTTCTACGTCACAAAAGACGGGGTAACGACGCAAAGCTCCAATGCGGGAAACCTGGCTTCCATGACGGATGCCATGGCCTCCGCCATGGCCAGCATCGCTCAAAGCCAGATCGTCAAGGAAATGCAAAACGGAGGGTCTATCGCCCAAGTCTACGGGGGGCGTTTGAATGGCTGATATCTGCCTTTGGAAACATGACCCCTCCGGCGAAGAAAGCCATGATCCCCGGGTGCTGTCCGCCTCCTTCGGCGATGGTTACGTCCAGCGAGTTCCGGACGGTATCAATGCTGATCTGGGCACTTGGTCCGTCTCTTTTACCAACCGCCCTATGGCGGAAGCCACGGCCATTGCTAATTTTTTCCGGGAGAGAAAAGGGGCGATCTGGTTCTGGTGGCGGCCGGAACCGGATGCCGATTTGGTGAAGGTGGTGGCCAAGCCTTGGAAAAAAACGCCGGTAACCCGCTATGTGGCCACCGTCACCGCCACCTTTACCGAAGTTTGTGACCCGGGAGAATGAAAGTGCCCAATCCTATCCTGCGTGATATTCAATCCCTGCAGCTGGATGCCCTGGTTGAGCTATTTGTTCTGGACATGAGTTCCTTTGGCGCCGGCTTCCTGTATTTCCATTCCGGTACCAATGAGCTGCGCCAGGCAATTGTCTGGCAAGGGCAGCATTACCAGTTCTATCCCGTATCGGCGGAAGGTTTTGAAGTGACCGGCCAGGGGGCTTTGCCCCGGCCCACTATGACGGTATCCAACCTGGATGGGGGAATCTCCGCCCTGGTTATGGCTTACGACGATTTGATGGGGGCCAAGTTAACCCGCAAGCGCACCCTGGCCCGGTATCTGGATGCCGAAAACTTCCCCGGAGGGGTAAATCCTTCCGCCAATCCGGATGCTGGGTTTGATGACGATGTCTGGTGGGTTAACCAAAAAAAGGCCGAGACCCGGCAGGCCGTTGTTTTCGAGCTTGCCTCCATTCTGGACGTCTCTGGGGTGACTCTTCCCTTGCGGCAGATCATCGCCAACCACTGTGACAACACCTACCGCTCCTGGAACGGTACGGGCTTTGATTACACCCATGCCACTTGTCCCTATACCGGTGGTGCCATGTTTAACGCCTCCGATGCCCCTGTTACCTATGGGGGGCAGGACGTATGCAGCGGCAGACTTTCCGGGTGCCTGGCCCGTTATGGGGCTGCCGATTTACCTTTCGCTGGGTTCCCGGCGGCCCGGCGATTCACTTCTTAGGAAAAAATCCTATGTTCGATGCTGACCTTGTCCAGCAAATGCTGGAATCGGCTGAACGGGCTTATCCCAACGAAGCCTGTGGTGTGCTGATATCCGAACATCGGCGCTCTGTGCTGGTGAATTGCCCCAATGTCGACGAACGCCCGGCTCAACAGTTCACTATTGATCCGAATGATTACGAGGCGGCGGAAGCGCGGGGGCCGGTGCTGGGAATTTTCCATTCCCACGTTGATGAATCCGCAGAGCCTAGCCAGGCAGATCGGGAAATGATCGAAGCCACCCAGCTCCCCTGGCATATTGTCTCCTGGCCGGGTAAGGGGTACAGCCATACGCTCCCCTGCGGCTATGTGGTGCCCCTGGAGGGGCGTCCGTTTGTCCATGGGATTCATGATTGCTACACCATCATCCGGGATTTCTATAAGCGGGAATATGGCATTCATCTGAATGATTACCCCCGGAAGCAGGAGTGGTGGAATGACCCGGAGTATGACCTCTACATCGACAACTTCCGGAATGAAGGTTTTGTCCCCCTGGATGGGGAGCCGATGGTCCGTGGGGACGTGCTGCTCATGCGTTGTGGGGAAACCCTGACCACAAATCACGGGGCGATCTATCTGGGCGACGGTTTGATCCTTCACCACGTTACCAACCGTCTGTCCTGTACCGATGTCCTGAATGGATACTTTCACAAAGCGATTACCCACCATCTCCGCCACAAGGACCACATGAAATGATGACCACCATCAAGCTTGGCGGCATCCTGGGTAAAGAATTCGGGTGGGTTTGGAAGCTGGATATCGGAAAGCCGGCTGAGGCGATCCGTGCCATTGAGGCGAATCGTCCGGGTATTCAAAAACGCATTATGGAATTGTCCGATCAGGGGCTGGTTTATCGCGTCCGCCTGGCCGGGCGTCCTATTGATAAGACGGAGCTGGAAATCAACGGGGGAGGGCAGGTTGTGACCATCATGCCCATTGTGCGCGGGGCCGGCCCTGTGGGTCGGATTGTGCTGGGGGCGGCCCTAATTGGTCTGGCCTATTGGAACCCCATGGGCTGGGTAGCCTTGGGGGCTAAGGGGGCGCTGGGAACCAGCTTGATGTTCAATGTGGGGGCATCCCTGGCTCTAGGTGGGGCCCTGTCCCTCCTGTCACCCCAGGCCGCCACCAACACTTCCTCCTCCTCTTCTGCAACCAAGACCTCCTATTCCTTTGGCAGTGCGGAAAACGTGTCTGGCCAGGGCTATAGCATCCCCGTGGGATACGGTCATATGCTGGTCGGCTCTATAGCGGTTGCCGGCGGACTCTACGCGGAAGACATGAGTGCTTATACCGCTATCAATCCGATCCTGAACTGATATGTCCAATAACCTAATTCGCGGTGCCGGTGGCGGTGGTGGAAAAGACGGTGGCGGGGGGGCTTCCCATACCCATTACGAGGCGCCGGACAGCCTCCAGTCTATCGAATACGCTCGGGTAATTGATGTGATCGGCGAAGGGGAAATAGGTGGCCTGGCGAAGGGCCTGCAAGGCGTCTATCTGAACGACACGCCTGTGCAAAACGCTGACGGTAGCTTCAATTTCACCAACTGTAGTTTTACGGTAAAAACCGGAACGCCTTTTCAGGCGTCCGTGCCCGGATTCCCTGCGGCGGAGACGGAAACCAATATTTCCACCCAGCTCCGCTACGGTCTGCCGATTGTCCGCCGTATTTCAGATACCACGGTAAATGCCGTCAGAGTCACCGTGGGAATACCTTCTCTGATGAGTCAGGACACCTCCAACGGAGACGTGAAAGGCGCTTCCGTCCAGCTGGCCATCGATGTCAATAACAATGGGGCTGGGTGGGTACCGGTTACCGTAGGAACGGAAAACATATCCCTGGGAACCGGTGCCAGCCTCTATTCGGACCGGGCTTTGACCCAGGCAACGCTAAACGTCAGTTGGACCGGCGTGATCACGTACTCAGGTTCCTTGCAGAAAGTGTCCTGGGCGATCGAATCCAGCCTTGATGGCGTGGTGTGGTCGGCAGCAAAGGCTGGAAGCTTTTCTGGCTATACCACGGTAACGTCTGACGATAGCGGAACAACCTCAAAGGCGCCGACCGCGAGTGACGGGGTGGTAATCAGTCTGTCCGGGGTGTCCGGTTACCGCTTCCGGGTCCGCCTGGTTTCTGGCGGTGGAACTCTTTCCCTGTTCGGGACTGCGGTGGCCTACACCCCCACAATCACCATTAGCGGTAAATGCACTAGCCGGTATCAACGTAGCTTCCGCGTCCCTCTTTCAGGGAGCGGGCCCTGGGATATTCGCCTGCGCCGTCTGAATGCGGATTCCACCTCCACGGCCCTGTCAAACCAGACCTGGTGGGACAGCATGACGGAAATTACCGATTACCGTCTGGCGTACCCGAATACGGCTTACATTGCCATCAACATCGATGCCAAACAGTTCAGCAGTATCCCGACCAGAAAGTACCTCGTTGATCTGCTGAAAATCCAGGTGCCCAGCAACTATGACCCGGAAAACCGGGTTTATACCGGCGATTGGGATGGAACCTTCAAAACATCGGTAAGCAGCAATCCGGCCTGGTGCTTTTACGATTTAATGACCCAGAGTCGGTACGGCTTGGGGCGGTACATTCCCCCTGCCTTGCAAGATAAATGGCTGCTCTATGCCATCGGTCGGTATTGCGATGAGCTGGTGCCTGATGGCTTCGGGGGGTATGAACCCCGCTACTCCCTGAATGTGTGGATCAACGAGCCCCAGTCTGCTTACGACCTGCTGCAAAGCCTTGTGGGGACGTTCCGAGGCATGATTTACGCGGCTGGCGGGTCATTGTCGCCGGTGGCGGATATGCCCGGGTCGCCCAAAATGATCTATAGCGCGGCCAACGTTATCGGGGGCAATTTTACTTACCAGGGGGCGCCTCGGAGCCAGCGCCATTCCGTTGTGAATGTGACCTGGAAAAACCCGGAAAACCTCTACCAGGATGAAGTGGAGTCAGTACCGGATGACGAAGCTATTAAGCGCTACGGTATCCGTAAGCTGGAAATAACGGGTTTTGGTTGTACATCCCGGGGGCTGGCCCATCGTCTTGGCCGCTGGGCCCTGTATTCCGAGCGTTACGGAAATACCGTTACCTTTCAGACCGGCCTGGATAAAACCGCCTTCCTGAGACCTGGGGATTTAATCGAAATAGCGGATGGGCCTCGGGCGGGGGCCCGGATGGCGGGACGGATTCGCTCGGCAACGGAGAGCCATGTCGAGCTGGATGCCCCGGTTACCTTAACCGCCGGAGTTTCATACGCCTTGCGAGTGCTAACCCCGGAGGGGGAATGGACCACTGCTGCTATCGTCCCCACCGATGGCGAGGTGAGTTCGGTGGATTTGGTTTCCCCCCTTGAAAGCGCTCCGCTGGTGGGCAGTATGTGGGGCATCCAAAGCGATGCACTGAGCCTCTGGCCGGCGCGGGTGGTCTCCATCAAAGAAAGTGCCAAAAATATCTTTGAATTGACCGCCCTGGAATATAACGCCTCGAAATACGATGCCATCGAAAAAGGTCTGGTCCTGCAAAAGCCGATCATGACCCAGATACCCTCTGGCGCTCCGGCGTCGCCTAGCAATATTGACCTGGTGGAGTCCTTATATGAGGACAAATCCTCGGTAAAAAGCCGGATAACGGTAAGCTGGGTTTCCTCTGCCTATGCCCGGCAATACCGAGTTTCCTGGCGCCGCGACAACGGCAATTGGTTATCCACCACCACGGAAAGCGTCAGTGTTGATATCAATGACACGGCCCCGGGGAAGTATGAAATCCAGGTGGTGGCTATCGATGCCCTGGGCCGTGCTTCTCAAGCCTTGCCGGGCACAATTGAGGCCATGGGGCTGATCGCTGCGCCGTCGGAATTATTCGGGCTGGACCTTTCTGCTATCAATGGGCTGGCCATGCTTACCTGGCCCCTGTCTGTGGATTTGGATGTGCGGATAGGGGGAACCATTCGGATCAAGCATTCCCCGGATGAATTTGCCACCTGGGAAAACGCAACGGACATTGGCTCACCGATCCCCGGATCGGCTACCCAAGTGGTTCTGCCTCTTCTCTCTGGCACCTATCTGGCCAAGGCGGTTGATTCCTCTGGGGTTGAATCTGCAACCGCCGTTTCCGTATCCACTAACGCTCCGGCCGTCATGGCCTTCAATGCTGTCGCCAGGCTTCAAGAAAGCCCGGTATTCCCTGGGGCAGTATCCCGCTGCGCAGCAGTGGATAACCGGCTCAAATTATCCAGTGCCACGGACATGGATTCCTGGGCGGATTTGGATTCCATCCTGAACTGGGATGCTGGGGAGGGATTGGCGCCAGAAGGCATCTACGATTTTTCCGACATCGTGGATTTGGGAACCATCGACACCTGTCGGGTAACTGGCTACCTGCAAGCCGAGAGCTATCTGGCTTATGACTTGATGGATCTCTGGACGGACATAGATTCTCGGCAGACCTGGGACGGTACGGTATCCGGATTAACGTCGGCGGAAATTCAAATTTCAACGACGGAAAGTGATCCGGAGGACGAAAACGGATGGGGGGATTGGTCAACCTTGCGGGTTGGGGATTACAAGGCCCGTGCCTTTCGTTTTCGGGCCGTCCTGCGATCCTCTGATCCCTCTGCCGCCATCGACCTGACTGGTCTCTGGGTTTCCGTGGATATGCCGGACCGTGTGGTGGTCATGTCCGATGTACCTGTACCCCAGCCCGGTTTGCAGGTGAATTTTAGTCCCCAGTTTCGAGAGACACCGGCCGTCGGTGTGACGGCCCAGGGGTTACAACCTGGTGAATATGTAGAAGTTTCGGCCCGCTCAAAAGCGGGCTTTTTTGTGTCCATCAAAAACGCTTCTGGAGACCCGGTATCGGGAAGAAGCATTGATGTAATTGCGAAGGGATGGGGATATGTCGCAGCATGATATGACCATTGAAGACCAGTCTGGACCAGCTGCCCGTGCCGACATTAATAGGGCTTTGGGCGCGTTGGCGAGTAACTCCATTGGAGATGATCCGCCGCCTGTTACGTTCTCTGGACAGTGGTGGGTAGATACGGGAACCACCATTTCAACCGATGGACCCTGGGTGCGGCAGCGAAACTCCGGAAACTCCGCCTGGTTGCGCCGGTTCAAGGCTGACATGGACTTTGTCGGTGCCCTTATTTCTCAAACCCACACGGCTGTCACTACGTCCGGGAATGCGCCGGCATTTTCGGTTACCACTGCGCTGGGGAATACGGTTCCCCTGGCTGCAGGGCAAAGGTTTCGGGTGGAGTTCCATGCGGCGGGCACCGCCGGTAGCAATACCCTGTCTCGGGACGGACTGACTGGAAACCTCACTCAATACAGCGCCGCTGGAGTCAAAAAACCCGCCGTTGTTACTTCTGGAATGCTCTCTGATGTTGAGTTCGACGGCACGGATTTTGTTCTACTGAACCCGCTTCCCAGTAGCAGTAGTGATGTCGGGACGGTTGCCTATTTTGCTGGTACTACGCCACCGGCGGGATACATCAAAGCAAACGGAGCTGCGCTTAACCGCACTACCTACGCAACGCTGTTTGCTGTTATCGGAACAACTTACGGAGCGGGTGATGGAGCAACGACTTTTAACGCACCGGACCTGCGGGGTGAATTTATTCGTGGCCTTGACGATGGGCGAGGCGTTGATGCTGGGCGTGTGTTGGGTAGTGCCCAACAAGATAGTTTTCAAGGCCATTTCCATGATGCCGTGGCGCCCACGGGTGGGTCTTCTGGGTCTCCGAATACCGGGGGGGCGCGGAATTCTTACGCAAGCACGACAACAGATACAGGGCGAGTAATCGGACCGATTACCGACGGAACGAACGGGGTGCCCAGGATCGGAAAAGAAACCCGGCCCCGCAACGTCGCCCTGCTTGCCTGCATCAAATACGTCTAAAGGAAAAGCCATGAACCTGCCCATTTGGAATTACGACCCCGCCCAGGAAAACATGCTGATTCAAGGGGGCGAATGCTTCGCTGACCCGGACCCTGAGGAGCCTGGGAAATTTCTGATTCCGGCCCATGCAACGCCTGTGCCTGCGCGGCCTGACCAGGATGGTAAAACTCAACATTTCGACCCGGTGAGTTCCGCCTGGTATTTCAAAGACCTGCCGCCAGCTCACCAGCCGGAGCCCGATCCGGACCCGAAGGAAATTCGCCGGGCCGAAATTGCCGGGGAACTGGCCCGGATTGATTCGGAAAGCATCCGCCCCTCCCGGGAAGTAGCTTCCGCATTGATTGCAGGTGTTCCTGCTCCGGATTTTGCGATTCAGAAAATTGCTGATCTTGAAAAGAAAGCCGGCGACCTGCGAACCGAATTGGCCGGATTGCAGTGAAGTTCCTAGCCGCCTTTGGGCGGCTTTTTTATTTCTGGCACGAGAAAGGGGAGAACATGGCGCCGGAACCGATGGCAGCACAAAACGCGGCGGCCGCAGCATGGCAGGCGCTGGGATCAGTGGCCCTGGCCGGCATCCTTACCGGCATGGATTATTGGACCTTCATCTGGGGGGCCGTGGGCGCCTTGATGGCATTACGGGCGCAGGAGCCCCAGGGACGCCTCCGGGCGGTCATTGGGGTAATCGGGGTAGGGATGTTCGCCCTATCGGCCACCTGGTTCGTCCTGGACCTGCTGCCGCTGCTATCTAAATCCGTGGGGATGGATACGCCGGAGCTGGGGAAGGGAAGATCATTTATCGCATGGCTGGTCGGCTACTTCGGGAAATCCCATTTGCTTCCCCTGGGCGCCCAGGCGATTACGGCGCTCTTCGGAAAATTTCTGGGGGAGAAAGCAAAGGAGACCGAGCAATGATTGGAAATATTGTGCCTCTCACCCTTGTGTCCCTGGCCTGTGTGGTTTTCGTAAAAGCGGTTATGACCATTGACCGCATGTCACGCCAGACCTCTCCCCTGATCGCCTGGCCCTGGATTCTCCTAGCTGCCTCCGCTCTTTGGGTGTTCTGTGCGGCCCTGACGGGGGATTGCCTGACCTGGGCCGTCCTTGCCCTGCTTATATCCCTTGTTGGAGTGGTTCTTATTGAGCGACGTAGCGCAGCAGTCACCAGTGATCTGAAAAAAGCCTAGTTCCCGTAGTTCCACCTTCAACCGGCCCCAGGGCCGGTTTTTTATTGGGAGAAACTCCATGGATGAAAAACTTCGTTCCCGCCTACGAGCCGCAGCGGCGGGAGGCGCATCCGTACTGGCCCTCACCGGCATCTTGATGTCGAATCAAGAGAGTGGTGGCCGCGTCTATCACATCCCCTACCGCGACCCGGTGGGCATTCTGACGGTGTGCGATGGAATTACCGGGCCTGATGTTATCCCCGGGAAATACTACAGCGACAACGAGTGCACCGCTCTCCGCGAGAAGCACATCAAGATCGCCGCTGATGCGGTTCATCGGACAATCCATGTCCCCTTGAACACCTGGCAGCAAGTGGCCCTGAACGACTTCACGGCAAATGTCGGGGCCGGCAACCTGGCCAAGTCTTCTATGGCCCGGGAATTCAATGCTGGGAACTACACGGGCGGGTGCAATGCCTTGGTGGCTTGGGTAAAGGCCCGAGTCAAAGGGGGCTACGTTGTGTTGCCCGGCCTGGTTACTCGGCGCGGCATCGAGCAAGACCTCTGCCTTCATGGGGTGTGACATGGACGACATCAAGATCAAAATTATTCTGTGGGTAGTGCTGGCAGCAATCAGTGCGGGAGCCGGCGCCTGGGCGTCCCGGGCCTACTACCAGCCCCGTCTTAGTCTCTCTGACCTCAAGGCGGATCAAGCAACAAATCGGGCCCAGCAGTTCGAGACCGCGTACACGGCCCTGGCTGCTGCAGCCAGGCGCCAGAACACAGCAATCAACGATTTGCAGGCTCAAGGGGAGGTCCGGGAAGTTGCTGCGAAGAAGGCAGTTGAAGCCGCCCAGGGCGCAGCCCAGAAGCTATACGCCCAGGCGGCGAAAACAAGCGCCTCCCGGCCGCCGGCGGCCAGCGATGAATGCACTGCTGCCAGACAGGCGTTTGACGATGAACTCAAGCATGAAAGGGGGCTGCAATGACCCGCGTACTTGTTATCGTGTCCACTTTGATGGTGGCCGGATGCGGGGGCATCAATACCACGCCGCCGGTAGCAGCACCCCAGGAAGTAAAAATCCCCGTAGCGGTGCCCTGCAAGGTGCCTGATGTGACCATTCCCGCGTTTGCGGTAGATGCTCTTGACCTCGGGGCTGGGGTTTGGGATCAGATGGCAGCGCTACGGGCGGAGCGGTTGCAACGTAAGGCCTATGAAGCGGAGCTTGAAGCCGCCTTGGGGGCTTGCCGGTAAGCGTGAATGTGCGCCACATTTTCACGCCACAACCGCTTTTAATCCTAGTACCAGTCTAGTTTGGTACATTCTTCACACGGCAGGGGTCACAAGTTCGATCCTTGTACCACCCACCAAATTCTGCAAAAAAGCCAGCGAAAGCTGGCTTTTTTGCTTTCTGGCCCGTTTATCTCACTTTCCCCGCTTAGGGCCTCTCCTGCTGGCCCCGGGGACCCGGTTCCCCTTCTTTTTCCCCCATGCCGGGCGTGGTCGCTCCGGTCTCGTCCTGGGGGATTGGTCGTCCGGTGCTTCAGTTCATGGTGTAGAGGGCGGAAAACTCCTGGGTGGCCAGGGCAATTTCTTCCTTTAATTCCCCGTAGGCAATCTCCAGTTGTTCCTGTTGCTCCTCATCCAGGGAGCTTTCGTGAATCAGCCAGGCCGCATGGCCGCCGGCTAGGAGATTGGCCACATAAACCACATCCGCCAAATTGGCGATGGGGTCGGGCAGGGGGCGGGGATGGTCGTGGTCGTGGGCGGCCTCGATGAGGGCTTCGTCCAGGCCCAGGGCGGCGAAGAGCACGTCACCGATGCCCTCGTGCCACTGGGCGATGAGGTGCTTGACCGTATCCGGCCGGATGCGCAGTTCCTCGTAATGGGCGGCCCGATACAACATATAGAAGGCCCCCAGATCGTGCATGAGCCCGGCGAGCAGGGCTTCTTCCGGATTGAGGCGGGTGTATTTCCGCGCCAGCACCTTGGCCGCGCAGGCCGTTTCCACCGAGTGTTCCCACAGATTGGCCATCAGCTCCTTGAAGCAGACCATTTCCTTAGACAGCAGCAACTGCTTCATGGCCAGGGCCAGGGCGGTGCTGCGCACGGCCTGGAGGCCAATGCGCTGAATGGCTGCCAGCAGATCCCGGCATTGATTGCCCTGGGGGTTATAGGCCACGGAATTGGCCAGATGAAGAATTTTGCCGCTGATCAGAGGCTCGGCGCTGAGCACCGCCACCAGCCGGGGCAGGGAAATTTCCGGATCGTTGAGGACCTTGCGTAGGCGCAGGGTGACATCGAAACAGGTGGGGAAAACCACATCCCCTTCCAATTCCTTGGCAATGTCCTCCAGCATCTGGAAGCGCTGAGCCTTCAGGGCGTCGCCGGTTTTGTTTTCTGTGGCGGGGGTATCCATGGAGAATCCTGATTGGGTGGGTACGGGGAAGCCGTTTTAAGTTTTATGAAAAAAGCCCGAAGAAGGGCTCGGGCATCCTACGCCATACTTTGGTCAGAGAGTATCCCAAATTATAGGCATTGGGGGCGTGATGGAGATCACGAATGGCTAAGGAAGTGACGGATTTTAAAAGGCTTTTTTGTGGGGTGGAAAATAGGGAAACATTGGGGGAGACCTACACGGTAGTGAACCGCCGCAGCTTCCGCCCGCGGGGATAGACGTATTTCTGAGCTGCCTACACGGCAGTGAACGAATTTGAACTGAAGGAACTGCTCATGCTGGGCTTTCTGAGCTGCCTACACGGCAGTGAACGCTAGCAGACGCCGCCGCCTGCTACGCGATTATTTCTGAGCTGCCTACACGGCAGTGAACATAGGTTTTGGCTATGCAAGGGCTGCGCTATTTTTCTGAGCTGCCTACACGGCAGTGAACGTCGGTATAAAGGACCATCGCCCGTTTCGTGATTTCTGAGCTGCCTACACGGCAGTGAACAGGAAACTCCGGTGACTTGGCCGCGTTCTCGTTTTCTGAGCTGCCTACACGGCAGTGAACAGCACCAGGCCGCCGCCGGACGTAATGACGTCTTTCTGAGCTGCCTACACGGCAGTGAACAGCTATGGCCGGGCAGTCAACCCGGACAGCAATTTCTGAGCTGCCTACACGGCAGTGAACTAGAGCAAATATTCTTCAATCTATTGATATAAAAGAAAAATAGCCGAAAAAGCCAACGCCACCCCTTTTTTAGGGGGGGTTGGCAATGGATTGATTCCTATCGATTTTTTAAAGAGCGAAAAAAAAGGGTCAGAACCAGGGGATGGTGGCGCTTGGGCTTAGACCGTAGCTGTTGAAGTTTCCCTCTTGGGGAACCGCTTGCAGGGGACCGTGGCGGATGAAGAGGGGGAAGGCGGGCTGGCCGGTGCTGCGGCTGCCCAGGATGACGAAGGGCAGGTCCAGCCGCTTTTCCGCCGCCAGGGGGAGGCGGGCGGCGGCTTCGTCCGGGGTGAGACCATGGCGTTTCATGGCCCGGCGGCGCAGGCGTTCCGCATTGCTTTTTGCCTGCACCCGGCTGACGACCCGGTATTGGGCCTGGGCTGGAGCGGGCCGGATGGGGACCCGCTCCAGGTAGTCTTCCATGCCCCGTAGCCAGGAAGTGGCCATGAGCTGCTCCAGGGCCGCCGCCGGACCGTGTAGACGCAGTCGGCTGCCCAGGCCGAGGGGTTGCTGCTGGTGGTCGGGAAAGCTGAGGCCGATGCAGCGGCTATCCAGCTGGACCAGGGCCCGATGCAGCCGGGCGTAGAGACCTGCCAGCAGGTGGGGAGGCGTCAGTTCCGGGTCGCTCCTTAGGCGGATTTCCAGGTAATGGGTGGTCATGGCGCTTAGTTCCCGTCCCCGAAAACCCCGCCCCGGACCAGGACGGCCATGACGAAATGCTGCTGGGCCAGAGGTGGCACCTGGTCTTTCAGTAGCCAGTTATCCAGCAGGGTGTAGAAGTCCGTTTTGTCCCGGGGGGTCCGGTAGGCCTTGCCCTGGGTGGTAACGGAGCCGTAGGGTTCCACGGCGATGGGGCCGTTGGTGTCCGCCTCCGGATACCAGGTGTCGATGGTACGCA
The DNA here is from genome assembly GCA_041907765.1 of Rhodocyclaceae bacterium. Lineage (GTDB taxonomy): Bacteria > Pseudomonadota > Gammaproteobacteria > Burkholderiales > Rhodocyclaceae > Azospira. The sequence goes on along the minus strand of JAYRGQ010000025.1, from coordinate 5,757 downwards.
GGGCATTGCCGATTTTCTGGGAGTGGATGGCGGCTATCGCCCTTTCTCCTTCCCCCACCCGGTACAGGGTTTTGCTCTTTTTGCTGGCGCCCCGGTCCAGGATTAGTTCCTGGGAGGGGAAGACTTCCTGGCCAGCGCCGACCCGTAAATAAGCCGTGATTTGGAGTAACAGATGGGATTGTCCGGCCAAAGCCTGGGCGATTTTCCCGGCGAGGGCGGTCAGGGCGGCGGCTTCTGGGGCTGGGGCCTGGAGTTGGCGCTGGTTGTGGTCCAGGGCCTGGAAGGTCCATTGCTCCGTTACCTGGCCCTGTTGCAGCTGGGCCACTTGAATTTCCACCTGTTCCGCCCCCACCCGGTTGCGCCAGAGGAAACGGCCGTTGGCCAGGTTGGCCCCATAACGCCGGGCCAGTTCCTCCAAGCCCTGATTGGCCACATAGGCGGCCGTGGTCTCCAGGAGTTTGCGCCGGTAATCCCCGTTGTTGCAGGCGGAGGGGTCCCCCAGACCGCCCAGGACCCGCAGAGTGAACTGAACTTTCAGGGTGTCCTTATCTCCGGGGAGAGTGGCCACATCCACGGTTTGTAGGTTGGGATTTTCAATGGCGGCGTCCAGCTTGGCCGGGTCCTGATCTTTGGTTTTTAGCCGATTGGAGATGGTGCCCCGCACGGATTTTTCCCGTACCGGCACCGGGGCCCAGGGGCCGGGCTGGTCCCGGTCGGCCCAGCGGCCACTGAAAAAGAGGGCATCGGAAGGGTCCAGCTTGCGTTCAAAAGCGAGGACGGAGGCGGTTTTCAAGGTGTCATTAGCCATGGTGATCTTCCTCAAACGTTAATTTTTTTTAAGCAATAGGGTGAGCGGGGGGCGTTTATTCGCCTGCCTCCGCCTGGGCTTGATGGGGGCTCACATAGTCGTTGCGGCAGCGGTAGCGGCCCGAGTCGGGCTCGCTCTCGCCGTACCAAAGCAGTTCCTGGGCGCTTTGCAAGCGGTGGGGACTGACCCATTCCCCCAGGGAATAGAGGCTTTCCACAAAGCGGAAGGGGGTCTCCTGGTCCCGGGTCCGGGCTACGGTGCCTGGGGGCTGAATCGGTCCCAGGGCGCCATAGCCCACCGGCAGAGGCACGATCCATCCCCCCTTTTCCCGGTCGTGATGCCATTCCCCTTTGCCCGACTCCTCCTTCTCCTCATTCCGCCGGTAGCGCCAGTTGAAGCGGCAATGGCTCAGCCAGGCTTCCAGCTGGGCAGGCAGGGCGGGGGACTGGCCCGGATGAGCCGCCAAGCTAGCTTCAGGCGGCTGATCGGCGGGTTGGGGCTGGATCAGGAGGTCGTCCCGGGCGACCAGGGCAAAGCCGGGCAGGAGGCGCAGCCGGGCTTTATGGAAGGGATCTTCGGGCACGCCCCGGGGGCCGGTCTGGTCCAGTCGGTAGGGCCGGTAACGGCGTAGCCCCGGGGCCGGGGGCGGCAGAATGGATCCCCCGGCGATGCGCAGGCCGGCTAGCAGGTCCGCCACCTGGGCCAGATCGGCATCCGCCTGATCCGGATTTTCCCGCCAGCGAAGGCTGGAAACCCCAAAGAGGAGACTGATGTCCAGGTGAATGCGGCCTTCTTCCACAATGGCGGCGGTGCTGCCGTCCTTATCCACCGGGTTACGGGTGAGGCGGAAGCTTTTGACGTAGCCTTCCTGTACCTGTTCCTGGTAGTCATGGCAGACCACCCCCACGGAGGAAAAGGCCAGGTCCAGTCCGGCCGCTCCGGTCTTCCGGTCCAGGGCCCACATGAGGCCGAGGAAGGCGCTCATGGCGGGGAAGCCGTGGGTGAGGGGGCTGGAAATGGCGTTGGCGTTTTGGACCCGGAGATGGGGAAAGACCAGGAGGTGATCGTAGTGGGGCGCGGCGCTCATGCAGACTCTCCCGCTCGGCGTTGTTGGGGCACGGGCCAGGCCGCATCCATGACGGCCTGCCGGGCCCAGTGCCGGTATTCCGCATCCCCGAGGGCGGTCAGTCCCGCCTTGCGCAGCCGGTCATTGAGCCAGTTGGCAAAGCGTCCGGCCACCTGGTCCGGCCAGTCCCCCCAGTAATAGGCGGCCCGGAAGGCCTGATCCTCCTCCAGATGTTCTGGCCGATCCGGCAAATCCAGGCGTTCCGGGTCCAGCCACAGCTGTTCCCAAAGGGGCAAGCGGCAATCGGGGTGGCGGCTCCACCCCGGCTCCAGGCTGGCACGGACCTGGGCGGCAAAGAGGGGGAGCTCCATCCCCAGGGCCTGCTCCAGCTGCTGGCGCCGTTCCCGGGTGGCGTTGTTGGGGGGCGGATCGGTGAGGAGAAAATCCGCCAGGGCCCGGGTGAGGCGCGCCACTTCCTTCTTCGCCCCGAACCGCTCCAGGGCTGAATCCAGGTTCAGCAGCCGGGGGGCTTGTTCTTCCCGTCGGGGAGGTGGCAGGGAAGCCAGGAGGTAATTGTTGCCTCCCCGTTCACTGTTTAACTGGCTGATATTCTGGGGCTTGGTGCCCCCCAGCTTGCGCACGGCCAGATGGGGATAGTCCCGGTATGTCCCGTCCCAGGGCTGTTTTTCCCGTTTGGCCTTGCGGGCCGCCCCGTTGGCCTCACCAAAACGGGCGTCCTGGATTTCCCCGTGCACCGCCTGGGCCAGACTACTGGAGAAGAGGGGTTGGAGCAGGTGAAACTGGCGGTTGTCCGAAGGGTTGTCTCCCAGGAGCCAGTAGACCTGTTTGGCGGCGGGGTGGCTGGCTAGGGAAGTTTCCTGGCGCACTAGCCCGGAAAAAGCCTCCATCCAGGCTTGGGCCGTTGGGTTGTCTTCGTTCAAGGCTTGGGCCAGATCCGGGTCTTTGGCCTGCATCCAGTCCAGCAGCCGTCGGCCATCCACTTCCAGCTTTAAAAATTTGAAGACATCCAGGGCCGCCGCATTGCCCACCACGTCTTCAGCAAAATCTTCGCCCAGCACCTGGCTACCGATTTCCGGATGGGGCGGGAGGGTGGCGGGGGCCACATGGAGATTGGTGCCCCGGGCGTCCGGGTGGGTGGCCTTGAGCACATGGGTGACGGCCTGGATTTGACTGACCCGGCGGGCAGCGTCAGCCAGCCAGGTGGGGTAGGCGTATTTGGCTGCCCGTTCCCCATCGTCTTCCAGACCCTTCAACTTAGCTTCCCGCCGCCCGTCGATAAAGGCGGTGATGGCCGAGCGGAATGCTTGGCCTCGTTCAGACAATTCCGTCATCACTTTCCTCCATAACAAAATCCTCCTGTGGCTTTAGGAATGTTCCTTGGGGTCCGGCTTCGATGGGGTGAAGCCCAACCAGGGGTGATAGCGCCAACCCGTGGGGCTTTCCGGTACATCCACCGTGGCAAAACGTTGGGCGCAGGATTTCAGAGACAAATCCAGGGACTCGGCCTGGTCCCGAAGCAGGGTGAGCAGGTCGAAGCAACCCCAGGGGGTGATGCCCGGGCCGGGCACCAGGTTCAGGTTGTGACGCTGGCTGGCGTCCACGGGCGCATAGAGGGTGTGGCCCGGGGCCTGGGGGTCCTTTTCTACCCGGTGGAGTTGAAGGCTTTCCTCCCCATCAGGGAGAAAGACCAGGGTGGTGCGGGGCTCTGTTTCTTCCCGAAACGGTTGCTGTTGGGGCAGAACCCCGGTGAGGGCGGCCTGGGGATAGACCCAGGCGCAGGCCGCTTCATCCCGTCCCAAGGGGAGAACGGGGGGCAGGTAGCGGGAGGGGGCGGCGTTGCTGTTCCGCTGCCGGGGCGCCATGGCGGCCTGGATACGGGCCTGTTCCAAATCCCCCCAATAGTGTTGGGGTTGCCAGGGTTGGGGCGGCGGTTGGACCCGGGGAATGGCGCTGATAGCCTGGTATTCCTCGGGGCGTAGCAGGTCGTGGAGCCAGTGGCTGGCCAGGTGGAACTGGGGCTGGTCCGGGGCGGTGCTTTCAAAGCCGGGGTGGATGAATGCGGGGCAATCCTGATTTTGTTGGCGGAGGTGCCTCAGATTGGTGTCGAAAACCAGCACATTGGGCCGCTCCGGCGCTTTGCGCCGGTGCCGCTGGACCCGCCCGGCAAGCTGGATCAGGGCGCGCAGGGAGGAGGGTTCCCCCAGGGCCCAGTCCCCATCCCAATCCCGGCCTACCTCACAAACCGGGCTGGCCAGCACGATGAAGAGTTGCTCCGGCTCCGGGTAGAGATTCAGGGCGGCCCGTACTGTCGGGTGCCCCAAACCGCCTCCCAGGCTTTGCTCCCGCCGGTCCAGAACGCCATCCAGGAGGTTTTCCAGGGCGGAGCGTTGAATCAGGGGAAGGCGGGCGTGATAGACGCACAAATGAATGCGAAATCCCTGGGGGGCGCCCTGGGCAATGAGGGCCTGGGCCACCTGGAACAGGGGGGCGATATTGGCTAGGCGTACCAGGCCGAAACTGACCCGCTTGCCGCTCTGGGTGTCCTTTTCCCCCTGGTCCCGATGGAGCTCCAGAGCGGCTTGGCGTACTTTTTCCCCAAAGGCTGCATAAAGGGATGCTTCCTTGTCTGGAGGCAGGCCCAGGGGCAGGAGGGCGCCCCGGCGCAATACGGGGGCTTGCTGGAGTTGGGCGACCCGGTTGGCGACGAAAGCTTCATGGGCCTGGGAAAAGTCCTTCGCCGTCGCGCAGGTCAAGGGCTGGCTGCCGAATTCATCCACCCACAGGCAGGGAATGTCCTGCCCCGTATCCCCGGGCCGGCCCCGGTTGGCCCGATAGATGGCCCGACCCGCCCCATAGGCGGCGAACATGCCTTGGACCAAATCCGGCGGCAGGGTGGCGGAGGAAAGCAGCACCCGGGTGCCCAACATGCCAGCCAGATGGACCAGCCGGGTGAGGGCGGGCAGGTCCTGGAGCTGGTAATCATCCAGTTCGTCCAGCACCAGATCGCTGCTCATGAGGCGCAGCATGGGGGCGATCTGCCGCCCGCCCCGCAGGGAGTCGCAGGCCGGGATCAGGTGATCCACGGTGCAGGCCAGCATGGGGGCGGCGATGAGCTGGCGGATGGCCGGGTCCCGGAGGGCTCGGTCCAGGAGGGGATGGCTCCCCGTATCCCCGCTGTAGAGCACGTGGCTGTCTTCCTCCAGCAGGGCTTGGGCAGAGGCCGCCCCCAGGGCTTCCTGGCGGGCCTGATAGTAGTCGAAGAGGGCCCGATTGGCGGAACCGCCCACCAGAACGGCCAGTTCATCCTCCGCCAGATGGAGGTCTTGCCGATAGGCCCGGCCGGTTTGCAGGGTGAGGGTGCGTAACCCCAGGGCGAAGGTGGCCCGTAGGCCCTGGCCGGGGTCGGCCAAGGCGTAGAGGATGCGGGCGTTGGCCAGGGTTTTGCCGCAGCCCGTGGAAGCCATGTTGATAAGGAAGGCGCCCTGGTCCCGGGCGTCTTCCGCCAGGCCTCGGGCGGCCTCAGCGGCCTGGTTCTGCCACCTAAAGCGGGGGTTGGCGCTGGGTTTGCGCAGGCCCCGGTGCCGGGCCAGACGGGGCAGATGGCGGGCGAAGCCAGGCAGGGCATGGGCGATGAGGCCCGCCTCCCGGGCCACCCCCAGCAGGTGTTCGGCCAATTCCTGCTTGAGTAGGCCCGGCTCCGCCGTATTGGCATAAAGGGCCTTGGGAGCGAGGGGCTGCGGCGGTCACGCTTTTTCGGACAGTTGGCTAAGCTAATGCTGACCGGTTGAAAGGGAAGTGAAAGATGGGAACGAAACGCAAGCAACACAGTGCGGAATTCAAGGCACAAGTGGCGATGGCGGCC
>JAYRGQ010000024.1:0-43225 GCA_041907765.1 Rhodocyclaceae bacterium | reverse complement strand
GCTGCCCACAAGCTCCACAGTGCTCAAGCCAATCGTTATAAAATCCGGGAAAGTCAAAACCAAAACCCCGGCACCGGCCTTAGCTTATTCCAGCCCGGTGGCTGTCCAAACGACCGGGACCACCGCAGCTGAGAATAAAACGGGAGCCTTCATAGGCAAATACGGAGGAGGTGATTTCCACCGGGATCATGCGTCCGTCCTTGGCCCGATGCAGGCTTTCCACCACGGGATAAACGGTTTCGCAGGCGAACATGGCCCGGTGAATGGCTGCTATTTTGTGAGCGGGGAGGTTAACGTCAATATCCTGGGGTTTTAATTGCTCCATTTCCTCCCGGCTATAACCTAATAAATGACAGGCGGTTTGATTGACATAAATGAAACGGCCTTCCTGCTCATTAATGAGAAATACGGAATCGGAGGATTGGTCAATGGCATGGGTCAAGAGGCGGATTTGCTGTTCCCGATTCTTGCGCTCTGAAATATCCCGCACCAGGGCCAGGAAAAACTCGCTGCCCTGGTACCGAAAACGGCAGGCGGTGACCTCTACGGGGAAGAGCTGGCCAGTCCGGGTCCGTAATTGGCGGTCGTAGACAAAGTTTTTTTCCGGATTGTCCGGGCTCCAGAGCTGGGCCCACCATTCCGGGGTCCATCCCGCGTCCACCTGGGGGAGGGGAGTGTTGAGCAACTCGGCCCGGGAATAGCCCAAGGCTCGGCAAGCTTCCTTGCTGGCATAGAAAAAACCTTGTTCTCCCTCTTTAACTAAATAGGTGGCTTCCTCAATTTGATCCAGGGCGTGGATCATGAGGCAGGCGGAGGGCTGCCGGGGCTTGAGGGCAAAGGTGGGGGGCTTGGACAAGGCGCAGGCCGGGCCCGCCAAAATTTCCTGAAGCAGGGGAAAGCGGGCCGCTCTTTCCGGCCGATGGGCGGCCAGTTTGGCCCGGAATTCTTCCTCCACCAGGGGCAGGGGGAGGTAGTCCGCCCCCCCGTTGGCGAAGCACTGTCGGCGAAAGTCCGGGGAGGTGTCCCGGCTCAGCAAAATGCAGGGGGCCGGGCCCCACTCCCGCTTGAGCTGGCGTAGCCGCTTCTGCCATGCCTCCTGGGCCCATCCTTCTACGGGGAAGAGTACCAGGTCAGGACGGTGGGGGGGCGGGGTGGAATGGACCGTGTATCCGCTCTGACGGAGATGGACGGCAATATTTTCCCCGGGTAGGTGGGGATTGGGGATGAGAAAGAGGTTGAGGGTCATGATGGGGCTTGGTGAAGGAGGTGGGGCGCTCGATCCGGATAACTCTCATCATGGGGGGCATTAATCGGTGGCCTTCCACGGTGCTGGGGGCCGTCCTGCCATAAAACAGGGGCGGGGCATCTGAAAAGAAGCCCGGGGGCATACGTGGATGGAATTTTCCCAAAACTCGGGATGGCGGACCCAGAGTAGGCCCGGCACAATAGGATATATAGCCCTTGTTTGCTTACATGAATCTTTCCGCAGAAAGCGTTTCATGGAGGCCCGATGGAGAGATGGTCACGGAAGAGATCGCCTCTTCAAGTTAGGGGTGGGAAGGCGTGGAAGCCTTGTCTACTCCCCCTTCATCAGAATAACCCGTTATGGGATATTTTGGGGCGGGTCATTAGTCTGGAAGCATGCCGAGTTCTTTGCACAGCCCCCAATATGACATTTTCAGAAATATGCTGATAAAGGCGCGAGAAGAGGCCGGCGTTACCCAATGTGTACTGGCTCGCCGCTTAGGCAAGCCCCAAAGCTTTGTTTCCAAATTGGAGCGGGGGGAGCGGCGCCTGGATGTGCCTGAGTTTGTGCTATTTGCCGAAGCTCTGGGCCTGGATACGGAGCAGTTTCTCAGGGATTTTCGGCGGGCCCTCCAGGGGGGGAGCCCTTCCTTTCCGGAAAACGCCTAGGCACGGGGCCACCGTGCCCACCGCGCCCCTCATAACGTCCCGTAAGGTTCCGGTTTATTTGGTGGAGTTGGTCATCCGGGCAAACTGCTCCGCCGCCTCTTCCAGCAACTTATCCAAAGACTGGCCGCTTTTGGCCGCCAGAGCAGCAAAATCCTTTTGCAGATAACCGTTTTCCCGAGCTTTCTGCCGTCGGGCCAGTTCTTTCTCGACCTGGACCAATAGGCGTCTTAATTCGGGAAGGGAATATTGATTCAAATCCATAGTTTCCGAGTTCGCCCAAATGGGGGTGTAAATTTCTGGGGAAATTATTTCATTAAATGGGAAAGACAAGGGAATAGATGAATCGGCTCATTGTCCCTTTGTCCCATTCGGAAACCTATCCCCGTTGTAATCCTCATGATCCTTTTCGATGGGAAACAATCTTTACGAAAATTTACCCGGGACGCTGACTCCCTGTACCGATTCCTCAAAGGGGAGAACTGATGGGAGCCTTGAGGCCTTATTCCCTTTGGGGAAAGGATAGGAAAACTAGAGCCTGTTTGTGGCGGGGAACCCTTGCCCCCAAGCCTTTCTTTCAGGAAAGGACTATTGCCTGTTGGCATTTATAACGGATTGTTTCCATTGGCGGAGGCGGTGAGATTCGAACTCACGAACGGTTGCCCGTTGCCGGTTTTCAAGACCGGTGCAATCGACCACTCTGCCACACCTCCGGGGGAAGATTCGGGGGCCCGGTTGCGGGCGGTTCCCAATCTGCGTGGGCAGGGATGATAGCACAGGGGGACGGGGGCTCCGGCAAAGTCTGAAGGGGATTTTGGCGGGATAGCCGGTTTGCAACTTTTCTGGGTGGCGGGTAGTCTATCCCTTTAGTTTTCTCACGGTTTTATAGGAGATATCCATGCTTTCCCAATATCAAATGGCCGGTGCGGCCGCACAAGACTTGGCGGTGGCGCGGAACAAGGTATTGCGCAACACCTATCTGCTGCTGGCCCTTTCCATGGTGCCCACGGTGTTGGGCGCGGTGCTGGGGGTGGCTTCCAATTTCGCCTTGCTGCCCGGTAGCCCCATCCTTTCCGTCCTCCTGTTCCTGGGCATTGCCTGGGGCCTGATGTTTGGTATCCAGCGCACCCGTAACAGCGGCATGGGGGTGGTGCTGCTTTTGGCTTTCACCTTTTTCATGGGCCTCATGCTTTCCGGCATCCTGCGGGCGGCGCTGGGCTTTGCCAACGGGGGCAGCCTGATTGCCATGGCGGCGGGGGGCACCGGGGTCATCTTTATGGGAATGGCCACCATGGCCACGGTGAGCAAGCGGGATTACAGCTTCCTCGGTAAATTCCTCTTCATCGGCTTGCTGGTGGTGATTGTGGCCAGTCTGGCCAATATCTTCTTCCAGTTGCCGGCGCTGGCCCTGACCATTTCGGCGGGCGCCGTGTTGCTCTTCTCCGCTTTCATCCTGTTTGACATTAACCGGATTGTGACCGGGGGCGAAGACAACTACATCATGGCGACCCTGTCCGTCTATCTGGATATCTACAACCTGTTTGTCCATCTGCTGAATCTGCTCATGGCCCTGGCGGGCGAGCGGGATTAACGCTGGCAGGGAGTGCAAGGAGTTGGGGCGGCGTTTGCCGCCCCTTTTGTTTTTAGGGGAGGGGGAGAGCCTGTTTTGGTTTCCTTAACCCTAGGTTGCCCCATGAAAAAGGCCGCCCCACGTGCTTGTGGGGCGGCCTTTTTGCTGTGGAGTCGTCTCTGCAAAGGTGGGGGGCGCCAGTCCCAGGGACGTCGGTTCCGTGGGGCGAGCCTTATACGCCGCTAGAAAGCCCCTGGATGAGTTCGCTCTGGGCGCAGCGGGGCTTGGCCCGGGGGCTGCGCTTACGCTGGTAGCAGCCTTCCGAATCCATTTCCCAGGCCTGGACGTTGTCCGCCAGATAGGGTTTGAGCCCTTCCGACAGCACCCGCTTTTTCAGGCGGGGGTCCAAGACCGGGAAGCAGAGCTCAATGCGCCGGAAGAAATTCCGCTCCATCCAGTCCGCGCTGGACAGGTAAACCCGGTCTTCCCCTTCCGCGTGGAAGTGGAAAATCCGGTGATGTTCCAGGAAGCGGCCAATGATGGAGCGGACCCGGATATTTTCCGAGAGCCCGGGAATGCCCGGCCGCAGGGCGCAGACGCCCCGGACAATGAGATCAATCTTGACCCCGGCCTGGGAGGCTTCATACAGGGTGGAAATGGTTTCCGGCTCCAGCAGGGAATTCATCTTGGCCACGATGAAGGCCTGGCCGCCAGCCTTGGCCACTTCCGTTTCCCGGCGAATGGCGGCGATGATGTTGGAGTGGAGGGTGAAAGGGGCCTGCCACAGGTGATGGAGGGCCTGGGCCCGGCCCAGGCCGGTGAGCTGTTTGAACACCTCGGCCACGTCGGCGCCGATCTGCTCGTTGCAGGTGAGCAGACCGAAGTCCGTGTAAAGGCGGGCGGTGCGGGGATGGTAGTTGCCCGTGCCCAGGTGCACATAGCGGCGCAGGCAGCTGGGGGCGCCGTTTTCCCCTTCTTCCCGGCGCACCACCATGAGCATTTTGGCGTGGGTTTTGTGGCCCACCACCCCATACACCACATGGGCGCCTACTTCTTCCAACTTGGTGGCCCAGTTGATGTTGGCTTCCTCGTCAAAGCGGGCCATGAGTTCCACCACCACCGTGACTTCCTTGCCGTTCTGGGCCGCGTCAATGAGGGACTGCATTAGCACCGAGTCCGTCCCCGTGCGATAGACCGTCATTTTAATGGCGACCACCTGGGGATCGGCCGCCGCTTCCCGCAGCAGCTCAATGACCGGGCCGAAGCTCTGGTAGGGGTGGTGCAGAAGAATGTCGTTCTTGCGCATGCTGGAAAAGATGTCTTTGTGCTTTTCCAGGGTCTTGGGCAGACCGGGGGCGAAGGAAGGGAATTTCAGATCGGGCCGATCCACCCAGTCCGGCACCTGCATGAGGCGCACCAAATTCACCGGCCCGGCCACCCGGAAGAGATCCTCCTCGGTGAGGTTGAATTGGGCCAGGAGAAATTCGGTCATGGCTTGGGAGCAGTTGTCCGCCACCTCCAGGCGCACCGCGTCGCCAAAGTGGCGCTGGGGCAGTTCCCCCTGGATTTTGGTGCGCAGGTTTTTGACCTCTTCCTCATCCACGAACAGGTCCGAATTGCGGGTCACCCGGAACTGGTAGCAGCCCAGCACATTCATGCCGGCGAACAATTCCCCCACAAAGGCGTGGAGTACGGAAGAAAGGAAGACGAAGCCGTATTCATAGCCCGCCAGCTCCTGGGGCAGGCGGATCACCCGGGGCAGCACCCGGGGCGCTTGGACAATGGCCATGCCCGAATTGCGCCCAAAGGCGTCCCGGCCTTCCAGTTCCACGGCGAAATTCAGGCTCTTGTTGAGAATTCGGGGGAAGGGGTGGGAGGGGTCCAGACCGATGGGGGTGAGGACCGGCATGACTTCCCGGAAAAAATAATCCCGAATCCACTCCCGCTGGGCATCGGTCCAGGCGGTGCGGCGCAGGAAGTGGATGCCGTGGGAATCCAGGGCCGGGAGAATTTCCTCGTTAAACAGCTTGTACTGTTCCCCCACCAATTCCTGGGACACCTTGTGCACCAGGCGATAAACCTCCTGGGGCGTTTTGCCGTCCGTGCTTCGGGTATTGGAATTGAGCTTAATCTGTTCCCGCAGTCCGGCCACCCGGATTTCGAAAAACTCGTCCATGTTGGACGAAACAATGCAGATAAAGCGCAGGCGCTCCAGCAGGGGCACGGTGGGGTCCTGGGCTTGGGCCAGGACCCGACGGTTAAAGGCCAGCAGGCCCAATTCCCGGTTGAGGAAGTTTTCCGGGGGGTAACGACGGTAAATATGGGAGCGATTCATGGGTGTGGAGGGCGGTGCCGGGGGCAGGGCCCGGGAAAAAGGTAAAAAGAAGGGCGAAGGTCAGCCGTTAGTTTGTTACGTACATGTTAAGGGAATGTGACGGCCTTCGGCCAGCCCCAAAAACCGGTGGGGGCCCGGCAAAAAACTCAGGCAAGGCGTGGCGGCGGGTCGGGGTGCCCGGTGTAGAATGGCCCGGTCGCCGGAATGCCGGCCTGCCTTGCTGATCCATGCGCTACGAACAAATTGCCGCCGTTGACCTGGGTTCCAACAGTTTTCGCCTGCAAGTAGGGCGGGTGGTGGAAGATCAGATTTATCCCCTGGATTCCCTAAAAGAGTCGGTGCGCCTGGCCTCCGGCCTGGATCAGGACAAGATGCTGGACGCTGCGGCCCAGCAGCGGGCCCTGGATGCCCTCCGCCGCTTTGGCGAACGCCTGCGGGGCTTTGACCCGGCGGCGGTGCGGGTGGTGGCCACCAACACCCTGCGGGTGGCCAAAAACGCCCTGGATTTTCTCCCCCAGGGGGAAGAGGCCCTGGGCTTTCCCATTGAAATTATTGCCGGGCGGGAAGAAGCCCGGCTCATCTATATTGGCGCTTCCCATTCCCTGCCGGCGGCGGTGCATAAGCGGCTGGTGGTGGATATCGGCGGCGGCTCCACGGAATTCATTATTGGCAAGGGCTACGATCCCTTGCAGATGGAATCCCTGTTCATGGGCTGCGTCAGCTACACCCTGAACTTTTTCCCCGGCGGCAAGGTGGATAAAAAGCACCTGCGGGAAGCGGAAGTGGCCGCCGGACGGGAAATCCAGAGCATCGTCCACGATTTCAAGCGCCTCGGTTGGAAGGAAGCGGTGGGTTCTTCCGGTACCGCCCGGGCCATCGCCGATCTTTTGGAAATGAACCGGCTCAATCCGGGCAATACCACCGGGATTACCCGGGAGGGCCTGGAAAAGCTCAAAGCCCTGCTGATCAAGGCGGGCTCCGCCGAAGCCCTGGGATTGGCTGGCTTGCGGGGCGATCGCCTGCCCGTGCTGGCCGGGGGCATCGCCATCATGAGCGCCATTTTCCAGAACCTGGACATTGAGCGCATGACCTACGCGGACGGGGCTCTGCGCTTGGGGGTGCTGTACGACCAGTTGGGCCGTTTCCATCACCAGGACATGCGGGATGTGACCGTGGGCCAGTTCATGCGCCGCTACCAAGTGGATGGGGGCCAGGCCCAGCGGGTGGAGCGGACTGCCGTGGCCATGTTCCACGACCTGGCGCCAGCCCAAGAAGATCCGGAGCGGGAACTCCAGTTTTTACGCTGGGCCGCCAAGCTCCACGAAATCGGCATTTCCATTGCCCACAACGGCTACCACAAGCACGGCGCCTACATTCTTACCTTTGCCGACATGCCCGGTTTTTCCAAGAAAGACCAGGGGCGGCTGGCCCTCCTGGTGCTGGGCCACCGGGGCAAGCTGGACAAGGTGTCCGCCCTGCCCTTGTCCGATAGCAGCTGGTTGTTGATTCTCTGCCTGCGCCTGGCCGTGCTCTTTCACCGTTCCCGTACCGATCTGGCGGACTTGCCCTATCGGTTGCGGCGGGGGTTGAAGGGGGCCATTTTCCTCGACCTGCCTTCCGAATGGCTGGCCGCCAATCCTTTGAGTGCCGCCGCCTTTCGGGAAGAGGAAAACGCCTGGCGGGGCATTGGCCTGGATTTGCGGGTGAAGTCCCGTAGCAAGTCGGAGTGGGGCCAGCTGGCTGCCGCTACCGATACAGAGTTGTGCTGAGGCCATGGGCGCCGCCGCCGAACTGGTTGAGGAAGAAGGTGGCCGAATCGCCTGTCCCCGGGGGGACTGGATTCTGACCCAGCTGGCTCCCCAGCGGGAAGCCCTGGAGGCTCGGCTAGCGGCCCAGGTGAAACAAGGCTGCACCTGGGATTTTTCCCGCCTGGGGCGCTTGGATAGTTTGGGGGCCCTGCTCCTGTGGCGGGCCTGGGGACGGCGCTGGCCGGAGGGCCTGGTGCTGGGCCAGGACCATCGCCGGGTCCTGGAACGGGTGGCTCGGGTGCCTGCCCTGGAAACGCCCCGCCCTCAGCATCGCCCGGGGGATGGCCTGGTTCAGGTGGGGCGCTACCTTTTCAAGTTCGGCCACGGACTACAAGGCCTGGTCTGGCTCCTAGGCCAGATGGTGCTGGATTCCCTTTACCTGGTGCGCCATCCGGGACAACTGCCCCTGCGGGAATTTTCCGCCACCCTGTATAAAAGCGGGGCCAAGGCCCTGGTGGTGACGGCCCTGGTGGGCTTTCTCATCGGCGTGGTCTTGAGCTACCTGTCTGCCCTGCAACTCAAGGCGTTTGGGGCGGATGTGTATATCGTCAATCTCCTGGGGATCAGCATTATCCGGGAACTGGGGCCGGTGCTAGTGGCGGTGCTGGTGGCGGGCCGTTCCGGCTCGGCCATGACCGCCCAGATCGGCGTCATGCGGGTTACGGAAGAACTGGACGCCCTGGCGGCCATGGGCATTTCCCAGACCCTGCGGCTGGTGCTGCCGAAAATCGCCGCCCTGACCGTGGCCATGCCCCTGCTGGTGATCTGGACCTCTGCCGCCGGGGTGTTGGGGGGCATGGTGTCGGCCCACCTGCAACTGGATTTGTCCTACGCCTATTTTCTGGACAATCTGCCCAAGACCGTGCCCCTGGCCAATTTGTGGATTGCCCTGATCAAGGGCTGGGTCTTCGGTTTTCTCATCGCCCTAATTGCCTGCCATTTCGGCCTGCACGTGAAACCCAATACGGAAAGCCTCTCCGCCCGCACCACCGCTTCCGTGGTGACGGCCATTACCACGGTGATCCTGGTGGATGCCATTTTCGCCATCGCCACCCGTGAATTCGGGATGCCCGGCGGATGAGCGACCCGGTCATTGAAGTGCGGGGCCTGGCCACCCGGTTTGGCGCCAATGTGGTGCACCGGGACCTGAACCTGACCGTGGCCGCCGGGGAGACCCTGGCCCTGGTGGGGGGCTCGGGGAGTGGCAAAACCACCCTGCTGCGGGAAATCGTCGGCCTGCAAGCCTACTGGAAAGGGGAGGTGCGCCTCTTCGGCCAGCCCCTCCATGGCCGCGATCCGGCCCAGGCCCAAGCACTGCGGCGCCGTTTCGGCCTGCTTTTTCAGCAGGGCGCCCTGTTTTCCGCCTTGTCCGTCTTCGACAATATCGCTTTCCCCCTGCGGGAATTGCAGTGTCTGGACGAGGCCCTGATTCGGGATCTGGTGGCCCTCAAACTGGCCATGGTGGAGCTGGAGCCTGCCCATGGGGGGCTGATGCCGGCGGAGCTGTCCGGCGGCATGATTAAGCGGGTGGCCCTGGCCCGGGCCCTGGCCCTGGAGCCGGAACTGCTTCTGCTGGACGAACCCACCGCTGGTCTGGACCCGAACCGGAGCGAAAGCTTTGTGGCCCTGATCCGCCAGTTGCAGCAGGAACTCCAGTTCACCGTGGTCATGGTTACCCACGATATGCCCACCCTGCTGGGGCTGGCCCGGCAAATGGCGGTGCTGGCGGATCAACGCATTGTGGCCCGGGGCAGCCTGGAGGAGGTGCGCCGGGTGGATCATCCCTTTATCCAGAATTTTTTCCGCAGCAGCCAGGGCCCGGCTGCTGCGCTAGTTTAGTCGAGGAGTCCCTATGGAAAACCGTGCCTATGCCCTGGCCGCCGGTATTTTTACCCTGGTGCTGGTGGTGGCCGGGGTGTTCTCCCTCTGGTGGTTCAGCGGGCAACGGGAGAAAACCCGGGATTACCTCTTGGTCAGCACCTACAACGTCACCGGCCTCAATCCCCAGGCCCAGGTCCGCTACCGGGGCATCCGGGTGGGCAAGGTGGTGGAAATTCACCTGGATAAGAGCAATACCCGGAATATCCTGATTCTCATCCGGGTCAATGAGGAAGTGCCCGTGACCGCTGGCACCGTGGCCCGCCTGGGTTACCAGGGGGTGACCGGCATTGCCCACGTGCTGCTGGAAGACAGCGATAAGAATCTGGCCCCCCTGTCGGGACAGGACGGGGAGCCCCCCCGTATTGCCATGCAGCCTTCCCTGATTCAGGAAGTAAGCGATGTGGGGGCGGACACCCTGCGCCAGGCCCATGACCTTTTGGCCAGCGCCAATGCCCTGCTCAACGAGGAAAACCGGGGCCATATCACCCATACCCTGGTCAATCTGGATACGGCTTCCAGCAATTTGCAACCGGCCCTGAAGGAATTGCCGGACACCCTGGCCCGGCTGCGCCTGGTGCTTAGCGACGAGAACCTACGCACTCTCTCTGCCACCCTGAAAAACAGTCAGCAGGCCGCCGGAGATGCCCGTCAGCTGATGCTTAGCCTGCACCGGCTGAGTGAGCACCTGGATCAGGGCACGGCCGCCGGGGAAGGCAATCTGGGGGTACTTTCCCCCCGCTGGAAGGATGTGGCCGCCGACGTTTCCACCAGTACCCGCCAGCTAAACCGGGTTTTGCAGCAGGTGGAACAATCCCCCCAAAGCCTGATCTTCGGCCATCAGGCGCCCCCGGGGCCCGGGGAGCCGGGCTTTGTTGCCCCTGTCCAAGGAGATGCCCAATGACCTATCCCTCCCTGTTTCGTCCCCTTGTTCCGCTGGTCTTGGCCGGGGTACTGGTGCTGGGGGGCTGCGCCATTGGCCGCCCCACGGCCCCCCCTCCGGCCACCTATGATTTCGGCCCCTTGCCGGCGCCCCTGGGGGGCGCGGATCGATCCAATCTGGGCCTGGAAGTGCGTATGCCCGCCTGGGTGGATAGCACGGGCATTGCCTATCGGCTGGCCTATAGCGATGGGGGGCGGCGCTACGAATACGGTCTCAGTCGCTGGTCCGCCCCCCCTGCCCAGCTATTGGCTTTGAACTGGCGTCAGCAGCTGGGGTTGAGCCGGGGCGGCGAGGGCTCGGACCGGCGCTGTCGGCTGCGGGTGGAAGTGGATGAATTCATCCAGGTCTTCGATACCCCCCAAACCAGCCGGGGATTGTTGCAGGGCCGCATGACATTGGTAGGTAAACAGGGCACAGTCCTTGGCGTACAGCCCTTGCAGCAAATCCGCCCGGCTCCGGCGCCCGACGCCCGGGGCGGCACGGTGGCGCTGACGGAGGCGGCCAGCGCAGCTGGTCAGGCCATGGCGGCCTGGCTTCATTCCATGGAGGAGGGGGGCCGTCTTCGGGACTGTCGTTGATTTCAACGTCAATTTTTGAGGACGCCCATGCCCGAAAACACCCAAAACATCTACAAAGTCGGTTTGGACAAGAATGAGGCCAACTATGTGCCTCTCTCCCCCCTGACCTTTATCGCCCGCTCCGCCTATATTTATCCGGAACGTCTGGCGGTGGTGCACGGCAAGCGCCGCTACACCTGGAAGGAAACCTTCACCCGGGCCCGGCGCCTGGCTTCGGCCCTGGAAGGCCGGGGGATCGGGGAGGGGGATACGGTCGCGGTGATGTTGAACAACACCCCGGAAATGTACGAATGCCATTTCGGGGTGCCCGTCACCGGTGCCGTGCTCAACACCCTGAACACGCGCCTGGACAGCGAGACCGTAGCTTTTATGCTGAACCACGGGGAAGCCAAGCTGCTGATCACGGACCGGGAATACTTTCCCATTGTGAAAGGCGCCCTGGATTTGCTCGGCCGCCACATTCCGGTGATTGACGTGGATGATCCGGAATACGCCGGTCCCGGCGATCTGATTGGGGAAAAAGACTACGAGGCCCTGTTGGCGGAGGGGTCCCCCGATTACCCCTGGAAGGGGCCGGAAGATGAGTGGAACGCCATTTCCCTCAATTACACCTCCGGCACCACGGGGAATCCCAAAGGGGTGGTCTATCACCACCGGGGGGCTTACCTGAACGCCATGTCCAACATCGTCTCCTGGGGCATGCCGCCCCATTCGGTGTATTTGTGGACCTTGCCCATGTTCCACTGCAATGGCTGGTGCTTCCCCTGGACCATGGCGGCAAATGGGGGCACCAACGTCTGCCTGCGCCGGGTGGACCCCAAGCTCATTTTCCAGCTGATCCGGGAACAGGGGGTGACCCATTATTGCGGCGCGCCCATTGTCCATTCCATGCTGGCCAATGCCCCGGCGGAATGGCGGGCAGGCATTACCCAGGGGGTGTCCGGCCTGATCGCCGCCGCTCCGCCCCCCGCCGCCGTCATCGAGGGTATGGCCAAGATCGGCTTCAAGATTACCCACGTCTATGGGCTGACCGAAAGCTATGGTCCGGCGGCAGTGTGCGCCCAGCACCCGGAATGGAATGAGTTGCCCGTGGGGGAACAGGTCACCCTGAATGGTCGCCAGGGGGTGCGCTATCACGCCCAGGAAGCCATCACCGTGCTGGACCCGGCCACCATGGAGGCGGTGCCCTGGGATGGCGAAACCATGGGGGAAATCATGTTCCGGGGCAACCTGGTCATGAAGGGCTATCTGAAAAACCCCAAGGCCAGTGCCGAATCTTTCGCCGGGGGCTATTACCACACCGGGGATTTGGCGGTGATGCAGCCCGACGGCTATGTGAAGATCAAGGACCGATCCAAGGATGTAATCATTTCCGGCGGGGAGAACATTTCCTCCATCGAGGTGGAGGACGTGCTCTACAAGCACCCGGCGGTGATGGCGGCGGCCGTGGTGGCGGCGCCCGATCCCAAATGGGGGGAAGTGCCCGCCGCCTTCATCGAGCTGCGTACCGGCCAGGCGGTGACAGAGGAAGAGGTGATTGCCTTCTGCCGGGAACACATGGCCCGGTTCAAGGTACCCAAAAAGGTGGTGTTCGGCACCCTGCCCAAGACCTCCACGGGCAAGATTCAGAAGTACGTACTCCGAGAGCAGGCCAAATCCACCGCCTCCTTTGAATAAGCCGGTGCCCTAGTTTTTGGCACAGACCATCCAGAAACAGGGGAGCGACAGGCTCCCCTGTTTTATTTCAGGAGCTGATCTTGGGGCGTTCCGAGGGGCTGTAGTTGGAAAAATGGCCCTCCCGGGCTGCCTGGGCCCGGGCCTGGGAGAAAATGCCGGCGATTTTGCCCTGGGGGGCGGTGAGGGAGACCTGCTTTTCCAAATCCTGGCTGCCGCAATGGGGGCAGGTGGGCACGGTGCTGCTGCGCACCAGTAATTCAAAGGTCTTGGCGCACTGCTTGCAGCGATAGTCGTAAAGGGGCATGGGCTTCTCCTGTGGGATTGTGGACAACATCCACCGTTATTTCAGAAGAAAGCAAGAAAGGTTCCCCTTCCTCCCATGAAGGCCGGGGATCAAGCAGAATGGGCCTCTCCAAGCCTGTTGTACGGCTAGGGGGCTGGCAGGGGAGGGGAAGATCGGTTCCCCTAGGGTTCCCAAGGCAACAAAAAAGCCCCGATTCGGGGCTTTTTTGCTTTTGACCGGGGCGCGCCCGGTCGGAGGAAACAGACTCAGCTGTTGGGCAGAGGGTCCGCGTTACCCAGGGCGGTGGTGTTAAAGCCTCCATCCACGTAGAGAATTTCCCCGGTGATGCCGCTGGCCAGATCGGAGAGCAGGAAGGCGGCCGCATTGCCCACTTCTTCGATGGTGATATTGCGGCGCAGGGGCGCGTGGTGGGCGTTGTAGGCCAGCAGCTTGCTGAAGCTGCCGATGCCGGAGGCGGCCAGGGTCTTGATCGGCCCGGCGGACACGATATTGGCCCGAATGCCTTGGGGGCCCAGGCAGCCGGCCAGATAGCGCACGGAAGCTTCCAGGCTGGCCTTGGCCAGACCCATGAGATTGTAATTGGGCATGGTCCGGTCGGCCCCCAGGTAGGAGAGGGCTACCACGGCGCCGTGGGTCTTGTTCAGCATGGGCCGGGCGGCTTTCACCAGGGCCGGGAAGCTGTAGGAAGACACGTCGTGGGCGATGCGGAAAGATTCCCGGGAAATGCCGTCCAGGAAGTCCCCTTCCAGGGCTTCATTGGGGGCAAAGGCGATGGAATGGACCAGGCCATCCAGACAACCGTCCCATTCTTTGCCCAGGCTGTCGAAAAGCTGGACGATTTGTTCGTCGCTGGAAACGTCACAGGGGAAAATCAGCTTGCTGTCGAATTCGTCGGCAAACTTGGAAACCCGTTCGATGAAGCGTTCGTTCTGGTAGGTAAAGGCCAGTTGGGCCCCTTCCCGATGGCAAGCCTTGGCGATGCCATAAGCGATGGAATGCTTGGACAGCAGTCCGGTAATCAGAATTCTTTTGTCGGCAAGAAAGCCCATGCTACATGCCCCTTGGTAGGAAAGTCGCGGAATTATAGCGGATGTCTCCCACCTTGCCACGCCGGGGCGGCTCTCCATGACGCTGGGCGGCCCATCCGTTACACTTGTGCCATGAAGATCAAGCCCTTGTTGCCTTGGCGAATCGCCCTGCTGGCCGCCCTGCTAGCCCTATCGGGCTGTGGTGAACGGCCCTGGAATGACCCCTATCCGGTATCGGAATGGGGCCAGAATATTCTTTATACGGCCTTCACCGATCGGCCCAAGCACCTGGACCCGGCCCAGTCCTATGCGGAGGACGAGATCAATTTCACGGCTCAGATTTATGAGCCGCCCCTCCAGTACCACTATTTGAAGCGCCCCTACACCCTGATTCCGGCCAGTGCCGCCGCTGTGCCCCATCCCCGTTATTACGATGCCCAGGGCCACCCATTGCCCGAGGACGCGGACCCGGCCCGAATCGCCAAAAGCGTGTACGACATCGCCATTAAGCCCGGCATTCGCTACCAGCCCCATCCTGCCTTTGCCCGGGATGCCCAGGGGCGCCCTCGCTATCTGCATCTGACTCCCGGCCAGCTGGCCGGGGTGCGCCAGCTCTCCGACTTTCCCTACACGGGCACCCGGGAGCTGACGGCGGCGGATTTCGTCTATGGCATTAAGCGCCTGGCCAGCCCCCGCCTCAGTTCCCCCATTTTGGGCATGATGGCCGGGCATATCGTCGGTCTGGGGGATTTGGCGACCCGGCTGCAAAAGGCCTCCCCGGAAGCCGGCCCCTGGCTTGATCTGGATCGCTTTGATCTCAGTGGGGTGCGGGCCCTGGACCGGTACACCTACCGGGTGGAACTGAACGGCAAATACCCCCAATTCCTCTATTGGCTGTCCATGGCCTTTTTCGCCCCCATTCCTCGGGAGGTGGATCAGTTCTACAACCAGCCCGGCATGGGGGAAAGAAACCTGTCCCTGGATTGGTATCCGGTGGGCACCGGTCCCTACATGCTGACGGAAAACAATCCCAACAGCCGCATGGTGCTGTCCCGTAATCCCAATTTCCACGGGGAAACCTATCCCTGCGAAGGGGAGCCGGGGGACCGGGCGGCGGGGCTGTTGCGGGATTGCGGCAAACCCATGCCCTTTATCGACAAGGCCGTTTTTACCCGGGAAAAGGAATCCATTCCCTATTGGAACAAGTTTCTCCAGGGCTATTACGACGCCTCCGGGATTTCCTCCGACAGCTTCGATCAGGCGGTGAAGGTGAATGTGGGGGGGGATGTGGGCCTGACGCCGGAAATGGCGGCCAAAGGCATTCGTCTGCTGGCCAGTGTGAAAACCACCACGGATTACATGGGCTTCAATATGCTGGATCCGGTGGTGGGGGGCTTGGGGGAACGGGGCCGCAAATTGCGCCAGGCCGTCTCCATTGCCATTGACCAGGAGGAGTTCATTTCCATTTTCCTTAATGGCCGGGGCATTGTGGCCATGGACCCGTTGCCTCCGGGCATTTTCGGCCATCGGGAAGGGGCGGCGGGCCTCAATCCGGTGGTGTATGACTGGGACCAGGGCCAGCCGAAGCGCAAGTCTGTGGCCCAGGCCCGGCAATTGCTGGCGGAGGCGGGTTGGCCCCATGGTCGGGATGCCAAGACCGGCGCGCCCCTGGTGCTCTATCTGGACACCACGTCGGGGGGCATGGGGGACAAGTCCCGTATCGACTGGCTGACCCGGCAACTGGCCAAGGTGGATATTCAACTGGTGGTGCGACCCACGGACTGGAACCGGTTCCAGGAAAAACTGCGTAAAGGGACGGTGCAGCTCTTCTATCTTGGCTGGAATGCGGATTACCCGGACCCGGAAAACTTTTTCTTTCTCCTGGCGAGCAAGGAAGGCAAGGTGCTCCACGGGGGAGAAAATCAGGTGAATTACGCCAACCCGGATTTCGACCGCCTCTTTGAGCAAATGCGCAATATGGATAACGGGGCGCCCCGGGAGGCTTTGATCCGGCGCATGAATGCCCTGTTGCAACAGGACGCTCCCTGGATCTTTGGCTTCTATCCCAAGGTCTACACCCTGGGACACGCCTGGTTGTTGAACCGCAAGCCCACGGATGTGGGCAACAACATCCTCAAATACCAGCGTCTGGACGTGGGACTGCGGCAAAAATTGCGCAGCCAGTGGAATCCCCCAGTGCGTTGGCCCCTCTGGGGCGGTTTGCTGGTGTTGGTTGCCCTGGTCCTTTGGACATGGGGGCGGCGGGGTAGGGATACGGGCGGAGATTCTTCAGGTCGCTGATTTTTAGCGATTTTCTGCGAATTCCCGGGGGCCGTGTCGGCGGAAAGCTGCTATTGTGGCGAAACCGTTTGCTCCCGGGGAAGGAGGGCGGGGCGGGGAAAAACGCCCGTTCCGCTTCCAAAAACGGATGTGTCTGATATCATATATAAGACTTACGACTTTTGATCCGGAAGTCGTGGGGTTGATGGCCTACCCATAAGAGCCATATTTCAACCGTTATCCACTTGTCGAGAGGAACCCGCCGTGCTTGAAGCCTACCGCCAACACGTCGCCGAGCGTGCTGCACTCGGTATTCCGCCCCTGCCCCTGACGGCCGCCCAGGTCAAGGATCTGGTGGCCTTGTTGCAAAACCCGCCCAAGGGGGAAGAGGCTTTTCTGGTTGATCTCATTACCCACCGGGTTCCTGCCGGGGTGGATGATGCCGCCAAGGTCAAGGCCGAATTCCTGACCCAAGTGGCCGGTGGCAAGCTGTCCTGTGCCCTGATTTCCCGGGCCAAGGCCACGGAACTCCTGGGCACCATGCTGGGCGGCTATAACGTTAAATCTCTCATCGAACTCCTGGGCGATGGGGAAGTGGGCACTGTGGCCGCCGAAGGCCTGAAAAAGACCCTGTTGATGTTCGATGCCTTCCACGATGTGGTGGAACTCTCCAAGGCTGGCAACGCCAACGCCAAGGCAGTGCTTCAATCCTGGGCCGATGGTGAATGGTTCACCTCCCGCCCGGAAGTGCCCAGCTCCTTGAAGCTGACCGTTTTCAAAGTCTCCGGCGAAACCAATACGGACGATTTGTCCCCCGCCCCGGACGCCTGGTCCCGCCCCGATATTCCCCTGCACGCCGTGGCTATGCTGAAAAATGCCCGGCCCGGCATTACCCCGGATGAACCCGGGGTGCGGGGCCCCATGAAGCTGCTGGAAAGCCTGAAGCAAAAGGGCAATCTGGTGGCCTATGTGGGCGACGTGGTGGGGACTGGCTCCTCCCGTAAGTCCGCCACCAACTCCGTGCTGTGGTGGACCGGGGAAGACATTCCCTTCGTGCCCAACAAGCGCTTCGGCGGTGTGTGCCTGGGCGGCAAGATTGCCCCCATTTTCTTTAACACCCAGGAAGACGCGGGTGCCCTGCCCATCGAAATCGACGTCAGCAAGATGGAAATGGGCGACGAAGTGGAATTGCAACTGGATCACGCCACCGCCACGGTCAAGGCCGTGAAAAACGGTGCGGTGATTGCGGAAAGCAAGCTGAAGACCCCGGTGATCCTGGACGAAGTCCGGGCCGGTGGCCGTATTCCCCTGATCATTGGCCGGGGCTTGACCGCCAAGGCCCGGGAAGCCCTGGGCCTGCCCGTTTCCACCCTGTTCCGCCTGCCCCAGGCGCCCCAAGATTCCGGCAAGGGCTTCTCCCTGGCCCAGAAGATCGTCGGTCGGGCCTGTGGCCTGCCGGAAGGCAAGGGCATTCGCCCGGGGACCTACTGCGAACCCAAGATGACCACTGTGGGTTCCCAGGACACCACCGGCCCCATGACTCGAGACGAGCTGAAGGATCTGGCCTGCCTGGGCTTCTCCGCCGATCTGGTGATGCAGTCCTTCTGCCACACCGCCGCTTACCCCAAGCTGGTGGACGTGAAGATGCACCGCACCCTGCCGTCCTTCATCACCACCCGGGGCGGGGTTTCCCTGCGTCCGGGGGACGGGGTGATCCACTCCTGGCTGAATCGCCTGCTGTTGCCCGATACGGTGGGCACCGGCGGTGACTCCCACACCCGTTTCCCCATCGGTATTTCCTTCCCGGCTGGTTCCGGTCTGGTGGCCTTTGCCGCAGCCACCGGCGTCATGCCCCTGGATATGCCCGAGTCCGTGCTGGTCCGCTTCAAGGGCAAGATGCAGCCCGGCATTACCCTGCGGGATTTGGTCAATGCCATTCCTTACTACGCCATTCAGCAGGGTCTGCTGACGGTGGAAAAGAAGGGCAAGAAGAACATCTTCTCCGGCCGCATTCTGGAAATCGAAGGGTTGCCCGATCTCAAGGTGGAACAGGCCTTTGAACTGACCGATGCTTCCGCCGAACGGTCCGCCGCCGGCTGCACCGTGCGCCTGAACAAAGATCCCATCGTGGAGTACATGCGCTCCAACATCACTTTGATGAAGTGGATGATCGCCAACGGCTACGAAGACAAGCGTACCCTGGCCCGCCGCATCAAGGCCATGGAAAGCTGGATCGAAAACGGCAAGCTGCTGGAACCGGATGGGGACGCGGAATACGCCGCCGTGATCGAAATCGATCTGGCCGACGTGAAGGAACCCATCCTGGCTTGCCCCAACGATCCGGACGATGTGAAGCTCCTTTCCACCGTGGCCGGGGACAAAATCGACGAAGTATTCATCGGCTCCTGCATGACCAATATCGGTCACTTCCGGGCCGCCGGTAAGGTGCTGGACGGCAAGTCCGACATTCCGACCCGCCTGTGGATTGCGCCGCCCACCAAGATGGATGCCCTGATCCTGACGGAAGAGGGCTATTACAGCGTGCTTGGCAAGTCCGGTGCCCGTATGGAAATGCCCGGCTGCTCCCTGTGCATGGGCAATCAGGCCCAGGTGCGTAAAGGCAGCACGGCCATGTCCACCTCCACCCGGAACTTCCCCAACCGTCTGGGCCTGGATACCCGGGTTTACCTGGGTTCCGCCGAGTTGGCCGCGATCTGCGCCCTGCTGGGCAAGATCCCCTCCGTCGCCGAATACATGGAAAAAATCAATGTGGTGAATGCCAAGGCGGCGGATATCTATCGTTACATGAACTTCGATCAAATTTCCGAATTTAAGGAAGTGGCGGATACGGTAACGATCTGAAAGCAATAAAAACCAAAGGAGTGTAGGAGGAGCGCAGCCCCGCCAGTAATGGCGGGGCTGTTTTTTTGTGCCTTCCCAAAACGACGGGTAAGCCGGATCGTCCGCCCTTGCGTTGCTAGATTTATCCGGTCATGCTTGGCGGCACAGGCACAGGCACAGGCACAGGCACAGGCACAGGCACAGGCACAGGCACAGGCACAGGCACAGGCACAGGCACGGCAACAGCAACAGCAACAGCAACAGCAACAGCAACAGCAACAGCAACAGCAACAGCAACAGCGGCCGTGAGTCTGGGTCTAGACCCGGCTAGCGCTGACATGGTGGCGAATTTCCGTTTTTTCCTCCCTCCTTCCATGGCTCAAAATTCTTCCCCCCGCCCCTTGTCCCCTTCCTTTTCCCGCCGTTTCTGGTGGCTGGGCTTTGTCCTAATTCTTCTGTTTGCCGCCGCCCTGCGCTGGCATTACATCGGCTTCCAGCCCCTTTGGCTGGATGAGGGCTATTCCTGGTGGGATGCCCGCCAATCCCTGGCCGATCTGTGGTCCCTGGTGCCCCAGTGTGACCCCCATCCCCCCCTTTACGCGCTACTACTCAAAGGCTGGATGGGGCTGTTCGGGGACAGTGCCCTGGCCATGCGCAGCTTGGGGGCCCTGGCCGGGGTGCTGGCTACCGGCTTTGTCATGCTGGCTGGGCGGGAGCTGGCGCCCCGTCTGGGTTGGATCGCCGGCTTGATTTTCGCCAGCATGCCTTTTCAGGTGGAATTCGCCCACGAAGCCCGCCCCTACAGTCTGGTGGTTTTGGGGAGCGCCGTGCTGGCCTTTGGGGTGCTGCGGGTGCTGGGGTGGCGGGAGAGGGCGGTTGGGCCCGGGGCCTGGCCAGGGTGGGTAGCCGTGGTGGCGGGCCTGGGGGTCCTGCTGTGGAGTAACGATACCTCCGTTTTTTACGGCGCCGCCCTATTGCTGGCCCTGGCTTGGCTCTCCTGGCGCCATTCGGAGGATCGGGCCCTTTGGCGTCCCGCGGCCTGGGCCACGGTGGCCGTGCTGCTCCTGTGGGCTCCCTATGTGCCTAATCTGCTCACCCAGACCCACGAGGTGACGTCGGATTTCTGGATTCCCCGGCCCAATTTATGGCGGGTAGCCAATGAGCTGCGCTTTCTCGTGGGCTTCGGCTCCTTTTTTATCCTGTGGTGGGTGCTGGCCTTGTGGGGAGCGGGCTTGGCCTTGCTGGTACGCTGGGGCCGGGGGCGTCAGGCGGTGGTGTTGGGGGCCCTGGCGCTGGTTCCCATTGCCCTGAATTTTGTCCTGAGTTGGCTGATTACCCCCATATTCCTGGCCCGTACCCTGATTGGCACGGCTCCTTTCTTTGCCCTGATCCTGGCCGCTGCCCCTGGGGCCCTGAGTCGGCCCCGCCTGCGGGGATTGGTGGTAATGGTTTTGGTGGTGGCCCAGGTCCTGACCCTGGCTCCCCTTTACGTGGATTACCACCGCAAAGAGCCCTGGGACGTCATCGGGACGGAGGTGGTCCGGGATGGGCGGGATTTGACGGCGGGCCACCCGGATCAGGCTTTGGTGCTGTTTGTTCCGGATGAATTGGTGCTGCCCTTTTCCCACGCAATGGAAGCCATCGGCCCAGCCCTGCCCATGCACGGGGTGCCCACGGATTATCCGTCCCTGGGGCTGCACGCCCGGTATCCCTCGGGCAAATGCGCCCCCGCCGTCACGGGGCTGGATCTGGGCTTTCTCTCTTCCCTTACCGCCGGGCGGCGGGCCGTGCTGCTTTTGACCCGGCAGTACAACAGCTATGATCCGGGGGACCGGATTCCCGCCTATCTGGCTTCCCACGGCTGGCGTCAGGTGGCTTTGCGGGCCTATGAATTCGGGGATTTGCGGCTCTTTGAGTTTGTGCCGGCAGCGCCGGTCCGTCCGGCGCCTTAATGAGGGAGGGGAAAACATGGAAACGACTTGGGCGGGGAACGGGGAAGCGGGGGAGGTTTATCCCTGGGAAATCTGGGCCCGCAGTTGGTGGGCGGGCTGGGCGTTCTGGCAGCGCTGTCTGCTGGCCCCCTGGTCTTTGGGAACCTTCCCTGGCGCCGGGGGTGAAGCGGGGGCAGGGGATTGGCCTATTTTTGGCCTGCAAGGGCTGCCCTTCGAGCCGCCTTTTCCCTTGCCCAGCTTGACGGGGAGCCTATCCCCCTTGCCGGACCAGGCCTTCCCTGAGGGGCTGGCTTCGCCCCAGCGCTTGAGTTTCCGCCTAGCCCTACCCGGGTGGTGGGGCCAGGCGCCCGAGACCTATCGGGTGGAGGCGGTGCTGGTGCGGGAGGTCGGGGCGACGCCCCAGGCCCTGCCTGCTTCGCCGGAAGTGGCTTCCCTGCCTAAATCTGCCCCCAAAGTGCGTCCAGCCCCAAAAAGACGGAAAGCGCCGGAGGCGTGAGCCGGCGGGGTTTTCAGCCTTCCGGGAAAAAGCGTTGGGTGCCGTCCCCGGGCAGATTCATGCCCGTGGCCTTGGCCCGTTGCAGCAGCTCCCAGTAATAGCGGTAGGAGGCCCGGTCGTGGAGGCGTCCGGCGTGTTGAATGGGGCCCCAGTCCTGATCCTGGGCAGCGCCCAGGATGGCCACCGCCGCTTCCACTTCGGAAAAGTCCGGGCGCATGGCTTCCACAATGGGCATGATCTGGGCCGGGTGGATGCTCCACATGCGCAGGTAGCCGAAGTTCTGGCGGGCTCGGCGGGCATCATCAAAAACTACCCGGGGGTCCTTTAACTCGGTGGTGACGTTGTGGGAAGGCACTACGCCATGGGCCAGGGCGGCGGCGGATATTTCGCATTTGGCCCGGGTTACCAGGGGATGGGTGAATTGACCGGGGCTTTTCATGGCAGTCCCCGGAATGGCGCCGTGGTGGCCGGAGACGAAGTCCATGAGGCCGAAATCCAGGCTTTCCACCCCTTCCAGGGCGGCGATCTGCCAGGCATCCCGCAGGGCGCCATGGGTTTCGATGAGCACATGGACGGGAAGGGTCTTGCCCGTTGCGTATTGGGCTTCCACCCGGCGTAAAGCGGCGATTTGGGTCTGGGCGTCGGCCACGGAGCGCACCTTGGGCAGGGTGAGAAAGGCCAGGCGGCGCCCAGCGATGCGCACCAAAATCTCCAGGTCCGCTTCCCAATGGGGGTGGGTAATGTCGTGGATGCGGGCGCCCACCCGGCCGAACCGGTTATCCGGGCTGACAATGAGATTGGCGGCCATGGTGGCGTGGGCCGTTTCCATCCCCGCCTTGGCCCCGTCCTCACAATCACAGGTCAGGTCAAAAACCGGGCCCAGTTCGTGTTGCAACTGAAGTGCCTTGAGCATGAGCTTTTCCGAGCCAGCGTAATGATCCACCACGGGCAGGATGGGGAAGGGCTTTTCTCCGGCAAACAGGACTTCTTGGGGGTGGCGTAGGGTCATGGTGTTTGGGTAGGAAAGTAAGACTGGGATTCTACCGTAGTCCAGGCCCGGGGCCGGTTAAGCATCCATTAAGAATTCCTGTTCAGAATGGGGCTTTCCTACGGGACTTCTTAGAGGATATCCGCATATGACCGCACTTCCTGTCGTCCAACCAGAACGCTTTACCCGGTTCGCCATGATTTGCCACTGGCTGACCCTGGTGCTGGTGTTGGGGGCTCTGGGAACCATTGAGGTTTCCGATTTCTACGAAAAGGGCACTCCCTTGCGTACCGCTCTCCACGGCTGGCATTTCCAGTGGGGGCTGGCAATCCTGGCCGTGACCCTGGTGCGCCTGGTGTGGCGCTTCTTCCATCGCCCCCCGGAAGGCCCGGCCCAGCCGGGCACCTGGGAAGCCTGGGCGGCTTTGGGGATGCATTGGGCCTTATACGGGGTGCTACTGCTCCTGCCCCTGCTGGGCATCCTGGGGGTATTGCTTTCCGGTACGACCTTGAGTTTCCTAGGCTGGCCTTTGCCCCTGGCCTTGGAGGTGAATAAAAGCCTGGGCCATGATTTGAAGGAGATCCATGAAACCCTGGGCAATTTGTTTATTGGCCTGATTAGCCTCCACGTGGCGGCTGCCCTGTGGCACCAGTGGCTGCGCAAGGACCATCTCCTGTCCCGCATGTTGCCCTGGTAGTCGGGTTTGAAGCATAAAAAAAGCCGCAGGCAAAACCTGCGGCTTTTTTGTGGGGAAGGGCAGCTTACTTCAGCAGGTGGGCCACACCGGCTGCTTCTTCCTTCAGTTCGTTCAGGGTGTTGTTGATCTTACCTTGGCTGTATTCGTCGATTTCCAGGCCTTGGATGATCTTGTATTCACCGCCCTTGCATTCGCAGGGGAAGCCGAACACGATGCCTTCGGGGATGCCGTAGGAACCGTCGGAGGGAACACCCATGGTGACCCATTCGTCGGAACCCAGGACCCAGTCATGGACGTGGTCGATGGCGGCGTTGGCGGCGGAAGCGGCGGAGGACAGGCCCCGAGCTTCAATAATGGCGGCGCCCCGCTTGCCCACGGTGGGCAGGAAGACGTCGTTGTTCCACACCGGATCATTCACCAGGGCCTTCACGCTGTCACCGTTGGAGGTGGCAAAGCGGTAGTCGGCGTACATGGAGGGGGAGTGGTTGCCCCACACCACCATCTTTTGGATGGAGGAAACGGCCCGACCGGTCTTGGCGGCCAGTTGGGAGAGGGCCCGGTTATGGTCCAGACGCAGCATACCGTGGTAGTTGCGGGGATCGGTGCGGCCAACCTTGATGGCGGCGGAACGGGCGATGTAGGCGTTGGTGTTGGCGGGGTTGCCGACCACCAGAACCTTCACGTTTTCCTTGGCGTTTTCAGCAATGGCCTTGCCTTGGCCGGTGAAGATTTGGCCGTTGGCTTCCAGCAGATCTTTCCGTTCCATACCCTTGGAGCGGGGGCGGGCGCCAACCAGCAGACAGACATCAGCATCCTTGAAGGCGACGGCGGGTTCGTCAGTGGCGACCACACCGGCCAGCAGCGGGAACGCGCAGTCTTCCAATTCCATGATTACGCCCTTGACGGCTTGTTGGGCTTGGGGCAGGTCCAGCAACTGGAGGATGACGGGTTGATCTTTTCCAAGCATTTCGCCGGAAGCGATGCGGAAAAGCAGGCTGTAACCAATCTGGCCAGCGGCACCGGTGACGGCGACGCGCATGGGGGCTTTGGACATGTTGCGGCTCCTGAATTTATGCAGTCAATAAGGGGGAATTCGTCCGCCTGGACGACTTGGAATCCTCTGGGCGGGGGCGGCTGCAAGCGGTCCGGAGAAGCCCCGGCTGAAAGCGAGGGGATTGGGATTTCCAGCGGCGACGCCGATGGCGGGCAGCTTGAAGCGGAAAAATGATAGGCGCTTCAAATCTGGGTGTCAATGATTCATTATATGTCTTATATAAGATATCAGTATTACAATAGACGAATCAAAACTTTTGTGCTGAAATATCCCTATCATGAATCGAGCAGCGACAACTCCTTCCCCAACCTTTAGCCCGTTGTACCGGCAAATCAAGGACTTAATGGTCCGTAGCCTGGAGCTTGGCGAGTGGGGGCCGGGCGATGCCATTCCGAGTGAGTCGGAATTGGCGGCTCGTTTCAGCGTCAGTCAGGGGACCGTGCGCAAGGCTATTGACGAAATGGCCGCGGAAAATCTGCTGGTCCGCCGTCAGGGGAAGGGAACGTTTGTTTCCACCCATAACGATCCCCGTTCCCTTTTTCGTTTCCTCCGTCTTCAGCCTAACGAAGGTGAAATCGACCAGTCCGTCAGTGAGCCGGTGGAATGCTGGCGCGCCAAGGCGGGCCAGGACGTGTCCCGGGTGCTGGGGCTGGCGGTGGGAACGCCAATCACTATTTTACGCCGGTTGTTGAGTTTTGATGGAGAGCCGGCCTTGGTGGATGAAATCTACCTGCCTTCCGATCTCTTTCCTGATCTGAGTCTGGATGTCTTGCAGCATAACGATATGTCCCTCTACCGGCTGTATGAAAACCGCTACGGGGTGCGCATGATTCGGGCTGAGGAACGGATTCGGGCGATTGCTGCGGATAAGGTTAATGCGGAACTCCTAAAGGTTCCGGAAGGTTCCCCGCTGTTGCTGGTGGAACGGGTGGCCTTTACCTATGGCAATAAGCCGGTGGAATGGCGGCGGGGCTTCTATGCTACGAACCGATATCACTATTTCAACGAATTAAGCTGAAGGAGGTGGCGCGGGGGCTGGAGGCGGTTTGCCACATTGGCAAAGTATAAAAATATATAATTCAAAAGTTTCAAAAAGGGCGCGGTGGCTTCGGTTACCGCTTCGCAACAAGCAAGAGGGATGATGTTCATGGCAGAACTAACCATCAAGAAAAAACGTCCGAAGCATTTGGACGTGACAAAGATCCGACTGCCCCTTCCGGGTATTCTCTCCATTCTCCACCGCGTTAGCGGCGCAGGCCTGTTCCTGTTGCTGCCTTTGCTGCTGTGGCTGTTCCAGTGCAGCGTGGACTCTCCCGAGTCCTTTGGCACCTTCAAGGCCGTGGTGAGCTTCCCCCTGGTGAAGCTGGTGCTGCTGGGCTTGATCTGGGCCTTCTGTCACCACTTCTGCGCGGGGATTCGCTTCCTGTTCCTGGATATGCACGTGGGTGTGGATCTTCCTTCCGCTCGTCTGACCAGCAAAATCGCGTTCGTGGTTAGCCTGGCGCTGACCGCCCTTTTGGGAGCCAAGCTGCTATGGTAAATCGCATCGTTGTGGGGGCCCATTACGGGCTGCGGGACTGGATCGCTCAACGGGCTACGGCTGTGGTGATGGCGGTGTATTCGGTCATTCTCCTAGTGACGGTCGGGGCCATCGGTCCGGATAGCTTTGAAGCCTGGCGTGGCATTTTTGCCAACGGCTTCATGAAGTTCATCACCTTCCTCTTTTTCCTGAGCCTGTTCTTTCACGCCTGGGTTGGTATTCGGGATATCTGGATGGACTACGTTAAGCCCACCAGTGTGCGGCTGACGCTGCATGTCCTGACTCTTCTCGCCCTCATCGGCTATGCCGGCTGGGCCGCTCAGATTCTGTGGAGACTGTAACTGATGAATATCCCGGTTCATAAATTTGACGTCGTTATCGTGGGCGCCGGCGGCGCCGGTCTGCGGGCCGCTTTGCAGGTTTCCGAAGCGGGTCTGAAGACCGCCGTGCTGACCAAGGTGTTTCCCACCCGCAGCCACACCGTGGCCGCGCAAGGCGGGGTGGCCGCTTCCCTGGGGAATGTGACCGAAGACAACTGGCGCTGGCACATGTACGACACCGTCAAGGGGTCCGATTGGCTGGGCGACCAGGACGCCATCGAATTCATGGTGCGCAAGGCCAATGAAGTGGTGGTGGAGCTGGAACACTACGGCATGCCTTTTGACCGCCTGGATAACGGCAAGATTTATCAACGGCCGTTCGGTGGTCACTCCCAGAACTTTGGCGAAAAGCCGGTGAATCGTTCCTGTGCGGCCGCTGACCGTACCGGTCACGCCATGCTGCACGCCATGTACCAACGGAACGTGCGGGCCCATACCCAGTTCTTCGTGGAATGGATGGCCCTGGATCTGATCCGCGACGCCGATGGGGAAGTCCTGGGCGTGGTGGCTCTGGAAATGGAAACGGGCGAAGTCCATATTTTCCATGCCAAGGCTACGATTTTCGCCACCGGCGGTGCCGGGCGGATTTTCTATTCTTCCACCAATGCCTTCATCAATACCGGTGACGGCCTGGGTATGGCGGCGCGGGCTGGCATTCCCCTGGAAGACATGGAATTCTGGCAATTCCACCCCACCGGTGTGGCCGGTGCCGGGGTGCTGATTACGGAAGGGGTGCGGGGCGAAGGCGGTATTCTGCGCAACGCCAACGGCGAACGTTTCATGGAACGTTACGCTCCCAACCTGAAGGATCTGGCTTCCCGTGACGTGGTTTCCCGCGCCATGGTGACGGAAATGAAGGAAGGCCGCGGCTGCGGTACCAACAAGGACTACGTCCTGCTGGATATCACCCACCTGGCCCCTGAAACCATCATGAAGCGTTTGCCCGGGATTCGGGATATCGCCATCCAGTTTGCTGGCGTTGATCCCATCAAGACCCCGATCCCCGTGGTGCCGACCTGCCACTACCAGATGGGTGGTATTCCTACCAACTATCAAGGTCAGGTGGTGGTGCCCCAGGGCGACGATCTGGCCGCTCCGGTCAAGGGCTTCTACGCCGCTGGCGAATGCGCCTGCGCGTCGGTGCACGGGGCCAACCGGCTGGGTACCAACTCCCTGCTCGATCTCCTGGTCTTCGGTAAGTCCGCCGGTGAAACGGTGATTGAGGACCTGAAGAACAATAAGGCCCACAAGCCTCTGCCGGAAAACGCCGCCGATTACGCCCTGTCCCGCCTGAATCGTCTGGAAACCCAGAAGAACGGGGAAGACGTGTCCGAAGTCATGACCGCTATGCAACGGGTCATGCAAGGTCACGCTGGGGTGTTCCGCTTCAAGGATCTGCTCCACGAAGGTGTGGAACAAATCGCCAAGGTGGCGGAACGGGTGCAAACCACCGAGATCAAGGACAAGTCCAAGGTCTGGAACACCGCCCGCAGCGAAGCTCTGGAACTGGAAAACCTCATCGAAGTGGCCAAGGCCACCATGATTTCCGCCGAAGCCCGGAAAGAATCCCGTGGCGCCCACGTGCGGGACGATGCTCCGGATACCACGGAACATCCGGACGGTCGGAATGACCAGGAATGGCTGAAGCACACCCTGTGGTTCCGCGATGGCAATCGTCTGCAATACAAGCCGGTTCAGATGAAGCCGCTGACGGCCGAAACTGTCGCTCTGAAGAAGCGGGTCTACTAAGGAGCGGAGATAAAAGATATGAGCAAACGTACCGTTCAATTCAAAGTTTATCGCTACGATCCGGACAAGGACGATGCGCCCTACATGCAGGATATTTCCGTCGAGCTGGAAGAGACGGATAAAAAACTGCTGGCTGCTCTGGTGCGCCTCAAGGCCAAGGACGATAGCTTCGCCTTCCGCCGTTCCTGCCGGGAAGGGGTGTGCGGTTCCGACGCCATGAACGTCAATGGCAAGAACCGTCTCTCCTGCCTGACCAATGTGGACGAGCTGGCCCAGCCTATCGTGCTGCGTCCCTTGCCCGGACTGCCCGTCATCCGCGATCTGATCGTGGATATGACCCAGTTCTTCAAGCAATACCATTCCATCAAGCCCTACCTGATCAACAACGATCCGGCTCCCGAACGGGAACGGTATCAGTCTCCGGAAGATCGGGAAGAGCTGAACGGCCTCTACGAGTGCATCCTGTGCGCATGCTGCTCCACGTCCTGCCCCTCCTTCTGGTGGAATCCGGACAAATTCGTGGGGCCCGCCGGTCTGCTGGCCGCCTATCGGTTCATCGCCGATACCCGGGACCAGGCGACCAACGAGCGTCTGGACAATCTGGAAGACCCGTACCGGTTGTTCCGTTGCCACACCATCATGAACTGCGTTGATGTTTGCCCGAAGGGTTTGAACCCCACCAAAGCCATCGGCAAGATCAAAGAGTTGATGGTTAAGCGCGCGGTCTGATGGAACGAGCAGAATACGAGCGCCTTCGCTGGCGCTGTATCCGTCGGGGCCTCCTCGAGTTGGACCTGAAGCTGACCAAATTCCTTGATGAGGAATTTGCCAAGCTGACGGACGAGGAGGTCCAGGCCTTCAAGGTCTTGGCGGAGATGGAGGATCTGGACCTCTGGTCGTTGATTGCCAGCGACCGGCAGGCCCCGGACCCGCGGCTTACCGGAATATTGGCCAAGCTGCGTAAGTGTTGAGTAAGGATACCGCGGCAACATCGCGGTTCCCTGCTTGTGTAGTAATGACCACCATATAACCATTACAGGGGCTGAAACATGAGCGAACGCAAGGCTACACTCTCAATTGAAGGCAAGGATCCGGTCGATTTCCCGATTCTGACGCCCACCCACGGTAACGACTGCATCGACATTCGTACCCTGGGCGCCAAAACCGGCCACTTTACCTACGATTCCGGCTTTCTTTCCACCGCCAGCTGCAAATCCAAGATCACCTTCATTGATGGTGAAAAGGGCGAGCTGCTGTACCGTGGTTACCCCATCGAACAATTGGCCGAACAGTGCAACTTCCTGGAAGTCGCCTATCTGTTGAAAAACGGCGAATTGCCCAACACCCAAGAGAAACTAGATTTTGAAAGCACCATCAAGTCCCACACGATGGTGCATGAGCAACTGGTGAAGTTCTTCCAAGGCTTCCGCCGGGACGCCCACCCCATGGCAATAATGGTTGGCGTGGTCGGCGCCCTGTCCGCCTTTTATCACGAAGCTCACGATTTCTCCGACGCGGAACATCGCAGCATCAGCTTTAACCGCATTGTGGCCAAGATGCCTACCATCGTGGCCCTGGCTTACAAGTACTCCCGCGGTGAGCCCCTGATGTACCCGCGCAACGACCTGGACTACACCGCCAACTTCATGCAAATGATGTTCGGCACCCCCTGCGAGACCTATGTCCCGAATCCGGTGCTGGTTCATGCTCTGGACGTGATTTTCACCCTCCACGCCGATCACGAGCAAAACGCCTCCACCTCCACGGTGCGTCTGGCTGGCTCCTCCGGTGCCAATCCTTTCGCCTGTATCTCTGCCGGTATCGCCTGCCTGTGGGGCCCGGCTCACGGCGGCGCCAATGAAGCCTGCCTGAAGATGCTGGAAGAAATCGGCGACGTGTCCCGGGTGGGCGAATACATCACCCGCGCTAAGGACAAGAGCGATCCCTTCAAGCTCATGGGCTTCGGTCACCGGGTCTACAAGAACTTCGACCCCCGGGCCAAGCTGATGCGCAAGGTCTGCAACAACGTGCTGACCGAACTGGGTCTGGAAAACAGCCGCCTCTTCAAGCTGGCCATGGCTCTGGAAAAGATCGCCCTGGAAGACGATTACTTCATTGAGAAGAAGCTCTACCCGAACGTGGACTTCTACTCCGGCATCGTCCAAAAGGCCCTGGGCATTCCCACCACCATGTTCACCTGCATCT
Source organism: Rhodocyclaceae bacterium (assembly GCA_041907765.1). Taxonomy (GTDB): domain Bacteria; phylum Pseudomonadota; class Gammaproteobacteria; order Burkholderiales; family Rhodocyclaceae; genus Azospira. Next base: position 13,011 of record JAYRGQ010000024.1, on the reverse strand, counting down.
TCGCCCTGGCGCGGACCGTGGGTTGGATGGCCCAGTGGGAAGAAATGATCTCCGATCCGGAATACAAGATCGGGCGTCCGCGTCAGCTTTACGTTGGCGCCGCCAAGCGGGACGTCGTCCCCCTGGCCGACCGCAAGTAAGTCGGAAGAGGGGCGGGCGACCGCCCCTTTTTCGCATCGGATCGGCGGTTTTAACCGTCGGCCAGATGGCTCCGACCACGGGGCCCAGAAAATAACACCACACCACACAGGTGATTGCCATGATGATGCAAAACTTAGGCACCTCCTATCTGTACGGCGGCAACGCGCCGTTCGTTGAGGAGTTGTACGAAAGCTATCTGGAGAATCCTGCCTCCGTTCCCGAAGAATGGCGGGAGTATTTCGACAAGCTGTCCCAAATGCCCGGTGCAGCGCCCCGGGACGTTCCCCATGCCCCCGTGATTGCTGCCTTCGCCGAACAGGCCAAGCACAGCGCGGTGCGCACGGTGGCCGTGGATGGGGATAGCGGTAAAAAGCAGGTTTCCGTCCTGCAACTGATCAACGCCTACCGTTTCCTGGGGAACCGGTGGGCCAACCTGGATCCCCTGAAGCGCCATGAGCGGCCGGTGATCCACGAGCTGGAGCCGTCTTTCTACGGTTTCAGCAACGCCGATCTGAATGAGACCTTTAATACGGGCTCCTTCAAGATGGGCCAGGATCGGGCGACCCTGAACCAGATTCTGGATGCCCTGCGGGCTACTTACTGCAGCTCCATCGGCGTGGAATACATGCACATGACGGATACGGCGCAAAAGCGCTGGATCCAGGACCGGCTGGAGCCGATCCGGGGCATGGCCAGCTATACGCCGGAACAGAAAAAGCACCTGCTGGAGCGCCTCACCGCTGCGGAAACCCTGGAACGCTACCTGCACACCAAGTACGTGGGGCAGAAGCGCTTCTCCCTGGAAGGGGGCGAAGCCCTGATTGTTTCCATGGACGAAGTGGTGCACACCGGTGCCGCCCAGTTCGGTATCCAGGAAGTGGTGATCGGCATGGCCCACCGGGGCCGGCTCAATGTGCTGGTGAATACCCTGGGTAAATCCCCCTCCCTGCTGTTTGCCGAATTCGAAGGCAAGAAGAAGGTGGATTTGTCCTCCGGCGACGTGAAATACCACATGGGCTATTCCTCCGATGTGGGCACGGAAGGGGGCCCGGTCCATTTGACCCTGGCCTTTAACCCGTCCCACCTGGAAATCGTCAATCCGGTGGTGGAAGGTTCCGTCTTCGCCCGTCAGCGCCGTCGCGGCGGTGATGAAGCGGCCCACGCCCAGGTGCTGCCCGTGCTCATCCACGGGGATGCGGCTGTGGCCGGTCAGGGCGTGAACCAGGAAATGCTCAACTTCTCCCAAACTCGGGGTTACGGTACGGGGGGCACCCTGCACATCGTGGTGAACAACCAGATCGGTTTCACTACCTCTGATCCCCGGGACAGCCGCTCCTCCCTGTACTGCACGGACATCTTCAAGATGGTGGAATTGCCGGTTTTCCACGTCAACGGGGACGATCCGGAAGCGGTGGCCCTGGTGACCCGTCTGGCCCTGGAATTCCGTCAGACCTTCAAGAAGGATGTGGTGGTGGACATCGTCTGCTTCCGCAAGCTGGGCCACAACGAACAAGACGAGCCCATGGTCACCCAGCCTTTGATGTACAAGAAGGTCCATGCTCACCCGGGCAGCCGCAAGGTTTACGCGGACAAGCTGGTGGCCCAAGGGGTGCTGGCTGCCGACGGTCCGGACCAAATGGTCAAGGATTACCGGGCGGCCCTGGACCAAGGCAAGCTGCTGGCCGATCCGGTGCTTTCCAACTACAAGCGCCAATTCGCCAACGACTGGTCTCCCTACATCAACAAGAAGTACACCGAGCTGGGCAACACCAAGGTGGCCAAGAAGGAACTGCAACGGTTGGCTCAACGCCTGACCGCCGTGCCGGACACCTTCACCCTCCATTCCCGGGTCAAGAAAATTATCGAAGACCGGGCCGCTATGGGCGAGGGCAAGCTGCCGGTGGATTGGGGGATGGCCGAAAACCTGGCCTACGCCTCCCTGCTTACCTCCGGCTACGGTATCCGGATCACCGGTGAAGACGTGGGGCGGGGGACTTTCTTCCACCGTCACGCCATTCTCCACGATCAAAACCGGGAAAAATGGGATTCGGGCATTTACGTGCCCCTGGCCAATCTGCAAGACAAGCAAGCCACCATTCAATGCTTTGATTCCGTGTTGTCCGAAAATGCGGTCATGGCTTTTGAATACGGCTATGCCACGGCGGAACCCAATGAGCTGGTGATCTGGGAAGGTCAGTTTGGCGACTTCGCCAATGGCGCCCAGGTGGTCATCGACCAGTTCCTCTGCTCCGGGGAAGCCAAGTGGGGCCGGGCTTGCGGCCTGACCCTGCTGCTCCCCCACGGCTACGAAGGCCAAGGTCCGGAGCACTCCTCCGCCCGCCTGGAACGGTACATGCAGCTTTCCGCCGAGTTCAACTGGGAAGTTTGCTACCCCTCCAACGCGGCCCAGATTTTCCATCTGCTGCGTCGGCAAATGGTGCGCAAGCAACGCAAGCCCTTGATCGTCATGACGCCCAAGTCCTTGCTGCGTAACCCCCTGGCCACCTGCTCCCTGGACGAACTGGCCAACGGCACCTTCCAGACCATCATCGGTGAAACCGAAAAGGTGGATGCCAAGAAGGTGACCCGGGTCGTGGCCTGCGCTGGCAAGATTTATTACGACCTGGTCACCGCCCGCAATGAACGGAAGCTGAACAACATCGTTCTGCTCCGGGTGGAACAACTTTATCCCTTCGACGACCGCCGCTTTGATGAAGAGCTGTCCAAGTACCCCAACGCCAAGGAATTGGTGTGGTGCCAGGAAGAGCCCCTCAACCAAGGCGCCTGGTACGCCAAGGCCCACCGGCTGCAAGCGGCTCTGAAGAAGGGCCAGACCCTGCACGTGGTGGCCCGTCCGGCCGCCGCCGCGCCGGCCGTCGGTTACCTGGCGAAGCACGTGGAACAGCAAAAGGCTGTGGTGGATCAAGCCCTGGGCAAACTTAACTAACGAGACACAAGGATACGTAGATCATGATTATCGACGTCAAAGTGCCGCAACTCTCCGAGTCCGTCGCCGAAGCGACCCTGGTTTCCTGGCACAAAAAGGAAGGCGAAGCGGTCGCCCGGGACGAAAACCTGATTGATATTGAAACCGACAAGGTGGTGCTGGAATTGCCGGCGCCCGACGCTGGGGTGATCGTCAAGATCATCAAGGGTGACGGGGAAACCGTGGTGGCGGGTGAAGTCATCGCCCAGCTGGATACGGAAGCCAAGGCGGCTGCCGGTGCCGCCGCTGCGGCCCCCGCCCCGGCGCCTGCCGCGGCGCCCGCTCCGGTGGCTGCGGCCCCTGCCGCTGCCGTGGCCGCTGGCACCGCCAGCCCGGCCGCCCGCAAGATCCTGGAAGAAAAGGGTGTTTCCGCCGCCAGCGTGGAAGGCACCGGCCGGGGTGGTCGGGTGACCAAGGAAGACGCGGTGGCGGCCAAGGCCAAACCCGCTGCGGTGGCTGCTCCTGCCGTGGAAATCCCCCTGGGCGAACGCTCCGAACAACGGGTGCCCATGAGCCGTCTGCGGGCCCGGATCGCCGAACGGCTGATCCAGTCCAAGAACGAAAACGCCATCCTCACCACGTTCAACGAAGTGAACATGGGGCCCATCATCGCCCTGCGCAAGCAGTACGGTGAAAAGTTCGAAAAGACCCATGGCGTGCGCCTGGGCTTCATGGGCTTCTTCGTCAAGGCGGCTGTGGCTGCCCTGCAAAAGTACCCCATCGTGAATGCTTCCGTGGATGGCACCGACATCATCTACCACGGCTACATCGACATCGGTATTGCCGTGGGTTCCCCCCGCGGCCTGGTGGTGCCCATCATCCGTAACGCGGATCAGCTCACCATTGCGGAAATCGAAAAGAAGATTGCCGAGTTCGGCGCCAAGGCCAAGGACGGCAAGCTGTCCATCGAAGAACTGACCGGCGGCACCTTCTCCATCTCCAACGGTGGGGTGTTCGGTTCCATGCTCTCCACCCCCATCATCAACCCGCCCCAATCCGCCATTCTGGGCATTCACGCCACCAAGGAACGGCCGGTGGTGGAAAACGGTCAGGTGGTGATCCGTCCGATCAATTACCTGGCCATGTCCTATGACCACCGGATTATCGACGGTCGGGAAGCGGTGTTGGCCCTGGTGGCCATGAAGGAAGCCCTGGAAGATCCGACCCGCCTGCTCCTCGGGGTCTAATTCCACCTTTCCTTAATCCCTAACGTACGGAGATCGCCGGGAGGCGAAGGCCAGAAGCCTTCCCCCTCTCCGCGGTCTCCTCGTCTAAAGAGGTGTTCCATGTCTAACAAGCAATTCGACGTTCTCGTCATCGGCGGCGGCCCCGGCGGTTATGTGGCGGCCATTCGGGCGGCTCAGCTGGGCTTTTCCGTGGCCTGCTGCGAATCCAATCCCTATGCGGACCCCAAGGGCGAACCCCGGCTCGGCGGCACCTGCCTGAACGTGGGCTGCATTCCCTCCAAGGCCCTGCTGCACACGTCCCACCTGTTCGAGGAAGCGGCTCACAGCTTCGCCGGTCAGGGCATCAAGATCGGCAAGCCCAGCATTGACGTGCCCGCCATGGTGGCGCGCAAGGATCAGGTGGTGACCCAGCTGACCTCCGGCATCAAGGGCCTGTTCAAGAAAAACAAGGTGACCCAGCTCAATGGCCACGGCAGTTTCGTGGGCCAGGGCGGCGCCGGCTGGCAGGTCAAGGTGGGTGAAGAAGTGGTGGAAGCCAAACAGGTCATCGTGGCCACCGGCTCCAAGCCCCGCCATCTGCCCAATGTGAAGGTGGATAACAAGGTGGTCATGGACAACGAAGGGGCCCTGGCCCAGCAATCCGTGCCCAAGACCCTGGCCATCATCGGCGCCGGTGTGATTGGCCTGGAAATGGGCTCCGTGTGGCGCCGTCTGGGTTCCGAAGTCACGGTGCTGGAAGTGGCGCCCGATTTCCTGCCCATGGCCGACCAGGACGTGGCCAAGGAAGCCCTGAAGCTGTTCACCAAGCAAGGTCTGAATTTCCAGATGGGCGTCAAAATCGGCGACATCAAGACCGGCAAGAAGGGCGTGGCTATTGCCTATACGGACAAGGACGGCAAGGCCCAATCCCTGGACGCGGAACGGCTGATTGTTTCCGTGGGCCGTATTCCCAATACGGACGGCCTGGGTGCGGACAAGGTGGGCTTGCAGCTGGACGACCGGGGCCGGGTGGCGGTGGATGCCCATAACCGGACCAATCTGCCCGGCGTGTGGGCCATCGGCGACGTGGTGGTCGGCCCCATGCTGGCCCACAAGGCCATGGAAGAAGGGGTAGCCGTGGCGGAAACCATGGCCGGACAAGCCGGTCACGTGGATTTCTCCACCATTCCCTCGGTCATCTACACCAGCCCGGAAATCGCCTGGGTGGGCAAGACCGAACAACAGCTCAAGGCGGAAGGCGTGGCCTACAAGGTCGGCAAAATCCCCTTCCTGGCCAATGGCCGGGCTTTGGGCATGGGCGAACCCAGCGGTTTCGTGAAAATGCTGGCGGATGCCAAGACGGATCGCATCCTGGGGGTCCATATCATCGGCGCCAATGCTTCCGAGCTGATTTCCGAAGGGGTGCTGTCCCTGGAATTCTCCGCTGCCTCCGAAGACCTGGCCCGCATCTGCCACGCCCACCCGACCCTGTCGGAAGCGGTGCATGAAGCGGCCCTGGCCTGCGACAAGCGCGCCCTGCATTTCTAAGGCGGGCCCAGTCCCGAAAAGGCGAGGTCTTGCACCTCGCCTTTTTCTTGTCCATGCTTCCCGTTCGACTCCCTTAAAAAGAAAAAGCCCATGCCCCCCCATCGCATACTGAACGTCCCCGAAAACGGCATGCTGGATGCCTATCAGGCGGTGCTGGCCGCCCGTGGCTACCAGGCCGATGAGGCCCAGCTGGCCGCCGCCCGGCGCTTGCAGGAACTTTACGCCGGGCTCCTGGAATTCAAGGCCGCCCGCCGCTCCACCCTGCGCAAAATGCTTTCCCGGGCCCAGCCCCCCAAAGGGGTCTATTTTTGGGGCGGGGTAGGGCGGGGTAAGAGCTTTCTCATGGATTGCTTTTTTGATGCCGTGCCCTATCGGCGCAAAAAGCGCATCCACTTCCACGCCTTTATGCGCCAGGTCCATGAGCGGCTCCTGGCCCTGAAAGGGGCGGTGGATCCCCTGGCCCAGGTGGCGGATCAGATTGCCAAGGAAACCCGGCTGCTCTGCTTCGACGAATTCCACGTCTCCGACATTGCCGATGCCATGATGCTGGGCCGCCTGCTGGAATCCCTCTTCGACCGGGGAGTGGTGCTGGTGATGACCTCCAATTACCCACCGGACGATCTTTATCCCAACGGCCTGCAACGCATGAATTTCCTGCCCACCATCGCTCTCATTAAGGAGCGCCTGGACGTGATCCGGGTGGATGCGGGGGTGGATTACCGGATGCGCACCCTGGAACAGGTGGAAACCTTTATGTACCCGGCGGATGCCGGGGCGGAGGCCAAGCTGGAAGCCTATTTCCGCCAGCTGGCCGGGGCCGAAGGGCGCAAGGGGGGCAAGCTGGACGTGCTTGGTCGCCCCATCCCGGTCATTCGCCAGGCGGGCCATGTGGCCTGGTTCTCCTTTACCGCCCTGTGCGACGGGCCCCGCTCCCAGAACGATTACCTGGAACTGGCCCGGCGTTTCCACACTGTGCTCATTTCCAAAATCCCCAAAATGGGGGCGGCCCAGCGGGATATGGCCCGGCGCTTTACCTGGCTGGTGGATATTTTTTACGACCACAAAGTGAAGCTGATTGCCACGGCGGATTGCGTGGCGGAGGACCTGTATACGGAAGGCACCCATGCCACGGAATTTTTCCGCACGGCCAGCCGGCTGACCGAAATGCACTCCAAGGAATACCTGGCCGAGCCCCATCTGGGCAGCCTAGAAAAAAGCGGTACGGATGGGGCGGAGGCGGGAACGGCGGCGGAAAACCCGGCCGCCCCTGATTCCCAAACTTCCGCCACGCCGGAATAGAACCGCCCCAGGGCGGGAAGAGGAGACGATGATGGGATATGGCCAAGAATGGGGCCCCTGGCAGCCCTGGCTGGGATTCTGCCTGCTTTGCCTGGGCCTGCTCCTGGCCCCCGCCCTCCGGGCCCAGCAGGAGGTGGAGATCATTCCCCTGGAACACCGCACGGTGGAAGAGGTGTTGCCCAGTCTGCGCCCCCTGCTGGAGCCGGGGGCGGCCCTTTCGGGCATGAACAACCAGCTGATTCTCAAGGCTTCGCCCCGCAACCGGGCCCAAATCCGCCAGGCCCTGGCTGCCATGGACACCCCGCCCCGGCGCCTGGTGATTCGGGTGAGCCAAAGCCGGGATGACCGCTATAACCGCCAGGGCGGGGCCGTGTCCGGGGAGGTCAGCTCCCCCGGGGGCCGGGTGCGCATACTCCAACCCTCCAGTGCTTCCGGGGGCGGCACCATCACCATTCAGGGGGCCCGGGGCCGGGTGAGCGGGGATTTCTCCGAGCGCCAGGGGACGTCTTCCCGCCAGGTGGATCAGATGGTCCAGGTGGTGGAAGGGGGCCAGGCCTTCATCCAGGTGGGCTATTCCCTGCCCGTGCCCTTGTATCAGGTGCGGTGGGGGCCCCATGGCCCGGTGCGGGACACCACGGTGGTTTATCGGGACATCGGCCAGGGCTTTTACGCCCAGCCCCGGGTGGCGGGCAATCGGGTGAGCCTGGACATCAGTACCCATAACGATGCCCCGGGCCGCTGGGGACCGGGCAGCGCGGAGGTCCAGGAGCTCAGCACCACGGTGTCCGGGCGTCTGGGGGAATGGCTGCCCCTGGGCAGCAGCACCCAGTCCGGCGCCAGCCAGAGCCGGAGCTGGAACGGGGGTGAGGGGGAGCAGGTACAGCAATCGGGGACGGTGTGGATCAAGGTGGAGGAGCTGCCCTAGGCGGCTCTAGGCTCGACGCCCTCCTGGAGGGCCGCGCTCTCCCTTGCCCCTGGTCCTTGGACCCAGGCAGCGGCGGGGCGGGAAGGTTGAAGCCCCCGGCCCTGGGAGCCTTAACCGCAGCAGTTGGGCCTCATGTGTAGAAGTCGCGACCTGATCTAACCGTTTCCCCTTTTTACGCTGCTGGAGCGCCAGACCCAGTCTGAGCGTCCCCCTTTCGCCCGGGGAATCGAGCCGCTCCCTTTTCCCTACCGCTCTGAATGGGGGCCCGCTTCAGCCTTCAGCCCTCTTTCCCTGCCGAAGCCCGTGACGGGGGCGCCGCCGGGGTGCTAACCTCGGCACTCTGGTCTTTTTACAAGCGCTCCTACACCCGTCGCCCATGTCCGATCTCACCGCCCATTGCCTGCGCCTCACTCCCGCCCAGTTATTTACCCCCTGCAATCCGGATCATTTGCCCTTTGTCACCAGCGACGAGCTGGAGGACCAGGGGACGGAATTCGCCCATGATCGGGCCGTGGAGGCCCTGCGCTTTGGCTTGGAATACCGTCGCTCCGGCTACAACGTCTTTGTGCTGGGGGAACCGGGCAGCGGCCGCCACGCCCTGGTGCGTCGTCTCATCGGGGAAGCGGATGGGGTAGAGCCCCTGTCTGACTGGTGCTACGTCAATAATTTCGCCGATGCCACCCGGCCCCGGCTCATGCGCCTGCCCGCCGGGCGGGGCGCCAAGCTGCGGGACGACATGCAGCATTTTGTCGCCGAGCTGGGCCCGGCCATTGCCGCCGCTTTTGAAAGCGACGAATACCGATCCACGGTGGATGCCCTCCAGGAGGAATACAAGCAGAAGGAGGAGGGGGCCCTGCGGGAGTTGGGGCGGGAATCCCTGAAACAGGGGGTGGCCCTGCTGCGCACCCCGGAAGGCTTTGCCTTCGCCCCGGCCAAAACGGACGATGAAACCTACTCCCAGGAGGAGTTCGATCAGCTGCCGGAGGAACGCAAGGCGGCCCTGGCAAAGGTCATCGCCACCTTTGAGGAGCGCCTGCATAAGCTCCTGGGCCAGTTTCCCCGGTGGCGCCGGGAGCTCCAGGCCAAGATCAAGGACACCAGCCGGGAAGCCATGCGCCGGGCCGTGGGCCACGCCATCGAGGAACTCAAGCCCGCCTATGGGGATTTGCCCCCGGTCATCGAGTTTCTGGACCAGGTGCTCCACGACGTGGTGGAAACGGGGGATACCCTGCGGGATTCCCAGCGCCAGGAAGGGGAAATGGAAAATCTCCTCTTTTCCGGCGCCATTTCCGTCCAACGTTACCTGGTCAATCTTTTTGTGGATAACGGCCAGACCCAGGGCCAGCCCCTGATCTGCGAAAGCCTGCCCACCTATCAGAATCTGGTGGGCCGGGTGGAGCACATCGCCCACCTGGGCACCCTGGTGGCCAATTTCACCCTGATCAAGGCCGGCGCCCTGCAACGGGCCAATGGGGGCACCCTGGTGCTGGACGCGGCCAAGCTCCTGTCCCAGCCCTATGCCTGGGACGGTCTGAAACGGGCCTTGCAGGCCGGGGTGGCGCGCATTGAATCCCTAGGGGAAATCTACGGCCTGGCCAGCACCCAGCAACTGGAGCCGGAGGCCATTCCCCTGGATGTGAAGGTGGTGCTCATCGGGGACCGGATGACCTATTACCTGCTCTCCGAAATGGACCCGGAATTTGCCGCCCTCTTCAAAGTGGCGGCGGACATGGAAAGCGAGGTGGAGCGTAGCAGCGACAATACGGTGCTCTACGCCCGTCTGCTGGCCACCCTGGGGCGCCGGGAAAAACTCCGCCCCCTGACCCGGGAAGCGGTGGCCCGCTGTATCGAATACGCCGCCCGGCTGGCGGAGGATCGGCAACGGCTCACCACCCGCACCCGGCTCTTGGCGGACCTGCTGCGGGAGGCGGATTTTCGCGCCGGTAAGGTGGCCAGCCCGGTGCTGGACCGCCTCCATGTGGAACAGGCCATGGCGGCCATGATTCACCGGGCCGATCGGGTCCGGGAAAAGCAGCACGAAGCCATTTTGCGCAATACCCTGATGGTGGCCACGGACGGCCAGCAGGTGGGCCAGATCAATGGACTGGCCGCCATTGAACTGGGGGAATTCACCTTTGCCCACCCGGTGCGTATTACCGCCGCCGTGCGCATGGGGGAAGGGGACATGGTGGATATTGAGCGGGAGGTGGAGCTGGGCGGCCCCCTCCACTCCAAGGGCATGATGATCCTCACCTCCTTCCTGGCGGCCCGCTTTGGCCGGACCACCCCCCTGTCCCTCAACGCCAGCATCGTTTTTGAGCAGTCCTACGGCGAGGTGGATGGGGACAGCGCTTCCCTGGCGGAACTCTGCGCCCTGCTGTCTGGGGTGGCCCTGGTGCCCATTCACCAATCCCTGGCAGTGACCGGCTCGGTCAATCAGTTGGGTCAGGTCCAGCCCATTGGGGCGGTGAATGAAAAAATCGAAGGCTTTTTCGATATCTGCCAGGCCCGGGGCCTGACCGGTAGCCAGGGGGTGATTATTCCCGCCAGCAACGTTCAGCATCTCATGCTGCGCCAGGACGTGGTGGCTGCCGTGGCCGATGGCCGCTTCCACATCTATGGGGTGAATGACGTGGATCAGGCCATTGAACTCCTCACCGGCGTGGCCGCCGGGGAGCCCAATGATCAGGGCGAAGTGCCGGAAGGCACGGTGAATTACCTGGTGGCCATGCAGCTCACCCAAATGGCCACCATGCGCAAGGCCCTGAGCGAGCCCACCCCCCATAAACGCAAGCCCCGCAAAAAGGCGGCGGAGGGAGAGGGGGAGAAAAAGCCCCAGTCGGAGAAGAAGCCGGAAGGGGATAAAAAGCCGGGGGAGGATAAGGGGGCTACACGCCTTTAGGATGGGGCCACTAGGACAGTCCTCCCAATATGAAGCGGCTTCCGTGAGGCGGCTTCCTCATCTTTCTGGAGTTGGATTTCTCAATGAGCGAGCTGCTATATCGTGGAGTGTGTAAAGCGATGGATGCCCAGAACCAAGGGCGCATCCTTGCGAAGGGCTCCACTTATCAGGTAACCGCAAAGCACGATGAGAGAATCAGGCACGACGGTAAATTCACTTACGGCCCTAGTGTGAATAATACTGCCCGAGCCCAACAGATTGATGGGAGCCCTTACGATCCATCTGCTATCTCTACTTCAACTTCAGAAGATGTGGCGAGGCGATTTGCAACGAGTGGCAATACAGAAGACGGTTTCGTATATGTAATTGATGCCATTAAGCTAGCTGCGATAGGAATTCAAACGGTTGAGTTTTCCGATCCGGAGCACGCCAATGAAAAGGAAGTTACCCTAGTATTGTCATTACATGACTTCCTTCCGCCTGATGTGATTGTTCGCAAATATGAAGTCAAAAGTGACTGGTAATTCCATTGTCGAGCGGGAGAGCCGACAAGCTGTGCCTATTGGTGCAGTGAGGCGTTATGGACTCATTCGCACACAGTCGTGACAGTAGGCTGAAAGCCTCAATCGATCAGAGTACCAAAGGAGAATGAAAATGACGGCACCCACTCTTTATAGGGGGTTAGGCTTGCACCTAGTAGTCATCTACGACGGTGACATAAGAAAGTACTCTCCAGGTGTCAAGATAGAGAAAGGCGGTCGGTTCACGCAGCGCATAGCCGTAGAACCGAGGTATTACGCATCCGAGGTCGAGGCGGAAACCCGCTCACTGGTGTTAGGGAAGCAACTCATAGACAACCACCTGAGCGGCGATGACGTGCTCTATTTCGATTACCCGGAATAGCTCATGTTAAGTGTGGTTTTCAACAGTGAAGCGCAATATTTCGATACAAAAGTTGCTTAACCAAATAGCCCAACGGACCGGCGCGAAAAGTTTCGCAGCTCTGTGAATTCAAACCTTGCCTCCCATCTCCCCCGAATCCACCCCACACAAAGCCAGCAGGGCCTGAATCCCGGCGCCGGGGAATTTTTCGGGGTGCATGACTATTTGCAGTTCCCGGTCCAGTTTGAGAAACGGGGTTTCCACCGGGGCCAGCCAACCGGCGCGGAAGGGGTCTTCCAGTTCCAGGGCGGAGAGGCAGCCCAGGCCTAGGCCGGCCCGTACCGCCTGGCGGATGGCTTCCGGCTGTTCCAGTTCCAGGGACAGGCGGGGGGTGAGCCCCAGGTTGCCCAGGGCCCGCTCGAAAATTTCCCGGGTGCCCGAGCCCTTTTCCCGCACCACCCAGGTGGCCCGGGCCAGGTCTCCCGGGGTGGCGGTGCCCCCGGCCAGGGGGTGATCCAGGGGGGCGAAGACCACCAGCCGATCCTGGCGCCAGGGGAAATGGCGTAGCCGGGCGTTGCCCAGGGGGCCTTCGATAAAGCCCAGATCAATGCGGAAGGCTTCCAGATCGGCCTGGACCTGCTCCGTGTTGTGCAGTTTTAAATCCACCTGGGATTGGGGATGACGGCGCAGCAATTCCCCCAGCACGGGGGGGAGAAGATGGTTGCCGATGGTGAGGCTGGCCCCCAGGTGGAGGAGAAAGGCGCCGGGGCCCGGGGCCGGGGCTTCCATGTCCCGCACCCGATCCAGCACTTCCTGGGCCTGGGGCAGGAGCTGGCGCCCCGCCTCGTTGAGCAGGAGCTGGCGTCCCACCCGGTCGAACAGGCGCCGGTCCAACTGCCGTTCCAAATCCCCCAGGGCCATGCTGGCGGCGGCCTGGGTCAGGGCCACGGCCTCGGCGGCCCGGGTGACGTGGCCGTGGGCGGCGATGGCGGCGAAGACTTCCAATTGGCGCAGGGTAATTTTCATGGGCGGGGTTGCGGTGGTCCCGGTCGTTTGGACAGCCACCGGGCTGGAATAAGCTAAGGCCGGTGCCGGGGTTTTGGTTTTGACTTTCCCGGATTTTATAACGATTGGCTTGAGCACTGTGGAGCTTGTGGGCAGC
>JAYRGQ010000023.1:0-49687 GCA_041907765.1 Rhodocyclaceae bacterium | reverse complement strand
GGCCGCCATCGCCACTTGTGCCTTGAATTCCGCACTGTGTTGCTTGCGTTTCGTTCCCATCTTTCACTTCCCTTTCAACCGGTCAGCATTAGCTTAGCCAACTGTCCGAAAAAGCGTGACCGCCGCAGATGCCCCCTTCCTTGGCCACTACCCAGAAATAGTGGAGATGGCGGTGGTTAAGGGGAGCGAGGGGCAGGGCAGAAGGGGCCATGTTGAAGGAAAACCATCAGAAAAAACCGAAGTAATGCTCCGATTCTCTCTGCTTTTTTGGAAGGATGAAAGCCCTTAAGCTGGACCCCGTCATCTTCCCTCCTCCAAGGAGACTGTCATGGAAACGAAAATCGTCGCTAGGAAAATCGCCGTGGGTGCGGAACTGCGCGCCTATGTGGCCCGCCGTCTGGGGTTTGCCCTGGATCGGAGTGGCAATCGGGTGCAATCTGTCACCGTGCGTCTGGCCGATGAGAACGGCCCCCGGGGCGGGGTGGATAAGTGCTGCTCCCTCCAGTTGGCCCTGCCCGGCCAGCCCGATCTGGTGGTGCGCAGCGTGGCGGGGGACGTGCGGGCCGCCATAGACGGGGCCGCCCACCGGGCCGCCCGGGCCCTGGCCCGGCTGGGGCGCCGCCTCGCCACCCAGGCCGTGGCCGCGCCCCGTCGGAACAAGGCGGCCCGGGAACAATCTGGTATAAGGAACGACCTGGAATCATCGGTGGCCCTGCCTCTGCCCGCTGGGGTTTGAGCCTGGCCGCCTTCGCTTGAATGGAGAGACTCCCATGAAACGCATTCTGATTTTTCTTGCCACCAATCTGGCCATCATGGTCATGCTGGGCCTGGTGGTGAATATCCTCGGCCTGAGCCGCTTCCTCACCTCCGCTGGGCTCAATTTGCCCATGTTGCTGGGTTTTGCGGCGGTGATGGGCTTCGGCGGTTCTTTCATTTCCCTGGTCATGTCCAAGTCCATGGCCAAGTGGAGCACCGGGGCCCAGGTCATTGAGCAGCCCGCCAACCAGACCGAAGCCTGGCTGGTGGAAGTGGTGCGCCGCCAGGCCCAGGCGGCCGGGGTGGCCATGCCGGAAGTGGCCATTTACGAAGGGGAGCCCAACGCCTTCGCCACCGGCCCGAGCCGTAACAATTCCCTGGTGGCCGTGTCCACCGGCCTGCTCCAGTCCATGACGCCCCAGGAAGTGGAGGCGGTGCTGGCCCACGAAATGAGCCACGTGGCCAACGGGGACATGGTGACCCTGACCCTGATTCAAGGGGTGGTGAATACCTTTGTCTTCTTCCTCGCCCGGGTGGTGGGCTATCTGGTGGATAACGCCCTGCGCAAGGACGACGAGGAAGCGGCGGGCCCGGGCATGGCCTATATGGTGACCACCTTCGTCTGCGATCTGGTCTTCGGCTTTCTCGCCAGCTTCATTGTCATGTACTTCTCCCGGGTGCGGGAATTCCGCGCCGACGCGGGGGCCGCCCGACTCATGGGCTCGCCCCAGCCCATGGTGGCCGCCCTGCAACGTCTGGGCGGGATGGAGAGCGAATCCCTGCCGGCCAACATGGCCGCCAGCGGCATCGCCGGGGGCCGTAGCTGGATGAGCCTGCTGGCCAGCCACCCCAGCATTGAAGAGCGCATCGCCGCCCTGCAAAGCCGGGCTTAAGTCCGGCGTTCGCCGCGCCCGCCAGGGGGCGGCGGACTGGAATATCCAGGGCCCGGGCCGGGAAACCGCGCCGGGCCTTGTTGTTTTTGATTCTTGGGCTGGCCTGCCCGGCGTACCTGGGCCGGGGGCCGGATGGCGACGCCAGCATTAGGGTTTCCCCCGGCCTCCCCCCGTCCCCGCTTTTGGTAGACTGGCCCTTTCCCTGGGGCCTCGGCCCCGCGTCTTTTCAAGCTTTCGGCCTGGCCGGGCCGAAAGGGAGCCTGTTATGGAACGCATCACCATTTCCCTCGACACCGAACTGGCCCGGGAATTTGACGCCCTGATGGCGGAACGGGGCTACAACAACCGTTCGGAAGCCGTGCGGGACATTCTGCGCAGCCAGCTGGAAGCCTGGCGCCAGACCCGCCAGGAGGCGGCCCGGCAGGAAGGCCACTGCGTCGCCAACCTGTCCTACGTCTATAACCACCACGAGCGGGAGCTGGCGGAACGGCTCACCGGCCTGCAACACGACCACCACGATCTCACCGTGGCCACCCTGCACGCCCACCTGGATCACGAAAACTGCATTGAAAGCACCATTCTGCGCGGCCCCACCGGGGAAGTGCGGCGCTTTGCCGAGGCCCTGATGGCGGAGCGGGGGGTGCGCCACGGCAAGCTCAATCTGGTCTCCGCCGAATTGGACGACCATGACCACGGCCACGGGGAAGCCGAAGGTACGGCCCATCCGGCCAGCCCCCATCACCATGTCCACTTCAAACCGGCCCGCTGACCCGGCCCCCCGGGCCCGTCCGGCCAAAGCGTCCCGTCCCCGGGCCCCCGGGGCCGCGGCCCTGCCCGTTGCCCCGGCCCCCGAGGGCATGAACGAGCAGGCCTGGATCGAGGTGATCCAGAAAATGGACGAGGTCTACGCGGACCTGCTCCAGTACGAAGTGGCCCTGGAGCAGAAAAACGGGGCCCTGGAAGAATCCCATCGCTTTATCGCCAGCGTGCTGGCGGCCATGAGCGACATTCTGGTGGTCTGCAACCGGCAGGGCCTGATCGAGGAGGTGAATCCGGCCTTCCAGCGCTTTACCGGGCGGGGGGAAGAGGAACTGCGGGGCACCCCCATTTTCGACCTGTTCCCCGATCCGGAAGCCCGCCAGCGGGCCCGGGCCTTTTTCGACGCTCCCCCCACGGAGCGGGGCGCCAATCAGGATGTGGAGCTGCCCCTCCTCAGCGGGGGCGGCGGTACCGTGCCCGTGTCCTTCAACTGGACCCCCCGCCGTTCCGGCACGGGCAAGCGCATCGGCATGGTGGTTACCGGCCGTCCCGTGGGGGAACTGCGCCGGGCCTATCAGGAACTGCATCAGGCCCACGAAGACTTAAAGCGCACCCAGCAACAGCTGATCCAGGCGGAAAAAATGGCCTCCCTGGGCCGTCTGGTGGCTGGCGTGGCCCACGAACTGAACAATCCCATCAGCTTTGTGCTGGGCAATGTGCTGGCCCTGCGCCGCTATGCGGACCGGCTCCAGACCTATCTGGGCCGGGTCCATGCCCAGCCCGCCCTGGCGGCGGACGGGGAACTGGCGGAACTGCGCCAGGAACTGCGCATCGACCGCATTCTGGAAGACATGCAGCCCCTGATTGACGGCATGATTGAGGGGGCGGAACGGACCCGGGACATTGTGGATGGGCTCAAGCGTTTTTCCGCCCAGGATCGGGAGCGGGACGATGCTTTCAATCTCACCGAAGTGGTGGCCCGGGCCGTGCGCTGGGTGTCCCGCAGCGGCAGCGCCGAGGCCCCGGCCCTGGACGTGGAACTGGACCTGCCCGACCGCCTCCCCATGAAAGGGGCCCCGGGCCAGTTGCAGCAGGTGTTTATGAACCTGGTGCAGAACGCGGCGGACGCCACCGCGGGCCAGGCTTCTCCCCGGCTCATCGTGCGGGGGGAAGTGCTGGCGGACGGAGCCGGGGGACCGGCGGTGCGCCTGTACTTTCAGGACAACGGGCCGGGCATTCCGGAGGAGGCCCTGGGCCATCTCTTCGACCCCTTTTTCACCACCAAGCCCGTGGGCCAGGGCACGGGCCTGGGGCTTTCCATCAGCTACGGCATTGTGCTGCGCCACGGCGGCCGCCTCTGCGCCAGCAATGGCCCGGACGGGGGCGCCGTATTCTGTCTGACCCTGCCTTTGACTGGGGATTAGGGCGACTGAGGATGTGCCCCCGCCCCCCCTGCGGTCGGGCGGGGCGGTGGTTGGGACCAAACCTTGGGCCTGCCCCGGGCGCCGTGTACGGTGGCTTGGGCGACCTGGCGCGGAACCCAGAAATTTCGCCCTTCTCCAGCCTGAACCCGGCTGTTGGCATCTCCTTTTTTCCCCCGATTATGGGCCTAAACGTATACCCGCCATCCCCTTCTATGGGCGCGATGGTAGGAGAAAAGTGATATTCTTCACACCGCTTTTTTAACCACTATTTTCTCCTGTCATGGAAACCCTGCCCCACGATTGGCTGGCCCTGGCCTCCCTGGTGCTCATCCTGGGGATGAAGCACGGCTTTGATGCGGACCACTTGGCGGCCATTGACGGCCTGACCCGCTATAACAGCCGCCATCATCCGGCCATCGCCCGCTATTGCGGCACCCTGTTTTCCCTGGGCCATGGCGGCGTGGTGGTGCTCATTTCCCTGCTGGTGGCCACCCTGGCCAACCATTGGGCCGTGCCGGGCTGGATGGATTTGTTCGGCAATCTGGTGTCCATCCTCTTTCTTTCCCTGCTCGGGCTGGTCAATCTGTGGGCGGTGCTGGCGGCCGATCCCCAGGACATGGTGGCCCCGGTGGGCTTTAAAGGGCGCTTTCTCGGCGGCCTGCAACGCACCCGCCATCCCCTCCTGATCGCCGGGGTGGGGGCGATTTTCGCCATTTCCTTTGACACCATTTCCCAGGCCGCCCTGTTTGCCTTTACCGCCACCCGCTACGGCGGCTGGGAGCAGGCCCTGGGATTGGGCCTGCTGTTTATGTTGGGCATGTTGCTTACCGATGGTTTGAACGGCCTGTGGATTTCCCGGCTGATCGCCCGGGCGGACCAGGTGGCCCGCATTGCCTCCCGGGTAATGAGCCTAGTGGTGTCCGGCATCAGCCTGTTGGTGGCGGCCTACGGCGCCGCCCGTCTGCTCTCCCCGACCCTGGATGCCTGGGGGGACGGCAAGGAATTGGCCCTGGGCCTGGGGGTGGTGGGGGTGGTGGCCCTCAGTTTCCTGGTGGCCCTGCGTTTGTCCCGCCCCGCCGTGGCGGAAGACTGAAAGCCCCGACCGGGGCTTTTTTATTTGTCTGTGCCGCTCCTGGGGGCGGCAATTTTGCTGATTGATGGGGATAGTTGTGAGCTTCGATAGGAAAAAAATAAAAAATCGCTTAATTTCTCAACGGCGGGCCGGGGGCCGGGAAAGGGCGGCCCGGGTTGCCCCAGTGAAGCAGGGCGGGCGTTTCCCCGTCCGTCTCTCCGGCCCCCTGGGCCTTTCCCTGGCCCTAAGCCTGGGCCTGCCCGGCGCCGCCTGGGCCGCCGGGGTGCCGACCCTGGAGGAAGTGCAGGTTTCGGCCAACCAGGAGGACCTGGCCGGGGTGGCGGATTCAGCCTCCGTGGGCACGGTGACCGCCGCCCAGCTGGCCAATCGGCCCCTGCTGCGCCCGGCGGAAGCCCTGGAAACGGTGCCGGGCCTGATCGTCACCCAGCATGCCGGGGACGGCAAAGCCAATCAGTATTTTCTGCGGGGCTTTAACCTGGACCACGGCACGGATTTCGCCGCCTATGTGGATGACGTGCCCATCAACCTGCCCACCCACGCCCACGGCCAGGGCTATCTGGACCTGAATTTCCTCATCCCCGAGCTGGTGGATCGGATTCGCTACAAAAAGGGCACCTACTTTGCCGACGAGGGGGATTTTTCCGCCGCCGGGGCCGCCCATATCGACTACGCCCGCAGCTTGCCGGATAACTTTGCCAGCCTGGGGGTGGGGGAAAACGGCTATCAGCGGGTGCTGGTGGCGGGTAGCCGGGCCGCTGGGGACGGTAATCTACTGGGGGCCATTGAGGGCTACCACTACGACGGCCCCTGGACCGTGCCGGAGGACAACCGGAAAATCAACGCCCTGTTGCGCTATTCCCAGGGGAGCCGGGACCAGGGCTTTGCCCTCACTGCCCAGATTTACGATGCCGCCTGGACCTCCACCGATCAGCTGGCCAAACGGGCCGTGGATGAGGGCCTGGTGGGCCGTTACGGTAGCCTGGACCCTTCCGACGGGGGCAAGACCCACCGCTACAGCCTGGCGGGCCAATGGGCGTCCCAGCGGGACGACGGGGTGCAGACCCGGGCCAATGTGTATTGGGTGGATTACGGCCTCAATCTCTTTTCCAATTTCACCTACGCCTTGGACAACCCGGTCCAGGGGGACCAGTTTGAGCAGGTGGATCGCCGCCATGTGATGGGCTTCGGCCTGAACCAGTCCCGCCTCACCCGTTGGGCCGGGGTGGATCACCAGATTACCTACGGGGTGCAGGGCCGCTACGACGACATCGGCAACGTGGGCCTGTACCGCACGGAAGACCGCAGCCGCCTTGCCACCGTAAGCCAGGACGCGGTCCAGCAGGGCAGCGTGGGGCTCTTTCTGGAAGCGGCCAGCCAATGGACGCCCTGGTTCCGCACCGTGGCCGGGCTGCGCCAGGACTTCTACCATTTCCGGGTCAATGCCAATGTGGCGGCCAATTCGGGCAGCGCCTCGGACCACATCACCAGCCCCAAGCTGTCCTTCATTTTCGGGCCCTTCGGCCATACCGAGTATTACCTCAACCTGGGCCAGGGCTTCCACTCCAACGACGCCCGGGGGGCAACGATTCGGGTGGATCCGGCGGACGGGGTGACGCCCCAGTCCCGGGTCACGCCCCTGGTCAAGGCCCGGGGCCAGGAAATCGGGGTGCGCACCGTGCCCCTGGCGGGCTGGCAGACCTCCCTGGCCCTCTGGCGCCTGGACCTGGATTCGGAACTGGTGTTTTCCGGGGACGCGGGTACCACGGAAGCCAGCCGCCCCAGCCATCGCACCGGGGTGGAGTGGGGCAATTTCTGGAAGCCCCGCAACTGGCTCACCGTGGATGGGGACATTTCCTGGTCCCGGGCCCGGTTTACCGACGGAGACCCGGTGGGGGATCGGATTCCCGGGGCCGTGGAACGTACCGCTTCCCTGGGCATGACGGTGAGCGACCTGGGCCGCTGGCAGGGGGGGCTGCGCTTCCGCTACTTTGGCCCCCGGCCCCTCATCGAGGACAATTCGGTGCGCTCCGCCAGCTCCTTCCTCACCAATCTGAACCTGGGCTACAAGCTGGCCCCCAAGACCACCCTGGCCCTGGAGGTGCTCAATCTGTTTGACCGCAAGGTGAGCGACATCGACTACTACTACGCTTCCCGGTTGCGCACCGAGGCCGGGGCGGTGGACGATATCCACTTCCACCCGGCGGAACCTCGAACGGCCCGGGTGATCCTTACCCTGCACTTTTAGCCTGCGACAATTTGTCTCGGTGGCTTGTGTTGCACCGGGTTTTTCGCCTATCGTGACGCCCCATGTCTGCCGTGCTGTACCCCACCCCTGCCATTTCCCCCGCCGACCTGTCCACGCCGCCCCGGCGTCATGGGCTCGGCTGGCCGTTTTGGGTGTTTTCCCTGGGGGTGCACGGCCTGGCCCTGTTCGCTTGGCATCGTCCCAATGAGGTGATCCTGCCTCCCGTGCCCCTGGCGGTGACCTTGACCGGCCACGTGGGGGCGCCCCATCCGGTGCCCGCGCCCCAGGTCCATCCCACTCCGGAGCCGGCCACCACCCATCCGGTCAAGGCTTCCCATCCGGTTCCCACCCCGGTGACTGTGCCCCATCCCATTCCCAGCCCCAAGGTGGCCCCCGCCCGGCCTACCCCGGAGACCAAGGTGCTGGCGGTGGCTGGCCCCCACATGGCCGCCCCCGCCGCGCCGGCCCCCGGGGGCGGCAGTCCGGCGCCCACGGGCACCAGTGGGGCCAATGCGGGGGGCGTGGCGGCCCCCAGCGGTGACGGCGCTCCCGCGCCTCTCCATCCTCCTTCCTTTAATGCGGACTATTTGAACAATCCAGCCCCCGTCTATCCTTCCCTGGCCCGTCGTCAGGGGGTGGAAGGCCGGGTGGTGCTGGATGTGCTGGTGACGCCGGAAGGCAAGGTGCGCTCCCTCAAGTTGCGCCAGTCCTCTGGCAGCACTGCCCTGGATGAGGCGGCCCAGGCCGCGGTGCGGGAGTGGCGCTTTGTGCCTGCCCGGCGGGGAGATACCCCGGTGGAAGCCTGGGTCGGGGTGCCCGTGGCCTTCCACATGAGCCATTAGTCCCGTCCCGGGCGGAATGGTGGCCCTTTGACGTTGGCCATTTGGAGGGCATGACCGGGGCGTTTCCCTCAGCCCCTGGGGTACGGTGCGGCGCAACATGGCTGTTACAGCAAGTGCCACAGTGAAGACGTATAATGCTCGGTTTCCCAAATTGCCGGCACCTGTTTCTCGGGACTCTCCGGCTCAGCATTCGAGGTACTTCTGATGGAAAAGAACCTGCGCGACGCAGCTCTTGAATACCACCGCCTTCCCACTCCGGGGAAGATTTCGGTTCAGCCCACCAAGGGCCTGACCAACCAACGGGATCTGGCCCTGGCCTATTCCCCCGGCGTGGCCTACGCCTGCGAGGAAATTGTGGCCAATCCGGTGGCCGTGGATGAAATGACCTCCCGGGGCAACCTGGTGGGGGTGGTGACCAACGGGACCGCCGTGCTGGGTCTGGGCAACATCGGCCCCCTGGCCGCCAAGCCGGTGATGGAAGGCAAGGGCTGCCTGTTCAAGAAATTCGCTGGCATCGACGTCTTCGACATTGAAATCGCCGAAAAGGACCCGGACAAGCTGATCGAAATGATCGCGGCTCTGGAACCGACCCTGGGCGGGGTCAATCTGGAAGACATCAAGGCGCCGGAATGCTTTTACATCGAAAAGCAGTTGAAGGAACGGATGTCCATTCCGGTCTTTCACGATGACCAGCACGGCACCGCCATTATTTCTGCCGCTGCCATGCTGAATGGCCTGAAGGTGGTGGGCAAGAACCCCGCCGAAGTGAAGGTGGTGGCTTCCGGCGCGGGTGCCGCCGCCATCTCTTGCCTGGATTTGTGGTGCGAGCTGGGGATCAAACGGGAAAACATCACCGTTTGTGACTCCAAGGGCGTGATTTACGTGGGCCGGGACGAAAAGATGGAGGCCAACAAGGCCCGCTTCGCCCGGGAAACCGCTCACCGCACCCTGGGGGACGCCATCGCCAATGCGGACGTGTTCCTGGGCCTGTCCACCGCCGGCGTGTTGAAGCCGGAAATGGTCAAGACCATGGCCAAGAATCCTCTGATTTTCGCCCTGGCTAACCCGACCCCGGAAATCATGCCGGAACTGGTCCAGGAAGTCCGCCCCGACGCCATTACCGCCACGGGCCGTTCCGACTACGCTAACCAGGTCAATAACGTGCTGTGCTTCCCCTTCATTTTCCGGGGCGCCCTGGATGTGGGGGCCAAGCGTATTACGGAAGAAATGAAGCTGGCCTGCGTCAAAGCCATTGCCGCCCTGGCCCAGGAAGAGGTGAGCGACGAAGTGGCCATGGCCTATCCGGGCCAGAACCTGGCCTTCGGCCCGGGCTACCTGATTCCCAAGCCCTTCGATCCCCGTCTCATTTCCATCATTGCTCCCGCCGTGGCCCAGGCGGCCATGGATTCCGGCGTGGCCACCCGGCCCATTACGGACATGGAAGCCTATCGGGACAAGCTGAAGGAATTCAACAGCCACACCGGCGCCGGGATGCGCTCCGTGTTCACCGCCGCCAAGCAGGGTGAGACCCAACGCATTGTCTATGCGGAAGGGGAAGACGAGCGGGTGCTGCGGGCTGTCCAGATTGTGCTGGAAGAACGGCTGGCTGCCCCCATTCTGGTGGGCCGTCCCGAAGTCATTACCCAGCGCCTGGAAAAGATCGGCTCCAAGCTTAAGGTGGGCACGGATTTCGAGGTGGTGAATCCCAATTACGACGAGCGCTACAAGGAATGCTGGAGCGCCTACCATCAACTGATGAAGCGCCACGGCATTACCATCGACATCGCCAAGATGCGCCTGCGTTCCGATAACACCATTATCGGCGCCATGCTGGTGCGCCAAGGCTACGCCGACGGCCTGATCTGCGGCGTCACCGGCCGTTTCGCCCACCATCTGCGTCAGGTGGAAGAAGTGATCGGCAAGGCCCCGGGCCACAACACCCTGGCGGCCATGAACTACCTGCTGCTGCCGGGCCGTTCCCTGTTCCTCTGCGACACCCATGTGAACGAAAACCCGGATGCGGATCAGATTGCCGAAATCGCCTTGATGGCGGCGGAAACGGTGCATCGCTTCGGCATTCAGCCCAAGGTGGCCCTGCTTTCCCATTCCAATTTCGGCTCCTCCCAGTCCCCCGCCGCCCGGAAAATGGCCGACGCCCTGGAACTCATCCGGGCCCAAGCCCCGACCCTGGAAGTGGATGGGGAAATGCACGGGGATTCGGCCTTGAATGACGACATCCGTCGCCAATCCGATCCCGAATCTCCCCTCAAGGGCGAAGCCAACACCCTGGTGATGCCCAACCTGGACGCCGCCAACATCTCCTACAACCTGTTGAAGATGACCGGCGGGGAAGGGGTCACCATTGGCCCGATCCTCCTGGGTGCCGCCAAGCCGGTGCACGTGCTTACCTCCACCGCCACCGTGCGGCGCCTGGTGAACATGACTGCCCTGGCCGCCGTCGGTGTGGGTTCCGCCAAGTAAGGCGTTCCTGCTCCGCAAAAAAGGCCCGGAAGGGCCTTTTTTATTGTCTGGAATGGAAGATGCAGAATTGGAAGTAGGGGAATTTCCCCCTTGAGGCCTGATGAAAAGTCCCTGGCTGGCAGAGAGTGCCCACCATGCATTTGTTTTACCCTATTGCTCAAGCATTCAAGAGGTTTAGGGAAATTTTCCGGTTAAAAAGGGCAAATGCTTGTTCCGGATACCAAAAAAGCAAAAAGCCCAACCGTTTAGGCTGGGCTTTTTATGAAATACTTTGGTGGGTTGTGAGTGGCTCGAACACTCGACCTACGGATTAAGAGTCCGCTGCTCTACCAACTGAGCTAACAACCCGTGAAGGCTTCGCATTATAGTCACTTCGCGGTGTTTTGTGAAGTGGTGGGTCGGCCGAGATTCGAACTCGGGACCAACGGATTAAAAGTCCGCTGCTCTACCGACTGAGCTACCGACCCATAAAACGAAGGGGCGCATTATAGTTTGCGCCCCTTTCTTCTGTCAAATCGGGGGCTTACTGGCCGGGGCCTGGCGCTGGCTTTTCCGGGCTTATGCCTGGGGGGCGTAGCGGGTGGGGTCGGGCAGGCCGGCGGCGGCGAAGCCTTCTTTGCGCAGGCGACAGGAGTCGCAGACGCCGCAGGCCCGGCCTTCGCTGTCCGCCTGGTAGCAGGAGACGGTAAGGCTGTAGTCCACCCCCAGGTCCGTGCCCTTGCGGGCGATTTCCGCCTTGGAGAGGTGCATCAGGGGGGCGTGGATGGTGAGTTTGCTGCCCTCCACCCCGGCCTTGGTGGCCAGGTTGGCCATGTGCTCGAAGGCGGCCACGAATTCGGGACGACAATCCGGGTAGCCGGAATAATCCACCGCATTGACGCCGATGAAAATGTCCTGGGCTCCCAGGACTTCCGCCCAGGCCAGGGCCAGGGAGAGCATGACCGTGTTGCGGGCCGGTACGTAGGTGACCGGAATGCCCGGGTGGAGCCCGTCCGTGGGCACCTCGATGTGGGTGTCCGTGAGAGCGGAGCCGCCGAATTGGGCCAGGTCCAGGCGCACGATGCGGTGTTCCACGGCCCCCAGGGCCTGGGCGACCCGGGCGGCGCCCTGGAGCTCGGTCTGGGAGCGTTGGCCGTAATCGAAGGAGAGGCAGTAGGGGGCGTAGCCCTGGTGCTTGGCGATGGCCAGGCAGGTGGAGGAGTCCAGGCCGCCGGAAAGCAGGACGACGGCGGGTTTCAAGGTGTTTTCTGTCATGGGTAAAAGCGGGGGGAAGAAGGATCAGGCGGGGGATTGGGTGGCACCGGCCACCAGGGCCGCCAGGTCCCGGTTGAGTAGGGCGTCATCGCCCAGGTTGAGTTCTACCAGCCGGCGCAGGTGGCTGATACTGTCCAGATCAATGTCTTCGCAGCGCAGGCCGATCTGGGTGGGGGAGACGTGGGCCAGGTGGCCGCTCATGGTGACCAGGGTCTGACCTTCCCCCAGGTCAATCTCCAGGCGGCAGGCCTGGCCCGCATCGCCCTGCCAAGGGGCCTGGGGCGAGAGTAGGGCGCCTTTCAGGGAGAGGTCCCGGATCTCCCCCAGGAGGGCTGTGCCGTCGGCCAGAATCAGCCGGGCGGGGGTCTGGAACAGGACGCGGGTGAAGTGACGACGATCAGCTTGAGTCATGGCGGCCTCCGCAGGTTATTTCCCCCGCATGTTACCCCAAAGGACCTTGTGGAGCTGGAGCTGGAAGCGCACGGGGAGACCGTCCTCCAGTATCCAGGCGGCCAGCTCGGCGGGCTCCAGGTGGCCCTGGACGGGGGAAAAGAGCACGGCGCAACGCCGCGCCAAGCCCCGGTCCCGCAGCTGGCGTACCGCCCAGTCGTAATCCCGGCGGTCGGAAAGGACCAGCTTGAGTTCATCCCGGGGGGTCAGATAGGCCAGGTTTTCCCAGCAGTTGCGGGCTTCTTCCCCGGAGCCGGGGGCCTTCAGGTCCATGATTTTGGCCACCCGGGAATCTACCTGGCTCACATCCAATGCGCCGCTGGTTTCCAGGGAGACGTCGTAACCGGCGTCACAGAGGGCGGTGAGCAGCCGGGGACAGGCTTTCTGGGCCAGGGGCTCGCCACCGGTGACGCAGACCCGGCGGCAAGGGTATTGGCCTGCCGCCGCCAGAATGGCCTCCAGGTCCATGACCTGACCGCCGCTAAAGGCGTATTCCGTGTCGCACCAGGTGCAGCGCAGGGGACAGCCGGAAAGGCGGATAAAAATGGTCGGCAGCCCGACTCGGGAGCTTTCCCCTTGCAGGGAATAGAAAATTTCGTTGATCTTGAGACTGTCTTGGGGCATGGGCGCAGGAGTGGGGGCGGGCAAAGCCGCGAACGGGCGGCAACGATAACCCGCCGGGGGGATGGGGGGCAATAGGCCCCCAGCCGGCGTTTGCCGTTAAGCCAGGGTGAAAAAAGAAAAGGGCCCGGCGGGCCCCGTTTTACTTGCTACTTGTGCTTCAACTGCTGCTTGGCCCGGTCTGCCGCCGGGCTGCCCGGGTATTTGGCCACCAGGGTCTCCAGGGTCTTTTTGCCGGCCTTGGCGTCCCCCTGCTCCTGTTGGCAGGCGGCAATACTGAGCAGGGCTTCCGGGGCCTTGGGATTCTTCGGCCACTTGGCCACCACCTGGTTTTGGGCGGCGATGGCGCGTTTGTAGTCCTGCTGGGCGTAATAGGCATTGCCCAGCCAATACTGGGCGGCGGGAGCCAGTTGGCTGTCCCCGTGCTTTTTCACAAAGGCATCCAGAGAAGCGGCGGCGTCTTTGTATTTGGCGGCCTTGAAAAGATTCAGGGCGGCTTCGTATTCCTGGGATTCGGCGGCGGGATCGGCCTTGGCGGGAGCCGCAGCCGGGGCGCTTTCTTCCCCATTGTCGGCGGCAGCCGGAGCGGCGCCGCTACTGGAACCCCCTTCCAGCTTGCGCAGGCGGGTGTCCAAATCCACGTAAAAATCCTGTTGCCGCTTTTGGGCGGACTGTTGCTCGTAGGTCAGGACTTCCACCTGCCCCACCAGCTTGGCTAGATCGGTCCGAAGGGCTTCGATCTGGTTCGCCAGATCGATATTGCCCTTCGCGGCCGTCTCCAGCTTATCCAGGCGTTCGGCGGTTTGGGCGCGCAGGTCAGCAATCTGCTTGCGCGCCACATCGTCGTCGAACAGCCCGGCATGAGCGCCCGTGGCCGCTACCAGGAAAAAGGGCAGGAACAGCCAGCGGGCGCGCATGTTAGAACTCGCCGTTGTAGAGGATGTCGGAACGACGGTTTTCAGACCAGGCGGCTTCGTCGTGGCCATCGGCCTTGGGCTTTTCCTTGCCCAGGCTGACGGATTCCACTTGGGCATCCTTCACACCCAGCAGGGTCAGGGCCTTTTTCACGGCGTCGGCACGCTTTTGGCCCAGGGCCAGGTTGTATTCGCTGCTGCCCCGTTCATCGGTGTTACCTTGAATCAGCACCTTGGCGTCCTTGTTTTCGGACAGGTACTTGGCGTGGGCGGCCACCAGATCCTTGTATTCGGCCTTGACGTCATACTTGTCGAAGTCGAAATAGACGGAGCGCTTGTACAACACGTTGTTCGGGTCGTTGTAGGGCTTCAGGGCGGTGGCGGAGCTGTCCACGCCGTTGGCAACGGCGGTGGCGTTGTGGTTTTCCACCGCGGCACCTTTGTTGTCAGCGGTGGGTTGGCTACTACAACCGGTCAGGACGCCGGCGGCCAGGGCAGCCAGCAGAGCAGGGATAGCGAGCTTTTTCATTTTTAAATCTCCAAGGGGATGGGCCGTTTACTTCACGGAAGGTCCCCACGCCGGCTCCCGCACATCCCCGGAAAGAACGGTCAGGCGCTGCTTGATACGTCCGTCCGGAGAAACGGCCGAGAGCACCTGGCGGCCGCCGGATACGGTGGCGTACAGGATCATCTGACCATTGGGTGCGAAGCTGGGAGACTCGTCCTTGGACGAATCCGTGAGGATTTGGGTTTGATGGCTGGCGATGTCCATGATCGCCACCTGGAAGCGCCCGCTGTTGCGGGAGATATAGACCAGGCTCTTGCCGTCGGGGGACGGCCGGGGGGAGACGTTGTAGGCACCGTCATAGGTGACCCGCTCGGCGCTGCCACCCGTGGTGGGCATGCGATAAATCTGCGGGCTACCTCCCCGGTCGGAGGTGAAGTAGATGTACTGGCCATCGGCGGAGTAATGGGGCTCGGTGTCGATGCCGGAAGAATAGGTCAGACGTTGCACCCCGGAGCCATCCGCATTGATGGTGAACATCTGGGAGCCGCCGTCCTTGGAGAGGACGATGGCCAGACGGCGACCGTCAGGGGACCAGGCGGGGGCGGAATTGGAACCTTTGAAATTGGCCACCACGGCGCGCCGGCCCGTGGCCAGGGTGTGCACGTAGATAACCGGCTTCTTGCTTTCAAAGGAGACGTAGGCCAGCTTGCTGCCGTCCGGAGACCAGGCGGGGGAAATGATAGGTTCTTTGGAGACCAGGGCCGGTTGGGCATTCTGGCCGTCCGAGTCGGCAATCATCAGCTCGTAGCGGCCCCGTTGCTTGACCACGTAGGAAACCCGGGTGGAAAAATAGCCGGGAATGCCCAGCAGTTTTTCGTAAATGTAATCCGCAATGCGGTGCCCGGCCGCCCGCAGGGTTGCGGGGGAGGTGACAAAGGCGGCGCCCCCCAGGGACGCCTGTTTATTGATGTCGTAGAGGCGGAAGCGGGCTTCGTAATGGCCGCCACCGCTGGCCAGGCTACCTCCGGCCACCGCGTCGGCGCCCTTGCTGCGCCAGTTGCCGAAATTGACCGGATCGTTTTCCGTCATCGGCGTGGGGCCCGGATCCACCATCTTGAACATGCCGCAGTGTTCCAGGTCGTTACGCACCACGGAGGTGACCGCCTTGGCGCTGGCCAGGTCGCCGCCAAAATCAGCGATGGACACGGGAATACGATTATTGCCGCTGCCCCCGGTAATTTCGATGGAGAGCTGGGCGTGGGCCACGGTGGCCGCGAGGCCGAGGGCGAAGACAACAGCGTGGCGCAAAACGGAGGACATGAAGTGAAACCTGGCCGAGAAAGTCAAAATTATAGCTTTGGGGTTTGGCGCCAATTTGTAATGTTTTGTAATCGTTCCCGCCGGAGGGCACGGGCATTTGTCCGTTTTCTCCGGCGGGGCTGGGCTGGCGGCCGCTCAGTATTCCAACGTAATCATTGGGAGGCAAGCTATTTGTTACATCCGGAATCCTGGGGACAGAAGGTCAGGTGCAATTCCCGCTGGAAGGAGGACTTGTCTTCCGGCAGGGGCAGGGGGGAAGATTTGTTGATGGCCCGTTCCAGCGCATCGTCATAAGCCGGGATGCCGGAGGACTTCACCTTGCGCACGTTAATCACCTCCCCGCTGGGCAACTGGGTGACCACGAAGACTGCCGAAGGATTGCCCGCCAGTCCGGGGGGCTCGATGACGTTACCCCGGACCTTGGCGCGAATTTTGGCCGCATAGCCCGGGTCGCCCTTGTGGCCGCCACCGCCGCCGTTACCGTTGCCGGCGCTGTTGCCGCTGCTTCCCGAGCCCTTGCCGCCCAGTTCCTTGGCCGCCTGGGCCCGGGCCGAGGCCAAGCCCCGGGAGTGGTTCAGGTCTTTGATGTCCTTGTTCAGTTCCGCCATGGGGTCGTACTTCCGGCTCGGGGGCACGGGCTTGTCATTCTTGCTCGGCGGGGTGTCCGGGGTGGGCTTGGTGTCCGGCTTTTTGGGCGTTTCTTTTTTCGGTTCCGGTTTCTTCGGCTCTTCCTTCTTGGCTTCGGGCTTGGGCTCCGGCTTTTTCACTTCCTCTTTTTTCGGCTCGGGCTTTTTCTTTTCCTGCTTCAAGGCAATATCCGGCTTATCCACCGGCGTCGGGGTGGCCTTGCTTTCTGCCTTGGGGGTGGGCTCGGGCTGGGCCTCGGCCACCTTGGGCGGCGGGGGCGGTGGCGGAGGAGCGGAGGAGGCACTGCCCGGGGTGCCCGGGATGTCGCTCCACATTTCCACGGCCATACTGGCGTCGTCCTGATGCTGCCAGCTCACGCCCACCACCAGAAAGAGGATGAGCAGGATGTGCACCAGGGCAGCAAGCCCCAGGGCTTTCCATTTGTCCGGGTCTTCCCGGTCGCGCTCGTAGGGAGTCATGGGCCTGGCTTATTTAGACCCGGTGGGTTGCACCAGCAGGCCGACCCGCTTGATCTGCTGCTGGCGCAGCTTGTCCATGACCTCCATCACTTTGGAGTATTCCAGCTTCTTGTTGCCGGCGATGAGCACGGGCTGGTCCGGGTTTTCCGACTGGACTGCCTGCACCTCATCCACCAGATCGTCTGCTTCAATGTCCCGTTCCGGGGTGTTCTTGGCCAAATCATGGAGGGCCAGGGAGCCGTCGGCCCGGATAATCACTTCCAGGGGCGGGGACGGGGGTTGGGCGGCTTCACCCACGGAGGGCAGGTCGATTTTGCCCGGGGGCTGCATCATGGGGGCGGTGACCATGAAAATCACCAGCAGCACCAGCATGACGTCGATGTAGGGGACGACGTTGATTTCGTTTTTGAGACGGCGGGGACGCATAGGGCTTTACTCGAATCCGGTGGCGGACAGGTTCCCGAACGCCCAGGGGCGCCCGGGGCCGGGCTTATCGCATCTGCCGTTGCAGGATGTTGGAGAACTCTTCCATGAAGCTCTCGAAGCGGGTGGACAGACGGTCGATGTCGTGGGCGAAACGGTTGTAGGCAAGCACGGCGGGAATGGCGGCGAAGAGGCCGATGGCGGTGGCCACCAGGGCTTCCGCAATCCCAGGGGCGACGTTGGCCAGGGTGGCCTGACCCACATTAGAGAGGCCCCGGAAGGCGTGCATGATGCCCCACACGGTGCCGAACAGGCCCACGTAAGGGGAGACGGAACCCACGGAAGCGAGGAAGGCCAGGTGGGATTCCACGTCGTCAATTTCCCGCTGGTAGGTGGCCCGCATGGCCCGGCGGGAGCCGTCGATCACGTCCTTGGGGTCCAGGTTTTTCTGGCCCCGGAGTTTGGTGAATTCCCGGAAGCCGGCTTCGAAAATCCGCTCCATGGCTCCCGTGTTGTTCCGGTCATGGACGGCGCTCTGGTACAGGGCGTTCAGATCGCCGCCGCTCCAGAAATCCCGCTCGAACTGGTCAGTGCGGGCATTGGCGTCCCGCACGGTGAACCATTTGCGGAAAATGTAGAACCAGGACATGAAGGACACGGACGCCAGGATGGCCATGACCACCTGGACCACGGCACTGGCGTGGGAAATGAGTTCGATGATGGAAAGGTCTTGGCTGACGTTCATTGCAGGGTTTCCAGTTTCTCGCGGAGAAAGGCGGGGATGGGGGTGGCTTTCATGGGGTTGAGATTGACGCAGACCACTTTCACCGTGCCGGTGAGGAGCAGGGTCTGATCCGCCTCCCGATACACGGTTTGCCGGAATACGGCTTGGGAGGCCCCCAGTTTTTCCACTTCCAGGGTGATGGTGAGCAGGTCGTCCAGCAGGGCGGGTCGCAGGTAATCGGCCTGGACCGAGCGGACGGCAAAAGCGATGTTGTGTTCCCGGGCCAGGAAGGCCTGGTCATGGCCGGTCACCGCCCGCATCCACTCGGTGCGGCAGCGTTCCAGAAAGCGCAGGTAATTGGCGTAATAGACCACGCCCCCCGCATCCGTGTCTTCGTAATAGACGCGGACCGGAATGGAAAAGGTGTGGCCGGGAGTGGCGGGAACAGGGAGCATGGGGCGAAATTTTAGGAAAGGGCGGCGGGGGAGCCTGTAACAGTGTGTAATCCGGTAGCCCGGCCGTTAGGGCCTAAAGGCCCGTCCTGAGCGGGTTCCGGGGCGAAAGTTTTTTTCCGGGCGGGGCGGGGTTTTAGGCCCCGGAGAGCAGGTCCCGGTCCCGCTGCACCGGCTCCAGCCCCAGATGGCGGTATACCGCCGCCGTGGCGATGCGGCCCCGGGGGGTGCGTTGCAGGTAGCCCTGCTGGATCAGGTAAGGCTCCAGCACGTCTTCGATGGTATCCCGGGCTTCCCCGATGGCCGCCGCCAGATTGTCCACCCCCACCGGACCGCCACCGAATTTGTCGATGACGGCGGAGAGCAGCTTCCGGTCCATGATGTCCAGGCCGCCGTGATCCACGTCCAGCATGGAGAGGGCGGCGTCGGCCACGGGGCGGGTGATGACGCTGTCCGCCTTGACCTCGGCGTAGTCCCGCACCCGGCGTAGCAGCCGGTTGGCGATGCGGGGCGTGCCCCGGGAGCGGCGGGCGATTTCCAGGGCCCCTTCCGGTTCAATGGCCACGTTGAGCAGCTGGGCGGAGCGGGTGACGATGTGGGTCAGTTCCTGGGCGTTGTAAAACTCCAGCCGGGCGACGATGCCGAAACGGTCCCGCAGGGGATTGGTGAGCATCCCGGCCCGGGTGGTGGCCCCCACCAGGGTGAACGGGGGCAGGTCCAGCTTCACCGAGCGGGCCGCCGGACCTTCCCCGATCATGATGTCGATCTGGAAGTCTTCCAGGGCCGGGTAGAGGATTTCCTCCACCACCGGGGAAAGACGGTGAATTTCGTCGATGAAGAGAACGTCGTTGGGTTCCAGGTTGGTGAGCAGGGCGGCCAAATCCCCGGCCCGCTCCAGCACCGGTCCGGAGGTCTGGCGCAGATTGACCCCCATTTCGGCAGCCACGATGTGGGCCAGGGTGGTCTTGCCCAGGCCCGGAGGGCCGAAGAGCAGGACGTGGTCCAGGGCTTCGCTGCGGCGCTTGGCGGCGTCGATGAAAATGCCCAGCTGCTCCCGAATCTTGGCCTGGCCCACATAGTCGGCCAGGCGCTTGGGGCGCAGGGCCCGCTCAATGGCCTCCTCCTGGGAGGATTTGCTTTCGGGGGCGATCAGGCGGCCATCGGAGGCGTCGCCAAAAACGTCGGTTTCGATCATGGTGGAAGCGCTGGGGGCGAAGCCCGGGGAAAGCCCGGATTCACCGCAAGAAAAAGGGGGAAGGGAAAGGCCCTATCTTACCTCCGCCGGACCCTGGCCGGGCGGAGGCGCAACGGGGACTCAAGTCGGGACTCAGGTTTTGGAGAGGAGCTTCAGGGCCTGGCGGATGCCGTCGGACACGGTGAGCCCGGCGGGCAACTGTTTCAGGGCGGCTCCCGCTTCCCGGTCGTTGTAGCCCAGGGCCAGGAGGGCGTTGAGAATGTCCTGCTGGTCGTCATGGACCACGGCCACGGCGGCGGGACCGCTGGTGGGCAGCTTGTCCTTCAATTCCAGGAGCAGACGCTCGGCGGTTTTTTTGCCGATGCCCGGCACCTTGGTGAGGCGCCCCGTTTCCTGGCGGGCTACGGCGGCGGCCAGATCGGCCACGGAAAGGCCGGAGAGCACGGAAAGGGCGGTACGGGCCCCGACCCCGGAAATTTTCAGAAGCTGGCGGAAGGTGAACCGTTCCGCTTCGGTGAGAAAGCCGAAAAGAAACTGGCCGTCTTCCCGCACCGCGAAGTGGGTCAGCAGGGTGACCTTTTCCCCCAGGCCGGGCAGGTTGTAAAAGCTGCTCATGGGCACGTCCAGCTCATAGCCGACGCCGTGCACGTCGAGCAGAATCTGGGGCGGGTTTTTTTCGGCCAGGAGGCCGGTCAGGCGTCCGATCATGGGAGTTTCCGGAAAAAGGTGAAAGAAAGGGGGGCGGGGCTGGCGCTGCCGATCCCGGCGCCGAAGCTGGCGGGGGGAAGTCGGAAGGCGGTGCCCCTCTCAGAATACCGGCGGTCGCCAGCTCGCCCCCGGTCCAGCCAGCAACAG
Source organism: Rhodocyclaceae bacterium (assembly GCA_041907765.1). Classification (GTDB taxonomy): domain Bacteria; phylum Pseudomonadota; class Gammaproteobacteria; order Burkholderiales; family Rhodocyclaceae; genus Azospira. The sequence continues at coordinate 29,372 of JAYRGQ010000023.1, read as the reverse complement.
GCCCAGGGCCAGGAGCAGGCCGTGGAGATTGGCCGCCAGGATGGTGAGCTGGATGGGGGGCAGTAGGGCTTCCGGCCGTTCTGCATCCGCCAGGAGCATACGCCCGGCGTGCAGGCTTAAGGGGGCCGTGAGGGCGCCCAGGGCGGCCCGCTGGGGCAGGCGATCCAGGCCGATGAGCAGAATCAGCCACAGATAGGCGAAGAGGGCGATGCCCAGGTAGAGCCAGCGGGCCGTGCCCGGCCCCAGGCGCACCACCAGGGTGGCCTTGCCCGCCTGGGCGTCCGCCTGCCGGTCGGGAAACTGGTTGATGAAGAGCAGATTGGCTACCAGCAGGGCATAGGGCAGGCCCAGGGCCACCGGCTGCCAGGAAAAGCCGTGGCGCTGTACATAGTCGCTGCCCACCACCACGGCCAGCCAACCCAGGGTAATGGCTATTTCCCCCAGACCCCGGCTCACCAGTTGCAGGGGCGGGGCGGAATAGGCCCAGCCCGCCAGGAGGCCCAGCCCGCCGATGAGGAGCAGCCCGGGGCCGGATTGCCAGGCCAGCCAGAGTCCGGCGGGAATCACCGTGGCCAGCAGGGCATAGCCGAAGGTGGCGGTGGCGGCGGGGCTGAGCACCCCATTCTGGATGAAGCGGCTGCCCCCGGTGAAAGGGAAGAGCCGGGTCCGGTTGGCGTTGTCCGTACCGTTCCTGGCGTCGTAATAGTCGTTGAGCACATTCACCCCGGCGTGGGTGACCAGGGCGAAAAGCACCGTGAGACCCGCCGTCAGCCCATTCACCGCCAGACCGCTGGACATGGCTCCCGCCAGGCCCAGGAGGCAGGCCACCAGGGTGACGGAAAGAAAGGCGGGGCGGGTGGCGGCGAAGTAGCGGGCCAGGGGCCGGGGATAGGCTGCCAGGCTGGGTTCCGGGGGCGTCATGGCTTTAGCGTATGAGACGGCCCTGGCGCACCCGGTAACCGGCGGTGGCCAGATGGCCCAGGCCCTGGCCGCCGTGGGCGTGGCAGATGGCGCAGGCCAGGGCGTCCGCCGCGTCGGGGGAGGGATCGCCGGTCAGGGCCAGGAGCCGCTTCACCATGTGCTGCACCTGATCCTTGGCCGCCTTGCCGTGGCCCACCACCGCCTGTTTGATTTGCAAGGCGGTGTATTCCGCCACCGGCAGGCCCGCCGCCACCAGGGCGGCGATGTCTGTGCCCCGGGCCTGACCCAGGAGCAGGGTGGATTGGGGATTGACGTTCACAAACACCTTTTCGATGGCCGCCTGCTGGGGGGCGTAGCGTTCGATCACTTCCCCCACCCCGCGAAACAGGGTGAGCAGGCGTTCCGGCAGGGGCGCCCCGTCCTGACTGCGTACGCAGCCGCTGGCCACATAGGTGAGGCGGCTACCTTGGCAGTCGATGACGCCAAAGCCGGTGATGCGCAGGCCCGGGTCTATGCCCAGGATGCGGACCGGCTCATCCACGGCCCGCAGCCTTCCGGCCAAGGGGGGCCGGGAAAAAGAAAAAGCGGTGCCGGGCACCGCTTTTTTCGGGGAGGCAAGGCACCCGGTTCATTCGTCCATGACGGCGGAGGAATAGACTTCCTGAACGTCGTCCAGGGCTTCCAGAACGTCGATGAGGCGCTGCTGCTTTTCCACGTCTTCCCCGGTGAGCTCGGTCTCGTTCAGGGGCTTCATGGTCACTTCCCCGAATTCCGGGGTGAAGCCCGCTTTTTCCAGGGCGTCCTTCACGGTCATGAAATCGTTGGGAGGGGTCAGCACTTCGATGGAACCGTCGTCGTTGGTCACCACATCATCCGCACCGGCTTCAATGGCCGCTTCCATGAGGGCATCTTCGTCGGTACCGGGGGCGAACAGCATCTGGCCGCAGTGCTTGAACTGGAAGGCTACGCAGCCTTCCGAGCCCATGTTGCCGCCGTATTTGGTGAAGGCGTGGCGCACATCGGCCACGGTACGGGTCTTGTTGTCGGTGAGGCAATCCACCATGAGGGCGGCGCCGCCGATGCCGTAACCTTCGTAGCGCACTTCCTCGTAGGTCACCCCTTCCAGCTGGCCCGTGCCCCGCTTGATGGCGTTGTCGATATTGTCCTTAGGCATGGACTCGGCCTTGGCCTTTTCAATGGCCAGGCGCAGGCGGGGATTCATGGTGGGATCGCCCCCGCCCATTTTGGCGGCGACAGTCACTTCCTTGATCAGTTTGGTGAAAACCTTGCCCCGCTTGGCGTCCTGCCGACCCTTGCGGTGCTGAATATTGGCCCATTTGGAATGCCCGGACATGGCGAACCTCGTTGCGGAATACGTTGGTGGGAAACGGCGAATTCTAGCATAGGCGTCCCCGGGCCTCAGCCCCCCGGGGGCGCGGGGGTGGGGGGCCGGGGTCCCGCTGCCGGGGAGAAAAAGGCGGCGGGGCTTAAGCCGGCACGGCCAGGGACGTGGCTTTCGGCCCACCCTTGCCCCCGGGGGATGCCCGGGCCGGGACGCTAGGCCCCGCCCCCTTCGTGCTAACCTTTCCCTTTCCCCCATTTCCTCTTGGCATTGTTATGGCCCAACCCCTTTGCTTTGCCCGCCACGGCCAGACCGATCTGGCCCTGTTGCCTGCCCTAGCCAATCGCCACGGCCTCATCGCCGGGGCCACCGGCACGGGCAAAACCATTACCTTGCAGGTGCTGGCGGAGCGCTTTTCCGCCATTGGCGTGCCGGTGTTTCTGGCAGACGTGAAGGGCGACCTTTCCGGCCTGGGGGCCCCGGCCCAGGACAGCCCCAAGCTCCAGGAACGGCGCGCCAGACTGGGGGTGACGGACTGGCAGCCCGCTGCCTGCCCTACCGTGTTCTGGGATGTGTTCGGTGCCCAGGGCCATCCGGTACGGGCCACTATTTCCGATATGGGACCGGTGCTCCTGGCCCGGCTCCTCAACCTTAACGACACCCAGGCCGGGGTGCTGCAACTGGTGTTCAAGATCGCCGACGACAATGGTCTGCTGCTCCTGGATCTGAAGGATCTGCGGGCCATGGTCCAGCACGTGGGGGAACAGGCCAAGGACTACACCACGGCCTACGGCAACATTTCCGCCGCCTCCGTGGGGGCCATTCAGCGGGCCCTGCTGACCCTGGGGGAAGCGGGGGGCGAGGTGTTTTTCGGCGAGCCCATGCTGGACATCGCCGACCTGCTCCAGACCAGTGACGGCCGGGGCGTGGTCAATGTGCTGGCGGCGGAAAAGCTCATGGCCTCGCCCCGGCTCTATTCCACCTTTCTCCTCTGGCTCCTGTCCGAACTCTACGAATCCCTGCCCGAGGTGGGAGACCTGGAACAGCCCAAGCTGGTGTTCTTTTTCGACGAGGCCCATCTGCTTTTCAACGAAGCCCCCGCCGCCCTCCTGGAAAAGGTGGAGCAGGTGGTGCGCCTGATTCGCTCCAAGGGGGTGGGCATCTACTTCGTGACCCAGAATCCCCTGGATATTCCGGACACGGTGCTGGGTCAGCTGGGCAACCGGGTGCAGCATGCCCTGCGGGCCTTTACTCCCCGGGACCAGAAGGCGGTGAAGACCGCCGCCGAAACCCTGCGCCCCAATCCGGCCTTTGACGCGGCCGCCGCCATTACGGAGCTGGGGGTGGGGGAAGCCCTGGTGTCCTGCCTGGACGACCAGGGCCGTCCCCAGGTGGTGGAGCGGGCCTTTATCCTGCCCCCTGCCTCCCGCATCGGCCCCCTGACGGCGGCGGAGCGCCAGGCCCTGATCCAATCCTCCGTGCTCTACGGCCACTACGAACAGGCGGTGGATCGGGAATCGGCCTACGAGGTGTTGAAGGGCCGGGTGGCCCAAAGCGGCGCCGGGGCTACCCCCGCTGCTGGGGCGGCTTCCGGCGGCGGTCTGCTGGGGGACGTGTTGGGTGGCCTGCTGGGCAGCGGCGCTTCCCGGGCACGGGCGGATTCGGTGCTCACCACCGTGGCCAAAAGCGCCGCCCGGGCCATTGGCTCCCAGCTGGGCCGGGAAATTATCCGGGGGGTGATGGGCTCCTTGTTGGGGGGCAGCGGCGGTCGCCGCCGCTGATCTTTTCCGGGCGGAGCGGCATCGAGACTGGTATATTAACGGTTTCTAATATTCAAAGTTCCTGGAGCCCCCATGTCCCGTCTGCTTGTCGCCGCCCTGGCGTCCGCCCTTTCTTTCTCCGTGCTGGCCGCCGGTCCCCAGCAGGCCCCTGACCTGGCTGCCCTGTTGCAGGACACCCGGGCCAAGGCCCTGCCCATCCTGCCCCAGGTGGTGGCGGCCATGCAGACGGCGGTGAAGGAAAAAGGGGTGGAAGGGGCCATTCCGGAATGCCGGGAAAAGACCCCCCGGCTCCTGCAAAGCCTGCGGGAGCGTACCGGCTGGCAAATTCAGCGGGTCAGCCTGAAAGCCCGCAACGCGGGGACGGGTACCCCGGACGCCTGGGAAGCCCGGCAGCTGGCCGATTTCGACATCAAGGTGGCGAACGGGGCCAAGGCCGAGCAACTGGAAAGCTCGGAAATCGTCACCGGGCCCGACGGCAAGCGCTATTTTCGCTACATGAAGGCCCTGCCCGTGGGGGAAGTGTGCCTCAAGTGCCACGGCCCGGCGGACACCCTGCCCGCTGGCTTAAAGACCGCCCTGGCCACCAACTACCCGGCGGACCGGGCCACCGGCTACCGCCTTGGAGAAGTGCGGGGAGCCCTCAGTGTGCGGCGGCTGGTGCCGTAAGCTGAAGGTATTTTGGTGTGGCAGAAGAGCCCTCCGGAAAACGGGGGGCTTTTTTATTGGGGGTGAAATGGGGGGCCAGGGGAAAGGCTTTGCCTTTGGGGGTTTCAGATGAGGATTGCGATGGAAAAGCGGTGTTCCGCCGTGGACCGGCGGACGTACTTTTCTTGTCTTGCCAAGAATTTAGCCAAAAGAAGGCGCCCCCGGTTTGTCGCCCCTACGGGGTTCCCTGCGCTACTCCCTTGCGGCGGGGGCTGCCGGAGTTGGCAAATGCGTCGGGCCTAACGGCCCTCAAACAGTCCTCGCCCTCTTTCCGCCGTAAGCTCCGTTGCTCGGCGACAAACAGGGGCAAATGAACGCTCAGCCGTAGGCCTCCGTTGCTCACCATTATGGATTGATTAGCAGAGAAGCACTCTCACGGCTTGAGAGAAAAGAGGACCAACTTTTCTCTCAATGCTGGGAAATAGCCAAAAAAATCCCTCCACTGGGGAGGGACTAATAGCTACTGGATCGCTGAAAAATCGGGGAGCGGCAGCTAAATTCCAAGCTTGCCCCGAGCCGCCCGGCCCGGGGTCGGACTAGCTTCTATAGCTTCCCCGCATGCCTTACCGCGGCCACTGCCACCACCTGCCCTTCCCGGACGAAGGCTTCTACGTTTTCTTCCAGGTCGTCCGGGTCGTAGAGGTAATTGACCATCATCCCGTAGGATTGTTTGAAGCCCTTGGGGGCGGTGTCGGCGAGGAAGTTGAGCCGTTCGACCCGGGCGCCGTTGCCCAGGTGGAAGCGGGCCACCGGGTCCGCCGGGCGGTCGCCCCGCTTGCCGTGCATCAGGTAGCGGGCGGCTACCCGGGTCAGGCCCGGTTCCAGGAGCCGGGCCAGGCGGGGCTTGGTGCCCCAGTCGCCTTGGGGCAGGTAGGCCTGGAGGGCGGCGGCGGTGGGTTCGATGTCCGCCAGCTTGGCGATTTTTTTCAGCTCCCCTTCCGTGAAGGCTCCGGCGAATAGTTCCGGGTTCCGGTCCGCCCAGACCCGCAGGCCGGGCAGGGGGGAGAGGGTGGCAAAGGTCTTGAGGCGGGGGAAGTCCCGCTTTAAATCCTCGATCACCCGCTTTAAGAGGAAGTTGCCGAAGGACACGCCCCGCAGCCCCACCTGGGTATTGGAGATGGAGTAGAAAATGGCGGTGTCGGCCCGTAGGGGGTCGGCGGTGGGGGCGGCCTCGTCCAGCAGGTGTTGGACGCTGTCCGCCAGATGGTTGATGAGGGCCACTTCCACGAAAATCAGGGGCTCGTCCGGCATCCGAGGGTGGAAAAAGGCGTAGCAGCGCCGGTCCGAATCCAGGCGGTTTTTCAGGTCGGTCCAGGAGCGGATTTCATGGACGGCCTCGTAGTCGATGAGCTTTTCCAGCAGGGCCGCCGGGGTGTGCCAGGTGAGCCGGTGGAGTTCGAGAAAGCCCACGTCAAACCAGGCGGTGAGCCGGTTTTCCAGTTCCCGGTCCAGGGCCTTCAATTCCGGATCTTCCTTCAGGTAGGAGAGCAGGTTGGCGCGCAAATCCACCAGAAATTTCACCCCCTGGGGCAGGGCGTTGAACTGGGTGAGGATGCGCAGCCGGGTGGAGCGCATGGCAGCCCGCAGGGCGGCCTCCGCGTCCCACTGGCCCGGGCTGCCCACGGCTGCCTGATAGGCTTCGTGGGCCTTGGCCACCTTTTTCGGGTCCGGGCCAAATTCCAGGGCGATGAGGCGTAGGATTTCGTGGCGCCCGGCGTCGTTCAAGGCCAGATAAGTTTCCGCCAGCTTGGCGGCCCGGTGCCGGGCGGAAACCTCGCCCCCCAGGCCGGCGGCGCATTCCTTGAGCAGGGTACGAATACGGGCCAGCTGCTTGGCCGGTAAGCCGGGCTGGCGGGAAGGCTTGCTGTTTTCCGTCATGTTGCGTGTCTCCAGGGTGTTTTTATTGTGGGGAAAGAAAAGGGCGAAGGGCGGGGGCTAACGGCGCCGGTAGGCCACCACCATCATGGCCAGGCCGATGAGCACCATGGGCAGGGATAGCCACTGGCCCATGCTGACCACGTAGCTTTGCCCGAAAATGCCCGCATCCGGCTCCCGGAAATATTCCGCCACGGAGCGGAAAATGCCGTAGCCGATGAGAAAGGCGCCGGAAATGGCCGCCCGGGGCCGGGGTTTGGCCGAATAGAACCAGAGGATGAGGAACAGGGTCAGGCCTTCCAGACCGGCCTGATACAGCTGGGAAGGATGGCGGGGTTGGGCGTCCACCTGGGGAAAAATCATGGCCCAGGGCAGGCTGGGGTCGGCCACCCGGCCCCACAGTTCCCCGTTGATGAAATTGCCGATACGCCCCGCCGCCAAGCCCAGGGGCACCAGGGGAGCGATGAAATCGGTGATGGTGAAAAAGGATTTGCCGTGCTTGCGGCCCCAGGCGGCGCAGGCGATCAGCACCCCGAGGAAGCCGCCATGGAAGGACATGCCCCCCTTCCACACGGCCACAATTTCCAGGGGATGGGAAAAGTAATAGGCGGGCTCGTAAAACAGCACCTGGCCCAGGCGCCCCCCCAGTACCACGCCCAGCACGCCCCAGAAGAGCAGGTCATCCAGCTCCTCCTCGCTCCAGGGGGTGCCGTCGCTGGCGGCCTTGCCCTGGCGAATGCGGTGGCGGCCCAGGAGGTAGAAGGCGATGAAGGCCACCAGGTACATCAATCCGTACCAGCGGATGGACAGGGGGCCGAGGGAGAGGGCGACGGGGTCGAACTGGGGATGGATCAACATGGGGGGAGGTGCAGCCAGGCTAACGAAAGGTCGTTAGCCTAGCAGTATCCGCTTAAACCTTGAAGCGATCGGCGGTTTGTCCCATGGCGGAAGCCAGTTGGGAAAGCTCCTGGGCCAAGCCGGCGGTCTGGGTGGCGCCCTGGGTGTTTTCCTCGCTCATGCGGGCGATTTGCTCCACATGGATGGCGATCTGGTTGCTGGCTTCCCCCTGTTCCCGCAGGGCGTCGGAAATGGCGTTCACCTCTTCCTCCACGGCCCGGGCCCGGTCATTGATCTGGGTCACCGCCGCCCCGGCGGAATCGGCCAGGGCCACGCCGCTTTCCATGAGGGTCACCGTATGGTTCATGGTGTCCGTGGCCGTATCCACTTCCCGCTGAATGCCGGAAATTTGTTCGCCGATTTCCTGGGTGGCGCCGCTGGTCCGTTCCGCCAGCTTGCGCACCTCGTCCGCCACCACGGCAAAGCCCCGGCCCTGTTCCCCGGCCCGGGCCGCTTCAATGGCGGCGTTCAGGGCCAGGAGGTTGGTCTGGTCCGCCACATCCTTAATCACCTGGACAATGCTGGAAATTTGCTGGGAGGCCTGGCCCAGGGCCTGGATGGCTTGGGCCGTGTCCGTAATGCGGGCGGCGATGGCTTTCATCTGGGTGACCGTGTCGGAAATGACCTTGCCCCCTTCTTCCGCCGCCTGACCGGAAGCCACGGCCAGTTCGTGGGCCCGCTGGGCGTTGTCCCCCACCTGGTTGATGCTCACGGTCAGCTCTTCCACCGTGGCGGACATGGACGCGGCGGCCTCGGATTGCTTGGCCGAACTGTCGGACACCTGATGGGAGGCCTGGGCCATGTCCTGGGCCATGTGGTCCTGGCGTTCGATGCCGTCCCGCAGCTGGCCCAGGGCCTGGCGCAGGGCGCCGGTGAGCTGGTTGATGGAGGCGGCCACTGCCGAGGTTTCATCCCCCCCGGACGCGGCCAGGGTGACGGTGAAGTCGTTACGTTCCTGAATGTCTTTCACCGCCTTCTGGATGCGGGTCAGGGGATTGTTGATGGCGTGGTAGAGCCAGAAGGCCAGCCCGGCCCCCAGCACCAGGGCCACCAGGGCGCAGCCGATGAGCCAGGTTTTGGCGGTGGCGGCCAGTTCCTGGGCCGCTTCCCGGGAGGCCCGGGCGTTGCGGGCGCTGCCCTCCACCGCATCGTCCACCACGGGCCGCAGGCTGCGCAGGGTCTTGCGGGAGTCGCCCCGGAAATAGGCCAGGGCTTCCTCGTGTTTGCCGCCCCGAACCAGGGCCACCAGTTGGTCGTGGGTTTTCAGGTAGGCGCTGAGCTTGTCCTGGTAGTCCTGGTACTGCTGCTTTTCTTCCGGGGTATCCAGGTGGGCGGCGAATTCCGCTTCATGCTTACGCAGCTGGACCAGATTCTGGTTGCCCCGCTGGAGAGCGTCGTCCACTTCCGCCCCGGTGGCGGCGATGAGGAGCTGGGTCTCCCGGTTGCGGAAGTCCAGGAGTTCGGCGGCTACCCCGGAGGCGGCCCGTACCTTGGGCAGCCAGTTGTCGGCGATGTCGTTGAAACGGTCTTCCAGTTGGTTGAAGCGAACCACCCCCATGATGCCCACCAGCAGCATTAGGGCGAGCAGGGCGGAAACGGTGAGGGCGAGCTTGCGGGAGATAGGCATGACGTCTGTCCTCTTGTGGCGGAAGGTGGCGGCGCGGGGCGGGAAGGGCTCGGATCAGCGTGCTAGAATCGGCCCCTTACCAACGCCGCTGCCCGTTATTTTATTGTCATTGCGGCGGTTTGTCGTCTGGAGATATCCCATGCCTGCCTATCGTTCCCATACATCCACCCACGGCCGCAACATGGCCGGCGCCCGCGCCCTGTGGCGTGCCACCGGCATGAAGGACGGGGATTTCGGCAAACCCATCATTGCCGTGGTGAATTCTTTCACCCAGTTCGTGCCCGGCCACGTTCACCTCAAGGATCTGGGCCAGCTGGTGGCCCGGGAAATTGAAGCGGCGGGGGGCGTCGCCAAGGAATTCAACACCATCGCCATCGACGACGGCATCGCCATGGGCCATGACGGCATGCTCTACAGCCTGCCTTCCCGGGATCTCATTGCCGATTCCGTGGAATACATGGTGAATGCCCACTGTGCCGACGCCATGGTGTGCATTTCCAATTGCGACAAAATCACCCCGGGGATGCTGATGGCGGCCATGCGGGTGAATATCCCCACCATCTTCGTCTCCGGCGGCCCCATGGAAGCGGGCAAGGTCCAGTGGGAAGGCAAAACCGTGGCGGTGGATTTGATCGACGCCATGATCAAGGCCGGGGACACCAAGGTTTCCGACGGGGAAGTGGAGCAATTTGAACGTTCCGCCTGCCCCACCTGCGGTTCCTGTTCCGGCATGTTCACCGCCAATTCCATGAATTGCCTGACCGAAGCCCTGGGCCTGTCCCTGCCCGGCAACGGCACGGTGGTAGCCACCCACGCGGACCGCAAGGAACTGTTCCTGGGCGCCGGGCGGCGCATCGTGGAACTGGCCAAGCGCTGGTACGAAAAGGATGACGCCTCCGTTCTGCCCCGCAGCATCGCCAGCTTCAACGCCTTTGAAAACGCCATGAGCCTGGATGTGGCCATGGGCGGCTCCACCAATACGGTGCTCCACCTCCTGGCCGTGGCCCAGGAAGCCGGGGTCAATTTCACCATGCAGGACATCGACCGGCTCTCCCGCAAGGTGCCCTGCCTTTGCAAGGTGGCCCCCGCGACCCAGAAGTACCACGTGGAAGACGTGCATCGGGCTGGCGGCATCATGGGCATTCTGGCCGAGCTGGACCGGGCCGGGCTGATCCACCGGGAAGCGGGCACGGTGCATCTGAAAACCCTGGGGGAAGCCATCGACACCTATGACGTGACCCGTTCCGCCACCCGGGAAATTCTGGAGTTCTACAAAGCGGCCCCCGGTGGCGTGCCCACCCAGGTGGCCTTCTCCCAGGATCGGCGCTTTACGGAACTGGATCTGGACCGTACCCACGGCTGCGTGCGCAATCTGGAAAACGCCTATTCCAAGGATGGCGGCCTGGCCGTGCTCTACGGCAATCTGGCGGAAAACGGCTGTATCGTGAAAACCGCCGGGGTGGATGAATCCATTCTCAAATTCACCGGCAAGGCGCGGGTTTACGAAAGCCAGGAAGCGGCGGTGGAAGGCATTCTGGGCAATGAAGTGGTGGCCGGCGACGTGGTGGTGATTCGCTACGAAGGCCCCAAGGGCGGCCCGGGGATGCAGGAAATGCTCTACCCCACCAGCTACCTGAAGTCCCGGGGCCTGGGCAAGGAATGCGCCCTGCTCACCGATGGGCGCTTCTCCGGCGGCACCTCCGGTCTGTCCATCGGCCACGCCTCCCCGGAAGCGGCGGAAGGGGGCACCATCGGCCTGGTGCAGACCGGTGACACCATCGAAATCGACATTCCCAACCGGCGCATCCACCTGGCCGTGGCCGACACGGAACTGGCCAAGCGGCGGGCGGCGGAAAACGCCAAGGGCGACCAAGCCTGGAAGCCGGCTCAGCGCCAACGGGTGGTTTCCAAGGCCCTCCAGGCCTATGCCCTGATGGCCACCTCCGCCGACAAGGGCGCGGTGCGGGACCTGTCCCAACTCACGGCCAAGAAATAAGTCCGGGGTTTCCCCCAGGCAAAAGCCCCCGTGCCGGTGACGGCATGGGGGCTTTTTTTACGGGGAAAAGGGGCAGCCGGGTTGCTCCGGTTAGGCGCCCCAGTGTTTCCAGGGAAACAGCTGTGGCCGGTGAGTTTGGTGAGGCCGAGCCCTACAGCAAGCCGTAGAGCATCTTCAAGGCCAGTACCAGCAAGACGCCCGCAAAGATGCGCTTTAAGCGGGCTACCGGTAGGCGATGGGCCAGATTGGCCCCCATGGGGGCGGTGAGGGTGGAACCGGCCACTCCCAGCAGCACCGCCGGTAGATAGACGTAGCCCAGGCTGCCCCAGGGCAAGCCCGGCTGGCTCCAGCCTTCCCAGAGATAGCCCAGGCTGCCGAACAGGGCGATGGGCAGGCCCAGGGCGGCGGAGGTGCCGATGGCCTCCGTGAGGGGCACGCCGCACCAGGCGAGGAAGGGCACGGTGAGGGAACCCCCGCCGATGGCTACCAGGGAGGAGAGGGCGCCGATGCCCGCTCCCACGGCGGCGATGCCCCAGGGGCCCGGCAGGTGGCGGCCCGCCTTGGGGCGAAGATTCAGGCCCATTTGCAGGGCCACCAGGAAAATGAAGCCGGTGAAGAACAGGGCCAGCTCCCGGGTGGGCACCCGGGTAGCCAGTTGGGGGCCCAACAGGGCACCGGCCAGCACTCCGGGGGTAAAGGCTTTAAGCAGTTCCCAGCGCACCGCCCCGTGCCGGTGGTGGGTGCGCAGGCTGGCGGTGGCGGTAAAGACGATGGTGGCCATGGAGGTGCCCAGGGCCAGGTGCAACACCTGGGCCCGGGGAAAGCCCTGGGCATCGAACAACATGGCCAGCAGGGGCACCAGCACCACGCCGCCCCCAATGCCCAGCAGCCCCGCCACAAAGCCGGAAAACAGCCCCAGGGCGAGAAAGGCGAACCAGGCGGGATCGAAACTCATGGCGGCAGGGAGAAAAAGTGATCGGTGGGGGATAGGGTGGCCCCGGCCTTGCCCAGGCCCGACGGGGTGGCGGCGCCCCGTTGGGGGCTAGGGGCGGCGGGAAGGGGCGGCCACAAAAGAAAACAGCGTGGCAAAAGCCACGCTGTTTCCGTACTGCTGGGCCCCCGCCTGTGCCGTTAGGTCGGCATCCTGAACCGGGGGTCCAAGACGGCTGCCTGCCAGCCACTTCAGGTGCGCCCGACTGGGGGCGCTCACAACAGCGGCGTTTTGGCAGACAACCTGATGCCAATTAGCATTGGTTCAAGGAATGTATGACCTTGACGCGCACCGCAGGGGACACTGGGCGGAAGTTCGGTCAGAACAACGGGGACTGGGTTTGCAGTACCGCGTCCAACTGAGCTTCCATGTCTCCGATTCTACGCTGAAAGTCAGGCTTGTCAAAAGACTTGTGAACTTGTTCGGAAGCCCCGTCCTGATTGGCTTCCAGGGCAGTGGAGGGGGCTGGTTTACGGCGTTCGGCAAGGAGTTCGCTGGCCAGATTCAGGGCCACCATGACGGCCACCCGTTCCGGGGCCAGATTCTTGGCTTTGCCCGCCACGTCCTGCATCTGTTGTTCCAGGTAATCCACGGCTTCCAGCAGGGCTTCCCGCTCTTCCGAAGGACAGGCCACCCGATATTCCCGGCCCAGCAGCCGAACGTCCAGATGCAGCGCTTCTCCGCTCATGCCTTGTCTTCCCCTGGCAATTGTTGGATCAGGGTTTCCAAACGGGTCCGGGCCGCGTCCATGCGCAGGGCCAGACGTTGCTGCTCTTCCTCGGCTGCCGCCAGGCGTTGACGCAAATCCTGGTTTTCCGTCTTCAGGCTCTGGCAGAGCGTGACGACCTGGGCAACCTTGGTTTCGAGGGCGTTCAGTTCGGTATCCATAGGCGCGCACTATAGATGTTAAATCCCTGCAAGGTCAAGGAATAAGGGGCGTTTTTGAAGGTGTTTTGTGGCATTACTTTCCGCCTACCCCTCGCTATAATTACAGCGATCCGTTACAATTTGTCACACGCTCGATCACCAATCGGGCGTTTTTCCTTTCAGGTGCCGCGTTGGAAGCCCTTCCACGCGGTTAAACGGGAAACAGGTGCGGGACCCACTCGATCGTGGCTCCCCATGCCTGTGCTGCCCCCGCAACGGTAAGGAAGTGTGGGTCCGCCACAGCAAGCCACTGGGACTATCCGTCCTGGGAAGGCGACGGACCAAGACTTCCGAGCCCGGATACCGGCCTTGAAGGAGTTTGGCGGTAGTGCCGCGGGGAGGCGGCGAGTCCGGTGGCCGGTGTTCGGCATCCTTACTCTGATTCCCTCTTGCTGCGGTATTGCCTCGGTACTCACGTGAGCCGAGCGGGGACGCATCGGCCTCCCTCTGGAGCAATTCCATGCAATTCAAGTGGCAACCCAGCCTTATCGCCGCCAGTTTGGCGACCCTCTTTTCTTCCGCCTACGGCGCCGACGTGGATAACACGCTGGCGGACGTGGTGGTCACCGCCACCCGGGTGCCCGGGGCCGCGGCCAATCCGGCCCAGGATGTGTCCGTGGTAAGCCGGAGCCGCATCGAAGCGGCGGCCAGCACGGACCTGACTTCCGCCCTGTCCCAGGAAGCGGGAATTGAAAGCTATAACAACGGTGGTCCCACCACCACCTCCGGCATCTACCTGCGGGGTACTAAAACGTCCCAGACCGTGATGCTGGTGGACGGCTTCCGCCTGATGAATCCCATTGACGGGAGCACCCCTCTGGACCAAGTGCCCCTGAATGCCCTGGACCGGATTGAAGTGGTGCGGGGCGGGGCCAGCAGCCTTTATGGCTCCGGTGCCATCGGCGGGGCCATCCAGCTCTTTACCCGGGAACCGGATCGGGCGCCGGCCTTTGATGGGGCCGTGACCGTGGGCCGCTATGGCACCTATCAAACCCAGGCCGGTTACGGCGGCCGTCAAGGCAACACCAGTTTCTACGTGGGCCTGGGTTGGGACGGAGCCGACGGCTATTCCACCACCAAGCCCCAAAGCAGCTCCTATGAGGCGGATGACGACGGCTACCGGCGTCGCAATCTGGTGGCCAATTTGCGCCAGGATTTCAGCAATGGCCACAGCCTGCGTCTGGTGGCCATGGAAACCCATGACCGGACCGATTACGACAGCCGACCAGACGTTCGGCCTTACATGCTGGGCAACACCAGCCTGGTGGGGGCGACCTACGAATTGCCGGTGACGGCCCGCTGGCAGGCGGAATTCAAGCTGGGTCAGGCCCTCTACGACTATGAGAGCAAGACCGGGGGCCCCTACGTTTATGCGCCCAAGACCCGCAGCCAGCAGGCCAGCTGGCTCAATCACTTTAGCTTTGATAGCGGCAAGCTGACCCTGGGCGTGGAATTCGAGCGCCAGACCGTGAATGGCCCCGGGGTGGATACCTACGATAAGACCCAGCGTAATCTCCATACCCTGCTGGCCCAGTGGCTGGGGGATTACGGCAAGCACCACATCCAGGCCAATGTGCGTTCCGACAGCTGGACCGATTACGACAACCAGACCACCGGTAGCCTGCTCTATGCCTATGACCTGACCAAGGCTTGGGCCCTCACCACCAGCGCCGGCACGGCCTTCCGGGCGCCTACCCTGATAGATTTGTACTACCCCTGCAGTTACGGATATTGCAACAACAACCCCAATCTCCAGCCGGAAAAGTCTCACAACTTTGAAATCGGCACCCGCTACCGGCAAGGGGCGGACACGGTGCGTCTGGTGGCCTTCCGGAACAGCATCCACAACGACATTGAGCTGGACGCCAATTACGTGCCCCAGAACTATGAAGCGTTGATCAAGGGCTTCACCGCTACCTGGGAACATGCCGCGGAGGACTGGCGTTGGAGCACCAGCTACACCCACCAAGATCCCAAGGATGTGGATACGGGCAATCAGCTGAACCGGCGCGCCAAAAACCTGGCCAGCGCCTCCCTGGAACGGCGCTGGGGCGCCTGGGGCCTGGGGGGGGAATTCAAGACGGAAGGGGAACGCTACGACCGGATGTCCAACAAGGACAGCAATCGCATGGGCGGTTACGGTACCCTGAACGCCTACGTCACCTACGCGGTGAGCAAGGATCTGAGCCTTCAGGCCCGGGTGAACAACCTGACCGACAAGGATTACGAAACGGCCCAGTACTTCAATGTGCCCGGCCGCTCCCTGTTCCTGACCCTGCGCTATTCGCCTAAGTAAGGAGTTTTGCGGTAACCATGCCCACCCGTCGTCGCGCCCTGTTGCTTTTGGCTCTCCTGGCCCTGGTGGCTGGGGGCAGCCTGTTGTGGGCGTTGATGGCGGGGACCCTGCCCGTGGCGCCCCGGGATGCCCTGGGAGCCTTATTGGGCCAGGACCAGGGCACGGCGGGGGAGGTGGTGCGCAGTCTGCGCCTGCCCCGGGCCCTGGCGGCCTTTGCCTGCGGCGGTCTCCTGGCCGTGGCCGGCGCCCTGATGCAGGTGCTGTTGCGTAATCCCCTGGCCGACCCCTATGTGCTGGGTATTTCCGGCGGGGCCGGGGTGGGGGCCTTGTTTGCCATTCTTTTCGGCTGGGCGGTGGTGGGTATTAACTTCCTGGCCTTTCTCGGCGCGTTGGGCGCTACCTTCCTGGTCTTTGGCCTGGCCCGGGGGGACGGGAGTTGGACCCAGACCCGCCTGCTCCTCACCGGGGTCATTGTGGCCTCGGGCTGTGGCGCCTTTGTCACTCTGCTGCTGGCCATTGCCCCGGAACACAAGGTGCAGGGCATGTTGTACTGGCTCATGGGGGATTTGTCCCAGGTGCTGGACCCCACCCCTGCTTTGGTGGTTCTGGTGCTGGCCGTGGTGGGGGTGCTGCCCTTCGCCCGGGAATTGAATCTGCTCGCCCGGGGCCTGGCCACGGCCCAATCCCTGGGGGTGGCGGTGCCCCGGCTGCGCCGCCTCATCTATTTTGTTGCCGCCCTGGCCACCGCCACGGCGGTGACCACCGCGGGGGCCATCGGCTTTGTCGGCCTGGTGGTGCCCCATCTCACCCGTCTGGCGGTGGGTAACGACCAACGTCTGCTGATTCCCGCCTCCGCCTTGGGGGGCGGCGCCCTGCTCACCCTGGCGGACACCCTGGCCCGCACCGTGGTGGCGCCGGAACAGTTGCCCGTGGGGGTGCTCACCGCCCTGCTCGGGGTGCCCGTGTTTCTTTTCCTCCTTAGCCGTCGTCCCCGGTGAGGCTCCCCATGTCCGCCGCCCCCTTGCCCCTGCTCCAGGTCCGCCATCTGGCGGTGAGCGTGGGCGGGCACCGGGTTTGCCAGGGGCTGGATTTCGACCTTCTGCCCGGGGAACGGCTGGCCATTCTGGGGCGCAACGGGGCGGGTAAATCCACCCTGCTATCCACCCTGGCGGGCCTGCGCCCTCCGGCGGCGGGGCAAGTGTTGCTGGAAGGCTGTCCCTACGGGGATTGGGGTCCCCGCCAGGCCGCCCTGCGCCGGGGCTGGCTGGCCCAAAGCCAGGGGGATGCTTTTTCCTCCACGGTGCTGGAGGGGGCTCTGGCCGGGCGCCATCCCCATCTGGGCCGCTGGGACTGGGAAAGCGAACAGGACCGGGCCCTGGCCCAGGCGGCCCTGGCCGCCGTGGGGCTGGCCGGGCTGGAGCAGCGTCAGAGCGCTACCCTGTCCGGCGGGGAACGCCAGCGTCTGGGCATTGCCACCCTGCTGACCCAGGCGCCCCATCTGTATTTGTTGGATGAACCCCTGGCCTATCTGGACCTGAACCACCAGGTGGCCATGCTGGAACTCTTTTCCGCCCAGGCCCGGGACGGGGCCGGGCTGGTGCTGGTGCTCCACGACCCGGCCATGGCGGCCCGCTACTGTGACCGGGTGCTGTTGCTCTACGGCGACGGGGAGGCGGAGGTGGGCCCGGCGGACCAGTTGCTCACCAGCGCACGCCTTACCCGGCTCTACGGCCATCCCCTGGAACGGGCCGAAGTGCACGGCCACGTGGTCTTTATTCCCGCTTAGCTCCCATGATCCTATTCCCTTGCTGCCAGCGCCTGAACCGCTTGGGCGCCTTTCTCTCCCTTTCCCTATTTCTCACCCTGGGCACGGCCCGGGGGGCGGAAGCGCTTGCTCCCGTCCCCGCCTGCCCGGACGGGAGCCGCATCGTTAGCCAATCTCCCTATCTGACCCTGGTGGTCCAATGGTTGGGCCGGGGCGGTTGCCTGGTGGGGGTGTCCCGCTACGACAAGCTGGAGTTGCCCCATACCGGCGGGGTGCTGGACCCGGACGGGGCGGCCATCGCCAAGCTCCATCCCACCGTGCTCCTGGCCCCGGACTGGGTGACGGCGGCCACCCTGGCCAAGGTCACCCCGGCGGGCACCCAGGCCGTGCGCCTGGGGGGCTTTGGCTCCGTGGCGGATATGTTGACCATGATGGAAGCCACCGCCCGGGCCATCCATGCCCCGGAAACCCTCCCCAAAATCCAGGCCTTTCGGGAAGAACTGAACCGGCGTCTGGCTGCCGGGCCGGGCAAGGGGCGCCGGGTGTTGCTCCTCTCCGCCTGTAGCGGCGCCCCCTATGCCTATGGCCCCCAGACCTTGCTGGGGGACCTGTTCGCCCGGGCCGGGTTTGAAATTCTGGCCACCGATCCCCGGCTCAAGTTCTATAGCGACGTGCCCGCCCTGGCCAAAGACGTGGCGGCCCTGCAACCCGAGCTGGTGCTCAATTTCTCCCCGGTGGCGGCGGCCCAGTGCAGCGCCGCCCTGGGCAATCTGCCCGCCCGCATCGTTACCCTGCCCGGGGACGATTTCGCCCACCCGGGCCCCCGCCTGCTGCGGGGCCTGGACGAGGTGCAGGAGGCCCTATGACCACCCCGAACCCGCCCCAAAACCCCACGGCGGAGGCCCCGGATCGGGAAGCCCGACACCGGCAGCGCATGGCCCGCAAACAGGCGGTGATCCAGTCCCACATTACGGCGGCGGATCAACGCCGGGGCGTGTTGCTGATCCATACGGGCAACGGCAAGGGCAAGTCTTCCGCCGCCTTTGGCCTGGTGGCCCGGGCCCTGGGCCACGGCCTGGGGGTGGCGGTGGTGCAGTGGGTGAAAAGCCGCTCCGACACCGGGGAAGAGGCCTTTTTCCGGCGCCAGCCCGGGGTCGCCTGGCAGGTCATGGGGGAGGGCTTCACCTGGGACACCCAGGACCAGCAACGGGACCAGGAGGCCGCCCGGCGGGCCTGGGCCGCCGCCGTTCCCTATCTCACCGATCCCAAGGTGGGCCTGGTGGTGCTGGATGAACTGACCTACGCCTTCAAATACGGCTGGCTGGACCTGGCCCCGGTGCTGGCGGTGCTGGCCGCCCGTCCGGCGGGCCAGCATGTGGTCATTACGGGCCGGGGCGCGCCCCCGGAACTGATCGCCGCCGCCGATACGGTGACCGACATGGGCATGGTGAAACACGCCTTCCAGGCCGGGGTGGCGGCCATGCCCGGGGTGGAATTCTGAGCCACCTTTTCCCTGGCCTCCTTTTCTGGCGCCCCTGCCCATGACTACTGCCTCCGCGCCAACCTGTCCCGCCCTGCTGGTGGCGGCCCCCGCTTCCGGCCAGGGCAAGACCACGGTGACCGCCGCCCTGGCCCGTTATCACCGCAACCAGGGGCGGCGGGTCCAGGTGTTTAAATGCGGGCCGGATTTTCTTGATCCCCAGATCCATGCCGTGGCCTCGGGGCGTCCCTGCTACAACATCGACTTTGCCATGGCCGGGGAGGCGGATGCCCGCTGGCGGCTGGCCCGGGCCGCCCGGGACAGCGATCTGATTCTGGTGGAAGGGGTCATGGGTCTCCACGACGGGGAACCCTCTGCCGCCGAACTGGCCCGGCGCCTGGGCCTGCCCGTGCTGCTGGTGCTGGACGCGGCGGCCATGGCCGGCTCCTTCGGCGCCCTGGCCTGGGGTCTGAAACATTACCGGGAAGGGGCGGGGGGCGGCGCCCCCATTGCCGCCGCCCTGGCCAACCGGGTGGGCAGCGACTATCACGCCGCCCTCTGCCGCAACAGCCTGGCGGACAGCGGCATCGCCTGGTGGGGCCACCTGCCCCGGGATCGGGAGAGCGCCCTGCCCGAGCGCCATCTGGGCCTATTACCGGCGGCGGAAATCGACCATCTGGAGCAAGGCCTGGAAGCCATGGCCGCCGCCCTGGGCACCACCCCCGCCGCCGCCCTACCGCCCCCCGTCAGCTTCGCCCCCGCAACCGCCCCGGAAATTCCGCCCCTCCTGGCCGGGCGCACCATTGCCGTGGCCCGGGACGCGGCCTTCTGCTTCACCTATCCGGCCAATCTGGATTGCCTGGAAGCCCTGGGGGCCCGGCTGGTCTATTTCTCCCCCCTGGCGGACCCGGTCCTGCCCCCCTGCGACAGCGTGTGGCTGCCCGGGGGCTACCCGGAACTCCACGGCCCGGCCCTGGCCGACAATCGGCCCATGGCCGCCGCCCTGGCCGCCCACGTGGCCGCAGGCAAGCCCTTGGTGGCGGAATGCGGCGGCATGATGAGCCTGTTCGCCACCCTCACCACCGTGGCGGGGGAGACCACCCCGGCCTTCGGCCTGCTCCCCGGGGAATGCCGCATGACGCCCCGCCTGGCCGCCCTGGGCCTGCTGGCGGCGGACCTACCGGAAGGCCGCCTCACCGGCCACACCTTCCACTATTCCCAATGCACCACCGACCTTCCCCCCTGGCGCCACGCCCGGCGCCTGGGGGGCGGAGAAGGACCAGGCGAAGCCATCTTCCGCCGCCAGGCCCTCACCGCCAGCTACATGCACTTCTACTTTCCGTCCCAGCCTCGGGCGGCTGCGGGGTTGTTTTTGGGGGAGGGGGCGTAGGGGACGGTTTGCTGATTGCTCTGTTGCATGCTATCTGATTGGCTCGAATCCGGTGAATGCTGTCGCTCCACGTTTTAGGTTAGCGGACGAAAAAACACTGAATTTGTCCGTTCGTAGGAATGAACTGTTAAATTCATTCGTTAGATTTTCCTCGCTCAGTGCTCGATAAGGTACTCGTCCAGATATTTTGTAGATAACTTTTGGGAAGGCGATTGCCAAATTTATCCACAATCATGTCAAAAGGTACGCCTGCTTTTGCCAGAGCTAGCGCTTCCTCTGCCAAGATGTTTCCCGTCATATCGAGTTCACGTTTACGCGATCGATCTGTGTCTTGTTCCAGCCGACGAATTCTCGAGTTCATTATTCTGGTGTTCTCTAGAATTTCTCCAAGTACGTCTTCTTTTGGGCGCGGTTTTGACGGTGGTTGCGCTTCGGTGGATGCAAGAATATTCGCGAATTGACTCTCGAATTGTGGCCAATAAGTGCTAAATACCTGCTCAAGGATTCTGTTATCCAAACCGTTGCTCGCAAGAGTGCCGTTGAGGGTCTTTACTAACCCAAGAACACTTTCACGCGTGGGAAATGTGTGATTGAACTGGGCTAGTGGATCTTCAATATCTTTTGACTCTAGATCGACAAGCAGAGTACAGACACGCGATGTTGAAAGACCTTTCGCGAGAGCACCAGCCTCAAACAATATCCACGGGCGATTTTTATTTTCTTGAGTAAGGCAAATGATGCCTACCGTTGTGTCTTTTAATTGGTCATTTATTTCACCAAACCAGAGTGAACCACGATCAAGATCTCTAGTTGAAACCCAAGGTCGAGAGGCTTGAATTACACAGCAAAGCCAATCGCTCAGCAAATTGGCAACTTCTTTGCTGCGCTGGCCTGACCAACTGAGAAATACCTTCATACGTGATACTCCTAAATTAATTTAAAGTTGAAAATCACCGGACGCAAGTATGCTCTGCCTATTGGAAAAACGGTATTTGCAGCCTTGTAATAAAATCGATGCATGGCAAAGCGCAGTACTCATTTAAATACAGAAAATTTACTTCTGGCGGAGCTGATTAGCCACAGAATTTTGTTCTCGAATATTCAAGGGGCTTCATCAAGGCGGTGCGCACATTTTTCCCTTCGCAGTGCGAAGAATCCGGAAGCCCTGACGTGCTGTCAGCATACTGCATGCAGATGATAACTGCCGACTTTTAGCGGGGCGAATTAAAGCAGCACCAGGCTATAGCCATAGGATTTCTTGGCCCGGTCCGATAAGATTTTGCGGTCATCTCAATCAATACACCCCAAAGGCAGAATAAAAGCAAGGCATTGGGATGCTCGGCTCCCCCGCTTGGTCCTCTGCCGATCCTTCTTCCATAGAAACCTACCCGCCGCCCCCAAACGCCCCCCGCCCCGCTAAGATGGCGCCCATGAAAAAATATCCCCTCAGTTTTCTGGTCATGGAGGCCCTGGGCCTGCTTTGCCTGATTCCCGCCCTGGCCAGCCTGCTGGGCCTGGGGGCTCGGCTCCATCCCGTGTTGGCGGATAGTGGTGCCGGTCTGGCCCTGCTGGTGACCGCCGTGTCCCTCATCATTTCCGGCTTTTTCCCCTTTGTGCTGCGGCGTTTGATGAACGGGGATCAGGGGTAGGGCGGTGGCTGGGGTGGGCTCCGGGGCGGTTTTTGCCCCGGTTCGCCGCCGGGGCAGCGGGGTCCTAAAATCCTTTGTCTGGGATGTGGTTGGGATATTACTTTTGTTATAAGCTATCCCCATGGTTGGTGGTTTGAGGGGGTGGCAAAATGGATCGGCGGACGGAGGAAAAGGATCGGGAAGTTCGGCCTCCGGCAATGGCGGCCCGGGGGTTTCAGCCCATCATTGACGCCCTGACGGCCCATGTGGCCTTGCTCGACGGGGCGGCCACCATTGTGGCGGTGAATCGGGCCTGGATGCGGTTTTCCGACGCCAATCAAAACCATCAGGCCAATTACGGCATTGGCTCCAATTACCTGGCTTTGCTCGATGCTACGGCCCGCTGTCCCTGTGGTTCCTGTGGCGGCAAGGCGGCGGAGGATGGGGACGTGGCTCGGCGGGTGGCGGAGGGGCTGCGTCAGGTGCTGGCGGGGAGCCGGGAAAAATTCCAGATGGAGTATCCCTGCGATTCCCCCACGGAGCGCCGCTGGTATCTGCTCACCATTACCCCGTTTCCCGGGGGCGGCGCCCTGCGGGCGGTGGTGGCCCACGAGGATCTCACGCCCCTGAAACTGGCCCAGGAGGCCAGCCTGAACCAGGCGGTCCAGCTGGCGGGGGCCTTTAGCGGCGCGGTGGAAGCCATCGTCCGCTTTATTGAAAAACGGGACCCCTACACGGCGGGCCACCAGCATCAGGTGGCGACCCTTTGCCAGGCCATGGCCGAAACCATGGGACTGCCGCCCCGGCAGCGGGAGGGCCTGATTCTGGGGGCGAAAATTCACGACATCGGCAAAATCGCCGTGCCCGTGGATATTCTCTGTAAGCCGGGCAAGCTGAGTGCCCCGGAAATGGAGATTATCCGTATGCATCCCCAGACTGGTTACGACATTCTCCAGGACATCCCCTTCCCCTGGCCCATCGCCGCCATGGTGGCCCAGCACCACGAGCGTCTGGATGGCACCGGCTACCCGAATGGCCTGAAGGGTGACGCTATTTGCCTGGAAGCCCGCATCATCGCCGTGGCCGACGTGTTCGATGCCATCACCTCCCATCGTCCCTATCGCCCGGCCCGGGATCAGGCCTGCGGCATTGAGGAACTTCTATCTGGTCGGGGCCGTATCTACGACTCCCGGGCGGTGGATGCCCTGCTGGCTTATCTGGCGGGGGAGCGGGCCCCGTTCAAGGCCGCATAAGGCCTAGGGGTTGGCGGGGCGGGGAGCCCCGTCCTGCCTTGATCCGGCCTTTTCCGGCGGCGCAACCTAGCTGCGCAGGGTTTCCGAGGGCAGTTCGCCGAACAGGCGGCGGTAGTCCTGGGCGAACTGGCTGAGGTGGGAAAAACCCCAGTCGTAGGCGATGCAGGAAATGGGGCGGGCCGTGCGGCTGCGCAGCTGGCGGCGCACCTGGTTGAGGCGCAGGCTGCGCACGTAGGCCAGGGGCGATAGGCCGGTGGTGTCTTCAAAGCAGTTTTGCAGGGCGCGCCGGCTGATGTGAAATTGGCTGCACAGCTCGGCAATGCTGGGCGGGGTTTCGGGCTGGTCGAGCACCCGCTGACGCACCTTGTCCACAATCTGCTGGTGCTGCAAACGGGTGCGGTTGAGGCCCGCCGGCTGGCCGTCCTGGCTGGTCAGAACCCCGGCCAGGGTTTCAAAAATGCGCTCTTGCAGGTCCTCCACCGTGGCGCTGTCCGCCTCGCCCTGATTGGCGTCCGCCAGAATATTGGTGAGCTTGCGGCACAGGTGTTCCTTGCGGCCCGGCGCCAGATCCCGCACATCCCCCTGTTGCAGCAGGCGGTCCAAATCCAGATGGCGGGTGGTGTCCAGATGGCGGGCCAGGCTAGCCCGGTCCACCACCACGCCGAAGAGGTCAAAGTCCGGGGCCGTCAGCAGATCGAATTCCGCCCCCCCATCCCGAATACAGACGGCCTGGGCGGAAAGCTGTTTGCCCCCCATGGCCATGAGGCCGTCCCCCATATCCGGAATGCCAAACCACACCGAGTTGGGCCAGGCGGCGCAGGTCTGGCGCAGTTGTTGATTGGCCCGCTCGACGAACACCTGGGTTTTGGGCAGCCACAGTTCCGTGACTTCGCCGCTGAACCGGCCCGCCGAGAGCTGGTCGTAGCGCTGGTCCCATTGGGAAAGATTGCGGGCGTGTTCGTCCGCGTCATGGGCCCGGGTTTCCCGGCGCAGGGGGCGAACATAGGCCGAGGGTAAAGGAGAGCGTGCGCTCATGGTGGTTTTTCGGGATGGGGATGGCCCCCAAGGGAGCAAAGCTCGTACCACCGGGCCCCAAAAGGGGGCCGGATTTTCCCGGAGCGTTAGTCCATCGGCCCCGCCAACATTTGACTATGACGGAACCATGACAGGCTTTTCCCGGAATCGGGGCCCGGGATGGTGCATGGGGGCCTTGCCCCGGCACTGCCCCGGTGCGCCCCGGTAAAAACCGGGGGGCGGGGGATGAAACGTGCCGATTTTTGATATTCGGGTGCTGATTTCTGATACGTGTCGCCCGGGGCTCCGGGCCATGATGGCCTCACCAACATTTTTGGAGCAAATCATGTCTACCCCTTCCCCTGCCGGGTCTCAACTTTCGGCAAGCCTGGGCACCTGGCAACTGTGGGGCATTGCCGTGGGCCTGGTGATTTCCGGCGAATATTTTGGCTGGAGTTTCGGCTGGGCCACCGCGGGCACCCTGGGCTTTCTGGTGACCACCCTCATGGTGGCCGTGATGTACGGCACCTTCATTTTCAGCTTTACCGAGCTGACCACCAGCATTCCCCATGCAGGCGGCCCCTTCGCCTACAGCTACCACGCCTTTGGCCCCACCGGCGGCTATCTGGCCGGTATGGCAACCCTGATCGAGTTCATTTTTGCGCCCCCGGCCATTGCCCTGGCCATCGGCGCCTATCTCAATGTGCAATTCCCGGCCCTGGACCCGAAAATCGCGGCCACGGGGGCTTATGTGGTGTTCATGGGCCTCAATATCGTGGGTGTGACCATTGCGGCCACCTTCGAGCTGTTTGTCACCATCCTGGCGATTTTTGAACTGCTGGTGTTCATGGGCGTGGTCGCCCCGGGCTTTTCCTTCGCCCACTTTGTGGCCGGGGGCTGGAGCGGGGTGGATCATTTCTCCCTGGGCTCCCTCACCGGGATTTTCGCCGCCATTCCCTTCGCCATCTGGTTCTTCCTCGCCATCGAAGGGGTGGCCATGGCCGCCGAAGAAGCCCGGGACCCCAAGCGTTCCATCCCCATCGCCTACACCACGGGCATTCTTACCCTGGTGGTGCTGGCCATCGGTGTCATGGTCTTTGCTGGGGGCGCTGGCGACTGGACCAAGCTGGCCAACATCAACGATCCCTTGCCCCAGGCCATGAAGACCGTGGTGGGCGCTTCCAGCGGCTGGCTGCACATGCTGGTGTGGCTGGGCTTGTTCGGTCTGATTGCCTCTTTCCACGGCATTATCCTGGGCTATTCCCGGCAGATTTTTGCCCAGGCCCGCTCCGGCTTTCTGCCCGGCTGGCTGGGTAAAATCCACCCCCGCTTCAAGACCCCCCACCGGGCCATCCTCGCCGGCGGCGTGATCGGCATCGCCGCCATTTTCAGCGATGAGCTGCTGTCCTTCGGGGGCCAAAGCCTGACCGCCAACATCGTCACCATGTCCGTCTTCGGCGCCCTGCTGATGTACGCCCTGAGCATGGCGGCCCTGTTCAAGCTGCGCCTCAGCAAGCCGGACCTGGCCCGCTCCTACAAGGTGCCCTTCTACCCCGCGTTCCCCCTCATTGCCCTGGTGGGTTCCCTGGTGTGCCTGGGCACGGTAGCCTGGTTTAACCGGCTGCTGGCGGGGCTCTTTGTGCTGATTCTGGTGGTGGGTTACGGCTACTTCCGCCTTACCCATGCCCAGCGCGCCGCGCTGCCGGTGGCTGAACTGGCCCCCGAGGCCAAGTAGATCGGGCGAGGGAGAGCGCTCATGATCTACGCCACCACTCTGGGCCAGCAGCGGTACGTTTTCCCCGACCTTAAGGCGGTGCTGGCGAAAGCCAGCCCGGCCCGGTCCGGGGACATGCTGGCCGGTGTGGCCGCCGCCAGCGAGGCGGAACGGATGGCGGCGCGCCTGGTGCTCGCCGACGTCCCCCTGGCCCACTTCCTGAACGAAGCCCTGATTCCCTACGAGGCGGACGAGGTCACCCGCCTCATCCTGGATAGCCACGACGCCGTCGCCTTTCAGCCGGTGGCCGGGCTCACCGTGGGGGAATTGCGGGATTGGCTCCTTTCCGACGCCGCCACGACGGCCAGCCTGACGGCCCTGGCCCCCGGCCTGACGCCGGAAATGGTGGCTGCGGTGAGCAAGCTGATGCGCAACCAGGATCTGATCCTGGTGGCCGCCAAATGCTCCGTGGTCACCCGTTTTCGCAACACCCTGGGACTGCCCGGGCGGCTGGCGGTGCGTCTGCAACCCAACCACCCCACGGACGATCCCCGGGGTATTACCGCCTCCATGCTGGACGGCCTGCTCTACGGGGCGGGGGATGCGGTGATCGGCATTAACCCGGCGACCGACAGCCTGGCGGCCATCGTCACCCTGCTGCGTCTCATGGACGATTTTCGTAGCCAGTACGCCGTGCCCACCCAAAGCTGCGTCCTCACCCATGTGACCAATTCCCTGCGGGCCATGGATCAGGGGGCGCCTTTGGATCTGGTGTTCCAGTCCATCGGCGGCAGCGAGGGCGTCAATCGGAGCTTTGGCGTATCCGCCGCCTTGTTGGACGAGGCCAATACGGCGGCCCGGGCCCTGAATCGGGGCACCGTGGGCAACAACGTGATGTATTTCGAAACCGGCCAGGGCAGCGCCCTTTCCGCCAATGCCCACCACGGGGTGGATCAGCAGACCCTGGAGGCCCGGGCCTACGGTCTGGCCCGGCGCTACCAGCCCCTGCTGGTGAATACGGTGGTGGGCTTCATCGGTCCGGAATACCTCTACGACGGCAAGCAGATTATCCGGGCCGGTCTGGAGGACCATTTTTGCGGCAAGCTCCTGGGCCTGCCCATGGGCTGCGACATTTGCTACACCAACCATGCGGAGGCGGACCAGGATGACATGGATACCCTGCTCACCCTGCTGGGTGTGGCCGGGATCAATTTCATCATCGGCGTGCCCGGCGCCGACGACATCATGCTCAATTACCAGAGCACCTCCTTCCACGATGCCCTTTACCTGCGCCGGGTGCTGAACCGCCGCCGGGCCCCGGAATTTGAGGAATGGCTGGAAACCATGGGCATTACGGACTACCGGGGCGAGCTGTTGCCCCAGCGTAGCGACCAGTACCCCCTGCTGGGCCTGGCCGACAGTCTCCAGGAGGCCCCATGAGCCAGAAACCGGTGATTCTTACCCCCGACCCCTGGCAGCCCCTGCAACGCCTGACCCAGGCCCGGGTCGCCCTGGGCCGGGTCGGGGTCAGCCTGCCCACCCGGGAAGTGCTGCGTTTTAGCACCGCCCACGCCCAGGCCCGGGATGCGGTGCATCTGGCCCTGGATGTGAATGGGCTGGCGGAGGAATTGCAGCAGGATGGCTTTCAGACCCTGGCGGTACGCAGCCAGGCGCCGGATCGGGCTACCTATCTGCGCCGCCCGGATTATGGCCGGCGTCTGGACCCGGCCTGTCGCGCCCAGCTTGCCGACCCCGGTTTCAGCCGGTGGCCCCAACCCCGGCGCCTGGCCATTGTGGTGGCGGACGGCCTCTCGTCCCTGGCCACCCGCCGTCACACCCGGGCGTTTCTCGCTGCCCTCAAGGCCTATCTGCCCGATTTGCCCCTCCAGCCCCTGGTGATTGCCACCCAGGCCCGGGTGGCCCTGGGGGACGAAATCGGCCATGGGCTGGGCGCCGAGCAGGTGGTGGTGCTGATTGGGGAACGGCCGGGTCTGTCGTCCCCGGACAGCCTGGGCCTTTACCTCACCGCTGGGCCCCGCCCCGGGCTCACCGACGCCCAGCGCAACTGCATTTCCAACGTGCGGCCGGAGGGCCTGCCCTACGCCGCCGCCGCCCGCAAATTGGCTTTTCTTATCGAGGGGGCCCGCCGTCTGGGCCGTACCGGCGTCGATCTCAAGGACGATAGCGATGCCCCGGCCTTAGTGGCCCCTTCGGCAGTGCCCACCCTTGCGGCCCCCACTTCCCTTTCTTTTTCAACCTTGAACCTTCAGGAGATAACAACATGACTTGCAACCCTTATGGCCTGGGCGGCGCTGCCTTGCTCGCCGCCACCTGCCTGGGCGCCGGGGTTACCCCCGCCCTGGCGGAGGGCGACAGCACCTGGACCTTTCCGGTCAATGTGAGTGTGGTGAGCGACTACATTTTCCGCGGCCAGTCCCAAACCTGGGGCAAGCCGGCGCTCCAGGTCAGTGCGGAAGCGGATCACGCCTCCGGCGCCTATGTGGGCACCGCCGTGTCCAACGTGTCCGATCACTGGCTGCCCGGCGCCACCACGGAACTGGACCTCTACGGGGGCTACCGCAACAAGCTCACCGACACCATCAACTACGACGTGGGCCTGATCTACTACACCTACCCGGGGGCCAACTGGAGCGACTCGGTGTTTAACGGCTTCAATGCCTCCAAGAGCCTCAATACCGCGGAAGCCTCCCTGGCCCTGAACTACAAGTGGCTGACCTTTAAGACCGGCACCACCCTCACCGATTACTTCGGCTGGAGCACCAATAATTCCCCGGTCCATGGGGGCTTTAACGGGGACCCGGGAGCCGGCGTCACCGGTAGCACCCGCTACTCCTCCTTCGTGGAATTTAACGCCGCCTATGAGGTGGTTCCGGGCTGGACCCTGAACGGCCAGATGGGCCGGCAAATGATCCGTAACTCCACCGGCCTGGACATCTCCTACTACAAGGCCGGCGTCACCCGGGCCTTTGCGGACGGCTGGTCGGTGAGCGCGTCCTACTCGGCCACCAACGAACCGGCGGCCTACAAGCGCTTCCTGAGTTTGTCCAACGGCACCTCGTCCTCCGACATCGCCCGGGACAAGTTCTTTGTCAGCGTCAATAAGGCCTTCTGAACGACCTGCTGCTTCACTGGCGAAAAAGGGCCGGGATGCTTCCCGGCCCTTTTTTTCTTTGGTTCGCGCCGGCGAAGGCGCCGGAGAAAGCCGGAATCATTGTCGGGTGGCTGGCCGGGGTGCCGGTACGCCATGGGCAGCGGTTACCCTACCCATAGGGCACCAGGCCTTGAAGGGGCAGCTCGTGCCTGACGCTGCGCAGGGGGCCCAGAAGCCGGGGGGGCCTGAGCCTCTGATCCCTACCGTCCGACGACCCATAATCCTTCACTAATAATCAATTAGTTAGAATCTGATGCGACATCAGCCATCACACAATGGCGACCCATGATTTTTTATTTCCGATTGCACACGACACAATTTTTCTCACCCGCGCGTACAAATTCGGCGAATGAAAGTCATCGGTTGAGTCAAATCTTCTTTCGTCCCAAATCGTGAGCGCGAACCGGCGCCTTCGGGAGCCACCCTGTCGGCTACCTCTGAGCTAGAACGTTGAATATCTGCTGCGACCTCTGCGGTGGTCCCGGTCGTTTGGACAGCCACCGGGCTGGAATAAGCTAAGGCCGGTGCCGGGGTTTTGGTTTTGACTTTCCCGGATTTTATAACGATTGGCTTGAGCACTGTGGAGCTTGTGGGCAGC
>JAYRGQ010000022.1:0-52110 GCA_041907765.1 Rhodocyclaceae bacterium | reverse complement strand
AGAGGATTTGGTCGATCCGGTCTTGGAACTGGAGGGATACCAGGACCCCGGCGATTTCGCTGCCGATGCCGGCGGATTCTTCCTGGAGGTGGGCCGAGGCTTCCCCCAGGCTTTCCATGGAGCGCCGAAAGCCTTCCAGCACTCCCGCCACTTCTCCTTCCGCCGTGCTGATCACCTGTTGTTCTTCTTTGGCGTATTGCTCCGCCGCCGCCAGGGCCGAGGCGATGGTGTTGTTCACCACCCCCACCGTCTCCCGTATCCGGGAACCGGTCTGACCCGATTCGTTGGAGAGCTTCCGCACTTCGTCCGCCACCACCGAAAACCCCCGCCCCGCTTCCCCCGCCCGCGCCGCTTCAATAGCTGCGTTCAGGGCCAACAAGTTGGTCTGGGAGGCGATCTTGCCTACGTCTTCTGCCATGGCGTGAAGCTGCACGGTGAGGGCATTCAGTTCCCCGATGTCCTTGAGCAGCACCTGTTTATTGTCCAGAGAAGCGCGCAGGGATTGGACCACCCCCGCCAGGCGGTTCTGACTGTCGTCCAGCACCACCCCCAGGCCGCCCCCTTCCCGGCCTTCCACCCCGTGGCGGGAAGCCTGCACCGCCGCATCCAAACGTTGGGCCAGGGTAGAGAATTGGGAAGAAAGGTTGGCAATGGCGTCTTCCGCCTGATGGCGTACGGTGCCCAGATGTTCGCCCCAGACGGGCAACACCTGACGGCAGAGGTCGTCCAGGCCCACCACCCCGGCGGAGGGGGCGTCCGCCGGGGTTGCAGCCACCTCCTCCGCCAGGGGAGGAAGTTCGTTCCGAGGCCGGCTCCAATCCAGGAGCCAAGCCACGGCCAGCGCCAAGCCCAGGGCCACGCCCCAGGCCAGCAGAGAAGAGGGAAGCAGGGAACTCAGGAGGAGGGCTCCCAGTACCAGCAGGGGAGGCAAGCTCCAGCATCCCAGACGATGCCCGATGCCCTGAGTCATGGCCGGTCTCCGACCTGATCAGCCGAGGTTTCGGCCCGATCCACTGTTCCGGAGGGGGAAGCAAGGCCATGGCTGCGTTCAATTTGAAACGGCTGGTTCATGGTTTCCGCTTGGCATGAAGGATGTATTCATGGTGCATTGCAGAAACCCGTCCAGCTATCAGCCGACATTTAAATGCACATCGGAAAGTCTTACCCCCTGATTCGGGTTTTTCCTACAGCAAACGTCATATAGTTAGCTAAACCGCAGTCATACCGGTGCGGGGGGGAATCAGCCTTCGATCAGGCCGTGGCGGATGGCGTAGCGGACCATGTCCGCATTGGAGCCCAGATGGAGTTTTTGCATCAGCCGGGTTTTGTGGGTGCTGATGGTCTTGGCGGAGAGATGGAGGGAGTCGGCCACCTCGGTGACCGGCATGCCGGATACCAGGAGTTGGAGCACCTGGAGCTCCCGATCGGAGAGGAGATCGTAGGGGGAATCGTGGTGGTGGGCCCCGTCGAAAATCATGGTATCCACCAGGGAGGGGTCGATGAAGCGCCCGCCCCCGGCCACCTTGCGTACCGCCGCCAGGAGTATTTCCGGCTCCGCATCCTTGGTGATGTAGCCGGACACCCCCACCTTGAGCATGCGGGCCACGATCTGCCCTTCGTTGTGCATGGAGAGAATCAGGATGGGCAGCCGGGGATAGGCCACCTTCAGGCGCTGAACCAAATCCACCCCGTGGCAGCCGGGCATAGAAATATCCAGGAGCAGCACATCGGGTTGGAGGCCTTTGGCCAGTTCCAGCACTTCGTCCCCGCTGCGGGCCTCCCCCACCACTTTCAGGTCGGAGGTCATGGCCATGATCTGTCGCAAACCGCCGCGCACAATGGCGTGATCGTCGGCGATGATGACGGAGATTTGGATGGCGGTGGCGAATTTGGGCATGGAGCGCTAACGGGCGAAGGGAAGGGACAAGGAAATGTGGGTTCCCTGTCCCGGTGCGGATTTTAAGCGAAATACGCCCCCCAGGCTTGTGGCGCGCTCCTTGAGGCCCAGTAGGCCAAAGGCTTTGCCGGGAGGCAGATGGTCCGGATCGAAGCCCCGACCATCGTCGTCAATTTTCAATAAGATCACCCGTTCGCCGAAAAACAGGCCGATTTTCACCGAACTGGCCAGGGAATGGCGGGCCGCGTTGTTCAGGGATTCCTGGACAATCCGGAACAGGGTAGTGGCTTCGAATTCCCCCAGATCCGGCTCCGGGCCTTCCCGGCGGAAACTGCACTCCATATCCGTGTGGCGGCGGAATTCCTGGACCAGCCACTCGATCCCGGCCACCAGGCCGTGATTCAGGGCCGAGGGGCGCAGATTGCTCACCACCTGGCGCACCACCCGGAAACATTCCCCCACCAACTGGCCCATTTCCTGGGCCTTGTTCTGGATGGAGCGGTCTTCCGGGTGGGAGAGACGCAGTACGGACAGGGACATCTTCAGACCACTCAGGTACTGGCCCAGTTCATCGTGCAATTCCAGGGCAACCCGTTTGCGTTCCTGTTCCAGGGATTGTTCATGGTAGGCGGACAGACGGCGCAGATTCTGGCTGGAGACCCGGAGTTCCGCTTCAATGGCCTTGCGGTCGGAAATGTCCTGCACCGTGCCCACCAGCCGGGGGGCGGTGCCAGCACCGGAGAGCACCTCCACCTGCCAATGGACAATGCGGGGCACCCGGTCCCGGGCACCGTAGGCGGGCAGGGACAGGGTGCAGTCCCGGCTCGAGGGAGTGCCGTCCTGGACGGCCCGGGACAGGGCGGCCTCGATGGCCCGCACATCCTTGGCCGCCATGGTCAGGAACAGGTCGGCGATACCCCCCTTGGGGCCGGGGGGTAGCCCCAGCATCTGAATGGCCTCGTCGGAGCAGATCAGTTCGTCCGTGGCCGGGTGCCATTCCCAAAAGCCCAGGCGACCAATGCGCTGGGCCAGGGAGAGGGCCGCCTCCCGGGCTTGGAGGCGGCTTTCCATGGCCTTGCGCTCCGTAATGTCCAGCATCTGGGACATCAGGTAGAGGGGATGGCCCCCTTCGTCCCGCACCAGGGTGGTGGTAAGCCAGCCCCAGAGGGGATGGCCTAGCCGGTGGCGATAGCGGATCTCGCACTGGAAGGCGCTTTCCCCGCCAGCGAAGAGGGACACCCAGGCTTCCTGGCGCAGGGGGATGTCCTCCTCGTAGGTCACTTCCCAGGCGGTGCGCTGCAACAACTCCCCCTCTTCCATGCCCAAAAAGCGGCAGAAGGTGGCATTAACCATGAGGTAGCGGCCGCTCAAATCCACCACGCACATGGCCACGGGGGAACTGCCGAACAGGCGCTGAAGCAGATTCACGGAAAATTTCAGTTCATCCACCGCCGCCCGCAGGGCCGTCACGTCCTGCTGCACCACAATGGCCCCGCCCCGTTTACCCTCGGGGAAAACCAGGGGCACGGCGGAACTCAACACGGTGCGGGCGGAGCCGTCGCCCCGCCAGATTTCCACGGTCTCGGGAGGGGCCACGGTGACTCCGGCCAGGGCCCGCAGCAAGGGATTGTCCTGGGGCTCCCCCAGGCGCCCCCCTACCAGATGCCGGGCCCGATAGGGGACGGAGCCGTCGAAGGGCATTCCCCCCGCCCAGATGTCCCGGGCCGCCCCATTCTCCAGCAGAATCTTGCCCCCCGCATCCGCCACCCAGACCCCTACGGGCAGGGCGGACAGGACCCGTTGCAACAGAGTTTCCCGCTGATTGAGCTGCTCCTTGGCCAGGCTCAGGGAAGAGGCATCCCGCATCACCGCCAGGAAGGGATAGCCCGCCGCCCCATCCATGGCATAGAAATAAACCTCCAGGGGAAACACCTTGCCGCTCCCATGGCCCCCCCCCCAGGCGCCCGGCCCGGGCCGCAATGCGGGCGAAAACCTGGGCCGGGGACAGGAGGGGAAAGGCGGACCAATCCAGATCCATCAAATCCGGAAGAATATCCACCAGCCGCCCCCCCCGAGCCAGCAGACGGGCTGCCGCCGGATTGCGGTGCAGGATGATGCCCTTGCCGTCAAAGGCCAGCACCGGGTCGGGGAAATGCTCCAGGAGAAAACGCCAATTCTGGTACCACATGGCCGCCTGGCGGGCCTTGCGGCGAAAGCGGCGGCGACGAGCCAGCCACACCCGGCCGCCCCCGTAGGCCCCCACCCCGGCCAGGCAGCAGCCCAGGGCCACGGGCAGGGGATAACGTTGTTCCGGCCCCAGGGGCTCAAAGCGGAAAGTCCAGCCCCAGTCGGCAACAAGGGCTTGGGCAGGGGAGGGCAGAGAGGCCCGGTCCCGACGCTCCCCCCTCACTTCACCTCCCTCGCCAGCCCCCAACACCTGGCAGACCGTAGCGCCCAAGCGAGGCGAACAGACCAGGGTAGAAAAATCCGGGGTCAGACTGCGCCAGTAGGCGCTCGTCACGGGCAGTTCCCGGCCTTCCCAGGCGTCCCCGGAACGGAACAGCAGGCGCCAGCCCCGGGGGGACTGTTCCCACCAGTAGCCGTCCCGGCCGCCGGCAGGGGTGCCCAGCAGGGCCAGCCTCGTGCCGGAGGGGATGGGTTCCGTGGGGGCGAAACGCCCTTCCCTCAAAACCTGACGGGATTCCTGATCCAGCACCTGGAAAAAAATCCGGGCCGGGTCGTCCCCCAGGCTATCCGGGGGGGGACGACCGCTGCCGTAGGCCGCCAGCAGCACCAGGGTCAGGGCCAACAACGCCAACAGGGCACGGCCCGCTCCCCATAACGCCCAGGCCCAGGCAGGCCAGGCCCGATGCCAGCCCGCCAGCAACAGGCCCAGCACCAGACCAGCTACGCTCCAGGCAGGATGCCAGACGCCGCCAGCGCCCCCTTCCCCGACCAGGGCAATCACCAGCCGACGGGCGCAATCCGCCACCGGTAGGCTGATGAATAACATCCAGGCCAGGCGTCGAAACAGGGGAGCCCCCCGCCCCATCGCCAGAACCACCCCACCGCCACAGAGCACCTGCCAAATCACCGCCAGCCAAACTTCGGGCAATACTATCTCCCCCATCCTGAGTGATCCCGAAGGTCGGCCCCGGATCAAGGGGAGCCGGACCGGGGACAGGGGCGAAACTCCCCCTCCTCCTGTATTTATTGTCCGATCTTTCGTCAGCCACACCGCTCCCCAGGGAACCGGTGCCCACACCGACGCCGAACTTCGTTATGGCGTAGCTTAACCGTTTTCCCGGGAAATTCACGGGGCCATCCCTTCCGCCCCACCCGGCCCCCCAGCCGGGAAGGGGACCGTTTTACCGGGCTTGCACGTAAAATAGAATCCCTAACCCTATGGATTGACGCCCCTTGCCCCCCGCCACCCGCCAACTGACCCTGCAACTCGCCGCCTGTTTCCTGGTCCTCTCCCTGGCCTGGCCGATTTACGGCTTCCATGCCGGCCCCTGGCCCTGGCTCCCCCTGTCTCTAGCCATCGGCGGCTGCGCCGGGCTCCTGGCCTGGATCACCCGACAACCCTGGTGGTGGCGCCTGATCCATTGCCTCTTCGTGCCCCTGGCCTATGGAGCCGCCCAGCTCCACCTGCCGCCCCTGGTGTATCTGGTGGCCTTCATGGCTCTGATGCTGGTCTATCGGGGTGCGGTAACGGGCCGGGTGCCCCTGTATTTTTCCAATGGGACCACCGCCCAGGCCCTCCTGACCATGGGAGACCAGCAGCACAAAACCGCTTTACTGGATCTGGGGGCTGGTATCGGCAGCCTCATTTACCCCATCGCCCAACAACGGCCCCACTGGCAGCTCCGGGGTCTGGAAAACGCCCCCCTCACCTGGCTCATCGGTCATCTGCGGGGGCGGGGCCAGGCCAATGCCCAATTGGAATTCGGGGATCTCTGGCAGCGCTCCCTGGCGGAAGAACACTGGGTGTACACCTTCCTTTCCCCCGAGCCCATGGCGGAACTGGGGGCCAAGGCGGCAGAAGAAATGCCGGAGGATGGTCTCCTGGTCAGTAACAGTTTTCCCATTCCCTGGGCGGAAGCCGACTGGACGGAAACCCTGGCGGACCGGCGCGCCACCCGTCTCTATTGCTACAAGGCCACCAGCCTGCGCCAGGCCCTTGCGGTCGCCCGGCAAAGCGCCGAGAATCCGGACTCCTCGAAGCCATCGTCATAGCCGATTTACATGTTCAAGAATTGGGGCATCCGTGCCCGCATCCTGCTTCTCGCCCTGGCCCCCGCCATCGGCGTCGCCGCCCTGCTCTCCGGCTACTTCATCTACACCTCCGCCCGGGATGTGGACCGGGATCTGCGGGAGTACGGTCTGGGGCTGGCCCGGCAGCTGGCGGCCATTGCGGAATACAGCACCTTTACCGGGGATCGGCAGACCCTGAACGGCATCGCCCTGGCAGCTCTGGACGAAACCCACGTGGGCGCGGTGGAAATGTTCGACGCCAAGGGGGACCCCCTGGCCTCCAGCGGCGCCCTGCCCGGCAGTCTCCATCCCCAGCCCCGGCAAACCACCAGCTTTGTAGCGGAGGACGATGAGGAACACCTGCGCCTCATCGCCCCCATTCTGCAACACCGGTTTGAGATGCAGGACCCCTTCCTGGTGGACAACATCAACGCCAATCCGGCCCGCCCAGCCCTGCTCGGCTGGGTGGCGGTGGAAGTGTCCAAGGATTCGGTCAAGCAGCGCAAAAAAGACACGGTGATTTTCATCCTCACCATCGTCACCCTGACCGTGGCAGGCACCAGTCTTCTGGCCACCATCCTGGTGCGCCAGGTCACCCGGCCTATCCTGCGCCTGGAACGGGGCGTGGCGGACATCCGCAAGGGCAATCTGCGCCTGCGCCTACCGGCGGACGGGGGCGGGGAAATGCAGCGCCTGGAAGAAGGTTTCAATACCATGGCGGAGGAGCTGGATACCTCCCGCAGCAACCTGGAGACCCGCATCCGGGAAGCCACCGCCCAGCTGGAGCAAAAGCGGGCGGAAGCGGAACGGGCCAGTCTGGCCAAATCCCGCTTTCTCGCCGCCGCCAGCCACGACCTGCGCCAGCCCCTCCACGCCCTGAACCTATTCGTCGCCGACCTGCAACGTTCCCCCCTGCCCGCCGACGGTCAGCGCCTGGCGGGCCAGATCGCCTCCTCCATCACCGCCATGTCCGAGCTGCTCAGCGCCCTGCTGGATATTTCCCGGCTCGACGTGGCGGGCATCCATCCCCAGCCCAAGCCCTTCCCCGTGGCCCGGCTGTTCGCCCGCATCGAAGCGGCCTTCCAGGCCGGGGCCCGAGACAAGGGCCTGCGCCTGCGCTGCCACCCCGGCCCCTACTGGCTCCTGGGGGATCAGGCCCTGGTGGAACGGGTCCTCGCCAATCTACTGGCCAATGCCCTGCAATACACGGCCCAGGGCACCATTCTGGTGGCTGCCCGACGCCGGGGAGATCAAATTCAGGTGGAAGTGCGGGATAGCGGCATCGGCATTGCGCCCCAATACCACGAAGCTATTTTTCAGGAATTTTTCCAGGTGGGAAACAAGGCCCGGGAGCAACACAAGGGCCTGGGCCTAGGACTGGCCATTGTGGACCGGTTGGCCAAGGCCATGGGCGCCCCCATCCACCTCCATTCCGCGCCGGACCAGGGCAGCTGCTTCTATTTTCAACTGCCCCAGGCGGCGGCCGAGGCAGAAGCTCCTGCCCCCAGTCCCCGGGTGGTTTTGCCCTGCTACGGCACGGGCTTTATGTCCGCCACCGCCCAAACCCTGGGCCACTGGCTCAGCGAATGGAATCTGCCCTACGTAAACGCGCCCTCGGCGGACGCAGCCCAGGAAGCTATGGCGGCGGCGGGCCAGGGGGTGTACCTGGCCATCGGCAACGGCAGGGTATTGGCCGAATTGCTGGAAAACGCCCCCGACGCATCGGGTATTCTCATCTGCCCGACCGGGGAAAGCTGCGCCAATCCGCGCTGGCAGACCCTGCCCCATCCTGTGCGCCCGGCAAAACTCCGGGCCCTGTTGCAGAGCCTGCTGCCCGCCGTGCCTACAGCCTGATACCCAGGCGGGTCACAGCCACCAGGGCCTGGGTCCGGCTATTCACCCCCAGGGCCTTGAAAATGGCGGTAATGTGGATTTTCACCGTGCCTTCGGAAAGACCCAGCAAATTGGCGATGTCCCGATTGGACTTGCCCTTGGTCATGAGGCCCAGCACCTCGGCCTGACGTTCCGTCAAACCGAATTCGGAGGGCTCCGCTTCCTTGACGGCAGCGGGAGGAGCCAGATCCACCCCCATGCTCACGGGCATGAGCCGGTCCGGGGTGTAGATGTTGCCATCCAGCACACTGCGCAGGGCTGCCAGCAGGCGATCCGTGGAATAGGCCTTGGGAATGAAGCCGGAGGCCCCGTGTTTCAGGGCCCGGTTCACCGTATGGGCATCGTCGTAGGCGGAAACGATCACCACCGGCACCGCCGGATAATGTTCCCGCACCTCGGACAGACAGGTCATGCCGTCCATGCCGGGCAGGGCCAGGTCCAGGAGCACCAGGTCCAGCTCGGGAGTCTGGGCCATGAGGGCCAGACCCGCCTCACAGGTGCCCGCCTCCAGCACTTCCATTTTATCTTCCAGTTGATGCAAGACCTGCACCAACCCCTCCCGGACCAGCGCATGATCCTCAATGACGAGTAACTTCAGCATGACAGCCTTGAGATGACTTTGGAATTAAGCTCATACTGTATCACCGAGCACCCGCTCCGGCATATCCCCGGGTGCATTTAATCGGGCATACACTAATACTTTCAGACTAAGGACGGCACCATGAGCAACGATCACAACGCCCAGGATCCCCTCCAATCCCTGTGGGGCAACATGGGTTTTTCCCTGCCCGGCATGGTCACCCCCACCCTGGATACGGATGAACTGGAAAAACGCATCACGGACCTGAAGGCCGTGGAAGGCTGGCTGCGCATGAATCTTTCCATGCTGCAAATGACCATTCAAGGCATGGAAATGCAGCGGGCCACCCTGAACGCGGTCAAGGCCATGGGGCAAATGGGCAAGGCCGCCCCGGCCCCGGCGGAAAGCGAAGCCTCTGCCCCGGACATGGGCGCCGCGGCGGAAGCTGCGGCCGGAGCGGCCGCCAACGCCTTTTCCCAGGCCGCCATGTGGCCCTGGAATGTGATGAACCAGATGCAGGAACATCTGCAACAGCAGGAAGCCGCCCCAGGCGACACGCCTCCGGCCCCCGCCCCGGACGCCACGGCCCAGGCTGCCGCCAAGGCCAGCGCCGGCAAAGCCGCCCCCAAGCGCCCCCGCCCGGCGAAGAAAAGTTCCTGAAATTCCGCGCTTTCTCCGTTTCCAAGAAAAAGGCCGGTTTCCCGGCCTTTTTCTTAGCTATCCGTGCAGGAAAACTAAAGCTCGGCTTGGGCCTTGGCCTTTAGGGCGGTCAGCAATTTTTCATGGATGCCGCCAAAGCCCCCGTTACTCATCACCAGAATCTGGTCTCCCGGTTGGGCTTCCGCCACCACATCCGCCACCAGGGTTTCCAGGCTATCCCGAGTCAGGGCCTTGGCCCCCAAGGGCGCCAGGGCGGCCTGGGCGTCCCAGCCTAGGCCGGCACTGAAGCAGAACACCCGATCCGCCTCCGTCAGACTGGCGGCCAGACGATCCTTCAGCACCCCCAGCTTCATGGTATTGGAACGGGGCTCCAGCACCGCCAGAATGCGGGTGGTCGGGCCCACCTTGTGGCGTAGCCCCGCCACCGTGGTGGCGATGGCCGTGGGATGGTGGGCGAAGTCGTCATAAACGGTGACCCCGGCGGCGCAACCCCGGACTTCCATGCGCCGCTTCACATTGAGGAAGCTGGCCAAGGCCGCCAGGCCATGTTCCAGGGAGACCCCCACATGGCGGGCAGCCAGCAGGGCGGCTACCCCGTTGGCCCGGTTATGGTCCCCGGTCAGTTCCCAGGTGCATTCCCCCACGAGCTGTCCCTGGTGCAGCAGAACGAAGC
Organism: Rhodocyclaceae bacterium; assembly: GCA_041907765.1. GTDB lineage: Bacteria > Pseudomonadota > Gammaproteobacteria > Burkholderiales > Rhodocyclaceae > Azospira. Next base: position 42,150 of record JAYRGQ010000022.1, on the reverse strand, counting down.
GACCCGTGGCGTCATCACCCGCAGCGCTCCACTCCTGATCGGCGCCGAAACGCTCCACTTCGGACCAGCAGCCCCGGGCAAGCACCCGATCCAGACTGGCCTCCGTGCCGTTGGCGATGATTCGCCCCTGGCCGGGAATCGTCCGCACCAGATGGTGAAATTGGGTTTCGATCGCCGCCAGATCGGAGAAGATGTCTGCGTGATCGAATTCCAGATTATTCAGGATAGCGGTCCGGGGATGGTAATGGACGAACTTGGAACGCTTGTCGCAGAAGGCCGTGTCGTACTCATCCGCCTCAATGACAAAAAAGGAGGAATCGGTCAGCCGGGCGGAAACACCGAAATTCTGGGGCACTCCGCCAATCAGAAAGCCCGGGTTCAACCCTGCGGATTCCAGAATCCAGGTCAAAATGGACGTGGTGGTGGTTTTGCCGTGGGTCCCCGCCACCGCCAGCACCCACTTACCCTGCAAAACGTTTTCCGCCAGCCACTGGGGGCCGGACACATAGGGCAGGCCCCGGTCCAGAATTTCCTCCAGCAGGGGATTGCCCCGGGAAATGGCGTTCCCCACGATAAACACATCGGGTGCCAGATCCACCTGCTCCTTGCCATAGCCCTGAACCAGGGTGATCCCCTGCTCTTCCAGCTGGGTGCTCATGGGCGGATAGACATTGGCGTCACAACCCGTGACCCGATGCCCGGCAGCCCGGGCAATCAGGGCAATGCCCCCCATAAAGGTTCCGCAAATGCCCAGAATGTGAATATGCATGCAATCTACCGGCGGTTAGAATGGTGGCGAGATTTTAACAGCCGGGGCCTGAGCAATCATGAAAACTTCCCGCCGTGCCACCGTTCTTGCCACCCGCAGCAGCCACCAGCGCCACCATATCGCCGAGGCGGCCGCCCGGCTCATGGCCCAGGATGGACTCCCGGACTACGCCAGCGCCAAGCGCAAAGCGGCACGCCAATTGGGCATTTCCGACACGGACGCGCTCCCCTCCGACCGGGAAGTGGAAAGCGCCCTGCGCACCTACCAGGCCCTCTATCAAAAAGACGAGCAACCCGCCCATTTGCGGGATCTTCGGCAAAAATCCCTGGAACTCCTGGACATCTTCCAGGCATTTCGCCCCTATCTCACCGGCCCTGTCCTGGATGGCACCGCCGGCAGGTATGCGGAAATCGAGCTGCTGCTCTATCCGGAAAGCCCCAAAGACGTGGAAATTTTTCTTCTTAACCGGCGCCAGGATTACGCCCACCAGCCCCTGCGCCATGCTCGGGAAGAAGCGAATATCCGCCTGGATTGGAAAGGGGATGAGGTGCAGCTAAGCCTTTACCCGCCCCAGGAAGAGCGTATCGCCACCCGTAACCGGGCCCGGGCGGAAGCCCTGGCCGCCCTGCTCCAAGCCCCTATTGCCACGGAAATTTCATGAGCACTCTTGGTAAAACCTTCACCGTCCTGGCCCTGGCCGTGGGCGCCACCCTCATTGGCTACCTGAGTGGCCAAGCCACCCGCTCGGACGCCGCTCCGGCTAGCGCTCCCCGGGCGTTTCCAGAAAGCGCTTGGGCCCAGGGAGGCACAGATCTGGCGGGCCATTCCCACAGCTTCCAGGAATATCGGGGCAGAATTCTCCTGATTAACTTCTGGGCCACCTGGTGCCCCCCTTGCCAGAAAGAAGGCCCGGCCCTCCAGCGCTTGGAAGAGAAACTCCAGTCCCATGGGGTACAAGTGGTGGGCATCACCATTGATCAGGCAACCAACTTGCAGGCTTATGTGGATAAGCATCCTGGTCATTACCCCCTGTGGTTGGCCACGCCCCAGACGGCCCGCCTCATGGCCAGCCTGGGCAATCCCCAGGGTGGGCTGCCCTTTTCCGTGATCCTGGATCGCTCCGGCCAAGTACGTAAAACCCTGCTGGGGGCCATCAACGAAACGGAGACGGAGAACTTGCTGGCGTCATTGGCCCAGGGCCAATAGGGCCACCCCGCAAGGAACTCCGGCGAAACTGGACAAAATGCTTCGAATTACGGCAAACTTGCAGACATGAAGAAGCAGACTTCCCAGTCCTCGAAGTCCGCCAAAAGCGGAGTTCAGGCAGAACAACTGCGGATCCTGGTGCTACATGGTCCTAACCTAAACCTGTTGGGCACCCGGGAACCGGAAATCTATGGGCACACCACCCTGGCGGATATCAATCGTCGCCTGGCCTGCCGCGCCAAAGAGGCAGGCATCGTGCTGGAAAGTTTCCAGAGCAACCACGAAGGCGCCTTGATTGAGTGCATCCACGCCGCCCGGGACCAGAGCGTGAACGCCATCATTTTCAATCCAGCGGCCTACACCCACACCAGCGTGGCAATCCGGGACGCCCTGGCAGGAGTGGATATTCCCTTTGTGGAAGTCCATCTCTCCAATGTCTTCGCCCGGGAACCGTTCCGCCACCACTCCTATTTTTCCGATCTGGCGATCGGCGTCATCAGCGGTCTGGGTGACGAGGGCTACGCCTTGGCCCTGGAATTCCTGCTGAACCGCCTCAGCCCCAACTAAAAACCGGTTTCTTATTGGTTGTTCACCCCCACCGCCCGACTTGGGCGGTTTTTTCTCGGGAGAGATCATGGATTTGCGCAAGCTGAAAAAACTCATCGACCTGGTACAGGAATCCGGTATTTCCGAACTGGAAGTGACGGAAGGGGAAGAAAAAGTCCGGATCGCCAAGCAAGGCCCGGTCGTTTCCGCCCAGCCCACCTATGTCCAAGCCCAACCCATGATGGCCGCACCCGCGGCGGCGGCCCCTGCTGCCCCTGGCGCTGCGGATGAGGAAGATGGCCTGCCGGAAGGACATGTGGTCAAAGCCCCCATGGTGGGCACCTTCTACCGGGCCCCCTCCCCCGGCGCCGAAGCCTTTGTGGAAGTGGGTCAGACGGTCAAACAGGGGGATACCCTGTGCATTATCGAAGCCATGAAGCTGCTCAACGAAATCGAGGCTGACGCCTCCGGCACCATCAAGGCCATTCTGCTGGACAACGGGGAGCCGGTGGAATTTGGCGAACCCCTGTTCGTCATCGGCTAAGGAGCCGCCCTCCATGTTCGACAAAGTTCTTATCGCCAATCGGGGCGAGATTGCCCTGCGGGTCCAGCGGGCCTGCCGGGAGCTGGGCATCAAGACCGTGGTGGTCCACTCCGAAGCGGATCGGGAGGCCAAATATGTGAAGCTGGCCGACGAATCCGTCTGCATCGGCCCGGCCGCCTCCGCCCAGAGCTACCTCAATATTCCGGCCATCATATCCGCCGCCGAAGTCACGGACGCCCAGGCCATTCACCCGGGTTACGGCTTTCTTTCGGAAAACGCGGATTTCGCTGAGCGCACGGAAAAATCCGGCTTCGTCTTCATCGGCCCCCGGGCCGACACCATCCGCCTGATGGGGGACAAGGTGTCCGCCAAGGCCGCCATGAAGGCCTCCGGCGTGCCCTGCGTGCCGGGTTCGGACGGCGCCCTGCCGGAAGACAGCAAGGAAATCATCAAAATCGGCCGGGAAGTGGGTTACCCGGTGATTATCAAAGCCTCCGGCGGCGGCGGTGGCCGGGGCATGCGGGTGGTGCATACGGAAGCGGCCCTCATCAACGCCGTCCAGACCACCCGGGCCGAAGCCCAAGCGGCTTTCGGCAATCCCACGGTGTACATGGAAAAATTCCTGGAAAATCCTCGTCACGTGGAAATCCAGGTACTGGCCGACGAATACAAGAGCGCCATTTATCTGGGGGAACGGGACTGCTCCATGCAGCGCCGCAACCAGAAGGTGATCGAAGAAGCGCCGGCCCCGGGCATTCCGCCCCGGCTCATCGCCCGTATTGGCGAACGCTGCGCCGAAGCCTGCCGCCGCATCGGCTACCGGGGCGCCGGCACCTTTGAATTCCTCTACGAAAACGGGGAGTTCTATTTCATTGAAATGAACACCCGGGTTCAGGTGGAACACCCGGTCACGGAATTCATCACCGGGGTGGACATCGTCCAGGAACAAATCCGCATCGCCGCCGGGGAAAAGCTCCGCTACAAACAGCGGGACATTGAAATTCGCGGCCACGCGGTGGAATGCCGGATTAACGCGGAAGATCCCTTCACCTTCGTCCCCAGTCCGGGCAACATCGAATGGTGGCATCCGCCCGGCGGCCCGGGGGTGCGGGTGGATTCCCACGTCTATTCCGGCTACCGGGTTCCGCCCTACTACGATTCCATGATTGGCAAAATCATCACCTACGGGGACACCCGGGAGCAGGCCATCCGCCGGATGCGCATTGCCCTCTCCGAAACCGTGGTGGAAGGGATCAAGACCAATATTCCGCTGCACCAGGAACTGATGCTGGACGCCAATTTCATCAAGGGCGGCACCAGCATTCATTACCTGGAACACAAACTCGCCGCCAAGGGCGAGGTGAAAGGGAACTGAGGCTCAACGTGCCCTGGCTCAATTTGCATTGTCTTTTGGATGCCGCCGGGGCCGAAGCCCTGGCGGAAGCCCTCATGGACGTGGGCGCCCTGTCCACCAGCATTGAGGACGCGGACGCGGGCACCCCGGCGGAAACCCCCCAGTTCGGCGAACCGGGCATGGACTCCAGCGCCGCCTGGGAACATTCCCGCCTCACCGCCCTGTTCGGTACGGACAAGGACCCGGTAATCGCCCTGGGGGCGGCCTGTGCCGCCGTGAATCTGCCTCTGCCCGCCTACACCCTGGAAGAGGTGGAGGAACAGAATTGGGTGCAAATCACCCAGGCCCAGTTCGACCCCATCCCCATTTCCCCCCGGCTGTGGATTGTGCCCTCCTGGCACCAGGCCCCGGACCCGGAGGCTATTAACCTGATTTTGGACCCGGGCATGGCCTTCGGCACCGGCTCTCACCCCACCACCCGGCTCTGTCTGGAGTGGCTGGAACGCCATGTCACCGCCGGGTGCAGCCTGCTGGACTATGGCTGCGGCTCCGGCATCCTGGCCATTGCCGCCGCCCGCCTGGGCGCAGGCCAGGTCAAGGGCGTGGATATTGACCCCCAGGCGGTGGAAGCCGCCCGGGCCAATGCGGAACGGAACCAGGTGGGTATAGAATTCAGCGATTCCCACCAACCGGTGACGGGCCAATACGACATCGTGGTCGCCAACATTCTCTCCAATCCCCTGAAAGCCCTGGCGCCCGCCCTGGCCTCCCACGTGCGCCCCGGCGGCTGGCTGGCCCTGTCCGGCATCCTGGCCCAACAGGCGGAAGAATTGATGGCCATTTATCGCACCTACTTTGCCATGGCCGTGGCCGACGAGCGGGAAGGATGGGTGTGCCTGGAAGGGCGTAAAGCATGATGTTCACCCGGTGTCCCCAATGCCAGACCACCTTCCGCGTCACCCCGGAGCAACTCAAAGCCCGGGGCGGCCAGGTCCGTTGCGGACACTGCCAGGGCATCTTTAACGCCCTGGAGCATCTCCTGGAAGAAGAGCCCCGGAGCGCCGCCCCGGCGCCCCTCGCTGAAACCCCGCTGACCGCGCCCGCTGCACCTGCACCTGCACCTGCACCTGCACCTGCACCTGCACCTGCTCCTGCTCCTGCTCCTGCTCCTGCTCCTGCTCCTGCTCCTGCTCCTGCTCCTGCTCCTGCTCCTGCTCCTGCTCCTGCTCCCAATAGGGTAGAGGAAGAAAAGGTGGAGGAAGCCCCTGTCAGTCCATTGCCTGCCTGGCCCCCCCAGCCGGAAGCGGCGGCTCCCGTTCCAGTGGCACAGGAGTCCTTGACCCCGCCCCTGGCTTCTCCCCTGGCCACCGAGGCCGACGCTCTACGCCGGGAACCCCATCTGGCCCCGGCGGAGCCTGCTCCGATCCCTGCGCCGATGTCCGCTGCGGCGCCCCTTACGGTCGCACCGGACATTGTCCAAGAGGACGGGGAAGAGGATCGCCTCCCCACCGAAGCCCTCCCTGAGGTCGCCCCAACCGATGAGGCCCCAGGGGATGCCCCGCTTGAGTCCGAGGAGGCCCTGCTGGAAGCCGACCCGGCGCCCCTGACGGAGGAAGGCCCGGTCATCGGTCCCGCCGCACTGGAGCCCCCCGAACCTTTGGCGGCCAGCGACGATCCCATCCTGCCCCGGGACACTACCTCCATTCCGGGCTACAACCGGTGGGCGGAAACGCCCCTGGGCACGGGGAGCCAACCCCTGGCCGCCCCGGATGCCCCCCACCGGCCCCGCTGGCCCTTTATCCTGGCCGCCCTGGCCTTAAGCCTGTTGCTAATCGGCCAGGTGGTGCACCGCTTCCGCACCGACATCACCATCGCCCTGCCCGGCTTGGCCCCCCTGTTCACCCAGGTGGGTTGGACCGTGCCCTTGCCCCGCAAGGCCGAGCTGGTAGCCATCGACGACTCGGACCTCCAGTCCGACGCGGCCCATAACCGGCTGATTCTTTCCGCCACGGTGCATAACCGGGCCCCCTACGACCAGGCCCTGCCGGCCCTGGAACTGGCCCTGACGGATACCCGGGACAGCATCATTGCCCGCCGGGTGCTGCAAGCGGCGGATTACCTGCCGGAAAAGGACAGCCAGGGCCGTCCCCGCCCCAGCCGCTTCGCCGCCAACGGGGAACTGCCGGTCCACCTCTGGCTGGACGGCACCAACCTGGGCGCCGCAGGGTACCGGCTCTACGTCTTCTACCCCTGACCGTCACGGCGCCGTAACACGGGCGCCTTAAGCTGGGGGCAAGAACAGGCGCAAAGCCGAGTTGCCAACCGTCTCCGCCCTTCCTCGGGAAGGGCTTTTTCTTGCCCCCACCATGACCCCAGCCGACGACAAAACTCCCCAGGAAAGCCCCTTCAAGGGCAAAACCGGTCTGGAACGCCTATGGAACGCCACCCATTACTCCCTGGACGGACTGCGGGCGGCTTACCGCCACGAAGATGCCTTCCGCCAGGAAGTCTGGCTCGCCCTGGTGCTCATTCCCACCGCCCTTTTTAGCCCGGCGGCCCCGGTGGGCAAGGCCCTCATGGTGAGCAGCCTGTTCCTGGTGCTGATCGTGGAATTGGTCAATTCGGCCATTGAAGCGGCGGTGGACCGGATCTCCCTGGAGAATCACCGGCTCGCCAAGCGGGCCAAGGACATCGGCAGCGCCGCCGTGCTCACCGCCCTGACCAACGTGATCCTGGTCTGGGCCCTGGTGCTCCTGGGCTGACGTCACCCAAGTTTCACGGAACCGTCACCGGGCCGCAATCCGCCCCCGCCAGCATGGGGGCATGAGTGACAGCGACCTCCTCCCCCTCTGTATCCAGGACTACGCCCCCGCCCAGCGCCAGCTGCGAGTGGCCGTGGTCACCGAAACCTATCCGCCGGAAGTGAATGGGGTGGCCATGACCCTGGGCCGCATGGTGGATGGACTCATCCGCCGGGGCCATCAGGTCCAGCTGGTGCGCCCCCGCCAGACCCCGGAAGAACAGCCCCAGCAGGATGGGGGCCTGGAAGAATTCCTCGCCACCGGCGTTCCCATTCCCCGCTACGCCGGGCTCAAGCTGGGCATGCCCGCCAAGCGGGCCCTGCATCGGCTCTGGGCCTTGCAACGGCCCGACCTGGTGCATGTGGTGACGGAAGGCCCTCTGGGCAATTCGGCCATCGCCGCCGCCCACAAGCTCAAGCTGCCCGTCACCTCCGACTTCCACACGAACTTTCACGCCTACAGCCGCCATTACGGCATCGGCTGGCTGCAACGGCCCATCGCCGCCTATTTGCGGCGCTTTCACAATCATACGGAAGCCACCTTCGTCCCCACCCATCAACTGGCCCGAGAACTGGAAGGGGAAGGCTACGCCAACCTCCAGGTGGTGGCCCGGGGGGTAGATACCCGGCTCTTTTCCCCGACACGCCGATCGGCGGAGCTGCGCGCCAGCTGGGGCGCGGGACCGGAAGATCTGGTGGTGCTCTCCGTGGGGCGCATGGCCCCGGAAAAAAATCTGCCCCAGGTACTGGAAGCCTTCGCTGCCATCCGGGCGGTCCGCCCCAACGCCAAGCTGGTGTTCGTGGGGGACGGGCCGGCTCGCCATCCCCTGCAAAGCCGCCACGGAGAACACATATTCGCCGGCATGCGGCGGGGGGAAGACCTGGCCACCCACTACGCCTCGGGAGATTTATTCCTTTTTCCCAGCGTCACGGAAACCTTCGGTAACGTGACCCTGGAGGCCCTGGCCAGCGGCCTGGCGGTGGTGGCCTACGACTATGCGGCGGCGGCCGAGCTGGTGCGCCCGGACGAAAACGGCCTGCTCGCCCCCTCCGGGGATTTACCCGCCTTTTGTCGGGCCGCCACCCAGGCCGCCGCGCCGGAAACCCTGGAGCGGCTGCGGGGCAACGCCCGGGAAAGCATTCTGGACCACGACTGGGAACGGATTCACGACGCCTTTGCCAGCGCCCTGGTGCGCGCCGTGAAAAGCCACGAACGGCGCCAACAGGCCGCTTCGGCCATTGTCATGGCCCCAGACTGACCGGGAACCCGCCCCAGAAAACGAAAAGGGGCGACGCCAGCGTCACCCCGGAAGGTCCGGCCCACCCGGGCAGCACCCACGGCCAGGCCCGGGCGGAACCGCCCTATTCGATGAGGCGCACTTCCACCCGACGTTCCTGCTGACGGCAGCTTTCGTTGCGGCAGGTGGGGGAGGCCCCCTCACTGCCCACGGGCATTTTCTGGATTTGGGCGGAGCGCACCCCCCGCTTCACCAATTCCGTCACCACGGCGCTGGCCCGGCGTTCCGCCAGGGCCACGCAAAATTCCGGGCTGCCCTGGTCATCCGTATGGGCTACCAGGAGCACATTCTTGTGCCGATCCCCCTTCAGCTGCTCCGCCACCTCGTCCAGCAGGGGCCCGGCGCTATTGGGCACCCGGGAAGAATCGCTGGCGAAAAAGATGCTCCGGCTGGGATCCACCGCCGCCGTCGCCACCCCCCCCTTGGTAATGCGGCTGCGCTTGGGGGAAGCCTTGGTGGGCAACACCCCGGCATCGCTGCCGTCATCGTCCGCCTGGGCCTGGTCGTCCCCGCTGGGGGTACCGCCCAGGGTGGCACAGCCCCCGGTGAGGAGCAGCAGCCCGCTCAGGGTCGCCAGGGCAAAACGCCGGCAGGACCGGCTTAGATTGATAGTCATGGTCACAAATCCGCCAAAGGTTTATCCGCAAACTTGTCGTCCCGCATACGCAGCTGGCCGATGACTTCGGACAGGGAGGCATCGAGCCGGCTCAGGGTGGCGTCCGGCAGGGCCAGCAGGGCTTCCGGCAAAATGCCTTCCACCGGGCCGGGCACCTGGGCCAGGGTGGTTTCCGCCGCCGGGCCGGGCACCAGGCCCACCCGACGCAGATCGGCCTGGCTGCGCTCCTTACGCACATAGCCCCGGGCCACCAGCTTTTCCACCAGCTGACTGCAAGTGGACTGGTGAATGGAAAGCCGTTCTGCCAATTCGGAAATGCCCACCCCCGGGGTATGCACCACTTCCTGCAACAGCCACAGCTGGGAGCCGGACACCCCGCAGGAATGCTCCACCTGGCGGAAATGCTGGCGCACCGAGCCGAAGATGAGACGAAATTTCTTCAATACCTGAAGGGGTAGTTGCTGCTTGTCTTCTTCTGTCAAACCAAACTCCGCAAACGCCATGGGCACCCCTCCCCGCCGCCAGCCCGGAATAGACCTTGCGCGCAGCCAAAGCCCCCGGCGTCCAAGGGGCGGGAAAAGGTAAAGCTTGCATTATATATTTATATAAATTATATTGATAACAATGATTTTTGAGGGAAGGCCAGGGCAAAAGGCCAGCCGCTTTCCAGTGGCGCTCCAGCAGCACATCCCTAAACCCTTTCCCTCTTCCAGAAATCACGGCAATCAGGAGCCGAGCCCCTGTGGCCTGTCCCCAATAGCCGTACCGGAACCTCTAGGCGCTAGGCGCCCCTCCGGCTGCCGTCATCCTTTCCCGTCGAAGGCCTTTCTTCCCCTTCGACATCCGTCAGAGCCGCCCCCATCGGGCGGAATTTCCCCTCTGACGCAGGGCATCTTTTTCTTGGCAAGCAGGAAACAAGCGAGCGGGTGAGTTGAGGAGCTTCCCATTCCTTGATCGATTTGGAGGGGCCAGATGGCCCCTCGTTTTTTATCCCCAAGCCCCCCGTCCCTCCCCCGCCAACGCCGCCGCCCAGCCGGGGCAGGTATAATCCCCAGCTTTCATCCCTTCCCCCATTTTCCCCATGAGCGCCCTGATCTGCGGCTCCGTCGCCTACGACAACATCATGGTCTTTCCGGACCGTTTCAAGAACCACATTCTGCCGGAACAGATCCACATCCTGAACGTCTCCTTCTTGGTGCCCGAGTTGCGCCGGGAATTCGGCGGCTGTGCCGGGAACATCGCCTACAGCCTCAAGTTGCTCGGGGGCGAGCCCCTGATCATGGCCACCGTGGGCCAGGACGGGGATGCCTATCTGCAACGGCTGGACGAACTGGGCCTGGATCGCCGCCATGTGCGCCGTCTGGACGACAGCTTCACCGCCCAGGCCTTCATTACGACGGACCTGGACGATAACCAGATTACCGCCTTCCACCCGGGGGCCATGACCTACTCCCACCTGCTCAAGGTAAAGGCGGAAGACGGGGTGCGTCTGGGCATTGTGGCGCCGGACGGCCGGGACGGCATGATCGGCCACGCCCAGCAATTCGCTGAATGCGGCATTCCCTTTATTTTTGACCCGGGCCAGGGCATGCCCATGTTCTCCGGAGAAGAACTGCTGGCCTTCCTGGATCAGGCCACCTACGCCACCTTCAACGATTACGAAGCCAAGCTGCTCTGCGAACGCACCGGCCTTTCCCTGGACCAGCTGGCCACCCGGGTGGACGCCCTGATCGTCACCCTGGGGGGGGACGGTTCCCACATTTACCACGGGGGCAAAAAGCTGGAGATTCCCAGCGCCAAGGCGGAAGCCCTGCTGGACCCCACGGGTTGCGGCGACGCCTATCGGGCCGGTCTGCTGTACGGCATTGAGCAGGGCATGGACTGGGATCAAACCGGCCGTCTGGCCTCCCTGCTGGGGGCCCTGAAAATCGCCTGCGCCGGGCCCCAGAACCACCACTTCACCCGGGAATCCCTGGCCCAGCGCTATTGTCAGGAATTCGGCAGCCGCCTCTGGTAAAAAAACCGTCCCAAGGAGAAACCCATGCACACCCTTTCCCGTCGTCCCTCCCTCGCCCTGGCCCTGATGGCCGCCCTGACCCTGGCCGGCTGCGCCACCTCCCAATCCGGGGATGTTTATTCCCGGGACCAGGCCCAACAGGAAATGACCGTGCGCATGGGGGTGGTGGAATCCGTGCGTCAGGTCACCATTGCCGGCACCCGCAGCGGGGTAGGCACGGTGGCGGGCGCCGCCATTGGCGGGGTCGCCGGCAGCAACGTGGGTGAAGGCAAGGGCTCCACCGTGGCCGCCATTCTGGGCGCCGTGGCCGGCGGCCTGGCGGGCTCCGCCCTGGAAAACAAGACCACGGGCAAGGCCGGGGTGGAAATCACCGTGCGCCTGGATAACGGCCAATACACGGCCATCGTCCAGGAAGCCACGGGGGAAACCTTCGCCCCCGGGGAAAAGGTGCGCATTCTCTCCGGCAACGGCACCAGCCGGGTCACCCACTAAGCTTCTCTTTGGGACGGACCGCCGCCCGGCGGCCGTCCTGGTCGGTTTTTCCCCCCGCCGTTACCGCCCCAGCCCGTCACGGAAACTTAACTCGGCGGCAACCTGGCCGTAACCGCCGCTGCCTATCTTTTGTCCCCATGATAACGACAGGGATAAAAGATATGCGCGATCAACAAGCCTCGCTCCAGCAACAGACGGCCAAGACCGTCGCCCGCAACCTTTCCGTCAGCATCGCCGAAAGCGAGCGGGAAATCCTGGATGCCCAACGCCTGCGCTACCGGGTTTTCGGCCAGGAAATGGGGGCCAAGCTGCCCACCCGGATTCCCGGGGTGGATCAGGACATTTACGACGCCTACTGCGACCACCTAGTGTGCCGGGATGAAAACACCGGGGAGGTGATCGGCACCTATCGCATTCTTTCCCCCGCCAACGCCCGGCGCATCGGCAGCTATTACACGGAAAACGAATTCGACCTGACCCGGCTCCAGCACCTGCGTCCCCAGCTGGTGGAAATCGGCCGTTCCTGCGTCCATCCGGATTACCGCAGCGGCGCCACCATTACCCTGTTGTGGGCCGGATTGGCCCGCTACATGCTGGAAAACGGCTATGAATACCTGGTGGGCTGCGCCTCCGTGAGCATGGCGGACGGGGGGCACGGGGCCGCCTCCCTCTACCATCGCCTGCAAACCCACATGAGCCCCCTGGAATACCGGGTCTTCCCCCGCTGCCCCCTGCCCCTGGCGGCCCTGGACCAGGACGGTCCGGCGGAAACCCCGCCCCTCATCAAGGGCTACCTCCGGGCTGGCGCCTGGATCTGCGGCGAACCGGCCTGGGATCCGGATTTCAACACCGCCGATCTGCCCGTGCTCATGCCCATGTCCCGCATCGACCAGCGCTACGCCAAGCACTTCCTGGGGCGTCAGGGCTAATCCGGATGGCGGCTCCTACCCCTAGCATCGGTCTGGGCGGCTGGCTGCGCCTGGCCCTCCTGGGCCTGCATCTGGCCCAGGGCACGGCCACCGTGGCCCTGGCTTACCCCTGGCTGCCCCTCTCCTGGCGTCTGGCGCTGAAAAAACGTTGGTCCCGCCGCCTCCTGGCCATTCTGGGCATCCGCCTGGAAACCCCGGCGGCGGCGCTGCCCGCCGCTTCCCTGGTGGTGGCCAATCACGTTTCCTGGTTGGACATTTACCTGATCAACGCGGTCCAGCCCTGCGCCTTTATTGCCAAGGCGGAGGTGCGCCAATGGCCCCTGATCGGCTGGCTCTGCGCCCACACGGATACGGTTTTTCTCCAGCGGGGAAGCCGTAGCCACGCCAAGGTGGTGAATGGGCAGATCGCCGCCCTCTTCCAGGACGGCCAACGGGTCGCCCTGTTTCCGGAAGGCACCACCACGGATGGCCGCCAGCTGCTGCCTTTCCACGCCGCCCTGCTGCAACCGGCCATTGACGCGGGTCGCCCCATCACGCCCCTGGCCCTGACCTATCGCACGGCGGCGGGCCTGCCCCAGACTGCCCCGGCCTATGCGGGGGAAACCACCCTGTGGCAAAGCTTGCTGGCCATTTTGGCCGCCCGGGGCGACATCCGGGTCAGCCTCCACCCCGCCCCTGCCCTGGCCACGGATCAGGGCCTCCACCGGCGGGAACTGGCCGCCACCGCCCGGGCCGCCATTGCTGCCGGTCTGGATTTGCCCGGGGAAACTGCCGCCAACGACCCGGCGGTGGCCACGGAGCTTCCGGCCCAGCCCGCCCTGGCCTGATACTAGGCACCCCAATGAAAAAGCCCCCGTTTGGGGGCTTTTTTCTTGGGCATCACGCCTGGCAGCGGCGCCACGCCTGCGGCCTTAAGGCCGACCCCGGCTAATCGAAAAGCTGGGGCACCGCTTCCCCGGGGGCGCAATCCACCTGGTAAATTTTGCGTTTGGGGAGCTTCATGGCGGTCAGGCAACCGCCCCACAGGCAGCCCGAATCCAGGGCCATGAGATTGGGTTCCACATGGAGCCCCAGGGCCGACCAGTGGCCGCAGACAATGGTCACCTCCCGGCTGCGCCGCTCGGGCACGGCAAACCAGGGCAGATAGCCCTTGGGAGCGTTGCTCACCTTGCCCTTGGCCTTGAATTCCATCACCCCCTTGGGGGAGCAGAAGCGCATCCGGGTCATGGCATTGACCACCACCCGCAGCCGTTCCCAGCCGGTCAGGCCATCGTCCCAGGCATTGGGCTCGCTGCCCCAGAGATGGGCCAGGCAATCCCGGTAATTTTCCCCTTGCAGGGCGCTTTCCACCTCCCGGGCCAGGGCCCGGGCCTGGACCGCCGACCACTGGGGCAGCAGCCCGGCATGGACCAGGGCATAGCCCTCTTCCAGGTGCATCAGGGGCTGGTGGCGCAGCCAGTAGAGCAGCTCTTCCCGATCCGGGGCGGCCAACACCTCATCCAGGGTATCGTCCTTGCCCCGCTTGCCGAAGCCTTCCGCCAACATAATCAGGGAAAGGTCGTGGTTGCCCAGCACGGTGAGGGCCGCGTCCCCCAGGGATTTGACGAAACGGAGGGTTTCCAGGGAGCGGGGTCCCCGGTTCACCAGGTCACCCACCAGCCACAACCGGTCCTTTTTCGGATCGAAGTGGCAACGATCCAGCAGGCGGCGCAGGGAGTCGTAGCAGCCCTGGATGTCGCCGACAGCGTAAATAGCCATGACAAATCTCGCTTGTTTTTATGTTCAAAGGGAATGCAACCGAAGGGGATAACCCCGTCCAGCCCCATCCCGGGCGGGCCCCCGGCCCACCCTTGCTGCTGACCGCAAAAATGCCCGTTGGTTGCCCCCCGCGGCAAAAAACAGCCTGGGGAGGGCCGCCCCACGGGACGTCAGTGGGCCTGATCCCAATTGTCCCCTTCCCCCACGTCCACCACCAGGGGCACCCCCAGGGTGGCGACCTGGGTCATGAGGGGCGGCAGTTCCTGGCGCACCCGGGCCAGTTCATCCTCGGGCACTTCCAGCACCAATTCATCGTGGACCTGAAGCACCATGCGGGTTTTCAGGCCGTTGTTCTGAATCCAGCCCTGGACGCCGATCATGGCCAGTTTGATCAAATCCGCCGCCGTGCCCTGCATGGGGGCGTTAATGGCCGCCCGTTCGGCGGCCTGACGGCGCCCAGCCTGGCTGGCCCGGATATCGGGGAGCCAGAGGCGGCGGCCGAACACGGTCTCCACGTAGCCCCGGTCCTTGGCCAGGGCCCGGGTGTCTTCCATGTATTTGGCCACCCCGGGGTAGCGGGCGAAATAGCGCTCGATGTAGGCCTGGGCGGCGCTCCGCTCCAGGCCCAGATTGCGGGCCAGGCCGAAGGCGGACATGCCGTAGATAAGGCCGAAATTGATGACCTTGGCGGTACGCCGCTGGTCGGAGCTCACTTCCAGGGGCGTCACCCCGAAAATTTCCGCCGCCGTGGCCCGGTGCACGTCCTCCCCCTGGGCGAAGGCCTGGGTCAGGCCCTTGTCCCGGGACAGGTGGGCCATGATGCGTAGCTCAATCTGGGAATAGTCGGCGGAGAGAATGCGGCAGCCCGGGGGGGCGATAAAGGCGGAGCGAATGCGCCGGCCTTCCGGGGTGCGCACGGGAATATTCTGCAAATTGGGGTCGCTGGACGCCAGACGCCCGGTCACCGCCACCGCCTGGGAATAGCTGGTATGGACCCGGCCCGTATGGGGATTGACCATGCGGGGCAGCTTGTCCGTATAGGTGCTTTTCAGCTTGGCCAGGCCCCGATAATCCAGCAGCAGCTTGGGCAGGGGATAGTCCAGGGCCAGTTCGGTAAGCACCTCTTCGTCCGTGGAGGGAGCGCCCCCCGGAGTCTTTTTCAGCACCGGCAGGCCCAGTTGCTGGAAGAGAATTTCCGCCAGCTGCTTGGGGGAATTAAGGTTGAAAGGCCGCCCCGCCGCCTCGTGGGCCCGGGCTTCCAGTTCGGTGAGTTTGCAGCCCAGATCCAGACTCTGCTGTTCCAGCAGGCCGCTGTCGATGAGCACCCCCTGGCGCTCCATGGCGAACAGCACCTCCCGCACCGGCAGTTCAATGTCCCGGTAAATGCGGGCCAGGCTATCCTCGTTGCAGATGGCCGGATAGAGGGCTTCATGGACCCGCAGGGTGAGGTCCGCATCCTCCGCCGCGTATTCCCGGGCCTTTTCCAAATCCACCTCGGCAAAGCCGATCTGGTTCGCCCCCTTGCCGCACACGTCCGTGTAGGAGAGCAGGTCGTTAATGCCCAGGTGGCGCCGGGACAGCTGCTCCAGGTCGTGGCCCTTGTCGCTTTCCAGCACATAGGATTCCAGCAGGGTGTCGTGGGCCACCCCGGCTAAGGCAATGCCGTGGTTGGCAAAGACGTGCTGGTCGTATTTCAGGTTCTGGCCCAGCTTGGCCTTGGTGGGGTCTTCCAGCCAGGGTTTAAGCTTGGCCAGCACCTCCTCCCGGGGCAGCTGGGGCGGCACCCCGGCGTAATGGTGGGCGAGGGGCAGATAGGCCGCCACTCCCGGGGTCAGGGCAAAGGACATGCCCACCAGACGGGCATCCAGGGGCTCCAGGCTGGTGGTTTCCGTATCCAGGGACACCAGGGGAGCGGCTTCCAGGCGAGCCAGCCAGGCGTCGAAGGTGGGCCAGTCCAGAATCAGTTCATAGGCTTGGCGATGGGCGCCATCCGCGGCTACCGGTGCCACCGCAGCTTCTCCGGCGGCCGGGGTGGGGGCGCTTTCCCCCTGGGGGGCGCTCACTTCCTTCAGCCAGCTGCGGAAGTCGAAACGGCTATAGAGCTGGGCTAGTTTGGGCCGATCCGGACTACGGGGCGCCAGTTCAGTGACCTGGGCCGGCAATTCCAGATCGCAGACGATGGTCACCAGTTTGCGTCCCAAAGGCAGAAAATCCAGGGCCTGGCGCAGATTCTGCCCCACCACCCCGGGCACCTGCTCCGCATGGGCCACCAGATTGTCCAGGGAGCCGTACTGGCTCAGCCATTTGACGGCGGTCTTGGGCCCGCACTTGGTCACCCCGGGCACGTTATCCACCGTGTCCCCCATGAGGGCCAGGTAATCCACGATACGCTGGGGAGGCACGCCGAATTTGGCTTCCACCCCGGCTTCATCCAGGGTTTCATCGCTCATGGTATTCACCAGGGTGACCCGGGGGCCCACCAGCTGGGCCATGTCCTTGTCCCCGGTGGAAATCACCACGTCCAGGCCATGGGCCGCCGCCTGCTTGGCCAGGGTGCCGATCACGTCATCCGCTTCCACCCCGTCCACCATCAGCAGGGGCCAGCCGGCGGCCTGGATGCACTCGTGGAGGGGCTCGATCTGGCGCACCAAATCCACCGGCATGGGGGGCCGCTGTGCTTTATACTCCGGGTACCATTCGTCGCGGAACGTCTTGCCTTTGGCGTCGAAAATGCAGGCTTTGTAGGCGATATCCCTTGCCTTGAAGTCACTTTCTAGCCGGCGTAGCATGTTCAGGACGCCATAAATGGCCCCCGTAGGCTCGCCTGCCTTGTTGCGCAGGTCCGGCAGTGCATGAAATGCACGGTAAAGGTACGACGAGCCGTCCACCAGCAACAACATCGGCATAAATCCATCCACACTGAGAATGAGCGAAAAAGACAAGCTACCCCGCATGGCCAGCGCCCATAGCGCCGATCCGACGAATCCGGCTTACTCGGCCCGGGAATCCTGGCGGGTATTCGGCATTATGGCAGAATTCGTGGAGGCCACCGAACGGCTGTCCGCCATCCGGCCCGCCGTTTCCATCTTCGGCAGCGCCCGCATACCGCCGGATTCGGCCTACTACATGCAGGCGGAAAAAATCGCCCGGCTCCTTTCCGACGCGGGCTTCTCGGTGATCTCCGGGGGCGGCCCGGGCATTATGGAAGCGGCCAACAAGGGAGCCTATTTCGGCAAAAGCCCCTCCGTGGGCCTCAACATCCAGCTGCCCCACGAACAGGTTTCCAATCCTTTTCAGGACATTTCCCAAACCTTTCGCCACTTTTTCGCCCGCAAATTCATGTTCGTGAAGTGCGCCAGCGCCTATGTGGTCATGCCCGGGGGCTTCGGTACCCTGGACGAATTGCTGGAAGCCCTGACCCTCATCCAGACCGGCAAAAGCCGCAAGATTCCTCTGATCCTGGTTCATGAGCCCTTCTGGCGCGGTCTGCTGGACTGGTTCAAGGACCGTCTGGTGACGGAACACATGATCGCGCCCCAGGATTTGGACCTGATCCAGGTCATTAACGAACCGGAAGAAGTGGTGGAAGCCATCTTCAAGCATTACGAGAGCCGGGGCTTCAATCCCCTGCCGGCAGAGCGGGAGATGCTCCTCAATTTGTAATAGAATCGGCCCACGACA
Organism: Rhodocyclaceae bacterium; assembly: GCA_041907765.1. Taxonomy (GTDB): domain Bacteria; phylum Pseudomonadota; class Gammaproteobacteria; order Burkholderiales; family Rhodocyclaceae; genus Azospira. The sequence continues at coordinate 24,140 of JAYRGQ010000022.1, read as the reverse complement.
CCCACAGGAACTAACATGCGCCGTCTGCTTTCCTTGCTGGCCTTTGCCTGCCTGGCCACGCCCCTTTTCGCCCCGAGTGCCCAAGCGGGGGACGCCAAGCCCCTGCCCGCCGATCCTCCGCCCCCGCCTGCCATGGCACCGGTGGACGACAGCAGTGAGCCCCAGGTGACCATTAAACAGCGGGAAAACGACACGGTGGAAGAATACCGGGTCAATGGCAAGCTCTACATGATCAAGGTCATTCCCACCCATGGCGCCCCCTATTTCCTGGTGGATGAACAGGGCACGGGCAATTTCGTGCGCAAAGAATCCAACGACTCTGGGGTGCGGGTGCCCATGTGGGTGATCGGCACCTTCTGACCCCCCGCTTTCCCCGTGTCCGTCTTCACCCCCGTCAGCCGGGAGGCCCTCGCCACCTGGCTGAATGCCTATGATCTGGGCGCCCTGACCCAATTTCAGGGCATCGCCGCCGGGGTGGAAAACAGCAATTTCTTCGTTTCCACCCGCCAGGGCGACTGGGTGCTCACCCTCTTCGAGCGCCACACTCCGGAAAGCCTGGCCGTTTACCTGGCTTTCATGGCCCATCTGGCCGCCCGGGCCATTCCCTGCCCCGCCCCCGTGGCCAATCGGCAGGGACAGCACCTGGGCCGTCTGTGCGACCGCCCCGCCGCCCTCTTCACCCGCCTGGCAGGCCGCCCCCCGGAAGCCCCCAGCCCGGCCCAATGCGCCGCCATGGGCCAGGCCCTGGCCCGTCTCCATCTGGCCGCCCGGGACTTTCATCCCCCCGGTCTGACCCTGCCTCCCCATTGCCGGGACCAGGCTTGGCGCCAGCGTACCGGCGCCGCCCTGGCGCCCCGTCTGCCCCCGGACCAGCAAACCCTGCTGGCCCGAGCGCTAGCCGCCACCGAGCCCACCTCCACCGCCCTGCCGCGAGGCCTGATCCATGCCGATCTGTTCCGGGACAACACCCTATTCCAGGGAGACCGGCTCACGGGCATTCTGGATTTCTATTTCGCCGGGGTGGAAGATCTGATCTTCGATCTGGCGGTGGTGGTCAATGACTGGTGCCTGCCCCCGGAAGCGGAAACCCAGGGCCAGGAAAGCCTGGACCCCGCCCGCCTCAGCGCCCTGTTCCAGGCCTACCGGGAAGTACGTCCCTTAAGCCCGGCAGAACTGGCGGACTGGCCCCGCCAGCTGCGAGCCGCCGCCCTACGCTTCTGGTTATCCCGTCTGGAGGACGCCCTTGCGCCCCGGCCAGGGGAGCTGGTCACGGTGAAGGACCCGGAACATTTCCGCCGTCTGCTGGTCTGGCTACTGGACGCCACCCCGACCAGCCTCACCCCGGCCCCCTGACCAGGGGCCAGCCAGAGCGGGAGTTTTTCCCGAAAAGCCGGTAAATCCCCCGCTGGAGCGGTAGTCACCCGGGGCAAAGGCTGCGATAATTCAGCCTGCATTGACACCCCTGTCCGTGCCCCGTCTTTTCCCCAGTTCCCCATCCATGACCGCCGATCCCCACTCTTTTCCCCTTCCTCCGACGCCGTTCTCCGGAGATAGCCGCATCGCCGACCCCGGTGCCCCGGTGGAATGGCTGCGCTACGGCTGGGACGTGTTCGAGAAAAATCCTGGGGTCTGGGTGGGACTGATGGCCCTCTTCCTGGTGCTCATTATCGCCACCGCCATGACGCCCCTGGTGGGCGGTCTGGCCGCCCATCTGCTCCTGCCCCTGCTCATTGCGGGCATGCTCACGGCGGTGCGCAAGGCGGAAATGGATGAGGAATTCCGCATCGGCGACCTGTTTTTGGGCTTCAAGGAAGAAACCAGCGGGTTGGTGCTGCTGGGAGTGCTGTACATGGCGGGCTGGCTGATTATTGAAGGCTGTATGGCCCTCTTGGGGGGCAGCGCCATTCTGGGGGGCTTCCTCAGCGGCCATCCCCTGATGGGCATGAGCATCGCCATTGGCGGCATGTTCCTGGCCTTTGTCCTCAGCCTGGCCCTCTCCATCCCCCTCTTCATGGCCACCTGGTTTTCCCCGGCCCTGGTGCTGTTCAATCACATGCAGCCCTGGGCCGCCTGCAAGGCCAGTTTCCACGCCTGCCTGAAAAACCTGGTGCCTTTCCTGGTATTCGGCATCATTTTCGCCGTACTCGCCTTCGTGGCCGCCCTGCCCATGGGCCTGGGCTTCCTGGTCCTGGGGCCGGTCATGTTCGGCGCCCTCTATGCTTCTTACCGGGATATTTTTCCCGGCTCCTGATCGTCTCTTCATGCAAGCCCTGACCCTGTCCGCCGGCCAAGGCTGGCGCTGGTTGCCCGCCGGGTACCGGATGTTCCGCCGCAACCCGCCCCTGCTGACCCTGCTGGTACTCACCTACTGGCTGTGTCTGGCCCTCATCAGCATCTTTCCCCTGGTGGGCGGCGCCATTTCCTATCTGGCCCTGCCCGCCCTGTCGGTCATGCTCATGAACGGCTGCCGCCTGGTAGAGCGGGAACAGCGGCCCAAGCTGCCCCTCCTGCTCACCGGCATCCAGCGCCAGCCCCAAGCCCTGGTGCTGCTGGGAGGCATTTATCTGGTGGCCCTGGTATGCATCATGGGCTTGAGCGCCCTGGTGGATCAGGGCGCCCTGTTCAATTTCATTTTTGCCGGCAAAAGCGTGCCGGAAGACGCCCTGGAAAGCGGCCAATTCGCCCTGTCCGCCGGACTCGCCCTGTTGCTGGTCACCCCGGTGGTCATGGCCTACTGGTTCGCCCCCCTGCTGGTAGCCTGGCACGGCTGCAAGCCCATGAAAGCCCTGTTTTTCAGCTTTGTTGCCTGTAAGCGCAATTGGCGCCCCTTTCTCGCCTACGCCCTGAACGTGGCCCTGTGGAGCGGCATTTTTCCCGCCGCCCTGCTGGCCCTCTGCGCCGCCCTCTTCGCCGATGCCGCCGGTTTCGTCTCCGCCCTGCTGACCGTGCCCCTGGTGCTGATTCTGGCCCCCACCCTGATGGCCAGTTTCTACGTCAGCTACCGGGAAATCTTCCTCGAAGACGATGTCATCCAGGCCTGAGGCACGCCCCCTCGGACTTTTCGGCGGCACCTTCGACCCGGTGCATCTGGGCCATTTGCGCCTGGCGGAAGAAGGGGCGGAAAGCCTGGGCCTGGCCCAGGTACGCTGGATTCCCGCCGGTCAGCCGCCCCATCGGGAAGCGCCCCGGGTAACCCCGGCCCATCGGCTGGAAATGGTCCGGCTGGCCATTGCCGACAATCCCCTGTTTACCCTGGACCCGGCCGAAGTCATGGCCCGGGAGCCCAGCTACACGGTCCATACCCTGGAACGGCTGCGTCGGGAGGTGGGTCCGGAGCGGCCCCTGGTGCTGCTCCTGGGCGCGGACGCCTTTGCCGGACTGGCTGCCTGGCACCGCTGGCAGGACGTCCTGGGGCTGGCCCATGTGGCGGTGGCCCACCGGCCCGGCTTTACCGTGGCCGCCGCCAACCTGCCCCCGGCCCTGGCGCCGGAATTCCAAACCCGGCGCTGTTCCCCGGAAGCCCTGGCAGCGTCCCCGGCAGGCCGCATCGCCACCTTTGCCATGACCCAGCTAGCCATTTCCGCCACCCAGGTGCGCAATCTCCTGCTCAACGGCCGCAGCCCCCGCTATTTGCTGCCCAGCCAGGTTATCGCTTATATTGAAGCGCACGGTTTGTACCGCAATACCTAGGTCTCCGGGCGCCATAAAACGGACCGTCCCGATTTACCTGTTATCGGCCGTTAGCCACGCTTCGCTGCGTTTTTCAACTTTTTCATTCCCCAATCTCCGAAAATTCATGGAAGTCAGCAAACTGGAACATCTGGTGGTGGAAGCCCTGGAAGACATCAAGGGCAAGGACATTCAGATCATCGACACCACCCCCCTCACCTCCCTTTTTGACCGGGTCATCATCGCCAGCGGTGACTCCAACCGGCAGGTCAAATCCCTGGCCCGCAATGTCCAGGAAATGGTCCGGGAAGCGGGCGGGGAAGTCATTTCCGTGGAAGGGGAAGAAAACGGCGAATGGGTCCTGGTGGACCTGGGGGACGTGGTGGTCCATGTGATGCAGCCCGCCGTGCGCAGCTATTACAACCTGGAAGAAATCTGGGGCGGGGAACCGGTGGCGCCCCGCCGCACCGGCCTCTTTAACGGAGACGGCCGCCCGGTCCTATGAAACTGGCCATTCTCGCCGTGGGCCACCGGCTTCCGGACTGGGTGGCGGAAGGCTGCCAGGAATACCTGAAACGGATGCCCCGGGAAATGCCCGTGGCGGTCCACGAAATCAAGCCCGACCCCCGGAGCGGGGGCAAGACCCGGGAACAGCTCATGGCGGCGGAAAAGCAGCGCCTGCAAGCCGCCCTGCCCCACAACGCCCGGATCATCGCCCTGGACGAGCGGGGCGACAATCTCACCACCCTGCAATTGGCCCAGCGCCTGGAACAGTGGATGCAGGATGGCCGGGACGTGGCCTTTCTCATCGGCGGCGCCGACGGTCTGGACCCGACCCTGAAAGCTCAGGCCGACGGTCTGCTGCGCCTCTCCAGCCTGACCCTGCCCCACGCCTTCGCCCGTCTGATGCTCTGCGAACAGATTTACCGGGCTTGGAGCGTTATTCACAACCATCCCTACCATCGGGAATAGGGAAGTCCGCCCATGACCATTCCCCTGCCGCCCCGCATTTACCTGGCCTCCCACAGCCCCCGTCGCCGGGAGTTGCTGACCCAGATCGGCGTCCTGTTCGACAGCCTCATTTCCCGAGGCTCCCCCCGCCAGGACCCGGAAGTGGATGAAACCCCCTTCCCCGGGGAAGACCCGGTGACCTATGTGCAACGGGTCACCCTGGCCAAGGCGGAACACGGGGTCCAGCTCATGACCATGCGCCACCTCATCGCCCAGCCCGTGCTGGCAGCGGACACCACGGTGGCGGTGGACGGCCAAATTCTGGGGAAACCCAAGGACGGGGCGGACGCGGAACGGATGCTGAAACTGCTGTCCGGCTCCAGCCACCGGGTCCTCACCGCCCTGGCCCTAGTCTGGAACGGCCAGACCCGCAGCGCCCTGTCGGAAACCCTGGTCCATTTCCGCCCCCTGGAAGGGGGGGAAATTCACCGCTACATTGCCAGCGGCGAGCCCATGGACAAGGCCGGGGCCTACGGCATCCAGGGCCGGGCCGGACTGTTTGTCCAGCGCCTGGAAGGCAGCTACAGCGGGGTCATGGGCCTGCCCCTGTTTGAAACCGGCCAGCTGCTGCGGGAATGCGGCTACCCCTTGTAAGGGGCTGATCTGGCGGGACTGGCAGCGCGGGAGGGGCAGTCAATGTACGCTTTTCCCCCCTGAACCACGCCCCCAAAGCAGCAGGGCTTAGGGCCGTACTTCTGGCCCTAACCTGCCGTCCCCCTCCCGGTGATTCCGCCCGGCCCTTGCCTGAATCCAGGACTTCGCCCCTGATCCGGGCCCCCAGCAAAACTCCACCGCAAAAGCAAAAATGGCGACCCGTTGTCGCCATTTTCCTTGCCCCCTGCCCCGGCCCTTTGGGGCCATCGGGGCAAACCAGCCGCTAGCGCCGATCCGCGTCAAAGGGCGGCACCTCCCCCGCCCCCAGCCAGGCCGCCAGAATGGCCGCCCCTTCCCGGGCCCCCGTGGGTGGGGGACAAGGGGGCGCCGTTTGGGCCCAGAGGGCCTCCAACCCGGGCCCCAGGTGCCCGGCCAGGAGATCGGCCTGACTCACCTCCCCGCAGCGACCATGGCGTTCCAACCAGGGAATGAGGGCCTCCTGTTCCACCCAGCCGGGGCGCCGCACGTAGAGCATGGGCACCCCGTTGCAACCCGCCTCCGCAAAGGTGCCGTAACCGGGCTTGCCCACCAGGGCGTCCACGGAGGCCAGAAGGTCGGTGAAGCGCCACTCCAGGGGCTCGTAATCCCGGGCCTGGGGCGCCACCACCCGCCAGTCCTGGGGCACCAGCCACACCACGTCCGGCAGGGTGGGCCAGTTTTCCACGGGGAGTCGGGTGGGAAAGCCCCCCAGGGCCACCAGCACCAGCCGGGTCTGGGGGAAGACGCCCAGCTGGCGCCGCAGGGCGGCGGGGGCGGGCCGCCCTAGGGCGGCCACCGGGCCCACCCCCCAGGTATGGGGCAAATCCCCCATGGTCATGGCCGGGGCCAGACGGATGTAGCCCTGGGCACTGCGATAGGCCGCCAGGATCTCCTCATGGAGGGGCTGGGCCCAGGCGGGATCGGGGAAAATGGCAGAGAACAGATCGGCCCAGTTCAAGGAACTCATGCCCAGGGCGGGCACCCCGGCCTGGGCCGCGGCGGCCAGGGGCAAATAGGCCGTGTTGGCCAACACCAGATCGGGGGCCAGGGTCCGGAGGAAATCCGCCTCCGCCGTCACCCGATCCGGCCAATGGCGGTGAAAGTCCTGGTAGGCCCGGGCGCTAGCGGCCCGATCCACATGGAGGGCGTCTTCCATACAAAAGCCGAAATCCGCGCTCCGGGGAATCAGGTGAAAGGCCAAGGGAATACGGCGCCGCAGCTGGGCTTCCGGGGCGGCGCTGACCACGGTGAGGCGCAGGTCCGGGAGCCGCTCCGCCAGGGCCGCCAGCACGGGCCCGGTCTGGGAAATATGGCCGTAGCCGTGGGCGGTGATGTAGGTCACCAGATGGGGCACCACAACCTCCTAGAGAAAACGGGCCACGAAAGCGCCCCGCAGCTCGGCGGGCAGGGGCAGCCAGACCCGATGGCCGCTGCCCGGGGCCACCGTCACCGCCTCGCCCTGGGCGTTTTCCATGCGTTCCAGCACCAGCGCCCGATTGCCTGAGGGATGGACGATCTCCAGCCGATCCCCCAGGGCAAAACGGTTTTTCACCCCCACTTCCATGAGGCCCCGGGTGCCATCGTAGGCCAGGGCGTCCCCCACATAGAGGCTGCGTTCGCTTTCCGAATGGCCCCGCAGGTAGTTCTGGTAGTCCCGGTCGTGGTGGCGCTGGTAGAAGCCGTCCGTATAGCCCCGGTTGGCCAGGCCATCCAGCTGCCCGAGGAGGGAGGGATCGAAGGGGCGCCCCGCCCTTGCGTCGTCGATGGCTTGCCGGTAGGCCTGACAGGCCCGGGCCACGTAATAGGGGGATTTGGTGCGGCCTTCGATTTTCAGGGAATCCACCCCCATATCCACCAGCCGCTGCACATGCTCGATGGCCCGCAAATCCCGGGAATTGAGGATGTAGGTGCCGTGCTCGTCCTCTTCCACGGGCATCAACTCCCCGGGCCGCTCCTGCTCTTCCAGGAGCCACACCTTTTGCTGGGGCGCCTCGGGAGCAACGGGGGCGCTGGCCCGCACATCCCCCTCCGCCCCTTCCGTGGCCCCATGGAGTTTGTAGTCCCAGCGGCAGGAATTGGTGCAGGTGCCCTGATTGGCGTCCCGCCGGTTGAAATAGCCGGAGAGCAGGCAGCGGCCCGAATAGGCGATGCACAGGGCGCCGTGGACGAACACCTCCAGCTCCATGTCCGGGCATTCCTGGCGAATTTCCGCCACCTGATCCAGGGACAATTCCCGGGACAGGATGACCCGGGAAATGCCCACCTGCTGCCAGAATTTCACCGCCGCGTAATTCACCGTATTGGCCTGGACGGAAAGATGCACGGGCATTTCAGGCCAGGCTTCCCGCACCAGGGCGATGAGGCCCGGATCGGCCATAATCAGGGCGTCTGGCTGGAGGGCCACCACCGGCGCCATGTCCGCCAGATAGGTGCGCACCTTGGCGTTATGGGGAAAGACGTTGCTCACCAGGTAAAAGCGTTTGCCTCGGGCCCGGGCGTCCGCCAGGCTGGCAGCCAGCACCCCCAGGTCACCAAAGGCGTTGTTGCGGGCCCGCAGGGAGTAACGGGGTTGGCCGGCGTAAACCGCATCGGCCCCGAAGGCGAAGGCGGTGGCCGCCATGGCCGGGGAACCGGCGGGGGCCAGGAGTTCGGGCACCCGGGGGGAGGAGGAAGAGGAAGGCATTGGGGTAGAATGGAAAAGTTCGGTGACAGGCCGGGAAAGGGCGCCAGAGTTCGCACCCCGACCGGATGCCGGGACGCTTACCCGCCCCGGACCGGGCCTCGGCCCCTAGGGCCGGCGCCGGCCGAACCCCGCGGCACCCACAATAAACCCGAATTTTACCCGTCCCCCCATGTCAGAAGAAATTCTCATCAACTTCACCCCCCAGGAAACCCGGGTCGCCGTCATGCAGCAGGGCGTGGCCCAGGAACTGCACATAGAACGCACCGCCTCCCTGGGCATTGTGGGCAACATTTACCAGGGCAAGGTGGTACGCATCCTGCCGGGCATGCAATCCGCCTTTATCGACGTGGGCCTGGAACGCACCGCCTTTCTCCACGTGGCGGACATCTGGCAGCCCCGCAACGGGGAAAAGGGGGAGCGCCCCGAAGGGGAGGCCCAGCGCCCCATTGAGCGCATTCTGGCGGAAGGCCAGAGCCTCATGGTCCAGGTGATCAAGGACCCCATCGGCACCAAGGGGGCCCGGCTCTCCACCCAGATTTCCGTGGCCGGGCGCATGCTCGTTTATCTGCCCCAGGAAAAGCATATCGGCATTTCCCAGCGCATCGAGGATGAGCAGGAACGGGAACAGCTCCGGGAGCGCCTGGCCCGGCTGGTTCCGGAAGAGGAAACCGGTGGCTTCATCGTGCGCACTATGGCGGAAAACGCCACGGACGAGGAATTGGCCAATGACATCGCCTTCCTGCGCAAGCTCTGGTCCGACATCCGGGCCCGCAGCCGCACGGCGGCGCCCCCAGCCCTGCTCTTCCAGGAACTGTCCCTGGCCCAGCGGGTGCTGCGGGATTTCGTCAATCCGGAAACCACCAGCATCATCATCGACTCCCGGGAAAACTTCCAAAAGCTCAACGCCTTCGCCGAGGTTTATACCCCCAAGGTCACCAGCCTCCTGGTCCATTACACCGGGGAACGAACCCTCTTCGACCTGCACGGGGTGGAAGACGAAATCCAGAAAGCCCTGGCCCGGCGGGTGGACCTGAAATCCGGGGGCTACCTGATCATTGACCAGACCGAGGCCATGACCACGGTGGATGTGAATACGGGGGGCTTCGTCGGGGTACGCAATTTCGACGACACCATTTTCAAGACCAATCTGGAAGCCGCCGTCACCATTGCCCGCCAGCTGCGCCTGCGCAATCTGGGCGGCATCATCATCATCGACTTTATCGACATGGAAACGGAGGAGCATCGCCGAGCCGTGTTGGACGAATTCAATCGGGCCCTGGCCCGGGACCACACCAAAATGACGGTGAATGGCTTCACCGCCCTGGGCCTGGTGGAAATGACCCGCAAGCGCACCCGGGAATCCCTGGCCCATGTGCTCTGTGAAACCTGCCCCACCTGCCAGGGTCGGGGCGAGGTGAAGACGGCCCGCACCGTGAGCTACGAAATTCTCCGGGAACTGCTCCGGGAAGCCCGCCAGTTCAATGCCCGGGAATACCGGGTTTTGGCCCATCCCTCGGTGATCGACCTCTACCTGGACGAAGAATCCCAGTCCCTGGCCATGCTCTCCGACTTCATCGGCAAGCCCATCTCCCTCCAGGCGGTGACCAGCTACACCCAGGAGCAGTACGACATTGTGCTGATGTAAACCGGCCTCCGGCCCAACAAAAAGGGAAGGCGCCCGTAGGACGCCTTCCCTTTTTTCTAGCACCGACCGGGAGACCCCCAGCCGGACGAAGCGAGAAGCTTAGTAGCCTACAGCGGCACCGTCACCCCGGGGGTCGGTGGCCACCCAGCGCACATTGGTCACCGGGTCGATCATGATGGCTCCGGCATGGCCCATGGTGTCCGTGAAGTCATCCACCACCTTGACCGGTTGGCCCCGCTTGGCCAGTTCCTCCACCACTTCCTTAGACACCCGACCTTCGATCTTCAGATCGTTGGAAGCGGCACCCCAGGTCCGGCCATGGAGCCAGCGGGGCGCGGCCACCGCGTCCTGGGGCGTCATGCCGAAATCCACCACCCGGGTGGCGATGGCCGCCTGGGTTTGGGGCTGACCTTCGCCCCCCATGGTGCCGTACACCATGAAGGCCTTGCCGTCCTTGGTCAGCAGGGCTGCATTCAGGGTGTGGAAGGTGCGCTTATGGGGTTCCAGGTGATTGACGTGGTTTTTATCCAGGGAGAAGAAGCTGCCCCGGTTTTGCATCAACACCCCGGTGCCCTGGGGCACAATGGCGGAGCCAAAGTCGAAGTAGATACTTTGGATCAGGGACACGGCGTTGCCGTCCTTATCCACCACCCCGATCCACACCGTGTCACCCTTGGGATCCAGGGGCTTCACATTGGTCTGGGCCTTGTCCATCTGAATGCGGGCGGCCTGGGCCTTGCCGTGTTCCACGGAAAGCAGTTCATCCACCGGAATCTTGACGAAATCCGGGTCCGTCAGCCATTTGTCCCGATCCGCAAAGACCTGCTTGGTGGCTTCCACCACGGTGTGGTAGTAGTCCGCCGAACCTTCCCCCATGCTCTTCAAATCGAAGTTGTTGAGCACGTTCAGGATGCCCAGGGAAGACATGCCCTGGGTGTTGGGGGGCAGATTCCAGGCGGTGTAGCCCCGGTAATTCACCGACAGGGGCTTCACCCAGTTGGCCTGGTGCTTGGCAAAGTCGTCCAGGGTCAATACGCCCCCGTTGGCCTCGATTTCCGCCACGATTTTCTTGGCGATGGGGCCCCGGTAGAAGGCATTCGCCCCACCCTTGGCGATGGTTTTCATGGTGGCGGCCAGTTCGGGCAACTTCAGCACTTCCCCGGTCTTATAGGCGGAGCCATCCGGCTTCAGGTAGGTCTGACGGAAGCCGTCGAAGCGTTGCAAGTCACGGAATTCCTTATCCGAGGGATCCACATTGATGGCTTCCCAGCGGGCCAGGGAGGGGGACACGGCAAAGCCGTTTTGGGCATAGTTAATGGCATTGCCGAACAGGCTATTCCAGGACATGCCCTTTTTCATGGACTGCTGGCCGTAGCGATAGGCCGCATCCCAGCCGGAAACGGCGCCCGGCACCGTATTGGCGGAGAGATAACCCCGGGACGGGATTTTCTGATAACCCTTGCTGGTATAGAAGTCGATGGTGGCTTTGCTGCCGGACCGGCCGCTGGCATTCAAGGCCCGGACTTCCTTGGTTTTGGCGTTATAGATAATCCAGAAATTATCGCCGCCCAGGGTGGTCATCTGGGGATAAACCACGGTCATGGTGGAAGCCACCGCAATGGCCGCATCAATGGCGTTGCCCCCTTTGCGCAACACCTCCAAACCGGCTTGGGAAGCCAGATAGTTGGGGGAGGTGACGGCCCCGTTGGTGACCATGGGGTCAATACAACGGGAAGCGGTTTCACAGTATTTGCCCGGAGACTTTTCCGCATAGGCGGAAGAACCCAGCGCCATAATGGACAGGGCCATGACGGACCCCAGCCATTTCATTTTCGGCAATTCACGAATCATCCCAATGTCCTTAAACAAAAAAATTAGACACTTCTAATATTATTGGCGGTTGATATTCTAAAAGAATAAATAAACACAAAGTCTTACCGCCAATTCAGGCTTTGTCCGGATATAAAAACAAGATCCATGCCAATAATTAAATCAGCAATATAAACAACATTATATTCCGGATCATAATGATCAATAAATATAAATAAAGTAAGCTTCCAGGGGACAACGCACCAATACCGGGAGAATTTCTTTTTTTAGCACCAAGTTTGCCCGGTCCGGTCCAGCCCTAAACCCCCCCCGTTCCTCCAAGCGCCGCCCCAAAAAGAAAAGGCCCGGAAACTTGCGTTTCCGGGCCAGCGAGAGCTGTCCTGTCCCTGAGGGCCGAAGTGTTTAGGGGGAACTTGGTGAGGAACAGGACAGGGGCATTGTAGAAAGACCAGCAGGGAAAAAGAAGCCGACAAATTGCCGCAGGGGCCGCCGGCCCTGGGCCCCAGGCCCTTCCCGCCCCGTTTCCTGAAGCCTAGGCCAGGCGCCATGGGATTGTCATCTTTTCCAGGTTCAATAAGGCCGTTGCAGTCTGTTCCCCCGGCGTTCAGGTTGGGGGCAGGCTCCCGGCCTAGAATGCGGGGCAACATTCAAGGAGATGCTGTCATGACCGCCCCCCAACGCCCGGACTTTACCCGCCGGGAATTTCTTGGCGCCACCCTGGGCGCCGGTTTCGCCCTGGCCGTCCAACCGGTCTGCGCCCAAACCCGCATCGTCACTCCGGAAGTGGGGCTGGCTACCGGGGAAAGCCTGATTCCCACCGCCGACCGGTCCATTCCCGCCTATTGGGCCCGGCCCGAGGGGCAAGGCCCCTGGCCCACCCTGCTGGTGGTGTCGGAAATTTTCGCGGTCCATGAATACATCCGGGATATCTGCCGCCGCCTGGCCCACCAGGGCTATCTGGCGGTGGCCCCCGAATTGTTCGTGCGCCAGGGAGATCCCCGGCAACTGGGCTCCATTCCCCAGATCATGGGCGACATCATCGCCCGGGTGCCGGACGAGCAGGTGCAGAGCGACCTGGACGCCACCGCCGCCTGGGCGCCCCAGCAGGGCGGGGACCCGGAACGGCTGGGCATCACCGGTTTCTGCTGGGGGGGCCGCCAGGTGTGGCTATACGCCGCCCGCAACCCCAAGCTGAAAGCGGGGGTGGCCTGGTATGGCCGTCTGGAGGGGGCTGCCAGCCCCCTCACCCCCACCTACCCCCGGCAGGTGGCGGATCGGCTCCAGGCGCCGGTGCTAGGCCTCTACGGCGGCGCCGACCCCAGCATTCCTCCGGATACGGTGGCGGCCATGGAGGCCGCCCTGGGCGCCAGTTCCAATCCGGCCAGCCGGGCCTCCCACATTGAGGTCTATCCGGAAGCGCCCCACGCCTTCCACGCGGACTACCGGCCCAGCTACCGGCCCCAGGCAGCCATGGACGGCTGGCAGCGGATGCTGGCCTGGTTCCGGACCCAGGGGCTGTAGGCGGTAACTCCGACGGGGCTTTCTACCCCGCCCCCTGGCCCAGGGGCGCTCCCGCATTACCTCTACCGGGGCGCCCTGTCGCCCATGTCGGCTACAACCCCAGACAGAGGTACTTCACCTCCAGGTATTCCTCCAGCCCGTAGCGGGAACCTTCCCGGCCCAGGCCGGATTGTTTAATGCCGCCAAAGGGGGCCACCTCATTGGAAATGAGGCCGGTGTTAATGCCCACCATGCCATATTCCAAGGCCTCCCCAACCCGGAAGGCCCGGCCCACGTCCCGGCTGTAGAAATAGGCGGCCAGGCCGTATTCCGTGGCATTGGCCAGGGCGACCGCCTCCGCCTCCGTATGGAAGGGGAACAGGGGCGCCACCGGGCCGAAAATTTCCTCCCGGGCCACCCCCATATCCGGCCCCACCTGGGTCAGGACCGTGGGCGCATAAAAGGTGCCCCCCAGGGGGTGACGGGCCCCACCGGTCAGCACCCGGGCGCCCTTGGCCGTAGCATCTGCCACCAGCCGTTCCACCTTGGCCAGAGCCTGGGCGTCGATGAGGGGCCCCTGGGCCACCCCGGGAGCATCCCCCGGCCCCACCGGAAGCTGGGATACGGCTTCCGCCAGACGGGTGGCAAAAGCGTCGTAAATACCGTCCTGCACCAGAAAGCGGTTGGCGCACACGCAGGTCTGGCCCGAATTCCGGTATTTGGCTGCCACCGCCCCGGCCACCGCGGCGTCCAGGTCCGCGTCATCAAAGACGATGAAGGGAGCGTTGCCCCCCAGCTCCAGGGAGAGCTTTTTCAGGGTGGGGGCGCACTGGGCCATGAGCAGGCGCCCCACCTCCGTGGAGCCGGTGAAGGACAGCTTGCGCACCGCGGGATTGGCGGTCAGTTCCCCGCCGATGGCCGCCGCTTCCCCCGTAATGACGTTGAAGACCCCGGGGGGGAAACCCGCCCGGTGGGCCAGCTCCGCCAGGGCCAGGGCGGACAAGGGGGTCTGTTCCGCCGGCTTGACCACCACCGTGCAACCCGCCGCCAGGGCGGGGGCCACCTTGCGGGTAATCATGGCGGCGGGGAAATTCCACGGGGTAATGGCGGCGCACACCCCCACGGGCTGTTTCAGCACCAGGAGGCGCCGGTCCTGGGCCACGGTGGGAATGGTTTCCCCGTAGGCCCGCTTGGCCTCTTCGGCAAACCATTCCACGAAGGAAGCCGCGTAGGCGATTTCCCCCCGGGCCTCCGCCAGGGGCTTGCCCTGTTCGGCGGTCATGAGGCGGGCCAAATCTTCCCCATTGGCCAGGATCAGTTCGTACCAGCGCCGCAGCACGGCGCTCCGCTCCCGGGCGGTAAGGGCGCGCCAGGCGGGCCAGGCCAGTTCCGCGTCCTGGATCACCTGGCGGGTGGCCTCAGCCCCCAGGCGGGGCACCCGGGCCAGTTCGGCGCCGGTGGCCGGGTTGGTAACGGGAAAGCGATCAGCGCTCCCCACCCATTGTCCGTTGAGGTAACAACAATCTCGCAACAAATTCAGATCCTTGAGGTCCATGACCACTCCTAGGCTTGAATCAGAAAAATTGACGTTTATACTTATAGTTATGCTACGAAACCTAATCCTCTTCCTTAGCATTGCCCTGGTCCTGGCCGGTTGCGGTGGTTTGCCCACCGGCAGCAGCCCGACCCGTACCGGCTATCGCACCGTGCCCCACCAACCGCCCGGGGAAAAGGCCCAGGAAGTCGTACTCTACGCCCTTGGACTCCTGGACACGGGCTATCGTTTCGGCGGCAAAAACCCGGATGCGGGCTTGGATTGCAGCGGCATGGTCTCCTACATTTACCGTCAGGCCGCCGGGGTGCGGGTGGACGGCTCCGCCGCCGACATCGCCCGCCGGGGCCACGAAATTTCCCGGGATTCCCTGCGGCCGGGGGATTTGGTCTTTTTCAACACCCTCAATCGCCCCTATTCCCACGTGGGCATCTACATCGGCGAAAACCGTTTCGTGCATGCGCCGAATTCCAATGGCAAAATCCGCATCGACAGCCTGAGCAGCCGCTATTTCGCGGATCGCTTCGAGGCTGCCCGGTCGTACCTCGACTGAGAACCCGGTGTTTTCTCCCTGCCACGGCAGGGTGGGGCGTGGCCTACGGGCCGCCCCCAGGCTTCCGAGTTGCCCCTGAGGTCCGGCGGGGGAAAGGGCCGGGTTCGTCTACAACAACACTAGGAGACAGAACCATGCCCATTCCCCCCTTGTTTCAGGGGCGCCTCGCCGTGCCCGCCATTGCCGCCCCCATGTTCCTGGTTTCCGGACCGGAACTGGTCCTGGCCACCTGCCGGGCCGGGGTCGCCGGCACCTTTCCCGCCCTCAACGCCCGTCCCGCCGAACAGCTGGATGAGTGGCTGGACCAGCTCAACCGCTCCCTGGGGCCCCAGGATGCCCCCTACGGGGTCAATCTCATTGTCCATCCCTCCAACCCCCGTCTCACGGCGGACCTGGATCGGGTGGTGGCCCACCAGGTGCCCTTCGTCATCACCAGCCTGGGCAATCCGGCACCGGTGGTGGCGGCGGTCCATGACTACGGCGGCCTGGTCTTCTCCGACGTCATCCATGCCAAGCACGCCCAGAAGGCCCTGGCGGGCGGGGCCGACGGCATTATCTGCGTCGGCGCCGGGGCCGGGGGCCACGCCGGGCCCCAAAGCCCCTTCGCCCTGGTGCGGGAAATCCGCCAGTTCTGGGACGGTCCCCTGATCCTGGGGGGCGCCATTTCCGACGGTTACAGCATTCGGGCGGCGGAAGCCCTGGGGGCGGACCTGGCCTACCTGGGCACCCGCTTCATCGCCACCCAGGAATCCCGGGCCACGGCGGGCTACAAGGAAATGCTGGTGGGGGCCACGGCGGACGACATCGTCTATACCCCGGCCATTTCCGGCACCCCGGCCAATTTCCTCTGGCCCAGCCTGGAAAAGGCGGGTTACACCCGGGAAAGCCTCCTGGCGGGCGGCGCCCCGGCCCACGCCTACGGCGGTGACGAGGCCAAGGCCTGGCGGGACGTGTGGAGTGCCGGCCACGGGGTTTCCGGCATTCGGGACATTCCCCCCGTGGCCGACCTAGTGGCCCGTCTGGCCCGGGAATACACCCAGGCCTGCGCCCTGCCCCCCTCCCCGGCCCTACGCACCTAAGGGGCGATTGCCCCCGGGGACCGGGTCAGGACGGCGGCCAGCCCCCTGACCGGGCCCCGGGGGCGTTTTTTATGACAGACGTCAGCGTCCGGGCGGTACAAAGGGCTTATAAGTCGGTAACATTCAGCCTTACAACCATAAACCACCTGGCAGCCCAGGCCGCCAGCCCCTTTGCAGACCATGCAGACCATAGACGAACAGGCCGTCGGCAAACTGCTGAACGGCATCACCATTCCCCCCTGCCCCGCCGTCCTGGCCGCCCTGAGCCGGGAAATGCGCAAAGACCGGATTAACGACACCACGGTCACCCGACTCATCAGCAAGGACGTGGCCCTGGCCGCCGGGGTCATCAAGTGCGCCAATTCCCCCCTCTTCGGCACCACCCGGCCCCTGGAATCCGTGGCCGAAGCCCTGCGCCTGCTGGGCTTCAACAATGTGCTCAGCCTGGTGATCAACCAGCTGTTGCAGGCCGCCCTGGCGAACGGGGATGGTCAGCCCACCCTGGAACGGTTTTGGGACACGGCCACCTACACCGCCGGGGTCTGCGCCCAGCTGGCCCGCTCCCTGCCCGGCACCAAGCGGGAAACGGCCTACACCTTCGGCCTTTTCCACGATTGCGGTCTGCCCCTGTTGATGCGCCGTTTCGAGGATTATAAGGTGACCCTGGGTCTGGCCAATCAGGACACCCTGCGCCCCTTCACCCAGGTGGAGGAAGAGCGCCACGGCACCAACCACGCGGTCATCGGCTATCTGCTAGGGCGCAACTGGGGCCTGCCGGAAAACCTCACCCGGGCCATCCTCTGCCACCATGATTTTTCCGTGCTGGAAACCGGGGAATTGCCCGGGGAAAGCGGCACCCTGATCGGTCTGGGGTTGGTGGCGGAACGGGTGGTGGGCAGCTTCCTCCGGGTCAATGCGGAGGAAGGAGATTGGGTCAAGGGTAAGGCCATCGTGGCCCGCTACTTCGGCCTGAGCGACATGGACCTGGATGATTTGGTGGAAGACGTGCTGTTCAAGCTCAATTCGGCCCGGGATACGGCGGCCTGAGCCAGGTTTTCCCCACGAAAAAGGCGCCCACGGGCGCCTTTTTCGTGGTCCGAGCTGACCGAGCCTCAGAGCAGGAACAGGGTGGCCAGGCCGAGGAAAATGAAAAAGCCTCCGGAATCGGTGACGGCGGTAATCATCACCGAGGAGCCCACCGCCGGGTCCCGGCCCAGACGGTGCATGGTCATGGGAATAATCACCCCCACAGTGGCGGCCAGGAGCAGATTGAGGGTCATGGCGGCGGTCATGACCATACCCAGGTGCACCGAGCCATAGAGCCACCAGGCCACCACCCCCAGCAGGCCACCCCACACTAGGCCGTTGATGAGGGACACCCCCAGTTCCTTGTGCAGCAGGCGGCGGGCGCTTTCCGGCTGAATTTGGCCCAGGGCAATGGCCCGCACAATCATGGTAATGGTTTGGTTGCCCGAGTTGCCGCCGATCCCGGCGACGATGGGCATGAGGGCAGCCAGGGCCACCAGTTTTTCAATGGAGCCTTCGAAGGCGCCGATCACCCGGGAGGCGATGAAGGCGGTGACCAGATTGATGGCCAACCAGGTCCAGCGGTTTTTCACCGAATTCCAGACCGAGGCGAAAATATCTTCCTCTTCCCGCAAACCGGCCTGGGCCAGCAATTCGCTGTCCGATTCTTCCCGGATGAAGTCCACCACCGTATTCACGGTCACCCGACCCACCAGCTTGTCGTGGCTATCCACCACCGGGGCACTCACCAGGTCGTAACGTTCAAAGGCCTGGGCCACCTCTTCCGCCGCATCGTCCGGATGGAGCTTGATGAAGTCGGAGACCATGATGGTATGGACTTCCACCTCCTGGTCATTGACCAGCAGGCGGTTGAAAGGCAGCACCCCTTTGAGGTGGCCTTCCCGGTCAATCACGAAGAGCTGGTCCGTGTGGTCGGGCAGTTCGTCGAAGCGGCGCAGGTAGCGGAGCACCACTTCCAGGGTCACGTCTTCCCGCACCGTGACCATGTCGAAGTCCATCAGGGCGCCCACGGCGTCTTCCGGATAGGACATGGCGGAACGCAGCTGTTCCCGCTCTTCCACGGGCAGAGCCTGGAAGACGTCCTGAATCACCTCATGGGGCAGGTCCGGCGCCAAGTCGGCCAGTTCGTCCGCGTCCAGGGTCTCGGCGGCGGCCACCAGCTCTTCCGAGTCCATGTGGGCGATGAGGGTTTCCCGCACCGCATCGGACACTTCCAGAAGAATTTCCCCGTCCCGCTCCGCCTTGACCAGGTCCCAGACCATGAGCCGGTCTTCCAGGGGCAGGGCTTCCAGGACGTAGGCCACGTCCGCCGGGTGCATCTGCTCCAGTTTCTGGCGCAGCTCGGTGAGGTGCTGCCGGTGGACCATGGAGGCCACCAGCTCCTGACGGGGCATATCCTGCTTGCGCAACAGTTCCTCCACCAGCTTATGCCGGGCAAGGAGGGTCTGCACCACCGTCAGGCTTTCCTGCAGGGTTTCGGCATCAGCGTGACGGAGTTCTTCGCTCATGGTGCGGCGCGCAAAATAGATGGGGGATTTTAACACTCCCCGCCCCGTCCCATGGCCCTAAACACGCCGTTTAGGAAAGAAAAAAGGCGGCTGGGGCCAGCCCCTGGGAGAGGCTAAAGGGGGCCCGGAAAAAAGCCCCCAGTCGGCCCCTTTTTCTGGGTCATTTCCGGGGCCTTTTTTTCGGCCTTTTTCCTGGCCGAGTTGGGACCTTTTGGCGGGCTTTTTCCCTCCGGCCTAGGGCAGGTCGGCGGCAGGCATCCGGGCTTGGATAATGGCGGTCTTGCGCATCAGGCCCGGGGCGTTGCGGTGCTGGTCGTAATAGCGGGGATTGGGCAGCATGGCGGCCAGCTTGGCGGCCTGGGAAGCAGAGAGGTGATTGGCGGAAACGCCAAAGTAATGGCGGGCGGCGGCTTCGGCACCAAAAATGCCGTTCCCCCATTCCACCACATTGAGATAAATCTCAAAAATGCGCTGCTTATCCATCACATGTTCCAGCATCAGGGTGATGAGGGCTTCTTCCCCCTTGCGCAGGGGACTTTTGGAGGCGCTGAGGAAGAGGTTTTTCGCCAACTGCTGGGAAATGGTGGAACCGCCGGCCACGATGCGGCCCTTGCGCTGATCCTTTTCAATGGCTTTCTGGATGCCTTCCCAGTCAAAGCCTTCATGATCGACGAACTTAGCGTCTTCCGCTGCAATAATGCCCCGCTTCAGATTATTGGAAATGTGCCGGTAATCCACCCATTCCTTTTTCAGCTCCGCCTCCGGGTCCTTTTCCCGCAGTTCCGCCAGACGGATTTCCTGGAAATGGGTGGTCTGGGGATTGACCCAGTTCCACCACAGCACCCAGCCAAAGAGCCAGAACTGGTACAGCAGCCCCAGGGCAATGAGGGCCAGGAGGCCCCGCTTGGTCCAGCGCCAGACGCCCCTCATGCGGCCTCCATTTCCCGGCGCAGGGGGCCGGTTTCCGGACGCAGGCCGCGCCACAGGAAAAAGGATTCCGCCGCCTGTTCCAGCAACATGCCCAGGCCATCCGCCAAGGGGGTCGCCCCCTGTTGCCGGGCGAAGGCCAGGAAGGGGGTGTCCCCCTTGCCGTACATCATGTCGTAGGCCACCGCCCCGGGGGCGAAAGCCCCGGCGGGCAAGGGAGGCAGATCCCCTCCCAGGCTGGCGGAGGTGGCGTTAATGACCACATCGAAGGCGCCCTGAATATCCCCGTAGCCGCCCCCCGTCACCGGCCCCAAGTGGGCAAAGTGGGCAGCCAGCGCCGTAGCCTTGGCCGCCGTCCGGTTGGCGATCACCAGGGCCGCCGGGCGGGTCGCCAGCAGGGGCCCCAGCACGCCCCGGGCGGCGCCCCCGGCGCCCAGGAGCAGCAGGCGCTTGCCCCCCAGGCTCAGGCTCAGGTTATGTTCCAGGTCCCGCACCAGACCGGCCCCATCCGTGTTGTCCCCGAAAATTTCCCCGTCCCGGAAAACCAGGGTATTCACCGCCCCAGCCAGCTCGGCCCGCTCAGAACGGCGTTGGCAGAGGCGGTAGGCTTCTTCCTTGAAGGGCACGGTCACATTGGCCCCTTTGCCCCCGGCGGCGATAAAGGCGGCCACGGCCCCGGAGAAATCGTCCTTGGGGGCCAGCAGGGCGTCGTAGCTCAGGTCCTGGCCGGTGGCGGCGGCGAAACGGCGGTGAATGAAGGGGGACTTGCTATGGGCGATGGGATTGCCGAAAACGGCGTAGCGGTCGGTCATGATGGGCGGGAAGTTAGCGGGCCTGGAGCTGGTCGCCGCTGGTAAAGAACCAGGTGCGGGTAATCACCAGCTGATCCACGTCCCGCTTGATGTCGGGAGGAAAAGGCGCGTAGGGAGCGGCCATTTTGACGATGCGCAGGGCGGCGTTATCCAGCACCTTTTCCCCGGAAGTCCGTTCCAGCTCCACCTTTTCCACGCTGCCGTCCGAGTTAATGGTGACGGACAGCACCAGGCTGCCGTAAAGCTTGCCCCGGGCTGCGTCCGGGTAATTCAGGGTGCCCACCCGCTCCACCTTGAGACGCCAGTCTTCCATGTACTGGGCAAAGCGGTATTCGGAGGTACGGGTGCCCAGGAACTTGCGCCGGGGGCGCTTGTTGTAGTCGTCCAGGTTCTTATTCACCTCCCCTTCCAGGCGGGCCATGGCCAGGGCGTTATTGGCCATATCCCGGCCGGAAAGCTTGGGGGTGGGATCGGGTTGGGTGTCCTTGGCGGCCCGGGGGGCCACCTGATGCTGGCTTTTCGCCCGGGTCAGCAGAGCCCGCTGCTGGGCTTCCAGGGCCTGGACCCGCTGCTTGGCCTGTTCCAGCTCCGTCCCTTCCTGTTGCCGGGGCGAGGGGGGCAAAGGGGTGGAGGCCCGGCGGTTTTCCGCCGTATTGCCGCCCCCATCCAGATTGGTCTGGGCCAGGGCCTGGGCGTCCCGGGGCTTGTGGCTGGAACGGCTGTTTACCAGGACGATTTCCATGGCCTGGTCCTTGAAGGCCCGGGACAGGTCCGGCGAGGTGAAGTGGATGGCGAGCACGAGGGCGTGGACCGCCAGGGAAATGGTGATCGCCGACGTCAGCGTCAGGGACGCCGGAAGGAAATGGCGGAGAAACTCCCAGGGTTGTTTCCGGGCCATGGCCACCTCAGGCCTCCTGCTCCGTCGCAGCGGGGGGCGGGGTGTCCCCGGCGGGGGCAACCGCGGCGGAATCAGCAGATTCGGTAGCGTCGGCAGCGTCCCCCTCCTCTCCTTCTTCCCCTTCTTCCGCTTCGCCCACCGGCAGGGGCGCCCCGGGCTCATCCAGGGTGGCCTGGTAGCGTAGGTTCAGTTCCAGATCCAGGTAATCCCAACCTTCCACCGTGAGGCGCACCCGCTGGCCCGGATTCAGCTCGGGCAGGGAGGGCACCCGCTGTTGCAGGGGCAGATGATCCAGCTTGACCAGATTTTCCTTACGCAGGGTGGCATCTATCGAGCTCACCCCTTCCTGGGCCAGCCAGCGCAGGCACCAGTAGCGCTCCATCTGGCGCTGGAAGTCGTTGTAGGCGGCGTAGGTCATGTCGAAATCCCGCATGGCGGCGAAGAGCAGTTCGCTCTTGGTGCCGAAATGGGGGGTGTCGTTGCGCAGGCAGGCGATGAGTTGCCATTGGTTGAGCAAATCCACGTAGCGCCGCAGGGGGGAGGAGGACCAGGCGTACTGGGGCACCCCCAGGCCTTCGTGGGGCAGGGGCGAGGTGGTCATGCGCACCTTGCCTCCCACCTGGGCCCGATAGACGCAGGCGATTTTGTGTTCCGCCAGCAGGCCGCCCCAGGTGGCGTTGGCCACGATCATCAGCTCCGCCACCAGCTTATCCAGGGGGCTGCCCCGCTTGCGTTCGCTGATGACCACCCGGTCGCCCCGCCCGGAGGGATCGGCGGCATCGGGGAAAATTTCAAAGTTGTAGTCGTTCACCCCCTGGGTGGCGGAGGGCTTGCCCCGCCGCCCTTCGCAGCGGCAGGCGAACTGGTAGAGGAGCAACAGTTCGTCCCGGAAGGGCAGTTGTTCCGCCGTGGCGGGCACACCGGCGGCCACGGTGGCGTCGTTGAACCAGGGTTCCAGCTGGTGGTGGCGCAGATTGGCGGCCACGGGCACCCGCTCCAGGCAGGATTCGTGGTTCAGAATCTCCAGGTTTTCATCCACCGTCAGGTAGAGGGAAACGGCGGGACGGGGCTGGCCTTCCGCCAGGGTGTAGGCCGCCACCACCGGGTCGGGCAACATGGTGATTTTGTTGCCCGGCATATAGACCGTGGACAGGCGCTGCCGGGCGATCATGTCCAGCTCGTCCCCGGGCTGGATGCCAAGGCCGGGGGCGGCGATGTGAATGCCGATGCGCCAGCCGATGCCGGGCAGGGCTTCCAGGGAAAAGGCGTCGTCGATTTCCGTGGTGGCCGCATCGTCAATGGAAAAAGCCCGCACGGCGGCCAAAGGCAGGTCGTCGGCGATGGGCTTCACCGTCACCGGGGGAAAATCCACCCCCTTGGGGAAGTATTCAAAGAGGAAGCGCTGGAAGTGGTAATCCCGGCTGGAGGGCACGGCCCCGCATTTTTCCAGAAGATGGGCGGCGGACAGGCCCAGTTCGGCGCAGGCCGCTTCCAGAGCCTTGGTCTCGGGCCGGTTCCGGTCCGGTTTGTAGAGCAGCTGGGTCAGGTGGGGGGAGAATTCCCGGGGCAGGGTCCCGGCTTTCAATTCCTCCACCATGCGTTCGATGGCTAGCGCCTGCTGACGCTTTTTTTCAAGACCGGCCAGAGCAGCCTGGAGAATGTCGGGAGGGGCCTTGCGAAAGTGGCCCTTACCTTTGCGGTGGAAGTAGATTGGCGCTGCGTGTAAGGCAAGCAGGACCGCAGTCGCTTCGACCGCGCCGGGCGCTTGTCCGTAGTAATCCTGGGCAATATCAAGAAAAGAAAATTCGCCATCGGCACAACACTCCCAAAGGAATTCCGCTTCGATGCCCTCGGCCAGGGGGGCCGCCGCTTCCAACAGGGCGCCCGGGGCCGGATCGTTAAAACGCAGCAATACGGCCGCCGCTTTTACCTTGGCGCGCTTGCCGGAGGCCGTCTCCACCTGCAGGGAGGTGTCGTTGTCAGCCAGGAGGGTGCCGGTCTTAAAGCCGCCGTCTTCTTCAAACAGAACATTCATCGGCGAATTATAACCCGGCAAATTCAAAGATTTGCGGGATGAACTCGGCAAAACCCTTGAAGCCGTGCTCATCCCCCTGCCGCACCACCCGGCGGCAATCCCCGTAGCGGGCCAGGGCGTGGCGGTAGTCCAGCACCTCGTCCCCCGTGGCCAGCAGGAGGAAATAAAGGGCCGGAGTGACCTGGTCCACGGTCATGGCCGCCAGTTGGGCCACATGGTCCCGGGTGAAGTCAAACACCTCCCCGGTGTAGAGATTGGTCTGGGGCCCCAGATAGGCTTCCAGGCTGAGGGGCGCCACCACCGCCGGATTCACCAGCACGGCCTTGAGCCCGTAATGCTCCGCCAGCCAGGTGGCGTAGAAGCCGCCCAGGGAGCTACCCACCAGGGTGAGGGGCGGCTCCCCCGCCTGGGCATTGGCTTCCACGATAGCCCGGGCCTGGGTCAAGGCCTGGCGGGGTTCAAAGGACAGGGCCGGACAATGGAAATTTGGGGCTTGGCCTCGGGCCGCCATGGCCTCCGCCAGCAGTCGGGCCTTGAAAGACTGGGGAGCGGATCGGAAACCGTGGAGATAGAGAATGCCGGACATGGGAAAACCGCGCAGCCAAATAAAGCCAGCAGTTTGCCCCCGGCGGGGCCCGGGGGAAAGCCCGGCTCGGGGTCCGGGGTCCGGGGTCCGGGGGCTGGGGGCTGGGGGCTGGGGGCTGGGGGCTGGGGGCTGGGGGCTGGGGGCTGGGGGCTGGGGGCTGGGCTGGGGGCTG
>JAYRGQ010000021.1:0-60479 GCA_041907765.1 Rhodocyclaceae bacterium | reverse complement strand
GGCGGGCGGCGGGCGGCGGGCGGCGGGCGGCGGGCGGCGGGCGGCGGGCGGCGGGCGGCGGGCGGGGCTCAGTCTAGGCCCGGATGGAGTGGGACTGCCTCGCCACGCTCACCCCCGGCAGCCCCCACCGCGCGGGCAATGCTTGGCCGAGGCCCGAAGCCATGGCCCCGGGGTCAGCCCCAATCCGGGCGCCGATCCTGGGGCGGCCGGTGGCCTCCCCGCCTATTTCCAAGCCCAGGCGTCCCCTTCCCCCAGGGTGGCGGGGAAGCCGGATTGGAGCCAGCGCCGGGCCGCCTCTTCCCCCATCAGGTAACAGCGCCAGAAGGCCAGGGAGGCGGCCTGGACGGCCCGGGTGAAGGCGGGGGTGCGGCGCCGATCCTCCGCCTCACCGGCGAAATGGCGGTGGGTGGCGCCGGCCAGCACCAGCAGATATTTGTGACCCGGGGGCATGTGGGCAAAGGGCAGGCGCCGGTTTTCCGGGCCCACGTCGCCCCGGCCTATGCCTTTGTCCCGGGAGCCGGTAATGGAGAAAAAGGGACGACAGATGGCGGCAAAACCCGCCGCCCGCCCGGCGGGGGCGCCCCGGGCCGAGGGGGAAAGGGCCAGATAGGCCCGGAAGGGCTTGGCCGTGGTCACGTCCGGCTTGCCCCAGTCCAGCCGTTCCCCGGCCAGGGCCTGGGCAGTAAGGGCGCCGAAGGAGTGACCGGCGAAGCCCAGGCGGTCCAGGTCCAGACGTTCAAAGGGAAAGGGCTCGGGCGCGTCCCCGGAAGGGGCGGCCGCCTCGGCAGGGGGAAGGGGGGCAGCCCCGGCGGGAGAGGAAGGCCCCTCCGCCATGGTCGCCATGTCCGCCTTCTCCGCCCTATCGGGCGAGGAGCCCCGGACCAGGCGGGCCACCACGAATTGCACGTCCGCCACCCGGCTCAACATCTGCTCCCCGGTCATGGCCTGGGCCATGACCCGGGGCAGGTCCAGGGGCGCCACCCCGGCCAGCTGGTCCCGGTCGCTGCCCGGGTGTTGCAAGGCCAGACAGGCAAAGCCGTGGGCGGACCAATGGGAAAGCCAGGCGGCCCCGGTCTCCCGGCTGCCCCCCAGGCCGTGGGAGAAAATCACCAGGGGCACCCGGCCCTGGCCCGGGGGCAGATAGAGGAGCCAGGCCAGTTGCCGTTGCCGCTCCGCGTCCCGCCACACCCCCCGCAGGCTATGCACCGGCCCGGCGCCCAGGGCGCCATAGGCTTCCGGTTTGAGGAAATAGGGGGGAAACGCGGGATCGGACATGGCCTGGGCCGGAACAGCGGCGGGAAAGGGAAAGACCCAGGGTAGATCAAACGGGGGCGGGAGGGAAAGGGCCCCGCCCGCCCGGGGGACGGATCAGTCCGCCGCCCAGCTCACCAGGCCCGAATAGGCGGAGCCCAGGACCACCAGACCGAAGGCGATGCGGTACCAGGCGAACACGGTGAAATCGTGGCTGCTGATATAGCGGAGCAACCAGCGCACGCAGAAAAAGGCGGAAATGAAGGCGGCCACAAAGCCCACCACCCACATGCTCAGGTCCGCCCCGTGGAGTAGGGCCCGTTCCTTGTAAAGCTCATAGAAGGTGGCCACCCCCAGGGTGGGAATGGCCAGGAAAAAGGAAAATTCCGTGGCCGCCTGGCGGGAAAGGCCAAACAACATGCCGCCAATAATGGTGGAGCCGGAGCGGGAGGTGCCCGGAATCAGGGCGAAAGCCTGGGCAATGCCCAGCTTCATGGCGTCCAGCACGGTCATGTCATCCACCGTCTGAACCCGCACCCGATGCTGGCGCCGCTCCGCCCAGAGAATGACGAAGCCGCCCAGGATGAAGGCGGAAGCCACGGTGAGGGGATTAAACAAATGGGCCTTGATGGCCTTGCCAAAGAGCAGGCCCAGGGCCGCCAGGGGCACAAAGGCCACGGCCAGATTCAGGGTCAGGCGCCGGGCCAGCCGCTCCCGGGGCAGGCCCCGGATCACCCCGGCAATACGCACCCGGTATTCCCAGCACACGGCCAGAATGGCCCCGAATTGAATGACGATTTCAAACAGCTTGCCCCGTTCGTCGTTGAAGTGGAGCAGGGCGCCGGTCAGGATCAGGTGGCCCGTGGAAGACACGGGGAGGAACTCGGTGAGCCCTTCCACAATGCCGAGAATGAGGGCCTTGGCCAGTAGGAGCAAATCCATGGGGAGTATCCCGGGAAGAGGAGGAAAGCCCGGCATTATACCGACCTCCCCTGACGCCCTGGGGACGGGGGCTAGGCAACCGCCGGGGCGGAGGCGGCTTCCGGCTTCTGGCTTCTGGCTTCTGGCTTCTGGCTTCTGGCTTCTGGCTTCTGGCTTCTGGCTTCTGGCTTCTGGCTTCTGGCTTCTGGCTTCTGGTTGGCGGTTGGCGGTTGGCGGTTGGCGGTTGGCGGTTGGCGGTTGGCGGTTGGCGGTTGGCGGGCAAGGTGCCTGGGAAACCGTCGTTTTGCCAGAGCCAAAGTTCCCCGAGCCAATGTCCTCCCGCCCTTCCCCCTTTCCGCCTTCCCCCTTTCCGCCTCCCCCCTGGCCCCAGCAGCCCGCCCGCCCCTACCGCCACCCGGCCATAACATCCCGGCCCGCTGCCAGGGGCGGCTGGGGGGCGGGACTTCCGGGGCGGGGTGACCTAGAATCCGATCTTTGCTTTTCCCCTGAATCCCATGTCCCCACCCACCCCCGACCCCTGGCGTTCCCCCGGTCACCGGCCCGGCGGCTCCTGGGCTTTTGTCCGGCGCCGCAATCTGGCCTACCTGAAGCTCTGGGTGGGGCGGCTGGCCTTCTGGATCGGGGCCGTGGGAGTGGGGCTCCTGGCCGTGGCCTTTGCCCGGCTGTCGGACTGGACTTCCCGGCAATTTTTGGGGGCCACCGGGCACTGGTTCTGGCTGCCCCTGGTAGCCGGTCCCCTGGGGGGGGTGCTGTGCCTGTACCTGACCCGACGCTATTTTCCCGGGGCCGAGGGCAGCGGTATTCCCCAGGCCATGGCCGAATTGCAACGTCCGGAGCAGGGCCCCTGGCGGCCCCTGGTTTCCCTGCGCATTGTGGTGGGCAAAATGTTGATCGGCGCCGGGGCCGTGGGCTGCGGCTTTTCCATGGGCCGGGAAGGGCCCACGGTGCAGGTGGGGGCGTCCCTCATGGACGCCATTCACCGCTGGCTGCCCCCCGCCCTCCATGTGCAGCGCTCCCATCTGGTGGTAGCCGGGGGGGCCGCCGGTATTGCCGCCGCTTTCAACACGCCCCTGGCGGGCATTGTGTTCGCCATTGAGGAAATGAGCCGGGGGGTGGAATCCCGTATGAGCGGCCTGGTGATTACGGCCATTGTGCTGGCCGGGGTGGTATCCCAGTCCCTCCTGGGGGGCGGCCATTATTTCGGCCACATTCTGGTGGCGGAAAGTAATCGGGTGGATCTGGCCCGGGCGGTGCTGGTGAGCTTTCTCGTCTGCGGTCTGGCCGGGGGCCTGTTTTCCCGCATGATGGTGCTGGCGGCGGGCAACTGGCAGGGAGCCCTGGCCCGCCTGCGTAAAGAACGGCCCTACCACTTCGTCGCCGCCTGCGGTCTGCTCCTGGGGGCCCTGGGCATGGTCTGCGGCGGCCTCACCTTCGGCAGCGGCTACGATCCTACCCACCAGGCCCTGCTGGGGGTGCGGGAATTGCCCTGGTATTTCGCCCCGGCCAAATTCGTGGCCACCATCGTCTCCTACCTGAGCGGCCTGCCCGGGGGCATTTTCGCCCCCTCCCTGGCCGTGGGCGCCGGGCTCGGCTCCACCCTCACCCATATCGCCGGCCAGGGGGAACCCACCGGGCTGCTGCTTATTCTCTGCATGGCGGGTTTCCTGGCCGCCGTCACCCAGGCCCCCATCACCTCCTTCGTCATTGTTATGGAAATGGTGGATGGCTACAGCATGGTCATCGGCCTCATGGCCACGGCCCTGCTCTCCTCCGGCCTTTCCCGCCTGTTCAGCCCGCCCCTGTACCGTACCCTGGCGGCGGGCATGGTGGCCCGCCAGCCCAAGGCGCCGCCCCCGCCGCCAGCCCCCCCGGCAACGGCCCCCACCCCGGTCACCCCAGAGCCGCCTCCGGAAACTTCCCCTGAGGCGGGGCCCCAGGGAGAACTGCCCCTTGGCCCCGCCGCCGCTCCCGATCAACCCGAGAAGCCCCAACCATGACCAGCCCCCTGTTTGCCCCCATTCAACTGGGCCACCTGACCCTGGATAACCGCATCGTTATTCCCCCCATGTGCCAGTACTCGGCCCGGGACGGGGAGGTGGGGAACTGGCACCTGATGCACCTGGGCAACCTGTCCCACAGCGGCGCCGGGCTGCTCATTGCGGAGGCCACGGCGGTGGTACCCGAAGGCCGCATCAGCCCGGCCTGCCCCGGGCTTTGGAATGCGGCCACGGAAGCCGCCTGGGCCCGGGTGATCCGGGCCATCCGCACCTATTCCTCCATGCCCCTGGCGGTCCAGCTGGCCCACGCCGGGCGCAAGGCCTCCACCCACCGGCCCTGGGAAGGCCGGGGCCGGGTGGCACCGGAAGACGGGGGCTGGCAGACCGTGGCCCCCTCCCCCCTGGCCTTTGATCCCACCTATCCCCAGCCCCGGGAACTGGAGCGGGAGGAACTAGGGGAACTCCCCGGCCACTTTGCCCAGGCCGCCCAACGGGCCGCCCGGGCGGGCTTTGACGCCATTGAGATCCACGCCGCCCACGGCTACCTGCTGCACCAGTTCCTTTCCCCCCTGAGCAATCAGCGCCGGGACGACTACGGGGGCAGCCTGGAAAACCGCATGCGCCTTACCCTGGAAGTGTTCGCCGCCGTGCGGGCCGCCTTCCCCGCCCAGGGGCCCGTGGGCATCCGCCTCTCCGCCACGGACTGGGTGGCCGGGGGCTGGGACCTGGAGCAGACGGAAGTCCTGACCCGGGAACTGGCCGCCCGGGGCTGCGATTTCTTCCATATTTCCACCGGGGGCCTCTCCCCCTTGCAGCAGATACACCCGGAACCGGGCTACCAGCTCCCCTTTGCCCGGCGCATCAAAGCCGCCACGGGCGTCCCCACCATCGGCGTGGGCCTCATCACGGCAGCCCGTCAGGCAGAAGGCGTGATCCAGGCGCAAGATGCGGACCTGGTGGCCATTGGCCGGGCCATGCTCTACAACCCCCGCTGGCCCTGGCACGCGGCGGCGGAACTGGGCGCCCAGATCAGCGCCCCGCCCCAATACTGGCGCAGCAATCCGGCCCATCTTCGCCCCTTCCGCCAAGACTGAGCCCGCCCCCTCCAACCCTCACCATCAGGCAATCCCATGAGCCAAGCCCAAGACCCCCAAGAACCCAAGCCCAACAAGACCCCCCTCATCCTGGGCCTCATTTTCGTCGTCCTCATGGTGGCCCTGATCGGCGGCATGTGGGCCATCGACTACTACAACGCCCCGGAAAACCAGCAGGCCGCCCATTCGGCGGATGACAACTGAGGGCCCTTGGGGGCCCGGGGGCAATAGCCGTCTCTATTTTTTTGCGGCCAAGAGGGAAGGCCCTAGGGACGGGCTTTCCCGGGGATTTTCCCCGCCGCCCCTCTCCCCCTAGCCCGCCCATTTCTCCGAAGGCGGCCCCCTCTTCTCCCCGATAACCCAGGTAGGTCCCCCGGGTTTCAATCCAGTACCGATCCCACCGCCACCGCCCCGGTCCAGGTATAGGCCGCCAGGAGGGGGGCGTCGCCGGTGGTCATGGCGTGGGGGAGGTTTTCTCCGTGCAGCAGGTAATCCCCGGGAAGGGGCTCACTCCCTTGGTCTCCAGCCTGCCAGCGGGCGCTGCCGCTCAAGAGGTAATAGGTTTCCACCGCCGGATGGTGGTGGCGGGGATAGGCGGTATGGGGAACCAGGGCGGTGAGACCCAGGCAGAGGTGGGCATGATGCAGGGGGGCTTCCGGGCCCACCAGTTCGGCCCAGGCCAGACGGTTTTCCAGCCCCGCCCGGGGGGCGTAGCCGTAGCGCCAGGGTAGCCCGGCCAGCAGGGGACGAAAAGCGTCCAGCACCTGGCCCGCTGGCCCTTGACCCGGCGGCAGGGATTCCAGGGAGGCCAGCACCGGATGGTCCCGACCCGCCACCTGGCCCTGGGGGGCCTCCGGCAATTCCAACAAAGCCAGCACCCGGGCCAGTTCCCGGCCCAGGGCATCGTCCCGCCGGGCCCGCCAGGCATAGTCCTGGGCCAAGGCCCCCAGGGCCCGGACCACCGCCGCCAGGGCAACCGAACTGGCCATGGCTAGAGGGGACGGGAACGCAGAGCCACGTAGGTGTGGCCGATGACTTCGCCCCGTTGATAGGCGGCCCAGGCCTGGAACGGGTCCAGGCGCTGGGGGGCGAGCCGGGCTTCGATGGCTTCCGCCTGCTGGCCCGAGCTTTCCAGGGCCACCCCGGCGAAGGCCTGCTCCAAATCCGCCGCCCGATAGAAATGGAAGGGGCCGTAACCCGCCTCCTGCTGGGCGGCGTGGCCGGGAATCACCGCCTCCCCTTCCACCTGGACCTTCCAGCCATAGGTGTAAATGTCCGCCCGATAGCCGGCCAGCCGGGCCATTTCCCCGTAAACCGCCAGGGGAATGCGGCTGCCCAGCATGGAGAGCACGGCGCCCCCGGGTTTGAGAAAGTCCTGGGCCTGGACCAGGGCCAGGTAATGGAGGGAAAGCAGGTGATCCCCCACCAGGGCGGGCACGGGTTCGGACCGGGGGGGCAGGTGGGCCGTGCTGGTGCGGCCCTCTGCCAGACGGGTCGGGTCCCCGATGGGCACGTTGGGCAGATTTTCGTAGATCAGGTCGTAGCGGGCCCCGTAGGGCGCCAGGGGGGCCAGCAGGTCGCCGTGGCCCCCTTCCACGATCACCCGGGTGGGATGGCGAAGATTGCTGAGAATGTTCCGGTAGGCGGCGCTCACCACGGTTTCGTGCACATCTGTAATGCCGATCCGGGTGGCCCCCAGGGTTTCCACGGCGGCCAGGGCATCCAGCCCCACCCCGGTGCCCAGGGCGCAAAAGGCGGCCTGATCCCCCTGATACTGGCGGATGAGCTTAAAGGCGGGCACGGCTACGCTGGCCACCCAGTCTTTGCGCAAATCTTCCGTATCGGGCAGGCAGGCCCGGCTATCCACCAGGATGTCCAGGGAGGGCAGGAGGTTTTCCGGGGGCCGGGCCAGATTGAGATAGCGGCGGCTGTCCACCTCCAGGTGGAGGGCGGGGTTGGGGGCGAGGGGGGCGTTCATGTCACTCCTTGGGGCTCAAGGCCTGGGCGAAATCGGCCAGGATGTCGGCGGTGGTTTCAATGCCCAGGGAGACCCGGATCATGTCCCGGCTAATACCCGCCAGGGCCAGCTGGGCCTCATCCAACTGGGCGTGGGTGGTGGAAGCGGGGTGCAGCACGTAAGTCCGGGCGTCCCCCACATGGACCGCCAGGGTGGTGAGCTTGAGCCGTTTGACAAAGCGGTCGATGGCGGCGAAATCCCCCCGCAGGCCGAAGGTGAGCACCCCGCCGCCCCAGGGCTGGTTGAAATAGCGGCCCAGGCGCTCCCGACCCGGGACGGACAGGCCC
The DNA here is from genome assembly GCA_041907765.1 of Rhodocyclaceae bacterium. Lineage (GTDB taxonomy): Bacteria > Pseudomonadota > Gammaproteobacteria > Burkholderiales > Rhodocyclaceae > Azospira. The sequence continues at coordinate 52,891 of JAYRGQ010000021.1, read as the reverse complement.
GGGTAATTGACCCAGCTCACCTCCTCCCGGGTAGAGAGGAATTCGGCCAGGGCCAGGGCGTTGCGGCTGTGGGCCTCCAGGCGCAGGGGCAGGGTTTCCAGGCCCACGGTAAACAGAAAGGCATTCTGGGGATTCAGGCAGGCGCCGAAGTCCCGCAGCATGTGGGCCCGGGCCTTGATGATGAAGGGGCTCTGGGGGAAATCCTGGGCGTAGCGCACCCCGCCGTAGCTGTCGTCCGGCTCGGTGAAATCCTGGAATTTGCCGTTGTCCCAGGCGTAGCCTCCCCCTTCCACCACCACCCCGCCAATGCTGGTGCCGTGGCCGTCCATGTACTTGCTGGCGGAATGGGTGACGATGTGGGCCCCGTGGCGGAAGGGATTGCACAGCACGGGGGAGGCCAGGGTGTTATCCACCACAAAGGGCACATCAAAGCGCCGGGATAGCCCGGCCAGCTTGTCAAAATCCAGGATATTGAGTCCCGGATTGCCGATAGTTTCCCCGAACAGCACCCGGGTGTTGGGGCGGAACAGGCGGGCGATGTCCTCCGCCGGGGCCTCCGGATCAAAAAAGCTGGTGCTGATGCCGAACTTGGGCAGGGTGTTGTGGAGCAGGGAAAAGGAGCCGCCGTAGAGGGTGGCCGCCGCCACCACATGGTCCCCGGCGTGGAGCAGATTGGTCATCACCAGGGCATTGGCCGCTTGGCCGGAGGCCGTGGCCACCGCCGCCACGCCCCCTTCCAGCAGATTCACCCGCTGCTCAAAGGCGCTCACCGTGGGATTGCCGGTACGGGAATACTTGAAGCCGAATTCCTGGAGGGTCATGAGCCGGTGCAGCTGCTCCAGATCGTCGTAGCGGTAGGTGGTGCTTTGCACAATGGGTGGAATGCGGGGTTCCCCCACCCGGGGCGTGTAGCCCCCCTGCACACACAAGGTGCCCTGACTGAACGCCGTTTCCATGGCCCGTGTCCCAAAAAGAGAGGAATTCAGTCTAGGCCCCCGCCTCCGGCGCCCCAAGGACCTTAAATCCATAAGCATATGGCGGGGGTGGCATATGGGGCGGGGCCTAAAGATTCAGGCGCAGGTGAATCAGCCCCATGGGGTAGCCGAACCAATCCCGCCGTTCTTCCAAGGCGTAGGGCACAAAACCCAGGTGGTGATAGAACAGGAGCCCCGCCCCGTTGCCCTGAAAACAGGACACGGTTAAGGCCCGGGCCTGGAGCCGGGCCACCGCCCGTTGCCCCATGGCCCCCAGGAGGGTGCGCCCCACCCCCCGACCCCGGGCCTCCGGCGCCACCACCACATGGCCCACGGCGCAATCGCCCCCCGGGGCCCAGCGATAAAAGTCGGCAAAGGCCAGCACCTGCTCCTCCTCCGTCACCACGGTGGCTTCCCTACGGGGCGCCACCGCCTCGGCCAACTGGTCCGGCGTGAGGGGATAAACCCCCTGGGGAAACAGGAAAAACAACTCCTCCCGGCTCTGGGGAAAAGCGCAAATCCGGGGCAAATCCTCCGGCACCAGGGAACGGGTTTGGAAGCTCATGGGCGACAGTCAAGCAGGCAAGAAATCGGGGAAAAGAAAGGGGCCACACGGTCAGGGGCAAGCCCCGCCCTAGGCCGCCTCCGGTGCGGGCCGGGTTCGGCCCCGGGCAAGCTCACGCCCATCCCGGATATTTAGGCCCATGAGCCCCAGATTCACCGCTCCGGCCACCAGTTCCAGAACCTGGACGCCGTAAAAACCCCCGTCGAAGGCCCCGGCGGAGGCCTTGGCGCTCAGGTAAAGGGCGGCGGGGATGAGAATCACCAGGCCGTTGGCGGCAATGAGGGGCATACGCCGGCGCTTGGCCTGTAGGCGGGGGTGGCGGGCCTTGCCCCCCAGAGAAAAACCACTGGCCCCGGCCAGGGCCATGAGGGGAAGGAAAATGAGGAAGGCGTAGGGAATGGCCTGTTTCACCCAGACCACGGCCCGGGTATCCAGAAACAGTTCCGCCACCAAGGTAGAGAGCCAGAAACAGGCAATGCAGGCAAAGGCCAGGATGCCGGCCAGGGCGTGGGCCTTAGGCGTCATGGTCGTCTCCCGGGGCGGCGCGGCGATGGCGGGCCGCCAGGGCCTCCAACACTTTCAGGGTGATCGCCAGGTCTTCCGGGGAGAATTCCTGGGCGACGCTCCGGGTGTGTTCCTTCCAGGCCTGATCAATGCGGGCAAACAGGGCCCCTCCTGCGGGAGTCAGGTAATACAGGGGAGAACGGGCGTGGGCTGGATTGGGGCGCTTTTCCATCAAGCCATCCGCCACCAGCAGATTCAACTGCTTCTGGGCCCCCTGGCGGCTCACCCCCATGCGCGCCCCCATCTGGGGCGCCGTCAAAGGCCCCCCGGCCTGGGCCAGGGCCCCCAGAATCTGCCAGCGGGCGCTGGTCACCCCCAGGGGTTCAGCAAAAGCATCCCCCCACTCCAACAAACACCCATTGGCCCGAAAAACGGCCACCACCGTATCGGACAACACCTGACTGGCTTCCTGGACCATGGGCCCGCTCCCGGGGAGTTAAGTTGGTAACCAGTTTCCAATAACGGAAACCGGTTGTCAACTTACCGAGACTGTTCGGCCACCTTCTGGCCCGGTCAGATAGAGAGACGGCGGGAGCGACTCGGCTAATTCCCCGACCCCGGCGCCGTCAAAACTTCCAGCTGGGCCAGCCAGGTGAGGGCGTGGTTCCGATCGGACCCGCACATGTCGGGGGAGGCTTGGAGGCCGCCGCAGCAGGGGGGGCGGTCCGGGTGGTGGAAGAGGGCGCAGCGCAGGTCGGGGGTGAGATGGGGACAGGGCACCCCGGCGGGCTTGCCGCCGGGCAGGCCCGGGAGGGGGCTGGAAATGGAGGGGGCGATGCAGCAGGCGCCGCAGCCGGGGCGGCAATCCATCAGGGCCACCCGGCGTCAGAGGGTAAAACCGGTCCCCTGGGAGAAATAGACACTACCGGGCGCATAAGGCCAGGGGGCGCGCCCCGGACGGCCAAGGCCCCCGGGATGCCCAGAATGCCCGGAGTGCCCGAAGCCGCCAAAGTGCTAGGTGCACCTGGAGAACCCGGGGCACCGGGAAAGCCCGAGGAGCAGAGGGCGGCCCAAGGCGCCCCCGCTCCCCTATTTGTCATTGCTAAAGCCCTGCTTTTTCGCCACCGGGTAGGTCTGGGGGAAATAGACCTGTTTGTAGGCGGCGGCGGTGTTTTTGGACCAGGAGAGGCCGTCGTTGCGGCCGATTTCCCGCCAGTAGTCCAGCAGATTGCGGTCGTAGGCCAGGATGGCGGGGGCCAGGGCCTGGGCCTGATAGCTTTCGTCGTGGCGGAAGGAGGAGGTGGGCAGGCGGGGTTTCTGGGTGGCCGGGGTATTCACATGGCCGATGGCCACCCCCGCCAGGGGGAAGGTGAGGGGCGGCAGGTCCAGGAGGTCGATGACCGCCTGGGGGTCCCGGCGGAAGCCGCCGATGGGCACCACCCCCAGGCCCAGGGAGCGGGCGGCGGTCATCAGGGTGCCCAGGGCAATGCCCCCATCCACGGCGCCCACCGTATAGCCTTCCAGGCTTTCGTGGATGACTTGTTTTTCCCCCGCCACTTCCACCCCCACCCGGGTTTTGTAGAAGTCCATGAGCACCACGATAAACACCGGGGCCTTGGCGATCCAGGGTTGGCCCCCGGCGATTTCCGCCAGGCGGGCCCGCTTGGCCGGGTCCCGCACCACCACCAGGGAAACCTGCTGGCCGTTCATGGAGGTGGGGGCCCGATGGGCGGCTTCCACAATGGCATCCAGGCTCAGGTCGCTGATCGGGGCTTCAGAAAAATCCCGGTCGCTGTGGTGGCTGTGCAGCAATTCCATGGTTGCATTCATGTCGTCTGTTCTCCAAATAAGGGCCGGACGCCCTGGGGGCCCGGCCGGAGGGGCGAGGTTAGCGGCTCTTCAGCCCGGCCCAGCGCCAGTTGGTGATTTCCGGGGCGTCGATGCCCCAGGTGTGGGCGTATTCCCGGCAGGCCTGCTGCCGTTCCCGCAAAGCCTGTTTGACGTGGGCCCCGGCCACCTGGAGCCGGGGCACCCGGTCCAGGATGTCAATGGCCAGGGTGTAGCGGTCGATTTCGTTTTCCATGGCCAGTTCCAGGGGGGTAGTGATGCTGCCCTTTTCCTTGTAGCCCCGCACATGCATCCGGTCGTGGTTGGGACGCCGGTAGGCCAGGCGGTGGATGAGCCAGGGATAGCCGTGGAAATTGAAGACCACCGGCTTATCGGCGGTAAACAGGCTCAGGTAGTCCCGCTCCGCCAGGCCGTGGGGATGCTCTTCCGCCGGGGCCAGGGTGAATAAATCCACCACATTGACGAAGCGCAGGCGCAGATCGGGGAAGTGGGTGAGGAGCAGTTCCGCCGCCCCCAGGGCTTCCTGGGTGGGCACGTCGCCGCAGCAGGCCAGCACCGCCTCCGGCTCCCCGTCCCCGTCGCTGCTGGCCCAATCCCACAGGCCGATGCCCCGCTCGCAGTGGCGCAGGGCCGCTTCCGGGCTCAGGTACTGGAGGTGGGACTGCTTATCCGCCACCAGCACATTGATCACATCCGTTTCCCCCAGGCAGCGGTCCGCCACCGCCAGCAGGCAATTGGCGTCCGGTGGCAGGTAAATGCGGGTGACTTCCGGGCTCTTATTCACCACCAGATCGAGAAAGCCCGGGTCCTGGTGGGTAAAGCCGTTGTGGTCCTGGCGCCACACGGTGGAGGTGATGAGCAGGTTGAGGGCCGCCACCGGCGCCCGCCAGGGCACGGCCCGGGCCATTTCCAGCCACTTGGCGTGCTGGTTGAACATGGAGTCGATGACGTGGGCGAAGGCTTCGTAGGTGGAAAGAAAGCCGTGGCGGCCGGAGAGCAGATAGCCTTCCAGCCAGCCTTCCAGGGTGTGCTCGGAGAGCATTTCCATGACCCGGCCGTCCGCCGCCAGATGGCCCCCGTCCCCGTCTTCCGGACGGCGCTCCGCCAGCCAGGTTTTGCCGCTGGCCTCGAACACGGCCTGGAGCCGGTTGGAGGCGGTTTCGTCCGGGCCAAAAACCCGGAAATTGTCCGGATTGGCCCGGAGCAAATCCGCCAGATAGGCCCCCAGGGGAGCGGTGTTTTCCACGGAACTGGCGGCGGGGAATTCCACCTTCACCCCATGGGCGCGCCAGTCGGGCCGCTCCAGGGGACGGCGGCCCAGGCCCCCGTTGGCATAGGGGCTGGCGCTCAGACGCCGCTCGCCCCGGGGCGCCCAATCCACCAATTCGGGCTGGGGCCTGCCGTCCGGGGTGAACAATTCCTCGGGCCGGTAGGAAGCCAGCCACTGGGCCAGCTGCTCCAGATGCCGGGGATTGTGCCGGGGGTCGGAGAGGGGCACCTGGTGGGCCCGCCAGGTGCCTTCCACCTGGTGCCCGTCCGCCTCCTTGGGACCGGTCCAGCCCTTGGGGGAGATGAGGATGATCATGGGCCAGCAAGGCCGCTGGGCCGGGGCCGCCCCCGCCTGCCGAGCCGCCCCCTGGATGGCCCGGATGTCCGCCAGACAGTCTTCCATGGCGGCGGCCATGGCCTGGTGCATGGCTTCCGGCTCACTGCCCTCCACCACCCGGGGCGCCCAGCCGTAGCCGGTAAAGAGGGCGAGCAGCTCCGCCCGGGGAATGCGGGCCAGCAGGGTGGGATTGGCGATTTTGTAGCCGTTGAGGTGAAGGATGGGCAGTACCGCCCCGTCCCGCACCGGATTAAGGAATTTATTGGAATGCCAGGCGGTGGCCAGGGGGCCGGTTTCCGCCTCCCCGTCCCCCACCATGGCCGCCACCACCAGATCCGGGTGGTCGAAGGCGGCGCCAAAGGCGTGGGAGAGGCTGTAGCCCAATTCCCCCCCTTCGTGGATGGAGCCGGGCACTTCCGGGGTGCAATGGCTGCCGCTGCCCCCGGGGAAGGAAAATTCCCGGCAGAAGCGGGTCAGGCCCGCCAGCCCCCAGCCCCGCTCCGGATAGCGTTCCCCATAGGTGCCTTCGAGCCAAGCCGGGGCCAGCACCCCGGGGGCGCCGTGGCCGGGGCCGGCGATGAACAAAGCAGGGAAATCGTCCCGCTTCACCAGCCGGCTCAGGTGGGCGTAGGTGAAAGCGATGCCCGGACTGGAGCCCCAGTGGCCCAGGGGCCGGTGCTTCACGTGTTCGGCCCGGAGGGGCTCGGCCAGCAGGGGATTGTCCCGCAGGTAAATCATGGCCGCCCCCAGATAGGTGCAGGCCCGCCACCAGGCGTGGAGGCGCCGAAGTTCGTCGGAGGAAAGAGGCGTGGCAGTCATGATAGGCAAGATCGGTGACCGGCCCGAAGCCCGGGCCAAGGGAGGCTATGGTAGGCCGGGGAACGGGGTGCCGTCACGGGGCCCAGGGAGCGCAAATACAGGAGCATATGGGCGGAAACCAGGGGCGGCCTGGAAACAGGCGGGGTTAGGGGTTCTCCAAGGCCAGGGAATGGCGGACCAGGAAGCACGGGGATCTGGGGGAACAGCCCCTGGAAACGGGCGTCCCCATTGCCGCTCCGGGAGGCGAAAAGCTAGATCGCCTATCCACGGCCCTGACCGGGGGATTTTGGGCGGGGTGGAAAAATCTTTTGCCGCCCTGGCTTGCCCCCACTGAACGCCCGGCAGGGGGGGCTCAGGGCTCCCGTCCCCAGGCGCCCGAAGCTCGCCTAAGGTCCGACACCGCGCCCCAGCCGCCCGAACACCAGGGCCGGAGCGCCCCCCGGCTGAATCCCGGGAAGCCCTCCCCGCCCGCCGAATCAGGCCTTGCGGTAGAGCTCGGCGCCGCTCTTGAGGAATTCCACCGACTTGGTTTCCATGCCTTTGGCAAGGGCGCTTTCGGCGCTCACCCCCTGGGCGGCGGCGAAGTCCCGCACGTCCTGGGTGATTTTCATGGAGCAGAAGTGGGGGCCGCACATGGAGCAGAAATGGGCCAGCTTGGCGCCATGCTGGGGCAGGGTTTCGTCGTGGAAATCCCGGGCCTTGTCCGGGTCCAGGCCCAGGTTGAACTGGTCGTCCCAGCGGAATTCAAAGCGGGCCTTGGAGAGGGCGTTATCCCGAATCTGGGCGCCAGGATGGCCCTTGGCCAGGTCGGCGGCGTGGGCGGCCAGCTTGTAGGTAATGATGCCTTCCTTCACGTCCTGCTTATCCGGCAGGCCCAGGTGTTCCTTGGGGGTGACGTAGCAGAGCATGGCGGTGCCGTACCAGCCGATCTGGGCGGCGCCGATGGCGCTGGTGATGTGATCGTAGCCCGGAGCGATGTCCGTGGTCAGGGGCCCCAGGGTGTAGAAGGGGGCCTCCTTGCACCACTCCAGCTCCTTCTCCATGTTTTCCTTGATGCGCTGCATGGGCACGTGGCCCGGGCCTTCGATCATCACCTGAACGTCGTGCTTCCAGGCGATTTCCGTCAGTTCCCCCAGGGTTGCCAATTCCCCCAGCTGGGCCTCGTCATTGGCGTCGTAGATGGAGCCGGGACGCAGGCCGTCCCCCAGGGAGAAGGCCACGTCGTAGGCCTTCATAATCTGGCAGATGTCCTCGAAATGGGTGTAGAGGAAGCTTTCCTGGTGGTGGGCTAGGCACCACTTGGCCATGATGGAGCCGCCCCGGCTGACGATGCCCGTCATGCGCTCGGCGGTCATGGGGATGTAGCGCAGCAGCACCCCGGCGTGAATGGTGAAGTAATCCACCCCCTGCTCCGCCTGCTCGATCAGGGTGTCCCGGAAAATTTCCCAGGTCAGGTCTTCCGCCTTGCCATTCACCTTTTCCAGGGCCTGGTAAATGGGCACGGTGCCGATGGGCACCGGGCTGTTGCGGATAATCCATTCCCGGGTTTCGTGGATGTTTTTGCCGGTGGACAGATCCATCACCGTATCCCCGCCCCAGCGGATGGACCAGGTCATTTTGTCCACCTCTTCCCCAATGGAGGAGGAGACGGCGGAATTGCCGATATTGGCGTTAATTTTCACCAGGAAATTGCGGCCGATAATCATGGGCTCGGTTTCCGGGTGATTGATATTGGCCGGAATAATGGCCCGGCCGGCGGCGACTTCCTGGCGCACGAATTCCGGGGTGATTTCTTCCGGAATGGCGGCGCCAAAGCGCTCCCCGGGATGCTGGCGACCCAACAGCTTCACCAGGCGCTGGCCCTGGGGACCGGCGGCGGCCAGGCTTTCCAGATACTGGCGCCGGTTCAGGTTTTCCCGCAGGGCGATGAATTCCATCTCCGGGGTAATGATGCCCTGGCGAGCATAGTGCATCTGGGTCACATTGGCCCCGGCCTTGGCCCGGCGGGGCTTACGGTGCAGGCCGGGAAAGCGCAGGGGGTCCAGGCTGGAATCGGCGGCCCGCTGACGGCCATAGGCGGAAGAGAGGCCGTCCAGCAGGGCCGTATCCCCCCGTTCTTCAATCCAGGCCTGGCGCAGGGCGGGCAGGCCGGAGCGGATGTCGATGGTGGCCGCCGGGTCCGAATAGGGGCCGGAACAGTCGTACACGTAAATGGGGGGATTCTGTTCCCCGCCCATGGCCGTGGGGGTGTCGGCCTGGGAAATTTCCCGCATGGGCACCCGCAGATCCGGCCGGGACCCGGTGACGTAAATCTTCCGGGAATTGGGCAGGGGCTGGATGGCGGCCTGATCCACCTGGGCGGCGGCGGCGACGAATTGATCCTGGGCGTTCATGGGGACTCCTTGGGCGGCGGTGAGGCGGAAAGGCAAAGGCGCGGCGGGAGCGGGATGGGGCAGGACGGCGGAGTCCCCGGGGGACGATGGACGCTGCGGTGTTCGCTTCCCTACGACGGCATTACCCGTACAGGTTCGAAGGGTATTTCTCAGCCGAAAGGCCGGTCGCCACTGGCTTTCCCCGGTGTTTCGGCACCCCTTGCGTACGGCCCGCAAGGTACTGGAAAGCCCCCGGAATTGCAAGGCGACCGCCCCTCCCCCTAAAGATTCCCCGCCACCGTCCGAAAAGGGTAGTGAGGCAAAGGCCGCAGGGGCGCCCCCGGGTTCCCCTGCTTACCCTTGCCCGGGCATCGGGGCCCTTTCCCCCGGGCCCGCCAGAAAGGCCGTCGGACGGCCTTTCCGCCCCATTCAGCCCGTTCGGAAGCCGCCCCTGGTGGTGCCCGGACCCAAGGGAGTTATTCATGCCGTTTTTCCGCCGCCCCCGTCTTTTCCACGCCTGCCGCCAGGGCCTTGTGGGCCTGGTCGCCCTGGGCTGTGCCTGGGCCGCCCAGGCCGTAGCCCCCACCAAGACCGGGGACGCGGGGCGCCAGTGGGACACCCTGTCCACCCAGACGGGCAAGCAGATCGACATTGACCGGTCCAGCATCAAGAAGGAAGAAGCGGGCCGCATCACCGCCTGGGGCCGCATGGTGCTCAACCACGACCTGCCCGACGCCCAGAGCGGCGGCAGCTACCGGAGCATCGAGGTGCTGGGCCGCTACGATTGCAGCGGCCGCACCTACGCCACCTTAAAGCGCATCTACGTCAAAGCCTCCGGGGAGGTGTTGCGGGAAGAGGAACAGAAGGTGCTGGCGGACATGCCGGTGCACAGCAACACCCTGGACGACAAGGTGCTGCGCACGGTTTGCCGCCCCACCTCGGCCAAGGAACTGCGCAAAGCGGCGGTGGGCACGGCGGTGAAGGCCAGCGACGTAGCCGACGCCTTGAAAGAAGCCAACGAAAAGCTGCTGAAGAAAACCCTGGGCAAGGACAAAAAAGCCGGCGCCCACCCTAAGGACGACTCGGCCAGCAGCACGGGAGGCAGCGACCCCAAGGGCAGCAAGGCGGCAAAGGGGGATAAGGGAGAAAAGGCAGAGAAGGCCGAGGCCGCCGACCCGGACACCCTGGAAATCAAGCCCCCCCGGGCCACTTACCGGGCGCCCCAGGCCCGGGCCCACAAGCCGGTGCGCCACGCCCCGGCCCGGCCCGCCACGCCGACCAATCCGGCGGCAGCCACGGCGAGTGGGACTGCCAACGGGAGCGGCCCCCATTGGGATTACGACGGGGCCAACGGCCCGGAAAACTGGGCCAATCTGAGCCCGGATTTCCACGCCTGCGCCGATGGTCACCGCCAGTCCCCCATCGACATCCGGGACGGCATTAAGGTGGATTTGCCCCCCATCCGCTTCAATTACGCCCCCTCCCACTTCCAGATCGTGGATAACGGCCACACCCTCCAGGCCACCCTGGGCAACGGCAGCCTGACTCTCATGGGCAAACCCTATGTGCTGAGCCAGGTCCATTTCCACCATCCGGCGGAAGAAAAGGTGAATGGTCAGAGCTTCCCCCTGGTGGCCCATCTGGTGCATCGCTCGGCGGATAACCGGCTGGCGGTGGTGGCCGTGCTGTTCACCCCGGGCAAGGAAAACCCGGCCCTGCAAACCCTCTGGGACTACATTCCCCTAGAACGAAACGCCCCCGTGGCCCCCCCGGACGCGGCCATTGACCTCAACCAACTGCTGCCGGAAAAGCGGGACTACTACACCTACATGGGCTCCCTCACCACCCCGCCCTGCACGGAAGGAGTGCTGTGGCTGGTGCTGAAACAACCCGTGGAAGTGTCCCCGGACCAGCTGGCCATTTTCGCCCGCCTCTACCCGGCCAACGCCCGCCCCATCCAACCCCGGGGCGACCGGCTGATTAAGGAGTCCCGCTAGGGGCCAGGCCCAGAGCCGTATCCAGGGCAGCGGAAGGCGGCAGGAGAGACGTCACGGGATAAAACACGGGGCCGGGGTGAAAGCGCGGAGGGGGGGGCCTTCCGCGACTTCCGACTTCCGACTTCCGACTTCCGCTCTCCGCTCTCCGCTCTCTGCTTTCTGCTTTCTGCGTCCCACCTCCTGCCCGCTGGTCTCCGCCCCTTGCCTGTCTCCCGACACCGGAAGCCCGGGGGCCGCAGGCTGACGACTGAGCCCAGCCTTCCGGGCCCTGCGGCTTGCGCCTTACCACCTGAGGATTGCCGCTTTACCTCCCGCCCCCTTCAGCCCTGCCAACCTGGGGCGACTTCCACCTGAATCCTTCCCCCTGAAATCCCCGCAGCCAGCTCCCTTGGCGGTGTTCCCGTCAGAGCTGCCTATAGCGCCGCCCCTTGGCCCGTCCCCGTCTGTCATTCCTCTGAGCAAGGGCCCCGCCACCTCCCCTTGCGGGGAACGGGGATGCCCTCGTTTTTCTCCCGTCCCTTTTGCCCCCCGGCGCCCCATTCGCCCCCCCCCCAGCCGCCCCTGGCTTGCCTCTCCGACCCCCCGGTGCCCGGGGAGGTCCGCCCCCGGGGTTGAAGGCAAACGGCTCGGGTATAATTGGTTTTTGTCGAGACATTAATGTTAGCTTGCGCTAATATTCACCCACGGGGACAAGAGACAATGGAAATGAACCTGGAAAAAGCCCGCTTCAACATGATCGAACAACAGATCCGGCCCTGGGACGTGCTGGATCAATCCGTGCTGGACCTGCTCTGCGTGGTCAAGCGGGAAGAGTTCGTCCCCGCCGCCTACCAGAATCTGGCCTTCGCCGATCTGGAAATCCCCCTGGGTCACGGCGCCACCATGCTGTCCCCCAAATTTGAAGCCCGCATCCTGCAAGAACTGGCCGTGCGCAAGACGGACAAGGTGCTGGAAATCGGCACAGGCTCCGGCTACATGGCTGCCCTGCTGGGCGCCCGGGCCCAACAGGTGACCACCGTGGAACTGGTGCCGGAACTGGCCAAACAGGCCAAGGCCAACCTGAACCAGGCCGGTGCCACCAATGTGGCCGTGGAAACCGGTGACGGCGCCCTGGGCTGGCCCGCCGGCGCCCCCTACGACGTGATCGTGGTCTCCGCCTCCCTGCCCTTCCTGCCCCCGGAACTCCTGGCCCAGCTCAAGGTGGGTGGCCGTCTGGCCGCCGTGGTGGGAGATGCGCCGGTGATGGAAGCCCAGCTGGTGACCTGCACCGCCGAAGGCCAGTACGACACGGAAAACCTTTTTGAAACCATGGCCGCCCCCCTGACGGGCGCCAAACAGAAAGAACGGTTCACGTTCTAAGGACCCCATGAAACAGATCACCCCCCGGGAATTGGCCGACTGGCTGGCCGACCCCCAGCGCCCCCGCCCCGTCCTGCTGGACGTGCGGGAGCCCAATGAAGTGGCCTTCTGCGCCCTGCCGGACACCCTGTCCATGCCCATGGGCACGGTGCCCCTGCGCAAGGAGGAGCTGGCCCCGGAGGCGGTCACGGTGGTGATCTGTCACCATGGGGGCCGCAGCTTCCAGGTGGCCCAGTATCTGGAACAATCCGGTTTCAGCCACATCATCAATCTGGCCGGGGGTATGCACGGGTGGTCCTGCGAAGTGGATCCCTCCGTCCCCACCTATTGAGGCCTTTATGAAAGTCTGCCTGACGCCCCTCGCCCTGGCCCTGCTGCTATGGGGCCAGGCCGCTGCCGCCGCCAACCTGGCCCAAATCTACCGGGATGCCCTGGACAACGATCCCCAATTCGCCAGCGCCAAGGCGACCCTGGAGGCCCATCGGGAAGCGGAAGCCCAGGGCCTCTCGGCCCTGCTGCCCAATGTTTCCCTGGGGGCCCGGGCCGGGCATAACAGCGTGGACATGAGCATCCACGATCCTTCCGCCAGCAAGGATTACGGCTACAACAACCACGGCTACACCCTATCCCTCACCCAGCCCCTGTTCCGCTGGCAGAGCAAGGTGCAGTACGACCAGGCCAAGCTCCAGGTGGCCCAGGCCGAAGCCCAGTTCCTGCAAGCCAAGCAGGATTTGATTCTGCGTACCGCCCAGGCCTACTTCGACGTGCTCTACGCCCAGGAAAACCTGCGCGCCGTACTGGCCCAAAAAGCCGCCATCGGCCAGCAACTGGCCCTGGCCAAGAAAAGTTTTGAAGTGGGCACGGTGACCATCACCGACACCCACGAAGCCCAGGCCCGCTACGACCTAGCCCAGGCCCAGGAAATCGCCGCCCGCAACGATCTGGAAATCCGGGAACGCACCCTGCAAGCCATTATTGGCAAGGAAGGCGGGGACCTGGCCCGGCTGCGCAACGGCATCGCCCTGAGCAGCCCCAAACCGGCCCTCATGAATGACTGGGTGAATGCGGCGGAAAGCGGCAACATCGGCGTCCAGGTGCAACAGATCGGCTCGGACATCGCCTCCCGGGAAGTGGAAAAGCAACGGGCCGGCCATTACCCCACGGTGGATTTGGTGGCCAGCCGCAACCTGAACAGCCAGGGCCGGACCTACTCCGGGGCGGGCATCGCCGGCTACACCATCATGCCCATTCCCGCCCTGGACCAGACCTCCACCTCCCTGGGAGTCCAGGTGAATATTCCCCTCTACCAGGGGGGCTATGTGGTGTCCAAGCAACGGGAAGCGGCGGCCAATTACCAGGCCGCCCTCTCCGGTCTGGAAAACGCCCGGCGTCAGGCCGCCCTGGGCGCCCGCCAGTATTTCCTCGGCGTCACCAACGGCCTAGCCCAGGTGAAGGCCCTGGAAGCGGCCAACGTCTCCTCCAAATCCGCCCTGGATTCCAACAAACTGGGCTACGAAGTGGGGGTACGCATCAACATCGACGTGCTCAATGCGGAACAGCAGGTCTATACCACCCGCCGGGATCTGGCCAAGGCCCGCTTCGACACCCTCATGGCCCAGCTACGCCTGAAAGCTGCCGTGGGCACCCTGGGGGACGAGGACGTACAACAGGTGAACGCCCTCCTGGAAAGCCGCTAGCAAGCCCTATCGCCAGCCCCAAGCCCCCTACTCCCCGCCCCCAAGGCCCTTCGGCCCGGGCGGGGAGTTTTGTTTTGGGGGACGGAAAGGGGAGGATGGGATGGGAACATTGCGCCGTTACGGGCAGAGCGGACGCGAGGGACTTAGGGGAACCAGGGGCGGGGCGGCGAGGACCGGGAGGAGCGGGACCGCGCACAGGAAGAAAGGGGGTCTTGGCCGGGGTGGATGGAGCGATTGGGCTCGGGCTGGGCTGCTGGGCTGCTGGGCTGCTGGGCTGCTGGGCTGCTGGCTGCTGGCTGCTGGCTGCGGTTTGCGGTTTGCGGTTTGCGGTTTGCGGTTTGCGGTTTGCGGTTTGCGGTTTGCGGTTTGCGGGGTGCGGGGTGCGGGGTGCGGTTTGCGGGGTGCGGGGTGCGGGGTGCGGTTTGCGGGGTGCGGTTTGCGGGGTGCGGGGTGCGGGGTGCGGGGTGCGGTTTGCGGGGTGCGGTACTTTATTCCCACGATTCTGCTGTGGCCAGGGCCCAAGCCCACCGACCATGGCGCTTCCCCCGGCCTCCCCCATTTTTCCCAATGGGGAACAACGCACCGGATTCAGCGGCCCTGGCCCAATACGTCGGCAATCAGAGCCAGGGTCCGGGCCGTGGCGCCCCGGTGGGCGGCGGCGAAGGCCTGGGCGGCCAGGGCCATGGCTCGGCGCGCCTCGGGCTGGCGGAACAACCCACCCACCTCGTGGCCCAGGGCTTCCGCACCGGGCAGGCGACGGGCGGCGCCACAGGCCACCGCATCCGCCGCCGCCTGGGCGAAATTGAAGGTGTGGGGCCCCACCAGCACCGGACAGCCGCAGGCCGCCGCTTCAATGAGATTCTGACCGCCGAAGGGCAGCAGGCTGCCGCCAATCAGGGCCAGGTCGGCGCAGGTGTAATAGGCGGGCATTTCCCCCAGGCTGTCCCCCAGCCACACCCGGGTTTCCGGTCCGGGCAGCCCCTGGCTGCGGCGCACCAGACTCAAGCCCCGCTGGGCCACCAGGTCCGCCACGGCATCGAAACGCTGGGGATGGCGGGGCACCAGGAGCAGGAGCAGGCCCGGGATGGCCAGACGTTCAAAGGCGTCCAGCACCAGGGCCTCTTCCCCATCCCGGGTACTGGCCGCCAGCCACACGGGACGGTCCCCCAGGGCGGCTTTCCAGGTCCGGCCCAGGGCCAGCTTGTCTTCCCCCGGGGTGACGTCGAATTTCAAATTGCCGCAGACCGTCACCGGGTCGGCCCCCAGGGCCGCCAGGCGGCCGCCGTCCAACTCGGTCTGGGCCGCCACGGCACTTAACAAACCGAAGGTGGGGCGAAAGAGCAGGGGCAGACGGGCATAGCCCGCCGCCGAGCGGGCGGAGAGCCGGGCGTTCACCAGCACCAGGGGCACCCCGGCCCGGTGCCCCGCCGCCAGCAGATTGGGCCACAGCTCAGTTTCCATGAAGAGGCCCAAGACCGGACGGAAATGGCGGAAAAACCGGGCCACCGCCCCGGGAAAATCATAGGGGGCATAGACGTAATGGACCCGGGGCCCCTGGTCCGCCCACATTTCCCGGGCCGTGGCCCGACCCGTGGGGGTCATGCCGGTGAGGAGCAGATGATGTTCCGGATAGGCGTCCAGCAGGGCCCGCACCAGGGGCTGGGCGGCCCGGGTTTCCCCCACGGACACCGCATGGAGCCAGATCAGGGGGGGCGGCACATGGCCGGACCAGGGGGGACGGTCCCCGTAAAATCCCCAGCGCTCTCCCCAATGGTCCCGGTATTCGGGCTGGCGCCGGGCCCGGAGCAACAGGCGCAGGGCCACCAGGGGCGCCGCCAGATAAAGGAGCAGGGAATAGGCCCAACGGGCCAGCCGGGCAAAGGGCATGGTCAGCGGCCGCCGTCCTGGGTCGGGGCGGAGGTTTCCTGCCCCACGGCATGAGGAGCCCGGGCTTGGGGCGCGGCCAGGGCCCGATCCACGGCCCCCAGAATGGTGCCCAGGTCCGGGGGCAGACCCTTTTTGCCGTAGCTGGCGCAAAAGCCGTCCCCAAACACCGCCGCCTGTTCCCCGTCCGAATCGCAGAAAATGCCCACGGTGGGCCGTCCCAGGGCGGCTCCGAAATGGGTGAAGCCCGTATCCAAGCCCACCACCAGACGGCTACCGGCGAGGAAGCGGGCCGCCGTCCCCAGATCCATGAGGGGCGGCACCACGGCGCCGGGCAACTGGGCCGCCAGACGCTCACTGCGGGCCCGTTCCTCCGGGCTGCCCCAGGGCAGCAGGGCGACGATGCCGTCCTCCGCCAGACGCCGCCCCACGGCCAGCCAGTTGTCTTCCGACCAGAGCTTGGGAGGTCGGCTGGCGGCGTGCATCAAGACCCCGTAGGGGCCCGTGGGCAGCCAATCTGCCACCAGGGGCTGGGCGTGGATGCCGTAGCGGGGCGCCTGATCCAGGGCATAGCCCAGGGCCCCCCCCGCCACGGCCCGGCAGCGATCCACCACATGGCGGCTCCAGGCGATGGGCAGGCGCTGATCGTAGAAACGGGCGGCCGCCCCTTCTTTGATGCTGTGCCGGTCGCCCCCCACCACCACGCCGCCCCGGGCCAGCCGGGCCACGGCCACGCTTTTCAATAGGCCCTGGGTATCCAGGATGTAATCGTAGCTTTCCGCCTGGAGGGCATGGCGGAATTGGCCCATTTCGCCCCAGGTAGCGCCCCTCAGGAGGTGCTTGCGCCAGCGCCGCCAGGCGATGGGAATGACCCGGCGCACCCCGGGATGGAGCCGGGGAATGGGCACATAGGCCTCCTCCGCCACCCAATCCACCTGGGCGTCGGGGAAGTGGGCCAGGATGTCGGTGACCACCGGACAGTTATGGACCAGATCGCCCATGGAGGACATTTTCACCAGGAGGATTTTCAGCATGACGCCCGTCAGAAAAGGAGCTAACCCCGGGCGTTGCCGCCAACGCCGCGGAGGCGGCTGCGGTCAGCCAGTTTTGGCCCGGCCCGGGAGGATTTAGAATAGGGGACTGTTTCCATTATACCTGTCCATGCCCGCCCCCTCCGCCACCGCCCCTCGCCCCCTCCGGCCGCCCCTGTCCGCCGTCCTCATCACTCTGAACGGGGGCCGCAGTCTGGATGCCTGTCTGGCCAGCCTGGGCTTTGCCGAGGAAATTCTGGTGGTGGATTCGGGGAGCACGGACGACACCCTGGCCATCGCCGCCCGCCACGGGGCCCGGGTCCTGCATCAGGACTGGCTGGGTTTCGGCCCCCAGAAACAGTTTGCGGTAAGTCAGGCCCGCCATCCCTGGGTCTTCTGCATAGATGCGGACGAGGTGGTCAGCCCGGCCCTGGCCGCCAGCCTGGAAGAAGCCCTGGCCCATGCGGGTGACAGCGACGGCCCCTACGCCTATGAGGTGCCCCGCTGTAACCGCTTTCTCGGCCGCTATCTGCGCCACGGGGAAGGCTATCCGGATTGGAATCTGCGTCTATTTCACCGGGACCATGGCCGTTGGTCCGAAGATCCGGTCCATGAACATGTGCTGGCGGACGGGCCGGTGGGGCGCCTTTCCGGGGACCTGCTCCACGATTCGGCGGAATCCCTGGAACGCTACCTGGAGAAGCAGAACCGCTACACCTCCCTGGCGGCCCAAGCGGCCCTGGCCCGGGGCAAAAGGACCTCCCCAGCGCGGTTGGTCCTATCCCCCCTGATCCGCTTCTTTAAATTCTACTTTTTTCGTCGGGGCTTCCTGGATGGGATGCCCGGCCTGGTGCATACCTGCATCGGCTGTTACAACAGCTTCTGCAAGTATGCGAAAATGTTGGATTCTCAGAAAACAAGGCATTCCGGCAAATGAAAATTCTGCTCACCGGAGCCGCCGGCTTCATCGGCATGCACGTGGCCCAACGCCTCCTCGCCCGGGGAGACCAAGTGGTTGGGGTGGATAACCTCAACGACTACTACGACGTCACCCTGAAGGAAGCCCGACTCGCCCGCCTCACCCCCAACCCCGATTTCCACTTTGTGCGCCTGGACGTGGGCGACACCCCGGGCATGGCGGAACTCTTCGCCAAAGAAAAGCCCCAGCGGGTCATTCACCTGGCCGCCCAGGCCGGGGTGCGCTATTCCCTGGTCAATCCCCAGGCCTACGTTCAGTCCAACCTGACCGGCTTCGTCAATATTCTGGAAGGCTGCCGCCACAATCAGGTGGAACACCTGGTGTATGCCAGCAGCTCCAGTGTTTACGGGGGCAACAAAAAGCTACCCTTCTCCGAACACGACAGCGTGGACCATCCGGTGAGCCTTTATGCGGCCACCAAAAAGGCCAACGAACTGATGGCCCACACCTACAGCCATCTCTTCGGCCTGCCCTCCACCGGGCTGCGCTTTTTCACCGTGTACGGTCCCTGGGGCCGGCCGGACATGGCCCTCTTCCTGTTCACCAAAGCCATTCTGGAAGGGCGCCCCATTGACGTCTTCAACCACGGCAAGATGCAACGGGATTTCACCTACATCGACGATATCGTGGAAGGGATTCTGCGGGTGCTGGACCAACCCGCCCAGCCCGATCCCAATTTTGATCCCCTGAACCCGGATCCGGCCCGCAGCAATGTGCCCTATCGGGTGTTCAACATCGGCAACCATCAGCCGGTGGAATTGATGACCTACGTCAGCACCCTGGAAGCCAATCTGGGTAAGGTGGCGGAAAAGAATTTCCTGCCCCTGCAAGACGGGGACGTGCCCGCCACCAATGCGGACACCTCCGAACTCCAGGCCGCCACCGGCTTCCGCCCGGCCACGCCGGTGAGCGAAGGGGTGGCCCGTTTCGTGGCCTGGTATCGGGATTACTACAAGGTTTGAACATGGCAAACGTTCCTACACTGACTTCCTCCTCCGTCATTGGCGTCGTCGGCCTCGGCTATGTGGGGCTGCCCCTGGCGGTAGCTTTCGGGCGACAATTCCGCACCGTGGGATTTGATCTCTCCCAGGCCAAGGTAAAGGCCTATCGGGAAGGCTACGACCCCACCGGGGAAGTTTCCCGGGAGGATCTGGCCGCCGCCAATCGCCTGGAATGCACCAATGACCCGGCCCGGCTGGCGGAGGCGGATTTCATCGTGGTGGCCGTGCCCACCCCGGTGGATGAAGCTCATCAACCGGACTTCTCCCCCCTGGTGGGCGCCTCCACGGTCGTGGGCCAGGCTCTCAAAACCGGGGCCGTGGTGGTCTATGAATCCACGGTCTATCCGGGGGCCACGGAAGAAATCTGCATTCCGGTGCTGGAACAGCATTCGGACAAGCGCTGGGGCCAGGACTTTTTCGTGGGCTATTCCCCGGAGCGCATCAACCCGGGGGACAAGGAACACACCCTGACCCGCATCGTCAAAGTGGTGTCCGGGGATAGCCCCGCCACCCTGGAAGCGGTGGCCGCCCTCTACGGTGCCGTGGTCACCGCCGGGGTACATAAAGCCTCCAGCATCAAGGTGGCGGAAGCGGCCAAGGTCATTGAAAACACCCAGCGGGACTTGAACATCGCCCTGATGAACGAGCTCTCCCTGATTTTCGACCGCCTGGGCATCGACACCACGGAGGTGCTGGAAGCCGCCGGCACCAAGTGGAATTTCCTCAAATTCCGTCCCGGTCTGGTGGGCGGCCACTGCATTGGCGTGGACCCCTATTACCTGACCCACAAGGCCGACATGCTGGGCTACAACCCCCAGGTGATCCTGGCCGGGCGCCGCATCAATGACGGCATGGGCAAGTTCATCGCGGAAAAAACGGTGAAACTGATGATCCAGGCCGGGCATAACGTCAAAGGCAGCACGGTGAATGTGCTAGGTCTCACCTTCAAGGAAAACTGCCCGGACCTGCGCAATTCCCGGGTGCCGGACATCATCCGGGAACTGGAAAGCTACGGCATTCGGGTGCAGGTCCATGACCCCCTGGCCGACAGTGGCGAAGCCCAGCGGGAATACGGGGTCAGCCTGACCCCCTGGGAACAACTGGAACCCGCTGCCGCCGTGGTCCTGGCCGTGGCCCACCGGCCTTACCAGGAACGCCCCATGGCCGAATTGCTGGGCAAGCTGGCACCCCAGGGCGTGTTCACCGACGTCAAAGCCTGCCTGGACGCCGAAGCCCAGGCCGCCATCCGCCGTCAGGGCGGCACCTTCTGGCGCCTTTGATTGCCGACGGCAATCCCCATGGAATTATTCGTCACCGACCATACCGGCCACAGCAGTGCCCTTGTCGAAGGAAGCGCTTCCCTGGCCAGGGCACTGGTGACGAATAACCCAGACCTGGAGGGTACACCGCCGATAACGGCCCATCCGCGAAAGGGAGCCAACCCGCTAGATCAAGCGGGGAGTGCCGGCCCTTGCTTTAGGGGAATGGGCATACTGGCACTCCTACGCCCCACTGCCTACCGGTGCGAGCGGTCAGACTCTCACCAAACAAGCCTTCGTTCATAACGCCGTGCTCCATTTCCTCCAGTATTTTCACGATGTATTTTTGTCCTGGCCCCGGCTGGTCAAACAAGGGCTGGTGGTAACAGCAGACTTTCTGTTGTTGCCCCTCGCCTTTATTTCCGCCGTCTTCATCAGATTTGATGATCCCGCCCAGGTCATTGATACCTACTGGCTGTTTGCCTTATTGGCACCTTTTTTTGCCACCCCGGTATTTATTGTTCTCGGCCTCTATCACGCCATTATTCGCTTTATCGGCGAGCGGGCCATTCTGACCGTAATCAGTGGGGTCACGGTTTCCGTCCTACTGCTCATTTCCGTCGCCACCTTAACCCAAACCAACGGCCTTTCCCGGGGCGTATTCATTATCTATTGGTGTTTTGCCGTCATTTACGTCGGCGCCAGTCGGCTCCTGGCCCGGGCCTATTTTCGGCGATTTGACCCCCAACGCCGAAATCGCCACAAAATCGCTATCTATGGCGCCAATCAGGCGGGAATTCAACTAGCCAACGCCTTTGCTTCCGATAACCAGTATGAAGTCCTGGCCTTCTTCGACGACAAAAAGGATATCCAGGGGGCCCGCATTGCCGGGGCCAAGGTGTATAGCCCGGAGAACATCGCCAGGGTAGTGGCGGATAAGGACATCGGCCAGATTCTTCTGGCCATGCCCTCTGCGCCCCGGGCTACCCTGAGCGCCATCCTGCAACGCCTAGAACCTTTGGGCATCACCCTGAAAACCATGCCCAGTCTGGCGGAGCTGGCCAGCGGCAAGGTGGATGTGTCCATGCTGCGGGAGGTGGATATTGAGGACCTGCTGGGCCGGGAACCCATAGTGCCGGATCAGGGCCTGTTGACCCGCCGGGTAACGGGCAAATCGGTGCTGGTGACTGGCGCCGGTGGCTCCATCGGTAGCGAACTCTGCCGCCAGATCGCCGCCCTGGGGCCTCGGCGGCTGGTGCTTCTGGAACTGAGCGAATACGCCCTCTACGCCATTGACCAGGAACTGCAAGCCTGGCGGACCAAAACGGGGAACTCCGCCCTGGAACTGGTGCCCGTGCTGGGCTCGGCCCTGGATCAGGAGCGCATAACCGACCTGCTGCGCCAGTACGAGGTAGCAACGGTCTATCACGCGGCGGCCTACAAGCATGTGCCCATCGTGGAACACAATCCGGCCGCCGGGGTGCGCAACAACGTCCAGGGCACCCTGCGCATGGCCCGGGCCGCCCAGAGCGCCGGGGTGGAAACCTTTGTGCTCATTTCCACGGATAAGGCGGTGCGCCCCACCAATGTGATGGGGGCCAGCAAGCGTTTGGCAGAACTGGTGCTTCAGGCCCTGGCAGCGGAAGGGGGCCAGACCTGTTTTACCATGGTGCGTTTCGGCAACGTTCTCGGTTCCTCCGGCTCCGTGGTGCCCCTGTTCCGGCGCCAGATCAAGGCCGGGGGGCCCATTACCCTGACCCATCCGGACATTACCCGCTTTTTCATGACCATCCCGGAAGCCGCCCAGCTGGTCATCCAGGCCAGCGCCCTGGCGGCGGGCGGCGAAGTGTTTGTGCTGGACATGGGGGAACCGGTACGCATCCTTGATCTGGCCCGGCGCATGGTGCACCTCTCCGGCCTAGCGGTGCGGGACGCCCAGTGTCCGGACGGGGACATCGAAATCCGCATTACCGGTTTGCGCCCCGGGGAAAAGCTCTACGAGGAGCTGCTGATCGGCGGTGACGTGGAGAAAACCCGCCATCCCCGCATCCTGCGCCTGCAAGAACACATGCTGTCCTGGCAACAACTGGTCCCCCTGCTGGAACGGGTGGACGGCGCCTGCAACGGCCACACCCCGGCGCCCCTGAAAGCGGCCCTGAAGGCGGCGGTCGAAGAATATTCCCCCCGGGACGAATAGTCCCCAGCCCCTAACAAGAGGAACCCTGCCGTGGCCTATGCCCTGACGCCCTTCCTTGCCTGGCTTGTAGCCGGCGGTCTGAAATTTCTCATCAACAGCATCAAGGCTGGACGGCTTGCCTTCGGCCTCATCGGTTATGGCGGCCTGCCCAGCAATCACAGCGCCATTGTGAGCAGCACCGCCGCCCTCATCGCCTTTAAGGAAGGCATCCAGCACCCGGCCTTCGGCGTCGCCCTGACCCTGGCCTTCATTGTCATGCTGGACGCCAACAGCCTACGCCGTCAGGTGGGCAAACAGGCCGCCGCCATCAACCAGCTCACCCCGGACAGCCCCACGCCCCTGCGGGAGCGAATGGGACACAGCCGGGTGGAAATCGGAGCGGGAATCCTGGTGGGGGTGGGGGTGGCCTGGGTGATGAGTACCCTCCGCTAACCCCCCTATTCCCTTTTCTAGTGGTCACACCATGCTCGGCGCCATCGTCAGCTCCCTCAGCCGGAAGTTTCTCCGCACCCGCCACCTGTACGTCTTATTCCGATTAAATGGCAACGGTTTGGGGGACATGCTGATCATGACTGCGGTCATGCGCCTCATCCACCAGGCCACCGGACGGCGTTTCATCATCCTTACTAAGAAGCCGGAGATCTTTGCCCACAATCCCCTGGTCGCTCGGGTAATCCCCATTTCCGGCCCCCTCATTAAACCGTTTGCCAAATGGTTTGTGCGGAATATCCACCACGACCACATAGGGGAATGTTGCTGGCGCCCCGGGCAACCCATTACCCCGGAAATCATCCAGCAGGACCACCGCCGCCCCGTACATCTGGCCCAGTTAAATTCCGAGCACCTGGGGCTCAATCTGGATTATGGCAAGATCGCCTGTGAAATTTACCTGAGCGAGGAAGAGGTCCAGGCCTGGGACCGTAAGTACCAGGATCTTCCCCGGAATTTCGCCATTATTAAACCCACGGGTAGAACAGACTGGACCCCCAATAAGGAATGGGGGGTAGAAAACTATCAGGCGGTGGTCAATGCGCTTCCCCAAGTTCCTTGGATACAGGTGGGGGAAACCAAGGATGAGTGCCTCAGCAATGTGCTGGACTGGCGGGGCAAAACCTCAGTCCGGGAGCTTTTCTACCTGATCAAACGGGCCCGCTTCATCCTGGCGGTAGAAGGCCTCTATAACCATGCTGCCTCGGCCTTCGGCACCCCGTCCTTTGTCGTCTTCTCGGGCATCCACCTACCGGAAATTGCCTGCTACGCCAACACCCGGGTCATCGTTCGCACGCCCCAGGTTCCCTGCGCCCCCTGCATGCTGCCCACACCTTGCCCGGTACCCGGCAAACCCTGCACCGGGGACATCCGGCCGGAAGCCGTCATCCAGCGTATCCAAGCCTTTCTGGACGAGCCACCAAAGGACGCCCACTAAAACCCCTCGCCCCCAGCTAGGACCGCTGCAAGCGCATGAAAGCGGCGTAAGCCTCATCCACCGTAATGTCCGTCACTTTGCGGGTATCTTTTTGGAGCAGTTCGTAGGGCACCTGCCAGGGATGCCATTTCACCGGATCCGAGTTGCCGAAAAAACAGACGATGGGCAGGCCAAGCCCGGCACCAATGTGCATCGCCCCACCGTCGGAACAGATCATACAGCCGCAGCAGGATAGGCCTGCCACCAACTCCTCCAAGGCATGGGTAGGACAGGGATAAACCGGTACCCCGGGCAGGGCCGCCAAGATCGCTTTGGCCTTGCCGTCATCCCCGGGATGGAAGGGGTTATTTTCATCCCCGGGAGACCAAAACAGCATGAAACTTTTCCCCAGTTCCCGATGCAGACGGGCCATCAACTCGACAAAACACTCGGCAGGCCAGCGCTGATGCACTTTGCGGGCGCTAATGTGGATAGCCACCGGTACCTGATCCCCCAATACAGGCCCCAGATCACGCCGAACATGGGCTACCCGGAGGGGGTCGGGTACCAGCTTAGCGGCTGGCATGGGCCCCGAAATACCCAGAGGCTGAAGCAGTTTGGACAGACGTTCCGTTTCATGGCCCGGCTCATCCGGGTTATATGGCACGGGCACGGAAATATGCTTTTCCTTGTTAGGCAGTTTGCCCTCCACAAACCCCAGAATAAACCTTGGCCCCACCTGTCTGGCCAACCCAAGGGAGGTTGGGACAAAGGAGCAGTTGGCCAGGATAGCCAAATCGTATTTGAATTTCCGCAGTTGCCACATCAAGCATAGGCGGTCCCAATAGACCGACAGCACACTTCTATTGGGTCCCCGATGCTTAGCCTTGGTGTAGAAATGCACCGCATTCAGATCCGGGTTACCCCGCAGTACCGGGGCGTTATAACTATTGACCAGCGCACCGATAAAAGCCTGGGGAAAACGCTGCCGCAAAGCCGCAATCAACGGGGTGGTACACACCAGATCCCCGATATTGTCCTTGCGTATCACCAGAATCTTGGGGTTTTCCGGCAGTCGGGAGAGAATATTTTCCATTGATGCGCTCAATTCCTTTTTTCGGTGGTTTCCCGCATTTGCTGGATAGTCAGTAGATAGAACGCTCCGTACAAAAACATAAACTGTTCCAGCATATGGTCCCGAATATTGCTATCGACCAAGGAGCGGAAAAAATATCCGGAAATCAGGAAAAACAGGATGACCGGTGCTGGTCCGGCCTGTAAAGCAAAGCCGCGAATACCCGTATAAAGGCCAATTCCCAGGAAAACCAACCAGAGAGCCAAGCCCACCCAGCCGGTACCGATGGTCCAGTCGATAATGCCACTATGGGAGTGGGCACCCAGGTTAGGGGAATCCTGGGGATAGCGTTGCACCAGGGCATGGCCGAAGGCCGTACGCCCAAAGCCGACGCCCCAGGGGGTATCCGCCACAATTTTGGCCCCTTCCTTGATCCAGGCAATCCGCAGATAGTTGGACAGACTTACTTCCCGCCCTTCTTTGTCCACCGGCTTTGGATATTTTTTCTCGTTGATCCAATAACGGTAGGTATCGGTTTGCCAGCCCATACTGGCCTGCTCCAGCAACGTTCCCCAGCGGCTATCGCTACGATAGCCTGCGTAGCCGAGAAGCAGGACAAACATCAGCACCCCCAAGCCCCCAAGGAGCAGATTACGTCGTCCTATCTGGGCCCGCCGCCCATAAAGAACAAAAACCGCGACGGAAAAGGTCAAAACCAGGGCGCCGATTTCCCCATTACGGGCACCAATGACCCAGGAATTGAAATAGACGATGGCCGCGCCGACATAAAGCCACTTTTGGGCGATAGGTAAAAAGCGCTTGGAGAAACAGGCCCGAGCCACAAATTCCGCTGCCAGGATGGAGAAAAACAAGTTATTGACGTAGCTGATCCGCTCCTTCGAACCGGTCAGTCGAGAAATGGCAAAAGGCGGAGTGCCTTGGGAAAACCAGAGCCAAAGGGAATCCACACTGTGGGCCAAACATTCCAGCCCCAAAGCGCCCACCACCACCAAGGCAATGAGCCGAGAGCTAAAGCCCAGCCGCTCCCCCACTAACACAGTCCCAAAACCGATAAATAGGCAGATACCCGCTTTCACCCACTGCCCGGAAATATTAGCGAGCGCCCAGGAGGTTTCGGGGGAAAGGAAAATCGCCTGAAACAACAACCATACGGTCACCGCCAAAAATCCCCACCAGGGGCCCTGGGCACCTAAGGCGCCAATCCGTCGAGGAATCGCCAATCCCCAGGGCAGCAACAGCAATAGGATGGCGGCCAGGAGAAGATTTCTTAAGGCAATGGTGTCGCCGATGGACCAAACAAACAGCAAAGCCGCCGCCAGGGACAAGAGAAGAATGCCCCACCACTTCTTTTCAAATATTGCAGTCATTTATCTGTATTTCCCGTCATCCTGGCACGGTTCCCCCATCGGGGAGCCAACTTCTCCAGCCAGGCAAGCACCGCCCTACTGCGGTTTTCCCAGGCATATTGAAGGGCATCCTGTTTCGCTTGAGCCCCCAAGGCCTGTCCCAATTCAGGGTGCGCTTGCAAAGTATTGATGGCTTCCGCCAGAGCCAAGGGATTTTCCGCTTCCACCAGCAAGGCATTGCGGCCGGAAACCAGGACTTCCCTCAGGGAAGGATGGTCGGAGGCCACAATAGCCTTCCCCATGGACATATATTCAAAGAGTTTCAGGGGCGAAGTATAGCGGGCACCGATGCTGGTTTTGAGCAGGGGAAGAAGGCAGATATCCGCCACCGCGATGAGATCGAAGCGCTGTGCCGGTGCAATTCTTCCCAAAAAGCGCACCTGCTCAGCCAAGCCTTGCCGGGCTACCCATTGCTGGAGCTCACGGATGCGCTCGTCGTTACCACCGGCCACCCAGAAATCACAACCGGGCACGTGTGCCATTGCCGCCAGGGCGGTCTCCACCCCTTTCCAGCGATGTAGACTACCCAAATACAAGATCACCGGACGAGGGTGAGGAATTTCAGGCGCGGGTCTGGCGGCCGCCGCCAGGGTCATATCCACCCCGTCCGGCGCCAGCAAGCAGGGAGTAGCAACCCCGTACTCCCGCCCGATATCTTCCAGCAAGGCTCGGGTAATGCCCACGATGCCCGCCACATGGTGATAGACGAAAGCTTCCCGGGATTTCAACGTCCTCAGCTTGCGCTGGTCCCAATATCCCAGGGGCGCACGATCTTCAGCAAAGGATTGGGCAAACAACTCATGGGTTTCGAAACATATCTTCACCTGGGGAAGACGTTTCAGGAGAAACTCCGCCAACTTCAGATTGCGCACATACACCACATCCACCGGATGCCCCTTGAGCCAGCGTAAAGCCTGAAAGAGGAAGATGCGGCCGGAGGAAAAGGGGAAAAACCAGCGCTTCCGATATTCTGGAAAATGGACAAAGTGAAGTTTTTCCGCCCCTTCCCGCCCCAGAACGGCCCTGGCAGCGCAGGGCTGTTTGGCTTCCGGCGTTACCAGAAACACTTCAGCCCCCACCGTGGACAATGCATTGGCAAACTGAAGAATCTGGATGGTGGAAGGCGTGGTATCCGGTACCGCCTGGGGATTCACATAGGCTATCCGCATTTCAGGTACCTACTGGAGCGCCGCCAGCATCCGTTCCGCCGCCATCGTCCAGGTAAAGTGGGCCACAATCCGTTCCCGGGCCGCCCGCCCCAGCGCCTGCCGCTTAACCGGATCAGCGCAAAAAGCCGCCATGGCAGCGGCAAAGGCGGAAACATCTCCCAGGCCACACAGCACCCCCGCACTCCCCTCATTCCCCACTACCTCGGGAATCCCCCCGTTGTAACTGGCTATGGGGGGAAGGCCACAGGCCATAGCCTCTGCGATGGTGATACCAAAGGCCTCATCCCCCAGACTAGGAAATATGCCCCCATCGGCACTGGCATACCAACGGGGCAATTGGGCATGGGGAATGGGAGCCTGGAAAATGACCCGGGAGGCCACCCCCAGGGAGTCGGCCAATTGACGTAAGCCGGGCAGGGCATCCCCTTGGCCGATGATTAAAAGCTTGGCCGCATGTTTGGCCATCTGGGCATCTGCTAGGGCACGAATGGCGACAGACAAGCCTTTCCAGCCCGCAAGACGACCGGCAAAAGCAAACAGCGTCTCCCCGTCCGCCACGCCCAATTGCTGACGTAGGGCCAGATCCCGACGGTCGGGATGGAATTTTTCCACCCCCACCCCGTTATACATTACCTTGGGATAGGTCTTGTAATGACTGGAAATCTGCCACCCATTGAAGTGGCTGCACGCCAACCAGGCAGATATGTCCCGGGCAAAATAACGGTCCCCGGGGAAATAATCCGTACCGCCGCTCATGAAGGCAAAGCGGGTGGTAGAGGCGGCCGGCATCAACTTGGGCCAGAAAAAATCCAGGGGCTTGGTCAGCACCACCCAATCGTGGTTGGCCTGCCCCACCGTGGCCCGGGCTTGACGGGAGAAGCTCCAGCGCTCGGCCAGTTTTTTAAATCGGGTCCCCAGGTTGGGAAAACGCTGACGGGGCGTAAAGGGAAAACGGCAGATCCGGATGTTTCGCCCCCCCAGATCCGGCTCCACCGGTCCTGCACCGCCATAGACCGTAATTCGGTGGCCCTGGTCATGCAAGGCAGTCGCCAGTTCCCAAATGGCGGTTTGAATCCCGCCGTAGGAAACCGTAGCGGTCACATCGAGGAAAGCGATATCCATAATCGTCTCAGGCGCCTCGCAATAAAGCGTAGATGGAACTCAGACAGGGGGAGCTGTAGATGCGCAGACGGCGCGTCAGCCAGGGCCCGGGCCGCTCCTTGGTCACCACCCGACCGATTTTCAGGGGATTGCCCTGGGGTAAATTGGTCCGCTTTTCCGTGGTGTAAAGGTATTCAAAGCCCTGGCGTTGGGCGGCGGCAATATAGTCTTCGGTGTAAAAACCTTGGGGCCAGCAGAGATGGGAGGAGCAATGGCCCAAATGCTGCACCAGGCTTTCCCGGGAGCGCCGGATGTCTTCCTCCATGGCGTCCGTACAAGCCTGGGAGCTGAGCCCTTGTTTATCCCAACGGGTATGGGTATGGGTGTGGGAATGGAATTCGAAGGTTCCGGCCGTAGCCATGGTTTCCACCTCTGACCAGCGTAGCGCCACCTCGTCCGCCTGCCCGGCGGCAATCAACTGTTTGCACCGGCCATGATTCGGGCATTCCACCCGGTCATCCCGGGGCGTTCCCTCCCCCATCCAGGCCGTGGCTAGAAATAAGACTCCGTGCAGGCCATATTCCTGAAGGATGGGATGGGCATGGATGAAATTGTCCAGGTAGCCATCATCGAAACTAATGACCACGCTTTTTTCCGGCAGCGTTTCCCCGGCAAAAAAGCGTGCCACTGCTGCGCTACCAAGGGTCTGCCATCCCCCCCGGGCCAGCGCCGCCATGTGTTCCCGAAAGGTCTGGGGAGCAACGGTCACCAATCCCGGTGCGGAAGTCACGTGGTGATACATCAGGACAGGCAAAGCCTTCACCGCTTTTCTCCCAATAGGTCCCCGTACAGGACTTCGGTTCTATCCAGCATGGTAGAAAGGCTGTAGCGCTCCAGCACGTAATCCCGGGCGGCGGTCCCCAAGCGCTGGGCCAAAGCGGGGTCCCGCAGTAAACCCAGCAAGGCAGCGGCGACCCCATCCACATCTTCTGCCGCCACCAGCACCCCCGTTTCCCCATCACGAACCAACTCGGGCACCCCTCCCACGGCAGTAGCCACCACAGGCAAGGCTGCCCCCATGGCTTGGGCAATCGCCTGGGGAACCCCTTCGGAACGGGACGTCAGCAACAGGCAATCTGCGGCTGCCAGAAGATTGGGCACATCATTCCGGTGGCCGAGAAAGCGTATTCCTTCCCCTATTCCCAATTCCCGTGCGAGGCGCTCCATATCCACCCGCATGGGCCCCTCCCCTGCCAGGACCAGAACAGCAGCAGGATGCTGGCGATAAACCTGGGCAAAAGCCCGCAGGGCCACCTCATGGCGCTTAATGCCCCGGATCACACCCACCATCAAAACCATGAAAGCCTGATCCGATAGGGCCAAATCCCGGCGCACAGCAGCCCGCTCCCGGTCAGGGCGGAAGCGATCAAAATCAATGCCCGTAGGAATACTCACCACCTGGCCGGGAGGAAAGCCTGCCTGCAACAGATTCTGCCGCATGGCCTCACCACAGGTCACCACCCGCTGGGGCAGATAATGGACAAAATTCAGCCAATTGCGCTTCAGGGGCAGGTTCAAATGGCGGGTGCGCACCAGTGGCACCCCACACCAGCGGGCAGCCAACCCCCCAGTCCAGCTATCCACACCACTATGGGTATTGACCACATCAATGTGGTGCTGACGAATGATCCGGATCAACGGGACAATGGAGGCCATATCCAGTTTGCCCCGGAACGGTAACACCTCCACCGGGATCTGGGAGTCTTGCAGAGCCTCCCGTAAGCGCGCCTTTTCCCGGCAGGCCAACACCAGGTGGTGCCCCCGGGCCGCCATACCGCGCATTTCGGAAAACACCCGCTGTTCTTGCCCACCCCAGCCATCCGACCATTCGGTGTGCAAAATATTTAAACGTCCCATATCCATGAGTCTCTTTATCCGTCAGGCCCCGGAGCCAAGGCTCGGAGGGCAGGCAGTCTTTTCCAGGAGCGCTAGAGCGCCAGCCCACACCCGATCCACGCCTATGGCGTCCATGGCATCACCCGCCTCCGGATGGTCCGTATGGGGATGTTCCAACACCACGCAGGCCGAATGTTCCAGAGGCGCCAGGTAACGGCCCGGATAGGCGCTGTGATAAAGGGCCACCATGGGAATACCCAGGGCTCCGGCCAAGTGGGTGGGGCCCGTATCCACCCCCACATACAGGTTCAGACGATTCATCAGGGCCGCCGTCCGACGCAGACTCAAACGTCCCGCCACCGGCACCACGTGGCCAGGAAAGCGGGCGGCCATGGCCGCCGCCTCAGGAGCCGATTCGGCGCCCCCCAGGATAAAGAAGCCCGCTTCCGGATAGCGCTGGAGAAAGCGTTGAATCAGTTCCGCAAAGGAGGATAGGGGCCAATCTCGGTGACTTTTGGTGTGAAAGCTCTTCAGTTGTAAGCCGATCCGGAGACCGGCGGGCAAGGGCTGGCAGGCCAGAAACTGATCGGCCCAGAGGGCCTCGGCGGGGGACACCTGATAACTCAACGCCAAGCCTGCCGGTGCTACCCCCAAAGGGGCAATGTAGGCCAGGCGCTGGCGCACCGCATGTTCCCCCCCCGGCGGCAGATCCAATGCTGCGGCCAGACGGTGGTTCAATGCCCCATCAGCTGTCCGATGGGCCACTACCTTTTTGGCACAACTCAAGCCGTAACGGACCAGGGCCTCATCCTTGCCCCACACCACCGCCCAATCGTATTGGGGGGCACAGTGGGCAAGTTGGCGCCCCAAAAGGCGCCACTTAGCCCGGGTGGGGGTAATGCTCCCCAGCCGGTGGATGAAGGGCAGGCCCTCCAGCACCTCCCGGCGCTTGGGATGGGCCAGCACATCCAGCACGACCCCGTCCCGCTGCCCCAAAGCCCGCAGAGCCGGGGTGGTGAGCAGGGTATCGCCGATACGACTGACGTTGATGGCGAGGATGCGCTCCATCAGGCGGTGGCCTCATCCCCGGCGGATTGGAGGCGTTGGAGCCGGGCATACACCCCGTCCCGGGCCAGGAGTTCGGCGTGGGTGCCGGTTTCCACGATGCGGCCCCGTTCCATCACAATGATCCGGTCGGCGTTTTCAATGGTGGACAGGCGGTGGGCGATGACCAGGGTGGTGCGGTTGCGCATCAGCTGCTCCAGGGCGGCTTGCACCGCCCGCTCGGATTCCGTATCCAGGGCCGACGTCGCTTCGTCCAGAATCAGCACCGGGGCGTTCTTGAGCAGGGCCCGGGCGATGGCCAGCCGTTGCCGTTGGCCGCCGGAAAGCTTCACCCCGTTTTCCCCGATTTCCGTGTCCAGGCCATGGGGCAGGGCTTGAATGAATTCCATGGCGTAGGCCGCTTCCGCCGCCGCCTTAATCTGTTCCCGGGAAACCTGTTCCAGGGTACCGTAGGCGATGTTGGCCGCCACCGTGTCGTTAAACAGCACCACATCCTGGGACACCAGGGCCACATTGGCCCGCAGGCTGGCCAGGCGCAGCTCCTGAAGATCGTGGCCGTCCAGCAGAATGCGCCCGGCGGTGGGTTTGTAGAAGCGGGGCATAAGGTTGGCCATGGAGGTCTTACCGCTGCCGGACGCCCCCACCAGGGCCACGGTTTGCCCCGGCTCAATGGCAAAACTGACCCCGTCCAGGGCATTGCGGGACGTATCCGGATAACGCAGCACCACCCCTTCCACCCGGATTTCTCCCTTGGCCCGATCCAGTTCCACCGTCCCCTGATCCTCTTCCGGAGCTTCATCCACCAGGGAGAAAACGCTTTCCGCCGCCGCCAGACCACGCTGCAACTGGGCATTCATGTCGGTCAAGCGTTTCATGGGGGCCAGCAGCATCAACATGGCCGTGATAAAGGAAACAAAGCCCCCCACCGTAGTCTTGTCACCGGACTGGCCCAGGGCCACAAAAATGATGGTGGCCAAAGCGATGGACGCCAGTACCTGCACAATGGGCCCCAGGGCGGAAGCCGCCACATTGCCCCGGATATTGAAGCCCCGCTGCCGCTCATTGGCCGCCAAGAAACGCCGCTGTTCATAGTCCTGGCCACCGAAGATTTTCACCACTTTATGGGCTTCGATGGATTCCTCCAGCACATGGGTAATATCCCCCATGGCAAACTGCCCGGCCCGACTCATTTGCCGCAAGCGCTTGCTAAAGAGACGGACGGACACCGCAATCAGGGGAATCATGGCGATGGCCACTAGGGTCAGCATCCAGTTCAGATAGAGCAACCAGCAAAGCAGGCCCACCACGGACAGGGAATCTTTGACCAAGGAAGTCAGCACCCCGCTGGCCGCCCCAGTCACCCCCCCCACGTCATAGGCCACCTTGGACATCAGGGCACCGGAAGACTGGTTGTCAAAATAGGTGGTAGGCAGATGCACCAGCCGGTGAAACATGGCCGAACGCAAATCCACAATCACTTTGTTGGAGACCCAGACAATGGCGTAATCACCGATAAAGCCCAGCACCCCGCGCAGGATAAACAGACCGACAATGACGAAGGGCACAATCCAGCGGTTCAAATGGCCGCCATGGCTGCCAAAACTACCGTCCAGCAAAGGCTTCATCAGGGCTGGCAACAAGGGGTCCGTGGCCGCCGATAGGGCCATGGCCACAATGGCCAGGACAAAAGCCCGCCAATAGGGCTTCACATAATTCAACAGCCGAAAATAGATTTCCCGGCTCGTGGCAACAGGGGTGTTTTCTGGACGGTGTTCCATAGTGTCTCTGCAAGTTTCGCCGGATTATACCGGTTGGCCGGGATCGGCTTCGTCCGGGATTCAGGCGCCCAGCCACCGATACAGCTGGAGCAAGTCGTTCGCCAAGGCATCCAGGGAGAGGGCTGCCACGGAATCCCGGGCCCGCTGACCGGCGCCACGGCAAAAGGCCGAATCAAGGAAGGGCGTCAGGCAACGGCATAGCGCCGCCTGATCCAGGGGGTCCGCCACATAGCCGTTCTCCCCTTCCCGCAGCAACTCCGCCACCCCGCATTCCCGCGACGTCACCACCGGCAATCCGCAGGCCATGGCTTCCAGGGCGGCGTTGGGGAAGGGATCGTAGAGGGTGGGCAGGACGAAGACGTCGGCGGCGCCGTACCAGGGTTTGACGTCGGTGACCGGGCCGGTGAATAGGGTGCGGGGGGCGATCCCCAGGTCCCGGGCCAGGCGCTTGGCCCCTTCCAGGTGCCGGTCGGCCCCCACCACCACCAGGCGGGCAGGGGCGTTTAGGGCGGCGAAGGCCCGCAGCAGTTGGGGCACCCCTTTGCGTTCAAAGCCGCTGCCCACGTAAAGGAATACCGTTTCCTCCGGAGTCATGCCATGGGCGGCCCGCTGGGACTGGCGATAACGCTCGGCCAGACTGGGGTGGAAGGCCTGGAGATCCACTCCGTTGCGAATAATGGGGAGCTTTTCCCGGGGCAGGCCGAAGCGCGCCACAATTTCATCCTGCACCAGCCGGGAATTGCAGATCACCGCCCGGAGGTCCGGGTGCTCGAACATTTCCCGCTCCGCCCGCAGCAGATAACGGTGATAGGGGTCAGCGTACTGGGCCCAGCGCTTCCAGGCGGGCAGCACCCGGGCCCGATGCTCCAGCCAGGCGGCATGAACCCCGTCCCCGGCCCGGTACAGGGTGCAGCCGGGAATGCGTTCGTGGGATTGGACCAGATCGAAATGCCCTTCCCCCATGGCAGCCTGCACACAGGCGGCGAAGCCCCGGTCCCGGCCCACCCGGGTGCGGTAGGGCGGCGCGCAGGTGAGGAGCTGATAACCGCCGCAGGCTTCCACGCTGCCCGCCCACTGGCGGGCAATCAGGGTCACTTCCGCCCCCTCCCGGGCCAGGGCGGCCAGGGCCCGGTCCACGAAGCGTTCCGCCCCGCCGAAGGGGTTGTAACGCTGGCGGGCGATGGCGATCCTCACGGCGCCCCCAGGGACTGGACCGCCGCCACCACCTGGGCCACTTCCAGGCTCACCAGGCAGTCGCTTACCTTGCCGCCGCCGCAACCGTCGATGCCGCAGGGGCGGCAGGGATGGCGGTCGCTGGCGATCACCCGGGCGGGCACGCCCCAGGGGCCCCATTCCTTGTCGCCGGACGGGCCGAAGAGGGCCACGGCGGGGGTGCCCATGGCGGCAGCAATGTGCATAGGGGCGGAATCCACTCCGAGAAAAACCTTGGCCTGGCCCGCCACGGCGGCCAGTTCCTTGAGGCTTAACTGACCCGCCAGGGAGGCGGCGGGCCGCCCCCCCAGGGTGACCAGGCGGGCCTGGATGGCGTCCACCATGGCCAATTCCCGGGGATCGGGGGCCGCAGTGAGAAGCACCGGCCAGCCCTGGGACTGGAGCTGGGCCAGGGTCTGGGCCATTTTTTCCGCTGGCCAGCACTTGAAGAGCCAGCGGGAACCGGGATGGACGTGGAGAAAACGTCCCGCCGTCAGTTGCCGCTCCGCCAGCAGCCCGGCCACCCGGGCCTCCGCCTCTACCCCGGGCACCAGCACCAGACGCCGGGCATCCGCCTCCGGATACACCCCAATGCGGCGCAGGGCATCCAGGTTGCGCTCCACCGTATGGCGCAGGGCGTTACGGGGAGCTTCCACAAAATGGGTGAAACTCTTTTGCCAGAACCGGCCCCGGCCCTTCACCTTGGGCGCCACGGCCCAGGGAGCCCCGGTCAGCCGGGCCAGCCAGGCGCCCCGGCGATGCTCGGTGAGGTGCAGGATGAGGTCGTAATGGCGGCCCCGCAGGGTCTGCAACAGGCCCCATTCGGCCCGCATCTGGCCCAGGGGCCCCAGGGCCTTCCATTGCCGGTCAATGGTATGCACCTGGCGGATGGCCGGGTGCAGGGTCAGCATTTCCGCCGTATCCCGATACACCAGGGCGTCGATTTCCACCTGGGGCGCGGCGGCCTGGAGGGCGGAAAAGACCGGGGACGTGAGCAGCACGTCGCCGTGGTGGCGCAACTTCACCACCAGCACCCGGTGCAGGTCGGACAGGGGAACGGGATCGCTGACCATAGGCAAGCCCTTAGCGGTTAAGGCAGAGCAGGCGACCGCCCTGGTTATCCACCCGCACCTTGGTGAGGTGGCCGAAATCCAGCTGCACCTGGCGCCAGCGTTCCGCCGGAATGCCCAGCCAATAGACCAGCAGGGCCCGGATGACGCCCCCGTGGGTAACGATCACCGTGTCCTCATGGGCCAGTTCCCCTACGCAGGCCAGGGCCCGGGCCTGCATCTGGGCCGCGGATTCACCGCCGGGGGGGGTGAAATGGAGCACATCCTTGGCCCAGGCATCCAGGCTGTTCCGGTCTTCCCGGTAAATATCGTCCCAGGTCTTGCCTTCCCAACGGCCAAAATTGATTTCCTGAAGCCGGGGGTCCAGCACCGGGCTGGGATGCAAGGCTTCCGCCAGCTGACGGCAGCGTTGCAGAGGGCTGGAAAGCACCCGGGCGCCTTCCGGCAGCAGGGGCTTCAAGCGCTCGGCCACCGGGGCCACAGCTTCGGCCAGGGGCAGATCGGCGGCGCCGTAGCAAACGCCCGGGGCCACCGCCGGCCAGGGGTGGCGAATCAAATAGAGGTCCATAACATCCCCAAATAGAAGCACAGTTCAGCGATCTGCTGGGTCGCCCCCAGACAGTCGCCCGTATAGCCTCCCAGGCGGCGGCCCATCAGCCGGGCCACCCAGAAGGTGCCAAGGGCCGCGAGCAGGCAGCCGCGCAGGGCGGGGGCTGGGGGCAGCAGGAACAGCAAGGGCGCCAGACCGAGCAGGGCAAACAGGGCGGCCACGGCCATTTCCCCATTCCCCATGCGGGTCGCCAAGGGCTTGGCCTTGGACAAGGCATCCTCCCGCACATAGTCCATCAGGCGCAAGAGGACGGTGGAACAGAAGCGGGACAGGCTATGGCCCGCCACCAGCACGGCGGGCAGCAACCAGGCCACGGGGGCCCGCTGGGCGAGGAGCAGGAGAGCCAGGAATTTGCCGGTGAGCACGCACCAAAGCACCACCACCCCGTAATTGCCCACCCGGGAATCCTTCATGATGGTGAGCACTTTTTCCTTGGTCCAGCCGCCACCGAAACCGTCGGTCATGTCGGACAGGCCGTCCTCGTGGAAGGCCCCGGTGGCCCACAGGGTGGCCCCCATGGAAGCCAGCACCGCCAATTCCGTGGGCCAGCCCAGGCGGGCGAGACAGAACACCAGGGCGGCCAAGGCCCCCACCACCAGCCCCACCGCCGAGAAATAGCGGGAGGCCCGGTTCAGCCCTTCCGTGGAATGGCCGACCCAGGCCGGCACGGGCAGGCGGGTAAAAAAGCGCAGGGCGCCGAAAAAGTATTCCAGCTCGCGGCGGACCATGGGGGGTTAGTCCTTGTTGCTCACACCGGCGGATTCAAAACTGGCCATGTCATTGAGGAAGGCCACGGACGCCTGAACCAGGGGCCAGGCCAGAGCGGCACCAGTGCCTTCCCCCAGGCGCAGGCCCAGGTCCAGCAGGGCTTCGCCCCCCAGGGCATCGAGCAGGGCTTGATGGCCGGGTTCGGCGGAGGCGTGGCAGAACACGCAGTAGGCCAGCACTTCCGGCTGGAGACGGGCCGCCACCAGGAGGGCGGAGGTGACAATGAAGCCATCCACCAGGATCAGCATTTTGGCTTCCGCCGCCGCCAGGAAGGCGCCCACCATGGCCGCCACTTCAAAGCCGCCAAATTCCGCC
This sequence comes from Rhodocyclaceae bacterium, assembly GCA_041907765.1. Classification (GTDB taxonomy): domain Bacteria; phylum Pseudomonadota; class Gammaproteobacteria; order Burkholderiales; family Rhodocyclaceae; genus Azospira. The sequence goes on along the minus strand of JAYRGQ010000021.1, from coordinate 15,908 downwards.
AGCACCCGCAGGGGATCCTCATCCCCCCCGGCGACCCGGTAACGGGTGGCCGCCTGGGCCAGCAGATTGCGCTTGCGGGACAGGCCCGCGTCATCTAGACCCGTGCCCCGGCCCACGCACTGGGGCAGCAGGGTATCGGTGAGGAAGTGGGTAATGAGGGAGGCGGAGGCCGTATTGCCGATGCCCATTTCCCCGAAGGCCACAGCCCGGCAGCCCCGGGCCGCCGCTTGGCGCACCAGTTCCGCCCCGGTGGCCAAGGCCTGGTCCCGCTCCTCGGGGCTCATGGCCGCTTCGGTGACAAAGTTCCGGGTGCCCGGAGCCACCTTGGCTTGAATCAGCCCTTCCCGGGGGGCGAAGTCGTGGGCCACTCCCACATCCACCACCGCCAGATCAAAGCCGCTCTGGCGGGCAAATACATTCACCGCCGCCCCGCCGGCCAGAAAGTTTTCCACCATCTGCCAGGTCACATCCTGGGGATAGGCGGACACCCCGGCCTTGGCGGCCCCGTGATCCCCGGCGAAAACGAAGAGCTGGGGCCGGGACAGGCTGGGGGTCAGGGTCTGCTGCATCCAGCCCACCCGGAACGCCACTTTTTCCAGGAGCCCCAGGGCGCCCAGGGGCTTGGTCTTGGCATCAATCTTGTGTTGCAGGGCCTGACAGAACGGGTCCTGGGCGGAAAGGGCGGGAGCGGTAATGGCGAAGGGCATGAAGGGAAGGGCGGGCCGTCCCGACCCTGGGGGCGGGAAACGGCGGCAGGCCGCAGGCAGCAAGAAAGGAAACCCGGGATTATACCCTCAGCCCCCGCCTTTCCCCTGCCCCACCGCCCCCCGGGAATGCCCCGTCGCCGCGCCAATGCAGCCCCGCCCCTGTGCTACAGTCGGCCCATGGCACAACTCATCATCGGCGGCGCCCGCAGCGGCAAAAGCTCCCTGGCGGAACAGCGGGCCACGGACTGGGCCGCGGCGGCCCCGGGCCGGGAAGTTCTCTACCTGGCCACGGCCCAGGTTCACCCCAGCGCGGAAGACCCGGAAATGGCCCAGCGTCTGGCCCATCACCGGGCCCGCCGCCCAGCGGCCTGGGGCCTGGTGGAAGAGCCCCTGCATCTGGCCCTGGCCCTGGCCGAAAACGCCGCCCCGAACCGCTGCATTCTGGTGGACTGCCTCACCCTTTGGCTCACCAATCTGCTCTTTGCCGGGGACGCCGCCCGCCAGGCGGAAGCCCATCTGCCCATCCAATGTCCCCTGCTGGCGGAGGAAACCCAGGCCCTCCTGGACTGCCTGCCCCCCCTGCCCGGGGAAATTATCCTGGTCTCCAACGAGGTGGGCTGGGGCATCGTGCCCATGCACCCGGTCTCCCGCCTCTTCACCGACGAACAGGGCCGCCTCAACCAGCGGGTCGCCGCCGTCTGCACCCAAGTCACCCTGGTGGCCGCGGGCCTGCCTTTGGTCTTGAAGTAGGGACGGGGCGGGCCAGGACTTCGGGGCCCGGCTTCCCTTTTTGTATCGGTTGCGCTGGGGCCGGGGGCGGGCGCCGGAGTGGGGCTCTGGCTCTGGCTCTGGCTCTGGCTCTGGCTCTGGCTCTGGCTCTGGCTTGGGCTTGGGCTTGGGCTTGGGTGCGGATGCGGGGATGCGGATATCGGCTCGGCTCGGCTCGGCTCGGCTCGGCTCGGCTCGGCTCGGCTCGGCTCGGCTCGGCTCGGCTCGGCTCGGCAAGAGTTAAGTCTCTGGGCGCTTTTCCGGCAAGGGCTGGCCACCATCCGGGCCCTCCCGGCCTACCGCCTAAGCCCCAGGATTAAAGGCGAAAGCCACAGCACTCGGCCCCTGAACTCAGGAACCAACGCCCCAGCCCTCCGCCCTACCCCCGTCAAAAAGCACAGGGTTACGCCTCCGTCCCCCATAGTTCGGGCACGGCCCGGGCCAGTTTGGGCCAATCCAGGGCCTCTTCCAGACTGTCTGCCAGGCGATCCAGATCCGCCTCCCGCCGGGCCTGGGGATCGACCCGGGGGGCCGCCGCCCCGCCCGCTTCGTTGCTCATACCCGCCCAGTCCAGCAGGGCAGCCAGGGCGTCGGCCCGGTCCAGAAGGCCGTGGCAGTAGGTGGCCAGAATCTGGTCGTCTGGGGAGCGGGCCCCATCCGGCCGCAGGCCGGGCCGGGGCGGGGTGGGCGGAGAGTTCAAAGCGGCGTCTGACCCTGGGCCGATGAGCCCTTCCGAAATCTCCCTTCCAGGCAGTCCGCTCCCGGACCGGGCCCCAGCGCCTTCCGTTCGAGCCTCTGTCCTAGCCTCCGCATCGGCCTTCACCCTAGCCTCTGCCCCGGCTTCTGTGCCTACCTCTGCACCAGCCTCCGCCCCAGCGGTTTCACCAACCACAGCCGCCCCGGCGCCCCCTTCCCCTAGGTCCGCCAGCCAGCAGGCGGGCCGTTCCAGGGCCGGGCCCCGGCTCACTCCCAGGTGGATTTCGTAGCCTTCCAGGGGGGGCTGGCCCGGCAGATTGAGGTAGCCGGCCACATTGGCCAGGCGTTTATCCCGGGCCAGGGTGGTTTCCATGTCCAAGAGCCCCAGGCCCGGGGCGCTGCCCGGCGCCCCTTCCAGGCCCGCCGGGTCGTGAATCCAGCGGCCCAGCATCTGGAAGCCGCCGCAAATGCCCAGCACCTTGCCGCCGTAGCGCAGATGGCGGCGGATGGCCGCCTCCCAGCCCTGGGCCCGGAGCCAGGCCAGATCGTCCCGTACATTTTTGGAGCCGGGCAGCACCACCAAATCCACCTCCCGGGGCGGCGCCTCCCCCGGACCGATGAAGCGGAAATCCACCGCCGGGTGGAGGCGCAGGGGGTCCAGGTCGTTGTGGTTGGAGGTGCGGGGATAGGCGGGGGCCACCACCCGGAGGCGGGTTTCGCCCCGGGGCAGGGCTTCCCGGGCAATAGCATCCTCCGCGTCCAGATAGAGGCCGTGGAGATAGGGCAGCACCGCCAGCACGGGCTTGCCGGTGCGGGCTTCCAGCCAGTCCAGACCGGGCTGGAGCAGGGACAGGTCGCCGCGAAAACGGTTGATGACAAAGCCCCGCACCCGGGCCTGTTCACTGGGGGAGAGGAGGTCCAGGGTGCCCACCAGATGGGCGAATACCCCGCCCCGGTCAATGTCCCCCACCAGGATCACCGGACAGTCCACCGCCTCGGCAAAACCCATGTTGGCGATGTCCCGGTCCCGCAGATTGATTTCCGCCGGGCTACCCGCCCCTTCCACCAGCACCGCCTGGTAGCGTGCGCAAAGACGCCCGTAGGAAGCCAGCACGGCGGCCATGGCCCGGGGCTTGTAGTCGTGGTAGGCCCGGGCATCCAGATCCGTGACCACCTTGCCGTGGATAATCACCTGGGCCCCGGTGTCGCTGTTGGGTTTCAAGAGCACCGGGTTGAAATCCGTGTGGGGCGCCAGGCCAGCGGCCTGGGCCTGCAAGGCCTGGGCCCGGCCGATTTCCCCCCCATCCACCGTCACCGCCGAATTCAGGGCCATGTTCTGGGGCTTGAAAGGGGCCACGGCCACCCCCCGGCGATGCAAAAGACGGCAAAATGCGGCCACCAGGGTGCTTTTTCCCGCATCGGAAGTGCAGCCTTGGACCATCAAGGTGGGTTTGTTCATTTAAAATCCCGGGATTGGTAACGTTCCCAATTATTCGCAGCAGCCCGCCGGACATTCCCTGGGGATATCCGGCCCCATTGGCGGCGCCACGGTCTGAGCCGAGACGCCGGAAAGGACCCGATTATCCCATGCCCCACTGGCTCGCCCTGCCCCTTGCCGCCCTGATCGGCTACGGCCTTGACCGCTGGCTGGGGGAACCGCGCCGTTACCACCCCCTGGTGGGCTTCGGCCGACTGGCCGGGCTACTGGAAAAGGCCCTGCGTCCGGCCCCGGGCCTGGTGCCCCCCCGGGCCCTGCGCCTCTTCGGCGCCATTGCCTGGTGCGCCGCCGTCCTGCCCTGGGTGCTCCTGGCCGCCTGGCTCCACGCCACCCCCTGGCTGGGGGTGGTCACCGACGGGCTGCTCCTCTATTTCGCCCTGGGGGCCCGCAGTCTGGGGGAACACGCCCGGGCCGTGGCCGTGCCCCTGGCCGCCGGGGATCTGGCCGCCGCCCGCACCCGGGTGGGCTACATCGTCTCCCGGGAAACCGGCGCCCTGGACGCCACCGGGGTGGCCAAGGCCTGCGTGGAGTCCGTGCTGGAAAACGGCAATGACGGGGTATTCGGCGCCCTCTTCTGGTTCGCCCTCCTGGGGGGCCCAGGCGCCCTGCTCTTCCGCCTGGCCAACACCCTGGACGCCATGTGGGGCTACCGCAACGACCGCTTCCGCTATTTCGGCTGGGCCGCCGCCCGCCTGGATGATCTGCTCAACTGGCTGCCCGCCCGGCTCACCGCCCTCACCTACGCCGCCCAGGGCCAGGCCCGCCAGGCCCTGGCCTGCTGGCGCGCCCAGGCCCCCGCCTGGGACAGCCCCAATGGGGGGCCGGTGATGGCCGCCGGAGCCGGGGCCCTGGGCCTCACCCTGGGGGGGGCCGCCACCTACGAAGGTCGGGAAGAAATCCGCCCCCCCCTGGGCCGGGGCCGTCCCCCGGCCGCCCCGGATATTCTCCGGGCTACCCGGCTGGTGGAGGGCGGGCTAGGCCTGTGGCTCACCCTGCTGGTGGCCCTGCCTCCCCTCACAGCCCTGGCCCTATTTCTCCTGAGGAAAGCGACCCATGCTTGAACACGGCGGACGACTGCGCCAAGCCGCAGCCCACTGGGGAATTCCCCTGGAAACCTGGCTCGACCTGTCCACCGGCATCAATCCCTGGGGGTACCCGGTGCCCACCCTGGCGGCGGCCGCCTGGCAGCGTTTGCCGGAGGATGAGGACGGCCTGCAAGAAGCGGCGGTGGAGTATTACGGCAACACCAATATTCTGCCCCTGCCCGGTTCCCAGGCCGCCATCCAGGCCCTGCCCCGGCTCCTGCCCCCGGGCCGGGCCGCGGTCCTCGCCCCCTCCTACCGGGAACACGCCGCCGCCTGGCAGCGGGCCGGCTGGGACGTGCTGCCCTTCGCCCCGGAACAGTTAGAACAGGCCGCCACCCAGGCCAATGCGGTGGTGCTGTGCAATCCCAACAATCCCACCGGGGACGCCTTCACCGCCCGGCGCCTGCGGGCCGTGGCCCGGGAACTGGCCAAGCATGGGGGCCTGCTGGTGGTGGATGAAGCCTTTGGGGACGCGGACAACCGGAATTCCCTGGCCGATCTGGCGGGCACCCCCCGGGCCCGGAATCTGGTGGTGCTTCGCTCCCTGGGCAAATTTTTCGGCCTGGCCGGGGCCCGGGTGGGCTTCGCCCTGGCCCGCCCGGAACTCCTCACCGCCCTGGGGGAAACCCTGGGCCCCTGGGCCTTGAGCGGCCCCTCCCGGGCGGTGGCCAAGGCCGCCCTGGAAAACCGGCCCTGGCAGGAGGAAACCCTGGAAGAGCTGATGGCCGCCTCCGCCCGCCTGGAACGCCTGCTCCAGGACATTCTCGGGCGCAACGACGGCACCGCCCTGTTCCGCTGGCTGCCCCATCCCTGGGCTCCCACCCTCCACGAAAAACTGGCCCAGCGGGGTATCCTCACCCGCCTCATCACCGACCCCAGCGGCCTGCGCATCGGCCTTCCCGCCCGGGAAGCCCACTGGCAGCGCCTCACCACCGCCCTCACCGAAATCGCCCATGAACTGGATCTTTAAGCCCCGTCTTCTCCCCCGCCTTTGCCTGACCCTGGCCGCCCTCGCCGCCCTCCAGACCATCCAGGCCGCCCCCGTGGTACTCAAGGACGACAGCGGCCAGACCGTGCGCCTGGCCGCCCCGGCCAAGCGCATCGTCAGCCTAGCCCCCCATTTGACGGAAAACCTCTACGCCGCCGGGGCCGGAGACAAACTGGTGGGCACGGTGGATTACAGCGACTATCCGGAGGCGGCGAAAAAGCTGCCCCGGGTGGGGGGCTATTCCAAGCTCAATCTGGAAGCCATCGCCGCCCTCAAGCCGGACCTGGTGGTGGCCTGGGAAAGCGGCAATGCCGCCGGACACATCGCCAAACTGCGGGCCCTGGGCATTCCCGTCTATCTCTCCCAGCCCAACCGCATTGATGACGTGGCCCGCACCCTGGAGGCCCTGGGACGGCTGGCGGGCACGGAACGGGTGGGGGATGGGGCCGCCGCCCGCTACCGGCAACGGCTGGGGGAACTACGCCGCCGCTACAGCAGCCAACCCAAGGTGCGCACCTTCTATGAAATCTGGCAGCAGCCCCTGATGACCGTGGGGGGCGGCCAGATTATTTCCGACGTGATTCACCTTTGCGGCGGGGAAAACGTTTTCGCCAACCTGCAACAGCTGGCCCCCAAGGTGACGGTGGAAGCGGTGCTGGCCGCCAATCCGGAGGTCATTGCCGCCAGCGGCATGGGGGATTCCCGGCCCGAATGGCTGGATGACTGGAAGCGTTGGGATAAGGTGACGGCGGTGGCCCGGGGCAATCTGTTTTTCGTGCCCCCGGACCTGATCCAGCGCCACACCCCCCGCCTGCTGGAAGGGGCCGCCCGGCTCTGCGCCGACCTGGACACCGCCCGCCAGCGCCGTCCCGCCCACTAGGGGCACCGCCGTTCCTCCCCGGGAAGGGCCCGCCGGTCCCCCGGGGGCCATGCCAGCCTCCCCCCTTCCCATGTCACGGGGGTAGGATGGGGCCTTTTCCCCCACCGGTCCCCGCCGGATTTGCCCCATTATGGAAAAGCGTCCCCTGCCCCTGGACCAGGCCTATACCCTGCTGGAACCGGGTCCGGTCATTCTCCTCACCACCGCCGGGCCCAAGCGGCCCAATGTGATGACCCAGAGCTGGCATTTGATGATGGAATTCGAGCCGCCCCTGGTGGGCTGTGTGGTGAGCAACCGGAATTACAGCTACGAACTCCTCACCCGCAACCGGGAATGCGTCATCAACATTCCCACGGAGGAATTGGCGGAAAAGGTGGTGGGGGTGGGCAATTGCAGCGGGCGGCGTATCGACAAATTTCGCCGCTTCGGCCTCACCCCGGTGGCCGCCTCCCAGGTCAAAGCCCCCCTCATCGAGGAGTGCTACGCCAGCCTGGAATGCCGCCTGCGGGACGAACGCCTGAATACGGATTACAACTTTTTTGTTCTGGAAGTGGTGGCCGCCTGGGTGGCCACCGGCCGGAAACGGCCCCGCACCCTGCATCACCAGGGCTGGGGCGCCTTCCGCATTGACGGCAAGCTGATCCGCCTGCCCTCCCGGATGAAATAAGCCCCCCCGCCAGACACCAAGCTCAGACGGGCTCCCGGCCCAGGCGCCGGAGCAGCACCATGCCCACCCCCATGACCCCGGCGGCCACCACCAGGGCGCCCTGATAGCTGCCCGTGGCGGCGGCGATATAACCGGCCATGGCCGGGGCAACGATCTGGGCTACCCCGTAGCTCAAGGTGAGGCGAGCCATGGCCTTGGCCGGATTCTCCGGAAAACAGCGGCCGATGAGGGACAGGGTGAGGCTCACAATGCCCACAAAGGTGCCCCCATAAAGCATGGCGCTGAGGAGATTCAGGGTGGGATCGGCGCTTACCACGGGCAGCAAAATGGACAGCACTTGGAGACCGTAACCCAGGAGCAGGGCCGGGATCTGGCCCAGGCGGGCCGCCAGCCGGTCCCAGACAAAACAGGATGGGGCCGCCGCCAGACCCACCACCACCCACACCCAGCCCCCCTTGCCCGCCAGCAGGGGCAGCTTTTCCAGAATGGCCACAATGAAGGTGGCACTCACCACGTAGCCGAATCCGGCGCAGAAATAGGCGCCAATCAACAGTCCCATCCAGCGCCGGGAGGGAGGCGCTGCGGTCCCCATCCCCTGGCCCTGCCCCAGGGGCGCCGGGGCGGGCAACCAGCCCCAGGCGGGTAGGAAAAAGAGCAGGCCCAGGAGCCCCAGCCCCAGCCATTGGTGTTCCCAGGACAGGCGTCCCACCATGGCTGCCACCGCCAGGCCAGAGACCACAATGCCCAGGCCCAGGCCGGTGAAATGGAGCCCCAGTTCGGGGCGGTGGCCCTGGCGCATGAGCCAGTTGAGCACCAGACCGGAGGCAATGAGCAGCCCGGCGGTGCTGGAAAAGCCGGACAAAAAGCGCAACACGGCCCACAGCACCAGGTCATCGGTGAGGCCCATGGCCGCCGTGCTGGCCACCGCCACCACTAGGCCAATGCGGTACAGCCGGTACTTGCGTTGCAGGTCGCTGAGGGAGGCGGCCAGCAGGGCCCCGGCGATGTAACCGGCGTAATTGAAGGTGGCCAGCCAGCCGCCGGCCAGATAGGACAGCCCGGCCTGGGCCCGCATGATGGGCAGCATGGGGGTGTAGGCAAAGCGGGCCAGTCCCACGGTGAGGATGAGGGCACAGACCCCGGCGAAAATCACCCGCAGCCGATGGGGCGCCAGGGCGGGTTCCTGGGCCGGATCGGCGGCCAGGGGCACGGCTGGGGTGGAGCCCTCCGACCCGGCGCCAGGAGCCGCTTCGGAATGCGGGGAGGAGGGGGAAGGAGAGGCGGAGGTAGGGGCAGTCATGGGCGGACTCCGGCAAACAAGGCCCCCATGCTAGGCCCTTTTCTCCCCGCCACCTTTCGATAGAATGACGACATCCATTGATGAGATGACAGCCCATGCTGGACTGGCACACCTGGGAAACCATCCCGGTTCCCGACTTCCCTTCCCTGCCCCGGCCCATCGTGCCCCGCTCCCAGAATCTGGCGGCACGGCAGATTTTTCCCCGCCATAGCCATCCCTGGAACCAGTTCGTCTATGCCACGGCGGGCACCCTGATGGTCACCGCCGCCGACACTTGGCACGTCATCACCCCGGAGCAGGGCATCTGGCTGCCCACCGGGGTGGAGCACACCACCGGAGCCTTGAGCGGCGCCGAGTTCCGCAATCTCTACGTGGCCGACCGGCCCGGCCTAGCCATGCCCCGGCAATGCACCGTGCTGGCGGTCACCCCCCTGTTGCGGGCCCTGATCGTGGAATTGGAAGCGGTGAGTCGCCAGGAAGACGAGACCTATCTGGACCAGCTCACCGCCCTGATTTTTGCCCAACTGGAACGGCAACCGGTGCAGCACTTTCACCTGCCCTGGCCCGCCAGCCCCCTGCTCCAACGGCTCTGCGAAGCCCTGTACGCCCAACCGGCGGATAACCGGAGCGCGGAAGATTGGGGCCGGGAACTGGGGGCCTCGGCCCGCACCCTGGCCCGCCGCTTCGCCCGGGAAGTGGGCATCAGCCTGCGGGAATGGCGCCACCGGCTGCGCCTCTTTCTCGCCCTGGAATGGCTCTGCGCCGGGCGCCCCATTACGGGCATCGCCCTGGATCTGGGCTACGCCAATCCAGCCGCCTTCACCTACATGTTCCGCCAGGCCCTGGGCTGCTCCCCCACGGAATGGCGCCGCCGACGCCAGGACGGGGCAACCCACCTGGAGGACGGGACGTCAGAAGGGGAAGGAGATAGGAAAGCGGATCAGGAGCGGGCCGCCGGGGACACCCAGCCCCCGACCCCGAATCAAGCAGATTGAAAATGGGGCCCAAGCCCCAGGCCCTACCTAGCTCAGGGAGGCTTCCGCCAGCTTGACGGCAAAGCCGATGAACAGGCCCCCCACGCTCCCCGTGGCCCCCGCCGCCATGCGCCGCCGACGGCGGAAAGCGGCCGCCAGATAGGAGCCGCCAAAGATCAGGGCGGAAAGGTAAAGGGCGCTGCACAGCTGGACGATGGCCCCCAGCACCAGGAAGGAGAGCCCCGGGTGGGCATAGCCGGGGGAAACGAACTGGATGAAGAAGGACAGGTAAAAGAGAATGGCCTTGGGATTGAGCAGGCTGATGACCAGGGCCCGGCGGAACGGTCGGGCGCCGTTGTCTTCCCCCGTCACCGCCCCTGCCCCGGCCGCCTCCCGTCCCCGCCAGCGCGCCACCGCCGCCCGCAGCAGATTGATCCCCAGGTAAGCCAGATAGGCGGCGCCGCCGTATTTGAGCAGGGTAAACAGTAGGGGATTGGCCTCAATCAGGGAGGCCACCCCGGTGGCCGCCAGCACCATGAGAATGGTGTCCCCGAGAAACACCCCACAGGCGCTCCCATAGCCCGCCCCCACCCCCCGGCGGGAAGCCACGCTCATCACATACATGGAATTGGGCCCGGGCAGCAGGACGATGAAAATGGTGCCCAACACAAAGGTGGCCAAATGGTCGATGCCGAAAAACATGGGGACAACGGAGACGAAAAAGGAGAGGGGAAGGATACACCGGTGGGGCGAAGGAAGGACACGGGAGCGCCCAAAAAATAAGCGCCAAATAGGCGCCAAAATCCGGGGAAAAACCCACTTTTAGCACGGGCCAGAATTTTCCAAATCTTCACCGGATTTAAGAAAATATTTCTTTATATTCAGAGTGTTCTATGCAATTTATTACCTTTGGATTATTGCCATTGAAATATGACCGGCAGGAGAATTTTATCCATTATAAATTCCATAGCCCCCGAAATTATTTAATTAACCAATTGATTAATTTCGGAATTACCGCTCTTCTCCACTTCATATAAAACGTCAAAAACATGAAAAAAGTCACACTAACGGCCTTGAGTCTGATTGCCCTGGGGGGCTTGGCCGGATGCGCCACGGAAACGTCCCAAAGCCTGCCCGTCGCCCAATCGGCTTCCGCCTCCGTTGCCTATAACGGGGTGCGCTATCCCATTTCCGTGGGCAAGTTCGATAACCGCTCCACCTTCCTGCGGGGCATTTTCTCCGACGGGGTGGACCGGCTCGGTAGTCAGGCCAAGACCATTCTGATTACCCACCTGCAACAAACCAACCGCTTCAATGTGCTGGACCGGGACAACATGACCGAGATCAAGCAGGAAGCCTCCCTCACCAAGGCCCGGCAAAACCTGAAAGGCGCCAATTACGTCATTACCGGGGACGTGACCGAGTTTGGCCGCAAGGAAGTGGGGGATCACCAGCTCTTCGGCATTCTGGGCCGGGGCAAGCAGCAGATCGCTTACGCCAAGGTGTCCCTCAATGTGGTGGATGTGCAGACCTCGGAAGTCATCTACTCCGCCCAGGGCGCCGGGGAATACGCCCTCTCCAACCGGGAAGTGATCGGCTTCGGCGGCACAGCCAGCTACGACTCCACCCTCAACGGCAAGGTGCTGGACCTGGCCATTCGCCAGGCCGTGGACGCCCTGGTGGCTGGCGTGGACGGTGGCGCCTGGCTGAAGAAATCTTCCTGAGGAGACGCCCCATGACCCGCCTGCGTCACCTCTGCCACACCTGGGGCCTGCCCGTTGCGGCGGCCCTGCTCTGCGCCGCCTGCGCCAGCCAGCCCAAGACCCTCTACTACTGGGGCAGCTACCAATCCACCATCTACAGCCACCTCAAGGGGGACAAGGGGCCGGAAGCGGAAATCCAGGCCATGGAAAAGGATAAGGAACTGGCCCTGGCCAAGGGCGAGGCCGTGCCCCCGGGCTTCCGCGCCCACCTGGGCATTCTCTACGGAGAAATCGGCCGCACCGACCAAATGGTGGAAAACCTGGAAGCGGAAAAGCGCCAATACCCGGAAAGCGCCACTTTCATGGACTTTCTCCTGAAAAAAGCCCAAGCCACTCCCGCCCCCACCGCCACGAAAGGCTGAACCCCATGACCCGCTACCCGATTTTGCCCTGGGCCAGCCTGCTGCTGGGCCTCGCCCTCCTAAGCGGCTGCGCTTCCACCAGCCACTACGCCGGCCCCGACTACTCCGCCTTCAAGGAAAGCCGCCCCGCCTCCATCCTGGTGCTGCCACCCCTGAACACCTCCCCGGACGTGGATGCCTCCCTCAGCATGTTGTCCCAGGTCACCTACCCCCTGGCCGAATCCGGCTATTACGTGGTGCCCGTCACCCTGGCCAACGAAACCTTCCGCCAGAACGGCCTGACCACCCCGGACGACATCCACCAGCTACCCCTCGAAAAGCTGCGCAAAATATTCGGCGCCGACGCCGCCCTCTACATCAACGTCACCCAGTACGGCACCTCCTACAAGATCATTTCCAGCGAAACCCGGGTCACCGCCGACGGGGAACTGATCGACCTGCGCAACGGCCGCTCCCTCTGGAAAGGCCACGCCACCGCCTCCAGCGCGGAAGGGGACAACAACAATAACAACGGCCTGGTGGGCATGCTGGTGAAAGCCCTGGTCAACCAGATCGCCGACTCCATCAACGATAGGGGCCACACCATCGCCGGCATCACCAGCTTCCGCCTTCTGGCTGCGGGTAGCGGCTACGGGATACTGTACGGGCCCCGGTCACCCCACTACCTTAAGGAGGGGGGACCGGACCATTAAGAGAAAAGAAGAAAGTGGGAGAAGAAAATCTCTCTCCTTATCTTTTAAAGTTGTATAGCCGTTTCTCCTGGAAAGGAAAATATCAACAAAGCAAGCATTGCCTCAGAAAAGTTGTCCAACATGGAAAAAATTTCCATCTCCAGGGCTGTAAAACTGACTCTTCGTCACACCCAATAGGACCTACTTCACATACTCCCGCATATAAAAAGAGCGACGGTAATGAATACTAGAGGTAGCCACAAATGAATAGACAAAATCTCAATAGTCATTCAGAAGGAGTACTGATCAATAGCGATTGGCCATCCTCGCTTAGTAGATCAGAGTTAAAGGCTAAGCGTATTGATGAATTAATGGACAGTTGCCGTGATCAGGTCTTGCAGCAGATCATCGGACCGTTCGGCCTGACACCGGCGATGCTCGACGACAAGAGGGGCGGGAATGTCACCACAACGCACAACTTCAAAAAGGGCATTGTCGCTAATACCGAAGACTCGAAGCGATATGACGAATACAAGCACAATCTCGAACATTCGATTGATCGATCCGTCTACGATGCCAATCTACCGAAAAAAAGGAAACAAATGTTCCAGAGCGGGGAGCCGATCACAAGCGCCTGGACAGGGAATGATCTACCACACGATGGACGGATGCATCTGGACCATGTAATCGCAGTCGAGAAGATTGAGCGTAACCCGCGTTCCAACCTCTTTATGTCTAAGGAAGAGCGAGTAGCTGTAGCAAACTCTTCTGAAAATTTGGTACCTGCCGAATCCAATATCAATCTGTCGATGGGGGACAAGGACAAAGAGCAATGGGCTAAGGCCCGCAGTAAGAAAGAGCCTGATAAAACCAATGCAGAACGATATGGGGTCGATATGGAACTTCTACAAAAGACGAAGACCACTTCGGAGCGCCATCTCGAAACTGAACTTTTTAAAGCGCAGTTCATGAAGCAAGGACAAGAGCTACTTGTAACAGGAACGCAGGAGGCAACAAAAAACGGGCTACGGCAAGCTATGGGCGTGATGCTTTTTGAACTAGTTAACGGCTCCTATGAGGAGATTAAGCGCATCGCGAAAGATCCAGCACTGGAAAAGAACTTTGTCGACCACCTTATTGAGGCATTACGGAGCATTGGGGAGCGGATCAAAGGAAAGCTGGAGCATGTCTTTAAGGCGATGTTTTCAGGAGGCATTCAAGGGTTTATTAGCAATTTACTCACTTATATTATCAATAATATTGTGACCACCTCGGCTAAGGTCGTAACAGTAATTCGTGAAGGTCTCAAGGGGCTTTGGGAAGCCATCAAGTTGATCGCCAATCCACCGCCTGGAATGCCGGCCATCGAGGTTGCCAGACAAGCAACTAAAATTATAGCGGCAGTCGTCACCGCTAGCCTCGGGATAATTTTCGAGGAATCTGTAAAGGCATTTCTACCCACACTACCGCTGTCCAACGTCATTTCACCAGCAGTCACAGCGATCCTTACCGGAATCATAACGGCGCTCGTCGTCTTCGGTATTGACCGCTTCTTCGATTGGCTTGGAGCCAGCGGAACCGAAATGCTGAATGCCCAAATCGAGAACATGGAAGCGAGTGCAGTTCTGCTCGAGCGCATGGCCCAAATGCTTCAAGCCCAATTCGATAACTCGAGGCAGTACCAACTGTGTATTGAGCAATATCGGGGAATTGAAACCAGCTTAGCAAAAAGCCAGAACCACATTAGCAATGCGGCGATGAAGGCACAGCAAGCAGTGGCGAAGCGAGGTGCCACTTTGAAGATGATAGAAAGCGGCTTAGCAGAATTGAAGGTAATGGACGCCGAGCTTGAGACGCTATTGCTGGAATACGATCAGAACAAGAAAGGATGAAATCCATGACTGAGCTTATCCGACAGATGTCCAAAATCCAAGTCCCCGAAGATTTGTTGCGACAGATTGATGTAGAGGGATTAATCAACGATTTTCGTAAAAATTTCAAGCGCCTAGACGACTTCCGCAAAACCCGGTCAGTCTACGAAAATCGGGGATTTTGGAAGAAGTTGGGTGATGCCATCACCTTTGACGACACAATGGAGAACGCCCAGCTTGATGCGGTCGAAACGCAGGCAGCTTTTTCCAAAGCGATTGGCCAGTTGATGGTCATGAGTATTGTCCAGTCCCAAAGGCTGCAACAGCAGCAGGAACAACTTTCCACCCAACAGGAGATCATCAAAGACCAAACTCAGAGAATCGAACGACATACGTTCGAACTCCAAGATCAGCATGAGTTACTTGCCAAGCAGAATTCCGACCTTGAAAAGTTGGTTAATGACTATTTTGAATTGAGAGGACTAACGCAAGAAGGAGCAAAGAAACTCATAGCCATAGCTAACGAAGTTCAAGGCACCCGTGATGCGTTACTCCGCTCCGTCGATGAATCTTTGGAAAGAGTTTCTAAACAGGTAAACGATGAGCTTCACCAAGCTGCGGAGAATGCTTCGTCTTTTAAGGATCATATAAGCCAGGAAATAGCCGGATTGGGTATTCGTTGCAGCGAGGTATCTGCCGATTTGAAAAGAATCGACGATCAATGGAGCAAGAAAATTTCCGGGATGTTAGAGCAAACAACAACTACTACTACGGCTGTAAGCGATTTTGGCAAGGAAGTAAAAGAGCAGTCGATAATTCTGGAACGTCTTGATCTTGAGCTTGCTGGACAAGTAGAAAACATGAATACCCGCCATGACGGAATCTCGTCCAAGCTCAATAACATTAGCATGGAATTTTCCACTTATCGGAGCATGGTACATAGCAAGCTGACCAAACTCTACGCGGCGTTAGGACTGCTCGCATTTGGGCTTGCCGCAGCTGTAGGATTCGCAGCCACAAGACTTTAAGTTATATGGTATTCCAGTTGTACTTCTGTCAGGGGATGACTACAGAGCAACGTTAGCTATCGTCCCACAACGCGGCCTCTATTATTTCGCTTAATATTACTCGGTTTGGGGTCGGAAGCCCCCCCGTTACACCCCGCTACCCATCCCTTACAGCGCATCGGCCATAATCCGCCGATGCGCCAAGCCTCCCGTCCCTCGCCCTTCTCCGATCCCCTGACCGCCGCCCGGCTGGCGAATTCCGCCCTGTTTTTCGCCAGCGGCTTTACCTATGCGGTGTGGGGCGTCTGCCTGCCCCAGATCAAAACCCTTTTCGCCCTGGATGACGCCGGTCTGTCCCTGGCCATGTTTGCCGTGGCCCTGGGGGCCCTGCTGTCCATGTCCGTCATCGGCCCCTGGATCGCCCGGCGGGGCAGTCCTACGGCCTGTCGCCAGGGGGGACTGGTGTTCGCCCTGTCCGTGGCACCCATTTTGTTGATTCCCCACTTCGGCCTGCTGCTGGCCTGGTTGCTGTTGTTCGGCGCCATGCGGTGGTCCCGGTCGTTTGGACAGCCACCGGGCTGGAATAAGCTAAGGCCGGTGCCGGGGTTTTGGTTTTGACTTTCCCGGATTTTATAACGATTGGCTTGAGCACTGTGGAGCTTGTGGGCAGC
>JAYRGQ010000020.1:0-60868 GCA_041907765.1 Rhodocyclaceae bacterium | reverse complement strand
GCTGCCCACAAGCTCCACAGTGCTCAAGCCAATCGTTATAAAATCCGGGAAAGTCAAAACCAAAACCCCGGCACCGGCCTTAGCTTATTCCAGCCCGGTGGCTGTCCAAACGACCGGGACCACCGCAAAGTGACCGATTTTTCCGACCACGATCAGGAATTCGCCCGACGGGACTGTGTCCTGATCGGCATTAACCGGGAAGACTGCCTGAAACACGCGGATTTCCGGGATGAACACGGTATCGCCCTCTCCCTGTTATCCGATGTGGAAGGGGTGGTGTGCAAGCGTTACGGCGTCTGGCAGGCCAAGGAAGTGGATGGGCAAAAGCGCTATGGCGTGGTCCGTTCCACCTTTGTCATCGACAAGGCGGGAACCCTCCGCCATGCCCTCTATGACGTGACCCCCCGGGGACATGCCGCAGAAGTGTTGCGGCTGGTGCAAGCCCTTTAAATTTCGTTAGGACCATCATGCAAATTGCCAAAAATACCGTCGTCACCCTGGACTACAACGTCACCGATCCGGATGGCGCCCTGGTGGATGGGGGCCAGGAGCCCCTGGTTTACCTCCACGGCGGCTACGACGACATTTTCCCCAAGATCGAAGAGGCCCTCCAAGGCAAGGACGTGGGGGAAACCCTGAAGGTCAAGCTGCAACCGGACGACGCCTTCGGCGAATACGATCCGGCCCTGGTCCAGATCGAACCCCGGGCCGAGTTTCCCGAAGTGCTGGAAGTGGGCATGCAGTTTGAAGGGGCTCCGGAAGGCGGGGACGAGGAAGATTTCGTCCTCTATCGGGTCACCGACATTGCGGACGGCAAGGTGGTGTTGGACGGTAACCATCCCCTGGCCGGTACTTCCCTGGTCTTCACCTGCACCGTGACCGACGTGCGGGCCGCCAGCGAAGAAGAACTGGAACACGGCCACGTGCACCACGAACACCACCACGACGAAGGCTGCGGCTGTGGCGATGACAGCTGCGGTTGCGACGACGAAGATGACGGCGGCTGCTGCGGTGGCCACGGTCACGGCCAAGAAGGGGGCTGCGGCTGCAAGCACTAGGCTGGGAATGCCCAATAAAAAAGCCGCCCTTGGGCGGCTTTTTTGTTGGGACCGGTTCCGGGCGGCGCTTACTTGCCCCCGGCCCCCGTGCGGATCAGGGTGCCCACGTGTTCGCCCCGGAGGGCGGCGGTGAGGCGGCCGGGGACCAGGCCGTTGATGACCTGGACCTGCTGGAGGTGGCGGGCGTTGGCCATGACTTCCAACAGGGCCGGGTCCAGGGGCAGGGTGGCGGCCTGCTGGGCCAGCTCGCTGTAATGGCTTTCCCGGATCAGCTGGGCGTTAGCGCCTTCCGGGCCCTTGGGATCGGCGGTATAGACCCCATCCACGTCTTCCACGATGGTCAGTCCGGCGGCCCCCAGGGCGTCGGCCACCAGGAAAGCCCCCGTGTCGGCCCGGTGGGTGGGCAGGCGGGAATTGGGGAATTCGTGGTGGTGGTAGGGGGGGAAGGCGCTGCCCACCACGGCCCGGGCGGCGGTGAGGTGGATGGCCAGCTGGCTGGCGATGGTGGGATGTTCCACATAGGACACCCCCTCCGGCGCCAGGAGGGAAGCCAGGATATGGCCGTTCTGCCCGGCTTCGCTGGCCGCCAGGGGCGCCAGGGAACCGACCGGCAGGCCCAGGTCCAGGCCCACGCTATAGACGTGGCGGGCCCGGATACCGGCGCCAGTGAGAATCAGCAGCCGGTGTTCCGGCAGCAGCTTACGGATTTCCTCCACCATGGGCAGGATGGCTTCCGCGCCCCGGTCCATGATGGCCCGGCCGCCGATTTTGACCACCTGGAGCCAGGGCAGAATGGCCCGGGGGCGCACGTCGGCCACGGGCCGGGTGAGGCTGCCATCCAGCAGGGTTTGGCGCGCCAGGGGGGAGGGAACGTGTTTGATGGTGTTGGTGATTTCAGCCATGGCGGGGGTCTCAGCTCGCAGTGATGAGGGTGCCGACGTGTTCGCCGGCCAGGGCGCGGGTCAGGTTGCCCGGCACCAGTCCATTGATGACCTGGACCTGGCGCACATGGCGGGACGCCTTGAGCAGGTCCAGCATGGGGAATTCCAGGATGGAATCGTGGAGCCCCTTGGCCTTCATTTCATCCACGGAAATTTCCGGGATAAAGGTGGCGTTCTTGTCGGTCTTGGGATTGCCGGTGTAAAGGCCGTTTTCATCCTTCACGTAAATCATGGCCTTGCAGCCGAACTGCTCGGCCACCAGGAAGCAGCCCGCATCGGTACGGTAGGGGGGAATGACGCTTTCCCGGGCCGGGCGTATCCACATTTTGTAGGGGGGCATGCCGCTGAAAATCACCCCATTCACCTCGGCCAGGTAGAGGGGCACGGCGGCGAGACCGGCCCCATCCACGGCGGAAATGCCGTACTTGGCCAGCAACTGGCCGAGCATGGCGGCATTCTGATCCGCCACGGAGGCCCCCAGCTGGGCCAGCACCCCGGCGGGCAGATTGAGCCCGGCGGCGATGGAATAAAGGTGGCGGGCCCGGGTGCCTGCCCCGGTGCCGATGAGCATTTTGTGGTTTTTCCGGGCGCTGGCGATTTCTTCCACCAGGGGATACACCGCAGACCGGCCCCGGTCGATGATGCTCTGGCCGCCAATTTTGATCACCGTGGCGTCGGGCAGGATGCGGTAGTCGGGGGCGGCCTCGGCGGCCGCCTGGAGTTCCCGGTCGGAGAGGGAGCGCTGGATGAGGAGCGCTTCGAGTTCCGCCGTGGAACCGGTGGGGCTGGCGGTGCTGGTCATGAACTTCCTTTCATGGGATCGGGCCCCTGACCGTGGTCCGGCGGGGCGAAGGCGGTGGCTTCCCAGGGTGGGGCGCGGAGAAGAGCATAGGCAAGAGCGTTATATAAACTCAAGCCCAGGCGGGGTGGAAGGAAGGGGCGGGAGGAAGGGAAGGTGGGGGGCGAGGTTTGGGCGGGCGCTTCGGCGCCGGTGTCGCCCAGGCCTGATTGCTCAGGGAATGCTCCCAGGAAATACCTCTAGTGGAAGACCTTAGGAAAAGCCCCAGTGAACGCCCCCAGGCCCCGGGAAAAATGCCCGGGAAGAGCCGCGGATTGGACTTCTATCTTCGCCCCCTCGGGAGTGGGGCGTGGTTGCTGGCGGAGCCGGGGGAGCGGCGGATGATCAAGGCAGCAAGGGCACCTTGGGCCAGGGGTGGGCGGCGAAGTGGAACAGGGCCGGGTCCCGGGAATCAATCTGGCCGGCAATCCAGCCCATGAAGGGGGAGCCGTAGGTTTCCACCCGGGTGAAATTGGCCAGGGGCTGGCCCCGCCGTGGCCCTTCCCGGTAGCGCAGGGGATGGTCGATGCGCATCACATGGGTGTCCCCGTGGGCCAGCACCACCTGGCCGGGAAAGCGCTCCGTGGCGTCTTGCAGCTGGGTGAGGAGGGCCTTGAAGCCCCGGTGGCCCATGCCCCGGGCAAAGTCTTCCAGGGCCGGGTCCGCCTGGGTGGCGATGACCAGGCCCGCCAGATGGCCTTCCTGGGCAAAGCGGAAAGCCTCCGCCAGCCAGGCCCGGTTGGCCCCTTCCCGGGCCTCATATTCGGGGGACGGTTCCGGGCCCGGGCCGTAATGGTTGTCCGGACCGGGCAGATTGAGGGTGATGAAGAGCACGGGCCCCAGGCGCCAGCGCAGGTTTTCCGGGTAGGCGGCGGACTGCCGCATCAGGGCTAGGGGCTGGCGGCCCAGGGAGCGGGGGGCGGGGAAAAAGAGCTGGCGCAGCTTGTTGAGCCGCTCCTCCGGGTCAAAGTGACCGGCGGTGAGTTTGCGGCAGTCGGTCCATTCGTTATCCCCCGGGGTGTAAATCAGGGCCCCCGAATAGGCGTCCAGCAGGTCCCGCCGGGCGATGAGCAGGGGATCGGCGCAGGATTCGTTGCTGCTTTTGATGTCCCCCACATGGATGAGGAAAGCGGGGTGGGTGGCGGCCACAGCGGTGAGGAGCTTGGGCAACTCCTGGCGCTCGTAATCGCTGTAGGGGGTGTCCCCCATCAGGGCAAACCGGTAGGTCTGGGCCTGGGCGGGTAGGGCGGTGGCAACCAGGGCCAAGAGCCCAAAAAGTCCTAACCACGGGGCCCAGGGGCGGATTCCGGTCCGGGAATGTTTAGGGGCGAGAGCTTCCTGCCGAGCGTCCGGCCCGGTGGCGTTTTCCGGGGCGGTAGCTTTGGGGCCAGACGCCGCCCCAGCGGGAGTCCAGACGGTTCTCCGGTGGGCAAAGCGGTGGGGTTGGGGCAGGCAGGGGCTCATGGAATCGCCAGGGCCTTCAAGGCGTAGAGCTGGTCCAGGGCTTCCCGGGGGGTGAGCTGGTCCGGGTCGATGGTGGCCAGCAGGTTTTCCAGGGGCGAGGGTTCCGCTTCGGCGGGTTCGGGGGCCGCCGGGGCGGCGAACAGGTCGGGCTGGAGGGGATCCACGGCAGCCCGGCTTTCCAGCTCCCGCAGTTCCCGCTTGGCGGCCTTCACCACGGCGGCGGGAATGCCCGCCAGGGCGGCCACCTGAATGCCGTAGCTCTGGCTGGCCGGGCCTTCTTCCACGGCATGGAGAAAGACGATCCGGTCCCCGTGTTCCACCGCCCCCAGGTGCACATTGGCCAGTTCCGGGTATTCGTGGGCCAGGCGGGTGAGTTCGAAATAGTGGGTGGCGAACAGGGTCAGGCTGCGGTTCTTTTCCAGGAGATGGCGCAGGATGGCCATGGCCAGGGCCATGCCGTCAAAGGTGGACGTGCCCCGGCCCACCTCGTCCATGAGCACCAGGCTGTGGACCGTGGCGTTGTGGAGAATGGCGGCGGATTCCGTCATTTCCACCATGAAGGTGGAGCGGCCGGAAGCCAGGTCGTCGGAGGCGCCGATGCGGGTGAAAATCTGGTCCAGGGGCCCCAGGCGGGCCCGGCTGGCGGGCACGTAGCAACCCACATGGGCCAACAGGGCGATGAGGGCGGTCTGGCGCATGTAGGTGGATTTGCCCCCCATGTTGGGGCCGGTGATGAGCAGCAGGCGCCGTTCCGGGGAGAGTTCCAGCTGGTTGGCGATAAAGCTTTCCCCCTGGGCCAGGAGCTCGTTTTCCACCACCGGGTGGCGGGCCCCTTCCAGCCACAGGCCGGTTTCTTCCGTGTATTCCGGGCAGCACCAGTTGCGCTCGGCAGCCACCTTGGCGAAGGCGGTGAGCATGTCCAGTTCCGCCAGGGCCCGGGCCAGGCGCTGCAATTCGGGCACCGCTTCCAGAAGCTGGTCCAGGATGCCCTCGTAGAGCCATTTTTCCCGGGCCAGGGCCCGTTCCTGGGCGGACAGGGCCTTGTCTTCAAAGGCCTTCAGTTCCGGGGTGATGTAGCGTTCGGCGTTTTTCAGGGTTTGCCGACGCCGGTAGTCTTCCGGCACCTTGTCCCCGTGGGCGTGGGTGATTTCGATGTAAAAGCCGTGCACCCGGTTGTATTCCACCTTGAGGCTGGAAATGCCCGTGCGTTCCCGCTCCCGGGCTTCCAACTCCACCAGAAAGGCGCCGCAGTTGTCGTTGAGATTGCGCAGCTCATCCAGCTCCGAGTCATAGCCCGGGGCGATAACGCCCCCTTCCCGAAGGAGCACGGCGGGTTCCGGGGCGATGGCCCGGGTGAGGAGATCCAGGGCGGCGGGGGGAGCATTCAGGTCCTGCCCCAGGGCGGTGAGCAGGGGGGCGCTGGCATCCGCCAGGGGCGCCGCCAGGTCCGGCAGCCGGGCCAGGGTATCCCGCAGGCTGGAAAGGTCCCGGGGCCGGGCGTTACGCAGGGCGATGCGCCCGGCAATGCGCTCCACATCCGCGATGCCCTTGAGTTCCCCGGTGAGCACCCGCACCAGGCGCTGGCCGTCGTCCATGAGGGCGGTGACCGCCCCGACCCGGGCGGCGGGCCGGGCCCGGTCCCGCTCCGGATGGTGCAGGGCGTGGCGCAGGTGGCGGGAGCCCATGGCGCTGACGCAATGGTCCAGGAGGGAAAAGAGGGTGGGGGCCGGTTCCCCCCGCAGGGTTTCCGTTAATTCCAGATTGCGTCGGGTGGCCCCGTCCAGGCCCAGGTAGGCGCTTTCCCGCTCCACCGTGAGGCTTTGCACATGGGCCAGGGTCTGGGCCTGGGTGGCCTGGGCATACTGGAGCAGGGCCCCCGCCGCCCCCAGGGCCGGGCCCAGGTCTTCCGCCCCGAAGGGGCTGAGGCTTTGCACCCGGAAGTGTTCCAGGAGCTGGCGCCGGGCCGCCTCCTGGTCAAAATGCCAGTCCGGCCGCCGGGTGAGGGCGGCGTTCAGGCCCGGGGCCAGGGCTTCCGCCTGACCGTCCGGGAGCAGCACCTCCGCCGGGCGAATGCGTTCCAGGGTGGCTCCTAGGCGTTCCGCGCCAATTTCCGTGAGGCGAAATTCGCCGCTGGCCAGATTGAGCCAGGCCAGGCCCAGGCGCTGTTTTTCCGGGCAGAGGGCGAGGAGCAGGATATCCCGCTTGTCGTCCAGCAGGGCCGCGTCGGTCAGGGTGCCCGGGGTAACGATGCGGGCCACGGCCCGCTCCACCGGCCCCTTGCTCGCCGCCGGGTCCCCCACCTGCTCGCAGATCACCGCCGACTGGCCCAGCCTCACCAGCTTGGCCAGGTATTGCTCCACCGCGTGGTAAGGCACCCCGGCCATTTTGATGGGCTGCCCGGCGGACTGGCCCCGGGTGGTGAGGGTAATGTCCAGCAGGCGGGCCGCCTTTTCCGCATCCTCGAAAAACAGTTCGTAGAAATCCCCCATGCGATAAAAAAGCAGGGTGTCCGGGTATTGGGCTTTGAATTTCAGGTACTGCTGCATGACCGGGGTATGACCCCGGGCGGCCTTGTCGTTTTCTGCTTTTGCCATGCTGGAGGGAAGGGAAAAGTGATTCAGGGCGCTATTTTAGACGGCGAGGCTGGGTTTGCCCTAAAAAGCGGGGAAAAAAGGCTGGAGGGGGGCGGAGCGGGGCTGGGACATCCCTGGGCGGTTTTGGGCGAGGTGGCCTGAGTTCAGGAGGGGACGGCGTTTGGGGAACGAGGGGAAGTCTGGGGGGCTGGGGTAAGGAAGAGGAATGACAGGGAGGATAGTGGGAGAGCGGGAGAGTGGGAGAGCCATGGAAAGCGCGGCGTGAACCCCGCCAGGGCCTTAAACGGCGCCCCCTGGCTGGAGCTTGGGGGAACGGCTTTTGCATTTTGGCGCCTTGAGCGACAATGCGCGCCTCGTCCCCGCCGTCCGGCGGTGGATTTGCTCCGTCAGTCTTGGAAAGGGAAGTGCCTTGATCGTCACCAATCGCAATCGCACCATGGCTGTTGTCATCCGCCACGATGGGCACAAGGTCGCCCTGGTGCCCATGCGGGGGGGCAAGCTTTCCGTGCAGCGCCTGACGGTGGTGGAATTTAACCGGGACTGGAGTTTCTGCGACTATCCCCTGGCCAAGGCCCTGGAAACCTTCATTGCCCACGCCCAATCCCTGGGGGCCTCCAAGGAAGCCCTGCATGGTCTGGAAAGCCTGGCCGAACGGGACCGGGACGTGGTGGCTAGTTTGTTCTAGGGTAAAAGCCCGACCGGGCTTGGACGGCCCTGGCCCGGAGGCCGAGGGCCAGGGCGCCCGGCTTGGGTGGTGCCGGGGCAATGGCTGGGACTGAGGCCGGGACAGGGGTTGAGGCTGGGGCCTTGGTAAAACCGGAACCCGCCCGATGGCCCGGGCCCGGATAGGGAGCGCCAGATTTTCCCCGGCGCCCGGGGTTTGCTTCAGTGCTTGGGAGGCGGGAATTCGCTCTTTTCCCCGGTCCACACACAGCTTCCCTTACTTTCCTTGCGAATCTTGTTCAGGGTGTCTTCGTGGGCGGCGATTTCGTCCGGGGTGGCCCGCACGACGCGCAGGGGCTTGTTGGGGCGAATGGTGATGGGGGCTTCCTGCTCCGCGGTCGGGGTGTCGGCGGCGGGGGCCAGATCCATGATCAGGCTTTCCTGACCCCGGGTCATGGCGATATAGACTTCCGCCAGAATTTCCGCATCTAGCAAGGCCCCGTGCAGGGTCCGGTGGGTGTTATCCACCTGATAGCGGTCGCACAGGGCATCCAGGTTGTTTTTCTTGCCCGGATGAAGCTCCTTGGCCATTTTCAGGGTATCCACTACCCCGGCACAGACGCTTTCCACCGGGGGCAGATTGATCCGCCCCAGCTCCATGTTGAGAAAGCCCACGTCAAAGGGGGCGTTGTGGATGACCAGTTCCGCGTCCCGGATGTATTCCAGGAAATCCTCCGCAATGGCTTGGAAGAGGGGCTTGTCCGCCAGAAAGTCGTTGCCGATGCCGTGCACCGCCAGGGCCCCTTCATCCACCTCCCGCTGGGGATTCACGTATTTGTGAAAGTGGTGGTTGGTGAGGTGCCGGTCGATCATTTCCACCCCGGCCACTTCAATGAGCCGGTGCCCCTGCCGGTGTTCCAGACCGGTGGTTTCCGTATCGAGAAATATCTGCCGCATAGGTACTGTCCTGAAGGGGCCTAGGCTCGGCCCAATTCGTCAATGCCCCGATTGGCCAGGGCGTCCACCCGTTCGTTGCCCGGGTTGCCGGCGTGGCCCTTGACCCAGACCCATTCGATCTGGTGCTGCCGGGCCAGGGTGTCCAGCTCCTGCCACAGCTCGGCGTTTTTCACCGGCTTTTTGTCGGCGGTGCGCCAGCCATTGCGCTTCCAGTTGTGAATCCAGGCGCTGATGCCCTGTTGCACGTACTTGGAGTCGGTGTAAATGCGCAGGGCGGTGGGCCGCTTTAAGGCCTCCAGGGCCCGGATCACGGCGGTAAGCTCCATCCGGTTATTGGTGGTGTTGGCTTCGCCGCCCCACAGTTCTTTTTCCTTGCCCTGGGCCAGCAGCAGGGAGCCCCAGCCCCCCGGGCCCGGATTACCGCGGCAGGCGCCGTCGGCGTAAATTTCAACCAAAGTTTGTTCCATGTCGTGTGTGGTGCTTCTTGTGGTGTCAGTCAGATGTTTTTATGGGTGGAATTCTGGGCGATGGGGGCCAGGGCCTTGGCTTTGGCCCGTTTTCGGGCGTTCCGCCAGGCGGGCAGGATAAGGCGCATGCCCGGCACCCGTTTGACGGCCCGGAGCAGGTAAACTCCTCCGGCAAAGCCCCACCAGCGGTCCCCCGCCAATTCCAGAAAGCGGCTGCGGTGGAACCACTTGTCCTGGGTGAAGGGGGGGGCGTAGCAGCCGAAATTGCCCCGGTCCACTTCAAAGCCCAGGAGGGCCAGCCAGTCCTTGAGGCGCAGCACGGAGAGGTAATGGCCTTCCCAGGGAAAGGCAGCCTCCGGGTTGGCCGGGCGGGGCAGCCAGCGGCGCAGGCCCCACAGGGACAGGGGATTGAAGCCGGTGATAATGACCTGGCCCTCGGGAATAAGGATGCGCTCCACCTCCCGCAGGATTTGGTGGGGATCGTCCCAGAATTCCAGGGCGTGGGGCAGAATCACCAGATCCACGCTGGCATTGGCGAAGGGCAGCTGGTGCAGGTCACAGAGGGTATCTACCGTTCCCTCGTCATCCGCCTTGCAGCGCAGGGGAATGCGGTTTTCCCGGAGGAAATCCACATCTGGCAGGCCCAGCTGGAGGGCATGGAAGCCGAAAACATCGGCCACCAGGCTGTCCACCCGCTCCTGTTCCCAGCTCAGGACGTAGCGGCCCTGGGGGGTGTGCTGCCAGTGTTGGAATCCGGGAATAGACATGCCTAAAGCTTTCGCCCCTCTGCTGAAAAATACCTAAAATGGACGCCCTGTCCCCAGGGCCCGTTGGGGCCGCCGGGGCCCCCTGCCTTACGGAGTTGCCATGACCGATGCCCTGCCGTCCCCCGTGCCCGCCTGGGCCGCCGAATCCGCTGGCCAGCCGGTGGGGGAAATTGCAATTTTTCCCCTTCCCGCTTTTGCGGACAACTATATCTGGCTCCTGGTTCGGGAGAACCGGGCGGTGGTGGTGGACCCGGGGGATGAGGCGCCGGTCCTGGCCGCCCTGGAAGCCCGCAAACTCCACCTGGAGGGGGTGTTGCTGACCCATCACCACGGCGATCATGTGGGCGGGGTGGCGGCCCTGGTGCGCCGTTTCCCCTGCCCCGTGTTCGGGCCGGAGGCCGAGTCTATCACGACGGTGGATCATCCATTGAAGGGCCAGGAAAGCCTTACCCTCCTGGGGGCAAGGTTTCAGGTATGGGCCGTGCCCGGCCATACCCGGGGCCATCTGGCCTATGTGCTGGAAGGGGCCGGGGGGCCGGCCCTCTTTTGCGGCGACACCCTGTTCGGCGCCGGTTGCGGTCGTCTCTTTGAGGGCACGCCAGCCCAGATGGCCGCCTCCCTGGCCCGCATTGCCGCCCTGCCTCCCGCTACCCGGATTTACTGCGCCCACGAATATACGGGCCGTAATCTGGTTTTTGCCCGGGCGGTGGAGCCGGATAATCCGGCCATTTTGGCGCGGCAAGGGGCGGCTCAGTCCCTGGGGGAGGGGGGCGAACCCACGGTGCCCAGTACCCTGGCCCTGGAGCTGGCCACCAATCCCTTTCTCCGTTGTGACGCCCCGGCGGTGATTGCTGCGGCCCGGGCTCATGGCGCGACAGGCACGGACCCGGTGAGCGTCTTTACCGCCCTGCGGGCCTGGCGCAACGATTTTTGAGAAGGGCAGGGGAAAAGGTACGGCGCTCAGGCAGCCCCGTCCGGGGCCGTTGAGGGGCTAGGGGCGGCGGAGGGCGCATCGGGTTCCGGAGCGTCGGTTTTTTCCGAGGCTGCCGGGCTGTCCCCTTCTTCCGCCGCAATGAAGTGGCTGCGATTGGCCCAGGCCCGGGCCAGGTTTTCCAGGACCTTGGCTGCGTTGAAAGGCTTGATGACAAAGCCGGCAGCCCCCAGTTTCAGGGCCTCCTGAACGTTTTCCACGCTGGCCATGCCGGTCACCATGACCACCACCACCCGGGGATGGTCCCGGCGAATGGCCCGCAGGGTTTCCAGACCGTCCAGGTCCGGCATGATCACATCCAGGCAGACCAGGTCGGGCTGGAGGCTGGCGATTTGTTCCAGGGCTTGCAGGCCGTTGCGGGCTTCCCCCACCACCTGATAGGCCTCGTCCCGCAGCAGGGCGCGGAGCAGGGTGCGCATCACATCGTTGTCATCAACGATGAGAACCTTGGGATGGTAGCTCATGGACAATCAGGCGTTTTGCAGGGCCAGGGCTTCGGCCATGGAGAGACGGGTAACCTGGTTGCGGCCGTTCTGCTTGGCCTGGTAGAGGGCCTGGTCAGAGGCCTGGAGCAGGGTTTCCGGACGGAAACCGGCGGTGGCCACGGCGGAGGAAACGCCGCAGCTGATGGTGACTACCCCGTGCTGGGAGGTGGGGTGGGGCAGCTTCATTTGGGAAACGCTGTAGCGCATCCGTTCCGCCACAAAGGCGGCGCCCCCCAGCTTGGTGTCGGGCAGGATGATGCTGAATTCTTCGCCCCCGTAGCGGGCCAGGAGATCGCCCCCCCGTTCCATGGCCTTGGCCATGGAGGAGGCCACCCGTTTGAGACATTCGTCCCCGGCCAGGTGGCCGTAGGAATCGTTGTAGGCCTTGAAAAAATCCACGTCGCACATGATGACCGCCAGTTCCGTGCCCTGGCGGATGGAGCGGCGCCATTCCCGGGCCAGGGCCTCGTCGAACTGGCGCCGGTTGGCGATGCCGGTAAGGCCGTCCACGGCGGAGAGGCGCTTTAATTCCTGATTGGCCGTATCCAGCTTGCGGGTGAGGACCACCAGGGACTGGCGCATCTGGACGATGCGCTGCATGGCCCGGATCTTGGCCCGCAGCACCACGTCGCTGACGGGCTTTTGCAGATAATCGTCGCCCCCGGCGGCGATGCCCTTTTCCAGGTCCATGTCCCCGGACATGGCGGTGAGGAAAATGATGGGGGTCCAATCCCCGGGCCGTTCCATTTCCCGAATGCTGCGGGCCACCTGAAAACCGTCGATGTCGGGCAAGACCACGTCCAGAAGCACCAAATCCGGGGCTTCCGACTGGAACAGGGCAATGGCTTCCTCACCGCAATGGGCGGGGATGGGCGTAATGCCCAGCTTTTCCAGATGGTGACAGACCACCGCCAGGGCGGTCTTGGTGTCTTCGACTACCAGGGTTTTCATTGTTTTTTTCTGGGACGGGAGCGAATCGAATCAATAGGGGATTCTAACCCGATGTCGTCATGATTGGGGGCGGCGTCTGGAGGGCTTTTCCCGGATCAGTGACACATGCGTTCGAGAAAGAGGGCCACGCCGGAGCCGATGATCAGGGTCACTGCCGCCAGGAGCAAGGCGGTACGGGCGGTTTTGCCCTGGCGGCGCAGGCCCTGGCGCTTGTTGTCCATGTAGCGGGTGAATTCCCCCAGGGCGGTGACCATGGTCAGGCTGAAGGCGGCGACGGCGAAAAACAGGGCGGCGGTCTGGGCATTGCCCAAATCCTGGCAGAAAGTGTTGCTCAGATTCCACAGGCGCCGGGTCATGTCAAAGCGCAGGGCGAAATAAAAGGCGAAGAAAATGACCAGGGCGAAGAGGGCCATCATGCCCAGCATGACCCAGGTTTCCGGCCGTTTCAGTTCTTCCCCCATGGCCCGGAAATCCCGGCCGATGTCGCGGCAGAAATCCCGGCAATCCCGGCCAAATTGGCGTAGCAGTCCCATGTGTGGCTCCCCTCCGGACGGGGCGATCATGGCGCCGCCCCTAGCCCGATGTGTGGATTCCGGGGCCCTGCCGCCCCGGTTGCTTGCGTCTGCGCCAAGATAGCCCATTCCCCCGGCTTCTGCCAATGGGCGGGGCGCTCCGGGCAAGAAGGGGAGCGGGGCTCGGGATGCGGGTAAAATCCCATCCTTTCCCGTTGCTGGAGTTCGGCCATGTCCTCCTCCCTTGCCCCCGCCAGTCTTGGACCGGAACGTCTGGTGGTCTGGCAGGGGGATATCACCACCCTGGCGGTGGACGCCATTGTCAATGCGGCCAATACCCGCCTGGCGCCGGGCGGTGGGGTTTGTGGGGCCATTCACCGGGCCGCCGGGCCCGAGCTGGCCGAGGCCTGTCGCCGGGTGGCCCCCTGTCCCACCGGGGAAGTGCGCCTCACGCCGGGCTTCCGGCTCCCCTCTCCCTGGGTGATCCACGGGGTGGGGCCGGTGTGGCAGGGGGGCGATCAGGGGGAAGGGGCATTGCTGGCGGCCTGTTATGGGCATGCCTGCCAGCTGGCGGCGGCGCGGGGGTTCCACTCCCTGGCTTTTCCCGCCATTAGCTGCGGTATTTACGGTTATCCCCCGGCGGCGGGTTGTGCCCTGGGGGTGCGGGAAGTGAAACGGGCCCTGGCGGCCTATCCGGTGTTGGAAAAAATTGTGTTGGTGGCTTATGGGCCGGACATGGAAGCCTGTTGGCGCCATGCCCTGGCCACGGTTGATTTAGGGAAGGATGGGGAATGACCGATGTTTTGATGGGGGTGCTGGTGGTATTGGGCCTGGGAATGCTGGCCCTGCAATGGCTGACCTTGAGCCGCAAGGGACCGGACTGGAGCTTTCAGTTTCAGGCCCTGACCGAGGCCCTGGCCCGGCAGGAGCAGGCCTGGCGGGAGGAATTGGCCCGCAGTCGCCAGGAGGCGGGGGCGGATTCCCGGCAAAACCGGGAAGAACAGGCCGCCGCCCTGAACCGGCTGGCCCAGTCCCTGGGCACCCAGGTGGGCCAGCTGGGCCAGCTCCAGGCCCAACAGCTGGATAATTTCGCCCAGCAGCTGGCCCGGGGGCGCCAGGAAGCCACGGCGGAAAGCCATCAGGCCCGGGAGGCCCAGGCCCGGTCCCTGGCTCGGCTGACGGAAACCCTGGGGCAGCAGGTGAGCCAGTTCGGTCAGTTGCAGACCCAGCAGCTGGAAAACTTCGCCCAGCAATTGGCCCGGGGCCGCCAGGAGGCGGGGGTGGAAGCCCAGCAGGCCCGGGAAACCCAGACCCAGTCTTTGAATCGTCTAAGCGAAACCCTGAGCCAGCAGGTGGTCCAGTTGGGGGAAACCCAGGGCCAGCGGTTGGAGGCTTTTGCCAAGCAGCTGGGGCTACTCAGCCAGTCTATGGACGAGCGTTTCGAGCGCCTGCGCCAAGCCGTGGAAGCCCGGCTGGCGGCCTTGCAGACAGAAAATGCGGGCAAGCTGGAAGAAATGCGCAAGACCGTGGACGAAAAACTTCACGCCACCTTGGAACAGCGGCTGGGAGAATCCTTCAAACTGGTGTCCGAACGCCTGGAACAGGTGCATCGGGGCCTGGGGGAAATGCAGACCCTGGCTGCCGGGGTGGGGGATCTGAAAAAGGTTCTGACCAATGTGAAAACCCGGGGCACCTGGGGCGAAGTCCAGCTCTCCGGACTGCTGGAGCAGGTGCTCACGGCGGACCAGTACGCCACCAATGTGATTACCCGACCCCACAGCAACGATCGGGTGGAATTCGCCATTCGCCTGCCGGGCAAGGGGGAAGACGGCCCCGGGGGCAGCCAGGTGTGGTTGCCCATCGACGCCAAATTTCCCATCGAGGATTACCAAAAACTCCTGGATGCCCAGGAACGGGCCGACGGGCCCGGGGTGGAAGAGGCGGGCAAGGCCCTGGAAGCCCGGCTCAAGCAGGAGGCCAAGACCATCCGGGAAAAATACGTGGAGCCGCCCTTCACCACGGACTTCGCCATGCTGTACTTGCCCATTGAAGGCCTCTACGCCGAGGCCCTGCGGCGCCCCGGTCTGGCGGAACTGTTGCAGCGGGATTTCCGGGTTTCCCTGGCCGGTCCCACCACTCTCACGGCCATGCTCAACAGCCTGCAAATGGGCTTCCGCACCCTGGCCATCGAAAAGCGTTCCTCCGAAGTGTGGTCCGTGCTGGGGGCGGTGAAGACCGAATTCGGCAAATTCGGGGATGCCCTGGCCAACACCAAGAAAAAGCTGGAACAGGCCACCAACAGCATCGGCGCGGCGGAAGTGCGGACCCGCCAGATCAGCCGCAAGCTGAAAAGCGTGGAAGCCCTGCCCGTGGAAAATGCGGGCCAGGTCCTGGGCAGCCTGGAAAGCTTGGAGGAATCGGAGGAAGAAGGGGAGTGAAAAACGGGGTCGGGGCGGCGCCGTTGGGGCGTTGAACTCGCCCTCGCGGCCGGGGCGTCAAGAGCCTGGCGAGGGCCGGGCCCAAGGGGGCGCCGGAAGACTAGCACTTTGCCCGTGTCCGCCCTGTCCTTTTCCTTTCTTTCTCTAGACCATGAACGGGCCAACCTCCGCCCCGTACCTGCCACCGTTCCCCCGGGGAGTGGGCCCCAGCTTGCCTCCGGTCCCTAAATCCAAGGCCGGGACCCCATCCCAAGCAGCCTTGGAGGCCGCCTACACCGCCACCACCTACCGGGTGTGGCTTCCCCAAGGGCCCCTGGATTTGCGGTTGGGCCATTGCGCCCCTAGGCTGGCGGCCCTGATGGGACGCCTGGGTATGAACGCCTGGGCGGTGATTACCCCCTGCAATCCGGGTTCCCAACGCCTTACCCCCCAAGCCAATCAGGCCCGGCTCACGGCCCTGGCTGCCCGTTTGGCCC
Organism: Rhodocyclaceae bacterium; assembly: GCA_041907765.1. Lineage (GTDB taxonomy): Bacteria > Pseudomonadota > Gammaproteobacteria > Burkholderiales > Rhodocyclaceae > Azospira. Next base: position 45,266 of record JAYRGQ010000020.1, on the reverse strand, counting down.
GTCGGGGGAGGGGGGCGGGCTGGCGCTGGTGGCCGGCGGAAAACCGGGCGGACCGGGGGGATTGGCCCGTGGAGCCGGGATTTCTGGTGCTTTTCCCCCGGGGAGGACGCCGGGCCGCCCAGGCCCTGGGTCGTCTTTTCGGTCAAAACGCCCTGGTCTGGGGGCCCCGGAAAGGGGCGGGGAAACTTCTTTGGCTGACGTCTTTTGCCCTGGGCCAGGGGCACAAAGGCTGAAGAACCGGGATTTTCCGGATTTTTTCTGAAAAAGCCCGGAAAACCCTGCTTTTTGCCCATCGGGCCCGGGCCCTCGGGGTTAGAATGAAACGCCGGGGAACACCGGAGACACCCGTTCCCCAACTTCAAAAAAGAACAGTAAAAAAAACCGCCATGACCCAGCATTTAGGAAAATTCGAAATCCGGCGCGAATTGGGGCGGGGTGCCCAAAGCGTGGTCTATCTGGCCTTTGATCCGGGCTTAAAACGGGAAGTGGCCATCAAGACCCTCCATTTCTCCCGCCCGGACCCGGCCCAGAACCGCTATCTGCTGGGGGAAGCCCAGACCGTCAGCCAGCTGCGCCACGCCAATATCGTGCCCATTTTCGAGGCGGGGGAAGAGGAGGGGGACCTTTACCTGGTGTTTGAATATGTGCCGGGCAAGAGTCTGGCCCAGCATCTGGCGGACGGGGGCGCCCTCACCCCGGTACGGGCCGTAACCTTGATGACCGGCATTCTGGACGCCCTGGCCCACGCCCACGCCCACGGCATCATTCACCGGGATTTAAAGCCCTCCAATATTCTCCTGGATGAGGACGGCCAGCCCCGGGTCATGGATTTCGGCATTGCCGCCCGGGTGGACGGGGCCCGGGACGGGGATGAAGGCTACACGGGCACGCCAGCCTACATGGCTCCCGAATACATTCTGGATCACGCGGTGACCGTGGGTTGCGACATTTTCGCCGCCGGGTTGGTGCTCTACGAAATGCTCACCGGGCGGCGGGCCATCCAGGGGCGCAGCATCCCCGAATTGATGCGCTGCATTGCCAATGAGGATGTAACCCTGCCGCCGGACCTGAATCTGGACGAGCGGCTGGTGGATGTGCTCTACAAGGCCCTGGCCCGGCGGCCGGAAAACCGCTACCCCAGCGTCAGCCAGTTTCGCCAGGCCCTGGAGGCCTATCTGGAACCGGAAGAGGCGGTGGCGGCCGGGGGCCAGGGCAAGCCCGGCACCCTGGATTTCCTCCTGCGGCGCATGCGCCATAAGAGCGACTTCCCCGCCCTGTCCGAGTCGGTGAGCGCCATCAACCGCATTGCCACCTCGGAAACGGAGAGCATTTCCCGGCTTTCCAACACCATCCTCAAGGATTTCGCCCTCACCAATAAAATCCTGCGCCTGGTCAATTCGGCCTATTTCCGTCAGGCCGGGGGGGGCAGCATCAGCACCGTGTCCCGGGCGGTGATCGTCCTGGGCTTTGACGCGGTGCGCAATATCGCCATTACGGTGCTGCTCTTCGAGCATTTGCAGAACAAGGCCAACGCCAACCAGCTCAAGGACGAATTCCTGCGGGCCAATCTGGCGGGCATTCTGGCCCGGGACCTGGGGGTGAAGGTTGCCTTTCGGGATGCGGAACAGGTGTTTATCTGCGCCATGTTCCACAATCTGGGCCGCCTGCTTTGCCAGTTCTACTTCCCGGAAGAAAGCGAGGAAGTGAAAAAGCGCATGGCCCAGAAGGAAGTGGGGGAGGAAGCGGCGTCGCTCCAGGTGCTGGGCCTGTCCTATGAGGAATTGGGCATCGGGGTGGCGAAAAGCTGGGGCTTTCCGCCCCTGATCGTGAATAGCATGCGCAAGCTGCCCTCCGGGCCGGTGCGCCATCCCCGCAGCCCGGAAGACCGGCTCCAGGTGCTGGCCGCCTTTGCCAATGAAATCTGCGACGCTATTGCCCAGATGGGGCCGGAGGAACGGAGCCGGGCTCTGAGCAAGATTCGAGGCCGTTTCCAGGAAAGTGTGCCCCTGGATGCCCCCACCCTGGTCCAGACCGTGGAACAGGCCATCGAAGAGGTGAAGGAATTCGCCCGCATCATCCGCATAAACGTGCAGCAGACCAGCTTTGGCCGCCAGCTGCGCCAGTGGGCGGGCAGCGCTCCGGCGGGGGAAACCACCCGGGATACGGGGGACGGGGCGCTGGCCGGGACCATCCTGGCGGAGCGTCCGGATGGGGAGCTGCCCCCCGTGTCCGCCGCCGGGGAAGAAGGGGAGGCGCCGGATTCCGCCGCCGCCCAGGCCATTCTCACCGCCGGTATTCAGGACATCAGCAATACCCTGGTGGAAGACTACAAGCTCAACGACATCCTGCGCATTATCCTGGAAACCATGTACCGGGCCATGGGCTTCAAGCGGGTCATCCTGGGCATTAAGGACGGGCGTACCAATATCATGCAGGGGCGCTTCGGCTTTGGTCCGGAAGCGGCGGCCGCCGCCCGGCAATTCCGCTTTCCCCTGGATTTTTCCCCGGATATTTTCCACGCCGCCCTGTCCCGGGGAGTGGATATTCTTATCAGCGACACGGGGGACCCCAAAATCGCCCCCCGCATGCCCACTTGGTTCCGCAAGGTTTCCAGCGCGGAAACCTTTGTTCTCTTCCCCCTCACCATCAAGGGCAATCCCATCGCCCTGATTTACGCGGAAAAGGACCATGCGGGGGAAATCGTGATTCCGGAAAAGGAATTGTCCCTGCTGCGCACCCTGCGCAACCAGGCCCTCCTGGCCATTAAACAGGCGGCCTGAACCGGGGGGCCTTGAGGACTGAGCCTGGGGCGCCCTGGGTGGGCGCTTCCCCAGGCTTTAACCCGTCCCAATCCCCTTGCTTTCCCAAAGAAAAGCCCCCGACCAGCGGGGGCTTTTTGAGGGGGCGGGTTAGGCCCTTAATTCCAGAGCTTCCACCAGGGGCCCTTGGGCTTGGCGAGACCCCGTTTGTAGTATTCGCTATTGGGGAAGCTCTTGTGCATCACCCGGTCCGCGTCGTCCCGCAGATCGGTCATGCCCAACTTGTCGTAGGCAAGCACCATGATGAACAGGGCTTCTTCGATGGCCGGGGCTTCCGGATAATTTTTGATGGCTTCCTGGGCCCGGTTGGCGGCGGCCAGATAGGCGCCCCGCTTCATGTAAAACTCGGCCACATGGACTTCGTGGGAGGCCATGGCATTGACCAGGTACTTCAGGCGCATGATGGCGTCCGGGGTGTATTTGCTGTCCGGATAGCGGGTCGCCAGGGTCTTGAAGGCATCAAAGGATTCCGCCATGCCCTTGGGGTCCCGTTCCGACTGGTCCTGGTCGGCCAGGCCCCCCAGAATCCCCAGGTCTTCGTTGAAGGTGGCCAGGCCCTTCAGGTAATAGACGTAATCCACATTGGGATGGTTGGGGTGGAGCTTGATAAAGCGGTCGCAGGCGGCGATGGCGGAAGCGCTTTCCCCTTGCTTAAAGTAGGCGTAGGCCACTTCAATCTGGGCCTGCTGGGCGTAGCGGCCATAGGGATAGCGGGATTCCAGCTTTTCATAGTACTTCACCGCCTTGTCCCAGGTGCCTTCAGACATGGCGTCTTTGGCTTCCGCATAGAGCTTGTTGGCCGACCAATTGACGGTTTCGTCCTTCTGCTCGGGGAAGAGGCCGCAACCGGCGAGGGTCAGGGCGGCGAGAATGGCGGCGAACAATGGGGCTTTTGCCGGTAAACTACGCATGATGAAGAGTCCGAATACGAAAACCGAAAATTTTCAGGCCCAGGAAGCCGACAGCGGCGATGACTGGGATGACGAAGACGGGCAAGGGGCGCCGTCCCTGGCGACAAATGGAGCCGATTATAACCCAAAGCCTCCCCGGCTCCTGGAGGTTCCCTTGGGGGACGGGGGCCAGCGTCTGGACCAGGTCCTGGCCCGGCTGGTGCCCGAGTATTCCCGCAATCGGCTGCAAAGCTGGATCAAGGCCGGACAGGTGCGCCTGGACGGCCAGGAGGTGCGGGAGCCCCGTTACAAGCTGCGGGGCGGCGAATCCCTGGTGGTGGAAGAGGGGCCGGATGAGCGCCAGACTGCCCTCCAGCCCGAGCCCATTCCCCTGGAGGTGGTCTATGAGGACGACACCCTGATGGTCATCAACAAGCCCGCCGGGCTGGTGGTCCATCCGGGCAGCGGCAACTGGAGCGGCACCCTGCTCAATGCCTTGCTCTATCACGATCCCCACCTGGCCAACGTGCCCCGGGCGGGCATTGTGCATCGCTTGGACAAGGACACCAGCGGCCTGCTGGTGGTGGCCAAGACCCTGGCCGCCCAGACCGATCTGGTGCGCCAGCTCCAGGCCCGCACGGTGAAGCGGGAATATCTGGCCCTGGCCCAGGGCGTGCTGGATCGGGGCGGGGTGGTGGATGCCCCCATTGGCCGCCATCCCACCCAGCGCACCCGCATGGCCGTGGTGGCCAACGGTCGCCCGGCCCGCACCCATTTCCGCATCGTGGAGCGGTTTCCCCGCTGCACCCTGGTGGAATGTTCCCTGGAAACCGGGCGTACCCACCAGATCCGGGTCCATCTGGCTTCCCTGGGTCATCCCCTGGTGGGGGACCCGGTCTATGCCCGGGGCCGCAGCGGAGGGGCCCCGGCCTTTCCCCGCCAGGCCCTCCACGCCCGGCGCCTGGGCCTGATCCATCCGGACAGCCGGGCCCCCATGGTGTGGAAGGTGCCCCTGCCGGAGGATATGGCCGAGCTGTTGGCTGGCCTGCGGGCGGAAATGGCCGCCCAGTGGGCTCCGGAGGAAGATGACGAAGCCTATGACGATGACTTCTGAGAACGGCGCCCCGGCCTTCTGGCTCACCCCGGAATGGCCCCTGCCTCCCGGGGTGGGGGCTTGCCAGACCACCCGTCTGGGCGGGGTCAGCCTGCCTCCTTACCAGAGCCTCAATCTGGGCCTCCATGTTCAGGATGAGCCTCAGGCGGTGGCGGAAAACCGCCGTCGGCTGGCGGCCTGCCTGCCCGCTCCGCCCCTGTGGCTGAATCAGGTCCACGGTACCCGGGTGGTGGCAGCGACCCCGGCCACCCCGGATGGTACGGAGGGGGATGGGGTGGTGGCCCGGGCTCCGGGCCGGGTATGCGCCATCATGACCGCCGACTGTCTGCCCGTGCTCTTCTGTGCCCGGGACGGCAGCGCCGTGGGGGCTGCCCACGCCGGTTGGCGGGGTCTGGTGGGGGGTGTGCTGGAAGCCACGGTAGCCGCCATGGGCGTGGCGCCGGATCAGCTCAGCTGCTGGCTGGGCCCGGCCATCGGTCCCCGGGCCTTTGAGGTGGGGGACGAGGTGCGGGCTGCTTTTCTGGATCAGGATGGGGCCCAGGCTTCTGCCTTCCAGCCCGGTGCCGCCCCGGGGAAATGGCTGGCGGACATCTACGCCCTGGCCCGGCGACGCCTGAATCGCCTGGGTCTGAGCCAGATTTACGGCGGCGGTTTCTGTACCGTGGCGGAAGGGGAGCGGTTTTTCTCCTACCGCCGGGACAAGGTGACGGGCCGCATGGCCTCCCTGATCTGGCTGACCGCCTAGGTTTCTCCCCGATTTTCTCCCCCACCCTGGGGCACCGGCGGGCCAGGGGAGGGGCGTATAATGTCGCCTTTTTTGCGCGAGCCTCCCCATGAGCACTTTGGCCTGGATTATCTGCATGACCCTGCTGGGCGGCAGCCTGAGCGTCATGGCGGCCAGCGGCGTCACCTACGTCCTGGGCCTGGCCAGCGTACAGCACCTCATTTCCTACGCCATCGGCGCCCTTCTGGGGGCGGTGTTCCTGGAAATCCTGCCCCACGCCCTGGAACACGGCAGTCCGGACATGGTGGCCCTGACCCTGTTGGCGGGCATTCTCCTGTTTTTCATCCTGGAAAAACTGGTGCTCTGGCGCCATTGCCATTCCGACCATTGCGAGGCCCACGAGGCCCGGCCGGCAGCCCATGACCACGGCCGTTCCGGCCTGATGATTCTGGTGGGGGACACTTTCCACAATTTCGTGGACGGCATTCTGATCGCTGCCGCCTTCATGGAAGATACCCATCTGGGCATCGTTACCGGTCTGGCCATCATTACCCACGAAATTCCCCAGGAAGTGGGGGATTTCATGGTGCTCCTCCATTCCGGCTATAGCCGCTGGAAGGCCCTGGTATTCAATCTGGTGTCCTGCGTCGCCACCCTGTTTGGCGGCCTGTTTGCCTATTTCGCCCTGAAAGCCCTGGAAGAATGGGTGCCAGCCCTCCTGGGCCTGGCGGCCGCCAGCATGCTCTATGTTTCCGTGGCGGACCTGATTCCCGGCCTGCACAAGCGCACCGAACTACGGGCCACGGCCCAGCAGGTGGCCCTCATCCTCCTGGGGGTGGCCTCCATCTGGGGCGCCAAGGTGGCCTTGGGAGAATAGGTCCGCCCCTGACCATTCCAGGCGCCCTTGCAAAAAAGGCCGATCCCGATGGGGAGCGGCCTTTTTTGTTGGGCGATGGAGTAGGGGCAAAGGGCCCGTGGGCCGCTTTAGACTTCCCCTTTTTCCGGCGCCTCTTCCCGCGCCGCCAGGGCTTCCCGGAAAAGGCGCCGCTGGCGCCGGATTTTGCTCAGCAGCAGCCAAAAAGGCAGCACACAGGGGGCCAGGCCGTAAAAGACAAAGGTCAGCATCCCGGCCACTAGGCTGGATTCGCTGAGGGCCATGAGCAGGGTGACGTAAAGCCAGCCGATAATGATGATGAGCAAAATGAGCATGGCCCGGATTGTAAGGCGGGGGCGGGGGAGAGGACCAGGGGCTTGGGGCGGAAAAGAAGAGGGCAATGTCATGCACAATTCATTGACAGCCGGGAAGGGCTCATAGCAGAATCGAAAGACATTCCAGAGCGCGGCTGAAACCGCGCCAGACTTGGATTGCCGACCTTTTTGGAGCGTTTCCCCCGATGGCCAGTCAGCCAACTTCCGTTCCGCCTGTTTTGCAAAATTTTCTTGAGGCCGGCCAAACCCTGGCTCAGGGTTTTTTCAGCTACCTTTCCGGCCAACAACCGTCCTTGCCCTGGGCCGCTCCGGCCTTGCCCGTGCCCCGTCCGGAAGAGGTGGCCCGGCTTCAGCAGGATTACCTGAATCAGCACATTGCCCTGTGGAACGCCATGCTGGCCAAGGGCCGGGGCGAGGCGGTGGATTTTCAGGTGGCGCCGGAGGCGGGAGATCGCCGCTTTAACGCCCCGGAATGGCAGGCCAGCCCCACCTTTGATTACCTGCGCCAGGCCTATCTGCTCAATTCCCGTTACCTCATGTCCCTGGTGGACCAGGTGCCCCTGGAGGAAGACAAGGTCAAGAGCCGTCTGCGCTTCCTTGCCCGGCAGTACGTGGATGCCCTGTCCCCGGCCAATTACGCCGCCACCAATCCGGAATTCATTCGTCTGGCGGTGGAAACCAAGGGCAAGAACATTACGGAAGGGGTGAAGAACCTGATCGGTGACCTGGAAAAAGGCCATATTTCCATGTCCGACGAAAACGCTTTCCAGGTGGGCCGCAATCTGGCGGTGACGGAAGGCAGCGTGGTCTATGAAAATGAGCTGATCCAGCTGATCCAGTACGTGCCCCGCACCCCCCGGGTGGCCAAGCGCCCCCTGCTGATCGTGCCCCCCTGCATCAATAAGTTCTACATCCTGGATCTCCAGGCGGAAAACTCCTTCGTTCGCTATGCGGTGGAATCGGGCCAGACCGTGTTCATGCTCTCCTGGCGCAATCCCAAGGGGGAACAGGGACGCCTGGGCTGGGAGGATTACCTGGAACAAGGCCCCCTGGCGGCCATTGAAGCGGTGCGCAGCATTTGTCGGGTGGATCAGATCAACGCCCTGGGCTTCTGCGTTGGTGGCACCCTGCTGAGCAGCGCCCTGGCGGTGCTGGCCGGGCGGGGAGAAGCCCCGGTGGCCAGCCTGACCCTGCTGGCCACCCTGCTGGATTTTTCCGATACGGGGGAAATCGGCCTGTTGGTGGACGAAAACTTCGTCGCCCTGAAGGAAAGCCAGATCGGCCAGGGGGGCCTGCTTACGGCCCGGGAACTGGGAACCACCTTCTCCGCCCTGCGGGCCAATGATCTGGTGTGGAATTACGTGGCCAACAATTACTTGAAAGGCCAGACCCCGCCCCCCTTCGACCTGCTCTACTGGAACTGCGACAGCACCAACCTGCCCGGCCCCTTCGCCTGCTGGTATCTGCGCAACATGTACCTGCACAACCACCTGCGCCTGCCGGGCAAGCTGGAAATGTGCGGGGTACGGGTGGATTTGGCCCGGGTGGATATGCCCAATTTCATCCTGGCCACCCGGGAAGACCACATTGTGCCCTGGCAAACCGCTTACCAATCCACCCGCTTGCTGGGGGGGGAATCCCGTTTCCTGCTGGGGGCCAGCGGCCACATTGCCGGCATCGTCAATCCCCCGGCCAAGCACAAGCGTTCCTACTGGACCAATTCGGATCTCAAGGTGGATGCGGATGCCTGGCTGGCCGGGGCGGAAGAGCACAAGGGCAGCTGGTGGCCCGCCTGGAGCGAGTGGCTCGGCCAGTACGCCGGTGGCGAAGTGGCGGCCCGCACCAAGCTGGGCAACAGCCGCTACAAGCCGACGGAAGCTGCCCCTGGCCGCTATGTGAAGGAAATGGCGTGAGGTTCCGGGGGACCCCTGGTTGCCTCCCCCTACAGCCGGTCAGGCTGGCCCTGGCTGATCGTTACCCGAGTGACTGTCTGTCCGACCGCTTGCGCGGCGGTCAGGGTTACTTTCCCCGCGTCGCCGGACGGTCCGGCGGCCATTGTTAATCCCGCACGAAAACAAGGAAGGAAGAGTCATGACGCAAAAAGTAGCTCTGGTGACCGGTGCCATGGGTGGTCTGGGAACGGCCATGTGCCACGCCCTGGCCAAGGACGGCTTCAAGGTGTACGCCAACTGCCTGCCCGGCTTTCCCCAAGCCGGGGAATGGCTCGCTGCCCAAAAGGCCTTGGGTTTTGACTTCTCCGCGGCCGAAGGGGATGTGGCGGATTTCGATTCCTGCAAGGCCATGGTGGAAAAGATCGAAGCCGAAGCCGGCGGGGTGGATGTGCTGGTGAATAACGCCGGTATCACCCGGGACAAGTTTTTCATGAAAATGGACAAGGGCCAGTGGGATGCGGTGATTTCCACCAACCTGAATAGCCTGTTCAATGTCACCCATCAGGTGGTGCCCAAAATGGTGGAAAAGGGCTGGGGCCGGGTCATCAACATTTCCTCCATTAACGGGGTCAAGGGCCAGGCCGGTCAGGCCAATTACTCCGCCGCCAAGGCCGGCTGTCTGGGCTTTACCAAGGCCATCGCCCAGGAACTGGTGACCAAGGGGGTGACGGTCAATGCCATCGCCCCGGGCTATATCGGCACCGACATGGTCATGGCCATCCGGGAAGATATCCGGGAAGCCATCCGGGAAACCATTCCCATGAAGCGTTTCGGCAAGCCGGAAGAAATCGCCGGTCTGGTCTCCTACCTGGCTTCCGATATTTCCGGTTTCATGACCGGTGCCACCCTGAATATCAACGGTGGTTTGCACATGTGCTAAGCGGGACGGGGCGGTCAGCCCTGTCTCCCTGGAGCCCCGCCCCGGCGGGGCTTTGTTTTTCGGTATAATCCGGGCCGCTAGGTCCGTGTTTTCCGCCCACCCTTGCTCCCGGAGCCAGTCCCCATGTCGGAACAACCGCGTCTGATCAAGAAATATCCCAATCGTCGTCTCTACGACACCAAAACCAGCTCTTACATCACCTTGGCGGACGTCAAGGATCTGGTCCTGGATTTTGAACATTTCGTCGTGGTGGATGCCAAAAGCGGCGAGGACCTGACCCGGAGCATCCTGCTCCAGATCATCCTGGAAGAGGAATCCGGAGGCGTGCCCCTGTTTTCTTCCGAGTTGTTGGCCCAGATCATCCGTTTTTACGGCAATGCCATGCAGTCCATGCTGAGCAAGTATCTGGAAAACAACATCAAATCCCTGGTGGAATTCCAGAACAAGGTCCAGGAGCAATCCCGTTCCCTGTACGGGGAAAACAACCAGGTGCAGGCCGACATGTGGGGCCAGTTCCTGAATTTCCAGGGGCCGGCCATGCAAAGCATGATGTCCGCCTACATGGACCAAAGCCAAAAGATGTTCCAGCAAATGCAGGATCAGTTACAGAACCAGACCCGCAACATGTTCACCGGTTTCCCCTTCCCGGGGGAGGACGGGGAGCCGGGCGGGAAAAGCGAATAAATGGATTAGCCTTTCGTGCCAGATAGCCAAAACACCCCCACCAGTCTTTCTTCTTCCCCCACCGTGGGGTTTGTTTCCCTGGGCTGTCCCAAAGCCTCCTCGGATGCGGAGCGCATCCTGACCCAGCTGCGGGCCGAGGGCTATGAGATTTCCTCCTCCTACCAGGGCTCGGACCTGGTCATCGTCAATACCTGCGGGTTCATTGACGAAGCGGTGACCGAGTCCCTGGACGCCATCGGCGAAGCCTTGGCGGAAAACGGCAAGGTGATTGTCACCGGCTGTCTTGGCGCCAAGGGCAACGTGGTGCGGGATACCCACCCGTCCGTGCTGGCCGTGACCGGCCCCCACGCCACCCAGGAGGTGATGGAGCAAGTCCATGCCCGCCTGCCCAAGCCCCATGATCCCTTTGTGGATCTGGTGCCGGAAGCGGGGATCCGCCTCACCCCGCCCCATTTCGCCTACCTGAAAATTTCCGAAGGCTGCAACCACAGCTGCACCTTCTGCATTATCCCCAGCCTGCGGGGCCCCCTGGTCTCCCGGCCCATCGGTGACGTGTATCAGGAAGCCAAGGCCCTGGCGGAATCCGGGGTGCGGGAGCTGCTGGTCATTTCCCAGGACACCAGCGCCTACGGGGTGGATCTGAAATACCGCACCGGCTTTGTCGGTGGCCGTCCCATGAAAACCCGGCTTAAGGAGCTGTGCGAGGCCCTGGCCGAGTTCGGTATCTGGGTGCGGCTCCACTACGTCTACCCCTATCCCAGCGTGGATGAGCTCATTCCCCTCATGGCCGAGGGCAAAATCCTGCCCTACCTGGATGTGCCCTTCCAGCATGCCAGCCCCCGTATTCTCAAGGCCATGCAGCGGCCCGCCAGCGCGGAAAACAACCTGGAGCGGATCCGGGCCTGGCGGGAAATTTGTCCCGACATCACCATCCGCTCCACCTTTATCGCCGGTTTCCCCGGGGAAACAGAAGCCGAATTCGAGGAATTGCTCCAGTTCTTGGAAACCGCCCGTTTGGACCGGGTGGGCTGCTTCGCCTATTCCCCGGTGGAAGGGGCGGCGGCCAATGCCTTGCCCGGGGCTTTGCCTGACGAAGTGCGGGAAGAACGGCGCCGCTATGTGATGGAATTGCAGGAAGACATTTCCGCCGACATCATGGCCGCCAAGATCGACAAGGAAATGACCGTGCTGGTGGACGCGGTGGATGAGGAAGGGGCCATCGCCCGTTCCAGCGCCGACGCCCCGGAAATCGACGGGGTGGTCTATCTGGACGGGGTGTTCGACGTCAATCCGGGGGATTTCCTCCAGGTGCGCATTGTGGACGCGGACGCTTTCGACCTCTACGCCCAGCGGATCTGACATGGCCGAGCTCCCCCGGCCCCAGCCCCACCGGCCCCGCATCGGTCTGGCCCTGGGCTCCGGGGCGGCCCGGGGCTGGGCCCACATCGGGGTATTGCGAGCCCTGGCCGATGACGGTCTGGTCCCCGACGTGATTAGCGGCGCCTCCATCGGCGCCTTTGTGGGGGCAGCGGCCGCCTGCGGTGAACTGGACGCCCTGGAAAACTGGGTGGGCCATCTCTCCTGGAAAGACGTGCTGGGCTTTTTCGACATCGGCCTGAATGGGGGGCTGATTAAGGGGGAAAAGCTCATGGACTTTTTCTCCAGCCATTTCACCGACCGGGATTTTCACCAACTGCCCATGCCCTTCGCCTGCGTGGCCACGGACCTGGGCAATGGCAAGGAATTGTGGCTGAAAGAGGGCAGTGTGGCGGAGGCGGTGCGGGCCTCCATCGCCCTGCCCGGGCTCTTTTCCCCCGTGGAGCGGGACGGCCGCCACCTGGTGGATGGGGGCCTGGTCAATCCAGTGCCCGTGTCCCTCTGCCGGGCCCTGGGGGCGGACGTGGTGATCGCCGTGGATTTGGGCTCAGACCTGGTGGGTAAGCACCTCCGGGGCCGGAAAAAGGCTCCGGTCAAAGCCGCCGAACCGGGCTGGTCCGGCAAACTCCGCAATCTTTTACCCGGCCGTAACGGGGGCGCGGCCCCCGGGCCCGGGGTGCTGGACGTGATAGCCGCCAGCATCAATATCATGCAGGTTCGGGTGGCCCGTAGCCGCCTGGCCGGGGACCCGGCAGAGGTGCTGGTGGCCCCCCGTCTGGCCCAGCTGGGCTTGCTGGATTTTCACCGGGGGGCGGAGGCCATTGGGGAGGGCTGGAGTGCCACCAAGCTCATGCTGCCCCTCCTGCACAACGCTTTGGACAATTACCGATGACGGATTCCCTGGAAGGGCTGGCGGCCATTGTGGGCCCGGCCCAGGTGCTCACCGAGGCTACGGATACGGCGCCCTATGTGAGGGATTGGCGCGGCCGTTATCAGGGCCAAGCCCGTTGCGTGGTGCGGCCCGGCACAGCGGCGGAGGTGAGCCAGGTGGTGCGCCTATGTCTGGCCCGGGGCTGGCCCATGGTGCCCCAGGGGGGCAACACCAGCCTGTGCGGCGCTGCTACCCCGGACGCCAGCGGCGGTGCCGTGGTCATTAGCCTGGCCCGGCTCAATCGGATTCGGGCGGTGGATGGGGCCAACAATACCCTTACCGCCGAGGCGGGCTGTCTCCTGGCTTCGGTGCAGGAACGGGCGGCTGCCGCCGACCGGCTCTTTCCCCTGGCCCTGGCGTCGGAAGGCAGCTGCCAGGTGGGGGGCAACCTGTCCACCAATGCGGGGGGCGTCCATGTGCTGCGCTACGGCAATACCCGGGATTTGACCCTGGGCCTGGAAGTGGTGTTGCCCAGCGGGGAGCTGTGGGACGGCCTGCGGGGCCTGCGCAAGGACAACACGGGCTACGACTTAAAGCATCTGTTTATCGGCGCTGAAGGCACCCTGGGCATTATTACCGCCGCCGTATTCAAGCTTTTTCCCCTACCCGCCGCCCGGGCCGTGGCCTGGCTGGCGGTGCCCGATCCCCAGGCCGCCCTGGACCTTCTGCAACGGGCCCAGGACCGTTTCCAGGCCCGGCTCATCGCCTTTGAGCTGGTCTCCCGGCCAGCCCTGGCGCTAGTGCTGCGCCATATTCCCGGGATGCACGATCCCCTGCCGGGCAGCGCCAGCCCCTGGTTCGTGCTTCTGGAATTGAACGACGGCGGGGAGGAGGGCCTGTTGCAGGACAGCCTTACCGCCTTCATGGGGGAAAGGCTGGAAGGGGGCGAAGTGACGGATGGGGTGCTGGCCCAGAGCCGGGATCAGGTCCGCCAGCTGTGGGCCCTGCGGGAAAATATTTCGGAAGCCCAGAAACGGGAAGGGGTAAGCATCAAGCACGATGTGGCCGTGCCCGTGGCCCGGGTGCCCGAATTCCTCTCCCGGGCCGAGCCCCTGCTCACGGCCGCTTTCCCCGGGGTGCGCATTGTGGCCTTTGGCCATGCGGGGGATGGCAACCTGCACTACAACCTCTCCCAACCGGAGCGGGAGCGAAATGACGCCTTCATTGCCGCCACGCCGTCGGTCAATGCGCGGGTCTATGACCTGGTCACCGAGCTGGGGGGCACCATTTCCGCCGAACATGGCCTGGGGCAGCTCAAACGGGACATGATTCTGCGCTACAAGTCGCCCCTGGAAATGGACATGATGCGGGCGGTGAAGCACCTGTTCGATCCCCGGGGACTGATGAATCCGGGCAAGATTTTCGCCTGAAGAGGCCTGCAAGGGTTTTGCGGAGCCTCAAAGGAGCTGAGGGGCCCGAATTCCCCCGTTTTCCCCTGGACCCTTTAACGGAGAAATTCCGTGGCCCGATGGCGGCGCTGCAAGACCGCGTGCAAATCCAGCACTCTTAGGCGAATGGCCTGAAGCAGCCGGCTGTTTTCCTGTTGGGCGACGTGGATTTGTTGGAGCTGGAGACGCAGCTTTTCCACGTTAGCCAGATAGGTCCGGTCAATATCCCGAACGCTGTCTTTAAGCGTGATCATGGCAAACCTCCCTTGCTTTTTTTATGCCCATTATGAGCAACAAGGGACGGAGTCTATAGGCCTTTTGGCTATGACTTATGCCTTTATTATTGCATTGCAGCAGAAAGTCTTATTTATCAAGGATGGCCCGGCAGGTCTCCCGAAGAATGGCGTGGATATTGGTTCTCCGGGGACGGGGTGGGAACCCTGGCGTGGGCCGGGGGCCTAGTGATAGGTGGGGCCGCTGGTCAGGGGCGCGGCAAACAGTTGGGCCACCGCAATGGGGTCGAAACGGTACTCCCGGTTGCAGATTTCGTCCTGAATCACCACTTCCCCGTGTTCCGCCAGAATGGCCTCCACTTCTTCCCGGCCCAGGGAGCGGAGCATGGAGCGCACCTTTTCCCAGTCTTCCGGGCAGCAGTAGGTGACTTCCCGGGGATCGAAGAGGCGCAGGGTTTCCTCGTGGAAAAGCCGGGTGAGAATCTGTTCCGGGGCCAGGGTTAGGAGCTCCGCTTCCGTCAGGGTGTCCAGGAACTGGGTGACCCGATTCCAGCCATCCGGGTCCCGCTGGTCCGCGTCGGGAAGCTTTTGCAGGAAGAGGCCAGCGGCGGTCTGGCCGTTCGCCGCCAGCACCAGGCGGGAGGGCTGTTGCTCCGAGAGGGCCAGATAGTGTTCAAAGACCTGGGCCAGGGTGTCCCCTTCCAGGGGCACAAAGCTTTGGTAGGTGTCCCGGGCCTGGGCGGCGTCCAGGCTGAGCATGAGCTGGCCGTGGCCGAGCAGCTCGGGCAGGGGGGCGGGGTGGGGATCTGCCCCATCCCGGCTGCGGGCCATGCCCCGCAATTCCAGCCGTTCGTTGCAATCGATGACCAGCATGGCGATGGGGCCGTTGCCCCGCAGCTGGAAGGTGAGGCGCCCGGCCTGTTTCAGCTGGCCCGCAATGACCGCCGTAATGGCGGTCATCTGGCCCAGGAGGGAAGCGGTCACCGGGCCGTAGCCCCGGCCTTCCTGCATCTGCTGCCAAGCCTGGTCCAGGTGCACCAGGGCGCCCCGGATGTCCAGGTCGTCAAAGAGAAAACGGTGAATGGTGTCGGCCATGGCTGCTCGCAAAAAAGGGGAAGGGAGGAAAAGACATCGGGCCCCGTGGGGCCCGGCAGGGGGCTATTTCAGCAGGCTTTGGTAGTTTTCCGGGGAAAAGCCCACCAGCAGCCGGTCCCCCGCTTCCAGCACGGGGCGCTTGATGAGGCTGGGGTATTCGGCCATGAGGCTTAAAGCCTTGGCTTCATCCACATCCGCCTTCTGTTCCGGGGATAGCTTGCGCCACATCAGCCCCTTGGTATTGAGCAGGGTTTCCCAGCCCGCCTTGGCCGTCCATTCCGGCAATTTGGCCGCCGCTACCCCAGCCTTCTTGTAATCCGTGAATTCGTAAGCCACACCGTTTTCCGTGAGCCAGGCGAAAGCCTTTTTCATGGTGTCGCAGTTTTTGATGCCGTAAACCTTAATCATGGCGTTCTCTGTTTTTCGGGGGAGGCCTATTTTAGCGCCGCAGCTTGGCGAAGGCGGCGGCCATGGCGCCCTGGGGTTCGGGCTGGCGTTCGCTCCGTTGCCGGGCTTTGGCGGATAGGGGGGCGGCGGCCCGGGGGGCGCCGGGGTTTTTGCCCGGGGCGTCGTCCAGGCGCATGGTGAGAGCGACCCGTTTCCGGTCCAGGTCCACTTCCAGCACCTTGACCTTGACGATGTCCCCGGCCTTCACCACCTCGTGGGGGTCTTTGACGAATTTGTGGGCCAGGGCGGAGACGTGGACCAGACCGTCCTGGTGCACCCCGATATCCACAAAGGCACCGAAGGCGGCCACATTGGTGACCACCCCTTCTAAGAGCATGCCCGGTTCCAGGTCTTTCAGGGACTCCACCCCTTCCCGGAAGACCGCCGCCTTGAATTCGGGGCGAGGGTCCCGGCCCGGCTTTTCCAGTTCCTTGAGAATATCCTGGACCGTGGGCAGGCCGAACTGCTCGTCCGTGTATTTGGCTGGATTCAGGCTCTGGATCAGGCGGGCGTCGCCGATCACTTCCTTGATGCCCTTTTTAATGTCGGCCAGGATGCGTTCCACCACCGGATAGGCTTCCGGGTGCACCGCTGAAGCGTCCAGGGGATTGGCCCCCTGGGGCACCCGGAGGAAGCCGGCGGCCTGTTCAAAGGTCTTGTCTCCCAGGCGGGGCACCTGTTTCAGGGCCGCCCGGTCCGGGAAGGCGCCGTGCTGGTCCCGGTAGCTGACGATGTTGCTGGCCAGGCTCTGGTTAAGGCCGGAAATCCGGGCCAGGAGGGGAATGGAGGCCGTATTTACATCCACCCCCACCCCATTCACGCAGTCTTCCACCACCCCGTCCAGGGCCCGGGCCAGCTTGCTTTGGGAGACATCGTGCTGGTATTGGCCCACGCCGATGGCCTTGGGCTCGATTTTCACCAGCTCCGCCAGGGGGTCCTGGAGACGCCGGGCGATGGAGACGGCGCCCCGCAGGGACACATCCAGCTCGGGAAATTCCCGGGCGGCGAATTCGGAGGCGGAATAGACCGAGGCCCCGGCTTCCGAGACCACCACCTTGGTCAGGTTGGGATGGCCCAGACGCTTGATCAAATCCCCTGCCAGCTTGTCCGTTTCCCGGGAAGCGGTGCCGTTGCCGATGGAAATCAGATCCACCTGGTGCTTCTGCACCAGGGCCCCCAGCACGGCCAGGGAGCCTTCCCAATCCCGGCGCGGTTCATGGGGATAGATGGTGGCCGTATCCAAGAGCTTGCCGGTCTTATCCACCACCGCCACCTTGACCCCGGTGCGGATGCCCGGGTCCAGGCCCATGGTGGCCCGGTGCCCGGCGGGGGCGGCCAGGAGCAAGTCCTTCAGATTGCGCCCGAAGACCCGGATGGCCTCGTCTTCCGCCTTGTCCCGGAGCACGGTCATGAGCTCGGTTTCCAGGTGCAGGGCCATTTTTACCCGCCAGGCCCAGCGCACCGTGTCCTGCAACCATTTGTCCCCGGGGCGGCCCTGGTCCTTGATGCCGAAACGCTTGGCAATGCGCTGTTCGCAGGGGTTGGGGCCGCTGGGTTTATTGGCTTCGTCCAGTTCGCTGTCCAACACCAGGGTGAGGCCGAGAAAGCCTTCGTTGCGGCCCCGGAAGAGGGCCAGGGCCCGGTGGGAGGGAATGGCCCCCAGGGGCTCGGAAAAATCGAAATAATCCCGGAACTTGGCCCCTTCCGTGGCCTTGCCTTCCACCAGGGTGGATTTCACCACCCCGTGTTCATCCAGGTAATCCCGCAGCTGGCCCAGCAATTCCGCATCTTCGGCAAAGCGCTCCATGAGAATCTGCCGGGCGCCGTCCAGTACCGCTTTGACGTCGGCAAAGCCCGCTTCCCCGTTCAGGTAGGCTGCCGCTTCCGTTTCCGGCGTTAGGCCTGGATCGGCGATGAGGGCGTCGGCCAGGGGCTGGAGCCCGGCTTCCCGGGCAATCTGGGCCTTGGTGCGGCGCTTGGGCTTGTAGGGTAGATATAAGTCTTCCAGGCGCTGCTTGGTGTCCGCCTGGGCGATTTCCCCGTGCAGGGCCGGGGTCAGCTTGCCCTGTTCCTCAATGCTGGCCAGGATGGCCGTGCGGCGCTCTTCCAGCTCCCGCAAATAGGTGAGCCGCTCCTCCAGAGTGCGCAGCTGGGTATCGTCCAGGCCCCCGGTGGCTTCCTTCCGGTAGCGGGCGATGAAGGGCACGGTGGCGCCTTCGTCCAGCAGGGCGACGGCCGCCATAACCTGTTGGGGGCGGACGCCCAACTCTTCGGCAATGCGGTGTTCGATGGGAGGCAGCATGGTCATGGGGGGGGACGAAAAAAAGAGCCGCACTATGCAGAAACTGGACACAAAAGACAAGGCGCCCGGCTTGAGGTAACATGGTCAAACGTAGCGATCATTTTGCGATATGCTGCATGTATAAACGGTTTGCGGCCGATTGCCCTTTTTTGAGGCGGAGCCGCAACGCCGACAGGCGGGGGGCGACGAACTCCGGTTCGTCCCAAGCGGGGCTTTAAAACGCCCGGTAGCCGGTGACAACAATAATCCCCCCGGTGTTTCCTTTTTGCGAAGCTGCGTGTCGTCTTGACCAAACAGCACGGACTGTCGTCCCGCCAATTTGTTTACCTGATCGTGGCCGTACTGGCCTTGACGGGCATCTGCACTCTGCTGGGGTGGGAGTTAAAGCGCTCCTACGATGCAGAGCTGGCCTTTGCCGGGCGGGAAGCGGAAAACCTGGCGGCCACCCTGGAAAGCCAGGCCCGGGGCAAGGTGGAAAAAATCGATGTGGTGCTCCAGGAATCCCAGGCCCTCTTCGAAAACCGCTATCCGGAAGGCCTGCCCACGGCCGGCTCCGCCCGCTCCGTGGAACTCAATCTGACCCTGGCCCGGCTTCTCTCCCGCATTCCCGAATCCCAAAGCCTGCGCATCGTCAATGCCCAGGGCCATTTCGTCTTCGACGCCAATGGGGCCCCCAGCTCCCAGTACGTGGGGGATCGGACCTATTTTCAACGGCAGAAAAATGATCCGGGGGCCGGGCTGGTGATTTCCGAGCCCATTTTTGCCCGCCTTACCCATAACTGGGTGGTGACCATCAGCCGCCGTTTGGAAGACCGGCAGGGCCATTTCATCGGCCTGGTTCAGGCCGCCATTAATGCGGATTCCCTCCAGCGGGCCTACGAAAACCTCAATGTGGGCAAGGGGGGCAGCATTTCCCTCTACGACGATGGTTTCCATCTGGTAGCCCGCCAGCCCGCCATGCCGGATCGGATGGGCCAGATCATGAATAATCCGGAGGTGGCGGCCCAGATTCGGGACAAGGAACGGGGCAACTTCGTCGCCAATGCCTATCAGGATGGGGTCAAGCGGCTCTACGGCTTTCACCGGGTCTCTGGTCTGCCCCTGGTGGTTTTTGTGGGTCTGGCCTACGACGAGGTGCTTTCCGAGTTTTACCGCAAAGCCACCTATTACAGCGTCAGCGCCCTGTTGCTGGTGCTGGCCCTGTTGGGGCTGATTCTGGCCTGGCAGCGCAGCTATACCCAGGCCATGGTCATGGCCCGGGAAATGAGCGATGCCTACGACCAATCCGCCTCCCGCATCCGGGCCCTGCTGGACAGCATTCCCGACCTGGCCTGGATCAAGGACGACCATTTCCGCTTCCATGCGGTGAATGAGGCCTTTGCCGAGCTGTGCGGCAAGCCGGTGAAGGAAATTCTCGGCCGTACCGTCTTCCAGGTCTGGCCCCAGCCCCTGGCCAAAGCCTTCCATTCCCATGACGAGGAGGCCATCCGGCGGGGTGAGCCGGTGCGCTTCGAGGTAGAGGTGGAGGACCAGCAGGGGGCCATGAAGACCCTGGATTTCATCCGGGTGCCGGTGCGGGACGAAGACGGCCGGGTGGTGGGGGTGGCCGGGGTGGCCCGGGACATTACGGAACGGAAGGAATCGGAAGCCAAAATCCGCCATTTGGCGGAGCACGACGCCCTGACCGGCCTGCCCAACCGGACCCTGCTCGGGGAGCGCATGGCGGATGCCATTTCCTCCGCCATGGGGGAATCGGTGCAGATGGCCTTGCTCTACCTGGACCTGGACCATTTCAAGAACATCAACGACTCCCTGGGCCACGAACTGGGGGATTTGCTGCTCCAGCAGGTGGCGGAACGGCTGCGCCAATGCCTGGGACCCCGGGATGTGTTGAGCCGTTCCGGCGGCGACGAATTCTCCCTGCTGCTCACGGATTGCAGCGGCGTGGCCATGATCGGCCGCACGGCGGAACGGCTGCTGGGCATTTTCGATACGCCTTTCTCCATTTCCGGCCACGAACTGGGCCTGACCGCTTCCATCGGCATCAGCGTTTATCCCATGGACGGCACGGATCTGGGGGCGCTGCTGAAAAACGCCGATGCGGCCCTGTTCTCCGCCAAGGCGGCGGGGCGCAACAACTACCAGTTCTTCACCCCGGAAATGAATGCCCGGGTATTCGAGCGCCTCTCCCTGGAAAACAGCCTGCGCAAGGCCCTGGCCCGGAACGAGCTGGTGCTCCACTACCAGCCCCAGTTCGACGTCATGGGGGAACCCCGGCTCTTCGGCTTTGAAGCCCTGCTGCGCTGGCAGCATCCGGATCAGGGCCTGGTGCCCCCGACCCGCTTTATTCCCATTGCGGAGGAAACCGGCCTCATTCTGCCCATCACCACCATGGTACATCTAAGCCCCTGACTGACAAGGTTTTCCTTGTTGCTCAGGGGTTTATTCTTTCCAAGTCCCATACACATTCCCATACGAGGCATGAAAAAGGAACGGAAAGTGCCAACCCCGTGGCGTGATCCCCATAGCGGTGTTTTCTACCTAAATGTGAGAGTTCCCAAGGGGCTTGTGGCCCACTTCGGGAAGGCACATATCCAGAAGAGTTTGAGGACCAAGGACCGCAGAGAAGCCGAGAGGAAGAACTGCGAGGAATGGCTTGTCCTACAGAGGGCCTTTGATAAAGCCCAGAGGGAGCAGAGCCTCCCCGTGGAACTCTCTGAAAGCCTTATACCCTGGCTCCTGGAAGAATGGCTCTTCTCTGCTATCCGTGAGGATGAAGCGGAGCGGCTTCAGGGCATCACCTCCCGCACCAACGGCAACACCTTTGAGGCCTACGACAGCATCATCGAAGAACTCACGGAGGCCCAAACAACCGGCCAGCATCCTGAATGGCTACAGGTCCGGGCCGGGGACATCCTCCGGGCCAAAGGCCTCCAGTATTCACCCGATAGCCTCCCCTTTCTGAAATTCCTGGAAGCCCTGAATCCGGCCTTTGTGCGCCTACTGGAAACCCAGATGGCCCGGGACGCGGGGCGGCGGGTGCAGTCCCCCGAGGCGCCCCGGGTGGCCCTTACCGTCTCTCAGCTCTACGAGAAGTTCAAGAGCCAGAGGACAGGGGAAAAGCGGTGGAAGGACCCGGAAACCCAGGACAAGCGGGAATATGGCCCCATCGTGCGCGAATTCATCTCCGTCATTGGGGATAAGCCCATCCAGGCCCTTACCCAGCAGGACACCCAGAAATACTATGAGCACACCCTAGGGCGACAAGATATAAGCATGGGGACCAAGAAACGGAACTTGACCCGGATTAAGACCGTCCTCCTTTATGCGAAGGAGCGGCACCAAGTCCCCGACATTACCGGCCCCCTGGAGATGAGCACCCCATACAAAAAGACCCATCGCTCATACGAAAGATTCACACAGGGCGACCTAGAGGCCCTTTTCCACTCCGAGGCATACCAGCAGAACACCTTTAAAAAGGCGTCCCAATACTGGCTCCCCCTGCTGGGCCTCTACACAGGCGCCCGTATTGCAGAACCGGCCAGCCTCTTGGTCTCCGATCTAGCCCAGAAGGATGGAATATGGTGTATCCATCTCAGCAGTGAGGAAGCCAATGGGGGAGGTAAAAACGCCTACGCCCCCCGCTGGGTGCCAATACACCCCCAGCTAATCAAGGCGGGACTCCTGGACTATTGGGAAACCGTTAGGGCAGAGGGCCACCAGCGCCTATTCCCTGAGCTGGGAGAAGCGGCTAGGGATGGATGCGGGAAACGGGCCACGGCAGACTTCACAGTATACCGGCGCAGTGTGGGCGTGGGTGAATCCGATACCCGAAGCACCAAGTCCTATCACTCCTTCCGCAGCACCCTCGTTTCCGAACTCAGTGAGAGAGGCGTGGATGGGGAAATGCGCCGGAAGATTGTGGGGCACAGTGGGCGAGGGGATGTCCATGAGACGGTTTATGACCAATCCCATTTTGATCCTCAGCGCACCCTAGCGGCTCTCTCCCTGGCTGACTTCGGGCTCACCCATCCGCCGTTCATGGAAACCGAGCAGATGCGGAAGGCCAGGAAGAAACAAAAAAAACCTGTGTTATGACCCCTCCCCCGCACCTCCCCATGCAAAGCTATTTTTTAGGGGTAGTTGTTCCCTGTGCTGGAGTAGGCGTTCCCCGGGGTGGCTGAGGTTTTATTTTTGGGGCGCCATTAAAGCTTACTTCGGGGGCCCCTCCATTAGGGGTCTTTTTGATTAAACCCGCACCATTCATGCTGTCCTGCGCACAAGTTGGCGTCACTTTTGATTCATTCACTTTTTTAGAAGTCATTACCAGCCCCCTATCTAATTTCACGAATGAGCACTCACTGCCGAGAAAATTCCAACTAACATCGCAACAGAGGCCCCAACTAAGAAAGAGCCTAAAGCCACATTATCCAAGAAAGAGAGAAGAGGGTCTCTTTCACTATTCCCATTAACGACTGACTCTAAATAGGTCTTATTCTTCCTAAGAATCCACAATAGCACCACGAGTGACACAAAAAATGAGAAGAGGGAAAAAACCGAGAGGAGCAGAAGGAAACAAGAATGCCCCCCTGCCGTAGTAAGAAGTGCAGCCATAAGACCGACACCGCCAGCAGAAAGAGTTAGCAGACTCTTATCATGCTCCAGCGCTGTATTGAACCATGCGTTACATGCCGCAGCATAAAACTCGCTCTCCCCCTCTTTATCTCCTTTTTCTTCTTCAGACATAACTCCCTCAAAATGATGATAGAGGAATCCATCCTAAGGGATTCTTAGTGCGGCGTCACCCTCTGCCAGGACATGCGTAGTTTGTATTGCCGCAATGACTCCCAAAAGTAGCCCGGGGCAACTCTGTTGTTCATCCGGTTAGGAACGGCTAAGGCCCTGCTGCATTAACTGGTTAATTGAGCAGATATGCATGATTCCCTCCCCCCGATTCAACATGGCCCCCTCAACTACTTGAGAGGTTCTTTATGAACAACCAACTGACCACCTTTAGTTTTCACAATAAGCCCATCCGTGTGGTGGAAATCAATGGCAATCCCTGGTTCGTGGCTACGGATGTTTCCCAGGTTTTGGGTCTTACCAATGCGACGGTCGCAATCAAATCCTCCCATCTGGGTACGGATGAAGTGGCTAAGAAACACTTAGGGGGTCAGTCTGGGGTGGCTAACGTTTTGTCCGAGTCCGGCCTTTACAAACTGGTGATGCGCTCTAACAAGGCCGAGGCCAAAGCCTTCCAAGACTGGGTGACTCGGGAGGTTCTGCCCTCGATTCGCAAGACGGGCGCCTATGTGACCGGCCAGCCCAGCCTTAAGGACAACCCCAGCATGGACCCGCTGGACCTGATGATGGCCCAGGCCGAACTCCTGCCTAAGCTGATTACCCAGCTTCGGGAACAACGGGTCACCTCTGAAGGTTTAACCTTGACTGTCCAATTCCCTCCCCACCTTTAGTTTCCACACCAAGCCCATCCGGGTGGTGGAAATCGACGGCAATCCCTGGTTCGTGTCTGCTGACGTATGCCGGGCCCTTAACATTCACTTGGATAGTCAGGGGTATGTGAATACCACCAATGCTCTCCGTAAGCTGGCTCCCGAGGAGATAACCCTTCATCCGATAGGGGGTCAGAGAGGCTTACCTGTCAACTGCATCTCCGAGTCCGGCCTTTACAAGCTGGTAATGCGCTCCGACAAGGCCAAGGCCAAAGCCTTCCAGGACTGGGTGACTCGGGAAGGCTGCTGGTAACGCCCACCAATACGACAAGATGGATTCTTCTGAGGTGTTAGAGGTGAATCCGATTCACTTCAACCTCGGTGCTGGTAAATCACGCCGACTCATCTCCGAGTCCGGCCTTTACAAGCAGGCTTCCCAAATTCCCCCACAATTTTTTTGTCCCACATTTCCGAGAGGGTATCCGAAGAGGCAAACAAGGGAAGATTCCCCCCATACCCCCCATCGGTTTCCCCTGGATGGTCAGAGGGGGCCCCAGAAAGGTCCCACAGTAAACGAACGAAGGGCCGGGAAGGGAATCCCCTTGGCGGCACCAAGATTGTGGCTTGTAGGCGCACAGTGGACCTAATCCCCCAGAACTGGGGTATTAAAACCCGGTGGGGCAACGGCACCGGCCTACCGTAAGCCCCCGGGGCCACCCTACCCTAGCCCTCGGGGAATCCCAGGCAAACAAAAGGCCAGCCCGAAGACTGGCCCTAGCTAATCCCTGTAGTCCTGAAGGGCTCACCAGTAGCAATCAAGGCGCCAGCGCCCAAACAGGAGGAAACAGTAATCCCCTGGCCCATACCGCACCCAGTCAAACATTTGCGGGTAAATGATCCCCGTCCGTTCCAGATACAACTCCAGCTTTCCCAGTTGAAACCACCGGCCAACACCAACAGGCACAGAAACCACGACATCCTCCTATGCGAAGTGAGAACAAGCAAAGATCATAACATATCCTTATAAATCAATCATATAGTTACGATACAGGAACACTCCACCCACCGGAACACTCCCCCTAGCGGGATAGATCATGGGCAAGTGGCCCAGGTAAATCCTCACTGGCTGCCCCATGGACCACACTCCGCCGCCCCATCCCAATACCGTACCGTTAAACCACCGTTTATAGGCACAAAAACAGGTACGCCAAAAACGTACCGAATAATACGGTATTGACATGGGTACATTGTACCGAGATAATCCACCCCGTTTTCAGACCACACGGAAAGACTATGGCCTCCTTTGCATACCTCCGAGTAAGCACCCAGGATCAAACCACGGATCAGCAGATGAAGCAGATCAAGGACGCCGGTTACACCGTGGAGCCGGATCGGGTCTTTGTTGAACAAGGGGTATCCGGCAAGGTTCCAGCCCTACAGCGGGAACAGTTCAAGCGCCTGGATGATCGGCTGGCCGTTGGGGACTCCCTGATTGTGGTCAAACTGGACCGCCTGGGGCGTAACACCCTGGACGTAATCAGCACCATAGAAAACCTTACCAGCCGAGGAGTAGCGGTTGTTGTCCTTGGTTTGGGGACACTGGATCAGTCCCCACAATCCCGGCTAACCCTTACGATGTTGGCCGCTATCAGCCAGTTCGAGAGAGACCTAATAAGCGAGAGGACAAAAGCCAAGCTGTCCCAGCTCAAGGCAAACGGGAAGCAGTTGGGAAGGCCCGCCAAGGTGAAAGATGCTGAGGTGAAGGCCCAAGCAGAACGCCTATTTTCAGAGGGGAAGAGCTGGCGGAAAGTGGCAAAGGAAATGAACATGGCCCTCTCAACGCTGCAAAGGATGATGAAGACCGCCTAGACATCAATCGCACAGGAAGCACCTAGAGCCTCCGCAGGGGAAACCCTCCGGGGGCTTTTTGTTGCACGGGAAAGCGGCACCTATAGGAGGGAGACGGCGGGTATCCACCTCCCATGCCCCTGCTCCCTCCATTCCTTTTCGTATTCAACCCTTGCCCTCCATCGCTGGCCCTCGGTCGGTCCATGGTGGGGCCTATGAATGGATTATCACTATGATGGATTTATCTGTGCAGCACGTTTCCCGCCTCTTCATCCTCCCCGCCCAGTCCTTTGACTACCTCAAACGGTATCAACGTGCCCTCCAGGCCCGAACGGGGCAGCCCTGCAACAACAGCCAAGTCATTGCCCAAATCCTGGCAGAGCATGAGGAATATCTGGGCCTCACCGGGAAGCCCTCGGCTCACCACCGAGCGGCCCTCCTCTCGCCTTCCGTGGGCCACAACCAAGGGGGGCGGGAATGATGGGAGCTTCCGCCAAGATCATGGAAATACGGATCAGGGAAATTGTCCGGGACCCAACCTTGCAAGTACGGAAGGAAATGAGCCGGGAGACTATCCGCAATTATGAGACGGCCTATCACAATCAAGTGGAACTGCCTCCGCTAGTCGTTACCCCCAGGCCCGGAACATTTCCCACCGATAGCGCCTATCTCTTGCTGAGTGGGTTTCATAGGTTTGAAGCCCTCAAGAACATAGGCCAGGAGAAGATCAAAGCCAAGGTGATAGAGACTCCCCTGGATACGTCCCCACATGTGCTTAGGTGGATTGGTGGCAGAGAAAACCTAACCAATGGCCTCTCTCTGAAGAAGAAGGACCTCCGGGAACTCTTCAGGGCCTATGTAAAGGCGGGAATGCACAGAGAGGGGAGCAGCCTCAAGTCTTACCGGACCATTGCCAAGGAGCTGGCCCTTGTCACCCATCAAACCCTGCATAACTGGATGAGGGAGGACTTTCCGAGCGTGTTTAAAGCCATGAGGAAGGTGGAACAGGACGCCACCAACCAAGCAGAAGGCACAGGAGGGCGTCTCATTGTCCTACCTGACTTTAGCCTTCGGAATATCGAGTTGTTCCACCATGACATCATCCAGGCAGCCAAGGAAGCTGAAAATGATACCCGGTGGGAGATGCGGGAGAAGTTGCATGAGCTAGTGAAGCAGTTTGATATAGCCGCCCCCTGCAATCCTCCCCTGTTCTAGGGCGCTCATTTTGACCGCCAAGGGACGAACCAAAGGCACTGACTGTTAGCCCATGTTCCACCCTTGGCTGTCAAAAATTGACACCCCATACGACAGACACCCCCTCAAGCCCAGACGGCACAAAGCTTTCCAGGAATTTACCCCCGAAAAATTGAGTTTTGTTCTGCCGTCTGTCCCTGCCCGGGTGATCTGTCCTTTTTTGATAATAGAACCAAGGGCCAAGGAATTTGAGGCTGCCCATATTGCCCATAGGTCCCATACAAAATATCATACGCACCAACACATAGGGCCTTGAAAACGGCCATGGTTACTAGGCAAACCGTCCCGCCTCGACTTTCTGCCCATCGGGGAATGGGTGCTGCGGGAAGCCTGTCGTCAGCTGGTGGCCTGGCAGACCCGGGGCCTGCCCCGCTGTACCGTGGCGGTGAATCTGTCCGCCGTCCAGTTCCGCCAGCACAACCTGGCCGCCATGGTGGCTGCCGCCCTGCGGGATACGGGCCTGGCCCCGGCCCAGCTGGAACTGGAAATTACGGAAAGCCTGCTGATGGACGATACGGAGCGGGCGGTGCAGGTCTTGCAGGATTTGAAAGCCCTGGGGGTGCGCCTGTCCCTGGACGACTTCGGCACCGGCTATTCCAGCCTGGCCTATTTGAAGCGCTTCCCCCTGGACAAAATCAAGATCGACCAGTCCTTCGTCCGGGATTTGACCCATGACGCGGGGGATGCGGCCATTACCCAGACCATTATTGCCATGGCCCGCTCCTTAAGCATGGGGGCCATTGCGGAAGGGGTGGAAACCCCGGAACAGCTGGCCTATCTGCGCCGCCACCATTGCAAGGAAGTCCAGGGCTTCTATTTCAGCGCCGGGGTGCCGGCGGATCAGGTGCCGGCCCTGTTTAGCCCGGACTGGCTGCCAGCCGCAGAGCGCCATCCCCAGCC
This sequence comes from Rhodocyclaceae bacterium, assembly GCA_041907765.1. Taxonomy (GTDB): domain Bacteria; phylum Pseudomonadota; class Gammaproteobacteria; order Burkholderiales; family Rhodocyclaceae; genus Azospira. The sequence continues at coordinate 17,766 of JAYRGQ010000020.1, read as the reverse complement.
CCTGGAGCGGCCCCACCCGTGAATCGGGGGCCGGGCGGAAATATTTCGCCCCAACCGGGCCGGACCCCGGCGCCAATGGCATAATCCCGGCCAGGCGCCCCAACCCCATTGCAGGGTCGGCCTCCGAGCGATGGGGAGCGCTTCCCGGGGAGGTCCGCCGACCCATTTCCACAAGAAGGGAGTTTCCCATGCAGGTTCAAACCTATCTTTTCGGCACCATCGAGGTGGATCCGGAAACCATCATCACCTTTCCCGACGGTTTCACCGGTTTTGAGGACTGCAAGCGTTTCAAGCTCATTCACGAACAGCTGGACGGGGAGGCGTTGAGCTACACCCTGCAGTCCGTGGATCGCTATGACGTGGCCTTCCAAATCATGGACCCGGCCACCCTGGGTTTTCATTACGAACTGGAAGTGACCGAACCGGAAATGGACAAGCTGAAGGTCAAGTCCCCGGAAGAAGTGGCCGTCATGGTCATGCTCTTCAAGCGGGGAAATGGTCAAGGCAACGGGGACAGCGGTCTGCGGGCCAGCTTCCGGGCGCCTTTGCTGATTAACCCGGTGGCCCGTCTGGGCATGCAAAAAGTTATCCGGGCCGTGCAGCCCAAGGTGACCCTGACCAATCTGAGCAGCGCCGTCTAAGGGGGCGGAACCCCTTCCCGGTAAGCACCGGGGCCGGACAAACCGGCCTTGTACCTGGGCCCGGATGAATTTTGGGGCCCGGGGCCCATAAAAGAAGCCGCCTAAGCTTAATGCTTCGGCGGCTTTTTTGTGGCTGGGGGGCGGGGAATTTTGGGGCGAATGGGGGGCAGGAAGCCGGTGGGCGGTGGGGCTGACGGGGCTTTAGGGGTGGGCCGGGTTATCCCCTCCATTTTTCCGCCGAGGACACCGGGCATTTAGGCCAGGGAGCCGATCATTCCGCGGGAAGGCTCAAAGTCCGACCAGTAGTCTTAACGCCCGCTCGGTTTTCCCCGCAGGAAAGGGCCGCCGAGCGCCGCCTTTCCCCACGGCGCCTGCTGCTGGGGCTCCTGGCTAGACCAGGGGTTGCAAGGTTTCCCGGTAGCGTCGGGCATTTTCCTCGTAGTGGCGGGCGCTTTTTTCCAGCTTGGCGATTTCCTCCTCCGTCAGCTCCCGCACCACCTTGGCGGGGGAGCCCATGAGCAGGACGCCATCCGGATAAACCTTGCCCTCGGGCACCAGGCTGCGGGCCCCCACCAGGCTATGGGCGCCGATCACCGCCCGGTTCAGGATGACGCTGCCGATGCCGATCAGGGCGCCGTCTCCCACGGTGCAGCCGTGGAGCATGACCAGATGGCCCACGGTGACGTTCCGGCCCAGGGTCAGGGGCACCCCCAGGTCCGTGTGGAGCACGGAACCGTCCTGGATATTGGTGCCGGCGCCAATGGTGATGGGATCGTTATCCCCCCGCAGCACCGCGTTCCACCACACGGAGGCCCCATCCCCCAAGCGTACATCCCCGATCACCGTGGCGTTGGGGGCAACCCAGACGCCATGACCCGTTTGGGGTGTTTTGTCTCCGAGGCGGTAAAGGGGGGCGGTGAGGGGGGACATGGCAACTCCGAAGTAAGTGGGGGGGGCGACAATCCCCGGGAGCCGCTGGGCGGCGGGAGGCCCATGTTAGCAAAGCTTTGCCCCTGGGCGGTCCTGGGGCGGATGTAAATGAATGTTAGGGCTTTCCCTTTTTCCGGAGGGGAGTGGCCCAAGGCTTCCCATTGGCTGGGGCGATGGGCATGGAAACCCGGTGGGAAGCCCCGTCTTTTCCCGTTCTATCTGCCGGATGCCCTGGCAGCCAGACCCGGTGGGCTTGGGCGCCTTGCCCTAGCCCTGGGGCTTATTCCTACAGGCTGATGGACGATAGGGTTTTCAGGCCCCCAAGGGACGGCCACCTCCGGCCCGTGTGCCGGAGGAGCCTTTTCTCCCCTTGGAGCCCGGCTAGGCGGGCTTAAAACCAGCTTTCTACCTTGCTGCGGCTGGGGACGCCCCCCCCATGTACCACTTGGCCGTCGATCACCACCCCCGGGGTGGCCATGAGCCCGTAGCCCATGATGCTGGGCAGGTCTTCCACCTTTTCCAGGGCAATGGTCAGGCCTTTTTCCTTCACCACCGCTTGGATCAGGGCCACCGTGTTGCGGCAGTTGGCACAGCCGGTGCCGAGGACTTTGACGTTTTTCATCCCGATTTCCTTTCTATCCCTTAAAGCAACCAGTTAAAGACGTAGCCCACCAGCAAAATGCCACAGGCTACCACCCCGGCAAAGGTGGCGATCAGGCGGGGTTTGAGGGCTTTGCGCAGAATGATCATTTCCGGGGCGGAGAGGGCGATAACGCTCATCATGAAGGCCAGCACCGTGCCCAGGGCCGCGCCCTTGCCGATTAAGGCATCCACAATGGGGATGATGCCGGCGGCGTTGGTGTACATGGGCACCCCCAGGAGCACCGCCGCCGGTACGGCCCACCACACCTCCCGGCCCATGAAGGAGGCCATGAAATCTTCCGGCACATAGCCGTGAATGCCCGCCCCCAGGGCGATCCCCGCTAGGATATAGGGCCAGACCTTGCCCACAATGCTTTTCACGTGTTCCCAACCTTGGTCAAAACGCTCGGGCCAGGTCAGGGCGTCTCCTTGGTATTCCGCCGATTGGCGGTTTTGCATTTGGCGCACCCAGTCTTCCAGGGAATTTTCCATGTGCAGTTGGCCAATCACCGCTCCAGCTACCACGGCCACGCTCAAGCCCAATGCCAGGTAGAGGGCCGCCACTTTCCAGCCGAACAGGCCGAAGAGCAGGGCCAGGGCTACCTCATTGACCATGGGGGCGGAAATGAGGAAGGAAAAGGTAATGCCCAGGGGCACTCCGGCGGAGAGAAAGCCGATAAACAGGGGCACGGCGGAGCAGGAGCAAAAGGGGGTGACGATGCCCAGGGTGGCCGCCAGCACATTGCCCACGCCCTTGCGTTTTCCCGAGAGTAGGGCCCGGGTCCGTTCCGGGGCGAAAAAGGTCTGGATCACCCCCATGACAAACACCACGCCGATGAGGAGCAGCAACACCTTGGGGGTGTCGTAGCAGAAGAAATGGAGGGCTTCCCCGAGGCGGGTCTGGCGGCTCAAGCCCAGCAGGGCCAGTATGCCGTCCGCGAAGGCGGTGAGGGAGGCATAGACGGCGATCCAAAGGGCCGTGAGGGCGCTTAATCCGGCCAGCCAGACAGTCAGGCGGGAAGGGGCTGTCATGATCGGGCTCCGTGGGCGGTGGCGCCCTGTTCGTACCAGCCCCGGCTGGCGGTGACCACCCGAACCACCAGGAGCATGACCGGCACTTCGATCAAGACCCCCACCACGGTGGCCAGGGCGGCCCCGGACTGGAAGCCGAAGAGGCTGATGGCGGTGGCGACGGCCAGTTCAAAGAAGTTGGAGGCCCCGATCAGGGCCGAGGGGCAGGCCACCCCATGGCATTCCCCCCATTGCCGGTTCAGGCCATAGGCCAGGGCGGCGTTGAAGAGCACCTGGATCAGGATGGGCACGGCCAGCAGGGCGATGATCAGGGGCTGGCTGAGGATGGCCGAGCCCTGGAAGGCGAAGAGCAGCACCAGGGTGACCAGGAGGGCGGCGGTGGACCAGGGGCCGATTTTGGCCATGGCGCTCTCAAAGGCGGCGGGCCCCTGGCCCAACAGCCGGTGCCGCCAGCCCTGGGCCAGGGCTACGGGAATCAGGATGTAGAGCAGCACGGAGGTAAGCAGGGTGTCCCAGGGCACCTGGATGGCGGACATGCCCAGGAGCAGGGCCACCAAGGGGGCGAAGGCAAAGACCATAATGCTGTCGTTCAGTGCCACCTGGGACAGGGTGAATAGGGGATCGCCCCCGGACAAGCGGCTCCAGACAAAGACCATGGCGGTGCAGGGCGCCGCGGCCAGGAGAATGAGCCCGGCAATATAGCTATCCACCTGGGCGGCGGGCAGCAGGGGAGCGAACAGGTGGCGGAGAAAGAGCCAGCCCAGGAAGGCCATGGAAAAAGGCTTCACCAGCCAATTCACCAGCAGGGTCACGCCTATGCCCCGCCAGTGCCGCCCCACCTGGTGCAGGGCGCTGAAATCCACCTTGACCAGCATGGGGATAATCATCACCCAGATGAGCAGGCCCACGGGCAGATTGACCCGGGCCACCTCCAAGCCGCCGAGAAACTGGAACAGGCCCGGGGCCAGGCGCCCCAGGCCGATGCCCGCCAGAATGCAGAGCAGCACCCAGGCACTGAGATAGCGTTCGAAAAAGCCCAGGGGCGCCGGGCTGTCCGGATGACCGGGCTTTGCACCAAGTTTCGACATCGAGCCTCCTCAAAGGTCCAGGGCCTGGGCCACGGCGGGCACCAGACGGGCTTGTAAAGCCTCTCCCAGGGCCAGGAAGCGCTCCAGGGGCAGGCCCTGGGGATCAGCAAAACTGAGGTGAAGACGTTGCACCGGCCCGGGGAAAACCGGGCAGCTTTCCTGGGCGCTGTCGCAAACCGTTACCACCAGATCCAAAGGCTCGTCCTGCACCGCAGCCAGGGGCTTGGGATAGAGGCCGTCGCTGGGCACACCGAGGCGGGCCAAGGCCATCAAGGCCTGGGGCGCCACCTGGGGTTGGGGCTGGGTACCCGCCGAAAGGGCCCGCACCCGGCCTCCCAGGGCGTGGTTGAGGATGGCTTCCCCCATCTGGGAGCGGCAGGAATTCCCGGAGCACAGCACCAGTACGGTTTTGCGTTCAGCCATGGTTGTCCGTCTCCAGGGGGGCTTCCGTCAAGGCGGCCCGGCGTTTTTCCGTGGTGTCACAGCATTGGGTCTGGGGCAGACAGTTCTGTCCCTGGCAGCAATTGCTGGTGAGAAAGGCGATCAGATCGTCCATCACCGGATAGTTGGCCGAATAGTGGATAAAGCGGCTGGAGCGCTCTCCGGAAATCAGCCCCACCCGGCTCAAATGGGCCAGATGAAAGGAGAGGGTGGCGGGCACCATGCCCAACTGCTCCCCAATGGCGCTGGCGTTGATACCCGCCGGCCCGGCTTGGACCAGGAGGCGAAAAATAGCCAGCCGGGATTCATGTCCCAGGGCGGCCAACAGTTCGGCGGCGTTTAAAGTTTCCATAATTCGAAGATTATCGAAATATGGAACCATGGGCAAGACCTGACGGTGCCCCAGCAAGATCGTTGCTGCACCCCCGTTGGCCAAGCGGTGCCCCGTCCCGCTAGGGGCTTGCTCCCCCAAAGGTACCCTGCCGAGGCGAGACGGCATTGGCCCACTACCCAACCCATGCTCCTAGCCCTCTTGTCTGCCCTGGGCCTACGCACGGTGCCCCTGGTCAAGGCGCGATCCCTGCATGCCTTTACCGTCCTGGGGCCCTGTCTGCCCATTGCCCTGACCTACTGCCATGGTTTTACGGCATCGCCGTGGCTTGGGATGATCTGGTTGCCCTGGGCGCCCAATACGCCTTGCCCAACTATGAGGCAATTCTGGATTGGGCTCGACAGACCTACCGCCAGGACCTGGGCCTGAAAGAACTCCCGCCCTACCTAGCCCAGGCCGCCCCCCCGGGGGGCGTCATCGAGGTCATTCTGGATGGATTAGGGCAAAAGCATCTGCGCCTGGGGCAGGCTTTGGGGCGGGGGATAGGGCGGAGTGAGGCGCTGGCGGGGTGAGGGAATTTTTGCCCAGATAAAGGGCACAGGAACATCCCCGTGCCCCGTTGGGCCGTGCGCGCCGGCCGACCCCAGCCTTACTGGAGCGGTTGTTGGCTCCCCATGCCTCCCATCCTTCATCGTTTGAAGCAAGCGCTTCCCCTGGAGATAAACCGGTCTGCCTTTACTCTCCTGCCTCAATCCTTTCCACCTCAATCCGTCCTTCCCCCTCGGCAAACACCACCCGCACCTTCATCCCCGGTTTTAAACCTTGCAGTTGGGCCGGGTCTTGGACCGGGAAGTACATGGTCATGGCGCTCATGTGGAGGCTGGGGACGGGGGCGTGGGAGAGCATGACCCGGGCCTTGGGAATATCCACTTTGCGGACCAGGGCGGGGACGGCGGGGGCTGGGGATGCTGGGGGAACGGTGCTCTGCCCGGCGATGGGGATGGGGCTCATGCCCATGGGGGCTGCGGAATGGTCCATGGGCATTTCCTGGGCCTGGAGGGTGGTAAGGGGGAGGAGGGCCAGGGGGAGGAGCAGATTTTTGGGGAACATGGGGATTTCCTGAAAAAGTTGAAAAAAGTGTCGCGGCCAAAAGCATCGCCGTGGGATTTAGAACCAGAAACGCAGACCGGCGACCCAGCGGGTTTCCTGGCGGGGGTTGCCTTCTGCCGCGCTCAGATTGGCGCTACGGCCCCAGCGGGCGGCCCGTTCCACCCCCAGGTAGGGGGCGAATTGGCGGGTGAATTCGTAGCGCAGGCGCAGGCCCCAGGTGGTGTCCGCCACTCCCCGGCCCACTTCCCGGGCCGGGTCGTCTTTACCGTAGGCGTTTAATTCCACCCGGGGTTGGAGCACTAGGCGCCGGCTTAGGAGCAGGTCGTATTCCGCCGAGGCCCGCAGGGCGCTACGGCCCTCGTTGCCCAGATAGAGGGTGGCTTCCACATCGAACCAGTAGGGGGCCTGGCCCTGGAGGCCCAGGGCCAGCCAGGTGCGGTTTTGCTGACCGCCGCTGTCGTAGCGCAGGCCGCTTTGCACATCCCAGTAGGGGGCCAGGGCGTGGCTCCACAGCACCTCGCTGCGGGCTTCCTGGAAGCGGCCCCGGGCGTGTTCCCCCTCCGCCTTGATGACCAGGCGGTCAAAGTCCCGGCCCCACCAGGCCTGGGCGTCGTAGGCGGTGGCGTTGCCCCTTTTGGCGGAGACGTGCTCCAGCCGGTCCAGGTGCAGGGCGCTGAAGTTGGCCTCATCCGCCAGGGTCAGGGGGGGCAGGCCGACGGGGCGGTAGGGGCCGCTCTGCCGGGTGTAGCCGTCGCTGTAGGCGTGGGGGTCCCGGGCGTCCGCTGGCGCGGGACCGCCCTGGGCCTCGTCCATTTCAGCGTCCATGTCCATGGTCATCATGGGGGCTTGGTTGGCAGCCGCCGTGGTAGCGGTAGTCACGGCCGCCGGGGGCGGCAGCTGGGAATCCGCCCAGGCTGGGGCGCCGGAGAGCAGGAGCAGCAGCATCCCGAGCAGCAGGGGGATGCCCCCGGTGGAAGGCCGGCTGGGGTGCCGGGGGGCACCAGGGAAAAGACCGGGGCAAGGGGGGCAGGCGTTGGGCAAAACGGCCATGGCAAAGGCTTTCAGTGGCATGGAAAAAGGGGGCGGGGAGAGGATTGGTCCGGTAGCGGGGCCTTAGGCCACCACCACTTCCCGAAACATGCCCGCCGCCATGTGCAGCATCAGGTGGCAATGCCAGACCCAGCGCCCCAGGTTTTCCGCCGTAATGCGCAGGGCCACCTGCTGGGCGGGCTGGACCGGGACGGTGTGGCGCCGTACCAGGAAATGGCCGTCCGGATCTTCCACGTCGCTCCACATGCCGTGCAGGTGCATGGGGTGGGTCATCATGGTGTCGTTGTGAAACACCACCCGGAGCCGTTCCCCGGGGCGGAAGTGGATGGGGGTGGATTGGCCGAAGGGGAGGCCGTCCAGGGACCAGGTGTAGCGCTCCATGTTGCCCGTGAGGTGGAGTTCCAGTTCCCGATCCGGCTCCCGGGGGTCCGGGTCCCCGCCCCGGGTGTGCTGGTCTGCCAGGGTCAGCACCCGGCGGCCGTTGTGGCGCAGGCCCACCCCCGGGTCGTCCAGGTTGATGCGGGGCACATCCACCCGCATGTCCGTGCCCGGGCCGTATTCGCTTTGGGCGTGGCGCACCGCCCGGGGCGTGCCCTGGCCGCCCATCATGGCCCCCATCATGTCGTCCATGTTCAGCCACTGGGGCGGGTCCAGGGGCGGGACGGGGGCTTCCAGGCCCTCTTGCACCGCCAGGGTAGCCCGGGCGTAGCCGCTCCGGTCCATGGCCTGGGCGAAGACCGTATAGGACTCGTCCTTGGGCGTCACCAGGGCGTCGTAGGTTTCCCCCGGGCCCAGGCGGAATTCCTCCACGGTCACCGGCTCCAGGTCCGTGCCGTCGGCCTGGACCAGGGTCAAAGCCAGGCCCGGAATGCGCACATCGTAAAAGGTGTGGGCGGCCCCGTTGATGAAGCGCAGACGCACCCGTTCCCCGGGGCGGAACAGGCCGGTCCAGTTGCCCGCCGGGGGCAGACCGTTGATCAGGTAGGTCAGGGTATCCGCCGACAAATCGGCCAGATCCGTGGGATTCATGCCCATGCGCTGCCACATGCGGCGCTTGGCCAGGGCCTGTTGCCAGCCCACCTGGGCCACGTCCCGGAAAAAGTCCGGGGCCGTGGGCCGCAACCGGTTGTAGTAATCGCTCTGGGCCTTGAGTTTGGCAAAGACGGCCATGGGGTCTTCGTCGGTCCAGTCCCCCAGGTGGAGGATGTGTTCCCGATCCGCCTTCAGGCTTTCCGGGACGGCGGGTTCAATGATGATGGCGCCGTAAAGCCCGGTGAGTTCCTGCATGCCGGAATGGGAGTGGTACCAGAAGGTGCCCTTTTGCCGCACCTGGAAGCGGTAGGTGAAGGTGGTCCCCGGGGCGATACCGGCAAAGCTCACCCCGGGCACCCCGTCCATCTCGCAGGGCAGCAGAATGCCGTGCCAGTGGATGGAAGTGGCTTCCGTTAGCCGGTTGGTAACGTGGAGGGTGACCGTCTCCCCTTCCTTCCACACCAGGGTGGGGCCGGGAAAGCTGCCATTGACCGTGGTGGCCAAGCCGGGGCGGCCGGTGAATTTGACCCGGGTCTGGCCAATGACCAGATGAAATTCCCGGCCCCGCAGCACGGGGGCGGTGCCCACCCCGGCGGGGGGAACGGGCTCGGTGGCGGCCGGGCCCATGCCCGGGGAAGCCAGGGCGGCGGGCCCCAGGCCCAGCAACAGACCCCCGGCGCCCAAGCCTTGAACAAGGCGGCGGCGGTCGGGGCGGGGGGGAGAGGACGGCAGGGAAGACATGGCACCCATTCCAAAAAAAGGATGGGGCCATAATGGAGGGAGCCGCCTGTTAGCCGGGTGACTGGGGCATTACATTTCTGTCATCTGGCGGGTGGGAAAGCGGCGCAGGCTGAAGCAAGGGAGAGGGGGGGCTTCCGGTGATTCGGCTCAATCGGGCGCCCCAACCCCAGGGGGAGGGCTTTTCGGCCAAGTCTGGTGGCTTAAAGAAAACCGGAGAAGCCCATAGGCAGCCTCGGTGGGGCCCGAAAGGCGGTGGGGCAGGCCGGGGCTCAACCTCTCCTCTTCCCGGGGGAGCGACCTTAAAAAGCCCCTGGCCGGCGCCCGGTACGCCCTTCAATCTGCCGTGAGGGGCGGGGGAAAATGGAGGCGGAAGCAGGTATCCCCCGGCGCCGAGGTCACCGTGGCTTCTCCCCCGTGGGCGGCCATAATGGCCCGGGTGATGGCCAGGCCCAGGCCTGACCCTTCCCCGCCAGCCTGCCGATCCGGGGCGGCCCGATAAAAGCGGTCGAAAAGCCGGGGCAGGTGTTCCGGGGCAATGGGGGCGCCGTTGTTATGCACGGCCAGGCATAGGCCCCCGTCTGGGGCGGCTTCCAGAACCACCCCTACCCGGCCCGCCGCCGGGGTGTGGTGCAGGGCGTTGGAGACCAGGTTGCCCACGGCCCGGCGCAGCATGAGCCGGTCCCCGGTGACCGTGCCCTGGCCGGTGACGGTGAGGGTGATGCCCCCATCCTCCGCCAGCACCTCGTAATAGGCGCACAGGCTGCGCACCTCCGCCCCCAGATCCACCGTCTCCCGGCGGGGCAGGGCCGGGGGCGGGTCCGCCTGGGCGAGAAAGAGCATGTCCCGGATGATGGGGCCCAGACGTTCCAGTTCCTCCGCGTTGGAGGCCAGAATGTCCCGATATTCCGCTGCCGTGCGGGCTTTGGAGAGGGTGACCTGGGTCTGGGTGAGGAGATTGCTCACCGGGGTGCGCAGCTCGTGGGCCAGATCGGCGGAAAAGTCGGAAAGGCGGCGGAAGGCGTTTTCCAGCCGGTCCAGCATGGCATTCAGGCTGGCGGCCAGGGCTTCCAATTCCGGGGGCACGTCCTGAAGGTCAATGCGCTGGTCCAGGCGGCTGGGGGTAATGGCGGCGGTTTTGCGGCGGATTTCCCGCAGGGGCGCCAGGCCCCGGCCCACGGCGGCCCAGCCCGCCAGGCCCATGATCAGGGCGGCTACCACCACAAAGCCCCAGAGGCGGCGCTGAAAGGCGGCCATAAAGTGGTCGTGGTGCCGGGTGTCCAGGGCCAGGGCCAGGGTGTAGGGGCGCCGGTCGGGCCCGGGAATGGTGCTGGCAAAGCCCCGGAAGGCCACCCCGTCCCGGGTGTGCCAGAGACGGGGCGTGGGAGCCGTCCCCGGGGCTACCGGGTGGGCCAGCAGCGCGGCGGGAAATTGCCCCGCCGGGCCGTAGGTGTAGAAGGGACGGCCCGCCGGACTGAGGAGGGTCAGACTCAGGCCATGGTGGCCCACCAGGGCCCCATCCAGGCGCTCTGCCAGGCGGGACGGGGCTTCCCGGGCCAGGGCCTGGGCCACCAGTTCCCGCTTGCCCGTGAGCTGCTCCATGTCCTGCTCCACAAAATGGGCTTCCACCGCCCGACCGATGAAGAGCCCCAGGAGCAGGAGCACGGTGGTGGAGGCGGCGGCGAAGAGCAGGGTGAGGCGCAGGGTGAGGGAGGGGCGGGCCCCGGGCTTAAACAGGGGCATCCGGGCCCTCCTCCCCGTCCGGGTCCAGCACATAGCCCATGCCCCGCACGGTGCGGATGAGCTTGCGGGGGAAATCCTCATCCACCTTGGCCCGCAGGCGGCGGATGGCCACGTCGATCACATTGGTGTCGCTGTCGAAATTCATATCCCACACCTGGGAGGCGATGAGGGAGCGGGGCAGCACTTCCCCCTGGCGGCGCAGGAGCAGTTCCAGCAGGGCGAATTCCTTGCCGGTCAGGTCCAGGCGCCGTCCGGCCCGGGTCACCCGGCGGCGCAGCAAATCCATGTCCAGATCGGCGGCGGTGAGCCGGTCGATGTCCTGGCGGGGGCCGCCCCGGCGCAACAGGCTGCGCACCCGGGCCAGCAGTTCGGCAAAGGCGAAGGGTTTGACCAGATAGTCGTCCGCCCCCAGTTCCAGGCCCTTCACCCGGTCCTCGATCTGATCCCGGGCGCTGAGGAAAAGCACGGGCACCTCCGGCTTCACCCGGCGCACCGCCTGCAAGATGGCCCAACCGTCCCGGCCCGGGAGCATCACATCCAGCACCATGAGGTCGTAGGCCTCTTCCAGGCCCAGGGCCTGGCCCGTATCCCCGTCCCGGGCCAAGTCCACGGTAAAGCCCGCTTCCTCCAGCCCCTGCCGCAGATAGTCCCCGGTCTTGGGTTCGTCCTCCACCACCAGGATTTTCATCGTCCGTTCTTCTCCGTGGGCACCAGCCCCTATTGTGGCGGAAAGGGCGGCCCGGGGGGATTACAAGGCTGTAATCCGTTGTCCCGGGCCCCTGCCCCATCCCCGGGGGCGGTGCGCCGGGACCTGCCCCGACCGGCCACATTTGCTTACAAGTCTTGGCAAAACCTTACATCTTCCCTGTCCCGCCGGGGCCCGGGCGAACCGTTAAGGAAGGAAGGCCGTCCTGGGGCGGCCTGGCAGCTCCGGGAGCCAGATTTGGCCCGGGGCGCCCCGAGAACGGATGCCCTGCGGGGCCCAAGAGGAGACGGCAATGAAAGCTTTGACATGGCGGGCCCTGGCCCTTTGCTTGGCCTGTTCCGCCACGGGTGGGACGGCCTGGGCGGGGGCTTGGGATTTGCAGGTGCGGTCCGGCCCGGTGGTGGTGGATCTGGGGGCGCCGCCGCCCCCGGCCCGGGTGGAAGTGGTGCCCGCGCCCCGGTACGGCTATGTGTGGGCGCCCGGATACTGGGCCTGGGATGGCTACCGCTATTTCTGGGTGGCCGGGCGCTGGGTGGGGGAACGGCCCGGCTATCTTTACGCTCCGGGCCGCTGGGAGCCCCGGGGGCCCCATTGGCACTATGTGCCCGAGCATTGGGAGCCCCGGGGTCGGCGGCCGCCCCCGCCGCCGGAATGGCATCACGGGGATCGCCATTGGGATGGGGATCGGCCCGGCTGGCACGGCCCCCGTTAGACAAGGTCCCCAGCAAAAAGCCCGGCAGGGCCGTCTTAGGCGGCTCTCCGGGCTTTTTCGTTGTGGGGGCGAAAGGGGCTTAGCGCCGGGGGCGCAGTTGCTCCATCTGTGCCTTTTCCTGCTCCCGACAGCCCCGCAGGGCTTCCTGATTGGCCGCGCCACCGAGCAGTTTGGCGAACGTTTGCATGGAACATCCTCCGATGAGGGCTAGGGAAGGCTTCAGGCTAACCGGGCTTGCTGACCGGCCCATGACGGGGGCGGGGCATAGGGGGTTGGGGGCTTGCTGGGGATGCAACTGCCGCTTGCCATGACTGGTGACCGGCATCTTTGTATCTCCGCCCCGCCAGCCCCGCCAGCCCCGCCAGCCCAGACAGCCCAGACAGCCCAGACAGCCCAGGCGGAACAGGCGGATCGGGCGGATCGGGCGGATCGGGCGAAGGGCGAAGGGCGAAGGGCGAAGGGCGACGTCCTACCGAAGGCCCCCCCCGCCCCCAAAAAACCGCCTGCAAGGCACGGAAGACGGCCTTCTTCCTTTTTCCCCGCCGGAGAAGCCCGTCAATCGTTCTTCTTCAGCGGGGCAGGGCGGAAATGGCCGTCAGCTGGCCCGGGTGGCCAGGGCGGCCAGCATGTCCTTCAGGTAGGTCCAGCAGGCGTCCACCGTGGCGATGTCCACCCGCTCCCCGGGGGCGTGGGCGCCCCGGATGGTGGGGCCGAAGGAAATCATGTCCAGGTCCGGATATTTGGCGCCGATGATGCCGCATTCCAGGCCGGCGTGGATCACCTGGACCTGGGCCGGGGCGCCGAAGCGCCGGGCGTAGACCTCCTGGGCCAGGGCCAGCAGGGGGGAGGCGGCGTTGGGCTGCCAGGCGGCGTAGCCGTCGGCCACGGTGGCCTGGGCGCCGGCCAGACGGAAGAGCCCGGCGATTTCCCCGGCCAGGGCCCGGCTGCCCGAATCCCGCAGGGAGCGGACCATGAAATTGGCGCTGAATTCCCCCTCCCGCAGGGCCAGTACCCCCAGGTTGTTGGAGGTTTCCACCACCCCGGGCAACTGCTGGCTCCAGCGCCGCACGCCGTGGGGCGCTGCCCGTAGGGCGGCCAGTAGCCGTTGGCGGGCGCCGGTTTCCAGGATGCGTTCGGGCAGGTCCACGGCTTCCAGGGTGAGGCTCAGGCCCCCTTCCACCCCGGCCAGTTCTTCCCGGAACAGGGCCTGATAGTGGGCCAAGGCTTCTTGCAGCCGGGTGGCCTGATCGGCCCCGGCCAGCACTACCCGGGCCCGGGCTTCCCGGGGCAGGGCGTTGCGGGCGGCGCCGCCCAGGAGCACGGCCAGGCCCAGGTCGGCCCATGCCGGGGTGTCGGTCAATTCGGCCAGGAGGCGCACCAGGAGCTTGATGGCATTGCCCCGTTCCTTGTGGATGTCGATGCCCGAATGGCCCCCCACCAGCCCGGCCAGGGTGATCCGGTAAGCCTGTTCCCCGGGGCGGGGGGCACGGGTGGCCAGGGTTTGGCTCACATTCACATCTATGCCGCCGGCGCAGCCCAGGTAGAGCTGGCCCCATTCTTCCGTGTCGATATTGAGCAGGTAACGGCCTTCCAGGCGGCCCGGGGCCAGGCCCAGGGCGCCCCCCATGCCCGCTTCCTCATCCACGGTGAACAGGGCTTCCAGGGGGCCGTGATCCAGTCCTTCCGTTTCCAGGGCGGCCAGGGCCAGGGCCACGCCCAGGCCATTGTCCGCCCCCAGGGTGGTGTGCCGGGCCAGGAGCCAGCCGTCTTCCACCTCCGCCTGAATCGGGTCCCGATGAAAATCGTGGCCCCCTTCCCCATTTTGCTGGCAGACCATGTCCAGATGGCCTTGCAGCACTACCCCCGGGGCCTTTTCCCGGCCCGGGGCGGCGGGTTTGCGCAGGATCAGGTTGCCCACCGGGTCAATTTCCACCCCCAGCCCCCGGGCCCGGCCCCAATCCGCCAGCCGGTCCCGAATGGCGGCCTCGTGTTTGGAAGGGCGGGGGGTGTCGCAAAGGGTCTGGAAATGGGCCCAGACGGACCGGGGTTCCAGAGCATTAAAAGGGGCGTGGCAGTGGGGGGCAGAATCTTTGGCGTTCATGGCAGAGGGCCCGGGGCGGCGCCATAATGGCGGCTTTGCCCACCGGGCATGAAATTGAAGAAAGCCATGACCATATCAGATATCCAGGACCTCACCCAAAGGCTGCGCCGCTTCCGGGACGAACGGGACTGGGCCCAATTCCACACCCTGCGCCACCTGATCGTGTCCCTGAACCTGGAAGCGGGGGAGCTTTTGGAACTCACCCAATGGAAAAGCGACGCCGAAGTGGCGGCCCTGCCCCTGGACCCCACCAACCGGGAAGCCCTGGCCGACGAATGCGCCGACGTCTTGCTTTATTTGCTGCTGCTGGCGGACAAAGCGGGCCTAGATTTACACCAGGCGGCTTTGCATAAATTAGAAAAAAACGCCCAGAAATACCCGGTAGCTTTGTGCAAGGGGAGTCGGGCTAAGTATACGGAGTTGAAGGGGAAATAATTCGTTAATGGGTTTAGAGGCTTGGGTTTTATTAGAATCATTACTCGGGCATAAAATGCTCCATGGATGCCGAGGGGCCGATTAACGTTTGGGCGGCCCTCTGGCGATTTCACCCAAGATAATTCCAACTTAATGAATAAGGAGCGTTTATGTCCTCTTCCATGATGATTCTGGTGGTGTTACTGGTGGCCGTTCTGGCTTTTGCTTCGGGGGCTAAAAGCAAGGGGGATAAGGGCGATAGTCAAAATGGAGGGGGAAAATACGTCCCCAAAGCGATTCTGACTGCCAATGAGCAGGAATTTTTTAACCGGCTGAAATCTGCCCTACCTTTCCAAGTATTTCCCCAGGTGGCGATGGGGGCTCTGATGGAACCGGTGGGGGATCGGAACAGCAAGGAATTCTGGTCGGCCCGGGGCTCCATTGCTCAGAAAATCGTGGATTTTGTTGTGGTGGATGACCAATTCAAGGTGCTGGCCCTGGTGGAATTGGATGACCGCACCCATTCCCAAGCCAAGGATGGGAAGCGGGATGAGCTGACGGCCCAGGCGGGCTATCGGACCCTGCGCTATTCCTCAAAAGCTAAGCCCTCCCTCGAACAACTGCGCCAGGATTTTGGCGTGGCAGCGCCCCAGGCCTCCGCAGCCTGAGTGGGGGGGCAGGAGGTTTTTCCCGCAGCGCGGGACGCTCACCGGGCACCTCAGGAAGGGCAGGGCAGACGTTGCCGCCCGTCATTTTTCTGCAACATCCTTTCCAGACAATAGCCGGGCTCAGCCCGATGGCACTGGAACACGGGCAGCTCCTCACTTAACCCTGCTCTGCAAAGGACTTTCCGCGATGAAGAACGCTCTCCCCATGGCCGCCCTGTTGGCTGCCCTTGGCTTTTCCGCCGTTCCCCTGACCGCTTCCGCCCAGGCCCAAACCGCCGCTGCGGCTACGAGCGACGAAGCCCTGGTGTCTTCCGTGAAGGCGGCCCTGGCGGCCCACCCGGAATTTAAGGCGGACGATCTGAAAATCACCAGCAAAAACGCGGAAGTGACCCTTTCCGGTCTGGTGGAAGACGGTCCCACCCTCTACAAAATCGCCCTGGAAGTGCAAAAGGTGCCCGGGGTGAAGTACGTCATGAACGACATGACGCCTAAGCACGACTGAGTTTTAGCGGGGTGGAAAAAAGGCCGGGATTTCCCGGCCTTTTTTATTGGTAAGGGCCGATACGCATTGGGGGGATGTCGCTCAATGCCTGTCATTACAGCAAACGGGAAGAGGTGAGCCGAAGACCGCTGGGCGATTCCGATTGGGGGAGTTCTTGGTCCCATTTTTTTAAAAATATGGCGTGGCCATGTCTTTTTTAGCGGTTTTTTACCGTAATATCATTCCCCTTGAAACGGCTTCTGACACACAAGTGCGCATCGGGGTGACGTTGATTTTTTCAAAGTAATTCTTTGCGAGGTATGCCATGAATAGCTTCCCAATCAAGCCAAGCTTTGTCGGTCTTTGCCTCATTTCCCTGCTTTTCTCACCCTGTGCATTTGCCGTTCCCCCTGCTGATTATGTATTCACCAATGGGGCGATCTATACCCTGGAAGCAAAAGCACCTAAGGCTCAAGCTGTTGCCATAACAGGAAAAAAGCTGTCCTACGTTGGGACCGATAGGGGGTCAGAAGCGTATATCGGCAAAAATACGAAAGTTATCGACCTGAAAGGGAAAATGCTGATACCGGGTTTTGTGGAATCCCACATTCATCCGACCTTGGCGATTCTCACGGCAGGTGCAGATTTACAAGCAGGCAAGCTTGAGGAAGTTTTGCAGCGAGTTAAGGCGTGGGCAGACGCACATCCAGAGGCTAAGGTGATTCGCGGTTTTGGTTGGCGATATAACCTTTTCTCAACCACCGGCCCAAGTAAAGAGATTCTGGACCGGGTTTTTCCCGATCGACCGGTACTCCTTGTTGGTATTGATGGCCATAGCGCGTGGGTAAACAGTAAGGCCCTTGAGGTCGCGGGGATTGATGCCAAGTGGCCAGATCCTGCCCCTGGCATCAGTTTTTACCAGCGTGACCCGAAAACCAATGAACCCACGGGGTGGGTTGTTGAAGGTCCCGCTGAACAGGAGATTCTTTCTAAACTGGACCCTGTTGGCCCACAAGCGGTGATGGCCGCTGTGGAAAATGAAATTCCCCAGTTTGCCGCCAGCGGCATAACCTCAGTTTTCGATGCGGGCATGGCGATCATTCCGACAGAGCTTGGCCTTTCTGGATACCAAGCACTAGAGAAAAAGGGCAAACTGCCCGTCCGAATTGTGGGTAGTTTTTACTGGAACACCCCCACCATCCCGAATCCGGTGGAAAAAACACTGGCCCTTCGGAAAAAGTTCCACTCAGAGCTGGTTCAGGTGAAGGCACTCAAAATCACCTTCGACGGAGGCGAGGCCCAGCACACGGCAGTCATGCTGCAACCTTACGCTGATACACCGGGATTTCTTGGTGATTACGCCATCGACAAGAAACTGGTGGCGGCGGCAATTTTAAAAGCACAAGCCAATAATCTTGATACCCACTGTCATTGCTATGGCGACGCAACAACCCGTGCTTATCTGGATGCGGTAGAAGCTGCCCGCAAGGCTTATCCGAACAGTCGCTCGCGCCACACCGCCGCCCATGTGCTTTTCCTGGCAGACCAAGACGTGGCACGTTTTGCCCAATTGGATGTCACCCTCCAAAGCTCAGCCCAATGGGCCATGCCCGACCCCACCATTCAAAGAACCGCCGAAATCGTTGGGCAAGAAATTGCCTTCAAGGAGTTCTTTCGTCACGCTTCCGTCATTAAAGCTGGGGGACGGGTTGCCCTGGGAACAGATTGGCCTGCCGCTGGCTATGTGTCGACCTATCGCCCTTTAGATGCCATTCAGGTTGCGGCGGTCACGCTTTTTCGGACAGTTGGCTAAGCTAATGCTGACCGGTTGAAAGGGAAGTGAAAGATGGGAACGAAACGCAAGCAACACAGTGCGGAATTCAAGGCACAAGTGGCGATGGCGGCC
>JAYRGQ010000019.1:0-62049 GCA_041907765.1 Rhodocyclaceae bacterium | reverse complement strand
GGTTGGGGTTGGGGTTGGGGTTGGGGTTGGGGTTGGGGTTGGGGTTGGGGTTGGGGTTGGGGTTGGGGTTGGGGTTGGGGTTGGGGTTGGGGACAGCGCCTCGCCTAAGCCTTGCCCTTGCCCTTGCCCTTGCCCTTGCCCTTGCCCTTGCCCTTGCCCTTGCCCTTGCCCTTGCCCTTGCCCTTGCCCTTGCCGAGCCTAAGCCCCTAACTCCCCTGCTGCTCTCTTTCCCTTGTCCCCGCCTCCCTGACTTTCTGCTCGCCCCATCCCACCCATGCTGCATCGCAATACCCCTGCAATCTGCCCCTGTTAGGGTAGCGCCCCTTATCCCTGCGACCTGGAGTCTCCATGTCCTCCCTTGCTTGCTTCGCCCGGCGCTGCCGCCACTGGCTGCCCCGGGCCCTCCTCCTCACCCTGGGGGCGGCCAGCCTGCCCGTTCCCGCCCATACCGCCGAATCCCAGGCCCTCCGAGTCATGCAGGCGGCGGACCTGACCGGTCTGGGGGCGGATTTTGGCCGGGACTACACCACCGGGGCCAAGGTTTATTTTGACTATGTGAACGGCAACGGGGGCATCAACGGACGGCGCATCGTCTATCGCTACAAGGATTCGGGGGGCTCGCCCCAGCGCAGCGTGGCGGAGGCCCGGGATTTCCTCCGGGATGGGGCGGACGTGCTCTTCGGCTTCACCGGGGACGACACGGTGGCGGCCCTGGCCCGGGACAGCGGCATCCGGGCCGCCGGTGTGCCCCTCTTCGCCCCGGTGGCCGGCGCCTCCCCCGTGGGCCCCAAGGAGGGGGTGTATTTTCTGCGCAGCGACCTGGGCCAGGAAATCCGCGCCCTGGTCTCCCACCTCACCACCGTGGGAGTGAAAAGCTTCGGCGTGGCGGCCACGGACGACGATTATGGCCGCAATGCGGTGCGCCTCCTGGAAGGGGAGCTCAAGGCCCACCAGGCTCGGCTCCTGGGCCGGGCCCACATGAGTCTCCAGGGGGACGGGCCGGACCGGGCCGCCCAGGAGCTGCTCCGTTCCCGGCCCCAGGCCGTGCTGGTCCTGGCGGATACCCTGGCTGTGGCCCAGTTCGTCAAACGCTACCGGGCGGTGGACCCGGGGGCCTTTCTCTGCGCCCCCTCCCAGGTCAATGTGCGCACCCTGATCAGCATTGTGGGTCCCCAAACGGCCCGGGGGCTGATCGTCACCCAGGTGGTGCCCGACCCCCACGCCATTCTCCCGGTGACCCGGGAGCACGTGAAGCTGATGGGCATCTACACGGATGAACCCGTGTCCCAGGCCACCTTGGAGGGCTTTCTCGCCGCCAAGGCCCTGGTGCAGAGCCTGCGCCGCACCCGGGACCTGTCCCATAACGGCATTCAGCAAGCCCTGCGGGAATCAGGCCGCTTGGATTTGGGGGGCTTTAACCTAAACTTCGGCAAAAGCCCCCGCCCCTCCAATTTCGTGGAAGTAACGGTGGTGAGTCGCAACGGCCAGCTGCTGCGTTGATCGGCCCAGGGCGAGGCAAAGCGTCCCCATCCCTCCCTCTCGCCCAATAAAAAACCGCCCGGAAGGCGGTTTTTTATTGGCTTAAGCCCAGGACGCTTTTCTAAGCGGCGTCCAGGCCCCGGGACAGGTCGGCCTGGAGGTCTTCCAGGGCTTCCAGGCCCACGGCCACCCGCAGCAGGCCGTCGGAAATGCCCGCTGCCGCCCGGGCTTCCGGGCTGATGCGGCCGTGGGTGGTGGTGGCCGGATGGGTGATGGTGGTCTTGACGTCTCCCAGGTTGCCCGTAATGGACAGGAGACGGCAGGAATCCACCACCTTCCAGGCCCCTTCCCGTCCCCCTTTGACCTCAAAGGAAAGAATGGCGCCCCCGGTCTTTTGCTGGCGCTGGGCCAGGGCGTGTTGGGGGTGGGATTCCAGGCCCGGGTAATAAACTCGAGCCACCTGGGGATGGGCTTCCAGCCACCGGGCCAGGGCCAGGGCATTGGCGGACTGGCTGAAGAGGCGGATTTTCAGGGTTTCCAGGCCCTTGGCCAGAACCCAGGCGTTGAAGGCGGACAGGGTGGGACCGGCGGTGCGCAGGAATTTATACACCTCGTCGGTAAGGGCCTTTGGGCCCACCACCGCCCCCCCCAGCACCCGCCCCTGGCCGTCCAGGTATTTGGTGGCGGAATGGACCACCAGGTCCGCGCCCAGGGCCAGGGGTTGCTGCAACACCGGGCTACAGAAGCAGTTATCCACGGCCAGGAGAATGCCGTGGGCGTGGGCCAGCTCGGCCAGAGCGGCGATGTCCCCCACTTCGGTCAGGGGATTGGAAGGGGTTTCCAGGAAAAAGAGCCGGGTTTCCGGACGAATGGCGGCTTCCCAGGCCCCCGGGTCCGTGGCCGGCACAAAGGTGGTGGTAACCCCGAAACGGCTCATGATGTTGCCAAAGAGCTGGATGGTGGAGCCGAACAGGCTGGCAGAAGCCACGATGTGGTCCCCGGCCTTAAGGTGGGCCATGACCAGGGACAGGATGGCGGACATGCCGCTGGCCGTGGCCACCGCCGCCTCGCCCCCTTCCAAGGCCGCCAGCCGTTCCTGGAACAGGCTCACCGTGGGATTGGAAAAGCGGGAATAGACGCAGCCTTCGTCTTCCCCGGCAAAGCGGGCCGCCGCCTGGGCGGCGCTGTCAAAGACGAAGCTGGAGGTGAGATAGAGGGCTTCGCTGTGTTCGTTGAACTGGCTGCGCTGGGTGCCGGCCCGAATGGCCAGGGTGTCCTGTTGCCAGGAATTTTGTTCTGGTTTGTCCATCGTTTTCTCTGTCGCTGAGGTCACATAAAACGAAAAGCCCGCCAGGGCTAAAAGCCAAAGCGGGCTTGAAACGGTGGGCTGTTTCCGGCGCGCTTTAGCGGTATTTGTGAGGCGCCCGCAAGCTGTCGGTCAAATCGGCGCCGTAGATCGAATGCTAGAACCGGACTGACTTCAGGTCAACGCTCCGCCCCGGCTTCGTTATCCACCAGATTCAGGTCCATCTGCTGGGAAGCGCTGCTGTCCTCTTCCCCGCTACCGGCCTTGGCCTTGTTGCCCCGGCCGTTTTCCACCTGATCCAGATACTCGGCGGTCACGTCCCCGGTAATGTACTTACCGTCGAAGCAGGAGGTGTCGAAGCAGGTCAGGGCCGGGTTGAGGGCCCGCACCGAATCCTTCAAAGCATCCAGATCCTGATACACCAGGGCGTCCGCCCCGATTTCCTTGGCGATTTCCTCGTCGTTGCGGCCGGTGGCAATCAGCTCGGCCCGGGTCGGCATATCGATGCCGTACACGTTGGGGTAACGCACGGGGGGCGCGGCGGAGGCGAAATAGACCTTGAGGGCCCCGGCGGCCCGGGCCATTTCCACAATTTCCCGGCTGGTGGTGCCCCGCACGATGGAGTCATCCACCAGCAGCACCCGTTTGCCCTTGAATTCCTGGGAAATGGAATTGAGCTTCTGGCGCACACTCTTTTTCCGGGTGGATTGGCCCGGCATGATGAAGGTGCGGCCGATGTAGCGATTTTTCACGAACCCTTCCCGGTAAGGCCGCTTCAGGGCCTTGGCCAGCTGCATGGCGGAGGGCCGGGAGGAATCGGGGATGGGAATCACCACGTCGATATCCGCCGGGTCCATACATTGGCGGATTTTTTCCGCCAGGAATTCCCCCATGCGCAGCCGGGTTTCATAGACGGAAACCCCATCGATGACGGAATCGGGCCGGGCCAGATAAACGTATTCGAAAATACAGGGGGCGTAGGCGGGCTTATCGGCGCACTGGTGGCTGGACAGGTTGCGTTCCTGGTCGATGAACACCGCTTCCCCGGGGGCCACGTCCCGCATCACTTCAAAGCCCAGGGTATCCAGGGCCACGGATTCGGAGGCAATCAGGTATTCGGTGCCGGCGGGGGTCACATTGCGGCCGATCACCAGGGGACGGATGCCGTAGGGGTCCCGGAAGGCCAGCAGGCCGTAACCGGCGATCAGGGCCACCACGGCGTAGGCGCCCCGCACCCGGCGATGCACTCCGGCCACGGCCCGGAAAATGGTTTCCGTATCCAGGCGCACGCCCTTGGCCGCCGCTTGCAGCTCGTGGGCCAGCACGTTGAGCAGCACTTCCGAATCGGAATTGGTATTCACATGGCGCAGGTCCTGCTCAAACATTTCCTGGCGCAGTTCGGCGGAATTGGTCAGGTTGCCGTTGTGGCCCAGCACAATACCGAAGGGGGAATTGACGTAGAAAGGCTGGGCTTCCGCGAAATTGAAGGCGGAACCGGCCGTGGGATAACGGCAATGGGCGATCCCCGCATTGCCCGGCAAGGCCCGCATGTTGCGGGTACGGAACACGTCCCGCACCAGCCCCGGTCCTTTGTGCATGTGAAAAGTGTTGCCTTCGGCCGTGGCGATGCCCGCCGCGTCCTGGCCCCGGTGCTGGAGCACCATGAGACCGTCGTAAAGCAACTGGTTAACCGGCGTGGTTGCGACAACCCCGAGAATACCGCACATAGAGACACCACCTGTCAGTTACAAAACTATTTCGCCGGTAGCCCAGGCTACCGGTACTTGATCCGCTTGGCCATGGTTTCCGGCAGCCAGGGTTTGCTCATCAGGACCGCCGTTTCAAAGGGGGGCGCCAGTTTGGCCTCCACCCACCAGTGCTGCTTGGGCAGGGAGGTCATGCCCCCCACGGCCACCAGCAGAAAAACGATCAGGGCGCCTCGTCCCAGGCCGAACAGCACCCCCAGGAAACGGTCCGCCACGCTTAAGCCCAGGGCCTTGACCAGGCCTTGGACGGCCAGGCGCAGGAGGGCCAGCAAAATCAGGACGCCGACAAAGACCGCCACATAACCGGCCACCAGGCGCCATACCGGGTCTTTTACCGCGTGGCTGAAAAAGGTTTCCCCCATTTCCGGGCCGAAACCTTTGGCCGCCAAAAAGGCGATCACCCAGGCCAGGAGGGCCACCAGTTCGCCGATGACGCCACGCCAGAGGCCCAACAACAGGGACGCCGCCAGAATCGCCAGGGTGGCGTAATCAAAAAAAGTCATGAAAAGCGCGTCTTACTTGCCGGCAATGACGCCGCCCACACCGATTTTTTTCATCTTTTCCAGGGCTTTTTCCGCCGCTTCCTTGCTCGGGAAGGGACCGGCCCGCACCCGGGTCTTGGTGCCCTGGGCGGAATCCATGGTTTCCGTGTAGGTTTTCACCCCCACTTCGGCCAGCTTGCTCTGGAGATTTTTCACATTGGCCGCATTGGCAAAGGAACCGATGAGAATCACGTGGGCGCCGCTACCGGAGGAAGAGCTGGAAGACGCCGAAGCGCTCTCTTCCTTGCCCCCCAGGATGGCGGCGGCCCGTTTGGCGTCCGCATCGGATTTGGTCTTGGATTTGTCGGCGCCCTTGTCCGAGGCCTTATCCTTGTCGGCTTTATCGGCCTTGGCCTTGTCTGCCTTATCCGCCTTGTCTTTGGCGGCCTTATCGGCTTTTTCGGCTTTGTCTTTTTCCGCCTTGTCGGCCTTATCCTTCAGGGCCTTTTCCTTGTCCGCCTGGGCTTTCTTGTCCGCGGCCTTTTTGTCGGCTGCTTTTTTGTCAGCGGCCGCCTTGTCCGCCACCGCTTTATCCGCCGCCTTGGCCTTGGCATCCTTGTCAGCGGGCTTGTCCGCCTTGGCTTCCGGCGCCACCTTGGCGACTGGGGCGGGCGCCGGGGCCGGTTCAGGGGGCGGCGTGGGGGTGGTGGCGGGGGTGGTGGCGGGGGCGGGAGCAGGTTCGGCCGCGGGCGCCGGGGCAGGCTCAGCTGGGGCCACCAGGGGCACGGCGGCGGGGGCCACCGGAGCCTTCAGGGCGGGCTGATCCTGACCGGGGATGCGGATCTGCACATCCGGATTGGGAGGCGGCGGCGCCTGATCCATCACCAGGGGCAGCACAATGGCAGCAAAGGCCACAAAGGCCACTGCCCCCACCAGGCGGCGCCTGGCGCGTTTCTTCAGTTGCAACTGGGCGTCGCTTTCGGTGACTTGCATGCCCGCTTTCCCTTAGCTCCTGGCGTGGCGATCGGCCAGCCGGGGCAATACCCCGGCCACGGTGTGGAACGATCCGAAAACCAGGATTCTATCATTCTCTCCCGCCCGCTTCAGAGCCTCCTGATAGGCCGCCGCCGGATCGAGGAATTTTTCCACCTCCCCCCCCAGCCCTGCCACGGCCTCCGCCAACACTTCCGCCTTGGCCCCCCGGGGCACCGCCAGGTCCGCCAGGAGCCAGCGATCCACCTTGCCCTTGAGGCAGGCCAGGGTGGTAGGAATGTCCTTATCCGCCAACATGCCCACCACACCCCAGGTGTGGTCGAAAAAGCCCATGGAGCCCAGGTTATCCGCCAGCACGGCAGCGGCCTGGGGATTGTGGGCCACGTCCAGCACCAGGGCCGGTTTGCCCGGCAGCACCTGAAAACGCCCGGTGAGTTCGGTTTCGATCAGGCCTTGGCGAATCGCCCCCATGGTCACGGGCAGGCGCTCCCGCAGGCATTCCAGGGCGGTCAGGGCAGTGCTGGCGTTGGCCAGCTGAATGCCGCCCCGCAGGCCCGGATAGGCCAGGGTACGGCGCAGTAGCTCGGCCCCTGCCCCGTCCCGGGCCGGGAAGCGGCACCAGTAGCGCCATTGGAGGCGTTCTTCCTGGCTTTTTTCATAGCCATAGTCCCGCCCCAGAAGGCGCAGATCGGTGCCCAGGGCGGCGGCCTGGTCCAGCAGGCTTTGGGGGGGCTTGGGGTCGCCGCAGACGGCGGGCTTGCCGGGGCGGAAAATGCCCGCCTTTTCCCGGCCGATATGTTCCCGGGTGGGGCCCAGCCAATCCGTGTGGTCCAGGGCGATGCCGGTAACCACGGAGACATCCGGCTCATACACATTCACCGCGTCCAGACGGCCCCCCAGGCCCACTTCCAGGATCAGGGCCTCCACCCCGGCGGCGGCGAATACTTCCCAGGCCGCCAGGGTGCCAAATTCAAAATAGGTCAGGTGTTCCTCGCCCCGGGCCGCTTCCACCCGGGCGAAGGCGGCGCAGAGGGCGTCCTCAGCCACTTCCTGGCCGCCGACGCGCACCCGCTCGGTGTAGCGCAGCAAATGGGGGGAGGTATAGCAGCCCACCTTGTAGCCCGCCCGGTCCAGCATGGCTTCCAGGTAGGCGCAGACCGAGCCCTTGCCGTTGGTGCCCCCCACCAGAATGAGGGGACAGAAGGGCGTCTGACCCAGGCGCTCCTTGACCCGGCGGATGCGCTCCAGACCCAGTTCGATGCCGGCCTGGCCCTTGGGATGGAGGGATTCCAGGTGTTGCAGCCAGGTGGAAAGATCGGCAGAAGGGGTAAGGGACACGGCAAACTCACAAAAAAAGAAGGGAGGGAAAATCCCTCCCCGGCATACTGGGTAACAGGATCAGGCGGCCGCCGGCAGCTTTTGCAGCAGGGCCAGGAGGGCGGCGATTTTATCCCGCATTTCCCGACGATCCACGATCATGTCGATGGCGCCCTTTTCCACCAGGAATTCGGAGCGCTGGAAGCCTTCCGGCAGGGTTTCCCGCACCGTCTGCTCAATTACCCGGGGACCGGCAAAACCGATCAGGGCCTTGGGTTCGGCCATGACCACATCCCCCAGGAAGGCGAAGGAGGCGGATACCCCCCCCATGGTGGGATCGGTGAGCACGGAAATGAAGGGCAGCCCCGCTTCCGACAGCTTGGTCAGGGCCGCCGTGGTCTTGGCCATCTGCATCAGGGAAAACAGGCCTTCCTGCATCCGGGCGCCGCCGGAGGCGGTGACGCAGATGAAAGGCATTTTCTGCTCCAGGGCCGTGCGCACGCCCCGGACAAACCGTTCCCCCAGCACCGAGCCCATGGAACCGCCCATGAAATCGAATTCAAAGCAGGCCACCACCACGGGCAGGGTTTTGATAGCGCCCTGCATAACCACCAGGGAATCCGTTTCCCCCGTGTCTTCCGTGGCTGCATGGAGACGTTCCGGATAGCGGCGGCTGTCCTTGAACTTCAGACTGTCCATGGGCAACACCTCGGTGCCGATCTCGAACCGGCCTTCCGGGTCCAGGAGCAGGTCCAGCCGGGCCCGGGCGGAGAGCCGGTGATGGTGTCCGCACTTGGGACAGACGTTGAGATTGTTTTCCAGGTCCGAGGCGTAAAGGACGGCCTCGCACGCCGGGCACTTGCGCCACAGCCCTTCCGGCAGATTGGAGCGGTGGGGCGCACCCTCCCGTTTGATCTTGGGCGGCAGGAGTTTCTGCAACCAGCTCATGTCGTTCTCCTTGTATAGGCCGACGGGGCGTCGCTTGTGGCGATCCGTCGGCTCCGTTGCCTTGATGGGCCTTGCATTCGGCGGGGCCCTTGGGGGCGCCCCGCCCCTTGAAACACGGGTACTACAACCGCTGATTCCCTTGCGGGGCCTTAAGCCTTGGCCCCATCCACGCCCCGGCGCAGTTCCGCCACTAGGGCCCGGACCTTGACCAGGGGATCCGTCGGATTTTTTTCCATTTCTTCAATAATCCGGCTGCCCACCACCACGGCGTCGGCAAAGGCAGCAATGGCCCCCGCCGTGGCCGCGTCCCGGATACCGAAGCCCACCCCAACGGGCAGACCGGTCTTTTCCCGGATGTGGGGAATGCGGGCGGCCACCTCGTCCAGATTGAGCTTGGCGGAGCCGGTCACCCCCTTGAGGGAAACGTAATACACGTAACCCCGGGCGATGGCCGCCACCTGGGCAATGCGGGCGTCCGTGGAGGTGGGGGCCAGGAGGTAGATGGGGTCCATGCCCTGGGCCGCCATGGCCTGGGCGAAGGCGCCGCTTTCCTCCGGGGTGTAATCCACCACCAGCACCCCGTCCACCCCGGCCTTGTGGGCGGCCTGGGTGAAGGCTTCCGCCCCCATGGCTTCAATGGGGTTGGCGTAGCCCATGAGCACCACCGGGGTCTGGCTGTCCTGACGGCGGAATTCGGCCACCAGGGCGAGCACCTGGGTGAGGCTCACCCCCTTAGCCAGGGCCCGTTCGGAAGCCCGCTGGATGGTGGGACCATCGGCCATGGGATCGGAAAAGGGCACACCCAGCTCGATGACGTCCGCCCCGGCTTCCACCAGGGTGTGCATCAGGGGCACGGTGAGGGACGGGTCCGGATCACCGGCGGTGATAAAGGGAATGAGTGCCTTGCGGCCTTGGGCCTTGAGGCGGGTAAAGGTGTCTTGAATACGGGCCATGATCAGAATTTGATTCCGGATTTTTCGGCCACGGTATGCATGTCCTTGTCGCCCCGGCCGGAGAGATTGACGAGCAGAACTTTGTCCTTGGGCAGGGTCGGCGCCAGCTTGGCCGCGTAGGCCAGGGCGTGGGACGATTCCAGGGCGGGAATGATGCCTTCCAGGCGGCACAGCTTATGGAAGGCGTCCAGGGCTTCCCCATCCGTAATGCCCACGTACTGGGCCCGGCCCGTATCCTTCAGCCAGGCGTGTTCCGGTCCCACCCCGGGGTAATCCAAACCGGCGGAGATGGAATGGGTTTCCGTGATCTGGCCGTTGGCGTCCTGGAGCAGATAGGTCCGGTTGCCGTGCAGCACCCCGGGCTTGCCGGCGGACAGGGAGGCAGCGTGACGCCCCGTTTCCAGGCCGTCCCCAGCCGCTTCCACGCCAATCAGCTTGACGTCTTCGTGGGGAATGTAGGGATAGAAAATACCCATGGCGTTGGAACCACCGCCCACGGCCGCAATCACGTAATCGGGCTGACGGCCAATCATTTCGGGCATCTGCACCAGGGCTTCGGTGCCGATGACGGACTGAAAGTCCCGCACCATCATGGGATAGGGATGGGGCCCGGCCACGGTGCCGATAATGTAGAAGGTGTTTTCCACATTGGTCACCCAGTCCCGCATGGCCTCGTTCAGGGCGTCCTTCAGGGTCTTGGAGCCGGATTCCACGGGCACCACGGAGGCCCCCAGGAGCTTCATGCGATAGACGTTCTGGGCCTGGCGCTTCACATCCTCGCTGCCCATATAGACCACGCATTCCATACCGTAGCGGGCAGCCACGGTGGCGCTGGCCACCCCGTGCTGACCGGCGCCGGTTTCAGCGATGATGCGGGGCTTGCCCATGCGCCGGGCCAGCAGGGCCTGGCCGATGCAGTTATTCACCTTGTGGGCGCCGGTATGGTTCAGGTCTTCCCGCTTCAGGTAAATCTGGGCGCCACCGAGGATTTCGGACCAGCGCTTGGCGTGGAAAACCGGGCTGGGACGGCCCACGTAGTGCTTCAATTCATAGGCGAATTCGGCCTGGAAGGCCGGGTCCTGCTGGGCTGCGGCGTAGGCCTGGTTGAGCTCGGCCAGGGCCGCCACCAGGGTTTCGGAGACAAAGCTACCGCCGTAGGGGCCGAAATGGCCCTGGGCGTCTGGCAAATTGTAGGAACTGGACATCACACACTCCTGAGAAATAAAGGGAAAGGCAAAAGCAGCCGCCCGGGGCTTTGCCCGGAACGGCCCGTTTCCCTTTCAGGGGTGATCGGCCACATGCCGACGCCAGAAATTGCGGGTGATGCCACCCGGAGTTTTGCGCATAGCTTCCGTCTTAATCTCCATCCGGACCGGCGGCCCGATCCGCCGCCCTGACCGCCGCCACAAAGGCCTGAATTTTGGTCCGGTCCTTGATCCCTTTGGCCTGTTCCACCCCGGAGGACACATCCACCGCCTGGGGCTTTAAGCGGGCCAGGGCCTGGCCCACGTTGTCCGGATCCAGGCCACCGGAGAGCACCAGGGGCTTGCCCAGTTGGGCAGGCACCAGGGTCCAGTCAAAGGTCTTGCCGCCGCCCCCGTAGCCCTGGACAAAGGCGTCCAGCAAAATGCCCTGGGCGGAAGGATAGGCCGCCGCGTATTGTACCAAATCCAGTTCCGGCCTCACCCGGGCGGCCTTGAGATAGGGCCGGTGAAAGCTTCGGCAAAGGGCTTCCGTCTCGTCCCCGTGGAACTGGAGCAGGCCCAGGGGCACCCGCTCCAGCACGGCTTCCACCTCCTCAGGAGCCGGATTCACGAACAGACCCACGGCGGTGACAAAGGGGGGCAGCCGGGCCACCAGGGCCGCCGCCACTTCCAGCGCCACATAGCGGGGGCTGGGGGGATAGAAGACAAGGCCGATGGCGTCGGCCCCGGCGGCCACGGCCATATCCACGTCCTCCCCCCGGGTCAGGCCACAAATTTTAATGCGGGTCATAAACATACTCCCGGGAAAAGGTCGGGTAACTCCCCTGCCACCGTGGGGGGCAAGCCCCAGCGGTCTTCGTAATCCACCCCCACCAGATACAGCCCGGCGGCGGAAAAGGTGGGGGCGGCCAGGGAACGGTCCCGGGCCGCCAGCAGTTCCCCGATCCAGGCCGGGGGATGCTTACCGTTGCCCACGTAGACCAGGCTGCCCACCAGATTACGCACCATGTGGTGCAAGAAGGCGGAGGCCCAGAAATCGAAAACCAGCCACTCCCCCCGACGCTGAACCCGGGCCTGGCGCAGTATTTTCACCGGGGATTTGGCCTGGCATTCCGATGCACGGAAGGCGGTGAAATCGTGCTCCCCAACCAGATAGGCGCAGGCCTGGTCCATCACCGCCGCGTCCAGGGGGACGTGGTACCAGCCGGCCCGTCCCCGGGCCAGGGCGGGACGCACGGGCCGGTTGATGAGCAAATAGCGGTAATGGCGGCCCCAGGCGGAAAAGCGGGCGTGGAAATCCTCCGGCACCACCCGGGCCCAGCGCACCGCCACCCCATCGGGCAGCAGGGCATTCACCCCCCGCACCCAGGCCGTGTCCGGCCGTCGGGCGGCAGTATCGAAGTGGATCACCTGCACCGTGGCATGGACCCCCGTATCCGTCCGCCCGGCACAGCTCACCTGAATGCGCTCATCCCCAATGGTGGAGAGGGCCGCTTCCAGGGCGTCCTGGACCCCCACCCCGCCGGGTTGGGACTGCCAGCCGTGAAACGCGGCACCGTCGTATTCCAGGCCCAGGGCAATGCGGCGGGTGGAAGCCAAGGTATCCGTGCTCATGCCCACACCAGCCCCAAGGCGCTGACCCCCAGCAAGCCCAAATAGGCCATGTCCCCGGAGGAAAGGGGATGGCGGGCCACTTCCAGCCGGGTCAGGCCGGTGCCTTCCGGCTCCCGCAGCAATTCCCGCCATTGGCCCCGGGGCCGGGGGCCGGCCCCCTCTTCCAACACCAGCAGTAGACGGACCAGGGCCTGGGTTCCGGCGCTCCCCAGCGCCCCCCGGGGAGCCAGTAGGGGCAGAAGGCCGGTGGCAATAGCCGCCGGCGGGGTAGTGGCCAGCAGGCCCGCCACCGCCGCCAACATGGCGCACAGCCGCCCCCCTTGCTCCAGGGCCAGAATCAGGCCTTCCCGGCTAACCCAGGGCAGCCCGGCCAGCCAGGGATCCCCCGGCGTACCGAGGAGAAAAAAAAGCACCAGGGAACCGAGCAAAAACCGGCTACGCCGCAGCAAGCCCAGGTAGGGGCCCCGCACCCGGGGCCAGGCCAGGGGCCACAGGGCCAGGACCAGCAGACCGGGCCAGGGCGCCCATTGCACGGCCAGGGCCACCCAGACGCAGGCCACCAGGCGCACCAGGGGATGGGGGGGAAGGAGAAAAGAAAGGGGACGGAACATAGATCAAGGGGAGCAAGCCAGGGACGGGGACCGGAAGGGATCGCCCCATTTCAGGAGGTCAGACTGTAAAACAAAACGCCGCCGTCCGTAAGGACCGCGGCGTCCAGAATCATTCCCCGCCCGAAAAGGGCCGGGGAAAGCCAGACTCAGGCGCTCACCAGGGTCATGAGTTCCTGGGCCTTTTGCTGCTGTTCCTCGTTGCCCTCGGAAAGCACTTCCTGGAGCAGTTCCCGGGCCCCTTCCTTGTCCCCCATTTCTTCGTAGGCCTTGGCCAGATCCAGCTTGGTCGCCACCTCCTGATAATGGGGGTCGTCCCCTTCGCCTTCCCCTTCTTCCTCCGCCCCGACTTCCGGCCCAGGGGTTTCGGGAGCCGCCGCTTCCAGGGCGGGGGCCGGCGCTTCGGCTTCAGGAGCCGGCGCCGGGGCTTCCGTCAGGTCCGCCCCCAGTTCGGGCAGGACCAGGGTGTCTTCCGGATTTTTATCCAAATCCAGGTCGATACCGGAGAGATCAAAGGCCGGGGCATTGGGCCCCGCCACCAGGGTTTCATCCCCCAGGGGCGCGTCCTCTTCCCCTTCCGGCCCTTCGGGCAGGGTGAGGTCGATTTTTTCTTCCAGGGGCGGCAAACCGTCATCCGCAGCAGGAGCCACGGGGGTATCCAGATCAAAGTCCAGCAGGGGGCTGGGGGCCGCCGGAGCGGCTTCTTCCCCAACCGGCGCTGCTACCGGCATATCGGGCACAGCGGAGGCTTCCGGCACGGCTTCCACGGGAGGCGGCAGCTGGAAGTCCAGGGCATTGGGCAGGTCCGCTTCGGGTTCAGCGGCAGGTTCGGCCGCCGGAGCCTCGGGGGCCCCCAGATCCAGATTGAAGTCCAGACCGTTGTCTAAATCCACGGGCGCCTGGGTGATGGGCCCGGACGCGGCGGGGCTGGCGACCTCGGCCTCAGCGGGGGCGGGTTCGTTCAGGCTGTCCAGACCCAGATCGAAATCCAGACTGACCGGCGCTTCGTCCGCTGCGGGGGCGGGAGTCCCCGCGTCCGCCGGGCGAATGGCCGTATCCGCCAGATCGGCCTCCAGGGCGGGGGCTTCCGGCGTGGGCGCCTGGAAGTCGTCCGCCACGGGAGGCACGGCCAAAGCCGGGGTTTCCGGGGCCTTGCCGCCATAGAGGGGATTGGAGGGATCCAGCTTGAGGCCCATGGCCGCCGCCTTTTCCCATTCCGCTCCGGCGCCGCCGCTTTGGGCGTAGAGCTCGCTGGCCAGGGTTTCGAACTGCTTCACCGCCTTGCGGTTAGCATAAATTTCCAGGAGCTTGAGGTGGATGGCAAAGCGCTTAGGATCCTTCTGCATGGCTTCCAGGAGGATTTCCTCGGCCTGGGCATCCCGGCCGTAGGCCATGTACACATCGGCTTCCGCCACCGGATCCACTTCGTCCGTGTCGATGGTGCCGGGCCCGGCCTGGCTGAAGTCCGTGGCCGGGGTGTTGGAGGTATCCACGCTCTGGCCGCCCGTGCTCTTGAACACGGAATTGGCCCCCAGGCTGGGCTGGGAAAGGGAGGAATCGGCGGCGCTGTCCGGCGCCAGGGAAACGCTTTCCCCGTCGCTCTTGGCCCGGCGCCGACGCAGGACGGCAATGGCCCCCAGACCCAGCACCACGGCACCGGCCCCACCCAACACCAGGGGATTATCCAGCAAATCGTCCACCAGACTGGGTTCTTCCGGAGGCGGGGGCGGCGGCGCCTTGGGTTTGGGCGGCGTTACCGGCTTGGGCGGCGTGGCAGGTTTGGCGGCTTCCGGGGGCACGCTGGCTTCCGGCTTGGCGGCTTCCGTAGACGTTTCCGGCACGGCGGTGCTGGGCTTCACGGCTGCATCCGCCTGGGGCTTGGGCGCCGGGGCCGGTTCGGCGGGCTTGGCCGGAACCGGCGCGGGAGTCGGCGCCTGGGGCTTGGCGCTGGCCTGCTTTTGCAGGTCCGCCAAGTTCTGGTTCTTCATTTCCAGGAGCTTTTTCAGCTCACTCACATTCTTTTCCAGGGCCGCGATACGCTCATTGGCGTCCGTCAGGGCCTTGTTGGCGGCCACCTTGTCTTCCACCCCGGGCTTGGCCCCGGTGGCACCGGCACCATGGCTGTCGGTCTTGGAAAGACGTACCTGATCCTTGTTCTGGTTGGCGGGGGCAGCCTTGTCGTCCACCTTGGCGCTCACCTTGCCTCCAGCGGACTGGCTGGTGTTTTCATCCCGGGCGGGAGCCTGGGTGGCGGCAGCGGCCAGCTTGCGCCGATAGGCGTTCCAGTTGGAAGACTGGGCGAGAACAATCTTTTTCGCTTCGGCCGGAGAAACCTGGGTCAGGGCACCCTTTTCCGGCACGGAGAGAATGCGACCGGCCTTCAGCCGGTTCATGTTGCCCCCCTCAAAGGCCCCCTTGTTGGCCTGGTACAGGCCCACCAGCATTTGCTCCAGGGAAACCCCTTCCGGCTGGGTCTGGGCGGCGATTTGATGCAGGGTTTCGCCCCGCTTCACCTTGTGGCTGGCGGCGGCGCTGGTTTCCGGCGCCGGGGCCGGAGCGGGCGCCGGGGCAGCGCCGCTGCCCTCTTCCGCCACCCGGGGCTTATTCCGGGTATGAACCTGGACCTTGGCCGGAGCGCTCATGGCCACGGGAGCCTCGGTGCGGGTCACCCGGGCCGGACTGCGGGCTTCCACGGTGGCCACCTGGGTGGCGGCCTTGGCCCCCACTTCCGGAGGATCCAGGAGGAAAGTGTATTCCCGGGTGAGACGGCCGGAACTCCAATTCACTTCCACCAACATATCCATGAAGGGATCGTTGATGGTGTGGTCGGAGGTAATGCGGATCACCGCCCGTCCGTCATTTTTCTTGTCCAGGGCGAAATGCAATCCGCTCAGGGAGGTGGTGTATTCCAACCCGGCGTCCTGGAAGGCTTCCCGGGAGGCCAGACGGGCGGTCATTTTTTCCAGTTCCGCCTTGGTTGCCGACACCTCCACCTCAGCCCGCAAGGGCTGCCCCAGGCCGGACAAGACGGTGATTTTCCCCAAACCCGCCGCATTGGCGGCGAACGGCATACACGCAAGTGCGGTAGCCAGCAGCGAGGCTCGTATTTTCATAGTCGAATATTTAGTTTTTGCCACGGCGCCACCCTGAGCGTCCAATTGGAATAAGCAAAATAA
Source organism: Rhodocyclaceae bacterium (assembly GCA_041907765.1). Classification (GTDB taxonomy): domain Bacteria; phylum Pseudomonadota; class Gammaproteobacteria; order Burkholderiales; family Rhodocyclaceae; genus Azospira. Next base: position 46,202 of record JAYRGQ010000019.1, on the reverse strand, counting down.
CATCATGCAGTTAGCGGTGCAAGCTAACCTGCATTATCAGCTTACTCCCCTCCCCTCATAAAACAAACCGGGGACGCTCCCCGGTTTGTTTTATGCCATACAACATAGGCCTCTTAGGCCGTCAGCAAAATACCCAGCATGCGGCGCAGGGGCTCGGCGGCCCCCCACAGCAGCTGGTCGCCCACGGTGAAAGCGGCCAGATAATCCGGCCCCATGGCCATCTTGTGCAGACGGCCCACGGGGACGGACAGGGTTCCGGTCACGGCGGCGGGGGTCAATTCCGCCTCGGTGATTTCCCGTTCGTTGGGCACCACCTTCACCCACTGGTTGGCACCGGCGATGATCTGGGACACTTCGTCCAGGGGCACATCCTTCTTGAGCTTGATGGTCAGGCCCTGGGAGTGGCAGCGCATGGAGCTGATGCGCACGCACAGACCGTCGATGGGGATGCTGCCCGGGGTACGGAAGGCCGGATTGCCGAGAATCTTGTTGCATTCCGCGCCGCCTTTCCATTCTTCCTTGGACTGGCCTTCCGCCACCGGCACGTCGATCCAGGGGATCAGGCTGCCCGCCAGGGGGGTGTTGCGGAAGTTTTTCTTGGGCAGGGCGTCGGAGCGAATGGCGGCGGCCACCTTGCGGTCGATGTCCAGAATGGCGGCGGCCGGATCGGCCAGCTGATCCGCCACGGCGGCGTGGATGTAGCCCATCTGGGCGATCAGTTCCCGCATGTTCTGGGCACCGGCGCCAGAGGCGGCCTGATAGGTCATGGCCGACACCCACTCCACCAGCCCGTGCTGGAAGAGGCCACCCAGGCCCATGAGCATGAGGGACACGGTGCAGTTGCCGCCGATCCAGTTCTTGCCGCCCTTGGCCAGGGCGTCCAGGATCACCGACTTATTCACCGGGTCGAGAACGATCACCGCATCTTCCGCCATGCGCAGGGTGGAGGCGGCGTCGATCCAGTGACCTTGCCAGCCCGCAGCCCGCAGTTGGGGGAAAATTTCCTTGGTGTAATCGCCCCCTTGGCAGGTGACGATAATGTCCATGGACTTCAGAGCTGGGATGGACTTGGCGTCCTGCAAGGGCAAAGCGGCTTCTTTGCCGCCGAAGGCCGGCGCCTTGCCACCGGCGTTGGACGTGGAGAAATAGACCGGTTCGATGGCGGCGAAGTCCCCTTCTTCCACCATGCGTTGCATCAGCACGGAACCCACCATGCCACGCCAACCTACCAGACCGACTCGCTTCATGTTCAACCTCGAAAAACCGAAAAATTAAGACCCGGATCCCCGGACGTCAAAGGCGCTCCGGGCGGCCCGCCACGCAGACAGACCACCCGAGAGGGAGAGCTTACAGGGCGGCCAGCACCGCGTCACCCATTTCCCGGGTGCCCACTTTCCGGGTCCCGGCTTCGTACAGGTCGCCGGTGCGATAACCCTGGGCCAGCACCTGCTTCACCGCTCCTTCCACCTTGCTGGCGGCTTCTTCCAGATTGAAGGTGTAGCGCAACATCATGGCGGCGGAAAGAATCATGGCCAGAGGATTGGCGATGCCCTTGCCGGCGATATCCGGGGCGGAACCGTGGGAAGGTTCGTAAAGGCCCTTGTTGTTGGCATCCAGGGAGGCGGAAGGCAACATGCCGATGGAACCGGTGAGCATGGAAGCTTCGTCGGAAAGAATGTCGCCGAACATATTGCCCGTCACCACCACGTCGAACTGCTTGGGCGCCCGCACCAGCTGCATGGCGGCGTTATCCACCAGCATGTGGGTGAGCTGGACATCCGGGTATTGGGGCGCCAGTTCATTCATCACATCCCGCCACAGCTGGGTGGTTTCCAGCACATTCATCTTATCCACGGAACAGAGCCGCTTATTGCGCTTCTGGGCGGCTTCAAAGGCCACCTTGCCGATGCGGCGGATTTCCGATTCGCTGTAGTGCATGGTGTTGAAGCCGAACCGTTCCCCGTCCCGCATTTCAATGCCCCGGGGCTGACCGAAGTAGATGTCTCCGGTGAGTTCCCGGACGATGAGGATGTCCAGCCCGGCCACCACTTCCGGCTTCAGGGTGGAGGCATTGGCCAGTTCCGGGTAGAGGATGGCGGGACGCAGGTTGGCAAACAGGCCCAGGCCCTTGCGGATGCCCAGAAGGCCCCGTTCCGGACGTTGTTCCCGGGGCAGGTTGTCCCACTTGGGACCGCCCACGGCGGCCAGCAGCACCGCATCCGCTTCCTTGGCCAGCTTTTCCGTGGCTTCCGGGAAGGGCTTACCCGTGGCATCCACGGCGGCGCCGCCCAGCAGGGCTTCTTCCATTTCAAAGCCCAGATTCAGGGCCTGCAACACCCGCACGGCTTCCGCCATGATTTCGGGACCGATGCCATCACCGGGCAACACACAGATTTTTTTGCTCATCTTTTTCTCATCACCTAAAAGCCGAAAACCGGCCCCGCCCCAGGGGCGACAGGCCGGTCCCGGCGGTTATGGACTATCAGGCGAACAGCCAGGGCTGTTCGGCCCGGCGACGTTCCTCGAAGGCTTTGATTTCGTCGGCGTGACGCAGGGTCAGGCCGATATCGTCCCAGCCGTTCAACAGACATTCCTTGCGGAAGGGGTCCACCTGGAAGGGAATGGCATGGCCGTCGGGGCGGATCACCTTTTGCTGGGCCAGATCCACCGTCACTTTGAAGCCCGGGGTGTATTCGGTGAGGCCGAACAGGGCGTCGATTTCCGCTTTTGGCAGGACGATGGGCAGGATGCCGTTCTTGAAGCAGTTGTTGAAGAAAATGTCCGCATAGGACTCGGCCAGGATGACCCGGAAGCCGTAGTCCAGCAGGGCCCAGGGGGCGTGTTCCCGGGAGGAACCGCAGCCGAAATTGGCCCGGGTCAAGAGCACGGAAGCGCCCTGGTAGCGGGCCTGATTGAGGACGAAATTGGGATTCAGGGCGCGCTTGGAATTGTCCATACCCGGTTCCCCGTGGTCCATGTAGCGCCATTCGTCAAAGGCATTGGGGCCGAAGCCGGAGCGCTTGATGGACTTGAGGAACTGCTTGGGGATGATCGCATCCGTATCCACGTTATTGCGGTCCAGGGGCGCCACCAGCCCGTCCAATTTGATAAATGCTTGCATCACTTGGTCGCCTTTTGAATTGCTTCACCGCCCTTTTCGATGTCCTGGCCCAGGCCGCGCACCGTGTTGCAACCGGCCAGGAAAAAGGAAAGGGTCACCAGCATGAGGGTCAAAGTTTTCATACGCCCGGCTCCTCGGCTCAGAGAATATCCCGCACATCGGCAAAATGGCCGGCAATGCCCGCCGCCGCCGCCATGGCCGGGCTCACCAGATGGGTGCGCCCGCCCGGGCCTTGGCGGCCCTCGAAATTACGGTTGGAGGTGGACGCGCAGCGTTCCCCCGGTTCCAGCTTATCGGCATTCATGGCCAGGCACATGGAACAGCCCGGTTCCCGCCATTCAAAGCCGGCGGCGACAAAAATTTTGTCCAGGCCTTCCGCTTCCGCCTGACGCTTGACCAGGCCGGAACCGGGCACCACCAGGGCCAGCTTCACGTTGTCCGCCTTACGACGGCCCCGCACCACGGCGGCGGCCTGACGCAGATCTTCGATGCGGGAATTGGTGCAGGAGCCGATAAAGATCTTGTCGATCTTAATGCTCGCCATGGGCAGATTGGGGGTGAGCCCCATGTATTGCAGGGCCCGCTCCATGCCTTCCCGCTTCACCGGATCGGTTTCTTTGGCCGGATCGGGCACATTGGCGCCGATGCCCACCACCATTTCCGGGGACGTACCCCAGGTCACCTGGGGCGTAATGTCTTCCGCCCGCAGCTCCACCACCCGATCGAAGCTGGCGCCATCGTCGGACTTCAGGGTGCGCCAGTGGGCCACCGCCTTGTCCCAGATGTCCCCCTTGGGAGCGAAGGGGCGATCCTTCAGATACTCGATGGTGGTGTCATCCACCGCCACAAAGCCCATGCGGGCGCCCCCTTCAATGGCCATGTTACAGAGGGTCATGCGCCCTTCCATGGACAGGCCGCGAATGGCGGAACCGGCGAATTCAATGGCATAGCCCGTGCCGCCGGCGGTGCCGATTTTACCGATGATGGCCAGGGCCACGTCCTTGGCGGTAACGCCCTTGCCCAGGCGACCTTCCACCCGGACCTGCATGGCCTTGGATTTCTTTTGAATCAGACATTGGGTGGCCAGCACATGTTCCACTTCGGAGGTGCCGATGCCGTGGGCCATACAGGCGAAGGCGCCGTGGGTGGAGGTGTGGGAGTCGCCGCAGACCACGGTCATGCCGGGCAGGGTGGCGCCATTTTCCGGGCCCACCACGTGGACGATGCCTTGCCGGGGGTCTTTGAAGGGCCAGTAGGCCAGAGCGCCTACTTCCCGAATGTTATGGTCCAGGGTTTCCACCTGTTGCCGGGAAATGGGGTCCTGAATGCCCAGATCCCAATGGTTGGTCGGGGTGTTGTGGTCGGCCGTGGCGACAATGGAGGAAACCCGCCACGGCTTGCGCCCGGCCAGCTTCAGACCTTCAAAGGCCTGGGGACTGGTGACTTCGTGGACCAGATGACGGTCGATGTAAATCAGCGCGGTTCCATCCGCTTCCTGATGGACCACATGACTCTGCCAGAGCTTGTCGTAGAGGGTTTGGGGCATTTTGGGTACTTTTCGTTGGAATGAACCAGTAAAACCCGTAATGTTATAGCAAAAGTCCTAGCATCTGCCGATTTCCCCGGCCAAAACCCCCTCCGGCTAGGGAAATCCCTAGGCATTTTCCCCGTCTTTACCGCCCCAGCCGAGCCCCCTTTTCAGGGCTTGCCTCCCCCCGCCCCTTCCCGGACCCAGAGGGCCACCAAGCCCCAGCCCAGAAGGGCGAACAGGGCGCTCAGGCTAAAGGTCCAGGCCGGGCCCCAGGCGGTCCAGGTCCAGCCGCTCACCACGCTGCCCAGCAGCCCCCCGGCACCGAAGGACAAAGCCGAATAGAGGGCTTGGCCCCGGGCCTGGCATTGGCCGGGAAACCAGCGGTTGATGGCGCTGATGGACACCCCGTGATGGGCCCCGAAGGTCAGGCCGTGGCAGGCCTGGGCCAGGAGCAGCAGCGCCAGATAGCCCGCTCCCCAGCCGATGGCGACAAAGCGCAGCACCGCCGCCCCAAAGGCCAGCAGCAGCAAAAAGCGCAGACTGAAACGCTTGAGCAAGCGATGCAGGAAATAAAAAACGCCGATTTCCACCACCACCCCCAGGGACCACAGCAGGCCCACCAGGGTTTTGCTGTAGCCGTGTTCGGTGAGGTGAATGGAATAGAACACGTAATAGGCCCCGTGGGCCGCCGACATGCAGAAGGCCGCCCCCAGCAGGGCCCGCACCCGAGGCTGGGCCAGCACTGCCTTGAGGGAAATCGCCGCCCCCTTGCGCACCGTTCCCCGGCCTTCAGGCACCACCAGGGAAAAGAGAAACACCCCGCTCATCAGTACCAGAAAGGCCGTGGGCACCACCCAGGGCCCCGCGTGGTCGAGCCAGGCCCCCACCCCCAGGACGGTGACAATGAAGCCCACCGAGCCCCACAGGCGAATCCGGCTATAGCCCTGGGGATTGGCCCCCAGGTGGTTGAACACCAGGGTTTCCATGAGGGGCAGGGAGGCGGCCCAGAAAAAGGAGAGCAGGCCCACGGCCCCCAGCAGGGGCCAGGGGGTCCGGGCGTAGTAAAGGCCGGTGACCGCCAGCACACTCACCCCGGCGGCCAGGCGTACCAGGGAAATGCGCCGCGCCTGACGGTCCGCCAGCCAGCCCCAGAAGGCCGGGGCGAACATGCGCATGAGCTGCATCTGCCCCGCCACCAGGCCGATCTCCCAGGCCGACAGGGAGAGGGATTTCAGATACAGGCTGAAATAGGGGGAAAAGACGCCGATAAAGGCAAAGTGGCAGAAGTAATAGCCGGACAGGCGCCAGTACAGGGAGGCAGGCAAGACGGACTCGAGGCAAAGAATCGGAGAAGAAAGGGCCCAACCGGGAAGGTGGCACAGCGCTCAGGTGGGGGCTTCCCCGCCCCCCATGGGGCACCGAAAGCCCTGTCCCGACGGCGACCGGGGACCGGGGACCGGGCCGCCCGGCCCCTTAAACCCGGCCTGGAATTACCGGGGTGGGGCTCACCACATCACCACACTGGGCCCGATGGCGCAGGGCGTGGTCCATGAGCACCAGGGCCAGCATGGCTTCCGCCACCGGGGTGGCCCGAATGCCCACGCAGGGGTCGTGACGGCCCTGGGTCGCCACTTCCACCGGTTCCCCTTGGAGATTGATGGAGCGACGGGGCTGGGCGATGGAGGAGGTGGGCTTGATGGCCATATTGACCACAATGTCCTGGCCCGTGGAAATGCCCCCCAGCACCCCGCCGGCGTTGTTGGAGAGAAAACCCTGGGGCGTCAGCTCATCCCCGTGTTCGCTGCCCTTCTGGGCCACGGAGGCAAAACCAGCGCCGATTTCCACCCCTTTCACCGCATTGATGCCCATCATGGCGTAGGCGATTTCCGCGTCCAGCCGGTCATAGACCGGTTCCCCCCAGCCCGGGGGCACCCCGGTGGCGGTCACCGTAATCTGGGCCCCCACCGAATCCAGGGCCTTGCGCAGCTGGTCCATGTAGGCTTCCAGCTCGGGCAAAATGGCCGCGTCGGGGGCAAAAAAGGCGTTCTGATCAATCTGGGCCGGGTCCGTGAAGGGAATCTGGATCGGCCCCAAGGCGGACATCCAGCCCCGCACCGTGACGCCGTAACGTTCCTTCAGCCACTTTTTGGCAATGGCCCCGGCGGCCACCCGCACCGCCGTTTCCCGGGCGGAGGAACGACCGCCCCCCCGGTAATCCCGAAAACCGTATTTCTGGGTATAGCCGTAGTCCGCATGACCGGGGCGGAAGGTGCTGGCGATATTGCCGTAATCCTTGCTGCGCTGGTCCTGGTTGCGGATCAAAAGACCGATGGGAGTGCCCGTGGTCTTGCCCTCGAACACCCCGGAGAGAATTTCCACCGTATCCGGCTCCCGGCGCTGGGTCACATGGCGGGAGGTGCCCGGCTTGCGCCGGTCCAGTTCCGCCTGGATATCCGCTTCACAGAGGGCCAGCCCCGGGGGGCAACCATCCACCACGCAGCCGATGGCCGGGCCGTGGGATTCGCCGAAGGAGGTGACGGTAAACAGGGTGCCGATGGTATTGCCAGACATGGTGGAAAGGGGGGACTAAAATGGCCTTGGAGTTTAACACAGCGCCCCCCCATGAAAGCCAAGCCCCCCTCCCCCACTCCGGGCCGTCCCCAGGCCCCCTCTCCGCCCCAGGACAAGTCCGGCCGGGCTCGGCGGAATCCCCGTTTGCAAGGGGATAACCGCTGGCAGCGGGTGGTGCGTTACGGTTGGGACAAGGGAGGCGCCAAGGGGGGACGGCGCTAGGGGGCCGGGACGGTGCTGTGCTGTGCTGGGTGGCGATGGCGGTGGCGGTGGCGCAAGGTTGATCCGCCTAAGCTGCCCGCCGGAGGTCTTTAGCCGCCCGGCCCTTTGCCCCAGGGCCATCCTTAGTCATCCGCCGTTGCCCTTCCACCGGCTTTCCCGCCCCTGACACGTTCCCTTGCCTCCCCGCAGCGCCCCTGCTTCGCCCTTTGCCCCCCGAACTCCCACCGCTAAAACCGGTCCCATCCCGGGAGAAATCCCGGAAGCGGCTTGGCAAACGGCTCGGCTTGGGATAAATCTAGGTTCCGTTCCGGCCGTTGCCCAAAGGCAGCCCCGAGCCTGGTTCCCAATAGGGGGACGGGGCCGAGGCCTTTGGGTCTCCGGGCCGTGCCGGTCCGGCCTGGGCCTCGGGTAAGCACCCGGCCCCGCCCACCGCCCCCTGAATTGAATTCACAGAAAAGAAGCCATGATGCGTACTGAAACCCCTAGCCCCATTTATCTCAAGGATTACACCCCGCCTCCCTTTCTGGTGGACACGGTCACCATGGACGTGGATATCCGCCCCGAAGGCACCCTGATTACCACCACCCAGACCTGCCGCCGCAATCCGGCCGCCGCCCCGGGCCGCCCCCTGGTGCTGGACGGGGAGGAACTGGAAACCCTGGCCGTGGTACTCGATGGCCGCCTCCTCGCCCCCACGGATTACCGCCTGGAAGGGGAAAGCCTGACCCTCGCCGACCTGCCGGACCAATTCACCCTGGAAACCCGGGTGCGCATTCAGCCGGACCAGAACACCCAACTTTCCGGCTTTTACCGCAGCAAGAACGGCTATTTCACCCAATGCGAAGCCCAGGGCTTCCGCCGCATCACCTGGTTCCAGGACCGGCCCGATGTGATGGCCCGCTACACCGTGACCCTGCACGGGGACCAAGCCACCTATCCGGAACTCCTGGCCAACGGGAATCCGGTGACCCGGGGCGAAGAAGAGGGAGGCCGCCATTTCGCCACCTGGGAAGACCCCTTCAAAAAGCCCAGCTACCTGTTCGCCATGGTGGCGGCCCGCCTGGACGTGCTGCGGGACCGTTACACCACCGCCTCCGGTCGGGAAGTGCAACTGGCCGTATTCGTGGAACCGGGCAAGCTGGACCAATGCGCCCACGCCATGGCGGCCCTGAAAAAGGCCATGGCCTGGGACGAAGAACGCTTCGGCCTGGAATGCGACCTGGACCACTACATGATCGTGGCCGTGGGGGACTTCAACATGGGGGCCATGGAAAACAAGGGCCTCAACATTTTCAACACCAAGTACGTCCTGGCTCGGCAAGACGTGGCCACGGACGGGGATTTTGAAAATATCGACCGGGTCGTCACCCACGAGTACTGCCACAACTGGACCGGGGACCGGGTCACCTGCCGGGACTGGTTCCAGCTCACGTTGAAGGAAGGCCTGACCGTGTTCCGGGATCAGGAATTCGGCTTTGACCGGCACAATCCCACGGTGGCCCGCATTCGGGAAGTGCGGGGTCTACGGGCGGCCCAGTTCCCGGAAGACGCGGGCCCCATGGCCCACCCCATCCGGCCCCGGGTCTATGAGGAAATCAACAACTTCTACACCGCCACGGTCTATGAAAAGGGCGCGGAAGTAATCCGTATGATCCAGACCCTGGTGGGCCGGGACGGCTTCCGCAAGGGCCTGGACCTCTACTTCCAGCGCCACGACGGCCAAGCCGTGACCTGCGAAGACTTTGTCGCCGCCATGGCGGACGCCAACGGCTACGACTTCGCCCCCTTCATGACCTGGTATCACCAGGCCGGCACCCCCCGGCTCCAGGCCCGGGGCCAGTACGACGCGGCGGCCCAGCGCTACACCCTGACCCTGCGCCAGCTGCCCCCGGAAGGTGGCCAACCCTACCTGATGCCCGTGGCCCTGGGCCTGGTGGGCCCGGACGGCCAGGACATGGACCTGGGGGGCGGCGCCACCACCCGGGTATTGGAGCTTTCCGCCCCGGAACAAAGCTTCGTCTTCGAAGCCATTCCGGCGGCCCCGGTGCCCTCCCTGCTGCGCAATTTCTCCGCCCCGGTGATCCTGGAAGCGGATTACAGCGACGCCCAGCTCACCCATCTGCTGGCCCACGACAGCGATCCCTTCAATCGCTGGGAAGCGGGCCAACGCCTCTACGGCCGCCTGATTCTGGACGCCGTCCGGCACATCACCCAGGGCGTGGCGCCCCAATGGCCGGAGAGTGTGGCCGCCGCCGCCCGGGCCGTGCTCACCGCCCCGGACGCGGACCCGGCCTTCATCGCCGAAGCCCTGACCCTGCCCACGGAAGCCACCCTGGCGGAAGCCATGGGCCAGGTCCAGCCGGAAGCCCTCCACGCCGCCCGCAACGGCCTGCGCCGCTTCCTGGCGGAAGGGCTGGAAAAGGAACTGCTGGCCCGCTACCAGGCCCTCCATGACGGCCAGCCCTACACCATCGACAGCCCGGCCATGGCCCGCCGCGCCCTGAAAAACTGCTGCCTGGCCTACCTGAACGAACTGGACGATCCCCGCTACGGAGAACTGGCCAAGGCCCAGTTTGACCAGGCGGACAACATGACCGACCAGTTCGCCGCCCTGGCCGTGCTGGTCAATGCCCTGGCCCCCGCCGCCCGGGCCCTGGGAGAAGCCGCCCTGGCCCAATTCCAGGCCCGCTGGCAAGACGAGGCCCTGGTCATGGACAAATGGCTGTCCGTCCAGGCCACCAGCCGTCAGCCCGACGTACTGGAACGGGTCCAGGCCCTCACCGCCCACCCGGCCTTCGACGCCGCCAATCCCAACAAAATCTACGCCCTGATCCGCAGCTTTGGCGCCAACCACCGGCATTTCCACGCCGCCGATGGCAGCGGCTACCGCTTCATCGCCGAATGGATCTGCCGCCTGGACCCGAAAAATCCCCAGGTCGCCTCCCGTCTGGCCCGCTGCTTCGACCGCTGGAAAAAGTTCGACCCCGCCCACCAGGCCCACGCCCAGGCCGCCCTACGCAACATCCTGCCCCAGGCCGGACTGTCGGCGGATGTGCGGGAGGTGGTGGGTAAGGCTTTGGCGTAAGCCGCCGATTTAACCCAGCCCAAAAGGGCTCAGGGAAAAGCCCTTGGGGAAGTGGTAATTTACCGGCCCTAAACGGGCATTAAAAAAGGGATTCGAGTTGCCTCGAATCCCTTTTTTCTTGGCCTAATTCCCGACCCAGCCAATACTCAGCGCCTGAGCCCCCCCGCTCAAGCTGTGGCCCGGGGCAGAAAAAACTCCTCCTGCCGGGCGAAGACCGGGTGGTCCCCCGGGTGGCGGGTGACGGTGAGTACGTCTTCCAGCTTTTCCACCTGGCGGATCATTTGCTCCAGGGGCTCGTTTTCCCCCACCAGGAGCCAGATGCGGCTGGTGGCCCCATCCCCCACGGGCATGCAGAAAATGCCCTCCACGTTGTAGGCGCGGCGGGAAAAGAGGCCCACCACGTGGGACATGACCCCCGGGTGGTTATTCACATCCACGGCCAGCACGGCGTGGGGCTGATGCATTAGGCGACTCATCCGATCATCTCCGAATTGGCGGCGCCGGGAGGCACCATGGGGAAAACGTTTTCCTGGGGGTCAATGGCCACGTGGATCAGGCAGGGCCCCGGGGTGGCCAAGGCGTCGTGGAGGGCCGCCCGGGGGTCCGCCGCCCCGTCCAAATCTACCGCCCGTAGGCCGAAGGCTTCCGCCAGGCGCAGGAACTGGGGCTGGCCCTGGAACTGGGAGGCGAACACCCGCTGACCGTAGAACAGCTGCTGTTGCTGCTGCACCATGCCCAGCACCCCGTTGTTGAGCAGCACCACCTTCACATTCACCCCCAGCTCCGCCGCCGTGGCCAGTTCCTGCACATTCATGAGAATGCTGCCGTCGCCGCTGAAACACACCACGGGCTTGTCCGGGGCGGCCAGGGCGGCGCCAATGGCGGCGGGCAGGCCAAAGCCCATGGTGCCCAGGCCGCCGGAGGTGAGCCAGCGCCGGGGATGGCGCAGGGGAAAGGCCTGGGCCACCCACATCTGGTGCTGACCCACGTCCGTGGTGATGATGGCGCCTTCCGGGGCGATTTCATCCAGCCGGTCCGCCACGGCCTGGATCAGGCCGTAATGGTTGCGGGGATTTTCCCGCCCGGGCATAGCCAGGGGATAACGGGCCTTGAGCCCGGCCAGATGGGTCAGCCAGCGCTTGCGCAAATGGTTTTCCACCCGGGGCGTGAGGGCCTTCAGCACGTCCCCCACATCCCCCACGATGCCCACATCCACGGCCTTGAGCTTGGACAGCTCGGAGGGATCAATGTCGATGTGGATAATCCGGGCCCCGGGGCAGAATTCCGCCACCTTGCCCGTGGCCCGGTCGTCGAAGCGGGCCCCCACCCCAATCAGCAGATCACACTCCTGGAGGGCCAGATTGGTGTAGCGGGCTCCGTGCATGCCCAGCATGCCCAGGGACAGGGGATGGTCCGTGGGCACCGCCCCCAGGGCCATGAGGGTCATCACCGTAGGCAGGGCGGCCTTTTCCATAAGGGCCAGGGCCAGATCGGCGGCTCCGGCATGGATCACCCCGCCCCCCAGGTAGAGCACGGGCCGCTCCGCCCCGTTAATCAGGGCGGCGGCCGCCTGCAAGCGGCGATCCAGCTCCAAGCCTTCCGTGGCGCCGCTTTTGGCCCGGGGGGTAGCCCGGCCCGGCTCGGGCCAGGCCGCCACCGTCAGGGTCTGGGTCTGCACATCCTTGGGCACGTCGATGAGCACCGGACCGGGCCGGCCGGAGGCGGCAATGCGGAATGCCTGGGGAATCACGGTAAGCAATTCCGCCGCCGAATTGACCAGGAAGTTGTGCTTGGTGATGGGCACGGAGAGGCCGTAGGTATCCACCTCCTGGAAGGCATCCGTACCGATCATGGCCTGGGACACCTGGCCCGTGATGGCCACCAGGGGAATGGAATCCAGCTTGGCGTCCGCAATGGCGGTGAGCAGATTGGTGGCCCCGGGGCCGGAGGAAGCCATGCACACCTGGGGCAGGCCGGTGACCCGGGCCATGCCCTGGGCGATGAAGCCCGCCCCCTGCTCATGCCGGGCCAGCACATGGCGAATCTGGGTGGATTGGGAGAGGGCGTCATAGACCGGAAGAATGGCCCCCCCGGGAATCCCGGCCACCACCTGGATGCCCTGGCGTTCCAGGAGACGCACCAGGATTTGGGCGCCGGACAAGGTCTCGCTCCCCGCCGGGGCGGGGGCCGCCGCCAGGGAGGCGGTGGCGGCAGGGGGAATATCGTTGAGTTTCATCACTACAGCTCCTTCAGTGGGCTCCGGGGGCCTGGCGGGTCCAAAAACAAAAACCCCCGCCGGGCTGGCCGCTCCGGCGGGGGTTTTCGGGGGGGAATACTGTGGCTCCTAGTCTCTCCGGAAACTCCGCCGTAAGGCCGCTACGACGACGCGGACGATACGGACTACGGTGACGCCGACGACGGGAACGACCACTACCGCCTTCCCGAGGGAGGCGGTGGCAATGTTCTGACCGGTAAGGGCGTAGGAGAGAGGCATGGAGAAAATTTAAAGCAATTTCTGTAAAGACAACATTCGGGTTTACACCTAGGCCCCTAATCCCGCCTGTCGCGGGGCAAGGGACGCAATCCCCGGTAGCTACCGGACAAAGCCGTCTGTTCCCAAGAGGAAAAACACCCAGGTGAAGGAATTGATTATGGAGAGCCCGGCGGACTTGGGCAAGCTTTCATCCACAATTTCTGTGGATAAGTCTGTGTAAGTCCGGTGGGGAAGGGAATAAACCCTATTTATCATGGGGACTTAGCTTACCTCGCCTAAAAATCAGGCAGCCGCCCCTGACAGACTAGCGGTCCTTAGGCCATGGCCCGAACCGAGCCGGGAAAAAGCATTTCCGGCCCGGTGGGGGTGAGCACCAGGCAGAAATTGACGCTCTCCCCGCTCCCCAGGCCCGCCTGCTGGTAGGCCCCCGCCGAAGTATTCCCCCCGCTACCGGCCCCATTGGCACTCCGACCACTGCCCTCCCCGTAGGCGACAAAGCCGGCCCGGACCAGATTGGCGGACTGGCCGGCGGCCACCCCAATGGCTTCCAATTGCTGCTTCAACTCGGGATGAGCCTGGAACAGGGCCTGGATGGCCTGGGCACTGGGGTGGGCGTTGATCACCCGGACTTCCCCGGAGGAGGTGACGGCCAGCATGGGTTCCCCCACGTCCGACAGGCCGGTACTGCGGAAATAGTTGCCGAGGGTTTCGGCAAATTCCGCCGTTGCCGCCTGGACCCAGGCGCTGCCTGCCCCCGCCCCGGTGGGGTCGGTCAGGAGGCTGGCGGTCCCGGTAGAGGCCTGTAGGGCGGCGCTATCCGTCGCCGCCGTGGTCGTCCCCGCAGTGCCGTTCCCCTGGGCCTGGGCAGCCACAGTCCCGCCGCCCAGGCCCAGGGAGGCCAGGCTGCGATAGGCGGCGGTCGGCGAATAATCGAACGGGGACAGGCTGGATAACACCCGGAACTCCTCAAGAAATCCCGGGACTCAATGCAAAAGAGATGCCAGCCCGTAAGCCAAACCGGGTTTGCCGCCCCGCCCGGGACGGCAAAAGAGGAACTCAGGCCCCCAGGGCCGCCCCCTGGGGGTCGCGCTCCGCCGGGGCTGGGCGGCAGGCGGCCAGGGCTTCTTCCTTGAGGGCCCGGCGTAGGATTTTGCCCACATTGGTCCGGGGCAGTTCCTGGCGGAACTCCACCCGGCGGGGCACCTTGTAGGCAGTGAGATTTTCCCGGCAATGGGCCAACACGGCCTCCCGGGTCAGACCCGGGCCCTTGGGCACGATGAAGAGCATTACCGCCTCCCCGGTGCGTTCGTCCGGCACCCCCACCGCCGCCACTTCCAGCACCCCGGGGAGCATGGCCACCACCCCTTCCACCTCGTTGGGGTAAACATTGAAGCCGGAGACCAGGATCATGTCCTTTTTCCGGTCCACGATGCGCACAAAGCCCTTGTCGTCCATGATCCCCACGTCCCCGGTGCGGAGAAAGCCGTCCGGGTAAAACACCCCGGCGGTCTCGTCGGGACGGCGCCAATAGCCCTTCATCACCTGGGGACCCCGCACGCAGATTTCCCCGGACACTCCGGGGGGTTGGTCAAAGCCCCGGTCATCCCGAATCGCCACTTCCGTGGAACTGATGGGCAGACCGATGGCCCCGTTGTAGTCGGTCAAATTGAGGGGATTGATGGTCACCGCCGGGGAAGTTTCGGTGAGCCCGTAGGCCTCGATCAAGGGGCGGCCCGTCACCTCCTTCCAGCGCAGGGCCACCGCCTTCTGCACCGCCATGCCGCCCCCCAGGGCCACATGGAGGCGAGAAAAATCCAGCTTGGCGAAATCCGGGTGATTGAGCAGGGCGTTGAACAGGGTATTCACCCCGGTAATGGTGGTGAAGCGGTATTTGCCCAGTTCCTTGATCATGCCCGGAATGTCCCGAGGATTGGCGATGAGCAGATTGGTGGCGCCGATTTTCAGAAAGGTGAGGCAGTTCGCCGTGAGGGCGAAGACGTGATAGAGGGGCAAGGCGGTGACAATGATTTCCTCCCCCTCGTGGAGAAAGGGGCCGATCCAGGCGTGGGCCTGTTGCAGATTGGCGATCACATTGCCGTGGGTCAGCATGGCCCCCTTGGCCACCCCGGTGGTGCCCCCCGTATATTGGAGAAAGGCCACATCTTCCTGGCCCACCGTCACCCCCTGGAGCACGTGGCGACGGCCTTCCGCCAACACTGTCCGCAAACGCTGGGCTCCAGGGATGGTCCAGGGCGGCACCATTTTTTTGCCGTGGCGGAGGACAAAATTCACCACCCCCCCCTTGGGGAAACCCAGCAGATCGCCGATCCCCGTGACAATCACCTGTTTCAGGCCGGGCAGCCGGGGCAGGGCCTGCTCCAGGGTATGGGCGAAGTTTTCCACAATGACAATGGCGGCCACCTCCCCATCCCCCAACTGGTGTTCCAGCTCCCGGTGGGTATAAAGGGGATTGCAGTTCACCACCGTATAACCGGCCCGCAGGGCGCCGAACAGGCAGATGGGATACTGGAGCAGATTGGGCATCATCAGGGCGATCCGGGCCCCGGGCGCCAGCTTCAGGCATTGCTGCAAATAGGCCCCGAACGCCCGGGCCTGCCGATCCAGCTCCCCGTAGGTGAGCCCCACCCCCATGCTGATATAGGCGGTGCGCTCCCGATAACGCTGACAGCTCCGTTCAAAGAGCTGTCCCAGGGAGGAAAACTCATGCAGGTCGATTTCCGGCGGCACGCCGGGGGGATAGCTTTGCAGCCAGATTTTGTCCATCGAAGGTCTCCTCCAAGGGTGCAGCCATGGATATGATATTTACGATTCAAACGATCGTTTAAATTCATTGTATCGGGATAAATCCATGGGCGGAAGAGCCCGCTTCCAACTTTTTTCCCCGCCCGGCTCCGGCCTGAAAAATCACGGCCATTCAGGGCCTTGGACCCTGCTTGGCGTCGCCCTGCCTGGGGCGATGAAGGCCCGTCGGTAGCCCCTTGGGCAGCCCCGTCGGCTATCCCGTTAGGCGCCCTGCTCCCAGCCCTTCTCCCAGCCCTGTCGGCAGCCGCTGACCCGGAGGCCTTTACCTAGCCCCGCACCGCCCTTTCCCCAACCTCTCCCCGCCCCATGGCCAAGCACCGGGCCAACGCCTGAGCGCCCCCCCGCCACCGCAGCTACCTCCGCAGCTACCTCCGCCGAGGCCAACGCCAGGCAATAAAAAACCCGCTTTAACGAAAAGCGGGTTTTTTGGGGGCCGGACCGCCAGTAGCGGCCCAGAACGGGGCAAACGGGGGAATCAGCCCACCCGTTCTTCCGCCGGCCAATGCTTGATGTAGGTCTTCAGCATTTGATTTTCAAAGGTCTGGTCTTCCAGCACGGACTTGGCCACATCCATGAGGGACAGGACGCCCATCAGGGTGGTGCCATCCATGACCGGCACATAGCGCTGGTGGTTGGCCAGGAGCAGGCGGCGCAGCTCATTGGTTTCCATGTTGGGATGGGCGGTCATGGGATTACGCATCATCACCTCTTCCACCCGCATGGCGGCAATATTGCCCTTGCTTTCATCCACCGCTTTCAGCACTTCCCGAAAGGTGAGCAGGCCCTGCATCTTGCCTTCCCCCATCACCGCCAGGGAACCCACGTCGTTTTCCGCCATGGCGGCCACGGCGTCGGCCAGACAGTGGTCCGGCGTGGTGGTGAAGAGCACCTTGCCCTTAATGCGCAGAATTTCCCGCACTTGCATGATGTATTCCCTTCTTTCCCGGGGCCGATGGAATAACGGTCCAACCGGGACAATGTGGCTGAAATAATGGGGGGGATGTTAGAGCATCCCTCCCCCCAGGGAAAGGGTTTGGAAATAAGTGTTTTCCCTAACCTCCCTAGAACCGGCCCGGGCGGCCCTTTGCAGCCCGGCGGGTTGCAGGGGGCAGACCGGGAAGATCGCTTCTAGGGAACGCCCGCCTTCCCTTCCCCCCAAAACCCAGCCCCCGCCTCAGCCAGACGGCCTTGCCCCTAAACCACGGGCACCAGGGCCCCGGCGGCAAACAGGAGCCAGCCCTTGACCGGCTTGGGGGCGAATACGGGGGCCAGGAGGGCGCAGTATTCCCCCACCTGCTGCTGGTATTCCCCGAGCCGGGGCGTGTCCGGTGACGAACTCTTGTAGTCCACCACCCACACCTGGGTGGAGGTTTCCAGCAGCCGGTCCACCCGGCGCACCTGGCCCTCCCCATCCACCACCTCCGCCTCGTTCCAGGCCCGCACCTCCGGCCCAGGGAAAAGGAAAGGCGCCAGTTCGGGCCGCTGCAACAGGGTTTGGGCGGCCTTTTCCGCCGCCCGGGCTTCCCCGTCCTCCGCCCCCAGGGCCCGCCACCAGCCGGGGGCCGGGGTAATGCCCCCGGTGCGCTGTTCCAGAATGGCGTGGAGCAGGACGCCAAACAGGGCACCTCCTTCCGGGGCTTCCCGACGCAGGCCCAGGGGCGCTGCCTCCTCCCCGATTTCCGGGAGGGGTGCCACCGGGGCCAACGCTTCGTCCTCCGCTTCGCTGTAGGGCAAAGCCTCCCCATAGACCTGACCCTCGGTCCCCACCTCCACCCCCAGGGCTATCAAAGCCTGGGAAAGCCGTTGGTAGGGGGGGGGACCTCCTACGGCCCGGCTGTTTTCGCTGCCGCTGGCCACAAACACCTGCTTGGCCCGGGTCAGGGCCACGTAGAGCAGATTCAGCTCTTCCCGGGCGGCCAGATTGGCCTCGGTCTCGAAAAGGGGCTCCCGGGCCCGGCCCCGTTCTTCCTTGCGGCCGTAGAGGGAAAAATGGGTGGGCCGATCCGCTTCCGGAGGCCATTCGGTGAGCACGTCGTAGGCGTCCTGACGGCCGTTGCCCGGGGCATTGGCGTCCAGGAGCCAGACAATGGGGGCTTCCAGGCCCTTGGCGGCGTGGATGGTGAGAATGCGCACCCGTCCCTGGCCGTCCTCCTCCCCTTCCACCAGGCCCTCGTCCGGGGCTTCGTCCGGGTCCGCCTGGCGCAGTTCCGCCAGCTCGTCGATAAACCGGGGCAGACTGGGATAGCGGCCTCCGTCCAGGTCCAGGGCGAGTTGGAGCAGGGCCTGGAGATTGGCTTCCACCCCGGGCCAGACGGCAGGGGCCACCGCTTCCCGGTAGCGGGCCAGGGCTTCCCCCTGGTGATAGATGCGGTCCAGCAGATCGTGGGCCGGCAACCGATCCGCCCCGTCCAGCCATTGACCCAGGAGCCGGGCGGCCCGGGCCAGCCGGGGAGACGCCTGGCCCCGGGCCACCAGGCCCTGGAGCCGTTCCCACCAGGTGGGCTCGGGCTGCCGGGCCAGGTCCAGCAAATCCTGGTCGGCGCAGGCAAACAAGGGGGTGCGCAGCACGTGGGCCAGTTTCAGGTCGGCGGCGGGCAGCACCAGGAATTCCAGCAGGGCGCCCATGTCCCGGGCTTCCAGGGTATGCAGCAAGCCGCCCCGGGAGGCCGCCAGATAGGGAATGCCCGCCGCCCGCAGGGCCCGTTCGTATTCCACCAGCTGGGTACGTTTGCGCACCAGGAGCATTACGTCCCCGTAGCGGGCGGCCCGCTGACCCGCCCCGTCCGCCACCTGCCAATGGCCCACCATGGCCTGGAGCCGGGCTGCCAGGGCCGCCCCCTCCCGGGCCCGACGGGGATCCACCGCCTCCGCCTCCGGCTCGGTGAGGGGGTCCCGCAGGGCCGTGGGGGCCTCCGTTTCCCCTTCGTCCCCGGCGCAGAGGGGCAGCAGCTCCACCCGGCCGGGCAAGCCCAGGGCCAGGGATTCCTGGTCCCGGAAGGGCTGGAACAGGGACTCGGGGGCAAACAGGGCATTCACCACCCGAATCAGGACCGGGGCATTGCGCCGGGTCCGGTCCTGGGTCAGATAGACCGCCTGAAAGCGCTCCTGCAAGAAATCCTTGGCCTGGGAGAACAGCCGGGGTTCGGCCTGGCGGAAGCGGTAAATGGACTGTTTCGGGTCCCCCACCAGGAACAGGGTGGGGGCCGTTTCCCCGGGGCCGTAGGCGTCCAGCCAGGCCAGGAGGATTTGCCACTGGAGGGGATTGGTGTCCTGGAATTCGTCCAGCAGAATGTGCCGGTAGCGGGAATCCAGGCGGGCGAGAAGGAAGGCGGCCTGGCTGTCGTCCCGCAGGAGGCGCAGCACCTGCCATTCCGCGTCCGTAAAGTCGATGAGGCGGCGAGCCGCCTTGTGGGCTTCCAGCTTATCCAGAAAGGCCTGGGCCAGGGTCAGGCCCCGGCGGTTAAAGGCCAGGATGCGCTCCGCCAGCCGTCCTTCCTCTGCGGCCAGCAAGGCCTCCGCCAGCTGGGCGTGGAGGCTGAGGAAACGCTCCGCCCCCGCCGTTCCCAGGCGCTTATCCAGGGCCTTGCTGGGCTTGCGGGCCCGCACCGTGCCGCTCTGGGTCAGGAGCACGCCGCGCAGGGCCTGAAAACAGGCCAGCCAGGGAGCGCTTTCCCCGTCCTCCGCTGCGGCTGCCGTCACCAGCTCCCCGGCCTGGGACAGGGCTTCGCCCCGGGCCAGAGCCTGGGCCAGGGCGGCGGCCAGGCCCTTGTCCGTGGCCGTGTCGTTCTGCTCCAAAAGCCCCAGGTAGGCTTGAAATTCCAGGGCCCAGCCGGGCTTAAAAAAGTCCGCCAGGGCCTGGCCCGGGGCCCCGGCGCCGAGGAAATGGCCCAGATCGGCCAGGGCCCGGTCCAGGCTGCTTGCCGCCCCCGTCCCGTAGGCCAGCCATTCCCCGCGCCGGGCCACCACCTGGAAAACCAGGTGTTTCAGGCTATCCAGTCCCAGTTCCCGGAGCAGGGCGACAAAGGCCTGGGCGGGGGGGCTATCGGGGGCCTGCTGCAGTTCCCCGGCAAAGCTTTGCCACAGCTCGTCCAGCAGACGTTTGCCCGAATCCACCAGGGTCGCGCCCGCCAGACCGCTGGCCAGGGGCGCGGCCCCCACCAGTTGGAGAAACCAGCCGTGGAAGGTGTGGACGGAGAGCCCGGGCTGGGCGTCCGCCACCCGCTCGTAAAGGCCCCGGGCCGCCCGCAGCCGGGCCGGGTCGGCGCCCATGGCCCGTTCTTCCAGGAAAGCGGCGGCTTCCTGGTCTTCCATGGCGGCCAGTTGACGCAGCCAGCCCATGACCCGTTCTTCGATTTCCCGGGCGGCCTTGCGGGTGAAGGTGATGGCCAGAATGTCCCCGGGGGCCGTGCCTTCCAGGAGCAGGCGCAGGATGCGGGAGGCCAGGAGCCAGGTTTTGCCGCTCCCGGCGCAGGCTTCCACCACCACGGAGCGGTGGGGGTCCAGGGCTTGGGCGATCAGAGCATCAACCATGGGCGAGCTCCCGTGGATAGGAGGGCTTCTGGGAGGGGGCCCGGAGAGGAGGGAAAGACGGCAGTGAACGAAGGCCACCTTTGGAAATACTCAGGAATAGGGCATCTCCAAGCTTGCCAGCCCAAGAACCCCGGCTGGCGCCCCTACCCCGCCCATGATTTTTAAGATTGGCTTGTAGCAAGCCTTTCCCGGCATTTTTCCAGCCCTGCATCAGCAATACTCCCGCCGGCACAGGCCGGCCATTTCACAAAAGGCGCACACCCGATCCGCCCCGTGGGCGGGCAGGGGCGCGCCCTGGCGCAGGGCGGCCACGCTGTGGATGAGGCGTTGCCGGTTGGCGGCGGCCGCCCCCTGCAAATCTTCCGCCGCCGTCACCGCTTCCACCTTGCTGTCGTCCAGGGCCACGTAGGCCGCCTGGCGGGCTTTTTCCCCCACCAGCACCGCGTAGGAAGCCAGCTGCACGTCTTCCCCCAGGCCCTGGCGCAGGGCGGCCCGGCTGCGGGTTTTGTAATCCAGCAGGGCCAGGCAATTCGGGTCCTCCGCCCGGGCGTCCCGCCGGTCGATCCGGCCGTGGAATTCCAGGCTTCCCCCGTCGGGCAGGGGCAGTTGGCAAGTCACCGTCTGCTCCGCCTGCTGCCAGCGCCAGCCCTCCCCTTCCCAGGCCCGCTGCCAGTCCAGGTAGGCCTGCCAGTGCTTCTCCCAGCGCAGGCGCCAGCCCAGGGACAGGTAGTTTTCCCCCACCGCTCCCCGGAAACTTTCCTCCGTGAGGCGCTGCAAGGCCGCCAGGGCTTCCCCATCGTCGATCCGGGCCAGGACCGGGTATTCCCCATGGAAGCGCTCCAGCACCCCGTGGACCAGTTCCCCGTAATCCCGCTTTTCCATTTCCTCGCTCACCTCGTCCAGTTCCCCCAGGGCCAGCACGTGGCGGGCGAAAAACCGGTAGGGACAGGCCACCAGGCTGGCGTAAGCACTGACGGAAAGGCGCCGGGGCACGGCGTCCGACGCCAGGCGGGGAGCCGGACGGCAGGTGGGGCCGGGCCGGGCTTCCGGGCTTTCCGGGGGATCGGCCAGGCGCCGGGGCGGCCGTTGCAGATCGTCCCCCCAGGCAAAACGGTGCAGGGCGGAGAGGCGGTCCAGTTCCGGGGCGAGCAGGCAGGCTTCCCCGTCCCGCTCCCGCTGCCAGGTGACCACCACCTGGGACACGCTCTCCAGCAGTAGGGCCAGATCCAGGCGCAGCCGCTCCCGAGCCGCCTCCCGGGTGGGCAGGCCCAGTTCCCGGCGCACCCCCTGGTTGAAAAAGGCGGCGGAGGGCTCGGTGGGGCGCAGGGTGTCCCCGTCCCCGCCAAGGATCACGGCGGCGTCGAAAGGCCGCAGCCGGGCGGCGGCCAAGTGGGTCATGACCAGGGGGCTGGCAATGCTCCGATCCCGGAAGGTTTCCCCTTCCAGCTCCCGATTCAGCCAGTCCCGCCAAACGGCAAAGGGAAAACGGCCCCCCGTGTCCGCCAGCTCATCCCGGCGCTGTTCCAGCAGGCTGAGAATGACCTGGCCCGCCGTGTCCCGGGCCAGCCGGGTGCGGGCTTCCAGCAGGGTCAGGGCCCGCCCCAGCCGGTCGATCCAGGCGGACAGGGTGGTTTCCCCGCCCCCCAAAAGCACCAGGGCCTGGCCCAGGCGCTGCAACAGGGTTCCCGCCAGGTCCAGGGCCTGACGCCGGTCTTCCGTGCCCGGCCCCGGTTCCCCGTCCCGATTGAGTCGCTGGCGGGCCTGTTCCAGGGCCCGCTCCATGGCGGCCAAGCCGGACTTGGCCCCGGCCCGGCGGATGGCCTGTTCCAGGGCGAAAACCGCCCCTTTGCGGGCCGGGTCCTCCAGGTCGCCAAACAGGTGGGGGGATTTGAGCAAATCCAGCAAATCCCGGTGATAGACGCCCCCTGCCACGGTTTCCAGGAGGGCGTCCAGGGTGGCGCCGGAGCGGGAGGTGGACAGCTTCCAGCCCGTTTCGTCCGCCACCAGAATCTGGCGCCGTTCCAGCAGGGCCCGAACGCGCCGGGCCACCAGCCGGTCCTGGGCGATGAGGGCGATGTGCTGCCGCCCCTGGGCAAGGAAATCCAGCACCGTGGCCGCCGCTGCCCGAGCCTCCTGCTCCCGGCCCTGGGTGGCCTGGAGTTCCAGACGGCCCGCCAGGGGCGAGGTGGTCAGGGCTCCGGCCAAGGCCTGGCCCCGTTCCCGCAGGGGGGCATCCCCATCTTCAGGCTCGGCGCCGTTCCGAGGCCAGGCCGCCGCCAGCAGCCGGGCCAGGGGCGGCTGGGCCGGGGATAGATCCCGGGGACGGGGATAGAGCAGGAGCACGGGCTGGCGCTCCCCGTAAGCCTGGTAAAAGGCCCGTTCGGCGGGTATCAGGTCGGCGGGCGGGCCGTCCAGCACCGCCACCAGGGGCACACTCCCCTGACGGGCCAGGACGGCCAGGCGCAGGGCGTGGGCCGCCGGGGCATCGGGCCGCCCCAGACCGGCCAGGGCCCGCCACAACTCATGGACCACCCGGGCCTCAAAAGCCAGGGGCTGGCTGGCCCGCAGGGCGTAGGCCCCTTCCAGCTGGGCAAGAAACGCCCCTTCGTCCTCCGGCAGGGTCACCCCGTGGGTGGTGAGCTCGTCGAAGAGGCCCGCCATTTCTTCGCTAATGCCCCACAGGCTACCCGCCTCAAACCAGCCCCGCTCCGCCAGGGCATCCCGAAGCAGCACCAGCCGCTCGGCGGGAGGCAGGGGGGCGGGGGTCAGGGCCACCCCGGCGGCCCAACGGGCCAGGGTGTCGCAGGGGGGCAGGAGCAAAGGTACGCCCGTGGGCGCCTGGCGCCCCCAGGTGCGGCCCAGCTCCCGTCGCAATTGGGAAGCCAGGGGCAGACCCGGCACCACCAGGCGCAGCCGGGAAAGATCCGGGCCGCCCCCGACAAAATCCAGCACTGCCTGGGAGACAGCGGCGAGGAAGTCTTCCCCCCCCTCCAGGGCCCCTTCCCTGACGCCCAGGGGGGCCACCCGGGGCCCCGCCTCGGCCGGAGCGGCCGCCCCGCCCCCATTCACGGGCAAGGAGGGGGGGAACAAATCGCCGGTCAGAGAAGGGATAACGGGGGAGCGGGGCATGGGCGGGAACGGGCCAAGGACAAGAAATCGGAAACCACCAACCGGCCCCGGGAAATGCCAACCGCGTCAAAGCCACCCCGGAGCCGGGCGGTTCTAATGGTAAATCAGCCGCCCCCGGCTGTGGGCAAGGGCCGCAAAAACAAGGGCCTCAGCGTTCCAGCAGGGGGCCCTTGTCCGGCTTGCCGTTCCAGTCATCCGCATCTTCCAGGGCGGCATGGCGTTCCAGAATGGGGGGCCAGGCCTGGGCCAGCTCCCGGTTCAGGGCAATGTAGGCCCGCTGGGCCAGGGGTACGTCATCCTCCCGGCAAATGGCTTCCGCCGGGCATTCGGGCACACATAGGCCGCAGTCGATACATTCGTCCGGGTCTATGGCCAAAAAATTGGGGCCCTCCCGGAAACAATCCACGGGGCAGACATCCACACAGTCGGTGTATTTGCAGCGGATGCAATTTTCGGTCACCACATAGGCCATGGCCTATCCTCCGGAATAATTGGGGAAACCCCAGGCTTCCCCTCTGGCAACAGGGCTCGGGGAGAAGTTCAGCCAACTTCCCAACCCGGATGATTTTCGCTAGCATAGCCCGGTATCAAATCCGAGGCAGACCGACAGGCCGTCGGCCTCCGGCATAATTTTCCATATTTCCCAAAGCGTTACACCAGAAGGGACTTTTTTTCATGAGCGAACACATCCATTACGTCACCGACGACGCCTTCGATGCCGAAGTGCTGCAGTCATCCGAACCGGTCCTGGTGGACTATTGGGCTGAATGGTGCGGTCCCTGCAAAATGATCGCCCCGATCCTGGACGAGGTAGCGGGCGAATACGCTGGCAAGCTGAAAGTAGCCAAGCTCAACATCGACGAAAACCAAAAGACGCCGGCCAAATACGGTATCCGTGGCATCCCCACCCTGATGCTGTTCAAGGGCGGCAATGTGGAAGCCACCAAGGTGGGCGCCCTGTCCAAATCCCAATTGACCGCTTTTATTGACAGCAACCTGTAAAGTCTTTAGTCTCCGCGCCTGAAAGCCTTGCGCCCTCAGTAGGGGCGCCCGATCCCAAAAAGATCCGCCCTCCTCCCCGGAAACCAATAACAAATTCCCGGCAAGACTTTCAGGCCGTTCCCCCGCTTTCTGCCCGGGAACCCCCTCTTCCGATTCTCTGATTCCTGTTCTCTGATTCCTAAGTAGTCCGCCGCGACGTCGGCCCTAACGCCATACCCATATCCCATCCATTGCGGAATTCTCCGCGCCTTTTGCTGAAAAGCTCCCCATTACGCTCGTTGCGCCATGCATCTATCTGAACTGAAGACCCTCCATGTCAGCCAACTGCTGGAAATGGCTGTCACCAATGAAATCGAGGGTGCCAACCGCCTGCGCAAGCAGGAACTGATTTTTGCCCTGCTGAAAAAGCACGCCAAACGCGGCGAGAGCATTTTCGGCGACGGCGTCCTGGAAGTCCTGCCCGACGGCTTTGGCTTTCTCCGCTCCCCGGATACCTCCTATCTGGCCAGCACGGACGACATCTATGTTTCCCCCTCCCAGATCCGGCGCTTCAATCTGCACACCGGGGACACCATTGAAGGGGAAATCCGTACCCCCAAAGACGGAGAGCGGTACTTCGCCCTGGTGAAGGTGGATCGGATCAACTACGAGCCGCCGGAAGCCTGCAAAAGCAAGATTCTCTTTGAAAACCTCACCCCCCTCCATCCCACGGAACACCTGAAGTTGGAACGGGAAATTCGGGCTGAGGAAAACACCACTTCCCGCATCGTGGACATGATTTCCCCCATCGGCAAAGGCCAGCGCGGCCTGCTGGTGGCGCCTCCCAAGTCCGGGAAGACGGTGATGCTGCAACACATCGCCCACGCCATTACGGCCAATCACCCGGATGTCCATCTGATCGTTCTGCTCATCGACGAACGTCCGGAAGAAGTGACGGAAATGCAGCGCACGGTGCGGGGCGAAGTGGTGGCCTCCACCTTCGACGAACCGGCCACCCGCCACGTGGTGGTGGCCGAAATGGTCATCGAAAAAGCCAAGCGCCTGGTGGAACACAAAAAGGATGTGGTCATCCTGCTGGACTCCATCACCCGTCTGGCCCGGGCCTACAACACGGTGCAGCCCGCCTCCGGCAAGGTGCTCACCGGCGGGGTGGACGCCAATGCCCTGCAAAAGCCCAAGCGTTTCTTCGGCGCCGCCCGGAACATTGAAGAAGGCGGCTCCCTGACCATTATTGCCACCGCCCTGATCGACACCGGCTCCCGCATGGACGATGTGATCTACGAAGAATTCAAGGGCACGGGCAACATGGAAATTCACTTGGACCGGCGCATGGCGGAAAAGCGCATCTACCCGGCCATTAACGTGAACCGCTCCGGCACCCGCCGGGAAGAGCTGCTGCTCAAGCCCGACGTGCTGCAAAAAATGTGGGTGCTGCGCAAGCTGCTCTACAACATGGACGACCTGGAAGCCATGGAATTCCTCCTGGACAAGGTGAAAGCCACCAAGACCAACGGGGAATTCTTCGACGCCATGCGGCGTGGCTAAAGGGCTTCCGCCCGTTTTCCTCCAGCGTTTTACACAACGTTTGCCAATCCTGGTTTTTTCCAGGATAATCACGCGTTTCCCGGGGCCGGTCACATCCGCCGGCCGAGAGATTCGAAAGGACATTTAAATGAAACCCGGTATCCACCCCGAATACGAAGACATTCAGGTCACCTGCTCCTGCGGCAACACCTTCACCACCAAATCCACCCTGGGCAAGCCCCTGCACGTGGAAGTCTGCTCCGCTTGCCACCCCTTCTACACCGGCAAGCAAAAGATTGTGGATACCGCCGGTCGCGTTGAAAAGTTCAACCAAAAGTTCGGCAATCTGCGCAAGTCCGCTTAATACGGCTTTCCCAGTACCGAAGCTTAATAAAGGCAGCCTGGGGCTGCCTTTTTTGTTTGGGGCCCCGCCCCGTCTCCCCTTGCCCATCCTGCCATGACTTCATCGCCCCGTAAGGAATTGACGTTGCCCCTGGCCGGCTGGCCCCTGGGCCTGTTGCTGGCCGTCTTTCTCCTGCCCGGCCTGATCGGCCACGATCCCTGGAAACTGGAAGACGCCGCTCATTTCGGCGTGGTCTGGAACCTGCTCCGGGAAGGCAACTGGCTCACGCCCCACCTGGCGGACAGCCCCTGGCGGGAAGCCCCCCTCTATTACGGCGTCGCCGCCCTCTGCGCCAAGGCCACCACCTGGCTGCTCCTCCCCCCGGACGGGGCCCGTCTGGCTTCCGCCCTGTTCGGTCTGCTGGCCCTAGGCGCCCTGGGCGGCGCTGGTCGGGAACTCTATGGCCGGGACGAACAGCGGGCCGCGCCCCTGATGCTGGCTGGCACCCTGGGCCTTCTGGTGCATATTCACCAAGTCCAACCGGCCATTGCCTTCCTGGCCGGACAAAGCCTGGCCCTCTGGGGCCTCTGCCTGATGCTGCGCCGTCCCCTAGGGGGTGGCCTGGTCTTCGGCGGTGGCCTGGGCCTGGCCCTGCTGTCCGTGGGCATCGCCCCCAGTCTGGCCTTGCTGCCCCCCCTGGTACTGGCCCCCTGGTTTGCCCGGGAAGCCCGGTTGGCGGCCCTGGGCGCCCTGGTGGGACTGGCCCTGGGTCTAGCCATCGGCGGACTCTGGCCCCTCACCCTCTACTATCAAGCCCCGGATCATCTGGCCTACTGGTGGGCCGGGGAATGGCGGCAGCTCAGCCGCCTTCCCGCCCTGGCCAAGCATTTCGGGGAGCTGGGAGCCATGCTGCCCTGGTACGGTTGGCCCGCCCTGCCCCTGGCCCTCTGGTCCCTCTGGGTCCTGCGCCGGGAATGGTCCCGCCCCGCCCTGCTCCTGCCCTGCCTCGCCTTCCTGGCCGCCTGGCTGGTGCAGGCCGCCACGGAGGTGCCCAGCAGCGCCTCCGCCCTGCCCTTGCTACCACCCCTGGCCCTCCTAGCCACCGCCGGGGTAGCCCGCCTGCGCCGGGGCGCCGCCAACGCCCTGGACTGGTTCGGCATCATGACCTTCACCTTTGCCGCCGGACTCATCTGGCTGGGCTGGGTGGCCATGGTCTTCCAGGTGCCCAAACAAATCGCCTTCAACTTCGCCAAACTGGAACCGGGCTTTATGGCCCAATTTTCCTGGCTCCAGGCCGGTGTAGCCCTGATGGCCACTATCGGCTGGCTGGTCTTTCTCCGGGCCACGCCCCGCTCCCCTTTCCGGGGACTAACCCGATGGACCGCCGGCCTCTCCCTGTTCTGGCTCCTCACCATGGTGTTGTGGACGCCCTGGATCGACTACGGCAAGAGCTACCGCCCGGTGGCAGAAGCCCTCAGCGCCCAGCTGCCCCAAAACCACGGCTGCGTGGCGGCTCGGGGCCTGGGGGAAGCCCAGCGGGCCTCCCTGGATTACTTCTCCGGCATCATCACCCGGCGGGCCAATAGCAGCACGGGCAAGCAATGCCACTGGCTCATCACCCTGGGCCAACCCCGGGATGACCGCTCCCCCGGGGACGGCTGGCAGCCGGTCTGGGAAGGCAACCGCCCCGGGGACCGGTCGGAAAAGCTCCGCCTGTATAAGCGCTAGGCTAGGCCAAGGGATTCCCGGCATAGGCGGGGAAGACTTGGGGGTGTAGAGCTTCTGGGGTCTGGGGTCTGGGGTCTGGGGTCTGGGGTCTGGGGTCTGGGGTCTGGGGTCTGGGGTCTGGCAAAAAGATAGCGCCAAAAGACATCAGGCTTGGGGCGTCGCCCCAAACGGGTCAGCTCTGGACACAACGTCAAGCCCCGGGCGGCCCTCCACCTGGCGTCTTCCCCTCTTACCTTCCCCCCGGCTGCCCCCATTCAAATCGGCCATCCAAGGCGCCCTGACAGCGACTTTCCTTAGACAGCCCCCTGCGCCAGCCCCGAAGAATAGGGCCTCCCCCCCCCCTCGCTCTTCCCCCACCCCCAAAACAAAACGCCCCGGGCAAACTACCCCGGGGCGCTTTATGGAATCAGGAGCCGCTCGTCCGGCCCCAACTCCCTTATCGCAGACTGGTCAGATAGGCCGTAATGGCGGCGATGTCCCCATTGCTCAAGGGGGCCGTGGCAATCTGCATCAGGGTGTTGATCCGTTCCCCGGTCTTGTCCCGGTAACGGGTAATGGACTTGGTCAGGTATTCCCGCTGCTGGCCCGCCAGCCGGGGGATGGCCTCGGCGCCCCGGGCCTGTTCTCCGTGGCAGCGTACGCAAAGCTTTCCAAAAAGGCTCTTGCCCTGGGCCGCCAGGGCCGCGTCGGAACGCCCGGGTTTGACCTTGGATTCGGCGAAATAGACGGCGATCTGCACCTGTTCTTCTTCGCTCAACACCTTGATCAGGCCCTGCATGAACTGGTCCTTGCGCTGGCCGGAGCCGAATTTACGGATTTGTTCCAGCAGATAAACCGGGTGTTGTCCGGCCAGATTGGGTACTTCCGGATAGCGGCTATTGCCGTCTTCCCCGTGGCAGTTGGCGCAGAAAAAGGACGCCTTCTTGCCCGCCACCACGGCATTACGGGTGGCGCTCGGATCGGCCAGGACGGTTTTGAGACGGTTCTGGGCCGCCGTTTGTTGAGCCGTCACCACCTGGGCCGTGGCCGGGGAAAACATCACCGTCGCAGCCAGGGTCACGGCAGCCAGTCCCATTTGTCCCGCAAATTTCATCGTCTTGCCCCCTGAATTGGTCAGTTCTTGGTTTTGGAGTTTATGTCTTCCGCTTAAGGCGTATCTTGCCTCAAACCTTGAGAAAATGCTCCCGGTAATAGCGCAGCTCGTCGATGGATTCCTCAATATCGGCCAGGGCGGTGTGCAAGCCCTTCTTTTGCAGCCCTTGGGCGATATCCGGGCGCCAGCGACGGCACAGTTCCTTGAGAGTACTCACATCCAGGTTCCGGTAATGGAACCAGTCTTCCAGCTTGGGCATGTAGCGGGCCATGAAACGCCGGTCCTGGCCAATGGAATTGCCGCACATGGGGGTGGCCCGGGCGGGCACCCATTGGGCCATGAAGGCCAGGGCCTGGGCTTCCACCGCCCCTTCATCCAGGGGCGAGGCCTTGACCCGGTCGATCAGGCCGGACTTGCCGTGGGTGTTCTTGTTCCAATCATCCATGGCGTCCAGCACCGTGTCGCTTTGATGCACTACCCACACGGGGGATTGGGCCAGGGGATTGAGATTGACGTCGGTCACAATCATGGCCAATTCCAGAATCCGATCCCGATCCGGTTCCAGACCGGTCATTTCCATATCCAGCCAGACGAGGTGATTTGCGTCCTGTGCCATAATT
Source organism: Rhodocyclaceae bacterium (assembly GCA_041907765.1). Lineage (GTDB taxonomy): Bacteria > Pseudomonadota > Gammaproteobacteria > Burkholderiales > Rhodocyclaceae > Azospira. The sequence goes on along the minus strand of JAYRGQ010000019.1, from coordinate 16,386 downwards.
CGCCACTTGCTTATCAAAGCCCATATTTTCGCACAGCTTCATGCCCAACGACTTTATTTCCCCCTTCCGCCTCCTCTTCCTCCTGGCCCTGGCCCTCAGCCTGGGTATCCGCCTCTGGCTGGCCCGGCGCCAGATGGCCCATGTTTTGGCCCACCGCCCGGCGGTGCCCGCCGAATTTGCCGACCGTATTGCCCTGGCCGCCCACCAAAAGGCGGCGGACTACACCCGGGCCCGGGGCGTCCTGGGTATTTACCAGACCCTGGCGGAGACGGCCCTGCTCCTGGTCTTTACCCTGGGCGGCGGCCTGGAAGCCCTGCACGGTTTCTGGAGCAGCCACCTGGTAGCCCCCGGCGCCGCGCCGGGCTACGCCTACGGTATCGCCCTGATTTTCAGCGTCACGGTCATCTCCAGCCTGGTGGATCTGCCCTTCGGCCTTTACCGCCAGTTTGTTCTGGAGCAGCGCTTCGGCTTTAACCGCATGAGCCTGGGGCTCTTTTTCGGGGATTTGCTGAAAAGCACCCTGATCGGCGCCCTCATCGGCATCCCGGTGCTCCTGGCCGTGCTCTGGCTTATGGCCCACATGGGCGCCTACTGGTGGTTCTACGTCTGGCTGTTCTGGAGCGCCTTCAATCTCTTGCTCCTGTTCATCTACCCCACCTGGATCGCCCCCCTCTTCAACAAATTCACCCCCCTGGAAGACGGGGAGCTGAAGGACCGCATCCTGGGCCTGCTCAGCCGCTGCGGCTTTGCCGCCTCCGGCCTTTTCGTCATGGACGGGTCCAAGCGCAGCGCCCACGGCAACGCCTACTTTACCGGCTTCGGCAACAACAAGCGCATCGTCTTTTTCGACACCCTCATCAACCGGCTCGCCCCCCGGGAAGCGGAAGCGGTGCTGGCCCACGAACTGGGCCACTTCAAGCGGCGCCACATCGTGCAGCGCATCGTTCTCCTCTTCCTCATGTCCCTAGGCTTTCTCTGGGTGTTGGGCCAGCTTATCAGCGCCCCCTGGTTCTACGCCGGGCTGGGGGTGGAGGCCCAGAACACGGCCCTGGCCCTGATTCTCTTTTTCCTGGTGGTGCCCGTCTTCACCTTCCTCTTCACCCCCCTGGGCAGCCTCCTTTCCCGGCGCCATGAATACCAGGCGGACGCCTATGCGGCGGAACACGCGGATGGGGAGGAACTGATCCATGCCCTGGTGAAGCTGTATGAGGACAACGCCTCGACCCTGACCCCGGACCCGCTCCATTCCTTGTTCTACGATTCCCATCCGCCGGCAGCCTTGCGCATCGGCCATCTCCGGGCCCTCAAGGCCCAGGGGTCCGCCCATTGAGCCCCCCCAAGGCCCCGCCCCGCTCCCCGGCCCCCGCCCCGGAGCGGCATCCCGGCCGGGTGGTGGCCGCCCATGGCCGCCACTATCTGGTGGAATTGGACGATGAACCGGAGGCCCCGCCCCTGCCCTGCTTCACCCGGGGCAAAAAAAGCGAGCTGGCCTGCGGCGACCGGGTGGAAATCAGCCGCCCGGCCAAGGGCCAGGGGGTGGTGGAACGCATCGCCCCGCGCCAGTCCCTGCTCTACCGCTCCAACGAATTCCGGGAAAAACTCATCGCCGCCAACGTCACCCAGGTCCTGGTGGTGGCAGCCACGGAACCGGCCTTCAGCGACGACCTGATTAGCCGCTGCCTGGTGGCGGCGGAAAGCCAGGGGCTGAAGTTCCACATACTCCTCAACAAGTGCGACCTGGAAGAGCGGCTGCCCGCCGCCCGCCAGGCCCTGGCCCCCTTCGCCGCCCTGGGCTACCCGATCCTGGAGCTAGCCGCCCGGGACCGGGGCGCCGCCGCCCTGCGCCCCCTGCTGCAAGGGGAAGTGAGCGTCCTGGTGGGCCAGTCCGGCATGGGCAAATCCACCCTGGTGAATGCCCTGGTGCCCGGCGCCCAGGCCGCCACCCGGGAAATTTCCGCCGCCCTGGATTCGGGCAAGCACACCACCACCCACGCCCGGCTCTACCATCTGGACGCCCATTCCGACCTCATCGACTCCCCCGGGCTCCAGGAATTTGGCCTGGGCCATTTAAGCCGGGCCGAGTTGGAACAGGCCTTTCCCGAACTCCGGGCCCATCTGGGCCAGTGCCGTTTCCGGGATTGCCGCCACGACCGGGAACCGGACTGCGCCCTGCGCACCGCCCTGGACGCCGGCCTCATCCATCCCCGGCGCTGGGCCGTTTTCCGCAGCCTCTATGAGGCCGCCCAGGAATAATCTGCCATGAATGCTCCCACCAAACCCGGCCTCCATCCCCGCAACCGGCATAACCAGGGCTACGATTTCGCCGCCCTCTGCGCCGTTGCGCCGGAACTGGCCGCCCATGTAATCACCACCCCCGCTGGCACCCCCAGCATCGACTTCGCCCAGCCCAAGGCGGTCAAGGCCCTGAACCGGGCCCTCCTGGAAACCGCCTACGGGGTGCGCAACTGGACCATTCCCCCGGGCTACCTGTGCCCCCCCATCCCGGGCCGGGCCGACCTGATCCACCATCTGGCGGATTTACTCGGGGAAGAACGGCGGGGCGACATTCCCCGGGGCCCGGGCCTGCACGTGCTGGACATCGGCGTGGGGGCCAACGGGGTCTATCCCCTGATCGGCCAGGCCGAATACGGCTGGCAATTTGTGGGGGTGGATACGGACCCGACGGCCCTGGACAACGTGAAACGCATCCTGGCCGCCAACCCCGCCCTGGGCAAAACCATCACCCTGCGCCTCCAACCCGTGGCGGAACACATTTTTGTCGGGGTGCTGCGCTCCGGGGAAAAGTTTGATTTAAGCCTGTGCAATCCCCCCTTCCACGCCTCCCCGGCGGAAGCCCAGGCCGCCGCCCTGCGCAAACAAAAGCATCTGGGCCATGGAGCCCCCCGGGGCATCGCGCCCCGCCTCAATTTCGGCGGCCAGGACAATGAACTCTGGTATCCGGGAGGCGAACGGGGCTTTGTCACCCGCATGATCGAGGAAAGCGCCACCATCCCCAAGCGCTGCCTGTGGTTTTCCACCCTGGTCTCCAAGGCGGAAAACCTGCGCCACGTGGAAGCCGCCCTGGCCCGGGTCAAGCCCGCCGCCACCCGCATTCTGCCCATGGCCCAGGGTCACAAACAGAGCCGCCTGGTGGCCTGGACCTTTCTCTCCACCAAAGAGCGCAGCGCCTGGCGCAAAGCCCGCTGGCCCGCCCCAGCCCCGGTGGCCGCCCCCGCCAGCCCCGGGGACGAGGCCGGAGAGACCGCTGGCGGCGCGGAAAACGCTGGATCAGGCCCGGACGGCGCCTCGGACCAGTAGGCGGAAACAGTTAGGGAAAGGGCTCGAGCCTGGGCCTACACAGAGGCTCGGCCCCAGGCCTGGGAACGGTAACAGGCAACGGCGGGCATTTCCCAAGCGGGGCTAGGCCTGGAAGCCACGCGCCCAAGCAGAGGCAGAATCTGCAACCAATCCCCCAAGGCCGCCAGCCCCACGACTGCCAATCCGCCCCCCAGGCAGCGCCCCCTATTACCTCCCCCCCCACGCAAAAGGGAGCCTTCCGGCTCCCTTTTTTTCTCCCTCCCCTAAGGCGGACCTAGGCCGCTCCTGGGGCTTCTCCCGCCCTTGGAACATCACTCTCTCCCGAGGCCGCCTCCGCCCCCGGGGGCACCCCATCCGTTTCCCCTTCCGGCTGCACCGTGACCCGCACCTCCAGGTCGTGGGCACCGCCTCCCAGGATGACCCCCCGCATGGGGGAAACGTCGCTGAAATCCCGGCCCCAAGCCAGAGTGATGTGCTGGAGATCGGGCAGGAGATTGTTGGTGGGGTCCAGGTCCACCCAGCCCACCTCCGGGCAAAACAGGGAGACCCAGGCGTGGGAGGCATCCGCCCCCACCAGCCGGGGCTGGCCCGGGGGCGGCAAAGTGAGGATGTAGCCGCTCACGTAGCGGGCGGGCAGGCCCAGGGAGCGCAGGCAGGCCAGCATGAGATGGGCGAAGTCCTGGCACACCCCCCGGCGCTTTTCCAGCACTTCCGCCACCGGGGTGGCCACGGAGGTGGCCTCGTCGTCGAACTGGAATTCCCGGTGGATTTTGCCCATCAGGGCCCGGGCTCCGGTCAGAACAGACCGTCCTGGGGGGAAGCAGTCCGCCGCAAAGGCGGCAAAGGCCGCGCCCAAGGGCACGAAGGGGGAAGCAAAGAGAAACTGACTGGCGGCCAACACCTGGGGCGCCGGGGGATGGCTGGCGCCGGTGTAGCGGAACTGGGCCACGGCCGTTTCCCAGTCCGGCCCCTGGCCCGCTCCCGGGTCCGGCTGGTGGGCATACACCGTGACCCGGGTTTCCGCCCGGACCACCAGGCAATCATGGGGGGTTTCAAAGGCCAGCAGGGTCACCGGATTGCCGAAGGCATCCTGGCGGGTAAGGCGCAAGGCCGGTTCCGGGCTCAGGCGCAGGGACTGGCTGGCGATGTGCTGCCAGGGCAGGTCCCGGGGGGCCAGATGGAGCAGCTGCTGGGAGAGGGCCACGGGATGGCCGTAGTGGTACTCGGTTTCGTGGATCACCCGGTAGCTGGCCTGGTCGGCGCCGGGGACCAGCTCAGCCGAGGACGAAACACCGGTCTCCGGCAACGACGGGGACAGAGTTTCTTCCGCAGGGGTGAGGGGAAGTTCGGCCATGGTGTCCTCAGGCCGCCAGAATCTGGCGGCTCACGTCCCCCACGTGGGTGAAATAGCGCATGGCCAGGCGGTCCGACAGTTCATAGACCATGGCGGACAGGGCCCCCAGGTGGTCGGACATTTCCCCGCAGGCGGCTCGCACGCCCCCCGGTTCCCCCTCTTCCCCTTCCAGGGCGGACAAATCCACCCCGTTGAGGCGCAGCAGCAGTTCATCCAATTCGGAGCTGGGATCGCCCCCCAATTCCTTCACCAGCCGGTTCAGATAGCGGCTGGCCACCCGGACCTGGAAGGCCACGGAATGGGGGTTGTCCTCGTCCAGCACCACCAGGTCCAGCACGGGCAGCAACTGGGGCTGGGCCAGATAGCGGGAGCGGTAGGTAATGCTGCTGTCCGCCTGCTCCAGGAGCCATTCCAGGCCCTCCCGGCGATGCAGGGGAGCCGGGCCGTCCCGGTCGAGAAAGCGGCCCACGGCGGAGGAGAGGAACTGGAGCCGTTCCAGGCGCCGCCCCAGGACGTGGAAGCGCCACCCCGGGTCCCGGGTCATGTTGTCGATGGTAAAACCGGCCAGGGCCGCCAGGGAGAGCAGGGTTTGATCCAGGAAAGCGAGGATTTCCGCCAACTCCGCCCGGCTCTGGCGTACCCCCTGCCAGTCCTGGATGAGCCGGTTAATGGCGTGCCAGTGGTCCAGGGAAAGCCGTTCCCGCACCTGGGTGGCGGACCAGTGGAGGCGGCGCAGATTGGCCGCCAGCCCGGCGCCCCAGTCCTCCTCCAGGATGGCGGTGGTCAGGCGGTGGGCCAGGTCAGAAGCATAGCCTTCCCCGGCCTCGCCCCGGGGCGGCACCAGGCCCAGGCCCACCCCCACTTCCAGGGCGGAAGCCAGGGCCGGACCAGGCTTGCCCCCCCCTTCCACCAACCGGCTCAAGACCATGCGGAGAAAGCGGGCCAGGGCGTCGCAGCGCTCCGAATAGCGGCCTAGCCAGAAGAGGTTTTCCACCACCCGGGAAGAGAGATGGCGCCCGCCCCGGACCAGATCCCGCAGGCCGATGGAGGTTTTCAGCAGGGAGAAGGTGGATACCGGGCCTTCGCTCAATACCCAGGTGTCCTTGCTGCTGCCGCCCCGCTGCATGGAAATCACCCGGGCATTGGCGCTGCCCGCCGCCCGGGTCAGGCCCCCGGGCATGACCACATAGCCTTCCGGGGTGGCCGCCGCATAGACCCGCAGGCCCACCGCCCGGGAATGGAGACGGCGTTCATGGGTGCGGCTCCAGATGGGGGCCTGGGACAAGCTCACCAGTTCCTGGGCCACATAGGCCTGGGGCTGGGCTTCCAGGGCCGCCAACAGGGCTTCCCGCTCCCGGCCCTTGAGGTCGGCACCGAAAATGGGGTCAATGCGCTTGCCCGGGAAGGTGGGCTTAATCACCAGCTTATCCAGGTGCTTTCGGGTGTAATCCAGGGCCGGGGCCTCGCCGCACCACCAGGTGGCGATGGAGGGCATGCGTAGCTCTTCCCCCAGGAGGCGGCGACTGATGGCGGGGAGAAAGCCCAGAAGGGCGGCGGATTCCAACACCCCGCTGCCCAGGGCGTTGGCCACCAGCACCCGGCCCGCCCGCACCGCTTGGAGGAGGCCGGGCACCCCCAGGGCCGAATCCCCCCGCAATTCCAGGGGATCGCAGAAATCGTCGTCCTGGCGCCGGAGAATGGCGTGGACCCGGCGCAGGCCGGTGAGGGTCTTGAGGAAAACCGTCTCCCCCCGCACCGTCAAATCCTGACCTTCCACCAGGGGGAAGCCCAGGTAGCGGGCCAGATAGGCGTGTTCAAAATAGGTTTCGTTGTAGGGCCCGGGGGTGAGGAGAACGATCAGGGGCACCTCACCCGGATCGCAGGGGGCCTGGTAGGTGAGCTGCTCCTGGATGCCTCGGAAAAAGGAGGCCAGATGCTCCACCTTCAAATCCCGGAACAGCTCGGGAAACACCCGGGAGACGATGAGCCGGTTTTCCAGGGAATAGCCCGCCCCGGAGGGCGCCTGGCTGCGGTCCGCAATGACCCACCAGCGGCCGTCCGGGGAGCGGGCCAGATCCACGGCATAAAAGTGGAGATAGGTGTTATCCGCCTGGGCCACGCCCCGGCAGGGCCACAGATAGCCCCCATGGCCATAGACCAGGGCCGGGGGAATCAGGCCTTCCGCCAGCAGCTGCTGGGGACCGTAAATGTCCGCCAGGATGGCGTTGAGGAGCCGGGCCCGCTGGGCCACGGCCCCGGCCAGGGACTGCCATTCCTCCGCTGGCAGGATGAGGGGCAGCAGATCCAGTTCCCAGGGCCGGTCCGCCCCCTTGGGGTCCGCATAAACGTTGTAGGTGACCCCGTTTTCCTGGATGCGCCGGGCGGCAAAGGCCCGCCGTTGCCGCATCTGCTCCGGAGAAGCCCGGTCCAGGTGATTGAAGAAGGTTTCCCAGTGGGGCCGCACCTGCCCGTCCGGCGCCATTAATTCATCGTAGCGGCCGAAAGACTGGGCATAGGCGGAAAGCAGGGTACGGGCCATGGAAAGGGAAAGGGTAAGGGGGAAAAATCAGCCCCGGGGGCTGGCCGGGCCCCGGTCCGGTATTCCCGGACGGGGGCCCATGCCAGGCCCACCGGGAGGCTTAGACGCGGCGCAAGTCTAGCGTAAACGGGAAGGCCGGGTTGGTGGCCTCGTCCGCCAGGGCGCCAGAGACGGCCAGCCCCCCCGGGGTATGGCCCATGGGGAAAAAGCGGGCCCGGCGCCGGCTTTCCGCCTCAAAGGCATTCACCGGGAAGGTCTCGAAATTCCGCCCCCCCGGATGGCCCACATGGTACTGGCAGCCCCCCAGGGAGCGCTGCATCCAGGTATCCACCAGATCAAAGACCAGGGGGGCATGGACGCCGATGGTGGGATGGAGGCAGGAAGCGGGTTGCCAGGCCCGGTAGCGCACCCCGGCCACGTACTGGCCCGCCACCCCGGTGGGCCGCAGGGGCACGGGACGGCCATTGCAGGTCACCACAAAGCGGTCCGGCGCCAGCCCCGTGACCTTGACCTGGAGCCGCTCCACGGAGGAATCCACATAGCGCACCGTGCCTCCCACGGCCCCTTCTTCCCCCATCACATGCCAGGGTTCCAGGGCGTGGCGCAATTCCAGCTCCGCCCCCTGGGCGGCGAACTGGCCGATTTTGGGGAAGCGGAATTCGAAATGGGGGGCGAACCAGCGGGGTTCCAGGGCATAGCCCGCCGCCCCCATTTCCGCCAGCACATCGTTGAAATCCTGGGCCAGGAAATGGGGCAGCATGAACCGGTCGTGGAGCTCCGTGCCCCAGCGGGCCAGGCGTTCCGGGGCATAGGGCTGTTTCCAGAAGCGGGCCACCAGGGCCCGGAGCAGGAGTTGCTGGGTCAGGCTCATGCGGGCGTGGGGGGGCATTTCAAAGGCCCGCAGTTCCAGCAGCCCCAGGCGCCCCGTGGGGCCGTCCGGAGAAAAGAGCTTGTCGATGCAAAACTCGGAACGGTGGGTGTTGCCGGACACGTCCACCAGCAAATTGCGCAGCAGCCGGTCCACCAGCCAGGGGGGCACGGGCTCCCCGGGGGCGGGGAATTGCTGGAAGGCGATTTCCAGCTCGTAGAGGGTGTCGTTCCGGGCCTCATCCACCCGGGGCGCTTGGGAGGTGGGACCGATGAAAAGCCCGGAAAACAGGTAGGACAGGCTGGGATGGTTGTGCCAGTAGGAAACCAGGCTGCGCAGCAGGTCGGGACGGCGCAGGAAGGGGGAATCCTCTGGCCCGGCCCCCCCCAGTACCATGTGATTGCCGCCCCCGGTGCCCGTATGACGGCCATCCAGCATGAATTTTTCCGTGGACAGGCGGGACTGGTGGGCCGCCTCGTAAAGGTGGGTGGTCCGTGCCACCAGCTCATCCCAGCTACGGGAAGGATGGATATTGACCTCGATCACCCCCGGGTCCGGGGTTACCCGAAAATGGTCCAGCCGGGGATCGGCGGGGGGCTCATAGCCTTCCAGGAGCACCGGCATGTGCTGGGCGGCGGCGGTGGCTTCCACAGCGGCCAGCACTTCCAGGTAGTCCTCCAGGCAGCCCGTGGGAGGCATAAAAATATACATCACCCCATGGCGGGGCTCGGCGCAAAGGGCGGTGCGGGTAATCCAAGGGGCGGATTCCCCCTTATGGGGATGGGGCTCGGTGTACAGGCCGGCGGCGTGGGCCGCCCGGGGCGCTCCAGCCGCCTGGGAAACCGGGGCCGCCTGGGCCCCAGGCCGGGGCTGGCGGCGGATTTGGCTATAGGGGCGCAGGGGGGGATAGGGAGCGGCGGGGTCGGGCTGGTGCAGATAGGGGTAATCGGCCTGGCTCACCCAGGGCTGGGAATCCAGGGGCAGGCGGTAGCCCAGGGGGGAATCCCCGGGCACCAGATAGCAGCGGTCCCCCCGGAGGAACCAGGGTCCGGTCTGCCACTGGCCGCTGGCCGGATTGCGCATCAGGGGCAGGACCTGGCCCACGGCCTGGGGCAGGCCCCGGGTATAGATGCGCATCAGCCGTTCCCGCTCCAGGGGGTCTTCCAGCTTGGAATCGAAGGGATCCACATTGGTGGGCAGGCGCCGCTCCCGCCACAGGTAATAGAACACGTCCTCAAAGGCGGGGAACACATAGCGGGACTCCAGGCCCAGGCGCTCCGCCACTTCCGCCAGGAAAAGCCCGGCCTTTTTTTCGTCCGCCCCGTAATTCTGGGACTCGTCCGCGTAAAGCTCGGGATTTTCCCAGAGGGGCTGGCCGTCCCGGCGCCAGAAGCAGTTCAGGGACCAGCGGGGCAGCTGTTCCCCCGGATACCATTTGCCCTGGCCAAAGTGCATGAGGCCCTGGGGCGCGTATTTTTCCCGCAGGCGATGGAACAGGTCCGCCGCCAGGAAGCGTTTTTTCGGTCCCATGGCCTCCGTATTCCACTCCGCCCCATCCGGGTCGTCCATGGATACAAAGGTGGGTTCCCCCCCCATGGTGAGGCGCACGTCCTGGGCTTCCAGGTCCTCATCCACCCGGTGGCCCAGGGCCACAATGGTCTCCCATTCCGCCTCCGTGTAGGGCTTGGTCACCCGGGGCGCTTCCCAGATGCGGGCCACTCCCATGTGGTGGGAAAACTCGCACTCGCACTCATCCACCAGGCCGGTGATGGGGGCGGCGGAGCCGGGTTCGGGGGAGCAGGCCAGGGGAATGTGACCCTCCCCGGCAAAAAGGCCGGAGGTGGGGTCCAGGCCCACCCAGCCCGCCCCGGGGAGATAGACCTCGCACCAGGCGTGGAGATCGGTGAAATCCTGTTCCGGGCCCGAGGGGCCGTCCAGGGATTTCACGTCCGCCTTCAGCTGGATCAAATAGCCGGAAACAAAGCGGGCCGCCAAACCCAGGTGGCGCAGCAGCTGGCAGAGCAGCCAGGCCGAATCCCGGCAGGAACCGGAGCCCTTGGTCAGGGTTTCCTCCGGGGTCTGGACCCCGGGTTCTAGGCGAATGGTGTAGGCAATGTCCTGGGACAGGCGCTGGTTAATGGCCACCAGAAAATCCACGCTGGGGGCCGGGGCCTTGGGAATGGAAGTCAGATAACGCTGAAAGCGGGGGGTGGCGGGGAGCTGGTAAAGATAGGGAGCCAGCTCGTGGCGCTGCAAAGCCTCGTAGGTGAAGGGGATTTTTTCCGCCCGGGGTTCCAGGAAAAAATCGAAGGGATTGATGACGGTCATTTCCGCCACCAGATCCACCTCCACCCGCAGTTCCCGGGTCTTTTCCGGGAACACCAGCCGGGCCAGGTAATTGGCCTGGGGGTCCTGCTGCCAGTTGATGAAGTGCTGCTCCGGCGTCACCTTCAGGGAATAGGAAAGGATGGGCGTCCGGCTGTGGGGGGCGGGGCGCAGGCGCACCACTTGGGGCCCCAGCTGAATGGGCCGGTCGTAGTGATAGTGGGTGACGTGATTCAGGGCGACGTGTAGGGACACAGGAAACTCCGCAGCGCGAGATATACAGCCCGTTAGCAAGAGCCGGACCAGGAAAATAATTCCGCCGGAATAGGGCCATGGGGGAAGGCCAACCTGGGGCCGGAGCAAGGCCGTCCTGGCCCCCAGCCCCGGGGATCAGGCCCCCCGGGCCCCCAACCCGCTTCGCCCCCCGGCCCCCGCCCCGGGGCGGCCAAGCCCGCCCTCCCCTGGCCCGCACCGCACCAGGGCCGGGCAACCCCGCCCCTACCGCACCGAATCGGGGCTTGGCTCCCGGGGGAGGGTGGAAGGAAACGGGCTTACCCGGCAGCCCCGGGGGACAACCTCGGGCCAGGCGAAACCTGGCCAGTGTAGGGAGCCCATATTGCAATTGGCTGACGCTGCCGGGAGGACCTCGCCGCCCGGCGGCGCACACAAATCCTTTGTCATACCGCCCTGTCGCCCTGTCGCCCTGTCGCCCTGTCGCCCTGTCGCCCTGTCGCCCTGTCGCCCTGTCGCCCTGTCGCCCTGTCGCCCTGTCGCCCTGTCGCCCCGTTGCCCCAAGCCCCGTCGCCCCGTTGCCCCAAGCCCCGTCGCCCCAAGCCCGTCCGACCGCCCCGGTCAATACACGAAATTGCCGAGGGGCCCGGCAGTTTTGCGGATAGGCGTCCGGTTCGGGGCCACCTAAGCTTGGTCCATGGTCCCGGACAGGATCGGCAGGGCTTCCCCAAGCCCGCCGCCCCGGGGCCCCCGGCATAACAAGGGAGATACGCCATGAACAAGAAAACCTGGTGGATGGGCGGGGTGGGGGGCGGCCTCTGCGCCGCCCTGCTGGCCACCGCCTATCCGGCCTTGGGCCTCAATCAAGCCGCCGCCCCCCAAGCCTTTGCCCCGGAACTGGTGCGCCAGGGGGCCTACCTGGCTCAGGCCGGGGACTGCATTGCCTGCCACACCGGGCCCCAGGGCCAAGCCTTCGCCGGGGGGCTGGCCATGAAAATGCCCATCGGCACCCTCTACTCCACCAACATCACCCCCGATCCCCGCTACGGCATTGGCCGTTACACCTATCCGGAATTTGTCCGGGCGGTGCGCCAAGGGGTGGCGGCGGACGGCCACCGGCTGTATCCCGCCATGCCCTACCCGTCCTACGCCAAGGTCACGGACCAGGACATGGCGGCCCTCTACGCCTATTTCATGGCCGGGGTGAAGCCCGTGGCCCAGGCCAACCGGGACAATGACATTCCCTGGCTGCTCAGCATGCGCTGGCCCCTGGCCATCTGGGACTGGCTCTTCGTCAAGGCGGAGCGCTTCCAACCCCTGGCCACCCAGGATGCCACCTGGAACCGGGGCGCCTATCTGGTCCAGAGCCTGGGTCACTGCGGCTCCTGCCACACCCCCCGGGGCCTGGGCTATCAGGAAAAGGCCTTGAGCCAGACGGATGGGGATCAATATCTGGCTGGCGCCAAGATTGACGGCTGGTACGCCAAGAGCCTGCGGGGCGAATCCGGTCCCGGCCTGGGCCGCTGGAGCACCGCCGACATTGTGCAACTGCTGAAAACGGGGCGTACCAGTCAGGCCGCCGCCTTCGGCAGCATGACCGAGGTGGTGAGCCACAGCACCCAGCATTTGACGGACGGGGATCTGCTGGCCATCGCCACCTATCTGAAATCCCTGCCCCCGGGCAAGAACGCCCTCACCGACATCCCGCCGGCGGATTCCGGCCGGACCCTGCAAGCCCTTAACGCCGGGGATTACCGTCAGGCGGGGGCCGCAGGCTACGTGGAATTCTGCGTCACCTGCCACCGGGCCGACGGCACCGGCTTCTCCCGGGTCTTCCCCGCCCTGGCGGGCAATCCCTCGGTGATGGCCAAGGACCCCACCTCCCTGATCCACATTGTCCTGGCCGGGGGCCACATGGCCACCACCCAGCACGACAAGCTCCATTTCGCCATGCCCGCCTTCACCCAGCTGAGCGACCAGGAGGCCACGGACATCCTGAACTTTATCCGCAGCAGCTGGGGCAACCGGGCCGACCGGGTGAGCCTGGGCGAGGTCGCCAGTGTGCGTAGCACCCTGCCCCCGGCCCATGAGTGAGGAGAGCACCATGAAAACCACAACAACAATCCGCCAACACCCGGGGCTGCGCCCCCTCACCCTGGCCTGCCTGGGCCTGCTGGTCAGCCTGGGGGCCCTGAATCTGCCGGCCTGGGCCGATAACGCCGGGGCCCCGGCCAAAGCCCAGAGCAATCTACCCAAGTTCCGGGCGCCCCATGACAGCACCCTGCCCGCGGGCCCCCAGGGGGATCAAATCCGCTACGGCCGCCGCCTGCTGACGGAAACCAAGCGCCTGCTGCCGGACCATGTGGGGGACGCCCTCAATTGCACCAGTTGCCACCTGGCCGGGGGCAAAACCCCCAAGGGCTCCCCCTTCGTCGGGGTGGCCCACCGCTACCCGGCTTACAACCCTCGGGCGGGCCGGGTGGTGAACCTGGAAGAGCGTATCAACGGCTGTTTCCTGCGCTCCATGAATGGCAGCAAGGTGCCCCCGGAGTCCAAGGAAATGCAGGCCATGGTGGCTTATATGAACTGGCTCTCCAAGGACACCCCGGCCAATGGCAAGGTCCAGGGGGGCGGCGTGGGCAAAATCAACAAGGACCTGGTGCCCGACACGGCCAATGGCAAGCGGGTCTATGACGCCCAGTGCGCCGTCTGCCACGGCCAGAACGGGGAAGGGGTGAAAAACGCCCGGGGCGAATATGTCTTCCCGCCCCTGTGGGGCAAGGACTCCTTCAATGTGGGAGCGGGCATGGCCCGGACTTACACGGCGGCGGCCTTTGTCAAAAACAACATGCCCATCGGCCACGGCCTCAACGCCCCCCTGGGTCAGGGCGGCGTCCTGAGCGACCAGGAAGCGGTGGATGTGGCGGAATATTTTTCCCACCAGCCGCGGCCCGATTTCCCGGCCAAGGTGAATGACTGGCCCAAGGGCGGCAAGCCCAAGGACGCCCGCTACTAAGCCCCGCCCCCTGGCCGTAGCGGCTTGGCGCCCCGGACGCGGGCGGAGTGACTAGGACTCCGCCAGCAGTTCCGGGGCGATTTTCATAATCAGCTGGGCCAATTCCGCCGCCGAACGGAGTTCCAGCTTTTCCACCAGATGGTTACGGTGGGCCTGGACCGTTTTGTCGCTAATGCCCATGGCCCGGGCGATGGCCTTGTAGCTCCAGCCCCGTGCCAGGCCCACGGCCACTTGCCGCTCCCGCTCGGTGAGGCTGAAAAAGCGCTCCCGGGCCGCCTTCCCCGCGTCCTGCTGGCTGGTTTCGGCCACGGAGCGGCGTACCGCCTGGGCAATGGCGTCCAGCAAGGCCTGATCCTTGAAGGGCTTTTCCAGAAATTCCACCGCCCCCTGCTTCATGGCCTGGACCGCTGTGCCCACGTCCCCGTGGCCCGTAATGAAGACGATGGGCAGACCACAGCCCAGCTCCCGCAAGCGCTGTTGTAGCTCCAGGCCGCTCATGGTGGGCATGCGCAAATCCAGCACCAGACAGCCGCAGCCCAGATCCCCGGCGGCGGCCGCCGCGAGAAACTGCTCCGCCGCCCCGTATTCCGCCGCCCGCCAGCCTAAGGATTCCACCAGAAAGGCCACGGAGCGGCGCATGGCGGCATCGTCATCCACCACATGGATGGTAGCCTGGGGCGCCACGGCCAGGGAGGGAGAACTAGGGGGCATGGGGACTTTCCTCGTAGGGCAAACTGATTTCCAGCACCAGCCCGGGGCCGCCGTCTTCCGGCGGGTGGGCGGTAATGGCCCCACCATGGGCTTCCAGGATGCGCTGGCACATGGAAAGGCCCAGGCCCACCCCGTCTTCCTTGGTGGTGAAAAAAGGTTCAAACAACCGTTCCCGGTCCCCGGGGGCCAGGCCCCGGCCCCGGTCCGCCACCGCCAGGGTGACCCGGCCCGGAGCCCGGCCCAGGATCAGGTGAATGGCCCGGCGCGCCTCGGGTAAATCCCGGGCCGCGTCGTAGGCGTTTTTCAGCAGATTGAGGAGCACCTGCTGGAGTTGCAGGGCATCCCCTTCCACCGTCAGCCCCGCCAGACAGCCGCTCTCCGACCCACCGGAAGGGCCGCACTGGAGCTGGATGTCCGGGGCCCGGGCCACCATGCCCCGGAACAACACCACGGTCTCCCGAGCCAGGGCGCACAGGTCCAGGGGGGCCTTGCGTACCGGCCGCTTACGGGAAAAAGCCCGCACCTGCTCCATCACCCGGGCAGCCCGCTCCGCCTGCTGTTCGATGGTCTGGCAGCCTTCCAGCAGGGGCCCCGGGTCCAGGCGCCCCCCTTGAATGCGGTAGGTCATGCCCCGGGCGAAATTGCCGATGGCGGCCAGGGGCTGGGCCAATTCGTGGGCCAGCATGGAGGACATTTCCCCCAGCACCCCGAGCCGGCCCAGGTGATCCAGCTTTTCCTCCTGGCGCCGAGCTGCTTCTTCCGCCTGCTGGCGGGCTTCCAGGGCGGCCTGGAGCTCCCGGGTACGGCGATGCACCAGCACCTCCACCCGCACCGAATGGGCGGCCATGGCGGCCAGGGCCAACAGGCCCAGGGCCAGGCCCCACCAGTACTCCCGCAGCAGGGACCACAAATCCCGGGGCCCCAGGGCGGCGTAGGGGCCAATGCCCAGATCCCGGAATACCCCGTGCACCGGCTGGTAATCCGTGGGCACGGTCCACGCCACCCCGTTACTGGGGGGCAGGCTGAAAAGCAGGTGGGAAACCCGCCGGGTCAGGTCGTAGGGGGTGCCCCGCAGGGCGGCCAGGGACCAGTCCGGATACAGGGGGGTGGAATGGCGGCAATCCAGCTCGTCCCCCCGGACCTCCCCCAGCACCTTGAAATCCCCGGCCTTGACCCGCCCCGCCGCCACCAGGTGTTCCAACACACAGGCCCGGACAATGCCCCCATCCACCTCCCCCTTGGCCACCGCGTCCACAATCCGGTTGAGGGGAAAGCCAGAGAAAATCAGGGCGGCAAAATCCCGGCGGGGCTCCACCCCGGCCCGGCGCAATTCCCGCCAGGCCAGCTGGTAGCCGCTAAAGGCATCTTCGCTCACCGCCATGACCCGCTGCCCCTTGAGGTCGGTGAGCCGGTTCAGGTCATGCCGGTCGGCCCGCACCAGAATGGTGGAAGCCACGCTGTGGCTGGGGGAAAGCCGGGGAGAACTTTCCAGGGTGGCGAGGCGCATGGCCCCGGATTGGGCTTCCATTTCCACAAAAAAGCCGCTGCTGGCGATGAAAAAATCCACCTGCCGATGCGCCACCGCCTCCCGCAGCCCCGCCAGATCGTAGGCCTGGAGGCGCACGGCCCGGTCTCCCAGGGCCCGTTCCAGGGAACTGGCAAAGGGCTGCCATTCCCGCTCCGCCGCCGGGGCCCCATCCGGGGCCAGAACGCCGATGCGCAACACCGGCTGGGCCGCCAGGGCGCAAGGGCCCAGGCTCAGGAGGCTGGCCAGGAGCAAGACGATCCGGCCCAGGCGCCCCATACGTCCCAGGAACCGGGCGCCCCAATGCCCCACCCCCATCAGCCACCGCCCTAGCCCACCCCAGGTAAGCCCCGCCGGGACCGCCCCTGGGGCTGCGGCGGTCACGCTTTTTCGGACAGTTGGCTAAGCTAATGCTGACCGGTTGAAAGGGAAGTGAAAGATGGGAACGAAACGCAAGCAACACAGTGCGGAATTCAAGGCACAAGTGGCGATGGCGGCC
>JAYRGQ010000018.1:0-70759 GCA_041907765.1 Rhodocyclaceae bacterium | reverse complement strand
GGCCGCCATCGCCACTTGTGCCTTGAATTCCGCACTGTGTTGCTTGCGTTTCGTTCCCATCTTTCACTTCCCTTTCAACCGGTCAGCATTAGCTTAGCCAACTGTCCGAAAAAGCGTGACCGCCGCAGTCAGCCCACTCTCCTTTTCTCACTAAATAAAAGAAAAGGAGACACTATGAGGTTCTTTGAGTTTGCGGATGCGGAAGCACAGCTTGGACTTCTTCGTACGATTATTGATAACACTTGGGCAGCTATCGCTAAACAAGCTGAGGAACAGAAGAAGGCAGAAGCACAGCGTAAGGCTACCGCTAAGCTTAAGCCACGTAAGCAGAGGGCTGGTATGGGTAAGGCTATAAAAGTGCCTACCCCCAAGCCACCCCCACCACCTCCCAAGTCTAAAGTTGCCAACCCCCAGCCCAAGCCGCAGCCTAACCCACAGCTACCCACAGCACAGCAGAACCTAGCCCAGCCCTACAACGGCGCTGTCTCTCGCCTCAATAATGCGTCTTTTGGCGCTAAATCGCACACTTTCGGCGGTGATAATGGCGTATAAAAAATCTGGCTTGCGGTGACGACAGGCATAGCTAAAATGGTTCTGCTGCCCTAAAAAATTGCCGCGCAATTTTCAGCACTGAAGTACTTACGCTTTTGGCCTGGTGATTTTTACTCACCACCCCCAACTAGCTTTACTTAGGAATCAACATTCCGTCCTTAATCTCGTAGTCAGCCAGCGCATTACTCACCATCTTGTCTTCCGTCGTATGGTAGTAAGTCTTTTCAATTTGCGTGATGCTAGTGCCACACATTTCTGCAATTGATGCGATTGGAAGATTGCTATTGACTCGCTTAGTGATAAAGTAGTGACGGAAGCTGTACGGCACCAAGTCTCTGTCATTGGTGCTGACTTTAGCCAACGCCATTATCTTATCGAAGTGATAGCCGATAGCACGAGCGGTAATAGCTGTTTCGCCGTTAGTTGAGAATACAAGTCTATCGCCAAGCGTAGCAAGTCTTTTGCTTTCCGCTACCTTGCCAAGCTCAAACAGCTTTATTTGTAGCTTCATCAAGCCTTCAAAGTACTTGGCATCATCCTTAACGATAAAGCGTCTTGTCTGCCTTACTTTGCTTGTCTCACCACGTACTTTGATTTTGACAAGCTCATTCTTGCGCCCTTCTTCTCTGTAGCCTAAGTCGTTGTCAATGTCAGTCCATCTAAGCTGTAGCTGTTCCCCACGCCGTAGCCCACTGATTAAAGACACGCCCAAGTAGTAGCCACCTACAGCTTTTTGGACGTTGCCCTCGCCTTTCAAGTCCTTATCTGCTGTCTTAATGTAGTCATCCAGCGCCTTTACGATGCGCTCAACTTCTGCGTCCGTAAATGTATTGCGTCGATTAGCTTCTTCGCCTTTGTCCGTCTTTGGTAGCTTCTTAAAGTCAAACCCGTCAATGTAGGTCTCATTACGCTTGTACAGCCACTTCATCATTGCGTTGATAGTGGCTTGCTCGTTGGCTATCGTTGTAGAACTTACAGCGAGCTTTTTCTTACCCTTAGTACGCTCTAAAAAGTAGTTCTCGCAATCCGTACGCTCAAGCTCTTTCAGCTTAACGTCACGCCCAATAAAGTTAAGCCAATGCTCTAAGTGCGTCTTAATCGTTCGATATCGCCCAGCGACAATCCCAGCCGCTTGCCCTACTTCTAGCTCACGTTGCTCCAAATAACGCTCAACGCCTATCTTTGTTGTGATTGAGAAGTAGGTTTTGCCAGCCAACTCCTTTGCCTTAAGCTGTGATAATGGAGCTTGGCTTTATCGACAGCCGTGCTTTTATTTCTCGTTTTAAGACTGAAGCGAGCGTACTTGCCTTCCTTAGCAAGCCACATACGCATCTGCCAATATTCGCCTCGCTTGTAGATTACAGCTTCGTCGAATATGGGTTCTTCGTCGTCGTTAAATGAGTGTTTTTTGAGAGGCATATGGGGCTGCGAGTTACTACGATTTTGAGTAGCTACAGCTTTGTGTAGCTTTACGTGTAACTTTAACTTCGCAGCCCTTAAAAATTAACAGCTTAGCGATTTTGTGAAACTTTTGTGTAAGTTAAAAACCTATATAAATCAACAAATTACGTGATAAAAGTCACTCCCACTCAATCGTAGCAGGCGGTTTCCCGGAAATATCGTAAACCACCCGGTTCAGCCCCCGGACTTCGTTAATAATGCGGTTGGAGACTTTGCCCAGGAGTTTGTAGGGCAGTTCGGCCCAGTGGGCGGTCATGAAGTCCTGGGTTTGTACGGCGCGCAGGGCGACCACGTATTCGTAGGTGCGGCCGTCCCCCATCACGCCCACGCTCTTCACCGGCAGGAAGACGGCGAAAGCCTGGCTGGTCAGGTCGTACCAGGTTTTGCCGCTGGCTTCGTCTTTGCCGTTGCGCAGTTCTTCGATGAAGATGGCGTCGGCCCGGCGCAGCAGGTCGGCGTATTCCTTTTTCACTTCACCCAGGATGCGCACTCCCAGGCCGGGGCCAGGAAAGGGATGGCGATAGACCATTTCGGCGGGCAGGCCCAGGGCCACGCCCAGTTCCCGCACTTCGTCCTTGAACAGTTCCCGCAGGGGTTCCAGGAGCTTCAGGTTGAGGGTTTCGGGCAGGCCGCCCACGTTGTGGTGGGATTTGATGGTGTGGGCTTTTTTGGTCTTAGCCCCGGCGGATTCGATCACGTCCGGGTAGATGGTGCCCTGGGCCAGCCATTTGGCCTTGGGCAGCTTCTTGGCCTCGGCCTGGAAGACTTCCACAAATTCCTTGCCGATGATCTTGCGCTTGGCTTCCGGGTCGGTCACCCCTTTGAGTTCGCCCATGAACTGGTCCGTAGCATCCACATGGATGACCTTGACCCCCAGGTTGCGACCAAAGGTGTCCATCACCTGCTGGGCTTCGTTGAGGCGCAGCAGGCCGTTATCCACGAAGACACAGGTGAGCTGGTCGCCAATGGCCCGGTGGATCAGGGCGGCGGCCACGGAGGAATCCACGCCGCCGGAAAGACCCAGGATCACTTCGTCCTGGCCCACCTGGGCGCGAATCTTGGCCACCGCTTCGTCAATGTAGCTGGGCATGGTCCAATCCTGGCCGCAGCCGCAGATGTCGTGGACGAACTTGCCGATCATGGCCTTGCCCTGGACCGTGTGGGTCACTTCCGGGTGGAACTGGACCCCGTAGAAGCCCCGGGCTTCGTCCGCCATGGCGGCGATGGGGCAGGAGTCGTTGCCGCCGATGACCTGGAAGCCGGCGGGCAGCTCGGTGACCTTGTCCCCGTGGCTCATCCACACTTCCAGGAGGCCGTGGCCTTCGGCGTTGGTTTTGTCTTGCAGGCCGTTAAAGAGCTTGGAGTGGCCCCGGGCGCGGATTTCGGCAAAGCCGAATTCCCGGTGGGAAGAGCCTTCCACCTTGCCCCCCAGTTGCTGGGCCATGGTCTGCATCCCGTAGCAAATCCCCAGCACCGGGACGCCCAGCTCAAACACCACCTGGGGCGCCCGCCATTCCTCGGCCTCGTACACCGAATTGGGGCCGCCGGAGAGAATGATGCCGGCGGGTTGGAAGTCCCGAATGAATTCCGGGGAAACATCGTAGGAATGGAGTTCGCAGTAAACCTGCTGTTCCCGCACCCGGCGGGCAATCAGCTGGGTGACCTGGGAGCCGAAATCTAGGATGAGGATTTTCTGGTGAGCCATGATCTGCCTTATATACAAAAAGGGCGGCTCGTCGCCGCCCTCGTCGCGCCCGGGGCGCCTGGATGCTGCTTAGTCCATGTGGTAGTTGGGAGCTTCCTTGGTGATCTGCACGTCGTGTACGTGGGATTCCCGTACCCCGGCGGCGGTGATTTCCACAAAGGCCGCCTTTTCGTGCATTTCCTCAATGGTGGCGCAGCCCAGGTAACCCATGGAAGAGCGCAGGCCGCCCATGAGCTGGTGCACCACGGCCAGGACGGAGCCCTTGTAAGGCACCCGGCCTTCAATGCCTTCCGGCACCAGCTTGTCCACATTGGCGGTGTTTTCCTGGAAGTAACGGTCGGAACTGCCCGCCGCCATGGCACCCAGGGAGCCCATGCCCCGATAGGACTTGTAGGAACGGCCTTGGTAGAGTTCCACTTCCCCCGGGGCTTCTTCCGTACCGGCAAAGAGGCCGCCCAGCATGACCACGTGGGCCCCGGCGGCGATAGCCTTGGAAATGTCGCCGGAGAAGCGGATGCCGCCGTCAGCGATAAGGGGAATCCCCGTGCCCTTCAGGGCTTCGGAAACGTTATGGATGGCGGTGATTTGGGGCACCCCCACACCGGCCACGATCCGGGTGGTACAGATGGAACCGGGGCCAATCCCCACCTTGACGCCGTCGGCGCCGTATTCGGCCAGGGCCCGGGCCGCATCGGCGGTGGCGATGTTGCCGCCGATCACTTGAATATGGGGATAGTTTTTCTTGGTCCAGCGCACCCGTTCCAGCACCCCTTGGGAGTGGCCGTGGGCCGTATCCACCACCAGCACGTCCACCCCGGCTTCCGCCAGGCGTTCGATCCGCTCTTCCGTACCGGCGGCCACACCCACGGCGGCGCCGACCCGCAGACGGCCATGGTCGTCCTTATTGGCGTTGGGATGTTCGGTAGCTTTGAGGATGTCCTTAACGGTAATCAGGCCCTTCAGCTCGAAGTCGTCATTCACCACCAGCACCCGTTCCAGACGGTGCAGGCGGATCAGTTCCTTGGCGTCATCCACGCTCTGGTGCTCGTTGATGGTGACCAGCCGATCCCGGGGCGTCATGATGGCGGAAACGGGTTGATCCAGCTTGGTGACAAAACGGGTGTCCCGGCTGGTGACAATGCCCACCACCTTCTTGCCTTCCATGACGGGCAGGCCGGAAATGTGGTGCTGACGGGTCAGTTCCACCACTTCGCCCACGGACATGCTGGGGGGAATGGTGATGGGGTCTTTGAGAATGCCGGATTCGTGACGCTTGACCTTGGAAACCTGGGCCGCCTGGGCCGCGGGCTTCAGATTTTTGTGCACGATACCGATGCCCCCTTCCTGGGCCAGGGCAATGGCCAGACGGGCTTCGGTGACGGTATCCATGGCGGCGGATACCAGGGGCAGATTCAGGGAAATATCCCGGGTCAGGCGGGATTTCAGGCTCACATCCCGGGGCAGAACATTGGAATGGGCGGGAACAAGGAGGACGTCGTCAAACGTCAAGGCCTTCTGGATTAAACGCATAGCTTTGATCCACAGTCTCAAAAACGTATTATACGTCCCAGCACAACCCTGGAAAAGAGCAGTGATATGGCAAGACTTGCAATTCCTTCTTCCCGGCGGCTCGCCCCCCTCCTCGCTGGTCTCCTGTTGGCCCTGCCTTTGGTGGCTGGCGCCGAGCTCTATACCTGGAAAGACAAGAACGGCCGCACGGTGATGTCGGACAAGCCCCCCATGGGCCAGGTGCAGCAAAAACGCACCATTGCCACCCCCAGCACCCCGGACAACGCCCCGCCCCAAAAGACCTTTGCGGAAAAGGAAATGGACTTCCGCAAACAGCAGCAGGACGCCCAGGACAAGGCAAAGAAAGAACAGGCGGCCCAGGCCCAGGAAAAAGCCCGCAAGGAAAGCTGCGAATCCGCCAAGCGCAATCTAGCCATGCTCCAATCCGGCCAACGCCTGGCCCAAATGGACGACAAGGGGGAACGCTACTTTCTGGACGATAACCAGCGGGCCCAGGAAACCGCCAAGGCGCAAAAAGCAGTTAGCGAATGGTGTAAGTAGGCGGGCTTCCCCTCCGAGGGGGAAACCCCAGCAACAAACAAAAGGGCCCATTCCGGGCCCTTTGCTTTGATCGCCTCACGACGCACCCACTACGCAGCGCTGTGCGGTCGGCGGAAAGGGCCATCAGGAGTGACCAAGGGAAAAGTCCTTAGGCTCCCGCACCGGCCCTTTGCCAACCCGGGTCAAGCGGCTTCGTTTTCCCCCGCGCCCTTCTTCATGACCTTGCCCGCCGCCGCCCGCTGCTTGCGCACTTCCTTGGGGTCGGCGATAAGGGGACGGTAGATTTCCACCCGGTCCCGGTCCCGCAGCACCGTGTCCGGCTTGGAGAGCTTGGAAAAAATCCCCAGCTTGTTCTGGGCCAGATCCAACTCCGGATGCTTCCCCAGCAGCCCGGAGGCTTCCACCGCCTGGCGCACCGTGGCGCCCTCCGGCAATTGCACCCGCACCAGCTCTTGCCGTTCCCGCCGGGCATAGACCACTTCCACGTTCATTTTATTTTCAGCCATAAATCTGCTCCGCCCGCTTCACAAAGGCTTCCACGAAGGTGCCGGCGATGTGGTTGAACACCGGGCCGATCACCTTTTCAAAAAATTTGCTGGAAAATTCGTAGGTCAAGGAAAACTCGATTTTGCAGGCATGGCCCCCCAGGGCCTTGAAATGCCAGCGCCCTTCAAGCCGACGAAAAGGCCCATCCACCAGGCGGATATTCATCCAGACCGGGATTTCCTTGTCGTTTTCCGTGGTGAAATGGGATTTGACGCTGTGATAGTTGATATGGAGCGTGGCCACGGTCCGTCTCTCATCCCGGGCTTTTAGCTCGGTGCCGCTGCACCACGGGAGGAACTGGGGGTAATCTTCCACCCGATCCACCAACTCGAACATCTGGGCTGCTGTTCTTTCGATCAGTACCGACTTTTCGACCAAGGCCATTCCCCGCCCTACCCTACGAATCCTGTAAAATTGGCAATTTTAGCGGAAACCCCGGTCCCATGAGCATTACCGATAACAAGAAGGCCTTCCACGACTACTTCATCGAGGAAAAACTCGAGGCCGGTCTGAGCCTGGAGGGCTGGGAAGTCAAGGCCATCCGGGCCGGCCGGGTGCACCTCAAAGAAGCCTACGTGGTCATTAAACGGGGGGAACTCTGGCTCCTGGGCATGCACATCACCCCCCTGCCCACCGCTTCCACCCACATTAATCCGGACCCCACCCGGACCCGCAAAATGCTCATGCACGAAGAGCAAATCCATAAGCTGATCGGCAAGGTGGAACGGGCGGGTTACGCCCTGGTGCCCCTGAATCTGCATTACACCCGGGGCCGGGTCAAGGCGGAAATCGGCCTGGCCAAGGGGAAGAAGCAGCACGATAAGCGGGAAACGGAAAAGCAGCGGGATTGGGACCGGGAAAAGCAACGCCTGGTCCGGATCAAGAACGGCTAAGGCATGACCCTGGCCGAGCTACTCTATTGGGTGGGCCTGGCCGCCGTGGCCGTCAGCGCCGTCACCGGGGTATTCGAGGCCGAGCGCAAAGGGCTGGACCTGGTGGGCACGGTCACCGTGGCCCTGGCCACGGGCCTGGGGGGCGGCACCCTGCGGGACCTGCTCCTGCAACATCACGTTTTCTGGGTGGCGGATCAAAGCTATGTGGTGGCGGCCTTCGCCACCGGGGTCATCACCTTTTTTCTGGCCCGCAAGCGCAATATTCCTCCCCGGCTCTTCCTCTATCCCGATGCCCTGGGCCTGGCCCTATTCACTGTCATCGGCACCCAGTTTGCCCTCCAATGGGAAGCGCCCTGGCTGGTCGCCAGTCTGATGGGGGTCATTACGGGAGTTTTTGGCGGGGTCCTGCGGGATATTTTCTGCAACCAGGTGCCCCTGGTCTTTCTCCCCGGCGAGCTCTACGCCTCTGCCGCCTGGGCTGGCGCCCTACTCCTCATTGCCCTGCAAGCCCTGGGGGTGGCCCCCAGCCTGGCCGCCTGGCTCTCCGCCGGGCTGATTTTCTTTCTGCGCTGGGCATCCATCGCCTACCGCATCCATCTCCCCACCTTCGGCCAACGTTAGGCCAGTCACGCCCCTTACAACCCTTACGGGCGTTTAGCGGGAGGAGCCGAAACGACTCCAGACCAGGGTGCAGCCGGTAACGCCCCAGAGAAACACCTGGGCATCCCAACCGGCGCCGGGAAATAGCCACAGCATCAGGGCCACAAATTCTGCCGCCAGCCCAAACCACAAAATAAAAAGGGTGCCGAGTTTCCACTCGGCACCCAATAGGGCGAAGCCCAGCAGGAGCCAGAACCAGAAGGCGGCTCCCACGGGGTTTAGGCCTTTTTGTGCTCAGCCAGACGGGTCCAGGTATCCACTACCGTATCCGGATTCAGGGAGATGCTGCTGATCCCTTGATCCATCAGCCATTCGGCCAGATCCGGGTGGTCGGAGGGGCCTTGACCGCAGATCCCCACGTACTTGCCCTTCTTGTTGGCGGCAGCGATGGCCATGGCCAGCAGGGTCTTCACGGCCGGATCCCGTTCATCGAACAGGGAAGCCACCAGACCGGAATCCCGGTCCAGGCCCAGGGTCAGCTGGGTCAAGTCGTTGGAGCCGATGGAGAAGCCGTCGAAGATATCCAGGAACTGTTCGGCCAGCAGGGCGTTGGACGGAATTTCGCACATCATGATGAGCTTCAGACCGTTTTCGCCTTGCTTCAGACCGTGGCCCGCCAGCAAATCCACCACCCCTTGGCCTTCGCCCAGGGTGCGGACGAAGGGCACCATCAGTTCCACGTTGGTGAGACCCAGTTCCTCCCGAACCTTTTTCATGGCCCGGCATTCCAGCTCGAAGCAATCCCGGAAAGTGGTGGCGATGTAGCGGGAAGCGCCCCGGAAGCCCAACATGGGGTTTTCTTCTTCCGGTTCGTACAGGTCACCGCCCAGGAGCTTGCGGTATTCGTTGGACTTGAAGTCGGAGAGGCGGACGATAACGGGCTTGGGCCAGAAAGCGGCGGCAATGTTGGCTACCCCTTCCACCAGCTTTTCCACGAAAAATTCCACCGGATTGGCGTAACCCCGGGCCCGACGCAGAATTTCTTCCCGCTTGGAGGCGGGCAGCCGGTCGATTTCCAAAATGGCCTTGGGGTGGACGCCGATCACGTTGTTGATGATGAATTCCAGGCGGGCCAGACCCACGCCCCCGTTGGGCAGTTGGGAGAATTCGAAGGCCAATTCCGGATTGCCCACGTTCATCATGATCTTGGTGCCGATTTCCGGCATCACCCCCAGATCCCGGGACACCACTTCGTAATCCAGCTTGCCCCGATAGACGTGGCCCGTATCCCCTTCGGCGCAGGAAGCAGTAACCACTTCCCCTTCGGAGAGGGTATGGGTGGCGTCACCGCAACCCACGATGGCCGGAATGCCCAGTTCCCGGGCGATGATGGCGGCGTGACAGGTGCGCCCGCCCCGGTTGGTAACAATGGCGGAGGCCCGCTTCATCACCGGTTCCCAGTTGGGATCGGTCATATCGGCCACCAGCACGTCGCCAGCTTTGACCTTGTCCATTTCGGAGGGGTCCATGACGATGCGCACCGGGCCCGTGCCGATTTTCTGACCAATGGCCCGGCCGGAGGCCAGGACCTTGGAGAAGGACTTGAGTTTGAATTTTTGCAGCCGTTCGTGGCCTTCTTGGGACTTCACGGTTTCAGGCCGGGCTTGCAGGATGTAGAGCTTGCCATCCACCCCGTCCTTACCCCATTCGATGTCCATGGGACGGCCATAATGCTTTTCGATAATCACGGCGTAGCGGGCCAGTTCTTCCACGTCCGCATCGGTGATGGCAAAGCGGTTCCGGTCCGCTTCCGGTACATCCACGGTGACCGTGGATTTGCCCGCCACTTTTTCGGCGGAGAAAACCATCTTGATCATCTTGGAGCCCAGATTGCGGCGAATCACGGCCTTGTTGCCGGCGGCCAGCATGGGCTTATGGACGTAGAATTCGTCCGGATTCACGGCGCCCTGAACCACGGTTTCCCCCAGGCCGTAGGAGGCGGTGACAAACACCGCTTCCCGGAAGCCGGATTCCGTATCCAGGGTGAACATCACCCCGGCCGCGCCTTTATCGGAGCGCACCATGCGTTGTACCCCGGCGGACAAAGCCACTTCCGCATGGGTAAAGCCCTTGTGCACCCGGTAGGCGATGGCCCGGTCGTTGTAGAGGGAGGCAAACACTTCCTTCATGGCGTGGAGCACGTTGTCCAGGCCTTGAATGTTGAGGAAGGTTTCCTGTTGCCCGGCGAAAGAGGCATCGGGCAAATCTTCCGCCGTGGCGGAGGAACGGACGGCGAAAGAGGCATCCGCCGTGCTGTCGGCCACCAGTTTGGCGTAATGATCAGCGATTTCTTGTTGCAGCTGGGGCGGGAAGGGAGTATCCACAATCCATTGACGCACCCGGTTCCCGGCAGCCGCCAGGGCGTTCACGTCATCCACGTCCAGTTTTTCCAGCTCGGCGCGGATACGGTCCGCCAAACCGGCATGGGCGAGAAAATCGCGGTAAGCCTGGGCCGTGGTGGCAAAGCCGCCGGGCACGCGCACTTCCGTGTTGGCCAGCTGACTGATCATTTCGCCCAGGGAGGCGTTTTTGCCGCCGACGCGCTCCACGTCACCCATCCGCAGCTCGTCGAAACCGATTACGTAATCGCTCATGTGTGTTCCTGATTGTTCCAAAGTCGGGAAACCGTTATTTTATCGCCTTCCCCGCACAAAGACCTATTCATTAGGGAAAACCATGATTCAACCCATCCCGCGCAGTATCTTTTTTATATCCGACGGTACCGGCATCACCGCAGAAACCATGGGCCACAGCCTGCTGACCCAGTTTGAAGGGGTACGCCTCAAGCAAGTCCGGGTGCCCTTTGTGAACACCCAGGAGAAAGCCCAGGAGTGCCTGGCCCACATCCAGGCCGTGACGCGCCAGGACGGCGTCCGCCCCATCGTCCTCAGCACCCTGGTGGATCCCCAGCTGAACGCTATCATTAACCAGGCTGACGCCCTCTGCCTGAACTTTTTCGATACCTTCATCCGCCCTCTGGAAGTGGAGCTGGGGGTCAAGGCCATCCACAAAATCGGCCGCACCCACGGGGACACGGACAGCAACGATTACAAACAACGGATCGAGGCCATCAACTACACCCTGGCCCACGACGACGGGGTCACTAACCAGGGCTTGGCGGAAGCGGACGTCATCCTGGTGGGGGTTTCCCGCTGCGGCAAAACCCCGACTAGCCTCTACCTGGCCATGCAATTCGGCATCAAGGCGGCCAATTTCCCCCTGATTCCGGAGGATTTCGAGCGCATGCACCTGCCGGAAGCCTTAACCACCCATCGCAGCAAGCTCTTCGGCCTCACCATTCAGCCGGAGCGGCTCCACCAAATTCGCAGTGAACGGCGCCCCAACAGCAAATACGCGGCTCTGGAAAACTGTCGTTACGAGGTGCGGGAAGCGGAAAAGATGATGCGCATTGCGGGCATTCACTGGCTGGACTCTTCCACCAAGTCCATCGAGGAAATCTCCACCACCATCATGCAGGAAGTGAAGCTGGATCGGGCTACCTACTGAGAAGGGAACAGCAGCAGGAAGCCGCCTAGGCCTAGCCTGGGCGGCTACTAAGACTCCAGGGGATTGGGATCAGTGCGCAAAAGCAAAGTCCCTAAGACGATCAGCAGCCGTCCAGGCGCCGCCGCACGGTCTCGAAGAGGCAAATGGCGGCGGCCGCCGCCACGTTGAGGGATTCACAGGCCCCGGGCATGGGAATTTTCACCAGATGGGTGGCGCAGGCCGCCACCGCCGGGCTCACCCCCTGGCCCTCCGAACCGAAGATCCAGGCCACGGGGGACGGCAGTTCCAGGCGATACAGGCTTTCCCGGGCAGCCAGGCTGGTGACCGCCACCGCCCCCTGAAAACTCTCCAGGAACGGCACCAAGGCTTGGTGTTCGTAAATACGCAGGAGGAAGTGAGCGCCCTGCCCGGCCCGCAGGGTTTTGGGCGCCCAGGCCTGGGCACAGTCAGGGGACAGCAGCACCTGGCGGAAACCCGCCGCCGCCACACTGCGGAGGATGGAACCCAGATTGCCCGGGTCCTGCACCCCGTCCAGGAGCACCGTATCTTCTGCGTCACCGGGAGCCTGATCGGCCTCCGGCGCGGGAATGACGGCCATGATGCCGCTGGGGGTCTCCACCACCCCCAGGTCCCCCATGAGCTTATCCGCCAAAAACAGGGGACGACGTTCCGGATGGGCCACCAGAAAGGCGCCAATTTCTCCCCGCTCCCGATCCCCTTCCCGCACCCACAGCTGGGCCACCGGGCCCCATTGGGCTTCGTAGGCCTGGATCAGGTGCATGCCGTCCAACACCACCTGCCCCGCCTTGCGTCGCTCCCGGGAAGACTGGCAGAGCTTGCGTAACTGGCGATAGAGGGGGTTGTCGGCGGATTGGATGAGGTGGAGAGCGCGGTCCGTCATGGCAGCCTAGAAAGGGTCAGCCCTGCCCGTGGGCCGCCAGCCAGCGCTTGACCGGTCCGAAGGAACGGCGGTAGTCCGGGGTGGGCCCCAGGCGCTCCAGAATAGCCAGGTGCTCAGCGGTAGGATAGGCCATGTGGTGGTCAAAGCCGTATTCCGGGTAGTCCCGGTGCAGGGCCAGCATGGTGGCGTCCCGGGAGGTTTTGGCAAGAATGGAGGCAGCGGCGATACAGGCGATTTTGCCGTCCCCCTTCACCACCGCTTCTGTTAGCACGGGGAGCTTGGGGAAGCGGTTGCCGTCCACCAGGGCTTTTTCAGCCGGCACGGTCAGCTGGGCATAAGCCCGGGTCATGGCCAGAAAAGAAGCTTGGAGAATGTTGATGGCGTCGATTTCCGCCGCCGAGGCGGAACCAATGCCCCAGGCCAGGGCCTTTTCCTTGATTTCCTGCGCCAGGGCTTCCCGCTTTTTGGCGGACAGCTTTTTGGAATCATTGAGCCCGACAATAGGCCGAGCCGGGTCCAGGATAACGGCGGCGGCGACCACCGGACCGGCCAGGGGGCCCCGTCCGGCCTCATCCAGACCGCAGATGGGGGCATCAAACCACTGTAGTGCCACGGTGGGCTCCTGTCCGCCAGCCGGGCACCAGACTCAACACTGCCTGGGCCGCCTTTTCCGCCGTGTTCTGGCGCAACTGTTGGTGCAATTGGGCAAACTGGGCTTCCACCTTGGCCCGCACCACCTTGTCCTGATGTTCATTGACCAGGGCCTGGGCCAGATTCTCCGGCGTGGCGTCTTCCTGGAGAAACTCGGGCACGACAAAACAACGGGACAGGATATTGGGCAGGCCCACCCAGGGCTGATATTTCATGCGCTTCATGAGCCGCCAGGAGGCGGGGGCCATGCGGTAGGCGATGACCATGGGCCGCTTGATCAGGGCAGCCTCCAGGGTCGCCGTGCCGCTGGCAACCAGCACCGTATCGGCAGCCGCCATGGCGTCGTGGGCGTGACCGAAAAGCAGCTTGAAGGGCAACTGCCCGGCCTGCCGGTTGTAGATGGCGGTTTCGAACTGGAGCCGGGTTTCCCGGGTGGCCAGGGGCACCAGGAACAGGGCCTGGGGCAGGCGCACCAAAATCTGGCGAGCGGTTTCCACAAAGGTCTCCGCCATGAACTGCAATTCGGATTGGCGGCTGCCGGGCAGGAAAGCAAAAATAGGCCGATCCAAGGGCAGACCCAGCTTTTCCCGATAGGCCTTACGATTGATGTCCAGGGGAATGATGTCCGCCAGGGGATGGCCCACGTAGGTCACGGGAATGCCCCGGGCCTCATAGAGTTCGGGCTCAAAGGGGAACAGGCACAGCATCCGGGACACGGCGGCGCCGATTTTGTGGATGCGCTTGGCCCGCCAAGCCCAGATGGAGGGGCTGACGTAATGGACCGTGGGGACGCCCCGCTTTTTCAGCCGGGTTTCCAGGGCCAGATTGAAATCCGGGGCATCCACGCCGATAAAGACGTCCGGCGGATTGGCCAGGAGGCGCTTTTGCAGGCTGGAGCGGATGCCCACGATTTCCCGGTAGTGGCGTAGCACCTCGGCGTAGCCCCGTACCGCCAGCTTTTCCAGGGGCCACCAGGCGTCAAAGCCCTGAGCCACCATTTTGGGGCCCCCAATGCCGACAAACTGGGCGTCCGGCACCTGTTGTTTCAAGGCCCCAATCAGGTGGCTGGCAAGCAAATCCCCAGAGGCTTCCCCCGCCACCATGGCGATGCGCATCGGTCTCCCCCCCATGGCGTCAGCGCACGATGCCGCGTTTGGAAACCCCGAGGAAATCCAGCAGCAGTTGGATTTCCGGATGGGCCACGGATTCCTCTTCCAGCTTGGCCTTGGCTTCTTCCAGGGTCAGGCCGGACTTGTAGAGGGTGCGATAGGCCCGCTTCAAGGCCATGATGGATTCGGAGGAAAAGCCCCGGCGGCGCAGCCCTTCGCTGTTGATGCCGTAGGGGGAAGCGGTGTTGCCCGCCGCGGTCACGTAGGGCGGCAGGTCCTGGAACAGCACGGTGCCCAGGCCGGTCATGGAATGGGCGCCGATGCGCACAAATTGGTGCACCGCCGTGAAGCCCCCGAGAATGGCGTGGTCATCCACATGGACGTGGCCAGCAATCTGGGCGTTATTGGCAAAAATGGTCTTGCTGCCCACCTGGCAATCATGGGCGATGTGTACATAGGCCATGATCCAGTTGTCGTTGCCCACCCGGGTCACCCCGGCGTCCTGGGCCGTTCCCGTATTGAAGGTGCAAAATTCCCGAATGGTGTTCCGATCGCCGATTTCCAGCCGGGTCGGTTCCCCAGCGTATTTCTTATCCTGGGGTTCATCCCCCAGGGAGGCGAACTGGAACACCCGGTTGTCGCACCCCAGGGTGGTATGGCCGGCGATCACCACGTGGGGACCGATGACCGTATTGTCCCCGATTTGCACATGCTCGCCGATCACACTATAGGGACCGACACTGACGTTTTCGCCGAGCTGGGCGCCGGGCGCAATGATGGCGGTGGGATGGATCATGGCCGGTCCGGCTCAGTCAATGGCACGCACGGTGCACATGAGTTCGGCTTCCGTCGCCACCTGCCCATCCACCCGGGCCTCGGCCTTGAACTTCCAGATGCCCCGCTTGTTCGCCACCACTTCCACGTGGAGATTGAGCTGATCCCCAGGGCTCACGGGCTTCTTGAAACGGGCCCCGTCGATGCCGACAAAGTAATAAACGGAATTTTCGTCCGGCTTGGAATTCAGGGTCTGGAAGGACAGGATGGCCGCAGCCTGAGCCAGGGCTTCCAGGATCAGCACCCCGGGCATGACCGGATGGTGGGGAAAGTGCCCTTGGAAGAAGGGTTCGTTAATGGACACATTCTTGATCGCATGGATGGTCTTGCCCGGTTCGCAATCCAGCACCCGATCCACCAGGAGGATGGGATAGCGGTGAGGCAGATAGGTCAAAATCTGGTGGATATCCAATTGATTCAAGATTTTTTCTCCAATTGTTCGAGTTTTTTCTCTAATTCGTCCATGCGCTTGGCCATGCGGGTCAAATGGCGCAGATGGGCTGCGTTTTTCAGCCAAGCCTCATGGTCTTCCACGGGGAAAACCCCGGTGTATTGGCCCGGCTTGGACAGACTTTTGGTCACCATGGTGCCGGCGGAGACATGAACGTCATCCCCCAGGGTCAGGTGCCCCAAGATAATGGCTCCGCCCCCCACGGTGCAGCGGCAGCCGATATGGGCGCTTCCCGCAATGCCCACGCAACCGGCCATGGCCGTGTGTTCGCCGATGGTCACGTTATGGCCCACCTGGATTTGGTTATCCAGCTTGACCCCGTTGCCAATCACCGTGTCGTCGATGGCACCCCGGTCAATGGTGGTATTGGCGCCGATTTCCACATCGTCCCCAATAACCACCCGTCCCACCTGGGGAATTTTCAGCCAGGCGTCCCCGTCCTTGGCAAAACCAAAGCCGTCCGCCCCAATGACCGCGCCGCTATGGATGATGGCCCGCTGGCCCACCACGCAACCGGCGTAAATGGACACATTGGGAAAGAGCACACTGCCCGCCCCAATTTCCACCCCATCCCCCAGCACACAGCCGGCATGGATCACCACCCCCTCCCCCAGCACCACGCCCTCTCCCATTTGTACGGAAGGATGGACCGGTACGGCGGGTACCGCCCGGGGATAAAGCAGCTGGGCCACCCGGGCGTAATAGGTATAGGACTGGGGATGGAGGATACAGGGACGCCCCGTCACCCCCACCAGGGCGGGAGGAACGATCACCGCAGCGGCCCGGGTATCTACCAGTTGGGAGCGGTACTTGGGGTTGGCCAGAAAAGAAATCTGGCCGGTCCCGGCGGTAGCCAGGGTGCCGACCCGATTGATTTCCGTCGCCCCATCCCCGACCAACTCTCCGCCGAGGCGGGCGACGATTTCATCCAAACGCATGCAGGCGATTTACTTGCCGTCGGCCAGGGCCTTGATCACCTTGTCGGTGATATCCAGACGAGGGCTGACCCACACCACATCTTGCAGGATCAAGTCATACTTTTCGCTGTCCGCGATGTTTTTGATCGCCCGGTTGGCCTTGTCCAGCACCGCCGCCATTTCTTCGTTTTGGCGCAGATTCAGGTCTTCCCGGAATTCCCGTTGCTTGCGTTGGAAGTCCCGGTTCAGGTCATTCAGATCCCGTTCCTTGTTGCGCCGGTCACTGTCAGACATGGTGACACCGTTCTTTTCCAGGTTTTCCTGCAGGGACTGGAGTTGCTTCGCCATTTTTTGCAGGTCCTGATCCCGGCGGGAGAATTCACTGTCCAGCTTCTTCTGGGCCTTCACGGCCGCAGGAGCATCCCGGAAGATACGTTGGGTATTCACATACCCGATTTTCAATTCGGCGGCCTGAGCTTGCACCATTCCCAGGCCCATCACTCCGGCAATCAGGCCGGCAATCAGCGTCTTTTTCAAGCTAACTCTCCTCAAAAATCAAAACACCGTACCCATGGTGAACTGGAAGCGCTGCGTCCTATCGTCATCCTTCTTGTTCAGCGGGTTGGCAATACTAAAGCGCAAGGGACCCAGAGGGGAAGACCAGGCCAGAGAAAGGCCGGTGGAGTAACGCAAATCCCCTACGGAAAATTTTGAATAGCGACCGTAGTCATCCTTGGGACCAAATACCTGGCCCGCATCCACGAACCAACCGAGGCGGGCGGACTTATCCTTGCCCAGACCGGGCATGGGGAAGAGCACTTCCGCATTCATCACCACCCGCTTAGTCCCGCCGATGGCTTCCCCATCCTGCTTCGGCCCCAGAGTATAGGTGTCATAACCCCGGACGGAGGTCACGCCGCCGGCGTAGAAGCTCTTGAAGAAGGGCAGCGGGCGGCCACCATAGCCGTTACCTGCGCCAAATTCCCCGTTCAACATCAAGGTCAGATTCTTGGTCAGGGGAAAATATTGTTGCCGTTGCAGGTTTAGCTTGTAGTAACGGAGGGTACCGCCAGGCACCGTAGCTTCAATACCAGCCCGGGCCACCCCCCCCCGGGTCGGGTAAATATAGCTGTCCTTGGTATCCCGGCCCCAGCCCACATTACCGGAGAAGGTACTGTTGGTATTGCCGAATTCGGAAACGAAATCCTTGTACACCTGGCGGCTGTCATCAAAGGTGGTGACTTCCGTCCGGTCCACCGCCACGCCAAAACTAATGGATTCCTTTTCCGCGATGGGAATCCCCCAGCGCAGACCGCCGCCGGTGGATACGGTCTTATAGGACTGGGTATAGGAATAGGACTGGGACGGGTCGTAGGTGCGGTGATAGATATCAAAGCCCTGACTAATCCCATCCACCGTGAAATAGGGGTCCGTATAGGACAGACCAATAGTCCGGGACGCCCGGGAGGTATTCAGCTGAACGGAAACATTTTTCCCGCTACCGAAGAGGTTAGCCTGGGAAATAGACCCGGACAGAATCACCTTATCCGAACTGGAGAAACCGGCCCCCAACATCAAACTGCCGGTGGGCTTTTCCGTCACCGCGTAATTAGCATCCACCTGGTCGCTGGTTCCCGGCACGGGGGGCGTTTCCACCGTCACATCGGAGAAATAACCCAGCTTATCGATCCGTTCTCGGGACAGGCTAACCTTTTGGGCGTCATACCAGCCCCCTTCCATTTGGCGCACTTCCCGGCGAATCACCTCATCCTTGGTCTTGCTGTTGCCCGCGATATTGATGTGACGGACGTACACCCGCTTACCCGGATCCACGAACAGGGTAAAGGCCACCAGGCGCTTTTCCTTGTTGATGTCCGGCGCCGCATTGACGTTGGCGAAGGCGTAGCCGTCGTTGCCCAGACGGTCCGTGATGGCCTTGATGGAATCGTTCAGCTTTTCCCGGGAGAAAACATCCCCCGGCTTGACGGTCACCAGCTTATGGAATTCCTCGTCGGGAATGGGCAGGATCCCCGCCACCTTGACGGCGGAGACCATGTAGCGCTCCCCTTCGGAAAGGGAAACGGTGATGTAGATGTCCTTCTTATCCGGAGTAATGGAAACCTGGGTAGATTCCACATTGAAGTCCAGATAACCCTGGTTTTGGTAGAAGGACCGCAGGGTTTCCAAGTCTGCCGAAAGCTTTTGCTTGGAATACTGGTCGTTCTTGGTATACCAAGTCAGCCAATTGGGGGTACGCAATTGGAAAAGGTCCAGGAGGTCCTTTTCCTTAAACACCTTGTTACCCACAATATTGATCTGCTTGATCTTGGCCGCTTCACCTTCATCCACATTGAAGTTGATGGACACCCGGTTGCGCTCCAAAGGCGTCACCGTGGTGGTGATATTGGCCGAATAGCGCCCCCGGGACAGGTATTGGCGCTTCAGTTCCTGGGCCGCCCTTTCCATGATGGCCCGGTCGAAGATGCGGGATTCCGCCAGACCGATATCCTTAAAGGCCTTACGGATGGTGTCTTTGTCGAATTCCTTCATGCCGACAAAATCCACCTGGGAGATGGCAGGGCGTTCTTCCACCACCACCACCATCACCTCCTTGTCGATTTCGATGCGTACGTCCTTGAAAAAGCCCGTGGCAAACAGGGCCTTAATGGCCTGGGAGGCTTTTTCGTCGTCCAAGGTATCGCCCACTTTAACGGGCAGATAGCTGAACACCGTACCGGCTTCGGTCCGCTGGATGCCTTCGACGCGGATGTCTTTAACCACAAAGGGATTGAAGGCGTAGGCGGCGGAAGCAAAGAGCCCCGCAATCAACCCAGCCAGCAGGTTTTTTTTCATATTCAGCCGGAAATCAATCGATTGATATCATTGAAGAAGGCGAAGGCCATCATTGCCAGGAGCAATGCCAGCCCGATTTGTTGCCCGATCTCCATGGTGCGCTGGGAGAGCGGCTTTCGTCTGATGAACTCCGCCATATAATACAGCAAATGCCCCCCATCCAGAATCGGGATGGGCAGCAGGTTCAAGACGCCCAGGCTAACGCTCACCAAGGCCAGGAACTGAAAGTAATAAAGCCAGCCCATGCGGGCAGACTGGCCCGCGTAGTCCGCAATGGTCACGGGGCCGCTCAAATTGCGCCAGGAAACGGTGCCAGTGAGCATTTTGCCCATCATGACCACACTCATGCTGGACTGGGCCCAGGTTTCCGCCAAAGCTTTACGCAAAGATCCCAGGGGGCCGTAATCCAGGGTCACGAACACCCGATCCCGGGAAATGCCCGCCCCTTGGACCTCCACCCCGATACGGCCCACCCTGCCCCCGTCCGCCGAGGCTGCCACAGGGGTCACCACCAGGGTCAGCCGCTGGGACTGGCGCAACACCTGAAAATGCAGGGGACGGCCAGCGGCCGGGCGAATCAGGGCCACCACCGCCTGCCACTGGGCCGTAGGCTTACCTTCGATGGCCTCGATCCGGTCTCCGGCCCGCATCCCTCCTTTATCCGCAGCGGAACCGGGGGTTACCCGCCCCACCACGGGAGCCATGTCGGGTTGAAAAAACTGCACTCCCAGCACCCCCATGGGGTCGCCCTGGAAACCGCTCTTGCCTAACGGGGAAATATCCAGGTAACGCCACACCGGCCGCCCCTGGGCATCCTTGGCCTGGAGCACCAAAGGCACAGCGCCACCGGGCTGCTTCACCCCCTTGCGCAAAATTTCCCAACGCAGGGCCTGCCAGGTCGCCACCGGGGTATCCCCCACCCGATCCACCAGGTCGCCATTGCGAATACCCGCCATAGCTGCCGCCGTCCCGGCGGGGGGCGTACCCAGCAGGGGGCGCAATTCCTCCATGCCATGCCAGAACATGGCCCAGTACACCAGCACCGCCAAACACAGATTGGCCAGGGGACCGGCAGCCACAATGGCAAAGCGCTTGCCCAGGGACTGACGGTTGAAAGCCCGGGGCAGTTCTTCTTCCGCCACCGGCCCTTCCCGCTCGTCCAGCATCTTCACATAGCCCCCCAGGGGGAAGGCAGAAAGCACCCACTCGGTCTGATCCGGGCCAAAACGGCGGCCCCACAGCACCTTGCCAAAGCCCACGGAAAAACGCAGCACCTTGACCCCGCAGAGCTTGGCCAGGGTGAAATGGCCCAATTCATGGACCACCACCAACACCCCCAGAACAAAGGCGAAGGCGGCTAGGTAAAACAGGGCATTAGCCAAGGGGCTGCTCCGTCACCAGGGCCGCTTCCGCCAGGGCCCGGGCCTGACGGTCGGCAGCCATCACGTCCGCCAAGGACTGAAGGGGCTGGGCGGGAAGTTGATCCATCACCTCCCGAATCACCCGGGAAATTTGCACAAAGGGCAGCCGTTCTTCCAAGAAGGCCTGGACCGCCACCTCGTTGGCCGCATTGAGCACGGCCGGGGCGCTGCCCCCCGCCGCCAGGGCCCGATAGGCCAGGGGCAGACAGGGGAAGCGCTCAAAATCCGGCGCCTCGAAATCCAGATGGCCCACTTGAAAGAGGTCCAGAGGCCCCACCCCGGAGGCAAAACGCTCCGGATAGGCCAGGGCCTGGGCGATGGGGGTACGCATATCCGGATTGCCCAACTCGGCCAGCACCGAGCCATCCACATATTCCACCAGGGAATGGATAACGCTCTGGGGATGGACCACCACTTGAATACGGTCCGGCGGCACGCCGAACAGGTAATGGGCTTCGATGACTTCCAGCCCCTTATTCATCATGGTGGCGGAATCCACGGAAATTTTGCGCCCCATGACCCAATTGGGGTGAGCGCAGGCCTGATCCGGGGTGATATGACCCAGAGCCGCCTTGGGGGTGGTCCGAAAGGGGCCGCCAGAGGCGGTGAGGAGTAGGCGCCGCACCCCCCGATTCTCCCAATCCCCCCTATAGCCTGCCGGTAGGGACTGAAAAATTGCGTTGTGCTCGCTGTCGATGGGCAACAGGGTAGCGCCCGCCGCCCGAATGGTGGCCATGAACAGGGGACCAGCCATGACCAGGGCTTCCTTATTGGCCAGATAGACCTTTTTCCCAGCCCGGGCCGCCGCCAGGGAAGGGGCCAAACCAGCCGCCCCCACAATGGCCGCCATGACCCCATCCACTTCCGGCAGGGCCGCCATGCGTTCCAGGGCCTCCGGCCCCCACAGCACCTGGGTCGGCGAATCCCCCAGTTGCTGCCGCAGCTCGGCCGCCAAGGCCTCATCCCGCAACACCGCGTAGGCGGGCTTGAATTCGGCGCACTGTTCCGCCAGACGGGCCACCTGACGGTGGGCGCACAGGGCGGTAATACGATAACGGTCCGGATGACGACGAACCACATCCAAGGTACTCACCCCGATGGAGCCGGTGGAACCCAGGATAGTCAAATTTTGAGGTGACATGGAAAAATCAGAGACAGAAAAGTCCCAGGGCGAACAGGGGCAAGGTGGAAGTCAGACTGTCGATACGGTCCAGCACCCCCCCATGGCCGGGCAGCAATTGGCTGCTGTCCTTGAGCCCCGCCTGTCGTTTCAACAGGGACTCGAAAAGATCGCCAAAAATGCTGATGGCGGTCACCACGGCCAGGCCCAGGAGGACCTGCCAACTTTGTAGCGCCGGTAAAAATCCGGGGAAAGCGGTCCATAACACAAAACCATAGACCTCGACCCCCACCAAAGCCCCCAACGCCCCTTCCCAGGTTTTCCCCGGGCTGATACGGGGGGCCAGCTTATGCTTACCGAAAGCCCGGCCGGAGAAATAGGCAGCAATATCCGCGATCCACACCGTGGCCATTAAGGCCAGAAGGGCGCCGCCCCCCAGGGTACGCAATTGAATCAGGGCCAACCAGGTGGGCAGCAGCACCACCAGTCCAACCACAACGCCCAGGCCGGGCGCAGACAGCTTCCAGTGCTGGCGGAACCAGGGAGGCACCACCCCGCACCAGAACACCAGGGAAAGGAGATAAAGTCCCTTAACTCCGGGAGCCACGGTACCAGCAACGACCGGATCCCCCAGGTGAGGAAAGGCCAGCAGGAGCCCGGCTCCCAGCAAGGCGAACGCCAGACCGCCCGCCACCCGAGCCCGGGGAGACCAGCCCAACAATCCGCCCCACTCCCAGGCCGCCAGGGCCGCCACCAGGGTAGCCACCCCAGCCCAGCCCCCGGGAGGCAGATAAAACACGGCACCGAGAAACCCGGCCAGGAGAAAAATCGCCGTAATCACCCGTTGCTTAAGCACGGCGCACGTCCTTATTCCGCCCCGGATCGTCGTCCGTCTGGGTGAGCTGCTCGCTGGTGCGGCCAAAACGCCGTTCCCGGGAGGCGAAGGAGGCCACCGCCGTCTTCAGGGCCCCTTCGTCAAACTCGGGCCAGAGAGTATCGGTGAAATAGAATTCCGTATAGGCCAACTGCCAGAGGAGGAAATTGCTGATGCGCTTTTCCCCCCCGGTGCGGATGAAGAGATCCGGTTCCGGCGCATAGGCCATGGCCAGCCAGGGCTCCAGATCCCCTTCCCGCCAATGCCCGGCCTTTTCCGGATGGGCCTGGGCGAGCCGGTTGGCGGCCTGCAAAATATCCCAGCGACCGCCATAGTTGGCGGCAATGGTCAGGGTCAGACGCTTGTTGCCGCCGGTGCAGCGCTCCCCTTCCCGAATCAGCTCTTGAAGCGCCGGGTCGAAGCGGGACAAATCCCCCACTACCCGCAGGCGCACCCGATGCTCATGGAGCCGGTCCACTTCCTGGCGCAGGGCCTTCATGAACAGCTGCATGAGCAGGGAAACTTCTTCTTCGGGACGCCGCCAGTTCTCCGAACTGAAGGCAAAAAGGGTCAGATACTCAATCCCCAGGTCCAGGCAAGTACGCACCGTTTCCCGTACCGCAGCCACACCCTTGGTATGGCCGGCAAAACGGGGTAGGAAGCGCTTCTTGGCCCAACGGCCGTTGCCATCCATGATGATGGCCACATGCCGGGGCACCCGGGAGGTGGACGGAATATCCTGGGTGGAGCTGGAAAATACCGACATTCCCCGATTTCCAGAGCGAGCCGAAATGGCGCTCAGACCGCCATCAGTTCGGTTTCTTTCTGGGCCACCAGCTTGTCCACCTCGGCGATGTACTTATCGGTGAGCTTCTGGATGTCGTCCTGGGCCTTACGTTCTTCGTCTTCGGCCACTTCCTTGGCCTTCAGGGCTTCTTTTAGGGAATTGTTGGCGTCCCGGCGCAGATTGCGCACGGCGATCTTGGCGTTTTCCCCTTCCCCCTTCACCACCTTGGTCAGGTCACGGCGGCGTTCTTCCGTCAGGGGAGGCATGGGCACCCGAATCAGGTCGCCCTGGGTGGCCGGATTCAGGCCCAGATCGCATTCCCGAATCGCCTTTTCCACCTTGCCCACCATGGTCTTTTCCCAGGGTTGCACCCCCAGGGTGCGGGAATCCACCAGGGTAACATTGGCCACCTGATTAATCGGCATCATGCTGCCGTAGTAATCCACCTGCACATGGTCCAGCAGGCCAACGTGGGCCCGGCCCGTGCGGACCTTGGCCAGGTCATGCTTCAGGGCTTCGATGGACTTCTGCATCTTTTGTTCGGTGACTTTCTTCAGTTCGGAAATCATCGCACTCACTCCCTCAGCAATAGACCAACGTGCCTTCCGGCTCACCCAGCACAACCCGTTTCAGGGCGCCCGGATGGAAGATGGAAAAGACGTTGATCGGCAATTTTTGATCACGGCACAAGGCGAAAGCGGTGGCGTCCATGACAGCCAGATTCCGATTAATCGCCTCGTCAAAAGAAATTTTGTCGTAGCGGGTGGCGGACGGATCTTTTTTCGGATCCGCCGTATAAATCCCATCCACCTTGGTGGCCTTCAAAACAACCTGGGCGCCGATCTCCGCGCCCCGCAAGGCCGCCGCCGTGTCGGTGGTAAAAAACGGATTCCCCGTCCCGGCGGCAAAAATAACGATCCGACCCTGTTCCAGATAACGGATGGCCTTGCCCCGAATATAGGGCTCCACCACCTGCTCGATGTCCAGGGCGGATTGGACCCGGCTATTGAGGCCCGCCAAACGCATGGCGTCCTGCAAAGCCAGGCCATTCATAACGGTGGCCAACATCCCCATGTAATCGGCCGTGGCCCGGTCCATGCCGGTTGCCGCCGGCGCCACGCCACGGAAGATGTTGCCACCGCCGATCACCACGCCAATTTCCACCCCCAGCGCCGCCACATCCTTAATCTCGGCCACAATCTCCGAGATGGTCTGGCGATTGATGCCGTAAGCGTCGCCGCCCATCAGGGCCTCGCCGCTCAACTTCAAGAGAATGCGCTTATAAACCGGGGTACAGGTGGAATCTGACATAAATGATCGGCCCTCGTGGGAAATTGAACTTACTTCTTGGCGGCAGCGGCGGCTTGAGCGGCCACTTCAGCGGCGAAGTCGGTCACCTTCTTTTCAATCCCTTCGCCCACCACGTACAGGTTGAAGCCGGCCACGGAGGCGTTATGGGCTTTCAACAGGTGTTCGATGGTTTGCTTGCCGTCTTCCGCCTTGACGAAAATCTGGCCCATCAGGGTAACTTCCCGCAGATACTTCTGCACCGTGCCTTCGGCGATCTTTTCCAGCATAGCTTCGGGCTTGCCCGCTTCCTTGGCCTTTTCCACGGCCACGCGGCGTTCGGTGGCGATCAGTTCCGGATCCACACCGGAAGCGTCCAGAGCCTTGGGCTTGGAAGCGGCGATATGCATAGCCACGTCCTTGGCCAGGACTTCTTCGCCGCCCACCAGATCCACCAGCACGCCGATCTTGGCACCGCCGTGCACGTAGGAGGCCAGCTTGCCTTGAGCTTGCACCCGCTCAAAGCGACGGATGGTCATGTTTTCGCCGATCTTGCCGATCAGGTTGGTGCGCACCGCATCCACCGGGGTACCGTCGATATCCAGGGCGGACAGGGCAGCCACGTCGGCGG
This sequence comes from Rhodocyclaceae bacterium, assembly GCA_041907765.1. Taxonomy (GTDB): domain Bacteria; phylum Pseudomonadota; class Gammaproteobacteria; order Burkholderiales; family Rhodocyclaceae; genus Azospira. The sequence continues at coordinate 45,529 of JAYRGQ010000018.1, read as the reverse complement.
GATTCTTTTCGGCCACCAGTTCGGCCAGCTTCTTAACGAAAGCCAGGAAGTCGTCGTTCTTGGCCACGAAGTCGGTTTCGCAATTGACTTCCACAATGGAACCCAGCTTGCCGTCAGCGGCGATGTGGATGCCTACCACGCCTTCAGCGGCGACCCGGGCAGCAGCCTTGGAGGCCTTGTTACCCAGCTTTACCCGGAGGATTTCCTCAGCCTTGGCCATGTCCCCATCGGCTTCCGTCAGGGCCTTCTTGCACTCCATCATGGGAGCGTCGGTCTTTTCCCGCAATTCTTTAACCATTGCCGCAGTGATAGCTGCCATTCTTTTCTCCGATTGCTGCTGTAAGGGCGCCCCTGGAGGCGCCCTTACCATTGAAATCAAATAACAAAGGGAACGGCCATGCCGTTCCCTTTAAAGCCTGTTATTCAGCCTGTTCTTCTTCGACTTCGACGAATTCGTCTTCACCGGCGGCCACAATCTCTTGCAGAGATTGGCTACGGCCTTCCAGGATGGCATCGGCCACACCACGGGCGTAGAGGCGGATAGCGCGGGAGGAGTCGTCGTTACCGGGGATGACGTAATCCACGCCGTCCGGGGTGTGGTTGGTATCCACCACGCCGATGACCGGGATACCCAGCTTGTTGGCTTCGGTGATGGCAATCTTGTGGTAGCCAACGTCGATAACGAACAGGGCGTCGGGCAGGTTGTTCATGTCCTTGATACCGCCGATGGACTTATTCAGCTTGTCCAGTTCCCGTTGCTTCAGCAGGGCTTCTTTCTTGCCGATGCGTTCGAAGGTGCCGTCTTCGGCCATGGTTTCCGTGTCCTTCAGCCGCTTAATGGATTGCTTCACGGTCTTGAAGTTGGTGAGCATGCCGCCCAGCCAGCGTTGATCCACGAAGGGAGCGGCAGCCCGTTGGGCTTCTTCGGCCACGATTTCCCGGGCCTGACGCTTGGTACCGACGAAGAGGATGGTGCCCTTGTTGGCGGCCAGCTTACGCACGAAGTCCATGGCTTCGTTGTATTTGACCAGGGTCTTTTCCAGATTCACGATGTGAATCTTGTTGCGGGCGCCGAAAATGAAAGGCGCCATTTTCGGATTCCAGAAACGGGTTTGGTGGCCGAAGTGAACACCGGCCTCCAGCATTTGGCGCATGGACACAGACATTTGTATCTCCTAAAGGGTTTAACCGCCATCCACCGATTGCGACCCGCAAAGCGGGCACCCTGGAAAGGTGGATGTGAGGAATAGGTCGTCGGAACCATTTCCGGCAACCGCTTTTTCAAGGCGAACGCCCTAAAAAAGCTGCGGGATTCTATCACCAAACCGGTTTCAATCAAAATCCTCCGTCACCCGGACTTGTCACACCCCACGCCGGGGAGTATTTCTAGGGCCATTCCCGCCCCGGATTTTCCCCCAGCCGGATCAGGCCTTTTGCCTTTTGCGGTGAGCCAAGGGAGAAAGTCTGGCGCCATCGCCCCAAAGGCCTTCCCGACCGTTTTCCGGCCCGCCCCGCCAATTACCCCGGCAAGCACGCAACCAAAGGCCCGGGAAATTGCCTAAGCGGGGTCGGTTATATATCCTTTTCACTTTAGACACAGAACAAAGACAATGTCCGTCAGCATAAAAACACCCGAAGAAATCGAGAAAATGCGCATCGCCTGCCGTCTGGCGGCGGATGTGCTGGATTACATCGCCCCCTATATCAAGCCCGGGGTCACCACCGGGGAAATCGACCGGCTCTGCCACGAACTCATGGTGGATGTGCAAGGCTGCATCCCCGCCCCCCTGAATTACGCCCCTCCCGGCTATACCCCCTACCCCAAGTCCATTTGTACCTCGGTGAATCACCAGGTCTGCCACGGCATTCCCGGGGACCGGGTGCTGAAAAGCGGAGATATCGTCAATCTGGATATCACGGTCATTAAGGACGGCTTCCACGGCGACACCAGCCGCATGTACCAGGTGGGGGACTGCTCCATCCAGGCCAAGCGCCTCTGCGAAGTCACCTTTGATTCCATGTGGTTGGGCATCGCCCAGGTCAAACCCGGCGCCCATCTGGGAGACATCGGGGAAGTGATTCAAAAATATGCGGAAAAGAACGGCTTTTCCGTGGTGCGGGAATTCTGCGGCCACGGCATTGGCCGGAACTTCCACGAAGATCCCCAGGTGCTCCACTACGGCAAGGCAGGCACGGGCCTGGAATTCAAGCCCGGCATGATTTTCACCATTGAACCCATGCTCAACGCGGGCAAGGCCGCCATCCGGGAACTGGCGGACGGCTGGACCATCGTCACCAAGGACCACAGCCTCTCCGCCCAATGGGAACACACCATCCTGGTTACGGAAACCGGCGTGGATGTACTGACCCTGTCCCCCAACTGCCGCCCCAAACCCGATTGGATTTAACCGTGGCCCGCCCCTCTCCCGCCCCCGCCCCGATTCTGGAATACAAGCAGCAATTGAAGGAGGGCCAGGCGGCCCTGTGCGCCACCTATCTGGAAAACGGCGACGCCCAGGCCCTACTCAAGGCCCGCTGCCGCCTGGTGGATGACCTGTTGCGCCAGCTCTGGCGGGATCAGGGCTTTCCGGACAGCGTGGATCTGGTGGCGGTGGGGAGCTACGGCCGGGGGGAACTCTACCCCGCCTCCGACATCGACCTGCTCATTCTCCTGCCCGGTAGGCCGGATGAGGAACTGGCCCATCGCCTGGAATCCCTCATCAGCCTTTTCTGGGACATTGGCCTGGAAATCGGCCACAGCGTCCGCACCGTGGATGAATGCCTAAAGGAGGCGGAGGGGGACATTACGGTGCAGACGGCCCTTATCGAGACCCGTCTGCTCACCGGAGACCCGGAGCTGTTCCGCCGCTTTGGGGAAGGCTTGCGCTCCCGCCTCAATCCCCAGGCCTTTTTCAAGGCCAAAAAACTGGAGCAGGAAGAACGTTACGTCCGCTACCAGGAAACCCCCTTCGCCCTGGAACCCAATACCAAGGAAAGCCCGGGGGGCTTGCGGGACCTGCAACTGGTGCTGTGGATTGCCCGGGCCGCCGGTTACGGCCACAGCTGGCAGGATCTGGAACAACACGGTTTCATCACCCAGGAAGAGGTCTACGCCCTGGAGCAGGCCCAGAGCCAGTTAGAGACCATCCGCACCCGGCTGCACATCGTGGCCGGACGTCGGGAAGACCGGATACTCTTCGACTATCAGGAACCCCTGGCGGAACAGCTGGGCTACAGAGCCACCGCCACCCGGCGGGCTAGCGAAATGCTCATGCAGCGGTATTACCGCACCGCCAAGCTGGTGACCCAGCTCAACGTCATCCTCATGCAAAACTTGGGGGCGGCCATTTTCCCGCCCCCGGAACAGGCGCCGGAAATCCTCAACGACCGTTTCCAGAATAACCACGGCCTGCTGGATGTGATTGAGGAAGACATTTTCCAGAAGCGTCCCGGTACCCTGCTGGAAGCTTTCCTCATGCTGGAACAGCATCCGGAACTGCGGGGCATGACCGCCCGTACCCTGCGGGCCCTGTGGCGGGCCCGGTTGCTTATTGACGACGCTTTCCGGGCCGATCCGGCCAACCGGGTCTGCTTCATCCGCCTCTTCCAGCAACGCCAGGGCATCGTCCACGAATTCCGGCGCATGAACCAATACGGCATCCTGGGCCGTTATCTGCCCAATTTCGGCCAGGTGGTGGGCCAAATGCAGCACGACCTGTTCCACGCCTACACGGTGGATCAGCACATTCTCCAGGTGCTGCGCAATGTGCGCCGCTTCACCATGGACGAATTCGCCCACGAATATCCTCTCTGCTCCCGACTCATCAACAGTTTCGAGCGCCACTGGGTGCTCTTTGTGGCCGCCCTCTTCCACGACATCGCCAAGGGCCGGGGGGGAGACCATTCGGCCCTGGGGCAGAAAGATGCCCGGGAATTCTGCGAATCCCACGGCATGTCGGAAGAAGACACGGAGCTGGTGGTGTGGCTGGTGGGAGCCCACCTGGTCATGTCCCAGGTGGCCCAAAAGGAGGACATCTCCAATCCTGGGGTGATCGCCGCCTTTGCCGCCCGGGTCAAGGATCCACGCCACCTCACCGCCCTCTATCTGCTCACCGTGGCGGACATCCGGGGCACCAGTCCCAAGGTCTGGAATGCCTGGAAAGGCAAGCTCCTGGAAGACCTGTATGGCATGACCATGACCCTACTGGAAAAAGGGGAAGCCCCGGAACCCAAGGGGGTCATCCAGGAACGGCAGCAGGAGGCCCTGCGCCTCTTGCGCTACTTTGCCCTCTCCGACTCGGTGCACGAACGGCTCTGGAAGCAGCTGGACACCGTTTATTTCCTGCGCCATTCCGCGGAGGAAATCGCCTGGCACACCCGCTGCCTCCATTACCGCATCAATAGTGAAGCCCCGGTGGTCAAGACCCGCCTGCGCCATGGGGAAAACTCCCCCACCTGCGCCCTCCAGGTAATGGTGTACACCCCGGACCAACCCGATCTTTTCGCCCGGCTCTGCGGCTTTTTCGGCCGGGCGGGCTACAACATTGTGGATGCCAAGATTCACACCACCAAGCACGGCTACGCCCTGGATAGCTTTGTCCTGCTGGACGTAGGGGAACAGGAAATCACCCGGGAAATGGCGGCCATCGTGGAACACGAGCTATCCGAACGCCTCATTGCCCAGCGCCCGCCGGAAGCCCCACCGGGGGGACGGTTGTCCCGTCACGCCAAGCATTTCCCCATTGCGCCGGAAGTGGCCATCGTGCCCGACGAGCGGGGCCAGAATTACCTGCTCTCCATTGTGGCGGCGGACCGGCCGGGGCTGCTTTACCAGATCGCCATTATTCTGGCCAAGCACCACGCCCATCTCCACACGGCCAAGATCGTCACCCTGGGGGAACGGGTGGAAGACAATTTCCTCATTTCCGGGCAAAGCCTGGAGCAGAGCGGCCCCCGCATTCAGCTGGAAAGCGAGCTCCTGGAACAGCTGCAAATCTGAGCCGGGCCACCAACGGCCAGGCAAGGACAAAAAAAGGGGCAAAAGCCCCTTTTTTCTTTCACCCAGCCGATATTCATTGGCAACGGAGATCTATTCCGGGGGCGGCCCGTCCCGATCCTCAGACGCTTTAGGAAAAAGCAGATCGGTAAAGCCAAAGCGGGTGAAATCGGTCATCCGCATGGGGTAAAGCTTGCCGATCAGGTGGTCGCATTCGTGCTGCACCACCCGGGCGTGGAAGCCCTCCGCCACCCGGTCCAGGGGCGCGCCGTTTTCATCCCGCCCCTCATAGCGCAGGCGGGTATAACGGGGCACCCACCCCCGCAGGCCCGGCAGGGAAAGGCAGCCTTCCCAGCCCCCCTCCTGGTCGGAAGACAGGGGCTGCAATACCGGATTGATAAGAACGGTCCGGGGCACCGGTGCCGCCTCCGGGTAGCGGGGATTGGTGCCAAAGCCGAACACCACCACCTGCAAATCCACCCCAATCTGGGGAGCCGCCAGGCCCACCCCGTCCGTGGCCACCATGGTGTCCCACAAGTCCCGGACCAGCTCCGCCAATTCGGGGGTGCCGAATTCGGTCACCGGCCGGGCTTGCCCCAGCAGGCGGGGGTCCCCCATGCGCAGGACGGGGCGGATGGTCACTGCCCGGCCCCTTCCTGGGGATGGGTGGCGGCATAATTGCAGACTAGCCGTTCCACGACCCGGCGCACCCGGACCATGGCTTCCTGCAACACCTGGGTGACGCTTTCGAAATGGATGGCTTCCGCGCTGTCGCCCCGGCCCGCCCCGTAATTGACCACCACATTGATAGCCGCATAGGGCAGATGGAGTTCCCGGGCCAGCACCGCTTCCGGCATGCCGGTCATGCCCACCACATCGGCCCCGTCCCGTTCCAGGCGGTTGATTTCCGCCGCCGTTTCCAGGCGGGGGCCCTGGGTGGCCGCGTAGACAGCCCCATCCTTCACCGTTTCCCCCACCCCCTGGGCGGCCTGGAGAATCTGTTCCACCAAAGGCCGTTCATAGGGATGGGTGAAATCCACGTGGGTCACGGTACAGCCCGGCCCCTCGTGATAGGTGCTATGCCGCCCCCAGGTGTAATCAATAATCTGGTCCGGCAGCACCAGATCCCCCGGGTGCAGGTCGGCCCGGATACTGCCCACGGAGGCCACGGAAATAATGGCTGTGGCCTTCTTGGCCTTAAGGGCCCAAAGATTGGCCCGGTAATTCACCTCATGGGGCGGAATGGTGTGACCGTAGCCATGGCGGGCCAGAAAGATGGCGGGCTGGCCGCAAATATTGCCGAAGGTGAGGGGCCCGGAGGGCTCCCCGTAGGGGGTCCGCACCACTTCCCGATGGGATACATCCAGGCTGGACAAGCGGGTCAGGCCGCTACCACCGATAATTGCCAACATGGTCTTTACCCCGCCACCGGATCCGGGATGGCGTAAATGGCCCCCAGATTGCGCCACGCCCCGTAGGCGTCCATACCACAGCCGAAAACAAAGCGGTCCGGCACGGTGAGGGCGACGAAATCCGCCTTCACCGGCTTATTTTTGCCATTGGCCTTGTCCGCCAGCACCGCCAGATGGCAGGCCTTGGCCCCCTGGGCCAGGAGCTTGTCCCGCACCGCCGCCAGGGTCACCCCTTCATCCAGAATGTCATCCACCACCAGCACGGTGCGATCCTTGACGCTGATCCAGGGGGAGGCCCGCCAGGACAGGGAACCGCCCGCATTGTCTTGGCTATAGCGGGTGGCATGGAGGTAATCCACATCCGCCGGAAAGCGCAGCCGGGTCATGAGCTGGCCGGTAAAAACCAGTCCGCCGGTCATGACGCAAAGAATCAGGGGGTGGGCGTCCCCCAGTTGGGCGGTGATTTTTTCCGCCACCCGGTCCACCGCAGCGGAAACGGTTTCGGCGGAAAAGAGCTCTTCGGCGGAATTGAGGATTTCCCAGGCTTCGTCGCGGGTGGCCATGGTTTATTTCTCCAGAGAGTCCAGGTAGGCGGAAAAAGCTTCCCCCACCTGGGGGTGACGGCGACCAAAATCCACGGTGGCCTGCAAATAGCCCAGCTTGGAGCCACAATCGTAACGGGTGCCCTTGTAGCGATAGGCCAACACCTGTTCCTCCGCCATCAGGGAGGCGATGCCGTCGGTGAGCTGAATTTCCCCACCGGCGCCCTTCCCCACCTTTTCCAGATGATCGAAGATGCGGGGAGTCAGGATATAGCGGCCCACCACCGCCAGGGTGGACGGGGCATCTTCCGGGGCCGGTTTTTCCACAATGGCGGACACCTGTTCCAGGCGCTCGGCCAGGGGCTTGGCATCCACAATGCCGTAGCTCTTGGTGTCGGCCCGGGGCACGTCCTGCACCCCCAGCACGGAGCAATGGTAGTAATCGAAGTTATCCACCATCTGCTTAATTACCGGCGGTTCCCCGTCCAGGAGGTCGTCCGCCAGAATCACCGCAAAGGGCTCATCCTGCACCACGGGCCGGGCGCAAAGCACCGCGTGGCCAAGGCCCAGGGCTTCGGGCTGGCGAATGTAGATGCAGTTCATGTGCTTGGGCAGCATGTTGTGGACGAAATCCAGCATTTCCGTCTTGTGCCGCTCGGCCAGTTCCTTTTCCAGCTCATAGGCCTTGTCGAAATGGTCTTCGATGGCCCGCTTGCTGCGGCCGGTGACAAAAATCATGTCCGTAATGCCAGCGGCGGCGGCTTCTTCCACCGCATACTGGATCAGGGGCTTATCCACGATGGGCAGCATTTCCTTGGGACTGGCCTTGGTGGCCGGGAGAAACCGGGTACCCAACCCGGCTACGGGGAATACCGCCTTACGAACGCTCTTCATGCACATTCTCCAGATTTAACAGGGCCAATAGGCCAGCCTCGTCCAGGACGGGGATGCCCAGCTTGTTGGCGTTATCCAGCTTGGAGCCGGCTTCTTCGCCAGCCACCACATAATGGGTTTTCTTGGACACGGACTTATTTACCTTGCCACCAACCGCCTCAATCATGGCCGTAGCCTGATCCCGCTTCAGGGTGGGCAGGGTGCCGGTGAGGACAAAGGTCTTGCCAGCGGCGGGAGAGGACGGCGTGTCCCCATCCGGCTCCGGTAAATCTCCCAGCAATTCTTGGCGGAACTCGGCCAGCCGCGCCAGCTGGGCCCGTCCGTTCTCTTCCTCCAGCCAATGGGAGAGGGCGTCCCCCACGTCCCGGGGCAGCACGGCTAGGGGGCCGGTAAAAGCGGGCAGGCGGGCCAGTTCTCCACCCTCCGGCACCAGTTCGGCCAGACGGCGGGCCTGGATTTCCGTGAGCTTGGGCACATTCAGGGCGGCGTACAACACTGCCCAATCCAGCTTTTCCCCCAGCCGGGCGGCGGGCGGATGCTCATCCTGAGGCCGCACTCCGGCGGCCAGAAGGGCGTCCAGAGCCGCCCCGTTACGGGGCTCGTCGAAGAAATCCGCAATAGAGGCCGCCACCACGCCGCCGATGTCCGGCAGCACGGACAGCAGGGCCACGGGAGCCCGGCGCACCCGGTCCAGGGTGCCGAGCCAGTCCGCCAGGGTCTTGGCGGTACTCTCCCCCACGTGGCGAATGCCCAGGGCAAAGAGCAATCGGGCCAGGGGCGGACGCTTGCTACCGGCAATGCCCGCCAGCAGATTTTCCGCCCAGCGGGTGGGGGTCTGGCCCTGTTTCACCGTTTCCGGGGTGGTGCCGTCCCGGGCATCGGCCCGACGCTTCATTTCCAGGAGATCGTCCAGGGTCAGGCGGTAAAGGTCGGCCACCCCGTGGATGAAGTCCAGTTCCACCAGCCGCTCCACATACCGTTCTCCCAGGCCTTCGATGTCCATCATGCGGCGCCCGGCAAAGTGGAGAATGGCCTGGATGCGCTGGGCCTGACAGGAAAAACCGCCGGAGCAGCGGGCCACCGCTTCCCCCGGCTCCCGCACCACGTGGGCGCCGCACACCGGGCAGGTGGCGGGCATGACGAAGGGCTGGGCATCCGCCGGACGGCGTTCCCCCACCACCCCCACCACTTCCGGAATCACATCCCCGGCGCGGCGCACAATGACCGTATCCCCCAGGCAAATGCCGCCCTTGCGCTGAATTTCATCCTCATTGTGCAGGGTGGCGTTGGTCACCGTGGCTCCGCCGACGAAAACCGGCTCCAGCCGGGCCACCGGGGTCAGAGCCCCGGTGCGGCCCACCTGGATATCAATGGCCAGGACCCGGGTGAGCATTTCCTGGGGCGGGTATTTGTGGGCCACGGCCCAGCGGGGCTCCCGGGAGCGGAAACCGAGCTGGCGCTGCCAGTCCAGGGAATTGACCTTGTACACCACCCCGTCAATATCAAAGGGTAGGGTTTCCCGGACCTGGGCCATGTCCACGTGGAAGGTTTCCAGGGCCGCCGGCCCCCGCACCACCCGGCGATGTTCACAGACCGGCACGCCAAAAGCGGCCAGGGCATCCAAAAGCCCGGCATGGGAGGACGGCAGTTCCCAGCCATCCACCGCCCCCAGGCCGTAGGCGAAAAAGCACAGGGGACGGCTGGCCGCAATGGCCGGGTCCAGCTGCCGCAGGGTGCCCGCCGCCGCATTGCGGGGATTGACCAGGGTCTTGTCCCCCCGGGCTTCCGCTTTCCGGTTATAGGCTTCCAGGTCATCCTTGCGCATATAGACCTCCCCCCGGATTTCCAGGAGGGGGGGCGGATTGCCTTGCAGGCGCAGGGGAATCTGGCGCACGGTGCGCAGATTCTGGGTAATGTCTTCCCCCTGGAAGCCGTCGCCCCGGGTAGCGCCCTGGACGAAAAGACCGTGCTCGTAGCGAAGATTGACGGCCAGGCCGTCAAATTTCAGCTCCGCCACATATTCCACCGGCGGCGCCTGGTCCGGCAATTCCAGTTCCTTGCGTACCCGGGCATCGAAATTCCAGGCCCCTTCCGGGCCCGTTTCCGTTTCTGTCTGGATGGACAGCATGGGCACGGTATGGACCACGGAGGCAAACTGGCTCAGGGGCTGGCCCCCTACCCGCAGGGTGGGGGAATCCGGGCTCCGCAGGTCCGGAAAACGTTGTTCCAGATCCTGTAATTCCTGGAACAGCCGGTCGTATTCCCCGTCCGGCACCAGGGGATTATCCAGAACGTAATAGGCGTGACTGTAGCGGGTCAGCGTCTCCCGCAGGGCGCGGGCCCGCGCCTCCACCGCAATGGGTGCAACCATAAAGACCTAGCTGAAAAGGCGCAGGGCCAGGCTGCCCCCGGCGGTGAGCCCGTGTTTGGCCATAGTGCCTTGGTACTGGCCGATCTGGCGACGAATGGGCTCCAGCTGGGGCTCGGTGAGGGGCTGCCGGTTGTCGTCCACCACCACCCCGTGGAGGGTGTCGGCAAAACGCCGGGCCTGATCAGCCATCTGGTTGAAGACCCGGTCCCCATTGGGCACCCGGGGCACGTCCAAAAGGAAGGTCATGCCCTGCACCAGGGTGGTTTTCATGGATTCCAGGGAAAAAGGCGTCGCCCCCTGGTTGGAGAGGGTATAGAGCACCCGGCCGTCGTCATCCCGGCGGGTGAACACCCCGTCCATGCCCAGGGTCATGCCCGCCGCTTCGGCCAGAGCCCGCACCTTGGTGCCGGGAAAGGCCTGGCTGGTGGCCACCACATTGATGCCCACCTGAATATCCACGTCGGCGCAGAAGCGGTCCAGGGCGAAAGCCTGATCCAGGGCCGATTTGCGGGGAGGCAGATCGGCCACCGCCATAAATTCTTCCGCCACCTGGCGCAGGGCCGTATGGAACACGGACAGCTCCCCGTCGGACAGGGCGCCGCGCCGGTCAGCCAGCTGCACCCCGACCTGAATGCGCCGGTATTCCACCTCGCTGTCCTCCGCCAGGTGATCCCATTCCCCGGTACGTTCATTAAAGCCGATCCAGGTAATGCGCTTTCCTACCCGTAGCAGGGCGTCCCGCTGGGATTGGAGAAACTGGCAGGCGGGGATGAAATCCACGGTTTCCAGGGAAACAATGTAATCGGATTGGGGGGACAGGAGGGCGGGAGGCACCGGACCCACGGGCATGGTCGGCGCGCCGGAGACCACCGCTTCAGGCTCGGCGGCAGGGAGTTCCGGAATATCCGCCAAATCCTCTTCCACGGAAGGGGCCCGGGACGCCCCATCCACCAGGGGAGCGGGTTCGGGGGGCGGGGCCAGGGGGGCCGCCAGGGGAGCGCTGGGGAAAGTCTGGCTGGGGGCCGGAGGCACGGGAGCCACCGGTGGCACGGGGGCCGCCGGGATCATCGGTGTGGGGGCGACCGGGGCGCCTTCCCCGTCTTCCCGCACCAGGGGCATGGCCATGGCAGGGGCGGCGGGAGCCGCTTGCATCACCGGTTCCCGACGTTCTTCCGTGACCGGGGCCACCGGTTCCAGGGCGGGTTCCACCCGTTCCTGGGCGACGGCGGCGGGTTTAGCGGGACGCTCGATGAGCCGGGCGTATTCCTCTTCTTCCCCTTCGGGCTGGACCGCCGCTTCGCCTCCCTCGCTCAGCAGCACGTCCGTGTGATTGCTGTGGAGCATTTGCTCGGCAATGTGCCGATGCTTACGCTCCTGCCACTTGTTATAGGCCAGCACCCCGACCACCGCCACGGTGCCCAGGCCGATCAGCCCCATTTGCAATTCGGTCATGGTTATTCCGATTTTCCTGTTTTTTTTAGGCTACACCTGCTCACGCATGCGCAGCGCCTCTTCAATATCCACTTCCACCACCCGGGAGACCCCCGATTCCTGCATGGTCACGCCCACCAGCTGTTCAGCAATTTCCATGGCAATTTTACTGTGGCTAATGTAAAGGAACTGGGTCTGGGATGACATCTTTTTAACCATATCGCAGAAACGCTCCGTATTGGAATCATCCAGGGGCGCATCCACTTCGTCCAGCAGGCAAAACGGCGCCGGATTGAGCTGGAACATGGAAAATACCAAAGCAATAGCAGTCAAGGCCTTTTCCCCACCGGAAAGCAGATGGATGGTGGAGTTTTTCTTGCCCGGGGGCTGGGCCATGACCTGGACCCCGGCGTCCAGAATTTCGTCCCCGGTCATAATTAGCCGGGCTTCCCCGCCCCCGAAAAGGGTGGGAAAAAGCTGACCGAAATGGCGATTCACCGTATCGAAGGTGGCCTGGAGCAATTCCCGGGTTTCCCGGTCGATACGCCGGATGGCGTTTTCCAGGGTTTCCATGGCCGTGGTCAAATCCTCGGCCTGGGCATCCAGGAATTCCTTGCGCTGGGTGGCGCTGTCCAATTCTTCCAGGGCCGCCAGATTGACCGCCCCCAGTTCCAGAATGGCTTTTTGCAAATGGCCGATGGAGGGCTGGAGACTGGTGGCCCGGGCGTTTTCCAGGAACGGGGTCAGGGCCGCCTCGTCCGCCCCCACTTCCAGCAACTGGGCGGACAGCTGTTCCACATTGAGGGCCGCCGCCTGTTCCTTGAGCTTCAATTCGCTGATTTTGTCCCGCAGGGGATTGAGGCTCTGTTCCACCTTGAGCCGATGTTCCTCCAAGGCCCGCAGGCCCTGGGTGGCCGTTTCCAGGGCGTCCCGGCAGGCAGCCAGGGCCTCTTCCCGGGCTACCCGTAAATCCAGGGCGGCCTGGAGCTGGGGCGCCAGGGCGTCTTCCCGCAGGTGTTCCAGGCTGGCCCGGCAACGGGCCAAGTCCTCCGCCACCCGGCGCCCCTGGCGCTCCGCCAAGTCCCGGCTGGCGGCGATTTCCTGGAGTTTGCTGGCGCATTCCCGCTGGGAAAATTCCGCTTCCCGCAGTTCCCGCTCCACCTGGGCCAGGGCTTCCCGCTCTTCCCGCAGGGCCCGGTCCGTGTCTTCCAGGCGGCGCTTGGCGTCCAGCAAATCCCCCTGCATTTCGTCCAGGGTCGCCCGATGCTCGGCCACCGCCTCTTCGGCGGCGAAAGCTTGCTCCCGCTCCCCTTCTTCTTCCCCGGCCAGGTCGGCCCGGGCGTTTTCGATCTGTTCCCGCCGTTCCCGGAAACGCTCCATCAGCTGGCCCAGCTTCAGGGTTTCCATTTGCAGGTTGTGGATCTGGTTCTGGGCGTCTTGGATTTGGCGCCGGGCGCCCTGGATCAGGGCCTGCTGGCCCCCCACCTGGTCGTCCGCCGCCACCAGCCGCGCCCGGATTTCTTCCACCGTGGCCTGATGCCGGGCCAGGATTTCCCCCAGACTGTAGATTTCCCGCTGCCGCTCCAGAAGGCCGTGTTCCGTGGCATCCGGGGCAAAAAGCAGCAGGCCGTGGCGGCTCACCAGATGGCCCCCCGGGCAGGCCAGAAGAGCGGCTTCCGCCAGTTCCCCACGGCGGGCCAGGGCCCCTTCCAGATGATCGCAGCAGCCCACCCCCGCCAGCCATTCGGCCAGCACCGGCCCCCAGGTGGGATCGGTACAGCGCACCTTGCCCAAGAGACTGTCCACTGGCGCGGCTGACGGGGCAGGCAGGGCTTCCGTCCCCAGCTTAAAGGCGCACTTGGCCGGGGGACGGCCTTCCGCCAGGGCCCGGGTCAGGGCCGCCAGCTGGCCTTCGTCCGCCGCCAGGGCGTTGAGACGCTCCCGCAGCACGGCTTCCACCGCCTCTTCCCAGCCCGGCGCCACCTGGAGCTGCTTCCACAGGGGCATCCCGTCCCCCAGGCCCTGACGGCGCAGCCATTCCCCGACCTTGCCGCCGCCCTGGACCCGCTGTTGCAGCTGTTCCAAGGCCGCCCGCCGGGCTTGCACGGTGCCCGCCTCGTTGCGGGCCTGCTGCAAGCGTTCCTGAAGTTCCCGCCGTGCCCCTTCCTGGCGCACCAGCTCCTGCTGGGCGGCAGCCAGCTGTTCCTGGGCTTCGGCCAAGGCTTCCTTTTGCAGCGCCAGGGCTTCCTGCTTTTCTTCCAGTTCCCGGTCGTCCGGCGCCTGGAGATTGGCCAGCTCCTGATCCAGCCGCTCCCGCCGCTGGGCGATGATCTGGAGACTGCGCTGGGCGTGGGCCCGGTGGGCCTGCTGCACCTGGAGCTGTTGTTCCACCTGGGCCATGCGGCCCCGCTGGACGTTCAGGGCCTCCTGGGCCTGCTGCTGGGTTTCTTCGGCTTGGGGCAGGCGCTCCTGGCGGGTTCCCAGCTTCAGCCCGGCCTGCTCCACCCGGGCGTCGGCCAGGAGGGCCAGTTCCTGCCAGCGCTCCTGATCTTCCCCATGCTGCTCGGCCTGGCCCTGCCACTGGCGGGCTTCTTCCGTCAACTGGATCAGGCGGGCTTCCTGCTCGGCCCGGGATTCGGTCTGGTGCCGCAGTTCCGTTTCCAGCCGGGCCACGTCCGCATTGGTGGTATAGAGCTCGCTCTGGGCCTGATGGAGGGCGTCGCTGGCGGCAAAGTGGGCTTCCCGGGTCTCTTCCAGGCGGGCTTCCGTTTCCCGCAGAACGGCGGTCTGGGCCTCCAGATCCACCACCCCTTTTTCGATTTCCCGGGCCGCCCGCTCCTGCTCGGCCCGGGCGTCATTGCGCCGCAGGAGCCAAAGCAGTTGCTGCTTATGGGTGAGTTCCTCGTTGAGCTCGTGGTATTTCCGGGCCACCGCCGCCTGGGCCCCCAGCCGTTCAATCTGCCCGGCCAGTTCCTGGCGAATGTCTTCCACCCGGGCCAGATTGTCCCGGGTATCCCCCAGCCGGCCTTCCGTTTCCTTGCGCCGTTCCTTATAGCGGCTCACCCCGGCGGCCTCTTCCAGGAACACCCGCAGTTCCTCGGGCTTGGCCTCGATAATCCGGGAAATCATGCCCTGACCGATGATGGCGTAGGCCCGGGGCCCCAGGCCCGTGCCTAGGAACAGGTCGGTAATGTCCTTGCGGCGTACCCGCAGGTTATTGATGTAGTAATCGGACTGGCCGTTGCGGGTCAGCACCCGCTTCACCGAGAGCTCGGTGTATTGGCTCCACTGGCCCGCCGCCCGGCCCAGGGAATTATCGAACACCAGTTCCACGGAGGCCCGGGACACGGGCTTACGCTGGGAGGAACCGTTGAAAATCACGTCCTGCATGGACTCGCCCCGCAGTTCCGAGGCTTTGGATTCCCCCAGCACCCAGCGCACCGCATCCATGATGTTGGACTTGCCGCAGCCATTGGGCCCCACCACCCCCACCAATTGCCCGGGCAGGGACACATTGGTGGGATCCACGAAGGATTTAAAGCCGGCAATCTTGAGCTTGGTCAGGCGCATCGGGGATCAGGCAGGGGGAAAGGGGGCGGCGGACGGGTTGAAAGGGAGAAAAGGGGGCAAAAGGCGGGACGAGGGCCTTTCCGGGTTCCAGGTCAGAACGGGAAGAGCAAAGGTCGCCACACCAAGGATTTAAAGGGCGTCATGATAGCATTTTGCATGCCATTGACGAAGGGGGAACCGGCGTCCGGCCAGCCCCAGGCTTGGGACGAAAACGCCTCCCAATTCCCGGCGCGCCTCCGCCCACCGCACCCCATTCCCGGGCCGCCACGCTTCCCCCCTTCCCATGCAGAACTCATAGAAGGGACTAAATCCCTGCCCGGCCTTTCAAAATGGGGGAAGAAAAGTCTCCGGGAAAGAAATGGGTGGCGATATACTGGCCCCACTTTTCCGGGTCCCCGCCCCACGCCCTGCGGCGCCGGGCGCCCCCTCTCCTTTTGCTTAGGATGCCCCATGCCCACCCCTTCCCCCCTGACCGACGTCGACCTGGATCAACTGGAAGCCCTGCTGGATGATCCCTCCCTGGACGAAGCCATGCGCCTGGACGAAATCCAGGGCTACCTGTGCGGTGCCCTTTCCGGCCCCGCCCCCATTCCGGAAGAACAACAGCTCCAAGAAATCCTGGGCAGCGAAGAAGCCGTCGCCTCCCCGGTGGGCCAACAGCTGGTGCCTCTGCTGCAACGTTTTGCCGCCACCCAGCAGGCCGCTCTGGACGCGGGGGAAGCCCCCCTGTTCCTGCTCTACGGGGAAGAAGAAGACGCCCCTGAAGATTACGAAGCCTGGTGCAGCGCCTACCTGTTTGCCGTGGATGGTTCCCCGGAAGACTGGTTTGAAGCCATTCAGGCGGAAGAAGAACTGGATTACCTGGATGAACGCCTGTTCCCCTTCATGATCCTCACCGGCGAAGCGGAAAAAGCCGCCCTGGAACACGGGGAAGAATGGCCCAGCGGCGACGAAAAGGTGGAGTTGGAACAAAAAGCCATGGACGACCTGGGAGAGGCCGTGGCGGAAATTCACCGCTTCTGGCAAGCCAAACGGGGCGGGGAAACCGTGCGCCGGGACGCGCCCAAGGTGGGCCGCAACGATCCCTGCCCCTGCGGTAGCGGCAAAAAATACAAGCAGTGCTGCGGCAAGCTGGACTAAACCCGCTCTTCACGGAACAAAGCCCGGGACGCCAGCGTCACCGGGCTTTTTTATGCGCCCTTCCTTTGCCGTCCCAGGGTCGAGGGCGCCTAAACGAGACAGAGGACAACGGGGGCGCGCCTCCGGGGGCCCCAGCCCCCATAAGCCCCTACCAGACCCCATGGCGGAACCCAAGCCCAGGGCAGGCGCCCCTGCCCTCCCCTACGGGCTTCAGTCCTTTCCGGAGCTCCCCTCCCCCTCCGGTTCCGCCCGGGCGGAAAGCAGGCTAGCCAGCGCCACCAGGGTTCCCCCCAGCCATTCCCGGGCCGCCAGGCCTTCTCCGGCCAGGAACCAGGCCCCCAGGGCGGCAAACACCAGTTCGGTGAGCATAATCACAATGGCCCGGTTGGCAGGCGTAAGGGCCATGCCGTATTGCACCGCCCCATTGGCCAACAGTATGGCCAGCCCCACCCCCACCACGCCCAGAGCCAGGGCGGGGGTCCAAGGTGCAACGGCGGAGCCAGGGAAAAATCCGGCTGGCAGGGCCAGGGCGCCCAGCCCCACCAGCAGCACCCCGGCAAACAAGGCCAGGGTACGGACCTGGACCGGCACCCGGGCCACTTTGCGGCTCAGCACATTGGAAAGGGCGAAGCAGAAGCCGCAGCCCAGACCCATCCACTCTTCCCAGCGGGCGGGCCAGGGCCAGCCCAGCTCGGGGCGCCACAGCATGACCACCGCCCCGGCCAGGGACAGGGCCACCACGCCCCAGCCGGCCCGGCTCAAGCGCTCCCCCAGCAGCCAGCGGGATAGGCCCACGGTCCACAGGGGGGCCAGATAAAACAGCAGCATGACCCGCATCACCGGCCCGGACAGGGTGGCGAGCACATAGCCCGTGTTGCACAGGGCGCCGCTCAAGGCCATGGCCGCCAGCCAGCCCCCCTGGCCCCGGGGCCAGAAGGGACGCCCCAATCCCCGCCCCCAAACGACCAGGCCCAGCACCAGGGCCACGGCGTAGGTGCCCACGGTGGCGGGCAGGCCGGGCAGCCCAGCCCGGGCCAGCAAACGATAGGGATACCACATCACCCCCCAGGTGGCGGCCGCCAGCAATAGGGCGCCGGTGGGGGGGAACGCTTTTGCCCCCAGCCCCGGACCTTTATAATTCGCCATTTACCTCATACCCTTCCGCCGTGAACCCCCATCTCTCCCAGCTCCAGCCCTATCCTTTCGAAAAGCTGCGCCAGTTGTTCAAGGGCGTCACGCCTAACCCGGCTTACCGGGAAATCAAGTTATCCATCGGGGAACCCAAACACGCCACCCCGGAATTTATTAAAACCACCCTCACCGACCATCTGGGGGGCCTGGCAAATTATCCCACGACCCAGGGAACGCCCGCCCTGCGCCAAGCCATCGCCGCCTGGCTGGCGCGCCGCTATGGTCTGGACGCCCTGGACCCGGACCGCCACGTGGTGCCGGTCAACGGTTCCCGGGAAGCCCTTTTCTCCTTTGCCCAGGCGGTCATTAATCCGGGCAAGGGCGCCACGCCCCTGGTGGTGAGCCCCAATCCCTTCTATCAAATCTATGAAGGGGCGGCCTATCTGGCCGGGGCCGAACCCCGCTTTCTCAACACCCTGCCGGACAACCATTTTTCCCTGGACCTGGACGCCCTGTCCCCGGAGGAATGGGCCCGGGTGCAACTGCTCTACGTCTGCTCCCCCGGCAATCCCACGGGCAAGGTGCTGGATTTGGAAGACTGGCGCCAGCTGTTCGCCCTGGCGGACAAGTACGGCTTCATCATCGCCTCCGACGAGTGCTATTCGGAAATTTACTTCGACGAAGCCCATCCCCCCCTGGGTGGTCTGGAAGCGGCCAAGCGCCTGGGCCGGGGCATGGAGCGGCTGGTCATGTTCTCCTCCCTGTCCAAGCGTTCCAATGTGCCGGGCCTGCGTTCCGGCTTTGTGGCTGGGGACCCGGACATCCTCAAGCAATTCCTGCTCTACCGCACCTACCACGGTTGCGCCATGAATCCGGCGGTCCAGGCCGCCTCCGTGGCCGCCTGGGGAGACGAGGACCACGTACGGGAAAACCGGCGCCTTTACCGGGAAAAATTCGCCCGGCTTACCCCCCAGATTGCCGGGGTGCTGGACACGGCCATGCCGGACGCCAGCTTCTACCTGTGGGCCCGCACCCCCCTGCCGGACACGGATTTCGCCCGGCGCCTGCTCGCCGACTATAATGTGGTCGTCCTGCCCGGGAGCTATCTGGCCCGGGAGGCCCGGGGTGTCAATCCGGGAGAAAATTTCATCCGCATCGCCCTGGTAGCGTCCCTGGAAGAATGCCAGGAAGCCGCCGACCGGCTGTGCCAGTTCGTGCAACACCTCTAAAAACCCACAACGGAAAACATCGCAATGGAAGACTTGCAGCAGATTATTGAAGACGCCTGGGAAAACCGCAGTTCCCTCCAGCCCGGAACCGCCCCGGCCCGCATCGGCGAAGCCGTGGCCCAAGTGCTTGAAGCCCTGGACAAGGGGCAACGTCGGGTGGCGGAAAAAATCAACGGCGAATGGGTCACCCACCAATGGCTGAAAAAGGCCGTCCTGCTGTCCTTCCGCCTGGAAGACAACCGGGTCATGGACAACGGCCTGCTGCGCTATTTCGACAAGGTGCCGAGCAAGTTCTCCAGCTACGATCAGGAACAATTCATTCGGGGCGGCTTCCGGGTCGTGCCCCCCGCCACCGCCCGGCGCGGTAGCTACATCGCCAAGAATGTGGTGCTCATGCCCTCCTACGTAAATATCGGCGCCTACGTGGATGAAGGCACCATGGTGGATACCTGGGCCACCGTGGGTTCCTGCGGCCAGATCGGTAAAAACGTCCACCTCTCCGGTGGCGTGGGCATCGGCGGCGTGCTGGAACCCCTGCAAGCCAATCCCACCATCATTGAAGACAACTGCTTCATCGGCGCCCGTTCCGAAGTGGTGGAAGGGGTCATCGTGGGCGAAGGCTCGGTGATTTCCATGGGGGTGTATCTAAGCCAATCCACCAAGATTTATGACCGGGAAACCGGGGAAATCACCTACGGTCGGGTGCCCCCCGGCTCCGTGGTGGTGTCCGGCAATCTGCCCGCCAAGGACGGTAGCCACAGCCTCTATTGCGCCGTGATCGTCAAGAAGGTGGACGCCAAGACCCGGGCCAAGACCAGCATTAACGATTTGCTGCGGGGCGACTAAGCCCTTTAACCGCCGGCGGGAGAAACCATGATTCTCGACAAGCTGTTTCAGCTCATGGCTGAAAAACAGGCCTCGGACATTTTCATTTCCGCCGGCGCCCCCATCCACATCAAGATTCAAGGCAACACCATCCCGGTCAATCAGCAGGTCATGGACGCTTCCATGATCGAGCGGATTGCCGAGGAGCTGATGAACGAGGAACAACGGGCCACCTTCGCCCAGACCATGGAAATGAACCTTTCCGTGGGGCAAGCCGGGGTGGGGAATTTCCGTATCAACCTGTTCCGCCAGCGGGGCTCCGTTTCCATCGTGGTGCGCTACATTGTGGGCAATATCCCGGCCTTAAGCAGCTTGGGACTGCCCCCCGTGCTGGCCGACCTGATTATGGAAAAGCGGGGACTGGTGCTGATCGTCGGCTCCACCGGCTCGGGCAAATCCACCACCATCGCCTCCATGCTGGATCACCGCAACGCCAGCCGGACCGGCCACATTCTCACGGTGGAAGACCCCATCGAATTTCTCTTCAAGCACAAGAAGTCCATCGTCAATCAGCGGGAAATCGGCATGGACACCCAGGATTGGGAAAGTGCCTTGAAGAACGCCATGCGTCAGGCCCCCGACTGCATCATGATCGGGGAAATCCGGGACAAGGCCACCATGGGCGCCGCCCTGGCCTATGCCCAGACCGGCCACCTGTGCCTGGCCACCCTGCACGCCAACAACAGTTATCACGCATTAAACCGGATCATCAATTTCTTCCCCCTGGAAAACCGCTCCGCCCTCTACCTGGATTTGTCCGTCAGCCTGAAGGCCATCGTGTCCCAGCGGTTGGTGCGCAAGCCGGACGGCCAGCGCATTCCCGCCTGCGAAATCCTCCTCAACACCCGGCACATCCAGGAATTGATCGAGCGGGGCGAGGTGAACGGCATCAAGGAGGCCATGGAACAAAGCCTGGCCCCCGGCTCCCAGACCTTTGAGCAGGACCTGTTCCGGCTCTACAAAACCAACACCATTACCCTGGACGAAGCCCTGGGGGGCGCCGATTCCCCCACCAACCTGTCCTGGCTCATCAACAATTCCGAATTCGGCGCTGGCCTACCGGGCGCCGCCACCCACACCGCCCACCGGGCCGCGCCAACCCAGACGGATGACCATCCTGGAGAGGGGCCGTCCTTCAAGGAATTCACGCTCAACCTGAGCGACGACTGATTTTTTCATGGCAACTGATTCCACCGTCGCCCTGGCCGAGGCATTAATCGGCCGCCCTTCCGTCACTCCCGACGACCAAGGCTGCATGGACCTGATCCGCAGCCAGCTGGAGCCCCTGGGCTTCCATTGCGAAGACCTGTCCCGCAACGGCACCACCAATCTCCTGGCCTGCCACGGCCAGGGCCACCCGGTGCTGTGCCTGGCCGGGCACACGGACGTGGTGCCCTCGGGCCCCCGGGAGCAATGGCAATCCGATCCCTTTACCCCCAGCCAACGGGACGGCCGTCTCTATGGCCGGGGCGCCGCCGACATGAAGAGCTCCCTGGCGGCCTTTGTCACCGCAGCCCAGGCCTTTGTCCGCGCCCATCCCAACCATCCGGGCACCCTGGCCCTGCTCCTCACCTCCGACGAGGAAGGGGACGCCAAGGACGGTACGGTGGCCGTGGTGGAGGCCCTGCAAGCCCGGGGCGAAACCCTGGATTACTGCATCGTGGGGGAACCCACCGCCGTGGATGCCCTGGGGGATACGGTCAAGAACGGACGGCGCGGCTCCCTCTCCGGCAAACTTACGGTCAAGGGCATCCAGGGCCACATCGCCTATCCCCACCTGGCCCGCAACCCCATTCACCAAGCCGCCCCGGCCATCGGGGAGCTGGCCGCCATGGAATGGGACCGGGGCAATGAATTTTTCCCTCCCACCTCCTGGCAGATTTCCAATATCCGGGGCGGCACCGGGGCCACCAATGTGATTCCGGGCAGCGTGGAAATTCTCTTCAATTTCCGCTTTTCCACCGCCAGCACCCCGGACAGCCTGCAACGCCGCCTCACCGCCGTCCTGGCCAAGCACGGCCTGGACTACGACCTGGTCTGGACCCTCAACGCCAAGCCTTTCCTCACCGGCCAGGGCCCCCTGGTAGCCGCCGCCCAGACCGCCATTCGGGAAATCACCGGCCGGGAGACCCAACTCTCTACCACCGGCGGCACTTCGGACGGGCGTTTCATCGCCGACATCTGTCCCCAGGTCATTGAACTGGGACCGGTGAACGCCTCCATCCACAAAATCGACGAATGGGTGGAGGTGGCCGACCTGCCCCGCCTGTCCGCCATCTATCAACGCATTCTGGAACAACTGCTGAACTGACCATGGCTCTTACCCCCTCCGATTTGCCCGAACTCCAAACTCTGCGGGATTTTCTGCGCTATGGCGTCAGCCGTTTCAACCAGGCCCAGCTGTTTTTCGGCCACGGCACGGACAACGCCTACGACGAAGCCGCCTATCTGCTGCTGCATACCCTGAATCTGCCCTTGGACCGGCTGGAACCCTTCCTGGACGCCCATCTCACCGTCCCGGAACGCCAGGCGGTGCTCTCCGTCATTGAACAACGGGTGGAAAGCCGGGTGCCGGCGGCCTATCTGACCCATGAAGCCTGGCTGGGGGAACACCGCTTCTACGTGGATTCCCGGGTCATCGTGCCCCGCTCCTTCATCGCCGAACTGCTGGATGAGCAGCTCCTGCCCTGGGTGGAAGATCCCTGGGGCATCACCCGGGTGGCGGACATCTGCACCGGCTCGGGCTGTCTGGCCATTCTGGCCGCCCTGGCCTTCCCCATGGCGGAAGTGGATGGGGTGGATATTTCCCCCGACGCCCTGGACGTGGCCCAGCGTAATATCGCCGACTACAGCCTGGCAGACCGGGTCCACGCCATCCGCTCCAACCTGTTTGCCGGGGTGGCCCGGCAGCGCTACGACCTGATTATCTCCAACCCCCCCTACGTGAACGCCCCCTCCATGGCGGAGCTGCCCCCGGAATACCGGGCCGAACCGGAACTGGCCCTGGCTGGCGGGGAAGACGGTCTGGATCTGGTGCGCATCCTGCTCCGGGAAGCCCGGGATCACCTTAATCCGGGGGGCATTCTGGTGGTGGAAATCGGCCACAACCGGGACGACCTGGAAGCCGCCTACCCGGAAACCCCCTTCACCTGGCTGGATACCAGCGCCGGGGACCAATTCGTCTTTCTGCTGCACAAGGAAGAATTGCCCGACTGAATGCCGGGCAGGGGAAAAGCATTGGAATAAAGGCTTGGGGCTCCCGTGGGGGCCCCAAGCCTTTTTAATGCCCCGGCCTAGCCCCGTTCCCGCAGGTGATCCACTTCCCGGGAGAGCAGGGCAATGGCATCCGTCAGGTTTTTCATCAGGGAAAGAAAGCTTTCCTGCTGCACCCCAGCGGGCAGATTTTGGGCAAAGGTCTTGGCATCCCGCAGGGCCAAGTTGATCCGGGCATTGGTGTTATCCAGGGACATGGCGGGCTCCTTTGGTGACAAAGGTCGGCGCCGGATGCACCGACCCATTTCAATTTAGGGCCAGTCCATGACAAATGCAATAGCTAGCTAACCGGTCCTCGTCCGCCCGAGAAACCTTGAACTGGGCACCCCTCGCCAGCCCACCCGATTCGGCTCAACCCGCCGCACCCTGGCGACGCAGGCGTCTCGCCGCCGCTCGGGCAATCCGCTCCCGCACCAGATCCGGCATATTCAGAGGACTTTTCTTGGCTTCCTCCATCCACAGCCGGGGCGACAGCTGGCGCCCCGTGCCCTGATCCAGCACCAGGCCCTGAATACGGCTCACCGTAAAGGTACGGGTGGCTTTGGCGGCCCGGCAAAAACCCTGGATATAGTCCCCGGCCACCGCATCCACATAGACCTTGCGGTGGCTGGTGCGGCCCTTGGAATCCACATAATCGAATTCAATGACCGCCACATAAAGCCCGGAAGTATCGGGAAAACTGCTGTCAAACCCCGGATCGGAGGGCTGGGGAAAATGTTTGTCCCCGGGAAAGCCGGAAAAGGAAGAGCCCTGGCTGGGGGCCAGGGTCAGGGCATCGGAAATGTCCCCGGCGCCCTGGCTGGAGCGAGGGTTCCGGGTTCCAGGAATAAAGCAAGCCAGACGCAGCCAATGGACGCTTTTTTCCACCAGCACCGCGCCCCCCGCGCTAATGCCCAGGAAGCCGCTTCCCAGCCACCAGGCTTGGGGGTCCTGGATAACGCCCCATAGCCCGAAGGCCGCCAGGAGACCACAGGGCAAGGCCACCAGGAGCTGATAGCCCAGGCGCCAGCCCTTGGCGGCCAAATAGCGCATGACCCCATAGGCCCAGAGCAAAAGCAGGACCAGCGCAAAAACCTCGGCAACACCCGGCTTCAACATAGGGACCAACGGAATAGGCAGAAGGTCAGATTGTAACAAGCCCGGCCCGGAGGATTTTTTGATCCAGATTAAGTCAAGGGGGGCTGAAGCCCCCTTTTTCGATAAAAATCCGCCCCCCCCCCGAAAAAAACCATGTTTCAGGATAAGGGCTTATCCCCATGTCCCGGGGGAATCCCCGGGACGAGGGAAGCCACGCCGGGGAAGGGGGGCCCATGAGTCCGGAAGCACCGGCTTAGAGTCTCCTAGGAGCTTTTAGTAGGGCAGACAGCACCCACCCCAAGCGTCCCCCCCTCCGCCCTTACTCTGGAAACCCGCAGTCCCCCAGCCCCACCTAAGCCGCCACCGGCTCTCCGGCAGGGGCCGCCGTCCCTTGGTTTTGGGCCCGCAGCAGGGCGCGGCGCAGCCATAGGGGCGGATTGCCTTGCAGCATGGCTTGCAGGCGGGTGATGACCTCGTCAATGGAGCGGGTGTTTTCCATTTTCACCGGAAATACCCCCTCCTCCTGCACGCTCACCGCCTGGGGATCGCTCAGGCCCAGGGTGAAAAGCACGGCGCTGCCAGCCAGGGCATGGACTTTGTCCATAATCTGGGGAGGATTGGAGCTTTCTCCGCCCCCGATGCCGCAACAGCCGCCGTTTTTACCCTGGCCGCCCCCCGGGCCTTTTTTGGCCCCTTTGAACTGGGCGCAATCCTCAAATTCGGCGGTATCCGCGCCCACCCTATAGAAAACGATCTGTTTGGCCCCGGCAAAGCTGGTATCCACCTGGAGCAGGTTGTTGGTGGTAACGGCAATGCGCAGAGGGGAATGGCTATCCATGGGAATCTCCCGAAAATGGAGGAAAAAAAGGAGGAAACACCCCATCAGGTCATGGGGAAACCCACCGCCACCGGCTGGCGGCCAAAGCGCAGCTGGAATTCCGCCGGCAATTCCCGGGCAAACGCTTCCCGGGTGCGCCACTTTTCCAGTTCCGTGAGGCTGATGCGCCCATCCGGCAACACTTCCACGGGAACGATGTGGAGCCGGTCCGCCACATTGAGATAGAAATCGATGGGGAAGCGCCAGGGGTCGCGAAAGCCGGGTTCCACTTCCACGCACAGCACCTGGTCTTGCAGACTGAACTTGGGATTGTCGCTGTCGTAGCGAAAATGGCGATTGAACGGCAGGGTCTGGCGAAACTGGTAAAGCACCCGATCTTCGTCGCAAAAGCCTTTGATTTCCGCCACCACATCCACGTAATACTGAACCAGCATGGCTTCCACATAGGCGGCCCCATAGGGCTGGGACGGGGCATGGAGGAAATAATGCACGGCGCTTTCCAGCAATTCCAGGCCCACCGGGCTAATGGTCAGGCTTTGGGCGCAGTGGTTGAAGCTGCAACAGGCCCGCACCAGGCCGTCGCTGATAATTTCGTGGCCCTGATGGCGGCCCATGACCAGGCGGAGAATGCGCAGAATCCGATAGATTTCCGCCATCACCTTATCCGTGGCATTCCGGCGCGGCAGGGCCAGATAGCGCTGCCAGCTGCCCTTGGCTTCCAGACTCGGGTCCAGGGACTCGAAATAGCTGTCCAGAAGGAGAAACGCTACCCCCGCGCCCAGAAGGGACGGTGCCCGTAAGGCGGCCCCTTCCCCCGTCTCCGGGGCAAAGTGGAGCTTTTTCTTTTTGCTGTAAATCTCAATCTGCCGGTATTCGGGCAGATGCCAATGGTTGCCGAAGCGCTGGGCGTAATCACCCACCGCCGTCTGCAACACATCCCGCTCCCATCCAGGGGGCAGGGTTTCCGCTTCCGAGGCCATCCGATTCACCTGAGGCTCCTTCCGTCACTTGGAGAAAGCGCTAATGGCCGGGGCGGGCGATCCACCGCCCACCCCGGCAGACCGGGCCCCATCCACGGGCCCGGCCCATCCTCTACCTTGCAGGGCGGCGGACTACCACGTATTCAGGATCCACTCCCGATTCTTGGTGTATTCCATGTGGGCGAAGATGGTGTTGGCAATGTTTTCCGCCAGCTCCATGGCCCCCTTGTAGCCCATGGTGGGATGGCGATAGAGCCCAGCCCGGTCAAAGGTGGGGAAGCCCACCCGGACCATGGGGATATTGGCGTCCAGGGCCACATAGCGCCCCTTGGAATGGCCCATGATCAAATCCACTTTGAGGCCATTCTTGATGCGCTTTTCCAGTTCCCACAGATCGGAATTGCACACCACGTCCATATCGAAGTTGGCGCTTTCCTTCAGGGCCAGGATGCGGGGGTCCTTCTTGTACTTGGTGTTGTCATCCCCCAGGAGCAGCAGCACCGGTTCCAGTTCCACTTCCATGCAGAACTGGGCCAGGCCGATGACCAGGTCCGGATGACCGAAAAGGGCCACCTTTTTGTTGGCGAAGAACATGTGGGCCAGGTCCGCCAGGGCGTCCAGGGCAATACCCCGTTCCCGCACCAGGGACGCGGGAATTTCCTTGCCCGTGAGCTTGGCGATGTGCTGCAACATTTCGTCCGTGTTCTTGATGCCGTAGGGGGTGGAGGAAATCACCGCCGGCACTTCAAACTCGTCCTGCAGGTACTTGGCCGCCGAAGCGCCTTCGTAGCGGGCCAGGGCCAGGGAGGCCACCCCATTGGCGCTGTCGGCGATGTCTTCCACCGTGGTCTTGCCGTGGGGCTCGATGGTCTTGTCCGGCAGCATGGGGGAATCGAAATCTTCCGTATCCATGAAGACCGTGGCATCCACGCCCATTTCGGACAGGTAATGCTTGAGCAGGGTCACATCCCCCGGATTCACCCAGCCCGGGAAAAGATTGAGCTTGCCCGTGGGCTTACCCTTCTTGGTGGCGATGGTCTTCACCAGGGACAGGACGCACTCGGAATAGCCGCTCACCTGGCTGCCCTTGAAGCTGGGGGTATGGACCGGCACCAGATGGATTTTCCGGTCCGGAAATTCCGCCTTCAGGGCCCGGTTGCAAACATTGATGGTGCCTTCGATGTCGTCCCCGATCACCTCGGTGGAGCAGGTGGTGATGATGGGAATGACCCGGAGTTCCGGATAGCGCTTGGCCAGCACCATCACCCCCTCCTCCACCCGCTTGGTGCCGCCGAAAACAGCGGATTCCTCGTGGAGGGAGGTGGAAGCAATATCAAAGTTTTCCTTGAAATGCTGGGCAAACAACAGGCGCACGAACATGCTGCACCCTTGACCGCCATGGACCAGGGGAATGCAGTCCTTGACGCCGATGCCGGCGTATTGAGCGCCCGCCGGCTGGCAGTCGTACATGGGATTGATGATCCCCGTACGATCTTTGGAGACGACCTTGACCTGCGGTCGCTCCTGGGTCACGGCTTCTTCGCAAGACATAAGCTACCTTTCACGAAAAGTGATGCAATGAAGAATCCTGGTTTCCGGTTCCGCAGCCCCGCCGGAACCGGCCCGAACTCAATACAGGGAGTGGTTGAGTTCGTGGTTCTTGGAATGGGTGATGGCAATGTCCGTCAGCCGGGCTTTCAGGCCTTGCATCAATTCCTTGATTTCGTCTTCGGAGACGTCCTTGATCCAGGGAAAGCGGCTGCGGAAATCCGCCACCACCACCTTGGCGTCCGCCAGCTGGCAGCGCTCCACCGGGGTTTCCGCCGCCGGGGTCTGGCCCAGAAGCATCTGGGTGGTTTTGCCCAGCACCCCGTCAATGTTTTCTTCCCGATCCCAGGTACGGGAGGCGAATTGCCACAGGCAACGTTCCTGGACGTAGTCGTAAAGTTCATCCACCCGGGTATCCATTACGCGGCCTCCTTGATGGCGGTGCTGCTCGCGGCGCCCCGGATGTCGGTGGCGGCCAGCTGGCGCAGGGGGTTATAAACGGCGTTGTACATATCCCGGGCCAGATTGACGAAGCCCTCGAAGCCCATGTAGGGCCCGTTGTGATAGGCGTGGCCATTGACGTAGGGGATGTGCAGCTTCTTCACCAGTTCGCCCACCCGGGGACCGGTGAAAATCACGTCCGGCTTCACCAGATCGATGATTTCAAAGAACTCCAGTTCATTGCCGTCATCGATGTAGTAGGTGCCTTCCTGACCCCGGGCGATGACCTTTTCAAAGTCTTCCTGGTGGCCGAATTTGGAGGACATGGCCACCACCTGCACCCCCAGGTCGTCTTCCACCGACTTGGTCCAGTGCCAGAGACGGGGGCCGCCGGTCCAAATGGCCATCTTGGTTCCTTTGAGCCGCTCCTTGTACCAATCCAGTTGGGGCTTCCACTTGGCGTATTCCTCCGCAATCAGGGCTTCCCCCTTGTCTTCAATGCCGAAGAAGGCGCAAATCTTGCGGATGCCTTCCGCCATGTAATTGAAGCCCCAGGAGTCGATGTCCAGACGGGGAATGCCGTAGCGCTTTTTCAATTCATTGGCGATGTAACCGGCGGACCGGGCGCAATTCACCACATTGAGCTGGGCCCGATGCATGCTGCGCAGATCGTCGTAGGCGGCGTTCCCGGTAAAGTGGGCAATCACCTGAATGCCCAGGCGATCCCAGTAGGTTTGCAGCAGCTGGGTATCCCCCTGGATGTTGTAATCGCCGATGAAATTGATGGTGTAGGGGCTGGTGATTTCCGGCTCCACCGTGCCCACCTTCTCATTCACCCAACCGATGTTGAGCACGTGGTGGCCCTTGGACTGGGACACCCCGGAAAAGCCCGGGCATTCCACGCAGAAAATATCCACGTCGGGACGTTCCGCCATGACCCGCTTGGCCACGGCCTTCACGTCATCCCCGATGAGGGCCGTGGGGCAGGTGGTATAGACGAACATGCGCTTGATTTCGGGCATTTCGTCAAAGGCTTCGTTAATGCTCTTTTCCAGGCGCTTTTCCCCGCCGAAGACGATGTGGCTTTCCTTCATGTCTGTGGACCACACGTACTTCATCTGGAAATGGCCGTTATCACTGGGATAGCGCTTGGTGTGCCAGGTGTCGTAGGCGCAGCCGATAGGGCCGTGGATCATCTGGATGGCGTCTTTCACCACCCCGCCGATCACCAGCTTGGCGCCGCAGAAGGCGCAGCCCCGTTCGGACAGGGTGCCCGGAATGGTGGCCGCATTGGAAATGGGAAGGTATTCCCGGGTGTCCTCGTCCGGAGCCTTCAGGTAAATGTGTTTCTCGCGCTCAGGAATATCCTTGTCGCACTTGAGTAAGACCATGGGCATTTTGCTCAACTCCTTCTGTCTGTCGGTCTTGGTTCGACCAAGGACCGGGGTTAATCGCCTGATGCAGGTAAAGGCAAGCCCATTCAGCAGAAAGCGTGCCACCGCTATTCATCCGGCTTTATAGCGGGGCTTTCCGGCGGGAGTGCGCCTCAAAGGACAGCAGCAAAATCCATTGGAATCATGGTGTTGAGGAACCTCGCCCCGGTTTCCACCCCGGACCTTCCACCGCCCCGCCCCCCTTTGCCCGGTCCGTGCTCTCCCGGCTATCCAGGGCGGGGAAAGGGGCTTTCCCCGTTCAGAAAAGTACGAAGCCCGGCCCCTTGTTCCAGGCCGTGCGTCCGCCTATGGCCACTGAACTAGCGCTGGAGAACCCAGCAGGGAAGGGAAAAGGGGAGGTGTTCAGTGGGGAACGGGGCCCGGCGCCCCCCGTACCTTCCGGGTCATGGGGCCCCATCCCCCAAAAAGAAACGGGGCCCCCAGGGCCCCGTTGCGCCAGCCACCGCTCCCAGGACCAAGGCAGCGCGGCCCTGGTCAGCGTTTCCCCAACATCCAGGCCCCTGGGGCCCGGCGTCCCTAGGCCTTCAATGGAGCAAAGCCGCCCCCGGGGCAGCCCGGAAGGCCGCGTCATGGCGGGCCAGGCTCAGATTGTCCTGGCGGCAATAACGCTCCAACAACAAGGCGGCGCTTTGCTCCAGGCCACCGGGAAAGCCCCGCTCCAGATATTTCTGCTCCAGCACCACCCAGCCTTCGTAACCGCTGGCCGCCAGGTGGCGGCGCATGGCGGCGTGATCCACCCGCCCCGTGCTGCCCAGGGGCAAGAGCCCCGGCTCATTCACCGTAAAGCTTTCCAGACGCCCATAAATGGCCGCGAACACGGAATGGCCGGACTCCCCGTTTTCCACCAGGGCCCGGGCGTTGAGCTGGAGGCCCAGGGCCGGATGATCTACCGCATTGGTGAGAATGCGGCATTCGCTGGCCCGGGTGCAGAAATCCCCGTCCCCTGGCCCCAGGGGCTCAAAGCAGAGCTGGACGCCCTGGCTTTCCAGGACCGGCAGCACCCGGTCCAGCAGATCGAAACAGCGGGCCCAGGCCCCGTCCATGGGCAGGTCCCGCCGCCAGCGGCCGTGGCCGATGACCAGGGTGGTGGCCCCCAGATCCCGGGCCAGGGCAGAAAGACGCAGCAAATGGGCCGCCGGGTCCCCTTCCTCCCCTTCCCCCTCCCCGGCCAGCAGATTCAGCAGGGGATAGTCTCCGGCGGGCACGTGGAGGGCGGCCACGGCCAGCCCCGCCTGCTCCAGGGCCCGGCGGTAAAGGGCCACCTGGGCCGGGTCGGGCCAGTCCGCCCAGCGGCGGGAGGGCACCAGCACCACCCCGGCGAAGCCCCAGGCCGGCAGCCGGGACAACCATGGTCCGTGGTCCCCGGGGGGTAGGGCCAGGGTGGAAAGGGCGAATTTCATGGACATGTCAGTCCAGCTCGTCCACGGAGGTAATCAACTGGTGACTGAGCTTTTCCTCCGGCACATAGCCCCCCTTCCAGCCCTCCGCCGCAATGGCGGCGAACCGGTCCGGGGATTGCTGGCGCTGCTGTTGATTCAAGGCCCGATCCACCCAGGGCAAGGCGCCCCGATTGGCCAGGGCCAGACTCACCTCGTTGAGCAAATCCACGATGTCGTGGCCGTTATCCACAATGATGGGCTGGATATTGGCGGCCATGAGCCGCTTGATGGAGGAATTGCCGATGGAAGAGGCATAGACCGCGGCGCAGTCCTTGAGGAACTCCAGCTTGGCCAGCACCTTGTCCTCCGGCGGTTTCTGCAGCTCTTCCGCACTGGGGCGCATTTCTTCCCCGGGCACCAGCACGGTCCCGGCGGGCAGGGCCCGATCCTTGTTTTCCCCCTTCATTACCGCCGCCATGAATTCCCCCACTCCCACCATCTCCGCCTCCCCGGGGGAAACGTCGTAGATGACAAAGCGTTCCGCCGCCCCGAAGTGGAGATTCACCTGGGCCAGGTCCGTGGATGCAAAGGCAATTTTGAGCATGGAAAGTGTCCTTAAGTAGGCAGGCCCGGCGCGGGCCTTTTACAGCGCCGCCGCGGTGGCGGGAGCCGCCAAGCGGCCCAGACTGGGGGCGAAGCGGGAAACATAGGGGGCCACTTCGGTCCGCTGACTGGCGGCCATATTGGCCAGATCGAAGAGGGTCTGGCGGCTGCCCCGGTAACCGATCCACTCCCGGGCATAGCCCCCCACCCAGTCGTAGAGCGGGAAACCGGCCCGCAACAGGGGGCGGCCCAATTCCGCCGCCGCCATGGCGCCATGGGAATTGGCTAGGAGCAGATTGGCGTCCTCGGCCCGGGCCTGATCCGCCCAATCTTCCAAATCCCCCACAATCACCGTTTCCAGGGGCAGGGCATGGAGGCTGTCGGCCCGGGCGGACGCCACTGCCGTCACCACCCGGCAGCCCACCCCGGTGAGGAAATCCACCAGGGAACCGAGCAAATCCGGGTCCGCCGCCACCGCCGCCCGGCCTGAACCCAGGAGAAAATGGCTATCCACCATGGCATCCAGCAACTGGGCCCGCCAGCGCTCCACCTGGGGCGGCACCTCCCGGCCACTCAGATGGCGGAGGGTATCGGTAAAGGCATCGCAGGCGGCCAGGCCCATGAGGCCGGGAAAGCGAAAATCCGGCACCCCGGTGCGCTGTTGCAAAAGATCGGCGGCCTTGTTGAGGGACGGACCGATCACCAGGGTGGCCTGGGCCTCTCCCAGGGAAGCCAGGCTTTGCCGGGTGCCCCCCCCTTGGGAAATATGGCTATACCCCTGGTCCGTCAAATGACCGTCCAGGGAATCGGCCAGATCCGGGACCAGCACGGCTTGCAGGCCAAAGGCTTCGATCCAGGTGCGCAGAGCCTCCAAATCCCCGGGGGTGAGCATGGAGGAGGCCAGCACATTCACCTGGCGGGGCCGCTTCCCCGCCCCGTTACTGCGGGGCACCAGGTGGGTAATGAGGGCTTCCACGGCCCGGGCAAAGCCGCTTTCCAGATTGCCCAGGGTATCCGGGGTGCTGATGGGCACCACCGCCATGCCGTCCCATTCCGGATGCTGGCGGCGGAATTCCTTGATGGTGCGGGGAATGTCTGCCCCCTGGGTTTCGGAAAGCCCGGTGCTGATCAGGCCCACCACTTCCGGCCCGGAGGTCCGGGCGATGGTATCCAGGGCCTCCACCACATTACCGTCCGCCCCCAGGATGGTGACGATCTGGTCCATGGCGGTGGTTTGCAGGGGAATGGGCTCCCGGAAATGGCGGGTGAAAAACACCTTGCTGAAGGCGGTGCAGCCCTGGGCCCCGTGTTCCAGGGGAATGGCGCTGCGAATGCCCATGAGGGCCAGGCTCGCCCCCATGGGCTGGCTCACCTTGAGGGGATTCACCGTCATGGCTTTGTTGGCAATCAGGACTTGGACCATGGTCGTCTCCTCAGGCTGCCAGCACATTCACCAGGGGATGCTGCTCCCAGGGGGCCGGACGGCGCACCTGGGACCACACCGGGCTGTTAATGGCGCAAGCCAGCTGCCGGGCCAGTTCCACCATGCCCGTGTAACCTTCGTAGGCAAAATCCCGCTCGTGGTTGATGTCCAGGAAGGGCAGACGGCTCTTCAGGGCCGGATAGAGGTAGCGGCCCCCGGCGATGAGAATGTCCGCCCCATACTCCCGGCACACCGCCATGAGGGCCGCCTGATCGTTGTCGTCGATCATGGGGGCGTCCGGGCCCATGAGTGCCCGGATGCGCTCCCGATCCTCTTCCGTGGATTTTTCCGTGCCCGTGGCCACCACGGTCATACCCAAATCCTGCATGGCGGAAACCACGGACCAGGACTTCACGCCGCCGGAAAAAATAAGCACCCGCTTGCCCGCCAGCTGCTCCCGCCAGGGCTGGAGCGCCCCCCGGGCCCGGGCTTCCTCCCGGGCGATGAGGGCCTCGGTACGGGCCGTCAATCCTGGGTCTCCGATCAGGCGGGCGAAATCCCGCAGGGCCCGGGAGGTGTCTTCGATACCGTAGAAACTGCCCTCAAAGAAGGGGGTGCCGTGGCGCTCTTCTAGCTTGCGGGCCACATTGAGCATGGCCTTGGAACAGACCACCATATTGGCGGCGGCCCGGTGCATGGTCTGCACCTCGCGAAAACGGGCGTCCCCGGACAGGGTGCAGAGAATGCGCAGCCCCAGCGCGTCGAAGAGGGGGGCCACCTGCCAGAATTCCCCCACGATGTTGTATTCCCCGATCAGGTTAATGTCGTGAAAAACCATCCCGGGAGGGGCCGGGGGCAGGGGTTCCGGCTCCCGGGTACCGATCACGTACTTGATCAGGGTTTCCCCGGCGATCCGGTTGCCCAGGCTTTTGCTACCGTAGAACCCGGCGCAATCCACAGGCACCACGGTCACCTCCCAACGCTCGGCGGCGGCCTTGCAGACGGCCTCGATGTCATCCCCGTGGAGGGCGGTAACGCAGGTGTTATAGACGAACACGGCGGCCGGGTGATAGCGCTCCACCGCCTGCTGGATGGCAAAAAAGAGGCGCTTTTCCCCCTGGCCCATAATCACGTCCGTTTCCGCCAGATCCGTGGTCATGCCGATCCGGTACAGGCTGGGGCCGGAAGAACGGGTGCCCCGGGCATCCCAGGAACTACCGGCGCAACCGATGGGACCATGGACGATATGGGCCACGTCCCCGATGGGCAGGAGGGCAATCTGGGCCCCGTCAAAAGCGCAGCCCCCCTGGGTGGCTCCGGGTTTGGATCGGGCGCAGCCGGATTTGCTCTTTTTATTATGCTGACAGGCCGGTTCATCCAATAGCGCCTGGATCTCACTTTGATTCATGGACCTTCTCCCGGAATGAATGTTTATCCCGGTAAAGGCAAGGCCCGTGCCAAAGGGTGCGGGGTTGGGGGTTAGGGCCAATCGGGCCGCCGCGCCGACCCGGACTGCTCCTCGGCAGCGCCCGCCCTCTTCCGCCCAGAGCCCCAAGCGCCCCACAGGACTGGTCTAGCGTCCGTCCCCCATTCAGCCTCCCTCGCCGCCCCTGGGGGTCAGGAATTCCGGGAAGCAGGCGGAAGGCGCGGGGAACGTTCCGAAAAGAACAGCCACCCCCACCAACGTACGTTTTGGTGGGACGGCCTCGCCACAGGGAAAAAGCAAAAGAGGGGAAGGGGGAAGAAGCAAGCGCTGGCTAGATCCGCAACCGCCGAGGGAAACGGGAGCGGCGTTTATGACAACAGGCGGAGCGGCTGAGCGGCTGAGCGGCTGAGCGGCTGAGCGGCTGAGCGGCTGAGCGGCTGAGCGGCTGAGCGGCTTTGGCTTTGGCTTTGGCTTTGGCTTTGGCTTTGGCTTTGGCTTTGGCTTTGGCTGCGGCAGCGGCAGCGGCAGCGGCAGCGGCAGCGGCAGCGGCAGCGGCAGCGGCAGCGGCAGCGGCAGTAGGGTAACGGAACGCCAAAGCAGCATCCCGTCATCAGGCCCTCCCGAAGAAAATCAGGGAGTCAGCAATGCGGCCAGGCCTTCGGCGGCCTGGGCCATGGCCTGTACCAGATCCCCATCGGCGTTGATGGCGGGCGCCGTTCCCTGCCGGGGCGCCAGCCAGGCTCGGGCTTGCTCCAGGGCGTAGCGCCCCTCTTCTTCCGCCTGGTGGATGAGATAGGTGCTGCCCAGGCGCCGGGCCCCTTCCAGGCGGCGTCGGGCGTTTTGCAAACCACGGGGACTCATGGTGGGAGCCTTAAGCGGATTTACGGAAATCCTTGTGGTTGAGCTTGAACTTCTGCATGCGCAAGCCCAGGATGCGCCGGGTCAGGCCCAGCTGGGAGGCGGTTTCCGTCATATTGCCCCCGTGGAGCTTCAAGGCATCCACGATCATTTCGTACTCGATGGCGTTGAGCTTGGATTCCAGGCCCCCCACGCAGGTCATTTCATCCACCACCGGGGTTTGTAGGGAGGGGGGCAGGTTGTAGCCGTGAATCACCCCGTCCTCCGCCAAAATCACCGCCCGCTCGATGACGTTTTCCAGCTCCCGCACATTGCCGGGCCAGCTATAGCAAAGGAGCATATTCAGGGCCGGGGTGGAAATGCGCTTCACCTCGATGCCCATTTCGGCGGAAAACTTGGAGACGAAATAATCCGCCAGGGCCACGATGTCATTGCCCCGATCCCGCAGAGGCGGAATGGTGATGGGGAAGACATTGAGCCGGTAGAACAAATCTTCCCGGAAGGTGCCCTCCGCCACCATCTGTTCCAGATTGCGGTTGGTGGCGGCGAGAATGCGCAAATCCACCTTAATGGGGGTGTTGCCCCCCACCCGCTCGAAGGTCTTTTCCTGCAACACCCGGAGCAGCTTGGCCTGCATGGGCAAGGACAATTCCCCCACTTCGTCGAGGAAAATGGTGCCCCCGTCCGCCTCTTCAAAGCGCCCCCGCCGCAGGGTGGTGGCGCCGGTAAAAGAGCCCTTTTCGTGGCCGAACAATTCGCTTTCGATCACGCTTTCCGGCAGGGCGGCGCAATTGAATTTCACAAAGGTGCCGTCCGCGTGGCGGCTATTGTAGTGAATGGCGCTGGCCACCAGCTCCTTGCCCACACCGCTTTCCCCCAGGATCAGCACGGTGGTTTTGGAGCGGGTGATTTTTTCGATCAGGTTGTACACCTCCTGCATGGGCTTGGAATTGCCGATGATGTTGGAGGGTTTAAATTTTTCCCGCAGGGCGTGGCGCAGGCGGCGGTTTTCCTTTTCCAGGTTGGCCTTATCCACGTTTTCCAGCAGGTAGAGTTCCACCGCCTGGGCCGTGGTGGCCGCCAGGATGGCCAACACCTCCGCATCCAGCTTGAGCAGACGCCGGTTGTCGTAGATGCGCTCGGCGCTGATGGTGCCCATCACCTTCTTGCCCCGCATAATGGGGACGCAGAGGAAGGAGAGATTGTTGTCCTTGGGCTCATGGCGGCTGGCGGTGCGGTTAAGGAACATGGGTTCCTCACCGATGCGGGGCACCACAATGGCCTGGGCCGTTTCCACCACCTTGCCCGTGACCCCTTCCCCCAGGTAATAAACGCCCCGGGCGGCCTCTTCCTCGGTGAGGCCGAAACTTTCGTGGATAAAAATCTGGCCGGACTCGTTGTCGTACAGGCTGACCATGCCCCGCACCACATTCATGTGCCGTTCCATGATCTGGAGCAGGATTTTCAGGGTGTTGTTGAGATTGCCGCTCTCCGTAACGATGCGGCTCATTTCGTACATGAGGGGCAACATGTCCGTCCGGCATTCGCCCAGATCGCACTCGCACATGTGGGGCAGGGAAGCAGCCACCTTCATTTTCTCCAGAAATTTGGCCTCATCCCCAGGGGCAGCAAGGGAGGAGGCGGGTCGCAAAGGAATGGGAAGATCATTGGCGTAGCTCATGCCGGCCTCCTGGAATCATCGAACACCCTGTCATCGCAGTTCCACCCACAGTTGTCCCACACAGGCCCCGCCCCCAATTTCCTGCTTTCCCCGGCCGCCCTAATCCGGAATTTATCCTGGGAAAGGCGGAGCGAAGGGAGGGGCGGCAGCCACGTAATATTCTTCTCTATATAGCGAAAGTCAAGACAAAACTGGGCGGCCACCGGTCCCTCCCCCGGGTCCAAGGCCGCCCCCACGGCTAGGCCTCCGCCCCGGCGGGCAACACCCGGATACCCGGGCCCAGCACCGCCACCAGGCGTCGTTTAATGCCCCCCAGGGTATGGCTGGCCAGGGCGCAATGGGTGCAGGAGCCGGTCAAACGGAGGCGCACCACATCCCCCTGGATGGCCACCAGGCTCACCTCCCCCCCGTCGGCCCGAATCCAGGGGCGGCACTCATCCAGTACGGCCAGCACCTGCTCCCGGCAGGCGCTCAAATCCCGGGGCACATAGGTGGCCGTCTCCGCCTCACTCTCCCAGACGGGCCCCCAGTCCTCCCCTTCCCCGGACTCAACAAGGGGAAGGGAGGGCTGGAAGGTAAGAGGTTTGGGGGAAGAATCCATGGGCTTCTCCTGTGGGGTTGGGGTGCCGACCCGCCTTCTCCCGGGGTGAGGCGCAAGGCCCCGGCCAACCGGGGGGCGGACCATGACACACCAAGGGCAGCAAGGCCTATGCCATGGAGCCTAAGGGCTTCTAAACAGGGGGCTTTTTTCTCCCCCGGCCCTTGGCCCCCGCCCATTTCTCGTTTCCAAGGGCCCATTCCGTTCTTTCCAGAACATTTTACCGAAAGGAACGCACACATCGGAACGGCCAAGGGCCTGGCTCCGGCGGTGGCCGCCGGGAACGCCCCCCGGAGCCAAGCGCGCCCCCTCCCCCTAAAGCCCCAGGGTAAGGGGAAAAACCCGGGCCCAGGCCAGCCGCGCCCCAAGGAAGGCACGGAGCTTGCGTTTCCCGGAGGGGGCCCCATCGTACCCGGAGCGCCCCTCCTGCCCGGAGCGGGCTTTACCGCCCGCCCCGGCCCCGAACTTTTTCTGGCCCCTCACCCTATGCGGAACACAAGCCTGAAATGCGGTCTGCTCCCCGGCGAATCGGAACCGGTGGTACGCCGCCTCAATGAGCCCCTGCGGGCCTATCTGGAACGCCAGCTGGCCATGCCGGTGGAACTGGTGGTGGGCAAAAGCTACGTGGCCACCGGGGAAGCCCTGCGCCAGGGCCAGCTGGATCTGGCCTACCTGGGGCCGGTGACCTACATCCTGCAAAGCCGCCGGGCCGGGCTCACCCCCTTCGCCCGGCCCACCCATCCCCGCACCGGCCCCACCTTCCAGGCCGCCATCATCGTGCCCGAGAACAGCGAGGCCCGAACCCTGGCTGACCTGAAGGGCAAGGAGGTGGCCTTTGGCGATCAGGCCTCCACCTCCGGCACCTGGGTGCCCCGCTATCAGCTCCTGGAAGCGGGCCTGGTGGCCGGGCGGGATTACCGGCGTCTGGCCCTGGGGGCCCACGACGCGGTGGTCCAGGCCGTGGCCCGGCGTCAGGTGGCGGCGGGGGGCTTAAGCCTGCCCATCTACCGGCGCCTCATCGAGGAAGGCCGGGTGGAAGCCCGGGAAACCCGCATTCTGGCGGAATCGGAGGCCATCCCCGAATACATGTGGACCTTCCGGGAAGGCCTGCCGCCCCACCTGCGGGAAGCCATCCGTCAGGCCTTCATTACCCTGCGGGACCCGGCCGCCCTGGCCGCCTACCGGGCCGAAGCCTTTATTCCGGCGGTGGACCCGGATGTGGATCGGGTGCGGAGCTGGATGGAAGTGCTGCTCCAGGCCCGGCTCAGTACCTCCCCCCTGCCCTGGCTGCCCTCGGAAGCGGTCATCGGCTGGTCCGCCAAGGAAGAAGAGGCCCGCCCCGCCCCCAGCCCCTCCCCCTCCCCCGCGCCCTGAGCCCTGAGCTTTTGAACCTGATCCCTGCGCCCAACAATTATTTCTTTACCCCCGGAGAACCCCATGTCCGTTGAATCTGCCAAAGCCTATATCGAGCGTATGCGCGCCGACGAGCCCTTCCGCCGCACCATCAATGACTGCGAAGATGAAACCGCCAATTGGGCCTACATCAAGGCAGCGGGCTACGACTTCGACTTGCAGGAATTCAAGGAAGCCCAGGAGCTGATTTACCAGGAATACGGCATTACCCCCATGTAACAACAGGCACCCTTCCCTACCGCCGGGCCCATGCCCGGTTTTTTTATGCCCCGCGCCAGGCCATCACCGCCCCCGACACGCCCCCAAACCAGAGACAAAAAAAGCCCGGTGATAAGCACCGGGCGGGGCAACTACCGACAATCGAGGGGAATGGATCAGGCGGCGGCAGCGGCCTTGCCGATAATGGCTTCGTCATCCTTTTGCATGATGCCGAATTCCATGAGCAGGTCTTCCAGCTCTTCCATGGTGATGGGGGTGGGGATCACGCCATTACCCTTGTTGGCATGGACCTTCTGGGCCAGGGTCCGGTATTCAGCGGCCTGGGAGCAGGTGGGGTCATATTCCACCACGGTCATGCGGCGCAGTTCCGCGTGTTGCACCACGTTGTTACGGGGCACGAAGTGGATGAGCTTGGTGCCCAGCTTATGGGCCAGGGCGTCCGCCAGTTCGTATTCCTTGTCCGTCTTCCGTTCGTTGCAGATCAGGCCGCCCAGACGCACGCCCCCCGCATTGGCGTACTTCAGAATGCCCTTGGAAATGTTGTTGGCGGCGTACATGGCCATCATTTCCCCGGACATAACGATGTAAATTTCCTGGGCCTTGTTTTCCCGAATGGGCATGGCAAAACCGCCGCACACCACGTCCCCCAGCACGTCGTAGGAAACGTAATCCACATCTTCATAGGCGCCATTTTCTTCAAGGAAGTTAATGGCCGTGATTACGCCCCGACCGGCGCAGCCCACGCCGGGTTCCGGACCGCCGGATTCCACGCACTTGATGTTGCCGAAGCCCACCTTGAGCACGTCTTCCAGCTCCAGGTCTTCCACCGCTCCCGCGTCAGCGGCCAGGGACAGCACCGTATCCTGGGCCTTGGCGTGAAGGATCAGACGGGTGGAGTCGGCCTTGGGGTCGCAGCCGACGATGAGGATCTTTTGACCCATTTCGGAGAGGGCCGCCAGGGTGTTTTGGGAGGTGGTGGATTTACCGATACCGCCTTTGCCGTAAAACGCGATTTGCCGTAAAGATGACATGATGTTGCTCACTCCTTGGTTCCAATGGTCGGATGACGTTCCCGCCGGCCCCGCTGCCCGCCGAAGGAAAAGCGCCGCTTTGCGAAGGGTGTGGGCCGGGCGGCGGGGGGTTCTCCCACCGGACGAAGCCACTCTCCTTGGTCCCCCTATAGGCAAGCCCCATGCCAAAGCCCCTATCCAGGGTAAGGATTTTCCCTTTTAGCCCGCCCAAGCCATTGAAATAGCGGCATTTACAAAGGGAACCGGCAGCGCCTAGCCGCCCTTTCCCCCCTTTCCCTCCCCAGCCCGAAAGCCCCACCGGCCCCCGATCCGTTCACCGGGGAACAAATCCTTAGGCTTCGTGCATTTGCGTACGGGAAAGCCAGGTTTCAAGTCGCTAAAAGAAGACTACCGGGCCGGATTGGTCCCGGGATTCCCTTACCGGCCACCTTACCCTTTCCCCGTTCCCCCGCCCAGGACCCAGGGCTGGCCCAAGGGCCCATGCAGCACCATTCGGTGCAAGTTCCCGGCCCCGGGTACGGATCGGCACAGTCATGACAGTCGGGATTCTGTTCCCAAGAAAGGCGCCGCCCCAACCGCCCCCGGCCCCTGCGCACGGTTATTGCTAAAACCGAACCATCCCGCCGGAATAGCCTGTTGCCTGGTGCCCGGCCCACGTACAGGAGTGTTTCCATGTCACCGTCTTCCGCACCGGTCCCCTCCTCCGAGGGGGAGCCCTTTTCCCAGACGCCGGAGCTGGCGGCCCTTTACGAAATTGGCAAGGTCCTCAGTACCACGCCGGATCTTTCCGCCAGCCTGGGCCAGGCCCTGGGGCTGCTGCGGGAAAGCACGGGGGCCTTGAGCGCAGCCCTGATTCTCCAGCCCGCCCCGGGGGAACTCCAATGCCAGGTGAGCGGCGCCCCCGATCTGGCCCTGCTGGGGGAATTGCCCCCGGGGGAAACCTGGGCCCGGGCCCTGCCCGGCCTGGAACAGCCCCACCAGCTCCTGGCCACCATTGCGGTGAATCACAACCCGGTGGGCTGGCTGGTGTGCCGCTTTGCCACGGCCCCGGACCAGGAGCCCACCCTGCTCAACCTCAGCGCCACCCTCATCGGCCAACAGCTTTCCTACGCCCGGCAGGCCGCCCACGGTTGCCGCAATTTGCAGGAACGGAGCCGCCGGGTCAGCCGCCAGATCGCCTCCTGGGGCCAGTTGGAAGGGCTGGTGGGCACCTCCCGGGCCATGCAGGAGGTGTTTTCCGACATTCTGCGCATCGCCCCCAAGACCGAACCGGTGCTCCTGGAAGGCGAACCGGGCACAGGCAAGGCGGCGGTGGCCCGGGCCATCCACGGCCTCTCCCCCCGCCAGAACGGGCCTTTCATTGTGGTGGATTGCCAAGACATGCCGGAGGAAGTGCTGGAACGGCGCCTCTTCGGCCCCCGGGACGGGGCGGGGGACGGGGCTTGGCAACAGGCCCTGGGGGGCAGCCTCTTTCTGGACGGCATTGGGGAAATGGGCCTTACCGTGCAAACCCGCATCCTGGCCCTGCTCCAGGCCCAGGAAAGCCCCAACCCGGCGCCCCGGGACGATCTGCGCCTGATCGTCGCCACCCACCGCAATCTGGAAGGCCTGGTGGTGAGCGGCCGCTTCCGGGCCGACCTGTACTACCGCATCCACGGGGAAGCCATCCAGCTCCCCGCCCTGCGGGAACGCCGGGAAGACATCCCGGCCCTGGTGGAACAATTCCTCCACCGCTACGGCCAGACCCACCGGCGCGCCCTGCGCCTGGAAGGCCAGGCCCTGGGAGCACTCTACCGCTGCCAGTGGCCAGGCAATGTGGCCGGCCTGGAGAGCTGTCTGGAACAGGCCGCCGCCCAGGCCCAGGGAGACACCATCCGGGCCCTGCCCTGCGGCACCCGCCACTGCCAAGCCGCCACCCGTCGCCCCCCCAACTACCGCCAGGAAGCCCTGGCTACGCCAGCGCTGGAAAATCATCCCGACGCCGCCCCCCCCGCCCCCGAAGCCAGCCCGGACGCCTCCGGCACACCGGCCCCAACGGAAGCCCCCGCCCCCAAAAACGGCGACATCATCGACCGCCAAATGTGGTACGCCGTACACAAATACGGCATCCAGCTCAAAAAGCTCTGATTCTTTCCCCAGAAGCTGGGGGGAAAGCAGGGGATAAGTCGGGATTTCCTTGGTGCATTAGGGATATGACGAAGCGCTTACTAAGTATGCAAAACAGAAAATAAGGGGTGACAACTGGCAAGAAGCGGCCAGTGATCGCTTTGTCTAAAATCACCCGTATAATGCTATTGGCACTTTTTGTGCGCTTGGAGGGCTTGACGGAATATTTAGTACTTGCCGTGTGCCATATCTGTCACAAATCGGGGAACGTAGCAAAATTGACTTCCATTTTATGTTAGACATCTCTATACATGCCAATCGACAACTGTACTTACACCTTCGCGGAGTTATCCGAATCGATATTACCCCGCCGCTACGAGCAACTTCAGAAAGCAATGGAATCTCCCATTCCGGCAGAACATTTTGTTGGGTTTAAGAGCGTAACGAAAAAAGTGCTCGCACAGATGAAGCGAACAACAGATTTCCCCGGCTGTTACGTATTTATCGACAACAAGGTGCCAGTGTACGTCGGCATCTCTCGTGGAGTAATGAAGCGCCTTATTCAACATCTGAATTTCGATTCTCACTATTCTGCCAACTTGGCATATCGCATGACAGCTGAAAGCTTCCCACACCAGATGAAGCGCGATCAAGCGATGAAAGATGAGCAGTTCAAAAGGATATTCCTAATGAAGCAGGAGTTTTTACGCCAAATGAAAGTTGCCTTTGTTGAAATTGATAACGACCTTGAACTTTATCTCTTTGAGGTTTTCGCTTCCATGCAGCTGAACACAGACAAATGGAACACTTTTCGCACCCACTGACCACGAGGTCTAACATTCAGTACCAACCAACCTTCAAAAAAACCATTATTTTTCCGTCAGATGAACTTCCTCGTTAGGCTTGATATTCATCATGGATAAACGTTACCAAGTATTTGTCAGTTCGACTTATGCAGACTTGCAAGATGAACGCCAAGAGGTAATGCAAGCACTTCTTGAACTCGATTGCATCCCAGCGGGCATGGAGTTATTTCCTGCTGCCAATGAAGACCAATGGACACTCATAAAAAAGGTAATCGATGATTGTGATTACTACATGGTCATCATTGCAGGTCGTTACGGATCAATTGGACCTGAAGGCCTAAGTTACACGGAAATGGAATACCGCTACGCTTTAGAAACCGGGAAGCCTGTACTCGGTTTTGTTCATCGTGATCCTGGTACGCTTGCCGCAAACAGATGTGAAAATAGCGACGAGGGCAAAGGTAAGCTGGCGGTATTCCGCGAGCTTGCTCAAAAAAAGACGTGCCGCTTTTGGGAAAGTCCATCAGACTTGGGTAGCCAAGTAAGCCGAAGCCTAATCAAGTTAATCAAGACTAGCCCTGGGATCGGCTGGGTTCGTGGAGACCTTCTTCCTGATCAAAGTGCAACCGAAGAAATCTTAAGCTTACGTCGGCGAGTGGAACAACTCCAAGTTGAGCTTCAAACTACCCGCACGAACGGCCCAGCAGGAACATCCGATTTAGCGCAAGGTGAAGATGGCTTCGAGATACAATTTTCTTTTATCGCTTCACGCGATCAGTGGTCGCTAGACGATAAAACTTTCCATTCATCGATCGTCGTTAATTGGGATGATATTTTTTCCACTTTGTCGCCACTAATGATTCATGAGACATCAGAAGGTAATCTTTCAAAGGCGCTCAACAATCTTGTTCGAGACTTCGCTTGCTATGATCTCAGTGAATCCACCCGCTTTAAGGGCTTAAACCTGATGAATTTCAAGGCTGATTCAGATTGCTTTCAGACAATAAAGATTCAGCTACGCGCATTAGGACTTATTACAAAAAGCACCAAGAGCCGCAGCGTTAAGGACACCGCGACCTACTGGACGCTTACTCCATACGGGGATAACGTTATGATGAGGCTGCGCGCTATTCGGAAACCAGAAATTCCGGCATCAACGGCGGGAAACTAACAAGGCACGCAGCCTTGCCCCCTTCGTTCGCAGGAGGCATTAAAAATGCTACGGTGTGCTTTTAACCTTTCACGTTCCTGAGCATCCGCGTCTCTAACCCGGCAATTGCCGCTTCTCCCCCTACCCAGCCTTCGGAAATATCATCCCCGCATCCCCCCGCTCCCCGGTGAAGACCTGTCTTAAGCCGGGGGCGCCTAGTTTTTCGTCCGGGTCCAGTTCGGCCACTTTGTCCAGGGCAGCCAGGGATTCCTGGTCTTCTCCCAGGCGGGCCAGGTTGTAGCTGTAGGCGGTGAGGGATTGGAGCCAGAGGCGGGTGTAGGCGTGCCAGTGGCGAAAGTCGGCCATGTCCGGGGTGACTTGGCGCCAGTCCCGGGGAAGGTGGAGTTGGTCGGAAAGCCATTCCAGGCAGGCCAGGGCCCAGTGGGCGGCTTCCCGGCAGCGGCGCCGGTAAAAATAGAAGCGGTAGGCCACGATGCGCACCCCCAGGGAATCCGGGGTTTGGTCGATGATCTCCCGCACCAGGGCTTCCGCCGTTTCTGATTCTTCCCAGTGG
Source organism: Rhodocyclaceae bacterium (assembly GCA_041907765.1). Taxonomy (GTDB): domain Bacteria; phylum Pseudomonadota; class Gammaproteobacteria; order Burkholderiales; family Rhodocyclaceae; genus Azospira. The sequence continues at coordinate 1,050 of JAYRGQ010000018.1, read as the reverse complement.
GCGAAAATTTCCTTGAGCTTGTCCCGGGTCTCCGGGGGCAGGTTGTAGGCGAAGTGGTAGCGTTCCAGGCTGGCCGTGGGGCCGAGGGCGGAGGATTCAGACGGGGGCATCCGGGCAAACCTCATTGTTCATGGGAGACAAACCAGGCCCTGAGCCGGTCTCCCGCCAGATTGATGACAGTCACTAGGCCCAGCAATACCAAAATCAGGGCCATGGCCTCCCGGTATTCAAAAAGATGGAAGGCGGTGACGATTTCCAACCCCAGGCCCCCCGCGCCCACAATACCCAGCACCGTGGCGGCCCGCAGGTTGTATTCCCAGCGGTAGAGGGTCACATCCGCCAGCCGGGGCAAAATCTGGGGCAGCAGGCTGAAACGCCAGACGCCCAGGCGGGAAACGCCCTGACTGCGGAGGGCGTTGCCCGGCCCCGGGTCCACGTGGGCCAAAATTTCCCCATAAAACTTGCCCAGCATGCCGGTGGAGTGGCAGGTCAGGGCGAAGGCTCCGGGCAGGGGGCCGAAGCCCACGGCGGCCACAAAGAGCACGCCCCACACCACCCCGGGGATGGAACGGAGGGTACTGAGCAATAAACGTACCCCCGCTCCCAGGGGGGACGGCAGCCACTGACCGGCGCCCACCAGGGAAAGGGGCAAGGCCAGCAGGGCCCCCAGCACCGTGCCCGCCACGCTCATGGCCAGGGTTTCCAGCAGGGGGCGGCCCCACTCGGGCCAGCGGCGAAAATCCGGGGGCCAGGCATCCCGGGCCAGGGCCAGCAGGGTGCCCAGGGCGTCCCGGTAGCGTTCCGGATCGAACATGCCGGTGTAGGCAAAGGCCGCCACCGTACCGGCCCCCAGGGCCAGCAACACCAGGGCGAGACGCCACTGGCGGCGCCGGGTTTCCCCCAGCACCGCCAGCAGAGCGGCCTGCGGCGGTCACGCTTTTTCGGACAGTTGGCTAAGCTAATGCTGACCGGTTGAAAGGGAAGTGAAAGATGGGAACGAAACGCAAGCAACACAGTGCGGAATTCAAGGCACAAGTGGCGATGGCGGCC
>JAYRGQ010000017.1:0-77372 GCA_041907765.1 Rhodocyclaceae bacterium | reverse complement strand
GGCCGCCATCGCCACTTGTGCCTTGAATTCCGCACTGTGTTGCTTGCGTTTCGTTCCCATCTTTCACTTCCCTTTCAACCGGTCAGCATTAGCTTAGCCAACTGTCCGAAAAAGCGTGACCGCCGCACCCGCTGCTCCAGTTGGGCCAGTACCTTGGTCAAGCCACCGGAGGTAATGAGCATCCGGGACTGGATGCGAGAAGGGGTCAGTTCAAAGCGCGCCGCCGCCGTGCCCGCCCCACCCTCAGGAACGGCATTGCGCAGGGTAGCCAGCACATCCAGTTCCGCTTGACTCAGACCGTGTTGCGCCAGCAGGGGCGCCATCCGGGCCAGGGATTGGCCCTGGGCCCATTGCAGGGCGAGGAACAGGGGCACCGCCACCGGGTCCAGGGCGCAGTCCCAGGGGTGGTGGTCCAGACTTTGGGGATTTTCCATGGCCGCTCCAGCCCCTTCTTTCCCCGGTTTTGTCACCGATTACAAAGAAATGTAGGGGGGTGTAAGGTTCTGCAAATTATCTTGCGAGAAAGATAGTCGGACACTAGGCTGAGCTCAGACTTAACGCAAGAGGCTTTGCCATGAAAACCCTGACCCGCAGCTTTTGGGCTGCCCTGGTGTTGCTCTTCCTGGCCTGGTGGATCACCGACCAGACCGATTTTTCCCAACTGACGGACTTTTTCGCCTGGCGCAAACCCTTGATGCAGGCCAGCGGCGTGGTACTCATGGGGGTGATGAGCCTGGCCATGATCCTGGCCGTCCGCCCCCTCTTCCTGGAACGGCGCCTGGGGGGCCTGGATAAGCTCTACCGCCTGCACAAATGGCTGGGCATTAGCGCCCTGATACTGTCCCTGGGCCACTGGCTCCTGGCCCAGGGCCCCAAATGGCTGGTGGGCCTGGGCTGGCTTACCCGGCCCGCCCGCCATAGCCGTCCCCCTTTGCCCGACGGTTCCTGGCAGCAGATGCTGCAACATCTCCACGGCCCGGCGGAACAGGTGGGGGAATGGGCGTTTTACGCCGCGGCCCTGCTCATGATCCTGGCCCTGGTGAAATATTTCCCCTACCGGCGCTTTTTCCAAACCCACCGGCTCTTTCCCCTGGTTTATCTGGCCCTGGTCTTCCACAGCGTGGTGCTGCTCAAGGCTGACTACTGGAGCGGCCCGGCGGGCCTGGTCATGGCCCTGCTCATGCTCCTGGGCACCGGGGCTGCCCTCCTTACCCTGTTCGGTCACCGGGTGGGACAACGGCCCGTAACGGGCAAAATTCTGGCGCTGGAAGCCCATCCGGAAAGCGGCGTCCTGAATCTGGACATCCAGGTGCCCCAGGGCTGGCGGGGCCATCAGGCGGGCCAGTTCGCCTACCTGACCTTTCACCATGGGGAGGGCGCCCATCCCTTTACCATCAGTTCCGCCTGGCACGGGGATGGACGCTTGAGCTTCATGATCAAGGCCCTGGGGGACTACACCCGGCGTCTGCCCCAGGCACTGGCGGTGGGGGACCCGGTGCGGGTGGAAGGCCCCTACGGCCACTTCACCTTCGACGGCAAACCGCGCCAGATATGGGTGGGCGCCGGTATCGGCATTACCCCCTTCCTGGCCCGGCTGGACGCCTTAAGCACCTCCCCCGCTCCCAATGTCCCGGAAATTGACCTCTTCCACCCCACCGCCACCTACGACCCGAATACCGTGGCCCGGCTGACCCAGGCGGCGGCCAAGGCCGGGGTCAAACTCCACCTGCTTTGGGAACAACGGGATGGGCGCCTGGACGTGGAGCGGCTCTGTCAGGTGGTGCCGGATTGGCAACAGGCGGAGCTGTGGTTCTGCGGTCCCCAGGGGTTTGGCAAAGCCCTGGCAACGGGCTTGGCAGCCCGGGGCTTTAACCCGGATCGGTTTCACCAGGAATTGTTTGCCATGCGCTAGGCGCTCCCCGGGGGCTTGCCTTCCCGGGGAAGCTCAACGGCCAGCCAATAAGCCAAGGCGCAGGGCCTGGGCGGTTTCAGCCCCTCAGGACGCCCGAATCCGGTTGCGCCCCTCCGCCTTGGCCCGGTAAAGGGCCTCGTCCATGCGCTTAAACAGGTTGGTGGCGTCCTCATCGTCCCGGTACTGGGCCACGCCGATGCTCACGGTGAGGGGCGGTAGCTTGGGTCGGACCAGGCGTTCCACGGCGGCCCGGATGCCCTCGGCCAATTCCTGGGCCCCCGCCAGATCCGTATGGGGGAGAAAGACCACGAATTCCTCCCCGCCCCAGCGGCACACCGCATCGCTTTCCCGGGCCCGGGCTTCCAGGGTGTGGGCCAGGAGTTTCAGCACCTCGTCCCCAATGTCGTGGCCGTGGCCGTCGTTAATGCCCTTGAAATTGTCCGCATCTACCAGGAGCAGGCTGAAAGCCTCCTGGTAGCGGCGGCTGTGGGCCAGGGCCTGATCCACCAACTGGAGAAATTGGCGCCGATTGCCCAGGCCCGTCAGGGCGTCCCGCAGGGCCGCCCGCTCCAGCTCCTGTTCCAGGCGCTTTTGTTCCGTAATGTCATGGACAATGCAGAGCATCAGCCGGCGTCCGTCTAACTCCAAGGGACCGGCGTAGGTCTGAACGTGGCGGGTGCTGCCGTCCGCCAGGCGATGTTCAAAATTGAGGGGCTTATGGCCCCCGGGAAGCTTGGCCACCTCGTGCATCACGGGCAGCACCTCCCGGCCCAGCACATTGATTTCCCAGGTGTGCAGGGCGCATAGGCGATCGTGGTCGTAGCCGTAGAAGCCCATGGCCGCCTGATTGGCGTCCACGATGCGGCCATCTTCCTGGGGATCGATGAGGAGCATGGGGGCCGTATTGGTGCGGAACAGGCGTTCATAAAAACCCCGCTCGTCCCGACAATATTCCCGGGTGCACAGCCGCCCCAGGAGGGGCATGCCCCCGGGGAAGCCGGGGGCCTCCGTCTGGAGGCCTTCAAACACAATCAGCTCCCGGCCCTCGCAGCGGGTCAGGGACAGACGACAGCTGATCGGCCCCGGGCGCCCGTGGCGAGCCACCGTGAGAATTTCCACAATCTGCTCATCCCCCGCCAGGGCTGGCAGGTAGGCGGTCAAAATCCGCTGGGCGTGGGCGGAATAGGCGCCGTGGCGCAGGCGCTCCAGGGTGGCTTCCCCGGTGAGTTGGCGAGCGGCGCGGTTGGTAAAGACCAGTTCTTCCGGCTGGGGGGCGACCAGCCAAACTGGGGTTTTTAGGATATCCAGAGCATCCAGGGAAGGCATTGGGGTAAAAACCGTGGCGGTTTGTATCGTTAAAGGCGGTTTTCCAGGAAAACCGGCGCCCCTGCGTTGGGGGACCGGGCCAGTCTACCGTCAGGCGGGGGCGTGACGCAAATCCAATAACGTAAGAATTCTCTTATATATCAAAGAGATTTATCCTTATTCCTGCAGTAACCCCACGCCCAATAGGGGGAAAATGGCGCCCCTATTGATGTTCCGGGCACTCCCTAGTGCTGCCCTACCCTGCTGCCCTTTTTAGCCCCCCGACGCCCTCGGCCCCGCAGAGGCTCCGCCCTTGCCCCTTAAGGATGGAAGCGATAGGCGTCCCGGCCGCCCTGTTTGGCGGCGTACATGGCTTCATCGGCCTTTTTCATCAACTCCGGCACCCCGTCCCGGCCATGGCGGGGGCGAATGGCGATGCCGATGCTCACCGTGGTCACCCGGTAATCCCCCCCGGCGGCAATAGGCCGCACCAGGGCGTCCCGGATTTTTTCCGCCACCCGGACCGCGTCTTCCGGGGCGCCGATTTCGGACAGCACAATGATGAATTCGTCTCCCCCCTGGCGGGCCACCGTATCCCCTTCCCGCACACAGGCCTTGAGGCGCCGGGCCACCTCCCGGAGCAGCTGGTCCCCGGCATCGTGGCCCAGGGCGTCATTGACCTGCTTGAAATTGTCCAGGTCCAGGAACATCACCGCCAGGGCCCGCTTCTGGCGCCGGGCCTGGGCCAGCGCCAGTTCCAGCCGATCCAGCAGGAGGCGCCGGTTGGGCAGGCCGGTGAGGGAGTCGTAGTAGGCCAGCTGGCGCACCTCCTCCTCCCATTGCTGGCGCTCGATGGCGGTGCCCACCCAGCGTCCCAGGAGATTGAGAAATTCCCGGTCCCCCTCGTCAAAGTCCCGCTTGTAGGGATAGACGGAAGCGAAGCTCACCACCCCGTAAATCCGTCCCTGCACCAGGACCGGCACGCCGATATAGGCCTCAAACCCCAGGTGGGCGTAGGCCGGATGGTCCCGATAGACCGTGAGCCCGGTCTGGCGCAGGGCCAGCACGTCCCCCTGGGCCAGGGTAATGCTGCAATAGGTGTGGGCCAGGGGCAGGCGCAAATCCTCCGCCAGCACCCCGGGGGGGGAAACGTGGGAGGCCAACCGCCCCTCTGTCCCTTCCACCGCCACAATCAGGCCAAATTCCAGGCCCAGGTGGGCGGCCCCGATGGTCAGGGCGCGGCGGAACTGTTCCGCCAGGGATAGCTGGGCAAAGGCGGCGATTTCGTTTAGGTGACGCAGACTGTTGCGCTGGCGCAGTTCCACCTCTTCCAGGGCCCGGCGGGCCGTGCAGTCCCGGCCCACCACCACCATGGCCTGGCGGCTGCCGTCCGGGTTGAAGAGGGGCACCCGGGTCACGTCGTAACTGAGCAGGTTTAGCCCATCCGCCGTGGGCACCCGCTCCAGGGAATCGTGGCGATCCCCCTTTTCCCAGGCCAATTGATCCTGGCTGTGGCAGACCGCCAGGGCCTGGGCCCGATCGGGCAGGAGGGCGGCCAATTCCAGATCTGTCTTGCCCTGCCAGGCAACCCGGCCCAGACCAAAGACCTCCAGGGCCACCCCATTGGCCAGGCGCAAACGCCCTTCCCCATCCTTAAAAAAGACCGGATCGGGCAAGGCTTCCAACAGGGTTTTCAGTCGTTGATGGTCGTCCACCGCCGGCTCCTTTGGGGCGCCCCCCTTCGGCTTCCGGGGCGCAGGCATGACATTTCACTAGGCGCCTATTGTAGGCTAGGGGCCACCGGGTCTGTCCAGTCCGCCCCTAGCCCCGCGCCGCCATCCTCCCCGGGGAGAAGCCTATGGGGAAAGGCCTGGGGGAAACGGGCCCTTAACCATGGCCGTCCCACTTCCGCTCCCCGGCGGCAATGGCCAGGGGCAGCCAGTTTTCCGGAGGCGGCAGGGGACAGGTGGCAAAGGGGGTAAAGGCGCAGGGCGGGTTATAGGCCCGGTTAAAGTCCAGGAGAATGGCGCCATTTTCTGGGGGCGAACAAGGGAGAAAGCGACCGCCCCCGTAGGTTTCCCGGCCACTGCCCTGGTCCCGGAAGACCAGCAGCACCCCGTCCGCCCCAGTACGGTGGGGTAGCAGTTCGTAGTCCTGCCCGGCCACGGTAAAGCGAGCGCTATGATCCACCGTTACTCCCCGCTCCTCCCCGGTCACGTCGGGCACCAGCAGGGTTCGGGGTAACGCCAAAGGCACCCAGCGCCCCAGCAGATGCCAGGCCGGATCAAAGGGATAGGCGGGTACCCCGGTGAAGGGCCGACTGGCAGCCCAGGCCCGGTCCCGCACCCGGACGCCCAGACGCTCTCCCCGGCGGATGAGGAAAAAGGCCAACTCCCCCAGACACACCCGGTCGGGCGCCCCCCTCCCGGTCATCCGCCAGAGGCTGCTCCCAGGCATCCTCGGACCGGGGAGCGGCGGTTTTCCCGGGCACCGGCAGAGCATCTCCCGCCCCGCCCCACGTCCGCTGGGTTTCCCCGGAGGCGGCAGGGTGCCAATGCACCGCCTCCCCCTCCCACACCAAAGTGCCAAGCCGGGCCGGGCCCCGGGGGAGGATCACTTCGTTATCCGGAGCGCTCCCCACCCGGTTGGTCCCGGGCGCCAGCCAAGACAGGCCCACCAACCCCAGCCAGCTTTCCGGCCCGGCCAGTTCGGCCTGCCGGGCTTGGCGCCAGGCTTCGTGACGGGCTTGTAACTGGGCGAGGGATAGCTCGGGGGACGGGGGGGAAAGGGAGGAGCGCATGGGGAGGGGAAAAAGAAAGGGCTTGTCCTTGGGAGAGGCGCCCCCCGGATTTGGTTCCCCGAGGACGCCCGGCCTCACGGCCCGGGGCTAGATCAAGCGCCGAAGCGGGCCTTCAGGTCTATGGTGCTGCGGTGGCCCACGTCGTCCCCATGGTCGGCCAGCCAGCGCCGCCCTTCTGCGTAGCCCTGGTCGTGGAGGGTGCGCAGGAAGGGCCAATCCACGGTGATTTTGGTGGCGCTGCCGTACTGGGCCTGGAGACTGTCCGCCTCGATGAGGTGAAAGCGGGTGGAGATCAGGCGTTGTTCCAGGCCCCCGGGGGCGCCCGGGTGGGCCTGGGAAAAGGCGGTGACGTTGGCGAACATGAGCATTTCCCGGAGCACGCTGGTGTTGAAGGCCAGCTCCAGGGCCCGGGCCCGGATGTCGTCGGCCCCCGTGGGCAATTCCCCGAATTTCCGGGGGGCCAGGAGCACTAGCAGATTGTCTTTGCTCTGGCATTCGTAGAACAGGGGAAAAACTGCCGGATTGGCCGAATAGCCTCCGTCCCAGTAGGGTTCTCCGTCAATTTCCACGGCGTGGTGGAGCATGGGCAGGCAGGCGGAGGCCAACACGGTCTCCACGCTCAACTCCCCGTTCCGGAAAAGGCGCAGCTTGCCCGTATTGGCGTTGGTGGCCGCCAGGAAAAGGCGCACCGGGCTATGAGCCTGGAGCCCGGCAAAGTCGATGCGTTCCACCAGCCGATCCCGCAGGGGATTGAAATTAAAGGGATTGAGCTGGTAGGGGGACAGGTACTGGGTCCAGTTGAGCATCATCCGGGTGGCGGGCAGGATGGGGGAATTGTCGTTGCCCAGGAAGGAAAAAGGCATTTCCAGGGGCAGCTCCATGGGCATATCCACGGAAATGGACTGCCAGAAATCCGCCAGGGCCTCCCGGGCCCCGTCCCGGCCGCCCTGCATCAGGCCGTTAGCCAGCACCACCCCGTTTACCGCCCCGGCGCTGGTGCCGCTCACCCCTTCAAACTCGAAACGCCCGTCTTCCAGAAGGGCGTCCAGCACCCCCCAGCTGTAGGCGCCATGGGCGCCCCCGCCCTGCAAAGCCAGGTTAAGGGCCCGGGGGGCCGCCTCGCTGTTTGCTACCGTTGCCACCATGCCGTCTCCTCCATGGAATTTCGGGTATTTCCGGATTGACGTTGCTCCGGTGCACTAGGATACTTCGCCCGGCGCCAAATCCGTGCATTTCGGCCCGGCGCCGGGTTTGCCCCGGCCCCCTGGTCCGCCGAAACGGAACGGCATTTCCTTTCCGTCCCTCACAGGATTCTCCCATGCTGCAAAAGTTCTCCTCTTTCCCCGGCGTGCCCGGCCCCGTGGTGATTATTGTCATGGACGGCTACGGCCTGCCCAAATCCGATCTGGGTAGCGCCATTGCCGCCGCCCGCAAACCCATCCTGGACGGCCTTTTCGCCCATTACCCCAATGTGCGCCTGAAGGCCCACGGCAAGGCGGTGGGCATGCCTTCCGACGACGACATGGGCAATTCGGAAGTGGGCCACAACGCCATCGGCGCCGGCCAGGTCTACGCCCAGGGGGCGGCCCTGGTGGCCCAGGCCATTGCCTCCGGCAGCCTCTGGCAGGGGGACGGCTGGCGCCAGGTGGTGGCCGGGGTCAAGCAGGGAGCCGACGGGCGGCCCGGGGTGCTCCACTTCCTGGGGCTCTTCTCCGACGGCAATGTGCATAGCCACATCGACCACCTGAAGGCCATGGTTACCCAGGCCAAGGCGGAAGGCATTGCCACGGTGCGCATCCACGTGCTGCTGGACGGTCGGGACGTGCCAGAAACCAGCGCCCTGGACTACGTCACCCCCTTTGAAGCCTTTCTGGCGGATATTTCCGATGCCAGCTTCGATGCCCGTATCGCCTCCGGTGGCGGCCGCCAGGTCATTACCATGGACCGCTACGAAGCCAACTGGCCCATGGTGGCGGCGGGCTGGAAAACCCATGTACTGGGCGAAGGGGAACAGTTCCCCAATACCACGGCGGCGGTCCAGGCCCTGCGCCAGCGCCACCCGGGCACCATCGACCAGGATTTGCCCCCTTTCGTCATCGCCCAGGATGGCCAGCCCCTGGGCCCCATCCAGGACGGGGACGGGGTGATTTTCTTCAATTTCCGGGGAGACCGGGCCATTGAAATCAGCCGGGCCTTTGAAGAGGAAGACTTCCACATGTTCGACCGGGTGCGCCATCCCCGGGTCACCTACGCGGGCATGTTGCAATACGATGGGGATTTGCAACTGCCCCGGCGCTTCCTGGTCGCCCCCCCCGCCATTCAGAACACCATGGGGGAATGGTTCGCCAAGGCCGGCATCACCCAGTTTGCCTGCTCCGAAACCCAGAAATACGGCCACGTCACCTATTTCTGGAACGGCAACCGGTCGGGCAAATTCGACGGGGAAACCACCCAGGAAGTACCCAGCGACGTGGTGCCCTTTGAGCAGCGCCCCTGGATGAAATCCGCCGAAATTGCCGACGCCATGATCGCCGCAGTGAAAAGCGGACAGCACAAGGTGCTGCGCTGCAATTTTGCCAACGGGGACATGGTGGGCCACACTGGCAACTTCCGCGCCGCCACCCTGGCCGTGGAAGCCGTGGATCTGGCCCTGGAACGTCTGCTGCCGGTCATCGACGCCGCCGGTGGCATTGCCCTGATCACCGCCGACCACGGCAATGCGGACGAAATGTACGAGCTGGACAAAAAGACCAAGCAACCGGCCAAGAATAAGGACGGCTCCTTCAAAGCCAAGACCGCCCACACCCTGAACCCGGTGCCCCTGATCCTCTACGACAACGTGAGCGGCGGCAAACTGTCCCTGAAACAAACCGACCAGGCAGGCCTCTCCAACATCGCCGCCACAGTCGCCAACCTCATCGGCCTGGAAAAGCACCCCAGCTGGGACGAAAGCCTGCTGGAAATCCGCTGATTTTCTCCAACTGGAAAAACACCAAGCCCCGGCAGGTCCGGGGCTTTTTTATGGGCAGCTTTAAGGGGGGCTCCATGGAAACTTTTAGCCAACGCCGCCTCAGCCATCGGATTACCAAGGACCGAGCTTGCAACCTCCACGACCTACCCGCCCGTCCCAAAAAGTGACGGGGCTTTTCCTCCCTCCCCACCAGCATTTGACCAAGGTCAGCGAAGCCCCAGCCAGGGGCGCTATCCTTGGGGTAGGATTTTCCTTACCTTTGCGCCCATGCCCCTCGCCGCTCCTTCTTCCCGACGTCGCCGTGTGATTCACCTGCTTTGGTTGGGGGTGGCATTGGCGGATGTTTTTGTGCTGGCGCTGGCAACGGTGCTGGTGATGCAGGGGCGGGCCAGTGAGGAGCAGGAGGCTCGGGGGCTGACGGCCAATTATTCCCGCATTCTGGAAGAAAGCCTGCGGGGGGTGTTCGGCAAAATCGACCTGGTATTGCAGACGGTGCAGGATGAGGCGGAGCGGGAAATCGCCCGGGGCGGCATTCAGGAAGAAGAGATGAACCGTTTTCTCGCCCGCCAGGACGCCCGGCTGCCGGAGGCTCTGGGGCTGCGGGTGACGGACGCCCAGGGCATTATCCGCTACGGGGTGAAGGATATTCGGGTGGCCCACGCCAGCATTGCGGACCGGCCCCAATTCCTGCGCATGAAAAATGATCCCCGGGCAGGGCTGGTGATTTCCCGGCCGGTCATGGGCCGGGCGGCGCAAAAGTGGATGATCACCCTGAGCCGCCGCTTAAACGATCCCCAGGGGCGCTTTGCCGGAGATGTGCATGTAGCGGTGGGGATCGACTATTTTCTCGCCATGTTTTCCCAGGTGGATCTGGGGCAAAAGGGCAATATCGGCCTGTGGGAGCGGGACGCCCTCATCGCCCGCTACACCAAGGCGGATGCCCGGGGCGCCAGCGCCGGGTCCACGACCCCCTCCCCGGAACTGTACCGCCTGCTCCATTCCGGCCAGGAGGAAGCCTATTACCACACCCGCTCCGGGGTGGATGGCATTGACCGCAGCTTTCATTTTCGCCACATCCGGGGCTTTCCCCTTTATTTCGTGGTGGGGCTGGCCGAATCCGATTATCTGGCCCAGTGGCGGCAAAGTAGCCGGGACACCTTACTGACCGCCCTGCTCTTCGTGGTGGCCTCCTGGGCCGTGGCCGGCTTCATTTCCCGCAGCTGGCGGCGCCAGGAGGCGGATCAGGAAACCCTGCACCGCCAGGAGCGGGATTATTCGGCAAAATTGCAGCAAGCCGTGGCCGAAGCCCGTCACGCCCAGCAATTGAGCGAATCCATTCTCACCTCGGCGGGGGAAGGCATCTGCGGCGTGGATCGGGAAGGCCGGGTCATGTTCGTCAATCCGGCGGCCCGGCGCATGTTTGGCTGGCAGGCGGAGGAAGGCCTGGGCTGGCAGCTCCACCCCACCACCCACCATCACCATCCGGACGGCCAGGCATATGCCCCGGAGGACTGCCCTATTCACCAGACCCTGGCGGATGGTCTCAGCCGTCAGATCAAGGACGATGTCTATTGGCGCAAGGATGGCCGGGCTTTTCCCGTGGAATACAACGTGGCGGCCATTTGCCAGGAAGGGCGCATTACGGGGGCGGTGAATGTGTTCCGGGACATTACGGAACGCAAGGAGCTGGAGGAACGGATCACCCACCTGGCCCTGTTCGACACCCTCACCGGTCTCCCCAACCGAGCCTCCCTGGCCGAGGCCATTCCCCGCCTGGCCGCCGCCATGGCCCAGCAGCGGGCCCGCACCGGCCTACTTTATGTGGATCTGGACGGCTTTAAGGGCATCAACGACACCCTGGGCCACAACGCCGGGGACCGGGTCTTGCAGGAAACCGCCCAACGCATGAAAAGCTGCCTGCGGGCCGATGATTTGATTGTGCGCCTGGGGGGCGACGAATTTCTGGTGCTCAGCCCCGGGGGCGCCCCCACCCGGGAAGGGCTGGAACAACAAGCCCAGCGCCTCATGGAGCGCATCCACCAGCCCATTCCCCTGACGGGGAAAAATGTTTGCATCGGCGCCAGCATCGGCATGGCCCTCTACCCGGAGGATGACCCGGATCTGGAACACAGCATTCAACGGGCGGATGACGCCATGTATCAGGCGAAACGGGCGGGCAAAGGCTGCTATCGCTGGGTCTCCCCCCTACCGGAAGGGAAAAATCTGGCCCGGACTTAAACCAATTCCGGGATAATCGGGTCAAACAGCACCCCTTGAGCCAGTCGGCGCCACCCGATCCAACCCAAGGGCATAAGAAGAGCAAAATCAACCGGCCTGGTGCCGGGCACCGCAGGAATGTCGCACCTGACGTAGATTGCTTGCTCCATTTTCGATCCCGGGGGAAAACATGCAGCTCCACATCCGTCACCGTCTTTACGGTCTGACCCTTATCGCCGTTGTTCTGCTCGCCACCGTGAGCCTGTTCGCCTATTGGCAGATCAGCGCCCTGGACAGCCTTTTCCAGCAAAGCAGCCGCCAGCGTCAGCAGTTACTGGAGGCGGTGGATAACGCCCGGGCCGCCCAGGTCCATTTCAAAATCCAGGTCCAGGAGTGGAAAAACATCCTGCTCCGGGGCAAAGACCCGGAAGCCTTCCAGAAATACCTGAAGGGCTTCGGGGAACAGGAAGCCCAGGTCACGGACCGGCTGCACAAGCTGCAAGCCAATGTGGCCGCCCTGCACCTGGAAAGCCGCATCCAGATTGCCCCGGTGGAAGAGACCTTCGCCAAGCTGGGCCCGGCCTACCGCAGCGCCCTGAACCACTATGACCGGGGCAGCGCCGACCCAGCCGCCGCCGTGGATAAGCTGGTCAAGGGCATCGACCGGGCCCCCACCCAGGCGGTGGATAAGCTGGTGACCGACCTGGGGGACGAAGCCCTGCGCCTTAACCAGGAGGAAAACAGCCACGCCGCCGACCTCTACGGCACGGTGCGCCTGGGCCTCTTCCTCGCCACCCTGGCGGCCCTGGTGTTGCTGGGGGTGATCGCCCTGATCATCGTCCGCTCCATTACCGCGCCCCTCACCGGCCTGGGGCAAACCATGGACCGCATTTCCAGTAGCGGCGACCTGACCCAGCGGGCCCCCGTGTTGCGTCAGGACGAAATCGGCCACATTGCCCAGGCCTTCAACGCCATGATCGGCCAGCTCCAGACCCTGATCGGGGAAGTGCGCCAGTCCAGCGAACAGGTCACGGCCTCGGCCCGGGAAATTTCCCAATCCACCGACTCCCTCTCCACTGTTTCGGAACAGCAGAACAACGCGGTGGCCAGCAGCGCCGCCGCCGTGGAAGAACTCACCGTGGCCATTACCACCGTGGCGGATACGGCCCAGGACGTGCATCGCCAGGCCCGGGAAAGCGTGGATAAGTCCCAGGAAGGCAATGCGGCGGTCACCCGGCTGGCGGACGAAATCCAGGAAATTGCCCGGATCATGGGAGAAATCGCCCACAAGGTGGGGGACTTCGTGGCCTCCACCCAATCCATTTCCGGCCTCACCCAGGAGGTGAAGGAAATCGCCGACCAGACCAATCTGTTGGCCCTGAACGCGGCCATTGAAGCGGCCCGGGCTGGGGAACAGGGGCGGGGCTTTGCCGTGGTGGCGGATGAAGTGCGCAAATTGGCGGAAAAATCCGGCCATTCTGCCGGGGAAATCGACGCGGTCACCCACGCCATCAGCGCCCAATCCGAGGCCGTCCAGACGGCCATCAGCGCCGGGGAAAAGGCCATTGCCGCCAGCCGGGAACTGGCGGAAGCGGTGGAAAGCAAGCTCACCCACGCCCGCCAGGCGGTGGAAGGCTCGGCCCACGGGGTGGATGAAATTTCCGCCTCCGTGGCGGAACAGCAGCACGCGGCCACGGACATCGCCCAGAACATGGAGCGGATCGCCGGCACAGCGGAAGAATCCCACGCCGCCACCCAGAGCGTGAGCCAGGCCAGCGACCAGCTCCACGCCCTGGCGGAACGGCTGCATCAGGCCATTTCCGGCTTTCGGGTGGCTTAAGGCTCAGGGTAAAAGTCAGCCGCCCCGGCCCCTCCCCCGGAAAACTGGGGCCCGGAACAGCCTCCCCCGCCCCAGCCGGAGCCTTACTCCGGCTTTTTTTGTGCACCGTTTGCCGCAACGAAAAACGGTAAAACCCTTCCCCGGCCCCAAGGATATTTCTCCGCCCCCAGGCAAACGCCGCCCGGCAAAGACCTCCGTCCCTTGCCCGCCTATTCCTTCGTCGTACAATGGCTCCGTCGCCCCGGCCCCGCCGGGCTTTCTTTTGCCACCCCATGCCCACCGCCGCCCCCCTTCCCCCTTCCCTGCTCCAGCCCCTCACCCCTAGGAAGGACGCCCAGCGCCCCTTCGACGTGGCGGTGATTCTGCCCACCACGGGCCGCCCCAGCCTGCTACGGGCCGCCCGTTCCGTCTTTCACCAGGATTTGGATGGCCGCATCCAGCTCCTCATCGGGGTGGATAAGGCGGAGCCCGGTCTGGAAGCCCTGCTGGCCACCCTGGTGGCGGAATGCCCGGCCAAGGTCAGCCTGTTTCTCTTCAACCCAGGCTATTCCACCTCCCGGCGCCACGGGGGGCTGTTCAGTAACCACTACAGCGGCGCCCTGCGCACCATTCTTTCCTTTGCCGCCAACAGCCGTTATCTGGCCTATCTGGATGACGACGATTGGTATGCCGGCCACCACCTATCCAGCCTGCTCGCCGCCGTGGCGGGCAAACAGTGGGCCTTTTCCCTGCGCTGGATGGTGGATCAGGTCACCGGCTGGCCCCTCTGCCCGGATGAATGGGATTCCCTGGGGCCGGGCAAGGGCATTAACGCGGAACGCTATGGGGGCTTTGTCAGTCCCAGCAACCTGCTCCTGGACCGGGAAGCCACCCTCTTCTACCTGCCCCTCTGGTCCCTGGCCGCCTTTGACGACGGCACGGGGGAAGACCGGCTGCTCTTCAATGAGCTGAAAAACATGACCTGGGCCAGCAACAACACCCACACCTGCTTTTACGAGCTGCGCCCGGACCACCAGGCCCACGCCCACCACGCCCGGGAATTCGCCCAGCGGGGCATCCGCTGGCACTTGGAACGGGACCAGGTGCCCCGTATTCAGGCCCTCACCGCCCAGGCCCAGGCCCAACTCGAGGGTGGCGCCCCGGCGGAAGCCGCCGCCAGCGCCCGCCAGGCCCTGGCCCTCCACCCCTATCACCAACCCGCCCTCTCCCTCCTGGCCCAGGCCGAATGGCAATTGGGGCAACAGGAGGCCGCCCTGACCCACCTGGAACAGGCCAGGGCGGCGGATGACCAGACGCCGGAGGATGGAGAACGGCTCAGCGCCTGGCTCCAGGCCCTGGGCCAGAGCGCGGCAGCCATCACCGCCCGCCAAGCACTGGAGCGGCGCTTTCCCCCTCTCACCCCTGCCGCCCCTTGAGGCTCCTCCATGTACAACCCCAGCCATTTTCGTGAAAGCGACCCAGCCACCCTGGCGGCGTTGATGGCCCAATACCCCCTGGCCAGTCTGGTGACCCTGGGGCCGGACGGCCTGGACTTCAGCCCCGTGCCCCTGGTCTACGATCCCACGCCCCGGGAAGGCGCACCCCAGGG
Organism: Rhodocyclaceae bacterium; assembly: GCA_041907765.1. Lineage (GTDB taxonomy): Bacteria > Pseudomonadota > Gammaproteobacteria > Burkholderiales > Rhodocyclaceae > Azospira. The sequence goes on along the minus strand of JAYRGQ010000017.1, from coordinate 62,739 downwards.
CGTGCTGCGGGGCCACCTGGCCCGGGCCAATCCCCAGTGGCAGCGCTTCAACCCGGACATCCCGGCCCTGGCCGTATTTACCGGCCCCAACGCCTACATCACCCCCAACTGGTATCCCAGTAAGCAGGAACACGGCAAGGTGGTCCCCACCTGGAACTACGCCGTGGTGGAAGCCCAGGGGCCCCTCCACCTCATCACCGAACCCCAAGCCCTACGCCACCTGCTCTCCGCCCTCACCACCCAGCAGGAAGCCACCCAGCCCCACCCCTGGCAACTGGAAGACGCCCCGGAAGACTATTTGAGTGCCCAGATTAAAGCGGTGGTGGGTATTGAATTGGCCATCACCCAATTGCAGGGCAAATGGAAAATGAGTCAGAACCGGAACGAGAAGGATCGGGAGGGGGTTAGGGGGCATTTACCAAACTCTAAGGAATTGGTTCGGTAGTTGTCTGGCCGGCAAGTTGCCAACCCCTCAAGCAAAACAACTTCAATTTTAAACGCAACCAACCCAAATAATCATGGAGGCCAACCAATGTCAAGCGCAGACAATATAAAGATACGCCAAACATGGATAAACGAAGAAACAGAAAAATATTCAAAAGAACTGGACGAAGATTTAGACACGACATTCTTATATCTCGCCAGCTCATTTTTACTTGACTGCCAACCAGAAGAAATCGAGGAAGAAGATATTATAGATGGCGCCCAAGACAAGCAAATTGACCTAATACATATTGAAGAAGACCCCTCCAGAGCAAGAGCAGACATAACAATCATTCAAGCAAAAAATACAGACGGCTTCAGCTCGAATATTGCCATCCAGATAAGAAACGGACTAGATTGGATTTTTGAGAGACCAAAATCTGAATTACAAAACCTTCAAAACCCACGCTTCAAATCAAAAATCGAAGAAATCCGCGAAACAAGGACGGAATTTGGAGCAGCCAATATCGACGTCCATGTATTTCATATAACAAACGGAGACTCTTCCGCAATATCTCAAGAATATCAACAAGAGAAAACAATTTTAGAAGAAAAATACAAAAACGTTGGCTTTAATTCCTTTACCTTCAACCAAATAGGTGCGCACGAGCTAATTAACTGCCTGAATGAAATACAAAAACAAAAGCGAAAAGTCGACTTAAAAATACCGATTCAGTACGACGTTAACCGGGCTTCATTAATGGAGTTCTCACAAGGAGACACAAAGTCTTTTGTGTGCACAATACTAGGCGAAGAGCTAGCAAAAGCGGCATCAACCACACCCAAAGACTCCATATTCGACATGAATGTTCGTCCTTATTACGGGAAGGCCGGACAGGTAAATAAAGACATATGGGATTCCGCAACAAGTGAAGAGTCTTCAAGATTTTGGTTTCTTAATAATGGCATAACAATGATATGCGATTCTTATGATTTCAACAGAGACCCAGACAACCCATTACTGGAAGTAAAAAACGCACAAATCGTAAACGGCTGTCAAACCACGGTAACATTACGCGAAGCATATTCTCAAAATAAACTCACAAAAAACACAAAAGTATTATTAAGAGTTTATTCCACAGACAACCCAAATTTAGTTGAAAAAATCACCTTATCAACCAACAACCAAAACAAAATTACTGACCGAGACCTACGAGCAAATGACCCTGTTCAGCGAGATATTGAACAGATCATGCTCAACCAATACGGGTATTTCTACGAAAGAAAAAACAAGCAGTTTAAAAATATCAAAGGTCCAGACAGAAGGAAAATAATACCAAGCCCCAAGGCTGCCCAAAGTTACTTAGCAATAGTGAGAGCCAAGCCAGCAAATGCTAGAGGATACTTAAGTTCTATTTGGTCAGATTTTTACAGCGAAATATTCCAGAACACCTCGGTTCCGGATCTCATACTATCTTATAAGATATATCAAATCTGCCACAGTGAAGCTCGAGCCTCAAGCAAACGAGAAGACATGCCACAAATCGAAAAAGATTGTCGAGTATACGGACTATTCCATATAGCTAGAGCAATAGGGAAAACGTTAGTAAACGATCAATGGGGGCACAAGAACAGAGAATACATTAAAAAGCTATCAGAAGAATGTGAAACCGGAGATATCCTAAAGGATAACTACAAGATAGCATTACAATTAATTATAGAACTAAGAGAGCAAAGCGAAAAAATTCAGGCAACTCCCGCCATGTATTTTAAAAACACAAACTCACAAAAAGAACTCAACAAAAGGTTGTCTTCACTTTAGAGCATTCCTCTATTTCTATGCCTCCGCTCTCAATTTAACTCCCAGGGCGTGCATCACCTTCAGCACCGTATCAAATCGGGGCTTGGCGCCGGGGGCTAGGGCTTTATATAGGCTCTCCCGGCCCACTCCGGCGTCTTTGGCGACTTGACTCATTCCCCGGGCTTTGGCGATGTCGCCCAAAGCGGCCAGGAGTAAATCCGAGTCCCCGGATTCCAGAGCAACGCTCAGGTATTCGGAAATCAGGGCTTCGTTGTCCAGATAGGCGGAAGCATCAAAGGGAATCAGTTTTTCGTTCATAGCAGTTCCTTCACCAGGGCCTGGGCTCGCCGGATGTCTTTTTCCTGGGTGGATTTGTCGCCCCCCACTAACAGCACAATCAGGGTTTCGCCCCGCCGGGTGTAATAGACCCGGTAGCCAGCCCCCACATCAATCCGCATTTCCGACACCTGGCCGCCCACGGCCTTGGTGTCGCCCAGATGGCCCATTTCCGCCAGGCGCAGCCGCGCGATGATCCGGGCCTTGGCCCGGAGGTCGCGGAGGGCTTTCAGCCATTTGGCGAAAACCGGGGTTTGCTGGAGCGAATACATAGGGAAACTGTATCCGGCCGGATACGGTTTTACAAGCCACCGGGAGCCGGCATAGATAAAAAAACGGCGGGCCCAAAACCTCGGAACCCGCCGTTTTTAACGCCCCACCGTTCCCGGTAGGGCCTCCAAAGCCTCCTAGCTTTTGGCGAAGCCAATCACCCCGTTCTCGCAACTCACCTGGATGGTGTCCTTGGGGCCGAATTTGCCTTCCAGGATTTGTTTGGCCAGGGGGTTTTCGATGAACTGCTGGATGGCCCGTTTCAAAGGACGGGCACCGAACACCGGGTCGAAACCAGCTTTGGCCAGTTCGGCCAGGGCGGAATCCTGGACGTTCAGGCCCATTTCCATCTGGGCCAGGCGTTTTTCCAGGTAGCCCAGCTGAATCTTGGCGATCCGGGCGATGTTCTTTTCGTCCAGGGCGTGGAAGACCACCACTTCGTCGATCCGGTTAATGAACTCGGGGCGGAAGTAGGTTTTCACCTCGGCCATGACCGCCACCTTGACGGCGCCATAGTCGTCCCCGGACATCTGCTGGATCATCTGGCTGCCCAGGTTGGAGGTCATGACAATCACCGTGTTCTTGAAATCCACGGTGCGGCCCTGGCCGTCGGTCATGCGACCGTCGTCCAGCACCTGGAGGAGCACGTTGAACACGTCCGGATGGGCCTTTTCCACCTCGTCCAGCAGGATGACGCTATAGGGTTTGCGCCGCACCGCCTCGGTAAGGTAGCCCCCTTCTTCGTAGCCCACGTATCCCGGAGGCGCGCCGATGAGCCGGGCCACGGAGTGCTTTTCCATGAACTCGCTCATGTCGATGCGGATCAGGTGTTCCTCGCTGTCGAACATGAACTCGGCCAGGGCCTTGCACAGCTCGGTCTTACCCACCCCGGTGGGGCCCAGAAAGAGGAAGGAACCGTAGGGCCGGTTGGGGTCGGAAAGCCCGGCCCGGGAGCGACGGATGGCGTCGGAAACCAGGCGCACGGCCTCGTCCTGGCCCACTACCCGCTGGTGCAGCCGGTCTTCCATTTTCAGGAGCTTGTCCCGCTCGCCCTGCATCATCTTGGCCACGGGAATGCCCGTGGCCCGGGACACCACCTCGGCGATTTCTTCCGCCCCCACCTGGGTGCGCAGCAGCCGGTTGGGCTTGGCTTGGCCGTCTCCGGCCTTTTCCGCCGCCTTCAACTGGGCTTCCAGCTGGGGCAGCTTGCCGTATTGGAGCTCGGCCACCTTATCCAGCTTGCCTTCCCGTTGCAGCTTGGCGATGTCCGCCCGGAGCTTGTCGATCTCTTCCTTGATGTGGGCGGAGCCTTGCACCTGGGCCTTTTCCGCCTTCCAGATTTCTTCCAGGTCCGAGTATTCCTTCTGCAACTGGCCGATTTCTTCCTCAATCAGGGCCAGACGCTTTTTGGAGGCCTCGTCCGTTTCCTTTTTCATGGCCTCCCGCTCGATCTTCAACTGGATCAGGCGCCGATCCAGCTTATCCATGGATTCGGGCTTGGAGTCGATTTCCATCTTAATGCGGGCGGCAGCCTCGTCGATGAGATCAATGGCCTTGTCCGGCAGAAAACGGTCGGTGATATAGCGGTTGGAAAGTTCCGCCGCCGCCACAATGGCCGGGTCGGTAATTTCCACCCCGTGGTGCAGCTCATACTTTTCCTGCAAGCCCCGCAGAATGGCAATGGTGGCTTCCACGCTGGGTTCATCCACCAGCACCTTCTGGAAGCGCCGTTCCAGGGCCGCGTCCTTTTCGATGTACTTGCGGTATTCGTCCAGGGTGGTGGCGCCAATGCAGTGCAGCTCGCCCCGGGCCAGGGCCGGCTTCAGCATATTGCCCGCGTCGATGGCCCCTTCCGCCTTGCCGGCCCCCACCATGGTATGGATTTCGTCGATAAAGAGGATGATGCGGCCCTCTTCCTTGGCGATGTCGTTCAACACGGCTTTCAGCCGTTCCTCGAACTCGCCCCGGTACTTGGCCCCAGCCAGCAGGCCCGCCATGTCCAGCACCAGCACCCGCTTGTTTTTCAGGGTTTCCGGCACTTCATGGTTGATGATGCGCTGGGCCAGCCCTTCCACAATGGCGGTCTTGCCCACCCCCGGCTCCCCGATCAGCACCGGGTTGTTTTTGGAACGCCGTTGCAGAATCTGGATCGCCCGACGAATTTCGTCGTCCCGGCCAATCACCGGGTCCAGCTTGCCCTGGGCGGCCCGCTCGGTTAAGTCGATACAGTATTTTTTCAGAGCTTCCCGCTGGCTTTCCGCTTCCTGGCTATTCACGTTCTGGCCGCCCCGCACGGCGCCAATGGCCGCTTCCAGGGCTTTGCGTTGCAGGCCGTATTGCTTGGCCAGCCGCCCGGTTTCCCCTTTGTCCCCGGTGAGGGCCAGGAGGAACATTTCCGAGGCAATGAATTCATCCCCCGCCTTCTGGGCTTCCTTATCCGTCACATTGAGGAGATTGGCCAGATCCCGGCCCACCTGCACATCCCCCCCGGTGCCTTCCACCTTGGGGAGCCGTTGCAGGGACTGTTCCAGGGCGCTACGCAGGGGCGGCACATTGACCCCGGCCCGGGACAGCAGGGAGGCGCTGCCCCCTTCTTCCTGGTTCAGGAGGGCCAGAAACAGGTGCTGGGGCTCGATGAATTGGTTGTCCCCCCCCACGGCCAGACTCTGGGCGTCGGACAGGGCTTGCTGAAATTTGGTAGTGAATTTGTCGAAGCGCATGGGTTCCGCCTTTCGGAAAAATCGTTTCAGCCCGGTACATGGGGCCGGGCCGGTTTTTTTCAATGGGCAGAATACCCCTTTGCCATGGCGGCCATGGGGGCCGCCGCCTGACCAGCGGCTGACCAAAAGAGGGCCTGAATATCCCTAGGATTTGTTACTATTACAGAAGTATTAGCAACTTAGAATAAGCTGAAAACCCTTACAAAATAAGGCGCGGCGCTCCATGACCCGGAGCACCGCGCGATTGCCCCTGCCCCCATTGGTCTGAAGGAGATTCCATCCATGTTCCGTAACGCCCGCAGCGTCGCCACACCCCTGCTTGCCACCTCTTTGGCGGTCGCCCTGGTTTTTCTTGGCGCCCTGGCTTATGCGCTGCTGGCCCTGGACCGTCTCGGGGACCATTTCGCCCAATTCATCGACCAGGACCAGGCCCGGCTGTCCATCTATCAGGACATGTACGCCCAGGGGCTGCAAACCGGTCAGGCCATCCGCAACATTATCCTGGACCCCCAAAATCCCCAGGCCTACAAAAACCTGAAAAAGGCGGATGAACAATTTTTGAGCGACCTGGATAAGGCGGCCGCCATCCCCGGCTCCCCGGACCAGGCCCAGGCGGTGACCGAACTGAAGGGCCTGTGGCAAACCCTGGCCCCGGTGCGCCAGCGCATTCTGGAGCAGGCCAAAGGGGATCAAAGCGGCGCCATCGCCACCCTGAATAAGGAAGAAACCCCGGCCTGGCGCAAGATCAAGAGCGCCCTGGTGGATCAGATCGACGCCCAGGGCAAGACCGTGGCCGCCACCCGCACGGCGGTGAAGGACGAAGCCAATGACCGGGCCCTGGTGGCCGGGCTCTTAGGCGGTGCGGCCCTGGTGGTGGGGGCGGTGTTGCTCATTCTCCTCTCCCGCCATCTCATCCAGTCCCTCGCCCATCTGGAACAATCCATGGCCCAACTGGCTTCCGGCAGCGGGGATTTGACCCACCGCCTGCCCGTGGATTCCCAGGATGAAATTGGCCGGGTGGCGGAATATTTCAACCGCTTTGTGGCGGACCTCCAGGCCACGGTGCGCAATATCCGCAGCGCCGCCACCCAGATGGCCCAGTCCGCCCACGCCCTCACGGGCAACGTGGCCCAGGCCTCCGAATCTTCCCAGCACCAGAGCGAATCCGCCGCCGCCATTGCGGCCGAGGTGGAACAGCTCACCACCAGCATTGCCACGGTGGCGGACGCGGCGGATCAGGTGCGGCAAAAATCCGCCCAGAGCCGGGAGCTCTCCCACCAGGGCAGCGAATCGGCGAGCCAGTTGCTGGAAGAAATTACCCGTATTCAGCTTTCCATCCAGGAAATGTCCCAATCCGTGGAGGACTACCTGAAGAGCGCCAACACCATTAACCGGCTCACGGAAGAAGTAAAGGACATCGCCGACCAGACCAATCTCCTGGCCCTCAATGCGGCTATCGAGGCGGCCCGGGCCGGGGACGCGGGCCGGGGCTTTTCCGTGGTGGCGGACGAAGTGCGCAAGCTGGCGGAAAAATCCGCCCTATCCGCCAACGAAATCGACGGGGTCACCCAGTCCTTGAGCGGCAAATCCACCTCCCTGCTGGATACGGTCCATAGCAGCGTGGATACCCTGCGCAACACCCAGGCTGCCCTGGACAGCATCGCCCAGGTGCTCAAGGACAGCGCCGCCTCCGTGGAAGCCTCCCACCAGGGCATGGACGACATCAGCAATTCGGTGCGGGAACAGAAGACGGCCAGCGAAGATATTGCGGTCAATGTGGAAAATATCGCCCGCATTGCGGACACCAATTCGGACGCGGTCCAGCAGACGGAAGAAGCCGCCCGCCGCTTCGATACTATCGCCAAGGAACTGCATCAGGCGGTGAGCCACTTCCAGGTGGAATAAAGGGGTAGGAAAAGTCCGATTCGGGGCCGCCGCCCCGGGTTGGCAAGGAACGGGGACCACGTTAAGCTTCAGTAATGGCGCGGCCTGCCGTTAATCAGGGTGCCCCATGAACCAAGACAATAACCGATAAGGGATTCGCCATGGCTTCAGCCCAACCCGCCTCCGTAAAACGCAAGTTTCTCCTCCTCATCGTCCTGACCCTGGCCTCCCTGGCCATTCTGTTCGCCATCACCCTGAACAACGAACGGAACATGCTGCTCCATGACCGGCAGGAGAAGGTCCGCAATCTGGTGGAAACGGCGTCTGGCGTGGTAGCCCACTTTCATCAGCTGGCCCAGAACGGCCAGATGAGTCAGGACGACGCCAAGCGTCAGGCCATTGCCGCCCTGCGGGGGCTGCGCTACGACAGCAAGGAATATTTCTGGGTCAATGACATGGCCCCCCGCATGGTCATGCACCCCATTAAGCCGGAGCTGGAAGGCAAGGATCTGGGAGGCATTAAGGACCCGGATGGCAAATTCCTCTTTAAGGAATTCGCCCAGACGGCCCAGGAAAAGGGGGCGGGCTTTGTGGATTACCAATGGCCCAAACCCGGTTCCGACGCCCCGGTGGCCAAGATTTCCTACGTTTCCCTGTTCCAGCCCTGGGGCTGGGTGGTGGGCAGCGGCATTTACGTGGATGACGTCACCGCCATTTTCTGGGAAGACGCCACCAAGCTGGTGCTCTGGGGCCTGGCCATCGCCGCCCTGATCGCCGGTTCCCTCTTTGCCGTGCGGCGCAACCTGCTTTCCACCCTGGGGGGAGAACCGGCGGAAGTACTGGCCATTACCCAGCGCATTTCCTCCGGTGACCTGAGCACCCCCATCCTGCTGGCCACGGGGGACGATTCCAGTCTGGTGGCGGGCATGAAGCGGATGCAGGATACCCTGCGCCAGATGATCGGCGAGGTGATTGGGGATGCGGAACAGGTGTCCAGCGCCGCCACCCAGCTGTTGCAAGCCTCGGAGGAAGTGTCCACCGCCGCCCAGCAGCAGAGCGAAGCCGCCGCCTCCATGGCCGCTGCCATGGAAGAAATGACCGTGAGCATCGACCAGGTGGCGGAAAACGCCAAGGAAGCCCACGGCATCAGCACGGACGCGGGCAACGCCTCCCAACAGGGGGCCCAGGTGATCCACAACGCGGCAGAGGAAATGCGCCAGATCGCCCAGGCGGTCCAAGCCTCCTCCTCCATCATCGAGGAACTGGGGCACCAGTCCGACCAGATCACCTCCATCGTCAATACCATCAAGGAAATCGCCGACCAGACCAACCTGCTGGCCTTAAACGCCGCCATTGAAGCGGCTCGGGCCGGGGAGCAGGGTCGGGGCTTCGCCGTGGTGGCGGACGAGGTGCGCAAGCTGGCGGAACGGACCAGCGTTTCCACCCAGGAAATCGGGGAAACCATCACCAAAATCCAGTCCGGCACCCGCAATGCGGTGAGCAGCATGGAACAGGGGGTGACCCAGGTGGAACGGGGCGTGGAACTGGCCAACGAGGCCGGCTCGTCCATTAACCAGATCCAGGCCGGGGCCGAACGGGTGAATGAGGTGGTGAATGACATCACCGGCGCCATCCGGGAACAAAGCACGGCCTCCAGCGAAATGGCCAAGAGCATCGAGCACATCGCCCAAATGTCGGAGGAAAGCGCCAAGGCCATTACGGCCACGGCCGACGCCGCCCGCCACCTCCAGGAGCTCTCCCAATCCCTGCACGGGGCCGTGAGCCGCTTCAAAACCAATTAGGGCGCCCATCCCGGGTTTTCCGGGACGGGACGACAAAAAAGCCGCGATCTTCGCGGCTTTTTTCTTGGGTGGGGAAGGAAATTAGCGTCCGAGGGAAATTGGCGCCGGGGGATCACCCTGGGGGTCGATAAACCAGGCGGGGCAGAAGCGACAGCCCTGGGCACCCCGGTGACCGCCCTCCTCTGGGATGGGCCCTCAGGGGCTGCGACGCCTAATCCAGCAGGTTTTCTCTTCTCCTCGCTAGGAGAAAAGAGCTTTTCAGCAAAAACAAAGCACTGAACTTGGACCCGTTCCTTGCCCTGAAGCGCCCCGGTACTGCGCGGAGGCCCCACGGCCTAGCCTGGAAGTGGGCCTATCCGGCGCTCGAGGCGGGACCGGAAGCACCAAAAAAGCCGAAAAAACCAGTACAGCCGGCAAACAGCCCCTCAAGCTTCCTTCGGCCGCTCCCCCACCCCGAACACGGGGCCGAAACCGCCCCCCGGGGTGCGGAAATTGGTGGTCTGGCCCTGGAAAAGCCGGGCCGCCACCAATTGCACCTGGCCGTTGTAGGCGTAATTGCGCACGTCCAGCTTCAGGCTGGCCCCCTCTTCCCCAGTCCCGACCCGGCGTTCCGAAGGGGGCACCAGGGCCTGGGCTACGTAATTGCCTGCCAGAATTTCCCCGAACACCCGTTTGGTCAGCTTGTCGCCCCGGTAAGCGGCCCGGCTGCCGAAGCCGGTGGCAGGCTTGAAGAACCATTGTTTCCGTTCCCGCCAGAAGCGTTCTCCGGCTTCCGGGGTCACCGCCACGGTACGGGGAATCCGGGCCAGGAGCACGGCACGGCAGGCTTCCGGCACCCCCAGTTCCGCCAAACGCTCCGGATCGGAGAGCCAGGTGAGATGGCGCTTATCCCCATAGAGGGCGTAGGCCCGGGGATTGGGGGTCAGGGCCACGGCCCGGGCCAGGTAGGCCTGGCGCAGGGCGGCGTGGGCCGGTTGTTCCAGGAAAAAGTCGGTGAGCCGGTTATAGACCAGGTCGATGACCTGGTCCCCGGCCCGGAGCTTGTCCCCGTCCCAGGTCAAGGCCGCCCCATCCACCACCAGGGCGCGCCAACCCCAGGTTTCAAAGAGGTTTTTGAAGAGCTGGAATTCCGGGGCTAGGAACTGGGTTTCCGGGGCGTCATCCACAATGGCAATGGTGCCCAGGGGCCGGTTCAGACCCCCTGCCACCTTGAAGAGGGACCATTCCCGCTGAAACATGGCCACCAGCTTGGCTTCCAGGGCGCCCCCGTCGCTCACCAGAGCCCGGGCGGCCTTACCCTCGGGGCAGCCGCCCCAGGCCCGGGGATCGGCGTTGCGGGCCAGCCGGGCGCAGAGCAAAGCGCCCCCCGCATTGGTGTTGATTTCGATAAGCCGGGGCCCCTGGTCGCTCAAATGGAAGTCGTAGCCCAGGAATACCCCGGCGCTGCCCGGCTCAAAGGCGGCGATGTCCGGCGCCTGGGCCAGGGCCTGCTGGCGGAAGGCGGGCAAGGCCACCACTTCTTCCATGACCTGAACCAAATCGGCCATGGCTTTCAGGTCGCTTTCGCTGACGAATACCCCCGTCTGGGCGAAGAGATGGGGGTGGCTCTGGGCCAGGGCGCTCCAGAAAGGTTCCGCCTCCTGGGCCCGTTCCGGGGCGGCGCCAGCCGCCAGTTGGCGCAGCAGGGCGGCGGTTTCCGGAGCAGCGGCAAGGCAGTCCCGGTTCAAACGGGCTGCGGGGTTTTCGGTCCCGGCCGCGGGGGAAGTAAGGGAAATAGACATGGGCAAGGCTTTAGGAGGCGGGAGGAGGAAACTCAAAGGTCCCCGTCAAAAAATTCCAGAACCTCGCTGAGGTCCCGGCTGCGCCGCATGGGGGGCAGGCTGCGCCACACCCGGCGGCCATAGGGCTTGGAAATGAGGCGGGGGTCGCAGATCATCAGCACTCCCCGATCCGTTTCATCCCGGATCAGGCGCCCGGCCCCCTGCTTGACGTTAATCACCGCCCGGGGCAATTGGTATTCCATAAAGGCGTTACGCCCTTCCTTGTCCAGCTGCTCGATACGGGCCTTGAGCACCGGGTCGTCCGGGGGGGCGAAGGGCAGCTTGTCGATGACCACCAGGGAAAGGGCTTCCCCCCGCACATCCACCCCTTCCCAAAAGCTCTGGCTGCCCACCAGTACCGCATTGCCCAGGCGCCGGAAACGTTCCAGGAGTTCGTTTTTGCTGCCGTCCCCCTGTTGCAGCAGAGGAAAGTCCAGCTTGGCGTCTTCCAACTTGGCGGCCAGCAATTCGTGGATGCGGCGCATGGCCCGCAGGGAGGTGCACAGGAAAAAGGCGCCACCGCCACAGGCCTTGAGCACGGGAAAAGCCGCCTCCACCACCGCTTCCGTAAAGCCGGGCATATTGGGGTCCGGCAGGCCCGGGGGGGCGTAGAGAATGGCCTGACGGCCGTATTCGAAGGGGCTTTCCCAGCGGGAGGACTCGGCACCCCAGAGGCCCATCTGATTGCAGTAGTGGCTGAAATCCTGCTGCACCGCCAGGGTGGCGGAGGTAAAAATCCAGGCCCGGGGATGGCCTTCCATCTGTTTGCGGAACAGCTTGGCCACATCCAAGGGGGTGGAATTGAGTTGCAGGGACTGGTTGAAGGTTTCCCCCCAACGCACAACCCCGGGTTCCTCCTTTTGCCAGGCGGCCAGCCGGGCCCGCAGCTCATTGGCCCGGCGCCAGCAGTTTTCCAGGCCTTCCGCCCGTTCCGCCTGGTTTTCCAGAATGGCGGCAGTCTGTTCCAGTTCCCGGTCCAGTCCTTCCAGGGCGGAAAGGAAGGTGGCCTGCTCCGCCAATTGGGCCCAGGTGTAGCGCCCCGGCTCCACCCCCAGGGAGAGGCGCAGATCCTTGGCGGCCTTTTCCAGGCGCCGGGTGGCCTCCTGCAAATCCAGACAATCCCGGGCCGAGGCCAGGCCTTCGCTGCGGGAATCCCGGGCCAGTTCCAGAACCTGGGCGGTGGACAGGCTATCCCCGAAAAACAGGCTGGCGGTCTCGGGCAGCTGGTGGGCTTCGTCGAAAATCACCGCATTACAGGCGGGCAGCAGTTCGGCGGAGCCCTCGTCCTTGAGCATCACATCGGCGAAGAACAGGTGGTGATTGACCACCACCACGTCCGCCGCCAGGGCTTCCTTGCGGGCCTGGAGGACAAAGCAGTCCTTGTGATAGGGGCATTCCTGGCCCAGGCAGTTGTCCCGGGTGGAGGTAGCCATGGCCCAAACCGGGGAATCTTCGGACACATCCAGGCATTCCGCCTTGTCCCCGGTGCGGGTGGTTTTGGCAAAACGGGCAATGCGCTGAATGGCGGAAACATCTTCCCGGGTCTGGAAGCGGCCATCCAGCAGGGCCCGATCCAGGTGATAGGGGCAGACGTAATTGGCCCGACCTTTGAGCAGGGCCACCTTGACCGGTGCCCCCAGGGCCCCCCGCACCGTGGGGATGTCCTTATTGAAAAGCTGATCCTGAAGGGTTTTGGTGCCGGTGGAAATAATCACCTTGCCGCCGGACAGGAGGGCCGGGACCAGATAGGCGAAGGTTTTGCCCGTACCGGTGCCCGCTTCCGCCACCAGGGTGCCATTGGCGGCCAGGGCGCCGCCGATGTGCTGGGCCAGTTCCACCTGCTGTCCCCGCATCCTGTAGCCCGGGATGGCGACGGCCAAGGGGCCGTCATCGGCAAACAGGTCAGCAATGTCTTGGGAGGAAAGCATGGGCGTGGGGCTTAAAACAGGGGAGCAATGCTACCAGAAAAGCCCCCTGCCGGTCCCGGCTGGGGAACTTCCCTGGCGGGAGTGGGGTCTTTATCCCATTCCCATCAATATCGCTAATTATAGTGATAAAAAAATTATTGAAGCGATTGCTCCCGGAACATCAAGGCCTTACAATCGCGAACTACAACTTAAGTCATAAATCCTTCCATCGTTTTGGTCCCTTTGCCCTGTGGTGCAAACGGACCCTCATCCCATCGGTTTCCCACTTGCGCCTTGCCATTGACGAAAAAGCCCTACCCCGGCTCCAGCTAGCCGGGATGCTGGCCATCGTCCTGGCCCTGGCCCTCTCCCTGGGCGGCTACTTCATTGTCCGTTACCGCCAGGATGCGGCCCTCACCCAGCAGCGCCTGGAAGAGGAAACCCTGCGCCGCCAGGAAAGCCGGCTCCAGTCCGAAATCGACTCGGCCCGCAGTTACCTGACCTATATGCGCTCCCAGACCGAATCCGTGCTGCGGGCCAATCTGCGCCGCCAGGTGGATCAGGCCTATCAGATAGCGGAGGCCATTTACCGGCAACAGCAAGGTAAACGGCCGGAACGGGAAATTCAGCATTTAATTGTGGAAGCCCTGCGCCCCCTGCGTTTTTTTGACGGACGGGGCTATTTTTTTGTGGATGACCTGGAAGGGCACTGCATACTCCTGCCCATCCGCCCCGAATTGGAAGGCCGTTCCCTGCAAGGCAACCGGGATGACCGGGGCGCCCCCATCATGGCCCGCATTCTGGCCGCAGCCCAGCAGCCGGGGGGCGGCTACGTGGATTACCGCTGGTATCCCCAGGGCCGAGCCGGGCAAATGGCAGATAAGACGGCCTACGCCCGGGAATTTCGCCCCTTCCACTGGATCATCGGTGCCGGGGAATACCGGCGCAATGTGGAGGATGACCTGCAACGCCAAGCCCTGGACCGGCTGCGCACCCTGCGCTTTGGCCAGAGCGGCTACATCGCCGTACTCCACCGGGATGGCCGGGTGCTCTCCACCCCCTACAACCCGGGCCTGGAAGGCCGCCCGGTGGGCCGCATCGAAAGCCCGGAAGCCCGGGCCATCATCAGCCGGGCCCTGGAACTGGGGCGCAGCAACGGGGGCTATCTTCGTTACGACTGGTATCACCCGGACCAGAAGGCCCTGAGCCCCAAGCTTTCCCTGGCCGCCCCGGCGGGACAATGGGACTGGATTCTGGTGGCCGGGGTGTATTTGGACGACCTGCAACAGGCCCTGCTCCAAGCCCAGGCGGCCCAGCGCCGGAGTTTGCAGGAACAGCTCCACACCCTGTTCCTGGTGCTGACCGTGGCGGTGAGCGTCTGCCTGGTGTTTTCCCTGTTCTTTTCCCGCTGGCTGGGCCAACTCTTCCGCCATTACCGCCATGACCGGGAACGGCGCAACCACGAGCTGGAACGCCAGGCCCGGGAGCTGCGCCTGGCCGCCCAGGTCTTTGAAAACGGCAACGAAGGCATCTACATCGCCGACCGGAATAACCGCATTCTTACGGTAAACCGGATGTGCTGCCACATCACGGGCTACCAGGCAGAGGAACTGGTGGGGCATACCCCCACCCTGCTGAGTTCCGGCCAGCAGCCCCAGGACTTCTACAGCACCATGGAAGAGGCCCTCTACCAGGACGGCGCCTGGAGTGGCGAGGTGTGGAATCGGCGCAAGAACGGGGAAACCTACCCGGAATGGCTCAACCTGAGCCTGGTGCGGGACGACCAGGACCGGCCCCTGTACCGCATCGCCACCTTCTCCGACATTTCCTCCCAGAAGGCGGCGGAAGCCCAGCTGCGCCAGCTGGCCCAATACGATTCCCTGACCCGCTTGCCCAACCGGGTGCTGCTCATGGACCGGATCGGCCAAGCCCTAGCCACCGCCCAGCGGGAACAGGGGCGGCTGGCCGTATTGTTCCTGGATCTGGACCGGTTCAAGAACATTAACGATTCCCTGGGCCACGGGGTCGGGGACAAGCTGCTCTGTGCCCTGGCCCAGCGCCTCCAGGCCCGGCTCCGGTCGAGCGATACGGTGAGCCGGATCGGCGGCGACGAATTTGTCATTCTGCTGCCGGACAGCGAATCTCCGGAACAGCTGGCCACGGTGGCCGCCAAGCTCATCGAGGCGGTGGCGGGCAGCTGCGAGGTGGACGGCCATGAACTGAGCGTCACCACCAGCGTGGGCATCGCCCTCTTCCCGGAAAACGGCGCCACCCCGGACGAGCTCATGAAAAATGCGGATACGGCCATGTATTACGCCAAGGAGTGCGGCCGCAACACCTTCAAATTTTTCACCGCCGAAATGAATGCCCGGGTGTCGGAACGGCTCGCCCTGGAAAACAGCCTGCGCCACGCCCTGGCCCGCCAGGAACTGGTGCTCTTCTACCAGCCCCAATATTCCCTCATCGACGGCCACATGACCGGCTGCGAAGCCCTGGTGCGCTGGCAGCACCCCACCTGGGGCCTGATACCCCCCACCAAGTTCATCCCGGTGGCGGAGGAATGCGGCCTGATTCTACCCATCGGCACCTGGGTGCTACGGGAAGCCTGTCGCCAAGCCAAGCTCTGGCAGGATCAGGGCCATCCGCCCCTGACCATGGCGGTGAATTTGTCCGCCGTCCAGTTCCACCACGTCAATATTGTGGAAATGGTCAGCGCCGCCCTGGCGGACTCGGGCTTGGATCCCTGCCACCTGGAACTGGAAGTGACGGAAAGCGTGCTTATGGACGACCTGGACGCCACCGCCCAGACCCTGGAAAAGCTCAAGGAAATGGGCATTTCCTTGGCCCTGGACGATTTCGGTACCGGCTATTCCAGCCTCTCCTACCTGAAACGCCTGCGCCTGGATAAGCTGAAAATTGACCGCTCCTTCATCTCCGACCTGCCCGGGGATGGGGAAGACGCGGCCATTACCCGGGCCATTATCAGTCTGGCCCGCCACCTGGGCCTGCACACCCTGGCCGAGGGCGTGGAAACCCGCTCCCAGTGGCTCTATCTCCAGGCGGCAGGCTGTACCGCCATGCAGGGCTATCTCAAGTCCCGGCCCGTCCCCGCCGCGGAATATGATTACCTGTTCAAGGCCGAGGTCCCCACGGCCCGGCCAGAGCGGGAAAACCTGGCGGTAAGCGAACGCTGATCCGGAGCGCCGGGACAAGGGCCCGGCTCCTGGCGTAAAATTCGCCCTTTGCCTCAACAAGTCCCGCCATGTGGTTCAAGAATCTACAGATTTACCGTCTGCCCCCCGATTGGCAGATCAGCGCCGAAGCCCTGGAAACCCAACTGGGGCGCAACCGCTTCCAGCCTTGCGGCAACCAGGACATGCAAAGTCGGGGCTGGGCCTCCCCCTGCCGGGATGAGCGCCTGGCCTACGGCCTGGAACGCCAATATCTGCTGGCCGCCTGCACCGAAACCAAGCTGCTCCCCGCCGGGGTCATTAACCAAGTGGTGGCGGAACGGGCCGAGGAAATCCAGGAACAGCAGGACTACCCGGTAGGCCGGAAACAGCTGCGGGAAATCAAGGAACGGGTGCGGGAAGAGCTCCTGCCCCGGGCCTTCACCCGGCGGCGCAGCACCTTTGTCTGGCTGGACACGGCCCACGGCTGGCTGGCGGTGGATGCCTCCAGCGGCACCAAGGCAGACGAG
Source organism: Rhodocyclaceae bacterium (assembly GCA_041907765.1). GTDB lineage: Bacteria > Pseudomonadota > Gammaproteobacteria > Burkholderiales > Rhodocyclaceae > Azospira. Next base: position 46,076 of record JAYRGQ010000017.1, on the reverse strand, counting down.
GTGCTGGAACTCCTGGGCAAATCTCTGGATGAATTTCCCCTCACCCGCCTACACACCCAACTTTCCCCCACGGCGGCCATGACCGACTGGCTGGTGTCCGGGGAAGCCCCGGCGGATTTCACCGTGGACCGGGACTGCGAACTCCGTTCCCCCTTGGAAGAAAAAGCCACGGTGCGCTATGTGCGCCACCCCCTGGACGGCACGGAAATCCGGGAACACATCCTGGCGGGCAAAGTGCCCACCCGCCTCGCCCTGACCTGGAAGGACCGGCTCTCCTTCGTGCTCACGGACAAGCTGGAAATCAAGCGTCTGGCCTTCCTGGACATCATTAAGGAAGAGGCGGAAACCCAGGCGGAGACGGCAGCGGAGCAATTCGACGCGGATTTCGCCCTGATGACCGGAGAACTGACCCGTTTTCTCCCCGATCTGGTGGCTGCCCTGGGGGGCGAAGCCAGTCTGAGCTAAGCCAAAGCCCGGATTTTTCTCAAAAGGCAGCGCCACTCGATTGATTTATAAGTTAAAATAGCCCCATGACCAAATCCGAACTCGTAGCCATTCTGGCAGGCAAACTGACCCACCTGACCGCCAAGGACGTGGATCTGGCGGTCAATCTGGTATTGGACGAAATTTCCGACGCCCTGGTCCGGGGCGACCGGGTAGAAATCCGGGGATTCGGCAGTTTCACCCTGAATTTCCGTCCCTCCCGCACGGGCCGCAATCCCAAGACCGGGGAACAGGTGGAAGTGGCCGCCAAGCACGTTCCCCATTTCAAAGCGGGCAAGGAATTGCGGGATCGAGTCCAAGCCACGGCGGAGCGGGAAGCGACCGATAAGCGTCGAGTTGCTTAGTTACTTTGTAATCAAAGAATTGAAAGCTAAATATAAGCTGATGGATTAAATATTTCCCGGTTTTCTTGCTCCGGGAAATTCCCACAAAAAAGGCGCCATGAAGGCGCCTTTTTTGTGGGAATTAAGTCACTAAAACTATTTATTTTTCAATCAACTATATTTGTATATTAAAGCAATACCACAACAATCCACCCCCAACGCAAGGCTGAGGCAAGAAGGATGTCCGCCCCCGGAGAAATTGCTTCCCGGGAATAAAGTCGGAATCCCGGGAATAAAGCCCAATTGATCCAAGGTGCGCCCGAGTCCGGCGACCAAAGCGGAGATCACCGCCCACCAACTTATCCCCGGCGGGCGCCGGAAACCCCGTGAACCCCGTGGATCAGCTTCAGGGCCCGGTTTAGCTGGTGCAGGCTGGCCACTTCCACGGTAAAGCCCATGTGGGCCTGGCCCTGCTTGGACACCGTATTGACCCCGATCACATTGATCTTTTCCCGGGCAAAAACGTCGGAAATATCCCGCAGCAGGCCCTGGCGATCCTGGGCGTCCACCACGATATCCACGGGGAACTGGCCTTCTGGCTGCTGGCCCCATTCCGCCTCGATGACCCGCTCCGGATGGAGGGCCATGAGGTTGGCGAAATTGGAACAATCGGCCCGGTGGATGGACACCCCCTTACCCCGGGTGATAAAGCCCTGAATGGGGTCCGGGGGCGCGGGCTTGCAGCAGCGGGCCAGCTGGGTGAGGAGCTTGCCTACCCCCACAATGAGAATGCCCCGGTCCCCCGCCCCGTGATCCTCGGTGGGAGGCCGCATGGGGGCCATTTCCGGCACCTCTTCCGGCGGCGCGTCGTGGCCTCGGACAGTGGATTGAAAAAGGCGCAGATTCAGTTCGCCCCGGGCGGCGGCGATGAACAGGTCATCCGGCTTGGCATAGCCCAGCTTGGTGGCCAGTTCGTCCAGGTTGGAGCCTCCGGCGTTGAGACGCTGGAGTTCCTTGGTAATGATGCTGCGCCCTTCCGTCAGGCTTTCTTCCAGGGCCTGGGTGGCAAACCAGGCCCGCACCTTGGTCCGGGCGGTCTTGGTGCCGATATAGCCTAGGGCCGGATTGAGCCAGTCCCGGGAAGGGCCGCCCTGCTTGACGGTGACAATTTCCACCTGCTGACCGGTCTTCAAGGCCGTATCCAGGGGCACCAACACCCCATTGACCTTGGCCCCCCGGCAGCGATGGCCCACGTCCGTATGGAGGCGATAGGCGAAATCCACCGGAGTGGCGCCCCGGGGCAAATCCACCACCTTGCCCTGGGGGGTCATGACATAGACCGTCTCATCCAGGGCCGCCTGCTTGTAATGATTGACCCAGTCGGAGGAGTCGGTGACTTCGTCCTTCCAGGTCAGCAGTTGGCGTAGCCAGGCGATTTTTTCGTCGTAGCGCTCTTCCCCGGTGCCCTTGGTGCCTTCCTTGTAGCGCCAGTGGGCGGCAATGCCCAGCTCGGCGTGCTTGTGCATTTCCCAGGTGCGGATCTGCACCTCCAGGGCCCGGCCGTCCGGGCAGCGCACGGCGGTGTGGAGGGAGCGGTAGTAGTTGCCCTTGGGGTTGGAAATGTAGTCGTCGAATTCCTTGGGAATAGGGGTCCAGATGTTGTGCACGATGCCCAGCACCGTGTAGCACTCCTTCACCTCATCCACGATCACCCGCACCGCCCGGACGTCGTACACCTCGGAAAAATCCACGCCCTTTTTGCGCATCTTGTTCCAGATGGAATAGATGTGCTTAGGACGGCCGTAAACCTTGGCGTTGCGGATACCCGCCCCTTCCAGCTCCCGGCGCAACCGGGCCACCGCGTCCGCAATAAAGTGTTCCCGCTCCAGACGCTTTTCATCCAGCATCTTGGCGATTTTTTTGTAGGTGTCCGGGTGCAGGAAGCGGAAGGACAGGTCCTCCAGCTCCCACTTCAATTCCCAGACCCCCAGGCGATTGGCCAGGGGGGAGTAGATTTCCAGGGTTTCCCGGGCCACCTGGACGCGCAGATCGTCCGGTTCGGCGGCGTAATAGCGCAGGGTCTGGGTGCGGGAGGCCAGGCGCAGCAACACCACCCGGATGTCCTCCACCATGGCCAGGAGCATTTTCCGCAGCACTTCCACCTGGGCCTTCATTTCCTGGGGATTTTGGTCCGTATCGGCGACAAAATCCCGGGTAATGGGGCGCAGCCGGTTGAGGCGGGAAACCCCGGCCACCAGGTCGGTGACCCCTTCCCCAAAGCCGCTACGGATCTTTTCCAGGCCATCTTCATCGTAGGTGGAAATGGCGAACAGCAGGGCCGCCACCCGGGCATCCACGTCCAGCTTCAGACCGGCGATGATCAGGGCCATCCCCAGGGCGTGGCGCCAGCAGCCTTCGCCGCTGCCCAGGGTCAAATCCCCGTAGGCCTCCCGGGCGAAGTCGGCGGCCTTGCGCAAAGCGGCCATATCCGCTTCACCCAGGCCATCTCCAAGGGTTTGCAAGGATTGTTCTAAATCGCTCTGTGCGGCGATGGAATGTACGACGGAAACCATGGGCGAATTATAGCGCCCCGAAGCTGACTTAGCCTTTACAAAACTTTGCCCCCCTGGGCGGAAACGGGCTTGCTGCAAGGCACAACGGGGCATTTGCCCCTGCTGGGCCTAGGGCCATTTCATTCCCCGGGCATGGTCCTCAACCGCCCCAACCCAGCCCCCCCACCGGGTTTCGGGGAACCCGGTGCTGCCCAGGAGCGCCCAAGCCGATCCGGGCCCCGCCGGATCGGCTTGGGCACGCCCCGTTACAAAAAAAGCCGCCGGGGATTTCCCCCATACCGCCCCCCGGGGCCGGGAGGCTAGAATTCGCCCTGGCCCTAGTTGAACCCAGGCCGGACCGGACCTGACCGAGCCCGGGGCCGGAATCCCTGGACCGCCTGGCGGCCCAAGAAAGCCCAACCGTCTGTCCCCAACACGGAAAACAACGCCCCAATATGCCCAAGTGGATGCGTCACCCCTATTTGCTCCTCACCCTCACCGCCCTGTTCTGGTCCGGCAACATTGTGGTTGGCCGAGGCCTGCGGGCCGACGTGCCTCCCGTGGCCCTGGCTTTCTGGCGCTGGGTCATCGCCCTGGCCTGCACCCTGCCCCTGGCCTGGCCCTACTGGCGGAGTCAGTGGCCAGCTCTGCGCCGGGGCTGGCTGGCGGTGCTGCTTCTGGGGCTCCTGGGCATAGGCGGCTACAACACCTTTGCCTACGTGGGGCTCCAATACACCACGGCCACCAACGCCCTGCTCCTTAATTCCTTCATTCCCATTGTCACCATCGCCATTTCCTGGGCCTTCCTGGGCAAGCATCTGAACCGGGTGGAAGGCCTGGGGGTATTGGTTTCCCTGGCCGGGGTGGCCACAGTGGTAAGCCAAGGGAATATGGCGGTGCTGGCTGGCCTGCACCTGAACCGGGGGGACCTCTGGCTACTCCTGGCGGTGGTCACCTGGGCCCTGTACACCGTAGGCCTGCACAAGCGCCCGGTGGGAGTCCATCCGGCCCTGCTCATGGCAGCCTTGACCGTGGTGGGCATCCTCAGCCTAGCCCCGGCCTATGCTTGGGAGCTGGGCTGGCTGGGCGGACCGGGGCGGCATATGAGCCTCCATACCGGGTCCCTGGCCGGCGTGCTCTACGTGGGCATTATCCCCAGCTTTATCGGTTTCATTTTCTATAACCGGGGGGTGGCGGAGGTGGGAGCCAACAAGGCCAGCCTATTCATCCACCTCATGCCCGTGTTCGGTACCCTGCTGTCCGCCCTGTTCCTGGGGGAAGTGCCCCATCTCTACCACGGGGTGGGCATCGCCCTGATTTTTGCCGGCATCTACCTGACCACCGCTTTCCGCCCCCGGGTGGCTGGCGCCCCCTGACCATGGGGGGCGGCCTGGGCAAGCTTTGGCAGGGGCTGGCGAGCCTATTACCGGGCCGCCGCCCACCTCCGGACATCCCGGAAGCCCTGTGGCGCCGGGAAGTGGCCGCCCTGCCCTTTCTCGCCCATCTCACCCCGACGGAATTGGCCCGCCTGCGGGGGCTCTGCGCCCGCTTTCTCCAGGAAAAGCAATTTGCCGCCGCCGGGGATCTGGAACTGAGCGATCCCATGTGCCTCTCCATTGCCCTCCAGGGCTGCCTGCCCGTGCTCAACCTGGGTCTGGAGTGGTATCAGGGCTGGGTGGAAATTCTGGTCTATCCGGGGGAATTTCTGGTGCATCGCCAGGTCATGGACGATAACGGGGTCATCCACGAATACCGGGAAGTAGCCTCCGGGGAAGCCTGGCACGGCGGGCCCCTGATCCTCTCCTGGAGCGATGCGGCCCTGGCCGGTGAGGGCTATAACGTGGTGATCCACGAATTTGCCCATAAGCTGGACATGATCAACGGCCCGGCGGACGGCATTCCCCCCCTCCCCGACCGGGCGGCGCTGGACCGCTGGGTGGTGGCCCTGGATCAGGCCTATGGGGATTTTTGCCGCCAGGTGGACCGGGCCGAAGCCCTGCCCGAAAGCGCCGCCCAGGAAGCCTGGGACGCCCTGCCCCTGGACCCTTACGGGGCAGAAAATCCGGGGGAATTTTTCGCCGTGGCCTCGGAAAGCTTTTTCGAGACCCCAACCGTCCTGGCCCAGGCTTACCCGGCTTTTTACCGGGAACTGGCCGCCTTTTACCGCCAGGACCCAGCGGAGGCCCAGTCCTGAGTCCTGAGTCCTGAGTCCTGAGTCCTGGGCTTTGGGCTTTGGGCTTTGGGCTTTGGGCTTTGGGCTTTGGGCTTTGGGCTTTGGGCTTTGGGCTTTGGGCTTTGGGCTTTGGGCTTTGGGCTTCTAGCGTAAGCGAGAGACAGCCCCTTGGTTGGCACCGCATCAGGGCATCAAGAGGAATCGCCCCCCGATACCCGTCTAGCGCCCCCGGTTGTTCAGCCCCCGTTACGCCGCCCCAGTCCCCCAGGATTCCTCTGCTCCTTTCAAGGAATTCACAAAATCCGCCACCAAGGCCAGCACCGGCTCGGGCTGGTCCCGGTAGGGGGTATGGCCACAGCGGGGGATTTCCACCACCTGCACCGGCCCCCGAACCAGGCCGGGCAAGGCCCGCACCTGTGCTGGCGTGGCGTATTCATCCCCTTCCCCCTGCATCGCCAGAAGGGGGGCGCGAAACGCCCCCAGCCGCTCCCGGATATCCCAGCTCTGGAAGGCGGGGGAAAGCCAGGTGTCATGCCATTCCCGGAACACCCGCTCCGGGTCCCCATGGTGCCTGGCCAGGCGGGCGGGCCAGTCCGTCTCCCGCCAGAGCTGGCCCGCTTGGCGAATGCCCGCCAGGGCCGCCGCCTCCACCCAGAGATGGGGCGCCATGACTACCGCCCCCATCAGATCGTCGGGGAAAGCGCTACCGTAAATAAGGGCGATGGAAGCCCCGTCGGAATGGCCGATGAGCAAAGGGCGCCGAATGCCCCGGGCGGCCAGAAGGGCGGGCAACACGGTCTGGGCTTCCTGCTCCAGATAGTCCGGTCCCCGGGGCTGGGGCGCCGGGTCCGACGCCCCGTAGCCCGGCCGGGAATAGACCAGGGCCGGGCAGCCGGTGGCGGCCACCACCCGGGCGGGAAAATCCCGCCAGAAGGAGACCGCTCCCAGGCCTTCGTGGAGAAACACCAAAGTAGGCAGGTCGGAGGCTTCCTCCTCCCCGGGGACCAGGTCCAGTACTTCAAGATGCAGTCCCAGCACCTCCTGGCGCCCGGGCCGGGCCCTTACCGGCTGGGATGGAGGTGCCGCCGAGCCTTTCATGCCCCGCCTAGGAGAAATTCCCGTACCACCCCCACCTGGGCATCATCCAGGAACATGGGGGCATGGCCCACCCCGGGGATTTCCCGGGTCCAGGCCCGGGGGCCCCGCAGGGACATTTCTTCCAGGGATTCCCGGGACAAAAGATCGGACTCCGCCCCCCGAATTACCAGGGTGGGACAGCGAATGGCGTCGTAATAGGGCCAGAGAATCACGTCCTGGTGCATCATGAAGCCCAGTTTGAAGGGCTCCCCGATGGCCGGGTCGTAATGCATGTGCCACAGGCCGTCGTCCCGCCGGGTAATGCTGTGACGGGCGAGGAAGGCCCACTGGGCGTCATTCAAAGGCCCGAAGGGGGCGCTGATCTGGCGGATGTAGGCTTCCGCCTCCTCCGGGGAGGAAAAGCTGGGCTGGCCGCCCACATATTCCCCGATGCGGCGCAGGGAGTCGTTGCTGATCACCGGCCCCACGTCGTTCAGAATCAGGCGGGTAATGGGGCTGCGCTCCATGCTGGCCAGGAGCATGCCGATCAGCCCCCCCATGGAGGTGCCCAGCCAATGGAGTTCCTTCACATCCAGCCGGGCGATGAGGGTCACCATGTCCGCCACATACTGGGGAAAACCATAGCCCTCGGGCTTTTGCAGCCAGTCGCTGGCGCCCCGCCCCACCACGTCCGGGCACACCACCCGGTAATCCTTGGCCAGCTGCCGGGCCAAATAATCGAAATCCCGGCCATTGCGGGTCAGGCCATGGACACACAGCAGCACCTTGGGATTGGCCGGATCGCCCCATTCCGTATAGGCCATGCGGTACAGGCCGGTGCCGTCCAGGGCGGCGCACAGCACCGTGTTCTGGCGCATATCCCGGTCGGGGAAAACGCAGTGGATACAGTCGGATAAACCCATGAAACCGCTCCCGTGGAGGCGCCCGAAGGCAACGGCCCTAGTCTAGCATTACCTTCCGCCAGTAGCGGGGCCAGGTGGCCCGGGCCCCGGACAAAGCCAGCTGGGGCCCCAGATGCAGGGATACTGCCCCGTCCCGATCCGTGCGCCAGGCCCGGGCCCCTTGGTAACGGGCCAGGATCTCCGGCCGGGGATGGCCGAAGCGATTGCGGTAGCCCACGGGATAAATCACCTCCCGGGCCCCCACCGCCGCCACAAAGGCGGGAGACGAGGAGGTTTTGCTGCCGTGATGGGGCACCACCAGCACCTCCGCCCCCAGGGCGCCGGGATAACGGGCCAGCAGGGCCGCCTCGTCCGCCCCTTCGATGTCGGAAGTCAGCAGCAGGGTATGGCCCGCCGCCCGGACCTGGAGCACGCAGCTGCGGTGATTGCTCTTTTTCACCAGACGGGGATCGTCCCGGGCATCCGGATAAAGCATGCGGAAAGCCACCCCTTCCCAGACCCAGGCGGCCCCAGCCAGACAGGGAGCCCGCCGGGCCACCCGGGGATGGATCGCCCGGCCTTCCTGGCTGTCCTCGGGCAAGGAATCCAGCAGCCAGCCCACGGGCAGGCTTTCCAGCACGGAAACCGCGCCCCCCGCGTGATCCAGGTCCCGGTGGGTAATCACCAGACCATCCAGCCGGGTCACCCCCATGGCCCGCAGCCAGGGCACCACCAGGCGCTGCCCCGCATCCGACTCCTGGCTGAAATAGGGGCCCGTGTCGTAGAGCAAGGTGTGTTCGGCGGTGCGCACCGCCACCGCCAAACCCTGGCCTACATCCAGCACCTCCACCCAGGCCTCCCCCGGCGGGGGCCGGGGCGGCGGATTCACCAGGAGGGGCAGCAACAGGAGCCCGGCGGCAACCCGGCCGGGAAAGCCCCGGGGCATGAGCATCCAGACCACCCCCACCCCGGCCAGCACCAGGGCGCCCCCGTTCGGGGCGGGGGGCGACCAGACGGCCCCGGGCCAGGCCGCGAGCCAGCCGAGCCAGGCCATTAGCCCAGTAAACAGGCCATGGGCGGCTTGCAGCAGCCAGGGAAAAAAGGGCAGCAGGGCCCCGGCCAACACCAGGGGGGTAATCACTAGACTCACCAGGGGAATAGCTACCCCGTTGGCCAGGGGGGAAATCAAAGAAAATTGCTGAAAAAACAACAGCACCAGGGGCAGGGATAACAGGGTCACCGCTCCCTGGGTCCGCCCCCACTCCGCCAGCACCCGACCCAGGGCCGGAGGACGAAGCCTAGGGAGGCTATCCCGCCAGGCGTTGGCCCAGGCGGCGGGGAGGGGCAGACTTCGCCCGGTTTCCGCCCCAGGATTGGCCTCCGGGGCCGCATCGGAAGCGGCTGGGGGAAAGGGGATGTCGCCCCAGGGGCTGTGCTCGGCGGTAGGGGGCATGGGGACGGCGGGGGCTTCCCGCGCCCCACCTCCTGAACCATCGGAGCCTTCGGTATGGGAGTCTTGAGAGCTTCCCTCGTCCCCCTCCCCTTCTGCCGCCCCCTTCTCCGCCCCTTCCCGCCCCCCCTGGCTCCCCACCACCAGCAGGGCCGCCACGGCGAGAAAGGATAGCCAGAAGCCCGGGGCCAGCACCGCCCAGGGGTCCCAGAGCAGGACAGCCCACAGGGCAAAGCCCAGAATGCCTCCCGGCTTGGTGCCCCGACCCAGGGTGAGAGCCAAGGCCACGGCACTGAGCATGGCCCAGGTCCGCAAAGCGGGCACGGCCGCCCCAGCCAGCAGGGTGTAGGCGCCGGCAGCGGCCCAGGCCACCCCGATGCGCAGGCGCTGTACCGGTAGATACTCCAACAGCCCGGGACGCCGCCGCCAGAGCCAACCCGCCCAGGCCCCGGCCAGGGCCCCCACCAGGGTCACGTGGAGTCCGGAAATGGAAATCAGGTGGGTAATGCCGGTGCGGGAAAACACCCGCCACTGGTCCCCGGGAATGGCCTGCTGATCCCCAATAGCCAGGGCCAGGAGCACCCCCTGATAGGGATATTCGGCGGCGGGCAGTGCGGCCTGAAAATGCTCCCGAAGGCGGCAGCGGAGCCGCTCCACCGCCAGGCCCGGCGGCCAGACCCCCGCCCGGATGACGGAATCCGCCAGCAGCTGCCGTTGTTCCTCGCCCCGCACATAACCCACGGCCCCCAGGCCCCGCTCCAGGAGCCAGGCCTCGTAATCAAAGCCGGCCCCATTGACGTTACCGTGGGGCCGCTTCAGGCGCAGGGTTAGACGCCAACGCTGGCCCGGCGCCAAAGCAGGCAGAGCCCCCTCCTTATCTTTGTACCAGGACAGCAGCAAACGGCTCGGCAAGGCCCGGGGCGCGGCCCTAGCACCAACGTGATGTCCCAGAGAATCGGGCTGAAACTCAAAGCGCCAGCCCCGGGGCGTGGCTTGGGGCAAGGCGGCCACCACCCCGGTGAGGCGCAGATCCCGCCCTTCCAAGTCCGGCGCCAACTGGTCGGCCATGCGTAACTGGGCGCGCCAGCCAGCCCAGCCGAAACCAAAGGCACAAGCCAGGGCCAGGAGCACCAATCTCCGCCACCCCTCCCGGGACGGCGCCAAAGGCAGCCACCCCAGCCCGACCCAAGCCAAGGCCCCCAGCCCCAGCAGGGGAGCCAAGGAAAAGCCCGGCAGGCTGGGCTGCCACTGGAGCAGCCCTACCCCCAGGGCAAAGGCCAGGGCGTTAAAGTTCATGCCCATAGCATATCAAGCACCCGTCACTGGCCCAAGAGGCTTCCCTGAGCGCCTTTACCTTTGGGGAAAACAAGGCACAAAAAAAGCGCCCCGAAAGACACTTTTTTTGTTTGGGTGGGCAAAGGAGCACACGGGCTAAGGCTTTCTAGCCGGGAAGAGACGTCCCGGCCTTTGCCACAGCGCTTCTTCCCTCTCCCTCTTCCCTTCCGCCCCGGCCCTCACACCCGGAAGTGGCCCACCATGGTTTTCAGGTCGCTGGCGATGGCTTCCAGTTGGTGGGCGTTGTCGGCGGTCTGGCGAATGGTGGTGGTGGTTTCTTCCACCATGTTGGCGATCTGTTCTACCCGCTGGGCGATGGAGGTGCTGGCGGCGCTTTGTTCTTGGGTGGAGTCGGCCACTTCCCCCACCCGTTGCAGGGTGCGCTTGGCCCCTTCTTCGATGGCTTTGAGGGAGGCGGAGGCGGATTGGGCCAGTTGCACCCCCTGGGCCACTTCCGGCAGGGCCATGTCCATGGCGGTGACGGCGGACTCGGTGTCGGCCTGGATGCCCTGGATCATGTCTTCGATTTCCGCCGTGGCCTTGGCGGTTCGTTCCGCCAGTTTGCGCACTTCGTCCGCCACCACGGCAAAACCCCGGCCCTGTTCCCCGGCCCGGGCGGCTTCAATGGCCGCATTCAGGGCCAGGAGGTTGGTTTGCCCGGCGATGTCCTTGATCACGTTGGCGATGGAGGAAACCTGGTTGGCCCGCTCCTCCAGGGCCCGGATCTGGGTGGAGGCCTGGGTCACGGTGTTGGAGATCTGGCCAATGGCGGCGGCGGCCTGGCCCACCCGTTCCGAGCCCTGGCTGGCTTCCTGGGCCGCGTCCCGGGAGTCCTGGGAGCTGTCCCGGGCGCTGTCGGAAATGTGGGTGGAGCTGACGGTCAATTCCTGGATGGCGGCGGCCATGGCGGAGGTGGCGTCGGCTTGCTGCTCCGCCGCCTGGGCCACCTGGTCGGAGGCCTGGGAGATTTGGGAGGCGTTGCCCACCAATTGGTTGGCATGCCGGTTGATTTCCCCCACCATGCCCCGCAGGGCGGCAGTCATGGTGCCCAGGGCGTGAAGCAGGCTCCCCGTTTCCGCCCGCCCCACATCCGCCGTCAAATCCCCTTCCGCAATGCGCTGCATAATGGCCGTGGCATGGCTCGGCTCCCCGCCCAGCTGGCGCAGCACACTTCCCCCAATGCGCCAGCCCAGTAGACTCAGAAAGGCCAGCAGCACAAAGGAAATACCTCCCAGCACCCAGGCTACCCGGTGAAATTGCTGGTCGATGTCGTCGATATAAATCCCGGTTCCCACCATCATGTTCCAAGGCTTAAAGGGCGCCCCGTAGCCCAGCTTGGGTTCCGGATTGGTATGGCCGGCCCGGGGAAAGAGGAATTCCACATATCCGCCGCCCTGCTCGGCGGCCTCCAGGAGTTCCTTGTTGAACATCCGCCCCTGGCTGTCCTTCACATCCCGCTTGTTCTTGCCCTCAAACTCCGGCTTGGCGGGGTGCATGAAATTGACCCCGTTGCTGTAATAGATGAAGAAGTAGTCGTTTTGCCCGAAACGTATGCCCCGCAGGGCCCCCTTGGCCGCCTGCTTGGCCTCCTCGTCCGTCAATTTTCCCGACTGGGCCTGCTGCTGGTAGTAAGTCAGGGTGGCGACCGCCACTTCGGTCAGATTCCGTACCTTTTCCTTGCGATCCTCGAGCATGGTGGAGCGGATCTCGAACAGGGCGGTTAAGCACAGGCAGATCAAGCCCACCAGGGTTATCCCCACCAATAACTGCATTCGGGTGGAGACCCGCAGACGCTGCAATATACCCATCACAATTCTCCAAGATTCGGGAACTGAGCCCAGCCCCCATGGGCAGATTTTATGACAATCCGCCTATGGGGCCCACCCTAAATTCATTAGGAAAAATCCTACAAACTTAATTTTTCAGAAAATTTCGTCATTTTTATACGATGGGAAACCCGACCGTTTTTCCCCGGACCCCCTGGCCCCGAGGCAAGCCCTCTTCTGCCGAGGGGCCCCAGGGCCATTCCCAACACCGGTGAGCAGAAATCGTGGGACACTTCCCCACTTCCCCGACACCGCCTCTTTTGCCCAGCCCTCGCCCATGCCCTCTCCCCTGCGCCCCCGCCTGCCTGGACCGGAAAGTCTGGAAGGCCGCCCCGGACTGGCGCTCCTACGGCGTTGGCTGGTCCAGCCCGGGCTGTGGCGCTTGAATCGGCGTTCCGCCGCCGGGGGCGTGGCCGTGGGGCTATTGTGCGGGCTCATTCCCGGGCCCCTGCAAATGCTGGGGGCGGCCCTGCTGGCCCTGGTCCTGCGGGTCAATCTGCCCCTGGCCCTGGCCTGCACCCTGTACACCAATCCCTTCACCATCCTGCCCCTGTACTGGCTGGCTTATCGTCTGGGCTTCTGGCTGGTGGGGCCAGGGTCGGGGGCTGCCGTTCCGCCCCCGGCTTGGGTGGGGGCCTGGAACGAAGGGAGTCGCTGGATCACCTGGCTGACCGCCACCTGGCACTGGGCCCTGAGCCTGGGCCGGCCCCTGCTGGTGGGCCTAATTTCCCTGGCTTTGCTGCTGGCGGGCGCCGGTTATGCTATTGTCCGGGCCGGGTGGCGGCTCTATCTAATCCGCGCCTGGCACCGAAGACGACAAGAACGACGCCCGATCCACCGTCCATGAATTCCGGCTCATCCCACAATTCCGCCCAGCCCCTCCAGGCCCTTAGCTATGTCTATGGGGCCCTGGCGACCCTGCTGGGCGTGTTGCTGCTGGGCACCCTGGGCTATCACCTGCTCACCGCCGGACGCTATTCCTGGTTCGACTGCTTCTACATGACCTTCATCACCGTGGCCACCATTGGCTTCGGTGAAATCATCGACATGAGCCACAACGCCCCGGCCCGGGTGTTTACCGTGGCCATCGGCATGTTGGGCATGGGCACCCTGTCCTTCCTCTTCTCCACCGTCACGGTGACCCTGATTGAATCAGACCTCAATGGAACCCTGCGGAGACGTCGCATGGAAAAGATCATCAAAAAACTCACGGGACATTACATCGTTTGCGGCTTCGGCCGGGTGGGCAAAAACGTGGCCCGGGAACTGGACGCCACCACCCGTCGCTACGTGGCCATCGAAGAAAATCTGGAGCCCCTGGAAGGCCAGAAGCTGAAAAACCCGGGCTTTCTCTACCTCCACGGGGACGCTTCCGACGACGATATGCTGATGAAGGCGGAAATCACCCAGGCCAAGGGAGTGTTCGCCGTCACCGGGGACGATTCCCGCAATTTGATGATCGTCATCACCGCCAAGCAGTTGAATCCCCATCTGCGGGTGGTGGCCCGCTGTCACGAGCCCCGCAATGTGGAAAAAATGCGCAAAGCTGGAGCGGACGCCATCTTTTCCCCGGACCTCACCGGCGGCAACCGGCTGGCTTCCCTCATGGTCCGGCCCCACGTGGTGTCTTTCCTGGACGAAATGCTCAAGTCGGAAAAGCGGCTGCGCATTGAGGAAGTGCAGGTGCCCGCCAATTTCCGGGCCACGCCCTTGGGCAATCTGAAATTGCGCAGTTCCGAATATGTGCTCCTGGCCATCCGGGAAAAAGGGGACTGGATTTTCAACCCCACCCCGGATTACGAGCTGAAACCGGGCTACACCCTGATTGCCATGGCCAGCCCCCTGGGTCGGGTGGAACTGGAAGCGGCCCTGGTGGAAATGCTTAGCTGAGGCTCACGCGCCTGGGTGCTGATGGTGACCGAGGGGGCGCGGGGAAGGTTTCGGCAACGGTTGCGGCGGCTGTTTCCCCTAGGCTTTTTCCCCAAGCTTTGCCCTCTGACTTTTCCCCCACACCCACCAAAATTCTCCGGTTCCCGCCCCAAAAACCTGGTGGGAACCGGCGTCAATCGGCGATCTAGCTTTTACCAACCGGGACAGGCCCGAGGCATAAGCCTCTCCGCCCACCCCCGACTGCAAGCCCCTTAATCCGCCGCCCCCAGCACCCCATCCGTCAAGGTCAGCACCCGCTCTGCCCGGGCGGCCAGGCTGGTGTCGTGGGTCACGATGACAAAGCCCGTGCCCTGATCCCGGCTCACTTCCAGCATCAAATCAAACACCTGATCCGCCGTCTGCCGATCCAGGTTGCCCGTGGGCTCGTCCGCCAGGACGCAGGCCGGGTGGGTCACCAGGGCCCGGGCGATGGCGGCCCGCTGCCGTTCCCCGCCGGAAAGCTCGCTGGGGGTGTGTTCCAGGCGATGGCCCAGGCCCACCCGTTCCAGCATGGCTTTGGCCTGGGCCGCAGCTTCCTCTTCCGGCAGGCGCCGGATCGCCAGGGGCATGGCCACGTTTTCCAGGGCGGTGAATTCGGGCAGGAGATGGTGAAACTGATAAACAAAGCCCAGATGCTGGTTGCGCCAGGCGCCCCGGGCCCCTTCCCCCATGGCGAAGGGGTCCCGCCCCATGAGCTGGATCTGGCCGCTGGTGGGGGCATCCAAGCCTCCCAGGAGGTGCAGCAGGGTGGATTTGCCGGAGCCGGAGGCCCCCACAATGGCCACCCGCTCCCCGGCCTGGATAGCCATATTCACATCCTGCAAGACCCGCACCGCCGTGTCCCCCTGGCCATACACCCGGCCCAGGTGGGCGCAGGAGAGGATGGGGGCCCCTTCCGGCAGGGCAGCAACGGCGGCAATTTGTAGAGACATGGGCGTAGAAACCAACTAGAGAGCGGCGCCCCACAGGGGGCCGGGGGAGAAGGAAAAGAGACGGGCAGCGCCACCGCCCCAGCCCGCCGGGGCAAGCGCCCCGGGGCCGGACAGGGAAGCCGCCCGGAGACTCATTCGTAGCGCAGGGCTTCCGCCGGATTGACCCGGGAAGCGCGCCAGCTGGGGTAAAGGGTAGCCACCAGGGCCAGAACGAAGGAAATCAGGGTAATCCAGGTCACGTCCCCCCACTGGAGCTCGGAGGGCAGTTCGGAAATGTAATAGACATCCTTGGCCAGGAAATGGACCCCGGTGACCCGTTCGATAAAGGGCACCACCACGTCGATATTGAGGGCCAGGGTGACGCCCCCCAGAATGCCCGCCCCCAGGCCGATAATGCCGATCAGGGCGCCCTGGACCACAAACACGGCCATGATGCTCCCCGGGCTGGCCCCCAGGGTGCGCAGAATGGCGATGTCCGCCTGCTTGTCCGTCACCGCCATGACCAGGGTGGACACGATGTTAAAGGCCGCCACCGCCACAATCAGGGAGAGGATGATGAACATCATGTTTTTCTCGATCTGCACCGCCCGGAAGAAATTGGCGTGGCTCTTGGTCCAGTCATTGAGATAGGCGGGCACGGTGAGGGTGGGGGCGATTTCCCGGGCGATCTGGGGCGCCTTGAACAGGTCATCCACCTTGAGCCGCACCCCGCTCACCTGGCTGCCCAGGCGATAGAGCAACTGGGCGTCGGACAATTCGATCAGGGCCAGACCCGAGTCATACTCGTACATGCCCGCCTCAAAAATGCCCACCACCCGGAAGGCCCGCAGCCGGGGTACCACCCCGGCGGGGGTCACGGTGCCCTGGGGCGCGATCAGGGTCACCTTGTCCCCCACCGTCACCCCCAGGCTGCGGGCCAGCTCCGCCCCCAGCACAATGCCGAAATCCCCGGGCCGCAGGGCGTCCAGGCTGCCCGACTTCATATGGCTGCGAAAGCCCGCCACCTTGTCCTCCAGGTCCGGGGTAATGCCCCGCACCATCACCCCCTGGACCGCATCGTCCCGGGACAGCATGCCCTGGGCCTGCACATAGGGGGCCGCCGCCTTCACGTCCGGATGCTGGCTGGCCTCCTTGGCCACCACCTGCCAGTCCTCCAGATTGCCGTCAAAACCGGTGATTTCGATATGGGAAGCGACGCTGAGAATCCGATCCCGCAGCTCGGTCTGAAAACCGTTCATCACCGACAGCACCACAATGAGGGCGGCCACCCCCAGGGCGATGCCCGCCATGGAAATCATGGAAATGAAGGAAATGAAGTGATTGCGGCGCTTGGCCCGGGTGTAGCGCAGGCCGATGCGTAATTCGTAGGGCAGTTTCATGCCGGAGGCGCACCCCGACGGGCGGGGCGGAAAGAAGCAAAGGCGCTATGCTACACTTCCTGCCCCGATGTCCGCCATGCCCGGGCGGAAAGGCCCACGGGGCGGTCTTTTCCGCCCGGCGTCCGGATAGGGGAACCCGGGGAGCCGCGAGGGGTCCCATGCCCGGGTCCAGGCGAATTTCCGGCCCCAGGTCCCGATGGGGCCCAGGGGTGGCCCCCCCATCCACAACCACCGCGCCAGGCCCCAGGCCACCGTGTCTTGCTCTCCATGATCCCCGGCAAGTTGGTTAGCGCCCAAGGGCACCGCCCAAGCGCAGAAAAAAGCCCGCCCCACCGCCTTCAATAACCTTCGGCCCCCAACAAACGCCCCCCGCCCCCGTTCCTGATCTCTTTCCACCATGCACCTCCACCTTCTCATTCCCGAACTGCTTTGGCCCGAGCCGGAAGACGGTCTGGCTTACCAGGATTTGGGGCCGGCCACCCTGCCCGCCCTGTCCCGCTTGCTGGACCGCTGCCCGCCCCGGCGGGAGCCGGCCCTGGCGCCGGAAACCTGGCTGGCCCGGGCCCTGGAAGGGGAATCCGCGCCTCTCGCCTACCGGCGCTGGCAGGGGGAAGAGGTCGGGGATAGCGAGTTACTGGATAAAGATACAGTCACCCAATCCAACCTCACCCCGGCCCCATCCAGCCGCCCCATTCTCTGGCTCTGCGCCGACCCGGCCCATCTGCGCCTGCACCAGGAACAGGTGGTGCTGGCGGACAGCCGGGATCTGGGCCTCACCCAGGAAGAAGCCCAAGCCCTGGGCGGCGCCCTGGGGGAACACTTTTCCCAGGGGGATGATCTGGAGGTGCAATGCTTCACCCCCCATCCCCGGCGCTGGTATCTGCGCCTCCAGGGGGGCTGGCTGGACCCTGCGTGGCAAGCCGGTCAAACCTCGACCGCCCCGGCGGACGACTACCCGGCCCCGCCCCTGTCCGCCGTTACCGGGCGGCGCCTGGAAAACCTTTTACCCCGCTCGGGGGACGCGCCCCTGGCCCGGCATCTGGCGGCCCTCTTCAACGAGGCCCAGATGTTCCTCTACGCCCACCCGGTCAATGGGGCCCGGGAAGCCCGGGGCCAGGCACCGGTGAATAGCCTGTGGCTCTGGGGTGCCGCCTGGGAACCGGCCCCAGGTCCCGCCCCGGTCCGGCCCACGGCCCCTTCTTGCCCCTGGCACGCCCTTTACAGTGACGACACCCTTAGCCGGGGCCTGGCCCGGGCTGCCGGGGTGGCCGTGCAGGCGCTGCCGGAAGGCTATGCTGGGCTTACTCCCGCCCCCGGAGCGGTGCTGGCCCAGATTCCCGATCTCCTGCCCCCGGCCCAATACCAGGAAGGGGAAGACTGGCGCCAAGCCTTGCTGGACTTGGAACAGCGCTGGTTCGCCCCCCTCCTGGCGGCTTTAGACGGGGGGCAGCTGGAAGGCCTCACCCTGATCAGCCCCTCCAGCTACGGCCTCCTTTCCTGGACACCGGCACCCCGTAAACCCTGGCGCTTCTGGCAAGCCTTCCGCCAGCCCCGGGGAATACAGGAACAGGCCCGTGCCTTGGCCGCGGACCGAGGAGCGCCGCGTTAAATAAGGGGGAGATACGGCCTTTTCCCCTCCCCCAACTTGCCCCAAACTCCCGGATTTCCCTGTCACTGTTTATTTATCCAGTACCCCGTTCCGGGGTACACTTCCCCCACTCTCCATCCCCGGCCTTTTCCTCCCTCCCCTCCATGACCCGCATCCTGCCCCGATCCGTTCCGCCCCGGCTGCAATGGCAGCTGGAACAACAAGGTCTCCATCCCCTGCTAGCCCGCATTTACGCCGCCCGGGGCATCCAGAGCCGGCAGGAGCTGGAATATGGCTTCAATCAGCTCCTCCCCCCCCAAGACCTGACCCGGGCGGAGGAAGCGGCCCAGCTGCTGGCGGACGCCATTGAGGCGGGGGCTCGCATGGTCATCGTCGCCGACTATGACTGTGACGGAGCCACCGCCTGCGCCGTGGGCATGCGGGCCATGAAAGCCTTCTGCGCCGGCACCGAGGCCCATATCGACTATCTGGTGCCCAACCGCTTTACCTACGGCTACGGCCTCTCCCCGGAAATCGTCGCCCTGGCGGCCCAGCAGCAGCCGGACCTGATTATTACCGTGGATAACGGCATCGCCAGTCTGGAAGGGGTAGCCGCCGCCCGGGATCTGGGCATTGCCACCCTGGTCACGGACCACCACTTGCCCGGGGACAGCCTTCCGGAGGCGGACTGCATCGTCAATCCCAATCAGCCGGGCTGCACCTTCCCGAGTAAAAACCTGGCCGGGGTGGGAGTGATGTATTACGTCATGCTCGCCCTGCGGGCCGAGCTGCGCCGCCGGGGCGCCTTTCAGGATAAGCCGGAGCCCAATCTGGGAGCCCTGCTGGATCTGGTGGCCCTGGGCACGGTGGCGGACGTGGTCAAGCTGGATCACAACAACCGCATCCTGGTGGCCCAGGGTTTGAAGCGCATGCGGGAAGGTCGGCTCTGCCCGGGCCTGGCCGCCCTATTCCGGGCCGCCGGACGGGACCCCAGCCAGGCTTCCGCCTTCGATCTGGGCTTCACCATCGGCCCCCGCCTCAATGCGGCGGGCCGTCTGGCGGACATGGGCCTGGGCATCGAATGCCTGATTACGGACGATCCGGCCCGGGCCAGCAACATCGCCCAGCAGCTGGACCAGCTCAACCGGGAACGGCGGGAGATCGAGGCGGAAATGCAGGAACAGGCCTATGCCCGGCTGGAGGCCCTGGACGGTCTGGAGAGCGAAGTGGGGGCGGGCATCGCCCTGTTCGACCCGGAATGGCACCAGGGGGTGGTGGGCATTCTCGCCTCCCGCCTCAAGGACAAGCTGCACCGGCCCATTTTCGCCTTCGCCCGGGGCGACAACGGCCAGATCAAGGGCTCGGGCCGCTCCATTCCCGGCCTGCACCTGCGGGACGCCCTGGATCTAGTCTCCAAGCGCTCCCCCGGCCTACTGCTGCGCTTTGGCGGCCACGCCATGGCCGCCGGGGCGACCCTCATGGAAACGGAATTCGAACGCTTCCGGGAACTCTTCGCCCAGGTGGCGGAGGAATTGCTGGACCCGGCGGCCATGACCCGCACCCTGGAAACGGACGGGGGCCTGGAATCGGGCTATTTCAGTCTGGAAGTGGCCAAGCTTCTGGCCGGAGAAGTCTGGGGCCAGGGCTTTCCGCCCCCCCTTTTCGACGACGTGTTCCAGGTGGAAAGCCAGCGGGTCCTCAAGGACAAGCACCTGAAACTACGGCTGCGCAAGGACCAGGCCCGGCTGGACGCCATCCAGTTCAACGCCACCGAGTCCCCCGGGGATCGGGCCCGGGTGGCCTACCGGCTGGCCATTAACGATTACAACGGGGTGCAAACGCCCCAGCTCATCGTCGAGCACTGCGCCCCGGTATAGTCACCGTGGCCACGGCGGCCAGGATCAGCCCGGCCGCCACGTATTCCTGCCACCCGGGCCGTTCCCCCAGAATGGCCATGCCGCCGAACACCCCCACCAGGGGCGTGACCAGGGACGACAGGGAAGAAACGGCCACGGGCACCATGAGCACAATCCGGTTCCAGGCCCAGTAGCAGAACATGAAGGCCACCCCGATGTTGTAGGCCAACCCGAAAGCGGGCCAGAAATGGGGCCAGCACAGCTGGTCCGTTTCCAGGGGCCAGGCCGCCAGCAGCAGGGGCAGCCCCCCCACCAGCATCATCCAGCCGGTGAGTACGGTGGTGGAAATGGGCAGGGGATAACGCTTCAGCAGCACAATGCCGATGGCCCAGCTCCAGGCGGCGCCAATCATGCACAGGGCCCCCACCGGGGTGGCCAACATGGCCCCCGCCCCTTCGCCCAGCAAAAAGCCCACCCCCGCCAGACCCAGGATCAGCCCCAGCACCCGCCGCCGGGTAATGGCTTCCTTGAGAATCACCACGGACAACACCATGCCCCACAAGGGCATGGTGTAACCCAGCAGGGCCGCCCGGCCCGAAGGCAGCAGCTTGACCCCGTAGGTGGCCAGCACATTCCAGCCGATGATATTGCCCAGGGCCATGCCCGCCAGCGCCGCCCAGTAGCGCCGGGGAATGGCCAGGGTATGACCATTGGCCCGGGCCAGGGCCAACATGCCCAGCCCGCCCATGGACAGGCAAAAGCCCCGGAAATACAGGGGCGGCACGTCCCGCAGGACAATTTTCATAATCGGCCAGTTGAAACCCCAGCCCAGGGTAATGGCCAGGAGCAGGAGCAATCCGGTACGGGAAAGGCGTTCGTTGGGAGAGGCGGACACGGGCGGGAATTTTCACGAAAGGGCGCCCAGTTTACCCCAGACCTCTCCCCCTCCCCGCCGCCCCCGACAATGGGGACTATCCGTTAAAAGGCCTTGACAGGCCCTTTGGGGAGGGAAAAAGCGTGAATCATGCCCTGGCGGTCTCAGGGCAAATTTTTGTCCCCAATCCCCATATCCCACCGAATACACCCAGGCCCCCAAGGACCAAAACGCTCGGCTGCTCTACGCGGCCATGACCCGGGCCACCCGGGAATTGCTGCTGACCACGGAAACCCCGGCCACGCCTAGCGTCTGACCCAGGCGGTGGTCGGGGACGGCCAATCCAACCCCAGCAGCCACCTCGTCCTCCGCTACGCCAGCCCGGTCTGCCCTGCCTACCCCAAGGATAGGGGGCAAAAAGAGGGGACGTTGGCAGGCGGGCGGGGCCACACCCGGCCCGATTCCTCGGCGAACGGCTTACGCCCTACCCCCTTCCCCAGGTATAATTTTGGGTTTCCCCACGCAGAACAAGATCATCATGGAAGCGGAACAGCTCAACGCCATCGCCAACAAGATCGCCGACCTGAACACCCGGTCGGCGGAACTTCGGAGGTATCTTTGACTACGACACCAAGGAAATTCGTCTAGTCGAAGTCTCCCGGGAACTGGAAAGCCCGGATATCTGGAATGATGCAGACCGGGCCCAGGAGCTGGGCCGGGAAAAGAAGGCCCTGGAAGGGGTAGTGCTGACCCTGCGGGACGTGGCCCAAGCCCTGGGGGATGCCCAGGATTTGTTCGACATGGCCAAGTCCGAAGGGGACGATGACACCCTGCTGGCCGTGGCGGAAGACGCCCAGGCCATTGAAGACAAGGTGGCGGGGCTGGAATTCCGCCGCATGTTCAACAATCCCCAGGACCCCAACCCCTGCTTTATCGACATCCAGGCCGGTTCCGGCGGTACGGAAGCCCAGGACTGGGCCTCCATGCTCCTGCGCATGTATCTGCATTACGCAGAACGCAAGGGTTACAAGGCGGAGGTGTTGGAAGAGTCGGAAGGGGAAGTGGCGGGCCTCAAGAGCGCCACCATCAAGCTCACCGGGGAATACTGTTACGGCATGTTGCGCACGGAAACCGGCATTCACCGGCTGGTGCGCAAATCCCCCTTCGACTCCAACGCCCGGCGCCACACCTCCTTCGCCTCCGTGTTCGTCTATCCGGAGGTGGATGATTCCATCGAGGTGGACATCAATCCGGCGGATTTGCGTATCGATACCTTCCGGGCCTCCGGGGCCGGTGGTCAGCACATTAACAAAACCGACTCGGCGGTGCGGATCACCCACATCCCCACCAATATCGTGGTCCAGTGCCAGAACGACCGCTCCCAGCACCGCAACCGGGCGGAAGCCATGGCCATGTTGAAATCCCGCTTGTACGAGTTCGAGCTGCGCAAACGCAATGCGGAAAAGCAGGCCATGGAAGATGCCAAGACGGACATCGGCTGGGGCCATCAAATCCGCTCCTATGTGCTGGACCAGTCCCGCATTAAGGATTTGCGTACCAATTACGAAGTGGGCAACACCCAGGCCGTGCTGGACGGGGATCTCGATGCTTTCATCGAGGCCAGTCTGAAGCAGGGCGTTTAATTTTCCAGGCAGAACACCATGACCGAACCCATCGAAAATCCCCAGGACGAAAACCACATCATCGCCGAACGCCGCACCAAGCTGGCCCAATGGCGGGAAAGCGGCCAGGCCTACCCGAACAATTTCCGCCGGGAAAACACGGCGGGCAAGCTGGATGAGCTGTACGGCAGCAAAGAGCCGGAAGCCCTGGAAGCGGAAGCCGTGGAAGTGAAGGTGGCGGGCCGCATGATGCTGCGCCGGATTATGGGCAAAGCGGCTTTCATCACCATTCAAGACCTTTCCGGCCGCATCCAGATCTACGTCAAGCGGGACGCGGTGGGGGAAGACACCTACGGGGACTTCAAGCATTGGGACTTGGGGGACATCGTCGGGGTGCAGGGCACCCTGTTCAAGACCAAGACCGGGGAACTCACCGTCCAGGCCAGCAGCATTCGCCTGCTCACCAAGTCCCTGCGGCCCCTGCCGGAAAAATTCAAGGGCCTCACGGACGTGGAGCAGCGCTATCGCCAGCGCTACCTGGACCTGATCATGAACGAAGCCTCCCGCTTCACCTTCGTGGCCCGCAGCCGCATGATCCAGTCCATCCGCCGCTACATGGTGGATCACAACTTCCTGGAAGTGGAAACGCCCATGATGCACCCCATCCCCGGTGGTGCCTCGGCCAAGCCCTTCATCACCCACCACAACGCCCTGGATATGGACCTTTACCTGCGCATTGCGCCGGAACTGTATCTGAAGCGCCTGGTGGTGGGCGGCTTCGAGCGGGTCTTTGAAGTGAACCGGAATTTCCGTAACGAGGGCATCAGCCCCCGGCACAATCCGGAATTCACCATGATGGAGTTCTACGCCGCCTACGCGGACTACCGCATCCTCATGGACTTCACCGAAGGCCTGCTGCGCCATGCGGCCCGGGAAGCCCTGGGCACGGAGACCTTCGAATACCAAGGCAAGCCCCTGGACCTGTCCAAGCCCTTCGCCCGCATGACCATGGTGGAAGCCATTCACCAAAAGCGCCCCGGCTTCACCCTGGCCCAGCTCAATGATCCGGACTGGCTGCGTCAGAAGCTGACGGAAATGAAGGTGGAAACCCGCCCGGACCAAGGCGTGGGCGCCCTGCAAATGCTCATGTTTGAAGAAACGGCGGAAGCCGAGCTGTGGGAACCCACCTTTATTATCGACTACCCGGTGGAAGTCTCCCCCCTAGCTCGCAAGAGCGACGCGGACCCCTCCATTACGGAACGCTTCGAACTCTTCATCGTCGGTCGGGAAATCGCCAATGGCTTCTCCGAATTGAACGATCCGGAAGACCAGGCCGCCCGCTTTCTGGCCCAGGCCAAGGCCAAGGACGCCGGGGACGAAGAAGCCATGTACTACGACGCGGACTACATCAAGGCCCTGGAATACGGTCTGCCCCCCACGGGCGGCTGCGGTATCGGCATTGACCGGCTGGTCATGCTGCTCACCGACAGCGCCAATATCCGGGACGTGATCCTCTTCCCCCAAATGCGCCGGGACTGAGTAGCCATAAACCGCCCCGGCCAAGGTCCGGGGTAGAAAAAACGGGAAGCCTAGGCTTCCCGTTTTGTTTTTTGGGTTTCTATGAGATTGGTGGAGCGGGTCAGCGCCCTAGCCCTAAGCCCGACAAGGCTTACCCGCCCGGAAAGAAGGCGAGCAGGCGATCCTACCGGCGCGGTGACGACAATGCCATCCCTAGCCGTCATGGACGCCTACGCCCCTCGGGGAAGAAAGATGCCGCTAGGCGTCAGGCCCCACCAAACGCCGCTCTCCGAGCGAGAAAAGGCGAATCAAAGCCCCAAGGCAGAATCGGTGGACGGCCGGGGATGTCCTTCCCGAGCCGCCGCCAGCAGGCCTTCCATGGCGTGTTCCGTTTCTTCCAGCAAGCCGTCCAGGAGCTGGGCTGCGGCCGGGTAATCCAGGGGCTCTTCCCGATTCAGGCGCTCATCCAGGTTCCGGGCCGCTTCCGCCAGGCGCAGGGCGCCCACGCTGGCAGCGGCGGATTTCAGGGTATGGAGGGCGATCCGGGCATTTTCCCCGCCCTCCACATCCGCCACATGGCGATGGGCCTGCTCCAGGAACAGGGGCACCATGGCCTCCAGAAAATCCCGCCAGGGGCGGCTTTGCCGGCTGCCGATCGCCTGCAACACCTGGCTGTCCAAGTAGGGAGTGGCCGTATTGCCGGTGGGAGCCGTTTCCGTGCCCGCCGTTTCCTGAAGGAGCCCGGTCTCCCCCTCTTCCCGGGCCAGCCAGCCGTCCAGGAGGGCCCGCAGCTGCTCTTCGGAAAAGGGTTTGCAGAGAAAGCCGTTCATGCCCGCCGCCAGGCAACGCTGCCGATCCTCCGGATAGGAGTTGGCGGTCAAGGCAATCACCGCCGTGGGTGCCCGGCCAGACTGGCGCTCCCGCTCCCGCAGGCTGCGGGCGGCGGTGTAGCCGTCCATCACCGGCATCTGGCAATCCATGAGAATCAGGTCGAAATCCCCCTGTTCCCAGGTATCCAGGGCTTCCTCGCCATCCCCCACCACCACCACGGCACAGCCGCAGTATTCCAGCAGGCCCCGGGTCACTTCCTGATTCACCGGATTGTCTTCCACCAGCAGCACCCGGCCCGAGTAACGCACCGGGGATTCCCGATTGACCACGGGGGCGGGGGTTTCTTCCCGGGGGGCGACCAGCAGTTCCAATAGTTCCTGGCGGGAAACGGGGCGGGACAAATGGCGTTGGAAGGGGGGCTGGATGTCCCGGTCCCCCAGGGGTCCCAGGCTCACCCACACCTTGCCCTGCCCCGCTTGGGCCGCCAGTTCGGCCCAGGTCCGGCCCTCGGGGGGCGCGGCCTGGGTATCCACCAGCACCAAATCCACCTCGTCCCGGGCCAGGCTGGCGGCGGCCATATTGCCGTCCACCACCCGCAGGCAGCCCACCTTGGCCAGGGCGCCGTATTCCGCCACCACCTCCGCCGTGCCCACCCGGGGCTCCACCAGCAACATGCGCCGATAGGCGCTGGGGCCGGGCCGACAGGCTTCCTGGACCACGGGCAGAATGAGGCTGAAGCTGAATTCCGACCCTTCCCCGGGGGCGCTCACCAGGGTCAGTTCCCCGCCCATGAGGCGCACCAGTTCCCGGGAAATGGCCAGCCCCAGGCCCGTGCCACCGAATTTCCGGGTAGTGGAAGCGTCCGCCTGGGTAAAGGCCTGGAACAGGCGCTGCTGCTCCGCCGGGGAAATGCCGATGCCGCTGTCCTTCACCATGAAGCGAATTTCCGCCTTGCCCCCTTCTCCACCGGGACGGCGTTCCACCTCCAGGGCGACAAAGCCCTGTTCCGTGAATTTCACCGCATTGCCGAGAAGATTGGTGAGCACCTGGCCCAGCCGATTGGGGTCCCCCATGACCAGGGCGGGCACCTCCGCCCCCAGGCGCATGGTCAGATCCAGGCCCTTGGCCTGGGCGTTTTCCACCAGGGTGAGCAGATTGCGGTCCGCCAGGGCCCCCAGATCGAAGGGGGTGTGCTCCATTTCCAGCTTGCCCGCCTCGATTTTGGAAAGATCCAGGATGTCGTTGAGCAGATTGAGCAGGGTCTGGCCCGATTGGAGGGCGATGTCGCTCATGCGCTGGGCTTCCTTGCCCAGGGGCTGGGTCTGGAGCAGGCGCAACATGCCCAGCATACCGTTCAGGGGGGTGCGGATCTCATGGCTCATATTGGCCAGGAAACGGCTCTTGATGCGGCTCGCCTCGTGGGCCGCATCCCGGGACGCCACCAGCTCGGCAGTGCGGCTCGCCACTTCCGCTTCCAGCACCTGCTGGTAGCGGGACAGGGTCCGGTCCCGGTTCTCAATTTCCGAGAGCATGGCGTTGAAGCTGTCAATCAGGTTGGAGATTTCATCGTGCCGTTCCCGGGCCTCCGGCTCCACCCGCAGGGAAAAGCGCTTGCTCCGGGCAATATCCCGGGCGGCCCGCTCCAAGCGCTGGATGGGCCCCGTAATGCCCTGTTGCAGGCGGCGCCCCAGCAGGGAGGCGGCAAACAGGGCCAGGGCCGTCACCAAGGCCCAGATCACCCCGCCCCGGGCCACGGAAGACCAGTACCGATCCCGGCTGGCCAAGAGTTCCACCTGGCCCACCACCTGATTTTTGAAGCGGATTTCCTGGTGCAGGGTGATCCGGTTCCAGGATTCGGGCAGCAGCTCCCAGCTGCCCCGGCCCTGATCCCCGTTACGGTCGTAGCTGGCAAAGGGATGGCCCGCCGCGTCCGTGACCTTGACCGCCAGCACCCCGGGGTCGAAGGACAGGGCCCGCAGGGTATCCACCGCCGCCCGGGCGTCGTTGAACACCAGGGAGGCTTCCAGATTGCGGGCCGTCACGTCCATGAGGGCGGAGAGATTTTCCCGATTCAGGCTCTCCACCTCATGGACCCCGTGGATCAGGGTCAGGGAAGCGTAAATACTCAGGGCGGCCAGGGCCACCACCATCAACATGGCCTGGAGCCGTTGCCCCAGGGGTTGGAAGCGGGAAGGATTGGCCATATCAACGCCCTCCCAACACATTGCGCGCCAGGCGCAGCAAATGGGCGCTAAAGCGGATATTGGCGCGCCGGGAGGCGCTCAGGCTAATGTCGAAGCCGACCCGGTTACCGTCCCGGATCAGGCCCACCACCCCGCCGTTAAGGGGAAAATCCTCCCCGTCCCCCACGGTCAGCACGGAGGAACCGGCCAGCTCCATCAACCATTCGGCGCTGCTCCGGGCCGCCCCATCCCCCAGGTAGAGGACCTGGCAATCCCGGGCGTCCGCGGGCCGGAGGCGCAGGCTGACGCTCACGGTACGGCCGTAGAGCACCTGGCCGTCCAGGGCCTGGAGGGCGTCCGCCACCGGCCCCCGACCGGCGACGCAGATCAAGGTCCGGTTGGCGGGCCAGTTGTGGTCCTGCCATTGGGCATAATTGGCCAGATTGGCCACCAGAGCCGCTTTCACCACCGCCTCGGAGGGCGCGCTCCAGGCGTGGGCGGTAGCGATAAAGCAGGCGAAAAGAACCAGGGCGCGAAGGATAAAGGCCATGGCTCAGAATTCCCGGCTCAGGGAAAGCATCAGCTCCCGCCGCATGGCGGTCTGCTGAAAGAAGGGCTGACGGGCGAATTCCTCATGTTCCGGTCCGGTGAGATTACGCCCGGTCAGGGCCACTTCGGTCCGCCGGTCCATCCGGTAACTCCAGCGGAAATCCAGGGTGCCGTAGCCCGGCACGCCCCGGGCGGGCATGGGCCCGGCACCCCGCCAGGTCAGGTCGAAACGCTGCCGGGCGGAGATATCCCAGAGGGAGCGGACAAAGGCCTGACGGGTGGGAAAGCCCCCTTTGAAGGAAATCAGGGAAGGCTGCTGGGGCGTCTGACTGTATTCCAGGTTTTCATGGTAGAGGGTCAGGCCGCTGCGCAACTGCCAGTTGTCTGCTGCCTGCCAGTCCAGGGCCCATTCCAGCCCGTGGGTGGTTCCCCGGGCATGGTTGTAATAGGACATGCTGAGCCGGGACGGGTCGTAATCGATGGTTTCCAGGTCCGCATAACGGTTGCGGTAAAGGGACAGGTCGGACGCCAGGGTGGGAGACAACTGGGCCCGCCAGCCCCCTTCCTGACTGATCAGGGTTTCCGCACCGAAATCCGGATTGCCCTGGACCGGCACCGGGCTGATGCCCTGACCGCCATAGCGGATATTCCGGTCCACCTGGTTGCCGGACCGCACCGCCCGGGCCGTACCGGCCCACAGGGTGTGCCCGGCGGCGGGGGTCCAGACCAGGCGCAGATTAGGCTGAAACTGGGTGCCAGACTGGGGCACGTGTTCCACCTTGGCCCCGGCAATCAGCCGCAGGCTGGGGCGAAACTGCCATTCATCCTGGAGGAAAAGATTGACCACGTTGGCCGTGGAGCTGTCCGGGTCAAAGGCCAGCTTGCTGGAGCCGATGGAATCAAAGCGGTATTGACGCATCCCGCCGCCCCAGGTCAGGCGATGGAAAGGGTTCAACTCCTGGCTGCGTTGCAGATCGAAGTCTGCCACGTTTTCTTCCAGGACACTGCCGATGGCCGCCTCCTGGCGCCAGGAATAGGCCAGATAGCCCTGCATCTGCACAATGGAGCCGTCCTCCAGCAGGCGGGTGACCCGGCCCTGGAGATGGTGGCCCCGAATGTCGTCGGAAGTGGCCAGGGGCAAGGGGGCGCCCCCGCTATACCCGCTGTAGCCTTCCCCCGTGACCATCCAGGTGGTGCTGCCTGGGGCGCTGTCGGCCCGGAAGCCGACCCGGTCGGAGCGGGATTCATCCCCGGGGCGGGAACTGCCGTTCAGAGAACCACTCAGGTAACGGGTCTGATCCCGGTGGTGGCTCTGGCTATAGACCCGCCAGGCGCTGCCATCCTCGTTGGTCTGGCCCCAGCGCAGGCCCACCTTGCCCCGTTCCACATTGCCCAGACTGACGCTGGCCAGGCCCCCGGTGGTTTCCTGGGCGGTACGGGTCACGATGTTGATCACCCCATTGACCGCATTCACCCCCCACAGGGCCGCCCCCGGCCCCCGGATAATTTCGATGCGGGCGATGTTGTCCAGGGGAATGTCGTTGGCGTCCCAGAACACCCCGGAATAAACTGAGTTGTAGATGCTGCGCCCATCCACCATGACCAGGAGCTTGCTGCCGAAAAAGCCGTTCATGCCCCGGGAGGAAACGGCCCAGCGATTGCCGTCCAGCTGGGCCACGTGGAGACCGGGCACCAGACGCAGCAAATCCGGCAGGGAAGTGGCCGCCATGCGCTCAATGTCTTCCCGGCGCAGCACGGTGGTGGCCGCCGGCGCGTCGGCCAGCTCGGAGGGATGTTTCAGGACGGAACTCACTTCCGTGGTAAGCAACTGCTCAATGGGCAGGGACACCAAATCCTGCTCCAGCCCGCCCCCGTCCTGGCCCCAGGCAAAAATGGGCAGACAGATCCCGCACCAGACCAAGTACCCCCGCAAGGTCATAACCGTTCCCTGAAATATTGGTATTCGGGTCCGGCCCCCAATGCCGGACTCATATGGGGAAGGGATTGTAACGGCCCCGAGCTATGACAAAAAGAAGTCCGGCACAAATTTTTCCCCTGTTACATCTTCTCTTCCCAGGCTTTTCCTTATACCTCAACCAGTTAAGGCTAAAACCGCCCCCCGTCCTCGGCCCCCTTCTTTTCCCCGGAAGGGGATACAGGTGTAAGGATTTGTATCCTCCGTCCGCCCCGCCCCCCTCCCGGGCGTTAGGGAGACAGTGATAACCGATTTCCCTTGGAGAACCGCTCATGGATAGCAGCGCCACCACCAGCCTGTTGGTAAAAATCGCCGCCGTTTCCGTCACCGCCGTCAGTCTGGCGGGGGTGGGGGTACTGACCGGCATTCTGCCCACCCCGGGGGGCCAAGCCCCGGCCCCGGCAGTCAGCGCCCCGGCGCCCGTGGCCGCCTCCACCGCCAGCACCGCCCCGAGCACTACGCCCTCAACGGCGCCCCTGCCGCCCCTGCCCAGCGCGGCCACTCCCGGGGCAGCCGCCGCCTCGGCCCCACCTAGCGTAGCGGCCAGCCCCCGACCGGTGGCCCAGGCCGAACCTGCGGTGCATAAGGAAGCATCGACCCACAAGGCTCGCGCTCCGGAAAGTAGCAAGACCAGCCATAGCAGTCATAACAGTCGGAGCGACCGGAGCACCCCGCCGCCCCCTGTCACGGAACCGGGGCGGATCGCCCAGATTCCGGAAAGCGCCGCGCCGGCTAAAGCCGCGCCTTGCAACGAATGCGGCGTGGTGGACAACATTGAGCAAGTCACCAAGCCCGGCCAGGGTAGCGGCCTGGGAGCCGTGGCTGGCGGTGTACTGGGGGGCATTCTGGGCCACCAGGTGGGCAACGGCTCGGGCCGGGATCTGGCCACCCTGGCGGGAGCCGTGGGCGGCGCCTTCGCCGGCAATCAGGTGGAACGCAACCATCGCAGCACCCAGGAATACCGGATCACGGTCCGCTTCCAGGACGGTTCCAGCCGCAGCTTCAGCCAAAGCAGCCAACCGGGCTGGCGCATCGGCGACCGGGTCAAGGTGGTGGACGGCAGTTTGCAGCCCTATTGATGATCCCGGCGGGAAAACGGAAAGGGCCCCTGGCCCCCTCCCTCCCGCCGGACCAAGCAAGCAGCAAAGCACCAGGGGTATTGGCGGGGCCCGGCAACGGCGCCCCGCCTTTTTTCGTGGGGCGGCCCGAACCGGC
Source organism: Rhodocyclaceae bacterium (assembly GCA_041907765.1). Classification (GTDB taxonomy): domain Bacteria; phylum Pseudomonadota; class Gammaproteobacteria; order Burkholderiales; family Rhodocyclaceae; genus Azospira. The sequence continues at coordinate 15,483 of JAYRGQ010000017.1, read as the reverse complement.
AGAAAGTCACGGCTTGGCGCTGCTCCTACAAAAGGGGATGGGTTGAAACCCGCGAGGGCTCGGAGGTAGCCGCTGCGGCTCGTCCGTTGAGGAGAAAAATCGCCCGGGGAGCAAGAACCCGAGGGATGGGCAAGCCACCCAAGCGGCCACCACGGGAGGACCACCCCACCGTTTTCCTCCGGAGGACATCACTAGAGACGTCAACCGCCGCCCCACCCGGAAGCCCGGCCCGTCCGGTTGTGCGACAATTCCGCCCATGAGCGACCTGCCTCCCCTGCCTTTTCCCCCCCTCCAACCCGCCCGCCTGGAACGTACCGATACGGGGGTGCCCTATTCCACCGCCTACGGGGACGTTTACCACTCCGCTTCCGGCGCCGTGGGCCAAGCCCAACACGTGTTTCTCCACGGCAACGGCCTACCGGAACGGTGGCAGGGGGAGGAACGTTTCGTCATTCTGGAAACCGGCTTCGGCCTGGGCCTCAATTTCCTCGCCACCTGGGCCGCCTGGAAGGACGATCCCCGACGCTGCCAACGCCTCCATTTCGTCTCTGTGGAAAAGCATCCCTTCCGGCGGGAGGATTTAGCCGAGCTGCACCGGGCCTTTCCCGAATTCGCCCCCCTGGCGGCCCAATTGCAGGCGGCTTGGCCCCTCCTGGTGCCCGGGCCCCAGCGCCTGCATTTTGAAGGGGGCCGGGTCACCCTCACCCTGTATCTGGGGGACGCCTTAAGTTTCCTGCCCCAGCTCCGGGTGGGCGCCAACGCCTTTTACCTGGACGGCTTTTCCCCGGCCAAGAATCCGGAACTCTGGTCCGACTATCTCTTCCGCGCCCTTTCCCGCCTCGCTGCCAAGGACGCCACCCTGGCCACCTGGTCCGTGGCCGGCGGGGTGCGGGAGGGGCTCAAGGCCGTGGGCTTTGTCAGTGAAAAGGTGCCGGGCTTCGGCACCAAGCGGCAAATGCTCCGGGGCCGCTACCGGGGCCCCAGCCTGGGAGACCCGGGGGTCAAGGGCCGCCGGGTACTGGTCATCGGCGCCGGGTTTGCCGGCACCTCCGTGGCAGAACGCCTGGCCGCCCGCAATTTTGCCGTGACCCTGGTGGATGAGGCGGACGGTCCGGGCCAGGGCGCCTCGGGCAACCGGGTGGGGGTACTGCGCCACCAGCCCAGTCTGGACGACAACCGCCTGAGCCGCCTCACCCGGGCCGCCTTTCTCTACACCCGCAGCCATTTACAGCAACTTTCCCAGGAAGGCCTACCGGTCCATTGGGGCGCCTCCGGGGTCATCCATCTGGCCCGGGATGCAGCCCATGAGGCTCTACAAGCCCGCACCGTGGCCCACCAGCAGCCCCCGGCGGAATACCTCCAATACCTGGACCGGGAAGCAGCCAGCGCCCGCATCGGCTGGCCCGTGGACCATGGGGGCTGGTATTTCCCCCTGGGAGGCTGGGGCGTGCCCCCCTCCCTCTGCGCCGCCAATCTGGCCCGCTGGGAGGGGGCCATCACCCCCCGCTACGGCCAACGGGTGGAGCAACTGGAATACGCCGCCGGGGCCTGGCGGGCCCTGGACCCGGACGGGCGCACCATCGCCGAATGCGAAACCGTGGTCCTGGCCAATGCGGCGGATGCCAAGCGGCTGGCCGGCGCCCAAGGCTGGCTGCCCCTTTCCCCGGCCCGGGGCCAGGCCACCCTGATTCCGGAAGGCCAGACACCGCCCCTGAAGATGGTGATCTGTGGCCAGGGCTACATTACCCCGGCCTATGAAGGCCTGCGGGTCTGCGGCGCCTCTTTCCTGGCGGGGGATGAGGAGGAGGCCCTGCGGCTGTCGGAACAGCAGGACAATCTGGACAAGCTCCAGACCATCCTGCCCGGCTTCGCCCCCCACCTGACTCCGGCCCAACTGGCGGGCCGGGTGGGCTTCCGCCCCATTTCCCTGGACCGCATGCCCATGCTCGGCCCCCTGCCGGAAAACGCCCCGCCCCCGGCCAATGCCCGCCTGGTTACCCTGCCCCGCCGCCCCGGTTTGTGGCTGGCCAGCGGCTTCGGCGCCCGGGGCTTCGTCCTCTCCGCCCTGGCCGGGGAATTTCTCGCCAGCCGTCTGGCCGGAGACCCCTGGCCCCTGGAACGGGAACTGGGGGAAGCCCTGGACCCGGGCCGCTTTCAGCTGCACCAACAGCGCCACCCCATGCCCGAGGACGTGGATAAGGAATAGGTTGGAAAGGCGGAAGGTCGGCAGGGAGGGCGATCGAAAAGGCGGAAAAATCGGCAGAATGGGGCAAATCGGGTGCCGATCAGCCCGAACTCAGCCCCGCCACCACAGCCAGGCGCCCCAGCCTAGCAGGTGGCCCACCACGGAGAGCCAGAAACGGGCCTGAAAGCCCGGCTTCCGGGTTTTATGATGGCAATAGCGCTGGGCCAGCCAGGCCCCTGGCCAACCGCCCAGCCAGCCCAGGAGAATTAGCCGGGTTTCGGACCAGCGCCGTGCCCCGCGGCGGGCCGCCCCCTTGTCCTGGGCATAGGCCCCCAGGGCCACCAGGCTCCACATCCCATACCAGGCGGCGACGGCCAAGCCCAAGGCCGCCCCCTGCCCTGGGGCAAGCCCGCCCTCTCCCCCCAACATCCCCGTGAATCCTTACAGGGCGCCCACCGGTGTCCCGGGGGCTACCGGGGCAGGTAACCCGTTACTCCGGGCCTGCCAGGTTTCCACGCCAATGGCCTGGAGTTGATCGAAGGGCGGCGGTTTATTGAATACGGTCACTCCGGTGGGCATGCCCCCGTAGCTCCCCCAGGTTTCCGGCTCCAGGGAGGTAATGGCCACCACCCGGGTCGCCGCCAGGAGGGGGTCCCCCTTAATGGCCCGGAGCAGGCGAAAACCGTCCATGCCCGGCATACGCAAATCGGTCACCACCAGATCGGGGCGCAGCTGGCCGATGAGGAGCAAGCCCTGGTAACCGTCTTCCGCCAGATGCAGTTCCACGGGAAAAGGCCAGCGGCTAAATTTGGCCTCATAGAGCTTGAGGTAGATGGGATCATCCTCCACCACCACCAGCCGCAGGGGCGTAGGGGATGGAAGGGCGGCTTCAGCGGGCACGGCAGGGGAAGCAGGACCGCTCCCGGCGGCACTACCCGTCCCCTCCTGGGCCCGCTGGCGCATTAGGCTGGCCACCGAATCCATGTCGATGCGCCGGTGCCCGCCGCTGGTCTTCCAGGCTTGCAGAATGCCCTCCTCCACCCAGAGCTGGACGGTACGGACGGAAACCCCCAGACGGTTGGCCGCCTCCCGGGTGGTCAGGTAGGCGAGACGGGGATGGGCTGGCATGGAGAAATCCTGGTAGGGACAAAAAGGGAAGCGGGGGGCGGCAAGAACCAAAGCGGCCCCCGCCCGGAAGTCCGGCCCCTGGGACCGGCGCTCCGGGGGAACGCCCCCCTGCTCCTCCCGCCTTTTCCGTCTCCGGAAAAAGTCAGTTTTTTATCAGTTTTTTCCATTTTAAAGCCTCTCCGCCTTCCTGACCACGGGCAAACGCCCGGCCACCCCGGCCCACTGGGCCGTTTTCCGGCCCGAAGGCCGTCAAGATGCCCGACTGGCCGGGCCCTGGGCCAGGGCCACCAGGGCTTCCAAAAGGGGAATCACCGCCTCGAAATCAAAATCCCGCAATTCCCGCAAAATGGGTTGGAAGGCCCCTCCCCGACCCACTTCCCCCAGGGCCGGGGCCAGGGCTTCCGCCCATTCCAGGGCCTCGCCCCGGCTGTCCCGGCACAGTTCCAGAAGAGTCTCCAGACGCGCGACCAGGCTTTCCGTCAGGGGCTGGGCAGGAGCGGAGGCCGTGCCCGGGGATGGGGGGTGTACCGCCTCCGGCACCGCGAGAAACGCCTGGATGCCGTCGCAGAGCCCTTGCAAGGCCCCGTCCAGCTGGGCCGCCAGGGCCGCCCATTCCTCGGGACGTTCCCCCTCCTGACGCAGGGACCGCTCCAGGGTCTGGGCCAGGGACTGGATGGCCTTGGCCGACAGGGTGCCCGCCATGCCCTTCAGGGAATGGGCCAGGAAACCGGCCTGCTGGCGGTCCCCCTGGGCCAGGGCGGCGCTGAGGCGCTGTCCCCCGTCCCGCCATTTCAGGGTTTCTTCCAGCACCCGACGGAAGAGCTTGGCTTTGGCCCCCATGCGCCGCCAGGCTTCGCCTCCGTCCAGACCGGGCAGACAGGCGGACCAGTCCGGTTCGGCCCCCTCCCCCCCATTGAGGCCGCTTCCGGAGCTGGCTGTTTCAGCGGCGGCCACCGCCGCCCCATCCACCGTGGCCAAGACCAAGGCCGGACGCCGTTCGCCCCCGGTGGAGGGCGTCCGGAGCAGGGGCTGGGCCGGAGTAATCCAGCGCCCCAGGCAGGCAAACAGCCGTTCCGGGTCCACTGGCTTGGCCAGATGGTCGTTCATGCCCGCCGCCAGACATTGGGCCATTTCCTCCGGCTGGGCATGGGCCGTCAGGGCGATTACAGGCAGTGCGGCCAGGGCCGGGCGGCTGCGGATGGCCCGGGTGGCGGCCAAGCCGTCCATGACCGGCATCTGCACATCCATCAACACCCCGTCGAAGGGGGGCGGCTCCTGTTCCAGGCGTTGCAGGGCCTGTTCCCCGTCACCCACCACTTCCACCCGGGCGCCGGCTTCCTGCAACAAATCCCGAATCACCATCTGATTCACCGGATTGTCCTCCGCCACCAGGAGGCTCAAGCCCAACAGGGGCCGCTCCCGGACCGGGACGGCGGGCCAGGCCCCGTCCCGGCGATGCACCAAGGCCAGGAGGGCTTTTTCCAGGCCCAGGGGGGTAACGGGACGGCTCAGAATGGTCCAGTGGGCGGGCATGTTGTCCAGGCCTTCCGGGCAATCCGCCCCGCCGGAAAGCAATAGCACGGGGGGACAGCGCCCCGGAGGCAAAGCCCCCAGGGCGGCCAGCAGGGCCCCATCCCCCAGATCGGGGAGACGGCTATCCAGAATGAGGCAGAAGGGCAGCCGGGCGCCGCTACGCAGGCGGGCCAGCAGCCCGAAGCCCGTGCTTTCCCCTTCCACCCGAATGCCCCGGGTCCCCAGCTGGGCGGCAATGCTGCGCCGACTGGCTTCCAGGGGCTCCACCACCAGCATGGTGGTCGCCGTCAGGGCCTGGAGTTCAGGGGCAGGCACATGGGCCTCGGGAAAGGCAAAGCGGCCCCGGAACGTGAATTCACTGCCTTCCCCCACCCGGCTTTGCACCCGGATGCCGCCCCCCATGAGTTGGGCCAGCTGGCGGCAAATGGCCAGCCCCAGACCCGTCCCGCCAAAGCGCCGGGTGGTGGAAGCGTCCGCCTGCTCGAAGGGCTCGAACAGGCAGGCCAGCTTGTCTTCCCCAATGCCAATGCCCGTGTCCACCACGGCAAAATCCAGGGTAATCCCCAGGCTGTCCGGGGCTTCCCCCTCAGGCACCACCGTCACGGCCAGGCGCACCGTACCCGTGGCGGTAAATTTCAGGGCATTGCCCAACAGATTGGTGAGCACCTGCTCCAGGCGCAGGGCATCCCCCACCATACGTTCCGGCACCTCGGGCGCCAGGTCGCAAACCAGCTCCAGGCCCTTTTCCAGCGCCTTTTCACTGAACAGGCCCAGGACCCGCTCCAGGGATTCCCAGAGGGAAAATTCCCCGTGTTCCAGGCCCATTTTTCCCGCTTCGATTTTGGAGAAATCCAGCACGTCATTGACGATGCCCAGGAGATTGTTGGCCGCCCCGTGGACCTTTTGCAGATAGTCCTGCTGCTTGGGCGTAAGGGGCGTCCCCAGGGCCAGGTGGGAAAGGCCCAGGATGGCGTTCAAAGGGGTGCGGATTTCATGGCTCATATTGGCCAGGAAATTGGATTTGGCCTGGGCCAGTTCCAGGGAACGGGCGGCGGCCTCTTCCATGGCCTGCTGGGCCAGGCGCCGCTCCGTCACATCCGTGCCGAGTACGGCAAACTGGACCACCCGGTCCCCGTCCCCCAGGATGGGCTGAACTTCCAAATCCAGCCAGGCGGGGCGGCCGCTCTTGCAATAGACCGCCAGTTCCTCCCGGGTCCGCCGCCCCTCCGCCAAACATTGGTGGAGACGAGCCTGGGCGGCCCGATCCGTTTCCGGCCCGCTCAGGAGCTGGGCCGGTTCCCGGCCCTGGACGTCTTCCAGGGTATAGCCGCTCAGGGCGGTAAAGCCCTGGTTGATCCACTCGATCACCCCTTCCCGGTTGAGGATCATCAGGGTGTTGTGGGTGGAACCGGCCACCAGGGCCAAACGGCGCCGTTCCTCTTCCTTGGCGAACACTTCGCTCACGTCCTGAACCAGCACCAGGCAACGTTCCCGGCCATGGATGGTGACCCGCCGAGCCCGGAGTTCCAGGCGCAGCAACTCCCCGTCCCCCTGCCGCCGCACGGCCAGTGGCATTTTCCCCGCCTCCGGGGCCAGGGCCCGCTGCAACACGCCCTGCCAGTCCGCCGCCCGGAGATTCTCCCGGCTGGCCGGTTCCAGGCACCACGCCCGGCCCAGGTCCGCCTCCGGCAGCCCATCCCGCTCCAGGCCCAGGAGGGCGACGCAGGCCGCATTGGCCTCGCCGATGGCCAGGCTGTCCGGATCCACCACCATCACCCCGTCCTGCACCCCGTCAAACAGGGCCCGCACATAGATACCGTTTTCCCGCAGGCTTTCTTCCATGAGGCGACGCTCGGCGATCTGGGCTTGGAGCAGCTGGTTCTTGCCTTCCAGCTCCTCCGTGCGGGAACGCACCGTGGCTTCCAGCATTTCCCGATGCCGGGCCAGGGCCGCTTCCGCCGCCTTGCGTCCGCCGATATCCCGGGCATAGACGAAGAGTAGGGCCCGTTCGTCGAATTCCAGATAATCCACGGTCATTTCCACCGCCAGGGCCTGGCCGTCGGGCCGCCACAGGCGGGTTTCCCGGGTCATGCCGCCCCCCTTGCCCACTTGGCGCCAGAACTCTTCCCAGCTTTCCGCCGTCAGCTCCCCATCCACTTCCCAGGCGTATTCCCGGCGGTTTTGACCTTCCCGCTCCACCAGCTCCCGAGCGGCCTGGTTGTAATAGACGATGCGCCCGGACCGTTCCACCCAGTACATGAGTTCCCGGGCATGGTCGATGGAATAGCGGGTGAGCTGGAGATCCTTCAGGGTCAGGATCAGGCTGGTCACATCCGCCCCCGCCACCACCACGCCCTGGGCCTGGCCTCGGCTGTCCGTCAGGCGACGGCAGCGCCATTCCAGCCAATGGCCTTCCCCGTTCCGGTCTTCCAAGCGGGAAAGGGCACCGGACAGTTCCCGCACTTCCCCGGAAAGGAGGCGCCGGATACGCTCCGCCGCCGCTTCCTGATCCTCCCCATGCTGGAAGAAATAGGAGGACCAGACCTGTTGCCGGGCCGCTTCCTCTTCCCCTCCCAGCAATTCCAGGCCCTTCCGGTTAAGGCGCAGAATGCGGCCGTCCCGATCCAGGATGGCAATGACTACATCCACAATGTCCAGATAGGTGTCCGCCAGATGCTTGGCCTGTTCGGAAGCCTGGAGGGCTTCCCGGATGTCGGAAATATCCAGGTCCGCCCCCTGAACCCGCAGGGGGCGCCCCTCCCCGTCCCGCTCGACCCGGGCGGCAAAGCGGATGTAGCGCAGGGCCCCATCGCCCCGAAAAATGCGGAATTCCCCGGAGAAATCCCGCTCCTGGGACGCCAGCAGCGCTTCCCAGCGGGCCAGCAGGGCTTCCCGGTCCTCCGGATGAACCTGGGTGGACCAGGTGTCCAGGGTGGTGGGGGCCAGGCTGGGGGGCTGGCCGTAAATGGCGTGTTGGCGCTCGTCCCAGAACAGCAGGCCGGTGGCCTGGTCCCAATCCCAAATGCCGATACCGCTGGCGGCCACCGCCAGCTGACGGCGCCGTTCGCTTTCCCCCAAGGCGGATTCCTGATGGTGGCGTTCCGTAATGTCTTCCACCTGGGCCAGGAGAAACTCCACCCGGCCCTGGCCGTCCCGCACCGCCGCCGCCCGAACCTGGGCCCACAGCACCTTGCCGTCGGGGCGCAGATAGCGTTTTTCCAGGCGATAGCTGTCCTGGGAACCGGACAACAGCTGCTCCAACAGGGGCTGCTGGGCCGCCCAATCTTCCGGATGGGTGAGACTGGCCACGGTCTTGCCCACCAGGGCACCGGCCGGGTAGCCGGAAATCCGCCCCAGGGCCGGATTAGCCTCCAGAATCACCCCCTGGGGCGACAGCAGGGCAATGCCCAGGGGGGATTGTTCCACCGCCTGACCGTAGCGCCGCTCCCGTTCCGCCAGGGCCCGATGGGCCGCTTCCCGGCCACTCACGTCCCGCAACAGCAGGGTCACCCCACCGTCCGTTTCCCGGGCCACAGGCCAGGCTTCAAAAGCCAGGGCCCGACCGCTTTCATCCCGGCCTTCGGCCAGCACCACCCCGTCCGCCGAGGCAGCCGTCACCAGCAAACGTCCCAGCCAGGGGAAGCGCCGCCCCGCCGCCTGGGCATCCAGGCCGGAAAAGTGGGTGCATTTTTCCCCCAGACGGGCCGCCAGCAGGGGCGACACGGCCTTGATTCGGCCGTCCCCATCCAGGCTCAGAGCCAATCCCGCCCAGGCTTGGCGCCCGGGGAGGTGACGGCGCCACCAGAGGACCGCCCCGAAAGCCGCCAGGCCCATGCCAAGCCAGGCCAGCAGCACGGCCCCCAGCCCGCCCTGGCCCAGACTGTCCCAGACCAGGGCACCAGCCACCAGCCCCACGCCCCCCGTCAGTACGGCGGAGATCAGCCAAGTTTTAGTCATGCGGCCTCCTGGAAAGGGGGATAGGGAAAAAGGAAGAAGGGAGAAAGCGCTCGGCCCCCGGGGTCCGGCGATTCCCCATCCCAAATCGGGGGGGCCCACCTTGGCCGGGGGCGAAAGCCCTGTTTCGGTTAGGGCCAGGGCCTTCTTTGAAATTCAATTTTTATCATTTTATATCATTTTTTTTCAAATAAAACTAAAAAATTCAGGCCTTAAACTCGAGCTACCGGCCTAAAGAACCAGGAACACCGTGCTTTATACCCAAATGTTCTAGAAAACGTTTTTTTTAGTGCTAGTATCTGGTCCCACATGCTTCTCCCTCCCCGGTTTTCCACTGGACCGGGGGGACCTCCATAACGCCAAGAAAGCGAGTTTACCGATGCCGAAAATCGAAACCCTTGCCGTCCATGCCGGTTACTCTTCGGACCCCACCACCAAGGCGGTGGCCGTCCCCATCTACCAGACCACCTCTTTTTCCTTCGACAACACCCAACACGGGGCGGACCTGTTCGATCTGAAGGTGCCGGGCAACATCTACACCCGGATCATGAATCCCACCAATGACGTGCTGGAAAAGCGGGTCGCCGCCCTGGAAGGGGGCGTGGGGGCCCTGGCCCTGGCCTCCGGCGCCGCAGCCGTCACCTACTCCATTTTCACCATCGCCGAAGCCGGGGATAACATCATCTCCACCACCACCCTCTACGGTGGCACCTACAACCTGTTCGCCCACACCCTGCCCCAGTTCGGCATCCAGGTGCGCTTTGCCGATTACCGGGACCCGGCTTCCTACGAAAAGCTCATCGACGCCAAGACCAAGGCCATCTATGCCGAATCCATCGGCAATCCCCTGGGCAACATCACCGACTTCGAACAGCTGGCCAAGATTGCCCACAAGCACGGCATTCCCCTGATTGTGGATAACACCGTGCCCTCCCCCTACCTGTGCCGCCCCTTCGAATTCGGCGCCGACATCGTGGTCCATTCCCTGACCAAGTACCTGGGCGGCCATGGCAATTCCATCGGTGGCGCCATCGTGGATAGCGGCAAATTCCCCTGGGCGGAACACAAGGAAAAATTCCGCCGCCTCAATGAACCGGACGTTTCCTACCACGGGGTGGTGTACACCGAGGCCCTGGGCGAAGCGGCCTACATCGGCCGGGCCCGGGTCGTGCCCCTGCGCAACACCGGTGCCGCCCTCTCCCCCTTCAACGCCTTCCTCATTCTCCAAGGCATTGAAACCCTGCCCCTGCGCATGGACCGGGTCACCTTCAACGCCCAGAAAATTGCCGAATTCCTCAATGGCCACAAGAAGGTCAATTGGGTCAATTACGCCGGCCTCAAGGATCACAAGGACCATGCCCTGGCGGAAAAATACCTGGGCGGCCGTCCCTCCGGCATTCTCACCTTCGGCGTCCAAGGCGGACGGGAAGGGGGCGCCAAGTTCCAGGACGCCCTGAAACTCTTCACCCGCCTGGTGAATATCGGCGACGCCAAGTCCCTGGCCACCCACCCGGCCTCCACCACCCACCGCCAGCTGTCCCCGGAAGAACTGGTCAAGGCCGGGGTGACGGAAGACACGGTGCGCCTGTCCATCGGCATCGAGCACATCGACGATCTGATCGAAGACTTGGATCAGGCCCTGGCTGCGGTTTAACCACCCAGGTTGTCATCCGGAAGCGGGGGAAATTCCCCCGCTTTTTTTATGCCCGTTTCTCCCCGCCCTGCAACGAAAAAGCCCGGGCAGACGCTATTAGCTCCGGGCGATGGGCGGGAAGCAGGGACCCGCCCCCCTCGGTGAACATCGGTGAATACGCTGCTTTCCCGGGCGCCAGGACAGCCCATTCCCCCCCATCCCAGCTGGGAATAGGTAGACTGGCGGCCTTCCCCTCACGCCTTTCCCCATGACCCGCCTGCTGTTGCTTTGCCTCCATTGCTGCCTCTGCCTCCTGGCCCTGCCGGCCGGGGCGGCGGAGCTGCGTCTGGGGCTGGCGGCGGAGGTGTCTTCCCTGGACCCCCACTATCTCAACGCGGCGCCCAACATTGCCCTGTCCAGCCATCTCTATGACACCCTGGTGGGAGTGGATCGGGAGGGGCGGCTGGTGCCGGCCCTGGCCCTGTCTTGGCGGGCGGTGAGCCCCACGGTATGGGAATTCCGGCTGCGCCCCGGGGTACGCTTTCACGACGGCACGCCCCTGACGGCAGCGGACGTGCTCTATTCCCTAGACCGGCCCGCCACCCTCAGCCACAGTCCGGGGCCTTTCACCCCTTTCACCAAGACCATTGTGGCCAAGCGGGCCCTGTCCCCCCTGGTGTTGCGCCTTACCACGGCCCAGCCCTACGGGGGATTGCCCCTGGATCTGGCCTCCATCTTCATCGTCGCCCGCCACGCCCCCGCCGGCGCAAAGGTCTGGGGCGACGGGGAACGGAATGCTCCCCTGGTGGGCAGTGGCCCCTATACCCTGGAACGCTTCCAGCGGGGGGTAAGCGTACAGCTGAAGCGCTTTGACGGCTACTGGGGCCCGGCTTCCCCCTGGGAGCGGGTCACCTTGCGCTTTCTCCCCAATGATGGGGCCCGGCTTGCCGCCCTCCTGGCCGGAGACGTGGATGGCATTGAAGCGGTGCCCGCCCCGGACATTCCCCGACTGAAAATCGATCCCCGCTTTACCCTCAGCCAGCGGGTGTCCTGGCGCACCCTGATGTTGCAACTGGATCTGGCGCCCCGGCCCAGCCCGGACATTCAGGGGCCGGAGGGCCAGCCTTTGAGGGTGAATCCCCTGAGGGATGCCCGGGTACGCCAAGCCCTGTCCCTGGCCATAGACCGGCGGGCCCTGTGCCACCGGCTCCTGGACGACCTGGCCCTGCCCGCCGCCAATCTGGTGGCCCCGGGCATTACCGGCTACCGGCCAGAGGCCCCCGTGGATGCCTACGATCCGGCCCGGGCCCGCCGTCTCTTGGCGGAGGCGGGCTATCCCCGGGGCTTTCGGCTCACCCTCCACGGTCCCCGGGGCCGCTATATCGGGGATGAACGGGTACTCCTGGCCCTGGCCCAGTTTTTCAGCCGCATCGGCATTGCCACCCAGGCCCAGACCCTGCCCTACAGCCTTTATTTTGGCCGGCTGCGCCAGGGCCAGTACAGCGCCGGACTTTTAGGTTGGGGCTCCCTGGCCGGGGATTTCGCCCTGCGGAGCCTTCTGGCCAGCCCTTCCCCAGAACGGGGCTGGGGCACCTGGAACTGGGGCGGCTATGCCAATCCCCGCCTGGACCAAGCCCTGGCAGCCGCCCTCACGGCGGTCCAGGCGCCCCGGCGGGAAGCCGCCAGCCGCGTCGCCATGACCCTGGCCCTGGCCGACCGGCCCGTGCTGCCCCTCTATCATCAGGTAGCCACCTGGGCCTGGCGCCGTCCCTTAAACTATGGGCCCCGGGTGGATGAATTCACCTTTGCCTGGCAGGTCCGCCCCCAATGAGGCGGCCCGTATCCGGGGCAACCCCGTTCCCTTTTTCCGACCTTCCCCGCCCATGAGCTTTTTTCTCCGCCGTCTTGGCCATGGCCTGCTGGTACTGCTGGCGGTGGTCACCCTGGTCTTTCTCGCCATTCACGTCATCGGCAACCCGGTGGATTTGCTGGTGGATCCCCAGGCGGACCAGGCCGACCGGGCCCGCATCCTGCACCAGCTGGGCCTGGATCAGCCCTGGTGGCGCCAATATGTCCATTTTCTGGCGGGGGCCTGCCGGGGGGATCTGGGTAATTCCTTCCTCTACGGGGAATCGGCCCTGGGCCTCATCCTGGAACGGCTGCCCGCCACCCTGGAACTGGCTGGCGCCGCCCTGCTCCTGGCCCTGGGCCTAGGGCTGCCCCTGGGCCTGTGGGCCGGGCTACGGCCCCGCTCCCGTCTGGTGCCCCTCATCGACGCCCTGGCCACCCTGGGCTTTGCCCTACCCACCTTCTGGGTGGGCATTTTGCTGATTCTGGTGTTTGCCGTGCAGGGGGGCTGGCTGCCCCCGGGAGGCCGGGGCGCTACGGTGACCGTGGCCGGAGTCCCCCTTTCCATCCTTACCCTGGATGGCTGGCGCCACCTGATTCTGCCCGCCTTTAGCCTGGGCCTGGCCCGGCTGGCCCTGGTCATCCGCCTGAGCCGGAGCGGCGCCCGGCACATCGCCGCCCAGGGGTATATGGCCTACGCCCGGGCCAAGGGGCTCACCGGCCCCACCCGCCTGTTCCGCCATCTGCTCCCCAATCTCTGGCCCGGCCTAATCACCGTATTGGGCCTGGAACTGGGGAGCCTGATCGCCTTCGCCGTGGTCACCGAATCGGTCTTCGGCTGGCCCGGCATGGGCAAGCTCCTCATCGACGCCATCGCCGCCCTGGACCGGCCCGTGGTGGTGGCCTACCTGCTCCTGGCATCCGCCCTCTTCGTCAGCCTCAATCTGGTCACAGACCTGCTCCACGGCTGGCTGGACCCCCGGGTTCGGGAAGGGAGACAGGAATGAGGGGAACGTTGAGCTTGCTCCGCCGCTTTCTCGCCACCCGGCGGGGCCAACTGGCCCTCCTCCTGGGCCTGCCCCTCCTGGCCTTCGCCCTCTTTGGGCCCAGCCTGGTGCCCCAGAATCCCTATGATCTGGCGGCCCTGGATATTCTGGATTCCCGCCTGCCCCCGGGCAGCCCGGCAGCCACGGGCCATTTCACCTACTGGCTGGGCAGCGACGACCAGGGCCGGGACATGGTGTCCGCCCTGGCTTACGGTCTGGGCCTCAGTCTGGCCGTGGCAGGCAGCGCCACCCTGGTGGGGGCGGTGCTGGGCACCCTGGTAGGCCTCTGGTCCGGATTTCGGGGGGGCTGGGTGGATGGGCTGCTCATGCGTCTGGTGGATTTACAGCTGTCTTTTCCCGCCCTGCTCCTAGCCCTGGTGCTCCTGGCCCTCACCGGCCCGGGGCTGGACAAGATTGTCCTGGCCCTGGCCCTTTCCCAATGGGCCTACTTCGCCCGTTGCGCCCGGGGCGCCGCCCTGGGGGAAAGCAGCAAGGATTACGTGGCCAGCGCCCGGCTGCTGGGCCTTTCCGCCCCGGCCCTGATCCGCCGCCACCTGCTACCCAACTGTCTGCCGCCCCTGCTGGTGCTCCTGCCCCAGGAATTCGCCGGGGCCATTACCCTGGAAGCTACCCTCTCCTTCCTGGGCCTGGGGACGCCCCCCGGCCAGCCCACCCTGGGGCGCCTGGTGGCCAACGGTTTTCCCTACCTCTTTTCCGGCCAGACCTGGATCAGCCTGACCCCGGGCCTGGTGCTCACCCTCACCGTGGTAGCCGTCACCCTGACGGCGGACCGGCTGGGGGAATTGCTCCAGGGGGATTAGGGCGTAGGGGCCCTGCCTACCAGCGAGCCACCAGCCAGTTAATGGCGCCCCCCACCAGCACCAGATGGGCGAAGAGACCGGAAGCCAGCAACAAAGGCCCCATGCCCGCCTTGCGCATCTTGGCCACCGTGGTGCCCAGCCCCAGAGCCCCCATGGCAGCGGTCAGGAGCAACACCCCCAGGAGACGCAGGGCCTGAACCCAGGTATCGGGCAGCCAATGGAGGGAATTCACCCCGGCCAGGGCGACGAAGGCCACGGCAAACCAGGGCACGGCGATCTTGGCCTTGCCCCCGGTAGCCTGACGGCGACGGCTCAAGAAAAAGCTCAGGCCCAGGAGAAAGGGCACCAGGAGCATGACCCGGATCATTTTCACAATCACCGCATTGCTCGCCGTATCCCCCCCGATGGTGCTGCCGATAGCCACCACCTGGGCCACCTCATGGACCGTGGAGCCCACATAGACGCCGAAAACCCGCCCGTCGATGCCGGTCCAGGCGTGGAGCAAGGGATACAGGACCATGGCCAGGGTGCCGAACAGCACCACCGTAGCCACCGCGGTGGTGGTTTTATCCGCCACCCGCTCCCCATCCCCCCCCAGCACGGGCACCGTGGCTACCACCGCCGCCGCCCCACAGATGGCGCTGCCCGCCGTGGTGAGTAGGACGGTTTCCTTGTCCAGCTTGAGCAGCCGGGTGCCGATCCACCAGCCCATGGCCAGGGTAGAAGACACCAGGAGCAAATCCACCACAATGCCGGAACTGCCCACCTGGAGTATCTGTTGCAGGCTCAGGTTAAAGCCGTACAGGGCCACCCCGGTACGCAAAAATTCCTTCTGGGCCAGTTGCACCCCCCCGTGGCAACGGCCGGTGACCCAATGGGGACGCAGATTGCCCAGCACCGCCCCAAGAACAATGGCCAGGGTCAAGGAACTGGCCCCATAGCGGGCCAGACCGCCATCCACGGCCAACACATAGGCCGCCAGACTCAGACCGGCGATGAGCAGAACACCGGGAAACACATGGGCAAGACGCTGCATGGACCATCCTTCCGTATCAAGACGGCGGCACATTAGCGTGCCCTGATATGATCCGTAAAACGTATATTTCTTATAAAATTAATCAGCTATTCTTATTATTTTCCCCCTAGCCCCGGATTTCCGCCCCCCCACCCAGGAAAGGGGGCCAGCCCACCCCTCTCCCAAGAAACCCTGCGGCGGTCACGCTTTTTCGGACAGTTGGCTAAGCTAATGCTGACCGGTTGAAAGGGAAGTGAAAGATGGGAACGAAACGCAAGCAACACAGTGCGGAATTCAAGGCACAAGTGGCGATGGCGGCC
>JAYRGQ010000016.1:0-78124 GCA_041907765.1 Rhodocyclaceae bacterium | reverse complement strand
GGCCGCCATCGCCACTTGTGCCTTGAATTCCGCACTGTGTTGCTTGCGTTTCGTTCCCATCTTTCACTTCCCTTTCAACCGGTCAGCATTAGCTTAGCCAACTGTCCGAAAAAGCGTGACCGCCGCAGTGGCGCGGTAGCGACGGCCAGGTCCATGCCTGGGAAGACCGTTGTCCCCACCGGGGTTGCCGGTTTTCCATCGGCAAGGTGAAAAACGACAAGGTGGTGTGTCCCTACCATGGCTGGGAATTCGCCGGCAGCGGTGCCTGCACCCTGCGTCCCGCCCATCCCCACCAGGAAGTGCCGAAAGCCATCCAGGCCAAGCCCTACAGCGTGGAAGAACACTACGGCCTGATTTGGGTGTGCCTGGGCACCCCGGCCCAGCCCGTGCTGGATTACCCGGAATTCCAGGACCCCAAACTGCGCCAGGTGTTGTGCGGTCCTTACGACGTGGCTGCGGCGCCCCCCCGGGTGATTGAAAACTTCCTGGATCAGGCCCACTTTTCCTATGTCCATGCGGGCATTTTGGGTCTGGAGGAAAAAGCCGAAGTGAAGCCCTACAAGGTGGAACGGGATGTGGACGGTTGCGGCGTGGTGGCCACCGATCTCCACTTCTGGCAGCCCCAGACCAATGCCCTGATTCACGGGGGCAGTGATGTGGAATACGCCTACCGTTGCCCCCGTCCCTTCACCGCTATTCTCACCAAGAAACCGGCGGCCCAGGAAGGCTACAGCGAATCCATTCTGCTCACCTTGCAGCCCTTGGATGAGGAGCATGTGAAGGCCTGGATCATCCTTTCCATGAC
Organism: Rhodocyclaceae bacterium; assembly: GCA_041907765.1. Taxonomy (GTDB): domain Bacteria; phylum Pseudomonadota; class Gammaproteobacteria; order Burkholderiales; family Rhodocyclaceae; genus Azospira. The sequence goes on along the minus strand of JAYRGQ010000016.1, from coordinate 77,319 downwards.
CAACTTCGAGCAAAGCGAAGAGGATCTGCGCTCCTTCCAGGACACCATCTTCCTGCAGGATTTGCCCATTGTAGAAAACCAGGTGCCGGTAAAGCTGCCCCTGGACCCCCGGGCAGAAATGCCCCAACCGGCGGATCTGCTCTCCGCCCAGTACCGGCGCTGGTTGCTGGACCTGGGCCTGGAATACGGGGTGATCCGTCCCGCCGCCTGAGTCGGAGGCGGGATGCACCGGCCTTCCCCTGCCGGGTCCCTTGGAGACTCGGCGCCCAGGGCCCGGACAAGCTTGGCTTGTCCGGGCCTTTTTCTTGGGCGGTAGGAGGGCTTGGGTTGGGGCTTAAACGGAAGCGCGGAAGGGCTGGTCCCAGGGGCCTAATCCACAACGTGGAGGACAGACCGGATATGGCGCCGTTCTGCTGTTAAAATGCAGCTTCCTCAACTCCCGAAGCCCTGGCCGTCAGGTATTGGAGGGCTTCTTCTATGGACATAGTTTTACTGCTGTTGTTGATCTTGATTAACGGCCTTTTCGCCATGTCGGAAATTGCCGTGGTCTCCTCCCGCAAGGCCCGCTTGCAGAACATGGCCGATGAAGGCCGGAGCGGCGCCCAGACGGCCCTCTCCCTGCATCAGGAGCCCACCAGCTTTTTGTCCACCGTCCAGGTGGGCATTACCTCCGTGGGAATTTTGAGCGGCGCCATCGGCGAATCGGCCCTGGCCGACCCCCTGCAAGCCTGGCTTGCCGAATTGCCCCTGCTGGCGCCCTACGCCCGGGGCGTGGCCCTCACCGTGACGGTGCTGGCCCTGACCTATTTTTCCGTGGTGGTGGGGGAATTGGTGCCCAAGCAACTGGGTTTGCTGGCGCCGGAACATATCGCCTCCCTCATGGCCCGTCCCCTGGTAACCCTGTCCCGCCTGACCCGTCCGGTGGTGGGAGTGCTCTCCGTGTCCTCCGCCGCCCTGCTGCGGCTGTTGGGGGCTCGGCGTTCGGAAGAGCCGCCGGTGACGGACGATGAAATCAAAGTGATGATGGAACAGGGGGCGGAAGCCGGGGTGTTCCACGAAGGGGAACAGGCCCTGGTGTCCAATGTGCTGCGTCTGGACGAACAACAGATCGCCGCCATCATGACCCCCCGCCGGGAAATGGCGGTCATCGACCTGGACGACGGAGAAACGGCGGTGCGGGAACAAATCGCCGCCAGCGAATTCTCCCGTCTGGTGGTGTGCCGGGACGGCCTGGACCACATCCTGGGGGTATTGCAGACCGGGGAGCTGGTGCGCAAGCTGGTGCCCGGTCAGGCCGTGACCCTGAAGGACATCGAAGGGGTGCTCCATCCCCCCCTCTACGTTCCCGTCTCCGTGACCACGGCCCAGTTGCTGGAAAGCTTCCGCCGGGCCCGGCTCCAATTTGCCCTGATTGTGGACGAATACGGGGAGGTGGAAGGTCTGGTGACCATGACCGACGTGCTCTCCGCCATTGTGGGGGACATTGCCACCACGGAAGCAGCCGGGGACCAGGACATGGTCCAGCGGGACGACGGCAGCTGGCTGGTGGATGGGGACGTGGGTCTGGAACACCTGAAATCCGTGCTGGACATCGACGGGGACCTGCCCGGGGAAAGCAGTCACAATTTCCATACCCTGGGGGGCCTGCTCATGCACGTCTTGGGCCGTATTCCGGCCACGGCGGACCGTATTGAGGTGGAAGGCTGGCGTTTCGAGGTCATGGATATGGACCGGAACCGGGTGGATAAGGTGCTGGCCATCCAGTTGCCCCATGCCCAGGAGGCGGCGCCCATAGAGGGCTGAGATCGGCCTGGAACCTGAAGCCTAGGGCGTCCCAGTAGGGGCGCCCTTTTTGTATTGGGGCTCCCTGTATTGGGGGGCCGTATATTCTGGCCTTGGTTGGGCAGCGAAGATTTATTCCCTGGTGGGGCTTGCCCATGGGCGCAGGCGGGCTTTGACCCCGAGGCGCCTGTTCCTGAGCCATGGCTCTGGTCCGTGTAGGGCGTTGAAGGCTGGGGCGCGAGGAGGGGCGGCTCCCTGGCGCAGGGGCCGGGTCTCCCGCCCCAGGGCGAGGCGCCGGATCGACGATTCCCCTTCCCCATTGGCTGGGCCCCTAAGTCCGGTGAAAGGTTAAAAAAAAAGCCCGCCCGGCCGGGGGAGGCGGGGCGGGGAGTCCAAGGGGAAAGCGGGGGACGCTTTCCCGGGTCGGAGCGAGTTGAGCCTTACTTGGGCAGGGCGCCTTCCACCCCTTCCACGTAGTAATTCACCTTCACCAGATCCGCATCGCTCAGGGCCTTGCCAGCGGGCACGATGACGGCTCCGGCCTGGTTCTTCAGGGGGCCGGCGAAGACATTGAGCTTGCCGCTCTTCAGCTCGGCCCGGCGTTCCGCCAGGAGCTTCTTGGCTTCGGCGGGCACCATGGGACCGTAGTTTTCCAGGTCTACCGCATTGCGTTCGATGCCCCAGAAAATGTTGCCGCTCTTCCACTTGTTTTCCATCACTTCGGTGACCACGGCATCGTAGATCACGCCCCAGTGCAGCACGGCGGCCGCCAGGTGGGCCTTGGGCCCGAATTTGGCCATATCCGAATCCCAACCGAAGGCATAGACGCCCTTATCCTGGGCGGCCTGGACCACGGCGGGGGAGTCGGTGTTTTGCAGGAGCACGTCAGCCCCTTGGGAAATCAGGCTGAGGGCGGCTTCCCGTTCCTTGCCCGGGTCAAACCAGCCGTTTACCCAGATCACCCGGGTGGTGATTTTGGGATTGACGCTGCGGGCCCCCAGGGTGAAGGCGTTGATGTTACGCAGCACTTCCGGAATGGGGATGGAGCCGACAAAGCCCAGTTTTCCGGTCTTGCTCATTTTCCCGGCCAGGACCCCGGCCAGATAGGCGCTTTGGTAATGGCGGATGTTATAGACACCCAGATTCTTGCCGGTCTTGTAGCCCGTGGAGTGTTCGAAAATCACCCCCGGATATTCCTTGGCCACCTTGACCATCTGGTTCATGTAGCCGAAGGAGGTGCCGAAAATGACCTTATTGCCGTCCATGGCCAGTTGCCGGAAGACCCGTTCCGAGTCGGCGGTTTCCGGCACGTTTTCCACAAAGGTGGTTTTGATTTTGTTGCTGAACTTGGCTTCCAGGGCCTTGCGGCCTTGGTCGTGGGCAAAGGTCCAGCCGTGGTCGCCCGTGGGGCCCAGATAGACAAAGCCGATTTTGACCGGATCGGCGGCAAAGCTGGGCGCGGCGACGCCCAGGGCCAGGGCCAGACAGGCGCTGGCGCGCTTGAGGCGGGAAAGCAGCATGGGGGTTTCTCCTGGAGGTTGAGGTAATTATTGGGAATAAAAGATTCTCTATGCGCAACCAGTGTAGCAACGGCCCCGGGCCCTTCCCATGGGCCAGCCCTTATGATGGCTATAGTCATATCACCATAGGCGTAGGTGGGAATGGGCCGCAAAGGCTTGTCACTGCTGCCGTCAGGGGCAAAAAGCCCTGCGGGAGGCGGGGGCCTGCCGCTATAATTGGGCCGATCAACCAACTGGAGAAACCCATGGCAAGAATGGTGAACTGCGTCAAGCTGGGCCGGGAAGCGGAAGGCCTGGATTTTCAGCCTTACCCCGGAGAACTGGGCAAGCGGGTTTTTGAGCATGTGTCCAAGGAAGCTTGGCAGCAGTGGATTCGTACCCAGACCATGATCATCAATGAAAACCGCCTGAATCTGGCCGATCCCCGCCATCGCCAGTATCTGGCTGAACAAATGGAAAAGCACTTCTTCGGCGAAGGGGCGGAACAGGTCCAGGGCTACGTGCCTCCCGCCAACTAAGGGGCGCCGCTTTCCCCCGGACCGAGTGCCGGGCACCATAAAAAAAGGCCGCAACTGCGGCCTTTTTGCTGGGCGGGGAAAGCTTAATCCCCGTTGGCGATTTCCCGGTCGATTTCGTCCAGGGTGGAGTGGCGCACATTCAGACCCTTCACCATGTAGATAACGTATTCGGCGATGTTTTTGGCGTGGTCGCCGACCCGTTCAATGGCCTTGGCGATGGACATAATGTCCAGGGAGCGGGAGATGGTGCGGGGGTCTTCCATCATGTAGGTGATGAGCTGGCGCACCACGGAGTCGTACTCCGTATTCACGTGTTCGTCCTGATGCACCACCTCGGCGGCGGCTACCACGTTGAGGCGGGCAAAGGCGTCTAGGGCGGTGTGCAGCATGGACAGGGACAGCTCCGCCATGTGGCGCAATTCCACTTCCGGGGTGAAACCGGTGTGCTGGTTGTTCAGGGCCAGACCCAGGCGGGCGATTTTGTGGGCCTTGTCGCCGATTTTTTCCAGGTCGGCGATGGCCTTGATCACCGTGGTTACCATGCGCAGGTCGATGGCCGTGGGCTGGCGCTTGGCAATCATCTGATTGCAGGCCTCGTCCAGTTCCACTTCCTGCTGGTTTACCCGGGCGTCTTCCTTCACCACCAGTTCCAGGAGACCCGTGTCCCCTTCATAGAGGCCTTCCATGGCCTTTTTGACCTGCTGTTCGACCAGCCCGCCCATTTGCAGCACCCGGGTGCGCAGGGTTTCCAGTTCAATGTCGAATTGCTTGTAGGTGTGTTCGCTCATAGCGTCCATGATCGTTGCCGTTCGGGGGATGGGAACCGGCAAACTTAGCAGAGGTTTGTGACAGGAAAGTTGCAGCCCGAATTAAACCCGGGCTTCCAGTTGCTGCACTCCGTCCGCCGTGCCCAGAAGGAGCAGATTGGCTCCCCGGCAGGCGAAGAGACCGTTGGTGACCACGCCGACGATTTGGTTGATGCGGCTTTCCAGGGCCACCGGGTCGGTGATGGTGAGGCCATGGACGTCCAGAATCACATTGCCGTTATCGGTGACAAAGCCTTCCCGCAGCCGGGGCGTGCCCCCCAGCCGGGCCAGTTCCCGGGCCACCTGGGCCTGGGCCATGGGAATGACTTCCACGGGCAGGGGAAATTTGCCCAGGGTGGTCACCAGCTTGGAACCGTCCGCAATGCAGACAAAGGTTTTGGCCACGGCGGCCACAATTTTTTCCCGGGTCAGGGCCCCGCCTCCGCCTTTGACCATGTGCAGGCCCGGAGTAACTTCATCGGCCCCGTCCACGTACACCGGCAGGTCGGTGACGTCGTTCAAATCCAGTACCGGGATGCCGTGCCCGGCCAGGCGCTTGGCCGTGGCTTCCGAACTGGCCACAGCGCCCTTGAAGCGGGACGCTCCCTTGGCCAGTTCGTCGATGAAATAATTGGCCGTGGAACCGGTGCCCACGCCGATGATGGCCCCGTCGGCCACCGTCCGGTTCACGTAATCAGCGGCCGCTTTGGCCACCGCCTGTTTCAATTCGTCCTGGGTCATGGGGGAGGGGAAAATGGGTGGAAGAGGCCAGCCATTTTACCGGAGCTGGCCAGAAGCGTCCGGGAAAAGCGCCAGAACCGGGGCCTTAGGCGCCCCGGAACAGCACCAGCTCGTAGTCGCCCCCCTGGGCTTGGAGCCCGGCCAGACGCACGGGATAGCGCTTTCCCCCCACCACTAGATCAATGCGCCGGTCCGGCCGGAAAGTGTCCGGGGGCACCAGCAGCTGCCGGTGTTCCGGGCTGAGGAGAATGGCGTCCTGCAAGCCGCTTTTGCCCGCATCCCCAGGCTGTTGGCTCCAGGGACTGTCGTCTTCCTGGTCCATGAGCTGGATCTGGGCGCAGTAAGGCTGGCCCGGGAAGAGGCTGAGGCCCCCGTTGGGCACCCCGTGGCTGCGGCCCAGGCGGCGGATGACGGCGACCCGCCAATCCAGTTCGTCCTGCCAGCGGTAGCCCACCAGGGCGCCAATGGCCTGCCAGGGTTTGCGGAACAGGAAGCGCACCCCCATGCCCCCCGGGCTCACGTCCGCGCTATCCCATTCTTCCACCACGCTGCGGATGCCCGTGCTTTCCAGCAGGGCCAGCACTTCCGCCGGATTCTGGGGGGGCGGCGGTACTTCCGTGGGGAGGGCCCCCGCTTCCCGTTGCAGGTCCAGCACCCGGATGTGGCCTTCGTAATCCAGCCGGCGGCCGGACTTGGCGAATTCGCTGGCGGCCAGGGCCCGGCGAATGGTTTGCAAACCGTTGACCACCAGCAGGGGGCGCTTCAGCTTTTGCCGCTCCGTCTCCCGGCGGGGCGGGGTCAGGGACCAGTGCTGGATCAGGAGCTGGAGCACGTCCAGGATGTCCAGCAAATCGGCGTGGCTGCTTTCCAGCCATTCCGGAATTTCCTTGCTGAGCTGGATGGTGGCCCGCAGGCGAATCAACTGGGCATGGGCCGCACCGGCGCCGAAATGGCGCCAGGTGGGGCCGCTGGGCTGATCCGGGGTGCAGCGCTCCGGCCCCTGGTCCCCATCCAGGCGGATGCGGTAAGGGGTGTGGGGGGAGAAGCTGTCCACAAAAAGAAAATGTTCGCTCACCCGATGGATGAGCCGGTCCGTCACTTCCAAACGCAGGGGGGTGAGATTGGAGACCGGCGCCACTTCCAGAAAAACCCCGGCTAGATATTCCCGCCAGACGGAGGTGAGGGCCGGGCTGTCCGGATAGGGGGGCTGGATGTAGTGGATGACCCCGATGTCCCGGGCCAGGTAGAGCAGCTGATGCACCCCTTCCCACCAGGCGGGCTCCATTTCCCGATAGGTGAAGCGGGCCAGTTTCTTTTCCTGGACCAGGGCATACATGGCCCGCACGGCGAAATTGGCCAGGGTGGCCCGATTGCTTTCCCGCTGCTTGGGGTCTTTGAAGACCAGCAAGAGCCGGTCCAGGGTCAGCCGATTGGCTACGGCGGCCTGGCGGAAATAGGTTTCCAGGGGGCGCAGGGATTGCTCCGCCGCGTAGTCCTGCTGCTTTTGCGCCAGATAGGCGTCCAGGCACAGCACGGCGGCCGGCTGGGCGAATTCGTCCAGGCGTTCCACCGCCCGGGCCAGGGCCGTGGGGGGCAACTCGGCGGCCAGCCGGTCCGGATTGCCCAGCCACAGGCCCAACTCCTGCAAGGTCTTGCCCGGATTGAGCACGGGGACCTGGGCCAGATAGGCGGCGATGGCTTTTTCGCTGCCCAGGGGGTGGCTCACGTCTTCGGAGCGAATACGGGACAGTATCCAGTTCAACATGGGGCGATGGCTGCCTTGGCGGGTCGTCGGTGGGGGCGGCGAACTCCGGAAATATTAAGGGACTATGACTTTTGTCTGGCCGATCATGTTAGCCCCGAGTAGTTAGCTATGTCAGTGACCCATTCCACAAATTTTTGACATTTATACCCTTTTACCTTGGCTTTACCAAAATGGGCAGCAATTCCGCAGACAGGACGGGTGCGAGGCCAAAAAAAACGCCGCCCGCAGGCGGCGTGGGGATGCCCGAAAAGGACCTATTTTTTCCGGGCCGGGGGCAGATCGGTGCAGCTGCCGTGGGCCGCTTCCGCCGCCAGACCGACGGATTCGCAGAGGGTGGGATGAGGGTGGATGGTTTTGCCCATATCCACCGCATCGCAGCCCATTTCCACGGCCAGGCACACTTCCCCGATCAGGTCGCCAGCCCCCATGCCCACAATGCCTCCTCCCAGCAGGCGCTGGCTGGCTTGGTCGAAGAGCAGCTTGGTAAAGCCGTCTTCCGCCCCATTGGCAATGGCCCGGCCGCTGGCCGCCCAGGGGAACAGGGCTTTTTCGTAGGCGATGCCGTCCGCCTTGAGCTGTTCCTCGGTCTTGCCGGCCCAGGCGATTTCCGGATGGGTGTAAGCCACGCTGGGGATTTGCAGCACATCGAAGGCAGCCCGGGCCAGCTCCGCCTTGCCCTGCATTTCCCCGGCGGCCACTTCCGCCGCCACGTGGGCTTCATGGACCGCCTTGTGGGCCAGCATGGGCTGACCGACGATGTCCCCGATGGCAAAAATGTGGGGTACGTTGGTCCGCCGCTGGGTATCCACGTTGATGAAGCCCCGGTCGGTGACGGCCACTCCGGCGGCTTCGGCGGCAATTTTCTTGCCGTTGGGGGTGCGCCCCACGGCCACCAGCACCAGATCGAAGGCTTCCTTTTCCCCCGTGGAATAGGTGACTTCCACCCCTTCCGGCTTGGCTTCGGCGGCGGTGACCCCAGTACCCAGGAGAATGCGGTCGAAGCGGGGGGCGTTTTTCTTTTCCCATACCTTGACCAGATCCCGGTCAGCCCCGGGCATGAGCTTGGGACCCAGTTCCACCACGGTGATGCGGGCGCCCAGGGCGCTATACACCGTGGCCATTTCCAGGCCGATGATGCCGCCGCCGATGACCAGCATTTTCTTCGGCAGGGTGCGCAGTTCCAAAGCCCCGGTGGAATCCACGACTCGGGGATCGTCCTTGGGCATGAAGGGCAAGGCCACGGGCTGGGAGCCGGCGGCGATGATGGCCTTTTGGAATTGCACCACTTGCCGGGTGCCGTCGGCGGCGCTGACTTCCAGATGATGGGGGGCGAGGAAGCGGCCCAGGCCTTGCAGATGCCGCACCTTGCGGCCCTTGGCCATGCCCGCCAGACCGCCGGTGAGCTTGCCCACCACCCGATTTTTGTGTTCCCGGAGCTTGTCTAAATCCACTTGGGGGGCGGCAAAGCTCACCCCGGCGGCGCTCAGATGCTGGGCTTCTTCCAACACCTGGGCGACGTGGAGCAGGGCCTTGGAAGGAATGCAGCCCACATTGAGGCAGACGCCCCCCAGGGTGGGGTAGCGTTCCACCAGCACGGTGGAGAGCCCCAGGTCGGCCGCCCGGAACGCGGCGGAATAGCCCCCGGGGCCGGCCCCCAGCACCAGCATGTCGCAGCTCACGTCGGCCTGGCCGGTAAAACTGCCCGCTTCTGGGGCTGGGGTGCTGGCCGTTGGTGTGGTGGCCGGGGCAGCCGGAGCGGTTGGTTCGGCGCTGGGGGCGGCGGTGGCCGTTGTAGCCACGGCTTCCACCAGAGCGATTACCGAGCCTTCGGACACCCGGTCCCCCAGCTGTACCTTCACTTCCCGAATGAGGCCGGCGGTGGGGGCGGGCACGTCCATGGTGGCCTTGTCCGATTCCAGGGTGACCAGGGCGTCATCCACCTGGACCGTGTCCCCGGCCTTGACCAGCAGTTCGATGACCGGCACATCCTTGAAATCCCCAATGTCCGGCACTTTCACTTCGATCAGATCCATATCCGTCTCCCTTTACAGCATGACCCGGCGGAAGTCCGCCAGGAGCTTGGCCAGATAGACGTTGAAGCGGGTCGCCAGGGCCCCGTCGATGACCCGGTGGTCGGCGGTCAGGGAGAGGGGCAGCATGAGCCGGGGCGCGAAGGCATTGCCGTCCCAGACCGGCTTCATCACATTTTTATTCACCCCCAGAATGGCCACTTCCGGCGCATTGATAATGGGGGAAAAGTAGGTGCCGCCAATGCCGCCCAGGCTGGAAATGGTGAAGCAGGCCCCCTGCATGTCCGCCGGTTTGAGCTTGCCGTCCCGGGCCTGTTTGGCCAGGGCACCGCTTTCCTGGGCGATTTCCACGATGGATTTCTGATCCGCGTTTTTCACCACGGGCACCACCAGGCCGTTGGGGGTGTCGGCGGCAAAACCGATGTGGAAATACTTTTTCAGCACCAGATTTTCCCCGTCCAAGGAAGCGTTGAATTCGGGGAATTGCTGCAAGGCCCGAACGCTGGCTTTGATGAGGAAAGCCAGCATGGTGAGCTTAATGCCTGCCTTTTCGTTTTCCTTGTTGAGCTGGACCCGGAAGGCTTCCAGATCGGTGATGTCCGCATCCTCGTGGTAGGTCACGGCGGGAATCATGGCCCAGTTGCGGGACAGATTCTGACCGGAGATTTTCTTGATGCGGGACAGGGGCTGGGTCTCGATTTCCCCGAATTTGCTGAAATCGATCTTGGGCCAGGGCAACAGATCCAGCCCACCGCCCAGGGAGCCGCCAGGGGCTGCGGCCGAAGCGGCGCCAGATAGGACGCCCTTGACGAAGGCCGTCACGTCTTCCTTGAGGATGCGCCCCTTGGGGCCGGTGGCGGCTACCTTGGTCAAATCCACCCCCAGTTCCCGGGCGAAGGCCCGTACGGAGGGGGAGGCGTGGGTTTTGCCCCCCAGGGGCGGGATGGGGGCCAGGGCCGCCGGGGCGTAGGGCTGGGTGGGGGCCGGGCCGGTGAATTCCGGGGGGGTGATGCGGAAGGGGGCGGCGGGGGCTTCCGCCGGGGCCGGGGCGGAAGCCCCGGTGCCCGTGGTTTCTACCACCACCACGGGCACCCCTTGGGATACCTTGTCCCCCAGTTGCACCTTCACTTCCTTGACCACCCCGGCCACGGAGCAGGGCACATCCATGGTGGCCTTGTCCGATTCCAGGGTGACCAGGGCGTCATCCACCTTCACTGCATCGCCGGGTTTGACGAAGACTTCGATGACGGGCACGTCTTTGAAATCCCCGATATCCGGCACGGTCACTTCCACCAGGGCGGGGGCGGCCGTCGCGGCGGGAGCGGCCGGCGCCGGAGTAGCCGTGGGGGCCGATGCGGCGGGCGCTTCCGTGCCCGCCTGGGCGGCGGCTTCCAGCAATACCACCAGGCTGCCTTCGGAAACCCGATCCCCCAATTGCACCTTCACTTCCTTGACCACCCCGGCGGCCGGGGAGGGCACGTCCATGGTGGCTTTGTCCGATTCCAGGGTGACCAGGGCGTCGTCCACCTGGACCGTATCCCCGGGCTTGACCATTACTTCGATGACCGGCACATCCTTGAAATCCCCGATGTCCGGAACCTTCACTTCAATCACTTGGCTCATGGTTTGTCTCCGTCAGGGCATCAGGCGTGCAGGGGGTTGAGTTTTTCCGGGTCCAGACCGTATTTGGTCAGGGCTTCGGCTACCTTTTCCCGAGCCAGAAGCCCGTCGTCCGCCAGGGACTTGAGGGCGGCCAGGGTGACCCAGTAGCGGTCCACTTCAAAGAAGTGGCGCAGCTTGGCCCGGGTGTCGGAGCGGCCAAAGCCGTCCGTGCCCAGCACGGTGTAACGCCGGTTGAGGAAGGGCCGGATTTGGTCGGCCACCAGGCGCACATAGTCGGTAGCCGCCACGATGGGCCCCCGGGTGTCTTCCAGGCAGGCTTCCACATGGGAGCGGCGGGGCGTTTCCAGGGGATGGAGCATGTTCCAGCGCTGGGCGGTGTAGCCGTCCCGGGACAGTTCGGTGAAGCTGGGGCAGGACCAGATGTCCGCTTCCACGCCCCAGTCCTGACGCAGCAGGTCGGCGGCAGCGATCACTTCCCGGAGGATGGAACCGGAGCCGAGCAACTGCACCCGGGGACCGTCGGAGGCCACCCCCTTCTTCAGCTGATACATGCCCTTGAGGATGGCGGCTTCCACCCCTTCCGGCATTTCCGGGTGCTCGTAATTTTCGTTGAGCACGGTGATGTAGTAATAAACGTCTTCCTGCTCCACATACATGCGGCGCAGGCCGTCCTGAACGATCACCGCAACTTCATAGGCGAAGGTGGGGTCGTAGGAAATGCAGTTGGGAATGGCGGCGGAGAGCAGGTGGGAATGGCCGTCTTCGTGTTGCAGGCCTTCCCCGTTCAGGGTGGTGCGCCCCGAGGTGCCGCCGATGAGGAAGCCCCGGGTACGTTGGTCGGCGGCGGCCCAGCACAGATCCATGGTGCGTTGCAGGCCGAACATGGAATAGAAAATGTAGAAGGGCACCATCTGCACCCCGTGGGTGCTGTAGCTGGTACCGGCGGCGATCCAGTCCGCCATGGCCCCGGCTTCGTTAATGCCTTCCTGGAGAATTTGCCCGGTGCGGGATTCCTTGTAGAACATCAACTGGTCATGGTCTTCCGGCACGTACTTCTGGCCTTCCTGATTCCAGATGCCGAACTGGCGGAACATGCCTTCCATGCCGAAGGTGCGGGACTCGTCCGGCACGATGGGGACAATGTGTTTGGCCAGAGCCTTGTCCTTGAGCAGGTGGCTGAGGATGCGCACCAGGGCCATGGTGGTGGAAAATTCCCGACCCTGGCCGGAAGCCTTGAGCAGGCTGTCAAAGGCGGACAGGGGCGGCATGGGCAGGGCCTCCGCGGTGCGCCGCCGGGCCGGAATATAGCCCCCCAGGGCGTCTCGCCGGGCCTTCATGTAGGCCACTTCCGGGGAATCTTCCGGGAATTTTACGTAGGGCACCTGTTCGATCTGGTCGTCCGGAATGGTCAGGCCGAAACGGTCCCGCATACGCTTCAAAGCGTCGGTGCCCATTTTCTTGGCCTGGTGGGCGATGTTCATGGCTTCCCCCGCCACCCCCATGCCGTAACCCTTGATGGTCTTGGCCAGGATTACCGTGGGCTGGCCCTGGGTTTCCGTGGCGGCCTTGAAGGCGGTGTAAATCTTGAACATGTCGTGGCCGCCCCGGTTCAGGGCCCAGATGTCGTCATCGGTCCAGTCCGCCACCAGTTCCTTCAGTTCCGGGGTGTTGAAGAAATGCTCCCGCACATAGGCCCCGTTTTTGGCCTTGAAGGTTTGATATTCCCCATCCACGCATTCCATCATGCGTTTTTTCAGGATGCCCTTTTTGTCCCGGGCGAAGAGGGCGTCCCAATGGGTGCCCCAGATGAGCTTGATGACATTCCAGCCGGCGCCCCGGAAGTCCCCTTCCAGTTCCTGGATGATTTTGCCGTTGCCCCGCACCGGGCCATCCAGCCGTTGCAGGTTGCAGTTCACCACAAAAATCAGGTTATCCAGCTTTTCCCGGGCCGCCATACCGATGGCGCCTAAGGATTCCACCTCGTCGATTTCCCCGTCCCCGAGGAAGGCCCAGACCTTCCGACCAGCGGTCTTGGCTACGTCCCGGCTGTCCAGGTATTTCATGAAGCGGGCGGAATAGATGGCCTGCAACGGCCCTAAGCCCATGGACACGGTGGGGAATTGCCAGAAATCCGGCATCAGCCAGGGGTGGGGATAGGAGGAAATGCCCTTGCCATCCACTTCCTGGCGGTAGCTGTCCATCTGCTCCTCGGTGAGGCGGCCAAGCATGAAGGCCCGGGCATAGACCCCGGGCACAGAGTGGCCCTGGAAGTAGATCAGGTCACCGCCCTGGTCCGCCGTGGGGGCGCGCCAGAACCAGTTGAAGCCCACGTCGTAGAGCACGGCGCTGGAAGCGAAGGAGGCGATGTGGCCCCCCACGTTGGTGTGCTTGTTGGCCCGGACCACCATGGCGGCGGCATTCCAGCGGATCACGGAGCGGATTTTTTCCTCCATGTCCGGGTCCCCCGGGTATTTGGGCTGCTGATTGGCCGGGATGGTGTTGATGTATTCGGTGGTGGCGCTATAGGGGAGGTCAATGCCGTCCTCCCGGGCCTCCGTAATCAGGCGGGAGAGGAGGAAATGGGCCCGGTCCGGGCCCTCCTTGTCGATGACCCCAGCCAGGGCGTCAATCCATTCCCGGGTTTCGCCGGGGTCCAGATCGGGGTTGGGGGAAAGGGGGGAAGCGGAGGGAGCTGCCATGATTTTGTCTCCTGAATGTCGGTCTTGTTAGGCCTGGATGGACGCTCGTGCATCGCTCCAGGGTATGGAGCAATGCCTAGCTTAGATCGAAATGGGAACTTCGCCTAGCGTCGTTCCGCATTATAAAAATGCGGTTCGTAATGTGCAATATTGCGGCGCAACAAGCGCCAGTCCTGGCTTTCCCATAATTGGAAGGAGTGGGAAATGGGAAGAAATTGGGGCCAAAACTTCCGGATAGGTGGGGAAGCCCGGGAAAAATGGGCCAACCAACGGGGACCGGGTGGGCTTTCTCCGCGGAGGGTGGCGCCGGGGGAAAAAGGCCGGTTCCGCCCGTGGTCGCGTCCTTTCCCCGGAAGTTTTCCCCGGAAAAAGGCGTGGCTGGCTTTACAATAGGGCCCTGCTGCCGATAGTCCTGGCCTTGTCATGCGGTTTGATTTTTCCATGTCCCCATCCCCGGTTTTCCTTTTTCCCCGTAAACAGGCGTCCCTATTGGCGTTAGCCGGGGGCCTGCTGCTTGGGGGCAGTTTTCCTGCCTGGGGCGAGGGGGGCGGCCTGCGCCCGGTGGGGGGCGGCAACGGCCTGGCCATGCCGGCTCCCGATGAAGTGGGTTGGGGCCGGGAGCCGGCCCTGGCCGCGCCGGGCCGTCACCGGGTGTCCGTCAGGGGCAGCTCCCAGGATCGGGGGGCAGAAAGCGCCCAGGCCCCGTCCGCCGGAGAAGACGGGCAGACGTCTTCTTCCGGGGCGGACTCAGCGTCAGCCGCCCCTTCCTCCAGCTCTGATATCCCGGCGCCAGCGGCGGCTCCCGCCCCCGGCGCCGGTTGGCTCTACGGCCTGATCCCCGGGCTCCTCCTCGGGGTCGGGGCCGCTGGCGCCTTTCTCTGGGAGCGTCGCTCCCGGCGCAAGGTGGAACGGGATCGGGACCGGCTTTTTTCCCTCTCCCTGGGCCTACTCTGCGTGGCCACCCTGGGGGGGCGCATCCGCCGGGCCAATCCGGCGTTCCAGCGGGTCTTGGGCTATCGACTAGATGAATTGGCGGGTCGTTCCCTGGTGGAATTGGCGGTGGCTCCGGACGATTCCAAGGTGGAGGACGGGCTGGCCCGCCTAGCCCAGGGCAAGCCCTGGGAATTTGAAGGGCGCTTCCGCTGCGCCAGCGGCGGGGAAAAATGGCTGCTGTGGAACCTCAATCCGGCGCCCCAGGACGGCCTGCTCTACGCCGTGGCCCACGACATCACGGACCGCAAGCGGGCCGAAGCGGCGGTGCTGGAGGAATACGGCTTTCGCAAGGCCATTGAGGAATCCGTCTCCACCGGCCTGCGGGCCATCGACCTGGAAGGCCGGATCATCGACGTCAATCCGGCCTTTTGCCGCATGCTGGGCTGGTCCGAGGCGGAACTCCTGGGCTTGAAGCCCCCCTTTCCCTATTGGCCGCCGGAAGAGCGCCCCACCCTGGAAGCCAATTTTGCCCAGACCCTGGCGGGCAAAATTCCGCCCCGGGGCTTTGAGCAGCGGGTGATGCGCAAAAACGGGGAGCGCATCGACGTGCGCTTCTACATTTCCCCCCTGATCGACGGGGACGGCCGCCAGACGGGCTGGATGGGCTCCATGACCGACATCACCGAACCCAAGCGGGTGCGGGCCGAGCTGGAGCGCTCCCAGGAACGTTTCGTCACCGTGCTGGACGGCCTGGATTCTGCGGTTTACGTGGCGGATGTGGATACTAACGAAATCCTCTTCGCCAACCGGGCCTTCAAATATCTGTTCGGCGCCGATGCGGTGGGCCGGGACTGCTGGGAAGTGACCGGCTCCTGCCGTCCGCCCCGGGGCGCCTTTGACTGCGATCCCCGGCTCCTGTCCCCGGAAGTCTTGCCCCGTCCCCTTTTTGACGGGGAGGTGCGCAACGAGGAAACGGGGGCCTGGTACCACCTCCATGACCGGGCCATCCGCTGGGTGGACGGCCGGGTGGTGCGGGTTCAGATTGCCACGGATATCAGCGAGCGCAAGCGCCTGGACGAGGTAAATCTGCAACAGCAAAAGCGCCTGGAACAGACTTCCCGCCTTATTACCATGGGGGAAATGGCCTCCAGCCTGGCTCATGAGTTGAATCAGCCCTTGGCCGCCATTGCCGCCTATTGCGCCGGTTGCGTCAAACGTCTGCAAAGCGGCCGGGGCAAGCCGGAGGAACTCCTCTCCGCCATGGCCAAGGCCAGCGCCCAGGCGGAGCGGGCGGGCAAAATCATTCACCGCATGCGGGATTTCGTGAAAAAAAGCGAACCCCATCGGGCCGCCGTGGCCCTGGCGGATATCGTGGAAGAAACCCTGGGGTTCGCCAATATCGAAGCCCATCGCCTGGAAGTGATGATTTGCCTGGATCTGCCCCCCGAGTTGCCGCCCCTGTGGGCGGACCGGATCATGATCGAGCAGGTGCTCCTCAATCTGGTCAAAAACGGTATCGAAGCCATGGGGGAAGTGCCCCGGGAGCGGCGTCAATTGACGGTTTCGGCGCGGCTGGCGGACAATTGGACGGTGGAGGTGACGGTGGCGGACCATGGCCACGGTTTGGGCGACAAGAGCGCCGACCAGCTGTTTGCCCCGTTTTTCACCACCAAGACCGAAGGGATGGGCATGGGGCTTTCCATTTGCCGCTCCATGATCGAGTTCCACCAGGGGCGCCTGTGGGCCGAGCCCAACCCGGACGGCGGCGCCCTCTTCAAATTTACCTTGCCTCTGGAGCGTGAGCTATGACCCATCTTCCCGCCGACACCGACGGCGTCGAACAGTGGGTGTTCGTGGTGGATGACGATGAAGCCATGCGGGATTCCCTGGTCTGGCTTATCGAATCCGACGGTTACCGGGTACAGAGCTTCGCCACGGCGGAGGAATTCCTGGACTTTTACCACGACGGTCTGGCCGGTTGTCTGGTGCTGGATGTGCGCATGCCCGGCATTAGCGGCTTGGAGCTCTACGAGCGGCTGGCGGCCCGCCAATCCACCCTGCCGGTGATTTTCGTCACCGGCCACGGGGATGTGCCCATGGCCGTGGCCGCCCTCAAGCGGGGGGCCGTGGATTTCATCGAAAAGCCTTTCAACGACAGCGATATGCTGCGCCTCATCCAGCATTGCCTGCTGCAAGAGCGGGACCGGCGCGCCCAGCGGGATCGGGAGCGCTCCGTGGCCACCCGCCTGGAAAGCCTCTCCCCCCGGGAGCGGGAGGTGATGGACCGGGTGGTGGAAGGCAAGCTCAATAAGCAGATTGCGGACGACCTGAATATCAGCATGAAAACCGTGGAAGCCCACCGGGCCCGGGTGATGGAAAAAATGGGGGTGCGCTCCCTGGCGGAACTGGTGCAGTGCGTGCTGGGAGTGGGCAGCCGCCCTTCGGCCTGATACCGGGCCGGGGTTCGGGCTTCGGGAGGGAAAACCGGGGCGGGAGCGGAGGTAATAAAAAAGCGGGCTTTGAGCCCGCTTTTTCATGGGTAACGCCGCCGGTGGAACGGCGGGGCGCTGGCTCAGTGGGTCAGCAGGGCTTCCGTGGGCACCCCCACCCGAATATTGCCCCAATGCCGGCCTCCCACCAGGATGGGCATGGCCAGGTCACAGAGCACTTCCCCCGTATCCCGCTGGTAGGTTTGCAGGAGCATGGCTTCCTTGTTCCTGGCCGCCCGCATTTCCGGCGGCCGCTCGAATTTCCGGCAGGTCCGGTTGCCCACCAGATCCTTTTCGTAATCCCCGGTGAGGGGCTGGGAAAATTTCTGATTGTGGGTGGACAGGTAGCTGTCCGTATTTACGGCCACCGCAAAGGCGGCGCCGGGAATGTCCCGCAGACAGCTGTCCAGGGTCTCCTGGGCCAGACGGGAAAAGTCCTCGCCCCACACCACCTGGAATTTGGGGGGATTGGTGTCCGGGATGGGCCGGTAATTGCGGTCGAACACGTCCTTGCCGCTGCGGGCGATCTGTTCCAGGGCGTCCTGGACCTGATCCCGGAACTGGCGGGCCCGGTTCACCGCGAAATCGAAAGCCCCTTGGCCGATCTTGAAGCGGGACACCAGTTCCTGGATGGCTTCCGTGGCCGAGGTGAGGCTGGCGGTGCGCTTTTCCGAATCCTCCATGTGGCGGGCCACCTTGCCGGAAAGGTCGTGGACCACGGTAACGTCGTCATGGACCTGGCCGTTGGTGGCGCTCAGTTCCTCCATGGCGGCGGCAATCTGGAGCAGGGCTTCGCTGGTTTTACCGAAATCTTCCACCATGTGTTCAAACTGGTGGGCAGCCCGATCCACCACTTCCCGGGTTTGACCGATGTCCGTGCTGATTTCGTCGTTTTCCGCCCGGGTGTTGCTCACCAGGTCGATCATGCCGGTGATGTTGCCGGTGATTTCTTCCGTGGCCTTATTCACCCGTTCCGCCAGTTTGCGCACTTCGTCCGCCACCACGGCAAAGCCCCGGCCTGCTTCCCCGGCCCGGGCCGCTTCAATGGCCGCATTCAGGGCCAGGAGATTGGTCTGGTCGGCGATGGCCCGGATCAGGGCGGCAATGGTATTGACGCTGGCGGAGCGCTGGGACAGGTCATCCACCGTGTGGTTGAAGCGCAGCACCTTTTCATTCACCGAATTGATCTTGCCCGCCACCTCCTGCATTTCCTGGAGGGATTGGCGGGCCATGGCCAGATTGGCCGCGGTGGAGTTGGAAATGGCGTGGGTGCTGGAGCCTACCTCTTCAATGGCCCGGGTGGATTCGCTGCTGGAGGTGAACACCTGGTCCGTCAAATCCCCCTGTTCCCGGGCGCTGGTGGCGCTGGCTTCCACCCGCACTTTGACGTGCACCGCTTCCCGGGCGATGACCACGGACATCTTGCGCACTTCGCTGACGATCTGGCGCATCTTTTCCGCGAAGCGGTTGTAGCTTTCCGCCAATTCCCGCAGTTCGTCGTGGGTAATAAGGGGCAGATTGCGGGAGAAGTCCCCTTCGCCCCGGGCGATTTCATTGAAAATGTGGGTGATGCCCTTGACCGGGCGGACGATGAGAAAGCGCAGGTAGAACACCAGGGCGATGGTGGCGATGAAGCTCACCAGGGTGAGGCCCACCATGACATAGAAGCTTTTATCCAGGAGGGCCTGGATTTGTCCCTGGGCGGCCGCTCCTTGGCGGGCCAGCTGCTCAATGTCGCCGATGTAATAGAAATAGGTGGCGAGGACGGCCAGATTGAGCAGAAACAGCAGAAAAAAGCTGGAGAGCTTTTTCGATAGGGAATTAAAAAAAGTTTCTTCTACGGTCTCGTACAGCCGCCAAAAAGCATTCATCTCCGTCTCCAGCAGGTCCCGCCGCTAACAAGGGGCGTGCGGCGGTTGTTATTAGTCGCTATAGCTTGCGATAAAACGGCCAGAAAAGGAATGCTTAATTTCACATATTTTCATTTTTTACGCAGCCGGAGGGCGGGACGGAGCGGCTGTGCCCGGCGGTCCCATGGTGTAAAATACTGTTTTCTTTGCGGGAAAGGCAGCGGCCTTTCCCCTTTTACGTTCTAGCGTCTCGAAAAGGGAATTCATGACGGCTCAAATCCTCGACGGCAAGGCCCTGGCGGAAGAACTGCGCACCAGTTTCCGCGCCCGGGTGGATGCCCTCACGGCCCGGGGGCACCGTCCCGGCCTGGTGGTGATTCTGGTGGGGGAAGACCCCGCTTCCCAGGTCTATGTGCGCAATAAGGTCAATGCCTGCGAAAAAGTGGGGCTTTACTCGGAAAAGCTCACCTATCCCGTGGATGTGGCGCCCCAGGTGGTGCTGGACAAGATTGCCGAACTCAACGCCGACCCGAAAATCCACGGCATTCTGGTGCAATTGCCCCTGCCCGCCCAGTTCGATGCGGATAAGGTGCTGGAAGCCATTGCCCCGGAAAAGGATGTGGACGGCTTCCATGCGGAAAACGTGGGAGCCCTGATGCAGGGCAATCCCCGCTTCATTCCCTGCACCCCCTATGGGGTGATGAAAATGCTGGAAAAGGGCGGCGTGGATTTGCGCGGCAAGGAAGCCGTGGTGGTGGGGCGCTCCAATATTGTGGGGAAGCCCATGGCCATGCTGCTCCTGGCCCAGGGCGCCACGGTGACGGTCTGCCATTCCCGCACCGCCGATCTGAAATTCCATACCTCCCGGGCCGATGTGCTGGTGGCCGCCGTGGGCCGTCCCAAAATGATTACCGGGGACATGATCAAGCCCGGGGCCGTGGTCATCGACGTGGGCATTAACCGCCTGCCGCCGGAACAGGGGGGCAAGCTCTGTGGTGACGTGGATTTCGACTCCTGCAAGGAAGTGGCCTCCCTCATTACTCCGGTGCCCGGTGGCGTCGGCCCCATGACCATCACCATGCTCCTGGCCAATACCATCGAGGCCGCCGAGCGCAAGGCCGGGCTTTAAGGGGCCCGGCTTTTTGACCCAGAAAGGATTGCTTCCATGAGTCAGACTTCCCAGCCCCTGGTCGGCATTGTCATGGGTTCCGACAGCGACTGGCCGGTGATGCAGGCCGCCGCCGTGCAGTTGAAGGACTTCGGCGTGCCCTTTGAAACCCGGGTGGTTTCTGCCCACCGCACCCCGGATTTGCTGTTCCAATACGGGGAAAGCGCCGCGGGACGGGGCCTTCAGGCCATTATCGCCGGGGCCGGGGGCGCCGCCCACCTGCCGGGCATGTTGGCCGCCAAGACTACCGTGCCCGTGTTGGGGGTGCCGGTGACCTCCAAGGCCCTGTCCGGCCTGGATTCCCTCTACTCCATTGTCCAGATGCCCAAGGGCATTCCGGTGGCCACCTTCGCCATCGGTGAGGCCGGGGCCGCCAATGCGGCCCTCTTCGTGGTGGCCCAGCTGGCGACCCGGGACACGGAACTGGCGGCCAAGCTGGCCAAGTTCCGGGAAGCCCAGAGCGCCAAGGTGCTGGCCATGAAGCTACCGGAAGTGTGACTTTTCTCGTGCGCCGGTGTTACCGGCGCCGGGGCGGGGCCCTTAACGCCCCGTCCCTTCCCTGGAGCCTGTAAAGCAAGATCATGATTCTTCCTCCCGCAACCCTCGGTATGCTCGGCGGCGGCCAACTGGGCCGCTTTTTCGTCACCGCAGCCCATGAAATGGGCTATCAGGTCTGGGTGCTGGACCCGGACCCGGAAAGTCCGGCTGGGCGCATTGCGGATCGCCATCTCCAGGCCGGTTACAGCGATCGGAGCGCCTTGGGCGAGCTGGCTGGCGCCTGTGCCGCCATTACCACCGAGTTTGAAAATGTGCCGGCGGAAACCCTGGAATATCTGGCCCGCAGCAAGCCGGTCCATCCCTCCGCCGCTGCCGTGGCCATTTGCCAAAACCGCATCGCGGAAAAGACCTTCCTGCGGGACAACGGATTGCCCCACGGCCCCTTTGCCGTGATCCGCAGCGTGGCCGACCTGGAGCGGGCCGATGGGGCCCTGTTCCCCGCCATTCTCAAGGTGGCCCGCTTCGGTTACGACGGCAAGGGCCAGGCGGTGGTGGAAAACCGGGACGAGGCCCTGGCCGCTTTCCGGGGCTTCAAGGAAGAAGCCTGTGTGCTGGAACAGAAGCTGCCCCTGGATTACGAGGTGTCCGTGGTCCTGGCTCGGGACGCCCAGGGCCAGGTGCGGTGCTTCCCCACGGGGGAAAACCAGCACCGCAACGGCATTCTGGATATTTCCATCGTCCCCGCCCGGGCCTCCACCTGCACCCTGGATAACGCCCACGCCATTGCGGAGCGCATCGGGGAGCGGCTGGGTTACATCGGCACCCTGGGGGTGGAATTTTTCGTCACCCGGGGCAAGCTGGTGGTCAATGAAATGGCTCCCCGGCCCCACAACAGCGGCCATTACACCCTGGATGCCTGCGTCACCGACCAGTTCGAACAGCAGGTGCGGGCTCTCTGCGGCCTGCCCCTGGGGGACGCCCGGGCCCACTCGGCGGCGGTGATGGTGAATATTCTCGGGGATTTGTGGTTCGGTGCGGACGGCATCTATAGGGAGCCGGACTGGCAGCGCCTCTTTGCCGTGCCCAATCTCAAGCTCCACCTTTACGCCAAGCGTCAGGCCCGGCCGGGGCGCAAGATGGGCCACTTTACCGTGATCGGCAGCGATCCCGCCCAGGTTCAGGCCGCCGCCCTGGCGGCCCGCAGCGCCCTGGGCATTGGGGAGCCCTAGGCCATGTCCACGGTCAGCCAGGCGGAGATTGACCGGGCGGTGGCCCTGCTCCAGGCGGGCGCCCTGATCGGCATTCCCACGGAGACCGTCTACGGATTGGCGGCGGATGCGGCTAATCCGGCGGCGGTGGCCCAGATCTTCGCCGCCAAGGGCCGTCCGGCCAATCACCCCTTGATCGTCCATCTGGCGGACGCTTCCTACCTGGAAGACTGGGCCACGGACATTCCCGGGGAAGCCTGGGAACTGGCGGAAGCCTTCTGGCCAGGCCCCCTGACCCTGATTCTGAAAAAGACTCCCCGGGTGCCCGATGCGGTGACCGGCGGCCAGGACACGGTGGGCATTCGCATTCCCGCCCATCCGGTGACCCAGGCCCTGCTTCGGGCCTTTGCCGCCGCTGGGGGCAGCGGTGGGGTGGCCGCCCCCTCCGCCAATCGCTTTGGTCGCATCAGCCCCACGGAAGCCGCCCACGTCGTCAGCGAACTGGGGGACCGGGTGGCCATGGTGCTGGATGGGGGGCCCTGCCGGGTGGGCATTGAATCCACCATCATCGACCTTTCCCGGGGCGAGCCCCATCTCCTGCGTCCCGGCCACATTACCCCGGAACAGATTGCCGCCGTCATCGGTGTCCTGCCCCTGCGCCCCGACGCTGCCGCGCCCCGGGCTTCCGGCACCCTGCCGGGCCACTATGCACCCCGCACCGCTCTGCGCATCTTGGCGCCGGAACGGCTGCTGGATTACCTCAACGTGGTACGGCACCGGGGTGGCCGCTGTGCCGTGCTGGCCCACAGCCATCCGCCCCAGGCCGGCATGCCCCATTTCTGGCGCATGTTGCCCATTACCCCGGAAGGCTACGCCCGGGATTTGTACGGCGCCCTGCGGGCGGCGGATGAATCCGGTGCGGAAGAAATTGTGGTGGAAGCCATCCCCACCGGCCCGGACTGGACCGCCGTGGCCGACCGACTGCGCCGCGCCGCCTATGGGGCAGGGCAAGGGCGCTAGGCCTTAGGGGGCGGCCCCTTGCTTCCCTCGCTCAATGCGCCGTTGCACCGCTTTCCGGCCAGTCCCGTCCGGTCCTTGCTTCGGACCTCTGCTGAGTTGCCCTTGGCCTCTGATTCCCCAAATGACTGCCGACAAAACGCCCGGCCCCGGGCGTTTTTTGACAAGAGCGGCGGAGTTGCTATAATCCGCCTCCTCGGTGTGGGGCGGTAGCTCAGTTGGGAGAGCGTCGCGTTCGCAATGCGAAGGTCGTGAGTTCGATCCTCATCCGCTCCACCATTCGATGTTCCAAAGTAGTTCAAAGAAAGCCGGAAAGCCTTATAAATTCAAGGTTTCCGGCTATTTTTTTGTCCGGAACGGTCCAAGGGCGTCTATTTACATCCGGTGTTTTGTGGGGGCATTATCGGGGGCATGCCCCCACTAGGCACCTAAGGGTGCCCCCAATGCCCCTCACCGATGCAGCCATAAAGAACACAAGGCCAAGTTTTAAACCAGTACGGTTGTTTGATGGCGGGGGCCTGTATTTGGAGGTTTCTCCTGCGGGGGGGAAGCTCTGGCGTCTTAAATACCGCTTCGACGGGAAGGAAAAGCGCCTATCCCTGGGGGCCTATCCGGCGATTAGCTTGAGGGATGCACGGGAACGCAGTGACGATGCCCGTAAGCTCCTAGCTAACGGTGTTGATCCTGGCGAGGCAAAGAAAGCTCAGAAGTTGGCTCGGTAGGAGCTAGCCGCTAATTCTTTCGAGGTGGTGGCTCGGGAGTGGTTTGGACGCAACAAAAAAGCTTGGGCAACGAGTCATGCTGAAAAAATCCTGGCAAGACTTGAGCGGGATGTGTTTCCGTGGCTGGAGGCTAAACCTGTGGCGGAAGTTAAGGCTCCTGAACTCTTAACTATTGTTCGCCGAATTGAGGCTCGTGGAGCTAACGACACGGCGCATAGGGCGCTGCAAAATTGCGGGCAAGTGTTCCGCTATGCCGTGGCGACGGGGCGAGCTGAGCGGGATCCGTCTGGTGACCTGAGAGGTGCCCTATCGCCTCTCACTCATGAAAATTTTGCGTCCATTACCGAGCCCCAAGCGGTAGGGGCATTGCTCAGGGCTTTGGATGCTTTTAAAGGCTCCCTGGTAGTAAAGTCAGCCTTACTCCTATCTCCCCTCGTTTTCGTCCGCCCCGGAGAGCTACGACAAGCCGAATGGGCTGGCATTGATTTGGACAAAGGGGAATGGCGCTATTTCGTCACAAAAACAAAAACCGATCACCTAGTTCCTCTTTCGACTCAAGCAGTGGCTATTCTGCGGGAAATATTCCCTTTCACTGGCCATCGGCGCTATGTTTTCCCTGGGCGTGATCCTCAAAAGCCCATGAGCAACGCTGCGGTGAATGCGGCCCTTCGTCGTATGGGCTACGACACAAAAACAGAAATCACCGGACACGACTTCCGAGCCATGGCTCGTACTATCCTGGCAGAAGAGCTGAATTACCCAGGAGAAATCATTGAGCACCAGTTGGCCCACAAAGTACCCGATGCTCTGGGTACGGCCTACAACCGGACCAAGTTTCTTAAAAAGAGGAAAGAGATGATGCAGGCCTGGGCCGATTATCTGGATAAGCTTAAAGCTGGCGCCGAGGTAATTCCCCTAGAAGGAAATCAGTAACCACTGATAAAGCACAAGTTGGATAACCAATGTCATCCGTCGAAAATCATGTAAATTCATTAGGTGAAGTTCGAGAAAATATTCTTTGATAAAAAGAAATGCGTTTAAGGTTTTTCCAACTAGACTTCGTAAGATGCCTGCCAATTAGCTCTTCCTGCGTGTTTTGATCTGCCAGCAACTTCTTGAGGACAGTTGTCTTTCCAATACTCTTTATCGCATTATGACAATGCGGTAGTTGTTGGCCGTGAGTGACTGCAAGAGCAGAAGCCGCCGCCCATGCGACATTACGCCGCAGATCATCTTGTGCGACGTAGCGTTAAGATGCCTCCTATAGGCACAGCTTCGCTGCGCCATAATTAGCCCCTCCCCCGGCAGCATATCTCCCGGTACAGCACTCCTTAGCTAACCCGGTTTAGAACTAGCTTCTGATTAGGTTATGCCCCTGGATTCCCATGCGTCACCTAGCTCTAACGTGAAACGCATTGCCAATCTCTACCGCAAATATGCGGAGGAACTGGCCCGCTATTTCAGTCGTCGGTTGCCCTGCCCGGACCAAGCCACAGACTTAGTGCAAGAATTATTCGCCCGTCTGTTATCCCAAAAACAGCCTGGCCCCCCAATCCGACACGAACGGGGGTTTCTCTATGCTTCGGCTAAACACCTAGCCACGGAAATCCGGCACTCATCGAAATGGCAAATAGGGGTAGGAGGCAACGACACTTTGCAGCCTTGTACAGAAGACAGTCCTTTGTCCCCGGACCAAGCCCTTGAGCAACAACGTACTGCCAACGCCTTACTACAAACTATTCTCAGCCTGCCGCCCCGTTGCCAGGAAGTTTTCATCCTGAACAAGTTCGACGGCCTGAGCTATGCCCGCATCGCCGAGCGGCTAAATATCAGTCACAGTAGCGTCGAGAAACACATGGCCCGTGCCTTGGCGGCCTGCCGACAACAACTACAGAGCAGCGACCATTGACATGCCGAGGCCTACTCATCAGCGTCGAGCAGCTCCGTTTAGCCCTTCCCCAACCATGCTCCCTTCTCCCTCCACTGATCCCCATGAGAGCGCTCTGCACTGGTTCGTCCGTAGCCAAGCTGAAAATTTCAGCCCCGAGGAAAAACACTCCCTAGAAACTTGGCTGAAGGCGTCCTCAGAACACCGCCGCTGTCTACAAGAATTGGAGCAGACGTGGAAGACCCTGGACCTATTGCAGGAACGGCGCCACGAAATGCCCTTTGCACGACAACAATCGCCCGTCAGACCACGATGGGTCTGGGTGTCCACTTTGTTAGCCAGCGGCTGCACTGCCCTCTATTTCCTGTGGTTACTCCCAGCAGAAGAGCCTCATTACGAAACTCCCCCCCAGGAGCGGAAAACCGTGACCCTGCCAGGTGGCATCACCGTTGCCATGAATGCGGACTCCGCATTTGCCGTGCGACAAAGGCAACCCTTACAGATTGAATTGAAGCGAGGGGATATTTACCTAGAAGTGCCACCGGATAGCTCTGGCCAAGTAGAAGTGCAGATGGGAAACATACATATTCAGGATTTAGGCACCCGCTTCACCGTACAAACCAGTGCCGCGGGCGGCAACATCGCCGTGGCAGAGGGCGCAGTAGAAGTCACCGGGGCAGGCAGGGAACGACGACTTACGGCTGGTCACAGTCTGCATTTCAGTGATGGCAAATTTCTGGAAGAACAAGCCATACGCCAAGCAGACGTTGCCCCCTGGAGGCACGGAGAGTGGCTATTACAGAAAATGCCGGTCAGCGACATGGCCAGGGAAATTACTCGGCAGACCGGCATAAGGGTTGATCTTCCCGATTCCTCTGTATCTACTCTGACAGTCAGTGGACGCTTCAGCATGGCCCAAGCAGATCAGATGCTTTGGGCTGTCGCCCAGGTCCATGGCCTACGGTTAAAACGCTTCGACGCCCATCATTACGCACTCCTAGCGCCTTGAGTAGTCCGCGGAACATCCCTGAGGCAATTTGTCACACGGGGTAAACCGCTGCCCCCCCCCTCTTCCTGACAGCAGCCGCATGTTGCACGGTTGCACAAGATTCTTCAGGGAGATCAATAAATGCACCGCCCCCGTATTGGGAAACCGATAGCGTTTCGTCTGGCCCTTATCTTAGCTTTAAATGTAGCAGCTACTACCCCATCACACGCCCAGGCCCCCCAGAAATTCCAACTTCAGATTCCAGCCCAAAGTCTAGCCGCCTCCCTCGATGCCTTGGCGATACAGACGGGTGCCCGTCTTCTCTATTCCCCCGACGCGGTCCAAGGCCGCCACGCTCCCGCTCTGGCAGGTTCATTGAACCTCGAAATGGCCCTAACTAGGCTGCTGCAAGGAACCGGCCTTACCTGGTCGAGCAACAACGGGAGCATTGCTATCCGACCACGCCCAGGTCAGGACGTAAGCGCACCAACAGATGTACCGGTACAACTGCAAGAAATCACCGTGACCGCCACCCGGACAGAAAGGCGGGTAGATCAGGTACCAGCTAACGTCAGCATTATTTCTAGCCAGGACATTAGCCAACGCAATCTCAACAGCGTTCAGGATTTCCTGCGCACGGTAGAAAGCGTGGAAGCTGGCCAGTCCTTTTCCGTCGCTCAATCCAGTAGCATTGATATCCGAGGCGTGGGTGGCTCCTATTCGGCTCCTACCAGCAAAGTTTTGTTGGATGGCATGAGTACAGACACCATCGTCTCTCAGGTACAAGGGAACGGCGGCCTTAACTTTCTCTCGCCCTGGGACGTGGAACAAGTGGAGGTGGTACGGGGACCAGCCTCGGCTTTGTATGGGCCAGAAGTCATCGGAGGTGTCGTCAATCTGATTCCTAAACGCTGGAGTGGTGACACCGGCGCCGAGGTGCACGCCAGTTACGGTAGTCGCAATACTTCCCGCGTGGGAGTAGCGGTGGGCAGCGCCGGGGAAATCGGCGATTTCCGAATATCCACTTACAACGCAGGTAGCGATGGTTTTATCACCCAACGTCAGCCAGATACACCGGGAGGCATGATATCGGTAGACAGGGCACCACGGGACTGGAAAGACCAAAAGGCTAGTTTTACCGGTACTCTGCGCCCCTCGGACCAGCAAGAAATCACCACTTCCTATCAAGACTTCGCGACCCACTCCTTTACTCAGGGAGGCCATCCCAATCAGTATCTCAACTTAGATGGGCGCACTTGGTCCATCGGATATCGACAAGAATTTGGTGAAGCGGGAGTTATCAGGGCCGTTTACCGGGAGACCCATCTAGAGCAGCACTTCGGCTTTGATAACGAATATGTCTGGGGCTCCCCGGGTGATTTGGGCCTAGCGGCCAAAGGGGGAAAATCCAGCGATTCCTCGGAATTCAACCTCCAGGCGGACTGGAATCTCTCCGCCAGTAACACCTTGATTGCTGGCTATGGCCGTAACAGCGGGGAATACAAGCTACACAGCATGTTCGGTAACAATATCTACCGCAACAAGTCGACAGTGGATGGCATTTATCTCCAAGATGAGGCGCGCTTCGGGCGTTGGAGCCTGTTAGCGGGAGGACGCCAAGATAGCATTCGCATGTACGGTGATACGGAGAGCGGCGTTTCCACCAACCCTAGCTCATCCGTCAATATATTCAATCCCCGTCTCGGCGCCCAATACCAGTGGAGCGATGTCACTACTCTATATGGGGCGGCCGGTACCGCCTACGTTCCAGCAACTAATGCCGCCCGCTTTATTGACGGCGACATCCCCAACGCCAACCTAAAGCCAGAAAAATCCACCTCATACGAATTCGGCCTACGTACCCATCAAGCTTTCGGGGACATCAAGCTGGCGCTCTTTCACACAAACTATCGGGACAAGATCAACCGGGTGGAGGTTGCACCTGGTGTGGGCCAGAATCAGAACATTGATCGAGTCGAAGTTCTGGGGCTAGAGCTGGGTTGGAAGGCTCGCATCCGGGAGGTGTGGCATCCCTTTTTCAATTACAGCTATACCGATTCCACCATCAAGGCGGATGCCACCAATCCCCAGAACGTTGGCAACCGCATGCCCCAGACCTCCGTACACAAACTGAACCTTGGCCTACTCTACGTCCCCGGAGGTAACTGGTCTGCCAGTCTCACAGGAACTTTGCGCAGTAGTCAGTACGTCCAACAATGGTATTGCCCCAGCGATAACACCAACACCTATGAGTGCCGCCTAGGGGGATATGCCACCGCTGACGCCAAGCTCACTCGGGCCATCCGTCCATTCGGCGACAAAGAGCAATGGAATGTCTGGGTCGCCGTTAATAACCTAGGCGACAAGCACTATCGCCAGTACTACCCCTTCGAATATTCCGATGGGCGTATCTGGTCGGTGGGTATTGATGGGAAGTTTTGATCAAACCAAACAGTGCTAGTCCCCTCTCTCTTCCCGTCCATCCTTAAAAACACTATTTGAAAGGAATTTACCATGGAACAGAAAACTGAAATGGAAATCGAAGAAGTCGTTTTCGAATCGCTGGAAGGTTGTAACGAAGCGTTTGAGAAATTGACCATGGCAGCCTGCTGCAGCACCCAGGGCGGCCCCATGTGCGGCTGCGGCCACAAAATGTAAGCAAAGTAATCTCTGAACTGATGTGAGACAAGGTGAGCCGCGACTATTGCGTGGCGAATTAATCTGGCACTTCTAAACCAACACAGCCGATGAAAACGCCCTTCCTCATCTCCCTACTGTTTCTTCTCCACCTTCTATCCCTTCCCTGCGTAGCATATGCCTGTCGTCCCTTTGGCTCATACGGCTTTGCAGAAGACAAAAATGGCGGCATATGGTTTACCGAGGGGGACAGTAATGCCATATCCCGTTTATCTATGGATGGTACAGTCACCAGCCATTTGCTCCCCACTCCGGCAGCGGAACCCTCTTCGATAGCAGTGGACGGAGCTGGCAACGTATGGTTTACCGAAATGGACGGTCGTCAGGTAGGCCGTCTAACACCCGACGGCAAGATCACAGAATATCCGGTCCACATGGGCCAACCTTTCCAAATTGCTGCGGATGCCAATGGAGATGCCTGGTTCACTGTGCTTGGAGAACATAGGCATAACACAGACGGACAAGCCCACCAGCCCGCGCCTTCCGGTATTGGCCGGCTCGGCATGAATGGTCGGCTGGACTTCTATCCGGTCCCCTCCGGGTGGCCCAGTGCAATAGCCTTCGACAGCCAAGGTCAAGTATGGGTCACGTTGCAGCAGGCGGAGGGCAATAAGGGCAACTCTCAGGGCTGGCTGCTGCGCCTAACCCGGGATGGCCAATGGCACGAAGAGAGGCACTGGGCCACCCGCAGCTGCCCCCGCAATCTAGTTCCCGATCACCGGGGAGGCATTTACTTTTCCGACGGTTGCCGAAACAGCGTGAGCTATCGCTCTAGCAACGGAACCCTACGGGAGCGATATCTCCCGAAAAATATTCAGATACAGGGGTTGTCTCTGGGATCACACGGCCGCCTATGGTTCACTGATCGTGCCGCCCTTGAGTACCTGGACCCACAGGGTCGCCCCATCCGCTTAAGACGCCCTGTTGCTGGAGATGCCACCATGGCGGTATTGGCCCTGAGCAACGGCGAAGTGGTGTATTCCGAGATATACAACTACAACATTAATCGGCGTACCCGGGACGGCCATTTCGTCGAATACCTCATCGGTATTGACTATCCACAAGTAGTTCAGGAACCCCGGGGTAGAAAAATCAGCACAATTGAATACTCTGCCCCCATCGTCGCAAAAGCTGAAATGGAGCGCCGGCGGGTAGAAACAGTAAACCTAAGCCATTTTCAGGAAGACGGTCTCGGCACAGAAAAGCTGGTAGCAGGAAAATGCTTCGCCTGTCACGACGCCCACCGCTTGCTGTTAGCCCGGCGCAGCGACTGGAGCGGCACTATTGAGCGTATGCAGAGCTACCGAGGCTATCACGGATTGCCACTACTGAATGAGTCAGAGCGCAACCGTCTGATCAGCTACTTCAACACCTATTATGGCCTACGCTAGCGACTAGCACTTGCTGGGTTACGTGCATCCTTTCTTAGGGCCATCAGCTCTTGGCAATGTGCTATCTCTCTGTTAGGTGGCTTTAAAAAACAATTAAGTAGGGCGCTGTTGCACAAATCCTCCCCCTCCGCAGCTTGGTAAGATAGTGGCATGACCAAGCCTGCTCCAAAACGCTACCGAACAACCAACTGGAACGCCTACAACCAAGCTCTGATCCAACGCGGCTCTCTGTCCGTCTGGCTGGACACGAGCATGTCATGGCAGGCGGCTCCTCGAAGCAAACGTGGACGGACGCAGACCTATAGCGATGCCGCCATTCAATTCTGCCTGACCATCAAAAACCTGTTTGGACTCGCGTTGCGGCAAACCATCGGTTTCATCCAAAGTCTGCTCAAGCTAGCGGGCTTGGGCTGGGGCGTTCCCGACTACAGCACGCTATCCAGGCGCAGCAGACGCTGCAGGTCAAGATTCCCTACCAGAAAAGCTCAGGCGCGCTGCATCTGCTGGTGGATAGCACAGGCATCAAGATGCTGGGCGAAGGCGAGTGGAAAACCAAGAAGCATGGCGCGGAATATCGCCGGCAATGGCGCAAAGGGCATCTGGGCATCGATGCGGAAACCCTACAGATCCGCGCTATCGAGGTGACAGATAACCGCCAGGGCGATGCGCAAATGTTGCCTTCGCTATTGACGCAAATTCCGGCCGACGAGCCGATAGGCTGCGTGAGCGGCGATGGCGCTTTCGATGCCAAGACGTGCCATGAGGCAATTGCCGCACGGGGTGCGATCGGGTGCATCCCGACCCGCAAGAATGCGAGACCGTGGAAAGGAAATTCGCTGGGTGTGCTGGCTCGGAACAAGATTCTGCGGGCGACCAAGCGACTAGGCAGGGCAATCTGGAAACGTTGGAGCGGCTACCATCGCCGCAGCTTGGTAGAAACCAAAATGGGTTGCTTTAAACGGCTGGGTGAGAGGGTGACGGCCCGTCGCTTCGATAGCCAAGTGGCAGAGCTGCAAGTACGCGCTGCCATCTTGAACCGTTTCAGCATGCTGGGCCGTCCTTGTACGGTGGCTGTGGCGTAAATTTATTTGGGGAAAGGGGAGTCTCGCCCTGTTCAGGAATTGTGCAGCAACGCCGATTCATTGGCTTTTTTCGTTGACCTGGGAAAAGCCTGGGTGCCCTTTAACGGGGTGGGCTCATGGTGGCGTGGAGAGAAGGGCTCTTCCGCTCCAAAAAGGAGGCGGGGGCCTCCGGATCGGGTTTCTCAGACGATCTTGGTTAGGGGCGCTATCCCCGGCGGCACAGTGTCTTCCGCCGATTCCCGCAGGATCGCTTGGGTTTGTTGGTAGGCAGCGAAAAATTCGGCCAGGCTGACTTCGTTTTCGACGACCTGGGGCAGGCGGCGTTCTACGCCGTTGCGCCGGTCTTTCCAGCCCGCAGGGGGGCCTTTTTCGGTTTGGCGCCGGTCTTGAACCTGGCGGTGGCGGGTGGCTTTCATGGCCTCACCTTTTTGGTAATTTGTCTATGACGAATGGCCTAGTGGTGAGTATAAAGGGAAGCGAGGAATTTTCGCGGCACTATTCCACGTTTTTTCCCCTGGCGCCGGGGCAGTCCGGCGTCAGGGCAAGGGGGCGGAGCGGGGCCAAGTTCTGTGTAGACCTGGCCCCTTGGCCTTTAGCGGGCCAGCAGGGGCTTGAGGAAGCGTCCCGTATGGCTGGCCGGGGTGGCGGCGATGGTTTCCGGGGTGCCGGTGGCGATAATGCGACCACCCCCGTCCCCCCCTTCCGGCCCCAAATCCACCAGCCAGTCGGCGGTTTTGATCACGTCCAGGTTGTGCTCGATGACTACCACCGTATTGCCGTTGTCCGCCAGGCGTTGCAGCACCTTGAGGAGCATGGCGATATCCTGGAAATGGAGGCCGGTGGTGGGTTCATCCAGGATGTAGAGGGTGCGGCCCGTGTCCCGCTTGGACAGTTCCAGGGCCAGCTTGACCCGTTGAGCTTCGCCGCCGGAGAGGGTGGTAGCGCTTTGCCCCAGGGTGACGTAGGAAAGGCCCACATCCACCAGGGTTTGCAGCTTGCGGGCAATGCTCGGCACGGCGTCGAAAAAATCCCGGGCCTGTTCCACGGTCATGCCCAGAATGTCGTGGATGTTTTTGCCCTTGTAGAGAATTTCCAGGGTTTCCCGGTTGTAGCGGTGGCCGTGGCAGACGTCGCAGGGCACGTAAATGTCGGGCAGGAAGTGCATTTCCACCTTGAGCACCCCGTCCCCCTGACAGGCTTCGCAGCGCCCGCCCTTGACGTTGAAAGAGAAGCGGCCCGGGCCGTAGCCCCGGGAGCGGGATTCGGGCACCCCGGCGAAGAGTTCCCGAATGGGGGTGAGGACCCCGGTGTAGGTGGCCGGGTTGGACCGGGGGGTGCGGCCGATGGGGCTTTGGTCCACGTTGATGACCTTGTCGAAGTGATCCAGCCCCTGGATTTCTTCGTATTCCGCCGGTTCGGTGGAGGCGTTGTAGAGGTGGCGGGCCGCCACAGCATAGAGGGTGTCGTTAATTAGGGTGGATTTGCCCGAGCCGGACACCCCCGTGATGCAGGTGAATAGGCCCACCGGCACTTCCAGGGTGACGTTCTTCAGGTTGTTGCCCTTGGCGCCGATGATGCGCAGCTGGCGTTCCGGGTCCGCCGGGCGGCGCTGGGCCGGTACGGCGATTTTCTTTTGTCCGGACAGGTAGGCGCCGGTGAGGGACTGGGGATTGGCCGCCACCTGATCCGGCGTGCCTTCGGCGGTGACGTAGCCCCCATGGACCCCGGCCCCGGGGCCGATATCCACCACGTAATCCGCGGCCCGGATGGCGTCTTCGTCGTGCTCCACCACAATTACCGTATTGCCGATGTCCCGCAGCTGGGCCAGGGTTTTCAGGAGCCGGTCGTTATCCCGCTGGTGCAGGCCGATGGAGGGCTCATCCAGTACATACATGACCCCGGTGAGGCCGGAGCCGATCTGGCTGGCCAGGCGGATACGCTGGGCTTCGCCCCCGGACAGGGTTTCCGCCGAGCGGTCCAGGGACAGGTAATCCAGGCCCACGTTAATGAGAAACTGGAGCCGGGCGACGATTTCCTTGAGGATTTTTTCTGCCACCTGGGCCTTGTGGCCGTGGAGTTCCAGATGCAGAAAATATTCCCGGGCTTCCGCCAGGGGCAGGTGGCTGATCTGGTGCAGGGTCTTGCTGCCCACCCGCACGTTGCGGGCTTCCAGGCGCAGGCGGCTGCCTTCGCAATGGGGACAGGTGCGGTTGTTGATGAGCTTGGCCAGCTCTTCCCGCACCACCATGGAGTCTGTTTCTTTGTAGCGCCGTTCCAGGTTGGGAATGATGCCTTCAAAGGGGTGTTCCTTAATCACCACCCGGCCCCGCTCGTTCATATAGCGGAAGGGGATCTCCTCCTTGCCCGAGCCGAACAGCACCAGCTCCCGAATGGCTTCAGGCAGTTGCTTGAAGGGGGTATCCACGTCGAAGCTGTAGTGGTCCGCCAGGGAGCCCAGCATCTGGAAGTAGAACTGGTTGCGCCGGTCCCAGCCCCGGATGGCGCCGGCCGCCAGGGAGAGGTCCGGATGAGCTACCACCAGCTTGGGATCGAAGAACTGGATGACCCCCAGGCCGTCGCATTTGGGGCAGGCGCCCATGGGGTTGTTGAAGGAAAAGAGCCGGGGTTCCAGCTCCTGCAAGGCGTAGGAGCAAATGGGACAGGCGAATTTGGCGGAAAACAGGTGTTCCGTGCCCGTGTCCATTTCCAGGGCGATGGCCCGGCCATCCGCGTGGCGCAGGGCGGTCTCGAAGCTTTCCGCCAGGCGCTGGCGCATGTCTTCCCGCACCTTGAGCCGGTCCACCACCACGTCAATATTGTGCTTCTGGCTTTTGGTGAGCTTGGGCAGGGCATCGATTTCGTAAATTTTGCCGTCCACCCGCAGGCGTACAAACCCCTGGGCCCGGAGATCGGCAAACAGATCCAGCTGTTCCCCTTTGCGGTTGGCCACCACGGGGGCCAGGATCATCAGCTTGGTTTCTTCCGGCAGGGCCAGGGCCGCATCCACCATCTGGGAAACGGTCTGGGCTTCCAGGGGCTCCCCGTGTTCCGGACAATAAGGGGTGCCGGCCCGGGCGAAGAGCAGACGCAGGTAATCGTGGATTTCCGTCACCGTGCCCACGGTGGATCGGGGGTTGTGGCTGGTGGCCTTCTGCTCAATGGAAATGGCGGGGGACAGGCCTTCGATCAAATCCACGTCCGGCTTTTCCATGAGCTGGAGAAACTGGCGGGCGTAGGCGGAGAGGGATTCCACGTAACGGCGCTGGCCTTCCGCATAGAGGGTGTCGAAGGCCAGGGAGGATTTGCCCGAGCCGGAAAGGCCGGTGATGACGATAAGTTTGTCCCGGGGCAGGTCCAGGCTGATGTTTTTGAGATTGTGCGTCCGCGCACCGCGGATCTTGATTTCGTCCATGGATTTTCAGCTGTGGGGTGAGGGCGGGGCGAGGGGCCCGAGGCCAAACTTTGAAATATACGGAATTCGGGCGGCGATTACCAAGAGCAAAGCTTCCAGCAAGGCCGGGCGGGGGAGTGGGCCGGGATGATTGGGGCGGTGGTCATACGGCGGGGGGAATTCTACCGCCATCCGGGCCGGGGGGCGGGGGCGCCGGCATTTTTCGCCCCCGTCGGCGGGCAGGGCGGGCAGACTGGGGTCAGGGCAAACCTGATAAGATACGCAACTTCCCGCCGGAAATCCGGTCTCTTCGGGTTTATCTCCTTTACCACTCCCATGTCGTCTTCCGTCTCCCCTGCCGTCGCCGACGGCTTGAATGCCCAGGAAAAGAAAGCCGGGGTCAGCCTGGCTGGTATTTTCGCCCTGCGCATGCTGGGCCTCTTCCTCATTCTTCCGGTTTTTGCGGTGTACGCCCACTCCTTGCCCAGCGGTAGCAATCTGGCCATGGTGGGCCTGACCATTGGGGCCTACGGCCTGACCCAGGCCCTCTTCCAGATTCCCTACGGCCTGGCTTCCGACCGTTTTGGGCGTAAGCCGGTGATCGTGTTCGGCCTGGTGTTGTTCGCCATCGGCAGCTTTGTCGCCGCCGTGGCCCAGGATTTGCCCATGATTTTGGTGGGTCGGGTGATTCAGGGTGCCGGGGCCATTTCCGCCGCCGTCACGGCCCTGGCCGCCGACCTGACCCGGGAACAGCATCGCACCAAGGTGATGGCCATGATTGGCGGTTCCATCGCCCTGGTGTTCGCCTTTTCCATGGTGGCGGCCCCCGTGCTTTATGGCCTCATCGGCATGCCGGGCATTTTCCTCATTACCGGGGGCTTGTCCGTACTGGCCATTGGCGTGGTGCTCAAGGTGGTGCCGGATGCGCCTCCGGCGGTGAAAGCGGAAGGGGATGCCAGCTTTGGCCGGGTTTTGAAGGACGGCCGCCTGGGCCGCCTCAATTTCGGCGTTTTCGCCCTCCACGTCATGCAGACCGCCATGTGGGTACTGATTCCCTCCGCCCTGGTGCAGAGCGGCGGTCTGGCCGTGGGGGAACACTGGAAAATCTACCTGCCCGCCGTGCTGATTTCCTTCGTGGGCATGGTGCCCGCCGTGATTGCGGCGGAAAAATACGGCAAGATGAAGCTGGTCTTTAACGCCGCCGTGGCCCTGCTGGTTCTGGTGCAACTGGGCTTTTTCTTCTTTGGCAGCGGTCTCTGGCCCCTGGCCATTTGGCTGACCCTGTTTTTCGTGGCCTTCAATATCCTGGAAGCCACCCAGCCGTCCCTGATTTCCCGGATTGCGCCTCCCGAAGCCAAGGGGGCCGCCCTGGGCATCTATAACACCACCCAGTCCATCGGCCTCTTCCTCGGCGGGGCCGTGGGGGGCACCCTGGCCCATCGTCTGGGCAACGGCGCCGTCTGGGGATGTACCACCGTCTTGGGGCTGGCTTGGCTGGCATTCAGCCTGTCCATGGTGGTTCCGCCGCCCCGCTCCCAGCAGCAGGCGCAATAATTCTTTTAAACCAACACTTTCAAGGGGGGCTGCATGGCTTCTGTGAATAAAGTAATCCTGGTCGGCAACCTGGGCGCCGATCCGGAAACCCGTTACATGACCAACGGCGACGCCGTGGCCAATGTCCGTCTGGCCACCACCGAAAGCTGGAAGGACAAGTCCAGCGGCGAACGCCGGGAAGTGACCGAATGGCACCGGGTGGTGTTCTACCGCAAGCTGGCGGAAATCGTCGGCCAGTACCTGAAAAAGGGCTCCTCCGTGTATATCGAAGGCCGCATCCGTACCCGCAAATGGCAGGATAAGGAAGGCCAGGAGCGTTACACCACGGAAATCGAAGCCACGGAAATGCAGATGTTGGGCCGCCGGGAAGGCAGTGGCGCCCCCGCTGGGGATTCCTATGGTGGCGGTAGCGCTGGTGGGGACTACGAACGTTCCGCCGCCCCCGCCCCGGCCAAGAAAAAGGCCCCGTCCTTTGATGATATGGATGACGACATTCCGTTTTAATGGGCTAGCCTTTGCCGTTTAATCATGGGCCCGGACCGCACTAGCGCTCCGGGCCTGTTTTTTGTGGATAGGGAGCGGACCATGGATGGGGAAGCATTGACGTTCCATCAGGGCGCCGATACGGCAACGGATACGGTGCCCGGGGCCGAGGACTTTCACCGGGGCTGCGCCTTGCTCGCGGAAGGGTGCTCGGCGGAGGCTGCCGACCATTTCCTGGCAGCCGTCCAGGCCAATCCGGGCCTGGGGGAAGCTTGGGCCAATCTGGGGATTACCCTGGGGGAAGTGGGGCGGCACCGGGCGGCAGAAATTTGCTTTCGCAATGCCCTGACCCTGCTACCCGGGGTGGCGGCCATCCATAACAGTTTGGGGCGGCTGCTGGCGGATCTGGAGCGTTTCCCCGAGGCGGAAGCGGCCTACCGGCAGGCCCTGGCCCTGGACCCGACGCTGGGTCCGGCCCATTCCAATCTGGGGGTGCTGCTGGCCTGCCTGAATCGGGACGGGGCGGCGGAGGAGTGTTTTCGCCAGGCCCTGGCCCTCAATCCGAACCACGCCCAGGCCCGCTTCAATTACAGCTATCTGCTGTTGCGCCAGGGGCGGTGGGCCGAAGCCTGGCCCCTGCTGGACGCCCGGCTGGCGCCGGAAAACCGCCTGGGCATCCACCTCCCCAATCTGCCCTTTCCCCAATGGCGGGGAGAGCCCCTGGCGGGGCGTTCCCTGGTGGTGTGGTTTGAGCAGGGGTTCGGGGATGAAATCCAGTTCTGCCGTTATGTACCCCGGCTCAAGGCCGAGGGGGTGAGCCGCCTGACCCTGGTCTGTCGGGCTCCCCTGTTGCCCCTATTCCAAACCCTGGCCGGGGCCGATGAGGTGGTGGCCTGGTCCCCGGAACTGGCCCTGGCCCCCCATGATTTCTGCGTGCTGCCCTTGAGCCTGCCCGCCCTGTTCCATACCTCATTGGAGGATTTGCCGGCGACCATTCCCTATCTGTCCGTGGCCCCGGAACGGCGGGAATACTGGCGCTGCCGGCTGCCCGCCGATGGTTTTCGCCTGGGGCTGGTGTGGCGGGGCAATAGCCGCTTTGACAATGACCGGCATCGCTCCCTGCCCGATCTCCATGTCCTGGCGCCCCTCTGGTCCCTGCCCGGTCTGCGCCTGATCTGCCTGGTGCCCCCCGGGCCAGGGGTGACCTTGCCCACCGACCTGCCCCTATTGGATGTGGGGCCGGAGCTGCGGGATTTTGCCGATACGGCGGCGGTATTGGAACAACTGGATTTGCTCATTTCCGTGGATACGGCGGTGGTGCATCTGGCCGGCGCCCTGGGGCTGCCCGCCTGGCTGCTACTGTCCCAGTTCAAACCCGATTGGCGTTGGTTGCAGGCGCGGGAAGATAGCCCCTGGTACCCGTCCCTGCGCCTCTTCCGCCAGGAAACCCTGGACGATTGGGGGCCCGTGGTGGCGGCCGTCAAGGCAGCCTTGACCGCCCGGCTGGCCCAGGGGGCGCCGGGGGGCGGTTCGGGTCAGGCTTAAAGAGAAAGCTTAAGAGTCTGGTCTAAGCCTGAGCTTTTAATCATCTCTGCCATGCCCCTTAAAGCGCTTGGCATAGCCTTGATCCACCAGGGAAAAGGGGGGGCGAAAGGGCCGCCGGGGCGGTAGTTTTTCCCAAAGCCCGGGGGCGGGTAGAATGGCGAAAAATTCATATTAGAAAAAACCGTTTTTGGGGGTTTCCATGTACCTGCCGTCCCGCTTTTCTGCCTTTTCCCAGAACCCTTTCCGGTTCTAGGCCCACCCTCCGTTTTTACCGTTCTCACCCGGATTCCTTGATGGGGGAGAAGTGTCCATGTTCACCTTTGTTGCCCTGGCCGAGCAACGCATCCAGGAAGCCCTGGAGCGGGGCGAGTTGTCCGATCTGCCGGGCAGTGGTGAGCCCCTGGATTTGACGGAGGATCCCCTGGTGCCGGAGGACCAGCGCATGGCGAACCGCATTCTCAAAAATGCGGGCTTTGCGCCGCCGGAGGTGGGCTTGCGGCGGGAGATAGGAGAATTGCGCAGCCAGCTGGAACTGCTCGAGGAAAGTGAGCGGGACCGGGCCTGGAAGCGGCTCTGTCTGTTGATGACCCGGCTGTCCCTGTTGCGTAGGGAGGCGGTCAATCTCAGCCTGGAGTCGGAATATTGGGAACAGCTCAAGCAACGCATGGCCGGACCGGCGCCGGAGTGACATCCGGGGTCGGGCGGTCTTTTTTGTCGGAGTAGTCATGCACGGTTCTTCTGCTTCTTCCCATTCCCGCCTGGCGGCCCTGGCCCTGGCGGCCCTGGGCGTGGTTTATGGCGACATCGGGACCAGTCCCCTGTACGCCATGAAGGAAGTGTTCGCCGGGAATCATCCCATTCCCCTCAACGAAGCCAATGTGCTGGGCAGCCTGTCCCTGTTTTTCTGGGCCCTGATTGTGGTGGTGTCCTTGAAATACGTGGCTTTCATCATGCGGGCGGACAACCGGGGGGAAGGGGGCATCATGGCCCTCATCGCCCTGGCCCTCCATGACGCGGCAGGCAACCGGCGCCGCCAGAAGGCGGTGGTGATTATCGGCATCCTGGGGGCGGCCATGTTCTACGGGGACGGTATGGTGACCCCGGCCATGTCCGTGCTCTCCGCCGTGGAGGGGCTGGAAATTGCCTCCCCCGGCCTGGACCACTTCGTTATCCCCATTACCCTGCTGGTGCTCTTCGGCCTTTTCGCCGTGCAGAAGCGGGGCACGGCCACGGTGGGGGCTCTCTTCGGGCCGGTCATGGTGCTTTGGTTTTCCTGCCTGGCCCTTCTGGGCATCGGCGCCATTCTCCATAACCCCCATGTGCTCCTGGCTCTGAACCCGGTCTATGGGGTGAAATTTCTCCTGGCCAACCAGGCCATGGCCCTGGTGGCCATGGGTAACGTGGTGCTGGCGGTGACCGGGGCGGAAGCCCTCTATGCGGACATGGGCCACTTTGGCCGGCGTCCCATCCAGTTGGCCTGGTTCACCTTTGTGCTGCCCGCCCTGGTGCTCAACTACTTCGGCCAGGGGGCTCTGATCCTGGCCCACAGCGACGCCATCCAGAATCCTTTTTTCCTTTCCGCACCCAAGTGGGCCCTCTATCCCCTGGTGGGCCTGTCCACCGTGGCCACGGTGATTGCTTCCCAGGCGGTGATTTCCGGCGCCTTTTCCGTCACCCGTCAGGCCATGCAGTTGGGCTTTGTGCCCCGTATGGAAGTGCAGCACACCTCGGAAAAGGAGCAGGGCCAGATTTACCTGCCCGGGGTGAATTGGGGCCTGTTCTGTGCCGTGGCGGTGCTGGTGCTGGGCTTCAAGTCCTCCAATAACCTGGCGGCGGCTTACGGTATTGCGGTGACCGGGGATATGGTTATCACCTCCCTGCTGGCCACCGCCGTGGTAGCCCGGGTGTGGGGCTGGGGCTGGCCCCGGGCCATCGCCCTCTTCACCGGCTTCCTGGTGGTGGAACTCACCTTCCTGTCCGCCAATGTGATGAAGATTCCCGATGGCGGCTGGTTCCCCCTGGTGGTGGGGGTGGCGGTATTCGTCATGATGACCACCTGGAAGCGGGGCCGTCAGCTCCTGGCGGAACGGCTACAAGGGGAAGCCCTCCAATTGCTGCCCTTCATCGACAGCATCGAGGTGGCGCCCCCGGTGCGGGTGCCGGGAACGGCGGTGTTCATGAATGCGGACCCCAACGGGGTGCCCCATGCCCTGCTGCATAACCTGATGCACAACAAGGTGCTTCATGAGCGCATCGTCATTGTTTCGGTGAAAATCTTCGATGTGCCCTATGTGCCGGAAATCGACCGGGTGGAAGTGCATCGGCTCAAGGAAAACTTCTATCAGGTCATTGTCCAGTATGGCTTCAAGGACGATCCGGATATCCCCCGGGCCCTGGAATTGGCGGCGGAAGCGGGGCTGCGCTTTGAAATGCTGGAAACCTCCTTTTTCCTTGGCCGGGAAACCCTCATTCCCCGGCTTGGCTCGGAAATGGCCTTCTGGCGGGAAAAGCTCTTTGTGGCCCTGTTCCGCAACGCCGGTTCCGCCACCACCTTTTTCAAGATTCCCACCAACCGGGTGGTGGAACTGGGGACCCAGGTGGTGCTTTAGGCCGGGGCTGGGGCTTTTCGCTCCAGCAGGTTTCCCCCCAATAAAAAACCGCCTCCCGGGGCGGTTTTTTATTGGGGGCGCCGGGAAAAGTTCGGCACCCCGGGGCGCGCTTAACTCTCAGCTGTAATGCTGGGCGCCGTGCTTGCCATCCACCAGTTCGCCGGCGGAGAGGGACATGAGCAGCAGGGCGATTTGTTCGGCCATGATCAGGGTGTGATCGTTGCCACTTTCCACCATGTATTTGCGCAGGGTGTCCTTGACCGCCGCAGCGCCGGTGACATCGATGATGATGTCCACCGAGGTGCCCAGCTTGGCCAGGTCCATGAAATTATTGGTGGTGGGCACACCGGCTTCCTGGGCCAGGGCAATGCCCGGCAGGGACAGATCCAGATCGGCAACCCCCAGTACGGTGACGAAAGGTGCGGCCAGCAGCTGTTTCAACAAGGGCGTACCGGTATCCCCGGCACCGATGACGGCAATGCGAAATCCACTCATGGTTTGACCTTTTTATGAAGATTTTGGGAAAAAGTCAGTGTCCCTGTTCTTAGGGATATTCCGTTTGACGTGGGTCAAAGGTGACGGATTTTTTGCACCAGGGCGGTGGTGGAGCGGTTGTGGAGAAAGGGGATGGAATGGACCTTGCCGCCCCAGGCCTGAACTTCCGAGGCGCCGACGATTTTTTCCGGGGCCCAGTCCCCACCTTTCACCAGAATGTCCGGGTGGCAGGCCAGGATGGCTTCCAGGGGCGTGTCCTGGTCAAACCAGGTCACCAGGGACACGCATTCCAGGGAGGCCATGACCGCCAGCCGATCTTCCTGACAGTTGATGGGCCGGTCATCCCCCTTGCCCAGGCGCTTGACGGAGGCGTCCGTGTTCAGAGCCACCACCATGGCGGCCCCTAGGGCCCGGGCCTGGGCCAGATAGGTGACGTGACCCCGGTGCAGGATGTCGAAGCAGCCGTTGGTAAACACCAGGGGATGGGCCAGTTGGGCGGCCCGGGCGGCCAGTTGGTCCGGCGGGCAGATTTTGTCTTCAAAGGAGGGCAGGGGATAGGCGGACATGGGGGTATCCAGAACAAAAAACGGCCAAGGATAGCACGGGGGGCCGGGGTCCTAGACCGCCTGGGCCTTGCCCAAGGCGTCCCCCAGGTCCCCGGAACGGACCTGATTGCGGCCCTGTTCCTTTGCCCGGTACAGCTCCCGGTCGGCTCGGGTGATGGCGTCCGTCAGTTCCCCGTCCCGACCCAGCAGGGCCAAGCCGACGCTGACGGTGGTAAAGGTTTCCGAGCGGCTGGCCCGCTCCTCGCAACGCAGGCGGATGCGTTCCGCTACCACCAGGGCTTCTTCCATTTCCGTTTCCGGCAGCAGCACGCAGAATTCCTCCCCGCCCCAGCGGCAGGCCAGATCGTGCTGGCGCAGGCTGCGGGTGAGGATGCCGGCAAAGCCCTCCAGGGCCAAATCCCCGTGATTGTGGCCGTGGCTGTCGTTGAGTTCCTTGAAGTGATCCAGGTCCAGAATCAGCACCACGCTATTGCGGCCGCTCCGGTTGGCCCGGGAACGGTCCAGTTCGGCCTGCTCGAGAAAGGCTCGGCGGTTGAAAAGGCGGGTCAGGGGGTCCCGGGTGGCCAGCTGGTTGAGGGTTTCCTGGAGCCGGTCGCTGACCAGGGTGAGCAGGCACAGCATGCGGCCCATCTGTAACAGGATGAAGCAGAAGGTGAATTCTGCGTGCATGGAGTTTGCGGCCAGAAACACGGAGGTGGCTTCCGGATAACGCAGGGTCGCCCCGGCCCGGAGAAAATGGCTGAAAGCGTTGCAGAGGGCCAGCCAGGCGGCGATCAGGCCCGGGCGACGGGTCGGCCAGGGGCCGGCCCGGACCAGCTCCCAGGCGCAGAGCAAATCCAGGCTGCCCAGCAGGAGAGAAATGAACACGGCCCGGAAGAGGAGGGAATCCAGGACGGAAGAGGCCAGGGCCTGGATCAGGCCGCAGGCCAGGGCCAGGACCAGAATCAAGGGATAACCGGTGCTGCGGAAGCGGAAGGCGCGAATGCCGGACCAGAGCAGGGCATTGCCCAGGACGATGGCCACATTGGCCAGTACGATGGAAATAAAGCCGGGAATTTGTCCCCGCAGGGCCAGGCCCAGGGTGCCCACCATGATGAAGCCGGCGGCCGCCGTCCAGGCCCCCAGGCCCGGGATGGTGCGATGGCGCCGCCAGTTGAGCCACATGGCGGCGCACCACAGCCCCGAAAGCCCTACCGCCACGGCCAGCAGGGAGCGGGTATCGAGGGCGAAGGGGGGAGGCACCATGGGGGATTAGGCTGGGGCCAGGGCCTTTCTATAACGGTTGAGATCCTGCAGGGTCTCGAAGGTCTGGCCGAAGAGGTTGGACAAGTTGCGCAGGATACCACCGACCACCCGGCTCTCCCACGTCTTGTCGAATTGAATTTGCTTATCCAGCCAGTGTTCCAGCCAGTCCGGGTCGGGCAAGCGGCTCTGGATGGTGTCGTTGGGAAAGAGGGATTGGTTCACGTGCAGATTGGTGGGGTGCAAAGGCTTGCCGGAGCGGCCCGAACTGGCCATGAGCATGCCGATTTTGGCGAAGGCGCTGCGGGCCGTGTCGCCGCACCGGTCCAGAGCCCGCTTCATATACTTCAGGTAGGCGCCCCCGTGGCGGGCCTCATCCCGGGAAATGTGGTCGTAGATGGACTTGATCACCGGCTCCGTGTGCCATTCGCTGGCCCGCCGGTACCACTGGGTGAGGCGCAGTTCGCCACAGAAATGGAGCATC
Organism: Rhodocyclaceae bacterium; assembly: GCA_041907765.1. Taxonomy (GTDB): domain Bacteria; phylum Pseudomonadota; class Gammaproteobacteria; order Burkholderiales; family Rhodocyclaceae; genus Azospira. The sequence goes on along the minus strand of JAYRGQ010000016.1, from coordinate 33,535 downwards.
AGGGTTTCCAGGGCCGGGGCCGGATCGAACTCGAAACGCACCTTGTCCAATTCCGCCTCCGTGGGCACTAGCTCGGGGCGGAAGCGGCGCAGGTATTCCTGGAGTACCAGGGAATGCTTCTGCTCTTCGTAAAACCAGATGGACATGAACGCGGAAAAATCCGAATCCTCCCGATTATCCCGCAGGAACATTTCCGTGGCGGGCAGGGCGGACCATTCCGTAATGGCGTTCATCTTCACGGTCAGGGCCTGTTCGTCGCTCAGGCGATCCGGGTCAAATTGCTCCCAGGGAATGTCCGTGGCCATGTTCCAGCGGGCTTTTTCCAGACTGTGAAAGAGTTCGGGGTAAAGCATATCGAAGGGCGTCTCCGGTTGAGGGGGTGGCGGGCACGGCCCTGGGGCCGTGGCCCCCGGCGGGGCCTTATGGGGCGGTCCCTGGGCCTGGGGCGCTGGTAGGACAGATGGAACGGCCGGGAGTTTCCCCCGGAAAGGGAAAATCCGGACATCTCCCTGTGTCGCAAAGCTGACAGGGGCCTGGTACCTTCCTGGCAGGCTAGGCGCGGGGCCCAGGAAACAGGGGGCTGGTATTCCCCTTGCTTGAAGGGCTTATCCCCCAACACCAAGGAGTACGGCATGACGGCAATGTTTCAGATCGGCGACATCGTGTTCGCCCAGGAAGCCCTCTACAACGACGGCCATATTCCGGATATTCCGGCGGAGGCCAGCCTGGCCGCTCCCGGGGATCGGGGGGTGGTGGTCCAGATTGGCCGGGTGGCCGCCGGGACGGGGTCCGGGGAACAGTTCATTTATCTGGTGCGTTTTGAGCAGGCGGATCAGCGTCTGGGGCCCCCTGTGGGCTGCCTGCCGGAGGAACTGACCCAGGACGAAGCCGCGGCCCAGGCCCTGGCCGCCGCCGATTGAGGGCCTGCTCCTGGGGCGTGGCGCGCCGGTCGGCGGGGCCCGGCGCCAGGAGGGTCTTGTCGGTAAAGAAGAAAAACCCGAGCCGTTACGGTAAAATCAAGCTTTTGCACGGGATTTGGCCTTGAACGGCATTACCATCGCCCTTTCCAAGGGCCGCATTTTCGACGAAACCCTGCCCCTTCTGGCGGCAGCCGGTATCGTTCCCACGGAAGATCCGGAAACCTCCCGCAAGCTCATCATCGGTACCAACCGGCCCGATGTGCGGGTGGTGATTGTGCGCGCCACCGATGCGCCCACCTATGTGCAGTACGGTGCGGCGGATTTGGGGGTGGCGGGCAAAGATGTGCTCATCGAGCACGGCGGCGCCGGACTCTATCAACCTCTGGACCTGAAAATCGCCAAGTGCCGCATGTGCGTGGCGGTGCCCCAGGGCTTTGATTACGACCATGTGGTGCGTCAGGGGGCCCGGCTCAAGGTGGCCACCAAATACCTGAACATCGCCCGCAACCACTTCGCCTCCAAGGGGGTGCATGTGGATTTGATCAAGCTCTATGGCTCCATGGAGCTGGCGCCCCTCACCGGCCTGGCCGATGCCATTGTGGATTTGGTGTCCACCGGTAACACCCTGAAGGCCAACAACCTGGTGGCGGTGGAAGAGGTGATGCCCATTTCCTCCCGGCTCATCGTCAATCAGGCGGCCCTGAAACTGAAGCGGGAAACCTTGGGACCCATTCTGGAAGTCTTTACCCAAGCGGTGGAGAAAATTGCATGAGTGTTGCCATCAAACGTTTGCAGAGCACGGCGCCGGATTTTCAGGCCCGGCTCGACGCCCTGCTGGCCTTTGAAGCGGCCCAGGACGACCAGATCGATCGGACCGTGTCCGCCATTCTGGCGGACGTGAAGGCCCGGGGCGATCAGGCGGTGGTGGAATATACCAACCGTTTCGACCGTCTCTCCGTGGCCGGTATGGGGGCTTTGGAATTGCCCCAGGCTGAGCTCCAGGCGGCCCTGGACGGCCTCTCCGCGCCCCGGCGTCAGGCGTTGGAAGCGGCGGCGGGCCGGATTCGCGCCTTCCATGAACGCCAGCTGGGTCACGGCTTCCGCTACGAGGAAGAGGACGGCACCCTGCTGGGCCAGATGGTCACGCCCCTGGAACGGGTTGGGCTCTACGTGCCCGGCGGCAAGGCCGCCTATCCTTCCTCCGTGCTCATGAACGCCATTCCCGCCAAGGTGGCGGGGGTGAAAGAGCTGATCATGGTGGTGCCCACCCCGGGGGGGGAACGGAATCCCCTGGTGTTGGCTGCCGCTTGTCTGGCGGGGGTGGATCGGGTCTTCACCATTGGCGGGGCCCAGGCCGTGGCCGCCCTGGCCTTCGGCACCCAGACCGTGCCCCAGGTGGATAAGATTGTCGGCCCGGGCAATGCCTATGTGGCCTGCGCCAAGCGTCGGGTGTTCGGCATTGTGGGCATCGACATGGTGGCCGGTCCCTCGGAAATTCTGGTGCTGGCGGACGGTTCCACGGACCCGGACTGGGTGGCCATGGACCTTTTCTCCCAAGCCGAACACGACGAACTGGCCCAGGCCGTGCTGATTTGCCCGGACGCCACTTACATCGACCAGGTCCAGGCCAGCATTGAAAAGCTTCTGCCCACCATGCCCCGCCAGGCCGTTATCAAGGCCTCCCTGGAAAACCGGGGGGCCCTGATTCAGGTGCGGGATTTGGAAGAAGCCTGCCTCATCGCCAACCGGGTGGCCCCGGAACACTTGGAATTGTCCCTGGCCGAGCCGGATGCCTGGGTGGAAAAAATCCACCACGCCGGGGCCATTTTCATCGGCCCCTACACCTCGGAAGCTCTGGGGGATTATTGCGCCGGGCCCAACCACGTGTTGCCCACCTCGGGCAGCGCCCGGTTTTCCTCCCCCCTGGGGGTCTATGACTTCCAGAAGCGCACCAGCCTGATCCGGGTCTCCCGGGAAGGCTCCCAGACCCTGGGGCGCATCGCCGCCACCCTGGCGGACGGGGAAGGCCTGCCGGCCCACGCCCAATCCGCTTCCTACCGGGTTGAGGATTAGTCCTTAGTCCCGCCGTCGGATCAGGACTGAAAAAAAGCCCCGGCTCCTCTCCCGTTTGGGAGGGCGGCCGGGGCTTTTTTGTGGGCGCTTGGTTGGAGCGCTGGGCGCTTGCCGGGGCTGGAGGGGGACGCCCGGGGCGGCGGCTTAAGCGGCGGTGACCCCGATCTGGTCCAGGGCCGCCAGCAGCCGGTCGCACTGGGCGTCCGTGCCGATGGAAATGCGCAGGAAGGGATCAATGCGGGGGGCTTGGAAGTGGCGCACGATAATGGCCCGCTGGCGCAGGGCCTGGGCCAGGTCGGCCCCGGCCCAGGCCGGGTGCCGGGCAAAGACGAAATTGGCGGCGGAGGGCAACACCTGAAAGCCCCGCTGTGCCAATTCGGCGCTCAGCCGCTCCCGGCTGGCCATGACCTGGTGCCGGGTGCGGTCAAACCATTCCCGGTCCGCCATGGCCCCTTGGGCCCCCGCCTGGGCGATCCGGTCCAGGGGGTAGGAGTTGAAGCTGTTCTTCACCCGTTCCAGGGCTTCGATCAAATCTTCACTGCCCAGGGCAAAGCCCACCCGCAGTCCCGCCAGGGAGCGGGATTTGGACAGGGTTTGAATCACCAGCAGATTGGGGTGGCGCTGGATCAGGCTGACGGCGGTGGGAATGTGACCCTGGGCGTCTTCCGCGAAATCAATGTAGGCCTCGTCGATGACCACCGCCCGGTCCGGGTGGGCGGCCGCCAGGGCTTCAATTTGCTCCAGGGGCAGGAGGCGGCCCGTGGGGGCGTTGGGGTTGGGGAAAATCACCGGGCTGGCCGGGCTGTCCGCGTAATCCCGGGGATCCAGGCCAAATTCCCCGTCCAGGGGCACGGTACGGTAGGTAATGCCGTAGAGGCCGCAATAGACCGGGTAAAAGCTATAGGTGATGTCCGGGAAGAGCAGGGGGGCGTCCTGTTGCAGGAGGGCCATGAACACGTGGGCCAGCACCTCGTCCGAGCCGTTGCCCAGGAACACCTGCCGGGGCGTCAGGCCCCATTCCCCGTAATGGGCGGCAATGGCCTCTTTGAGCCGATCCCCGTTGGGGTCCGGATAGAGGCGCAGACTGGCCCCGTCCGTCCCGATTTCCCCGGCCATGGCAGCCACGGCCTTGGGGGAGGGGGGGTAGGGGTTTTCGTTGGTATTGAGCTTGACCAGATCGGTCAGCTTGGGCTGTTCGCCCGGCGTATAGGGGGTCAACTGATGGACCCGGGGACTCCAGAATCGGCTCATGGACGGCGGTTCCGCTTGCGCGGCGAAGCACGTTGAAAACGTGAAATGGTATCATGCTCCCGTTTCCCCTTCTTTTTGCGTCCTTTTCTTTCCCTTTCCGACCCTACGCCACGGTAACTCCCATGCGGCAAGCCGAAATCACCCGTAACACCCTGGAAACCCAGATCACGGTCCGTCTTGATCTGGATGGCACCGGTCAGGCCCGTCTGGCCTCCGGCATTCCCTTCCTCGACCACATGCTGGACCAGATCGCCCGCCACGGCCTGGTGGATTTGCAGGTGGAGGCCAAGGGGGACCTCCAGGTGGATGGCCACCACACGGTGGAAGACATCGGTATCGCCATCGGTCAGGCCCTGGCCCAGGCTTTAGGCGACAAGAAAGGGGTGCGCCGCTACGGCCACGCCTACGTGCCCCTGGATGAGGCCTTGTCCCGGGTGGTGGTGGATTTGTCCGGCCGTCCCGGCCTGGAATTCCATGTGGACTTCCAGCGGGCCCGCCTGGGGGATTTGGACACGGAACTGGTCCATGAATTTTTCCAGGGCCTGGTGAATCACGCCTTTATCACCCTGCACGTGGATAACCTGCGGGGCGACAACGCCCACCACCAGTGCGAAACGGTGTTCAAGGCCTTTGGCCGGGCCCTGCGCATGGCGGTGGAAGCCGATCCCCGGGCTGCTGGGGTGGTGCCTTCCACCAAGGGGGCGCTGTAATGGGCAAGATCGCCGTCATCGACTATGGCATGGGCAATCTGCGCTCCGTATGGCAGGCCCTGGTGCAGGTGGCCGAGGGCCGGGAAGTGGTGGTGACCGCCGATCCGGCCCAGGTGGCCGCCGCGGACCGGGTGGTGTTTCCCGGCCAGGGTGCCATGCCCGACTGCATGGCCGAGCTGGATGCCCGGGGGCTGCGCCCGGCGGTGCTGCAAGCCGCCCGGGACAAGCCTTTTCTGGGCATCTGCATCGGCCTGCAAATGCTCTTCCAGCATAGCGAGGAAGGGGATGTGCCCGGCCTGGGCGTGCTGGCGGGGCAGGTGCGACGTTTTCCCCTGGACGGGATGCGGGACGCCGCCGGTCGACGCCTGAAAGTGCCCCACATGGGCTGGAATCAGGTGGCCCAGGTGGCGCCGGCCGGTGAACCCCATCCCCTGTGGCAGGGCATCGGGGATCAGGCCCGTTTTTATTTTGTGCACAGCTACTATGTGGTGCCCCAGAACGATGGCATTATTGTGGGGCGTGCGGAGTATGGCCTGCCCTTTACCTGTGCGGTGGCCCAAGATAATATCTTTGCGGTCCAATTCCACCCGGAAAAAAGTGCCCGGGACGGCTTGGCCCTGCTGAAGAATTTCCTACATTGGCAACCCTGATTGCCCCCGTTTTCCTTCTTCTTTTTCTGCAAGAAAATTTCCCATGCTGATCATTCCCGCGATTGACCTGAAAGATGGCCAATGCGTCCGTCTGAAACAAGGGGTGATGGACCAGGCCACGGTTTTTTCCGAAGACCCGGGCGCCATGGCCGCCCACTGGCTGGAACAGGGCGCCCGTCGCCTCCATCTGGTGGACCTGAACGGTGCCTTTGCCGGTAAACCCAAGAACGAAGCGGCCATCAAGGCCATCGTCAAGGCCGTGGGGGAAGATATTCCCGTACAGCTGGGGGGCGGCATTCGGGACCTGGACACCATCGAACGTTACCTGGACGGGGGCATCAGCTACGTCATTATCGGTACGGCGGCGGTGAAAAACCCTGGTTTCCTCCACGACGCTTGCGTCGCTTTCCCGGGCCACATCATCGTCGGCCTAGACGCCAAGGACGGCAAGGTGGCGGTGGACGGCTGGTCCAAGCTCACCGGCCACGATGTGGTGGATTTGGCCCGCAAGTACCAGGATTACGGGGTGGAATCCGTGATCTATACGGATATCGGCCGGGACGGCATGTTGTCCGGCATTAACATCGACGCCACGGTGCGTCTGGCCCAGGCCCTGCGCATTCCGGTGATTGCCTCCGGTGGCCTGTCCAGCGAGGACGACGTGCGCAAGCTTTGCGCCGTGGAAGACGAAGGCATTATGGGCACCATTGCGGGCCGGGCCATCTACGACGGTTCCCTGAACTTCAAGTCGGCCCAGGCCACCGCCGATCAAGCCGCTGCCGCCAAGGGTGCCAAGTAGTCATGGGACTGGCCAAACGCATCATCCCCTGTCTGGATGTGACCGCCGGACGGGTGGTTAAAGGCACCAACTTCGTTTCCCTGCGGGATGCGGGGGACCCGGTGGAAATCGCCCGCCGCTACGATGAACAGGGGGCGGACGAAGTCACCTTTCTGGACATTACCGCCAGTTCGGACCAGCGGGACATCATTCTCCACGTGGTGGAAGCCTGCGCTTCCCAGGTTTTCATCCCCCTTACCGTGGGGGGCGGGGTGCGCAGCGTGGCGGACGTGCGCCGCTTGCTCAACGCGGGGGCGGACAAGGTGTCCATGAATACCGCCGCCGTGCAAAACCCGGATCTGGTCAAGGAAGCCTCCGACAAGGTGGGTTCCCAATGCATCGTGGTGGCCATTGACGCCAAGCAGGTGGGGGACGGCCAGTGGCACGTCTTTACCCACGGCGGGCGCAAGGATACGGGCCTGGATGCGGTGGCCTGGGCCCGTCAGGTCCAGGAACTGGGGGCGGGAGAAATCCTCCTCACCTCCATGGACCGGGACGGCACCAAAAACGGTTTTGACCTAGCCCTGACCCGGGCGGTGTCTGACGCGGTGAGCCTGCCCGTGATCGCCTCCGGCGGGGTGGGCAATCTCCAGCATCTGGCCGACGGGGTGACCCAGGGGGGGGCCGACGCGGTGTTGGCCGCCTCCATTTTCCACTTCGGGGAATACACGGTGCGGCAAGCCAAGGAATATCTGCGGGACCAGGGCATCGAGGTGCGCCTGTGAGCCAGGATTTGAATGCCGCTCTGCCCTGGCTGGACGCCCTGCATTGGGACCGGGACGGTCTCATTCCCGCCATTGCCCAGGATCGGGAAAGCGGCCGGGTGCTGATGTTCGCCTACATGAACCGGGAATCCCTGGAAGAAACGGTGCGCACCGGCAATGCGGTGTATTGGTCCCGTTCCCGGGGCCGTCTCTGGCGCAAGGGCGAGGAATCCGGCCACTATCAGCGGGTGCGGGAATTGCGTACCGACTGCGACGGGGACGTGCTCTTGCTCAGCATCGACCAGGAAGGCGGTATCGCCTGCCACACTGGCCGGGAGAGCTGCTTTTTCAATGTATTGGACGGGGAACGCTGGCAAGCCGTGGATCCCGTTTTGAAAGACCCTAAGGAAATCTACCGATGAACATTGACGTCCTGCAACGGCTCTCCGAGACCCTCCTGTCCCGCCGCAACGCCGACCCGGAAACCTCCTACACCGCCCAGCTGATGGCCAAGGGCCCGGATTCCATCCTGAAAAAAATCGGCGAGGAATCGGCGGAGCTGATTATGGCGGGCAAGGAAGGCAACCGCCTGCACATTGTCTGGGAAACCACCGACGTGCTCTACCACGCCATGGTGCTGCTGGCCTTCTACGGCCTGACCATGGACGACGTGTTGCAGGAACTGCGCCGCCGGGAAGGCATTTCCGGCATTGATGAAAAGAATTCCCGGACCGCCAAATGACCGACTGTCTTTTCTGCAAAATTGCGGCGGGGGAAATTCCCTCCCGCAAGGTCTATGAAGACGAGGATGTGCTCGCCTTCCACGACATCAATCCCCTGCGGCCCATGCACGTACTGGTGATCCCCAAACGCCATATCACCTCCCTGGCCCATGTGACCCCGGAAGACGGACCGGTGCTGGGTAAAATCCTGGCTGTGGCCAATAAAATTGCCCAGGAACAAGGCAGCCCGGACGGTTTTCGGGTCATTATCAACACCGGCCGGATTGGCCAACAGGAAGTGCCCCATCTCCACGCCCACATCGTGGGCGGCCCGGAGCCCGTGGGGCCCATGCTGAAGCGACTGTAAGGAGAACGACATGGGTGGATTGAGCATTTGGCACTGGCTGATCGTACTGGTCATCGTCATGATGATTTTCGGCACCAAGAAGCTGCGCAACATCGGCCAGGATCTGGGCGGTGCGGTGAAGGGCTTCAAGGATGGCCTCAAGGAAGGTACGGAGGAGGCCAAGCCTGCCGCCCCGTCCCAACAGCTGACCGGTAACAGCGGCCAGACCATTGAAGGCGAAGTGAAAGAAGTGAAGGAAAAGACCAACAGCTGACAGGCGGGGGCCTGGGGCCCCGGCCTTTTTTGTCTGGAATCCCATGTTTGACGTTGGTTTTTCCGAATTAGTGGTCATCGCCGTGGTGGCCCTCATTGTTATCGGCCCGGAGCGCCTGCCCCGGGTGGCCCGCACGGCAGGCCATTTGCTGGGACGGTTGCAACGCTACGTCAATGACGTGAAGGCGGACATTAACCGGGAAATGCAGATCGAGGAATTGAAACGCCTCCAATCCCAGGTTCAAGAATCGGCCCGGGAATTGCAGGATGCGGTTTCCGCCCAGCTCCAATCCACCCAGGCCTCTATCAAGGAGCTGGTGGCCCCGCCGCCGGTGGAGCCACCGGTTGAGCCTACGGCGGTAGTGCCGGAAGCTGGGGAGCCGGCCCCTCTGGCCGCCCCGGCCCCTGCGGCAGCCCAGCCCGCTGCCACTGCCCCTACGGTGGTCGCTGGGGAGGATATGCCCATCCCGGTGCCGCCCCGGCCAGCTCCGGAACCTGTGCCGACACCCGTTGCCACCACTCCATCCCCTGAAAAGACCCACCAGTCATGAGCGAAGTTGAACCGGAAGCGTCCTTCCTTTCCCATTTAATGGAATTGCGGGACCGGCTGATTCGCGCCTTGCTGGCCGTCCTCATTGTCTTTGTCTGCCTTTTCCCCTGGGCCAAGGACCTTTACGCCCTGCTGGCCGAGCCTCTGCTCCACGTGCTGCCCAAGGGCGGTCAGATGATCGCCACGGACGTGGTGGGGGTGTTCCTGGTGCCCACCAAGGTGGCCCTGATGGTGGCCTTCCTCATTGCCTTGCCCTACGTGCTTTACCAGGCCTGGGCCTTCGTGGCTCCAGGGCTCTACGCCCACGAAAAGCGCCTGGTGGCGCCCCTCATCGTGGCCTCCGTGGTGCTGTTCTTCACCGGCATGTCCTTCGCCTATTTCCTGGTGTTTCCCACCGTCTTTGGCTTCATGGCCCGGGTGGCGCCCCAGGGGGTGGCCTGGATGACGGATATCGACAAATACCTGTCCTTTGTCCTGTCCACCTTCATGGCCTTCGGCGTTACCTTCGAGGTGCCGGTGATTGTCATTGTGCTGGTGCGCGTTGGCCTGGTGTCCGTGGATAAGCTCAAGGAATGGCGGCCCTACGTGATTGTGGGTGCCTTTGTGGTGGGGGCCATTTTCACCCCTCCCGACGTGCTCTCCCAGTTAATGCTGGCGGTGCCCCTGTGGTTGCTCTTTGAACTGGGTCTGCTGCTGGCCCGCTTCTTTGCCCAGCCCCCCGCTGCCCCTGAGGCCCAGGAAGAACAACCGGGGGACTGGCAGGCCTTGAGCGCGGTGGAAATGGAGGCGGCCCAGGCGGAACTTCGGGAACGTCAGTCGGGCAAGGAAGAATAGGTTCGGGAAGCGGCAATTTCCTGACATAAAAAAAGGCGCTTGGAGCGCCTTTTTTTATGCTGAGCACAATGGGTACGTTGGGGCCCCGCCCGCCAGCCAGCCTGACCGCCGCCCCTATCATGTCCCGAGGGGCGGACCCGCCTTACCCGTCCTTCCGCCCGCAGGCGGCTTTCACCGGCCCGGGGACCGTTTCCCCCTGACTGACCACCTGACCGTTCTCAAACCACCACAGGCTCCCCGAGGGCAGGGTAATCCAGTGTTCGTCGTCCGTGAGGGGTTGGGTGGCGATGACCGCCACCCGGTCGTCCGGGGAGGTAACGTCCGCGAAATCCACAGTGACGTCCTGATCCTTCAAATGGGCCTTGCGGAAGGGGGCTTGGCGAATCAGGTAGGTGAGCTGGTTGGAGCAGTGGGCGAAGAGCCGCTCCCCGTTGGAGAGCAGGTAATTGCATTCCCCCTGGCGCCCCACTTCCCGGGTCAGTTCCAAGAGGGCCTGAAACAGGGCTTCCGGCGGGGGCGGAGTCTGGCCGAAACGGCGGCGCAGGGACTGGAGCAGCCAGCAGAAGGCCCGTTCGCTATCCGTGTTGCCCACGGGCATGTAGAGGCCGTCCAGGGAGGGATCGAAATTCAGAAGATTGCCGTTGTGGGCGAAAATCCAATGGCGCCCCCAGAGTTCCCGCATGAAGGGATGGGTGTTTTCCAGGGACACCTGGCCCTGGGTGGCCTTGCGGATGTGGGCGATGACGTTGCGGGAGCGAATCGGGTAGTTATGCACCAGTTCCGCAATGGGGGACTGGGCGGAAGGCTGGGGGTCGAGAAACAGCCGGGCGCCCCGGCCCTCGAAAAAGGCAATGCCCCAGCCGTCCCGATGCACGTCCGTGAGCCCGCCCCGGGCGCGAAAGCCGGTGAAGGAAAAGCAGATGTCCGTCGGCACATTGCAATTCATGCCGAGCAACTGGCACATGGGGAAACTCCTCGGGGCTTATTGATCCGGGTCCAGGTCGTCGTCTTCCTGACCCTTGGGGCGCTGCATGGGGGGGCGCTTGCCCACTTTCACGGGTAGGTCCAGCACCTGCTTGCCCCGGCGCAATTCAAAGGGAATCACGCTTTCCGGGCGCAGGCTGGCAATCAGGTCGAGCATGGCTTGGGGGTCTTTGACCGGTCGGCCATTCACCTTGGTGAGAATGTCCCCCGGCTTAATCCCCGCCCCCGCCGCCGGGCTGCCCCGCAGGACCCCGGCGATGATGGCGCCCTGGTTATCCACCAGACCGAAGGAATCGGCCAAATCCGGGGTCAGCTCCTGGGCTTCCACCCCGATCCAACCCCGTACCACGGTGCCGGAGCGGATGATTTGTTCCATGACATTCTTGGCCGTGGACACGGGAATGGCGAAGCCGATGCCCAGGGAGCCGCCGGAGCGGGAATAAATGGCCGTATTGATGCCGATCAGGTTACCCCGGGCATCCACCAGGGCGCCCCCCGAGTTACCCGGATTAATGGCCGCGTCGGTCTGGATAAAGTTTTCAAAGGTGTTGATGCCCAGGTGGGAGCGGCCCAGGGCGGAAACAATGCCCATGGTGACCGTCTGGCCCACGCCGAAGGGGTTGCCGATGGCCAGGACCACGTCCCCCACGCTCACATTGTCCATTTGCCCGAAGGTAATGGCGGGCAGCTTGGGAGCCAGCATTTTGCCCGGGCGGATGCGCACCACGGCCAGATCCGTATCCGGGTCCGTGCCGATCACCTCGGCCTTGAAGGTGCGCCCGTCGTTCAGGGCCACCTCAATGTCGTCCGCCGCTTCCACCACATGGTAGTTGGTGAGGATGTAGCCTTCCGGGCTGACAATGACCCCGGAGCCCAACCCGGCCGCCCGCTGGGCTTCCCCGTCAAAGCGATCGCCAAAGAAATGGCGGAACATGGGGTCGTCGAAGAGGGGATGGCGGGGTGTTTTCACCGCCTTGCTGGTGTAAATATGGACCACCGAGGGCAGGGAATGGCGCACCGCTTCCCGGTAGGAATCCGGGGCATTGCGGCTGCCGCCGGGGATGACCGCCTCACGCAGGGAAATAGTGCCGCCGCTCCCCTGACTCAGCCATTCCGGCTTCAGGGTGGTGATGACGAACAACAGGGCGAGACTGACAGTAACGGATTGTGCAAAAATCAGCCAAAGTTTACGCATCTGCGTGGCGGACCCGGAATTCGAAGGATTTGGCACTTTATCGAGGACAAAATGCAACGAGACGCACTGGCGGCCTATCTGGATCAGCTTCTGGAACCCGGCCGTTTCAAGGATTATTGCCCAAACGGCCTGCAAGTGGAAGGCCGGGAACCCATACGCCGTCTGGTTTGCGGGGTGACCGCCTGCCAGGCCTTGCTGGATGCGGCGGTGGCCCAGGAGGCGGACGGGGTGCTGGTGCACCACGGTTGGTTCTGGCGGGGCGAGGATGGCCGGGTCACCGGCTTTCGCAAACAGCGCCTAGCGACCCTGCTGGGCCGGGATATCAACCTCTTCGCCTATCATCTACCCCTGGACGCCCACCCAGAACTGGGCAACAACGCCCAGTGGGCCCAGGCCTGCGGCTGGGAGGCGGAGGCCCGCTTCGGCGATCAGAACCTGGGCTGGCTGGGACGTCTGCCCATTCCCATTCCCGCTGCCACGCTGGCGGAGCGGGTTTCCGCCAGCCTGGGACGCCCGGTACAGCTCTTCGGTGACGGGGAGCGTCCGGTGAAGCGCCTGGGCTGGTGTTCCGGCGGCGCCCAGGGCTTTTTCGAGGAGGCCATTTTGGGGGGCGCGGATGCCTATCTGTCTGGGGAGGTTTCGGAGCAGACGGTGCACCTGGCCCGGGAATCGGGGGTCCCCTATCTGGCCTGCGGCCACCATGCCACGGAGCGCTTCGGCATTCAGGCCCTGGCGGCCCATCTGCAAACCCACTGCGGCCTGGACTGCCGCTTTGTGGATATTCCCAACCCCGTCTAGGAGATGGTCATGGATTATGTCTTCACCCCGCCGCCCCTGGTGAGCCTGCCCGTGGTGGGCGACAACCGGCGCTTTCCCGTGCGCCGGGTTTATTGCGTGGGGCGCAACTACGCGGAACACGCCCGGGAAATGGGGGCCCTGGATCAGGCCGATGGCCGGGAGCCCCCCTTTTTCTTCAGTAAGCCCGCTGACGCCCTGGTGCCCGAACCGGCCCGCATTACCTATCCGCCCTTAACGGAAAAACTCCAGCATGAGGTGGAATTGGTGGTGGCCTTGAAGGCCGGGGGGGCGGTGATTCCCCCGGTGGCGGCCCTGGACTGCGTGTTTGGCTACGCCGTGGGCCTGGACATGACGCGCCGGGATATCCAGGGGAAAGCCAAGGAAAAAGGCCATCCCTGGGACATGGGCAAGGGCTTTGACCAGTCCGCCCCCATTAGCCCGGTGATGCCGGTAACGACCTGCGGCCATCCCGCCCAGGGCCGGGTCTGGCTCCAGGTGAATGGGGAAGTGCGGCAGGATGGGGATCTGGCGGATATGACCTGGAAGGTGGGGGAAATCATCGCCAACCTTTCCCGCTATGTGCGCCTGGCCCCGGGGGATTTGATTTTCACCGGTACCCCCGCCGGGGTTTCCACCGTGGTGCGGGGCGATCGGCTCCAGGGGGCCATCGACGGGGTGGGGGAAGTGAATTTTGTCCTGGTCTAGCTCTGTCCAGGGAGGGGCGGCGCACAGCCCTTCCTCCCTTTCCTTACCCCTGCGGTTGTGGTTTGCCGGGGTGGTGCTGGCCTGGGCCGGGACCGGGCTGTGGCCCTACGATCGGGCCACCTGGTTCATGGAAACCTTTCCGGTGCTGATCGTTTTTCCCCTGCTTTTCCTGACCCGGCGCTCCTTTCCCCTCACCCATTTACTTTATTTTTTCATCGGCCTCCATGCCCTGGTGTTGATCTGGGGCGGGGCTTGCACCTACGCCCGGGTGCCCCTGGGCTTCTGGATTCAGGATTGGCTCCACCTGTCCCGCAACCCCTATGATCGGATCGGCCATTTCATGCAGGGCTTTGTACCGGCCCTGGCGGCTCGGGAAATTCTGCTCCGGCGCCGGGTGGTGCGGGGGGTGGGCTGGTGTAATTTCCTGGTGTTGTGCATCTGCCTGGCCTTTTCCGCCTTCTACGAACTGCTGGAATGGTGGACGGCCCTGGCCTGGGGCCAGAAGGCGGATGACTTCCTGGCGACCCAGGGAGACCCCTGGGATACCCAGTGGGACATGTTTACCGCCCTCATCGGGGCGGCTACCTCCCTGGTGGTGCTAGGGCCGATCCATGACCGGGCCCTGGCCCGGCGGGAGGCCCGGGAACTTGAGGTAGGGAAAAGGGGCGAGGCCTAAGGGGCCGGTTGGTCCGTCTAGGCCTCGTTGTCCCCGGGAGCGGGATCGGCCGCCGGGGAGAGGCTGGCCTGGGCCCGGCCCTGCTCCTTGGCCTGGTAGAGGGCCTGGTCCGCTTCCTGGAGCAGGACTTCCGGGGTGTCTCCCCGCCGGGGAATGCGGGAGGCGATGCCGATACTGACCGTTACCTGGGAAAAGCCCCGGTTCTGGCCCTGGGGAATGCGTAGGGCGGCGACCCGCTCCAGCACCCGCTGGGCAATGTGTCCGGCCCCTTCCGGGTCGCTTTCCGGCAACAGCATGGCGAATTCCTCGCCGCCGTAACGGGCGACGAAATCACTCCCCCGTTGCAGGCTGCTGCGCAGCACATGGGCCACGGCGATGAGGCAGGCGTCCCCCACCTGATGCCCGTAGGTATCGTTGTAGAGCTTGAAGTGGTCGATATCCAGCATGAGCAGGGAAAGGGGCGTGCCCTTGCGCAGAGACCGCTGGAATTCCTCCTGAAAGCGGTCATCGAAACTGCGCCGGTTGGGCACCCCGGTGAGGCCGTCGGTGCTGGAAAGCATTTGCAACTGCTGGGCCTGTTCCCGCAGGGTCCGTTCCCGATGCACGGCGGCGGTCACGTCCTGGATCTGGATCAGGCAATGGCACTGGTCGCTGCGGATCAGGGGCAGGACGGTGATGGCCTGTTCCAGGCGTTCGCCCTGACGCCGGATGGGGTCGAAGAGGGGGAAGGGGGAGCGGTTCAGGGACTGGGAGAGGACGGAGGGCAGGTGTTGTTGCAGGGCCGTGCGGATGGCGTGTTCCAGGCGGCTACCTTGCAAGTCGGGAAACAGGCTGGTCAGGGATTGGCCCAGCACCTGGGCGGCGGGGCGCTGGGAGCGTTCCTCCATCCAGCGGTTCCAGAGCACGATGCGTTCTTCTCCGTCCACCAGGACCAGACCCAGGTTCACCACCTGGGTCAGTTCCAGGAGGAAGGACGGGGAATTGGCGTATTCGGAAAACATGGGTGTTGCCTTAGTTGCCGATGCGGGCGATGAAGCGGTCCACCTGGGCCAGCAGTTGGTGCACCGCGTCCAGGTTGAGGAGGAAGGCCACATAGCCCCGGGTGTGATTTTGTTCCAGGGTCAGGTTGAGGTGCAGCAAAAGCACCACTTCGCTGCCCAGGTTTTCACTCAGCACTTCTTCCGGAGTGCCCAGCAGATAGGTGGGCAGGGAGCTTTGTAATTCGGATTGGAACAGGTTGGCCAGGGTGCCGACGCAGGCGTTGAGCAAAATGTTGCCGATTTCGCTCATGGCCTCCCGTTCCAGTTCGGTGAGTTCCTGGAGGGAAAGGGTTTCCCCCACCATGCGGCGCACGATTTCCAGACCCTGGTCTTCCGGAAAAATGAGAAAGCCCAGGGCGTTGAAGGCCCCGGTAAAACGTTGGCTGACGGCAGAAATCTTCCGTTCCTCCTGGAAGCTGAAGCGCCGGTAGGCTTCGTCCGGGGGCAGGAGTTGCAGGGACAGGACGGACAGTTTGACCTCGTCCTGGACCAGGGCCGCCAGGCTGGCGGCGGCCTGGCCGATGCCGATGTTAAAGGCCTCCACCAGGGCGTCCCGTTGCAATTCGGTAATTTCGATCATGGCTGGAAGCGCCGTCAGTGCTTGAAGGAGGCTACGATGGCTTCGGGAATCCGCTCCAGGGGCATGACCCGCTTGGCCGCCCCCATTTTGATGGCTTCCTTGGGCATACCGAAGACAATGCAGGTGGATTCGTCTTCCGCAATGGTATCGGCGCCGCTATCCACCATTTCCTTCAGGCCCCGGGCCCCGTCGTCTCCCATGCCGGTCATGATAATGCCCAGGGCGTTGCGGCCAGCGAACTTGGCACAGGAGCGGAACAGCACATCCACAGAGGGGCGGTGCCGGTTCACCAGGGGGCCATCCACCACCTCCACCGTATATTGGGCGCCGCTGCGGTTGAGGAGCATGTGCTTGCCCCCGGGGGCAATGAGGGCCCGGCCGGGCATGACCCGATCCCCGTTTTTGGCTTCCCGTACCTCGATCTGGCAGAGGTTGTTGAGGCGTTCCGCGAACATGGCGGTGAAACGTTCCGGCATGTGCTGGACGATGACAATGCCCGGGCTGACGGCGGGCAAGCGGGTGAGCACCGCCTCCAGGGCCTGGGTGCCGCCGGTGGAGGTGCCGATGGCCACAATCCGTTCCGTGGTTTGTACCATGGCGGCGCCGCTGCCCAGGCCGTTGGCGGAAATAATGGCATCTGCCGAGAGCTTGGGCCGGGTGATCAGGGCCGGGTCCCGGGGCGCGGGGCTGGCGTCCCCGTTGCTCCGGATCGCCACCAGGCGGCGCACATTGGCGTGGGCGGCGGCTTTGACCGCCCCCACCACGTCCGAACTGGAGTCTTCCAGGAAGCGCTTCAAGCCCACCTTGGGCTTGGTGATAATGGAGACGGCCCCCGCCGCCAGGGCGTTCAGAGACGCCTGGGCGCCGCTTTCCGCCAGGGAGGAGCAGATCACCACGGGCGTGGGGTGCTCGGCCATGATTTTGCGCAGGAAGGTGAGCCCGTCCATGCGGGGCATTTCAATGTCCAGCACAATGACGTTGGGCCATTGGCGCTTCATGTGCTCCATGGCGAAGAGGGGGTCGGAGGCGGCACCGATGACTTCGATGCCGGGGTCGGCGTTGAGGGCTTGGGCGACGACTTGGCGCACGATGGCGGAGTCGTCCACGATCATTACTTTGATTTTTTCTGTCATGGTCGTTGGTGGCGTAAGGGGCTGGGAGCAGGCCTAGGGCTTGCGGTAAATGGTGGGTTGCACCGGGCGCAGTTTGTCGGTGACCCCATTCAGGGATTCCGAGTGCCCGATGATGAAATAGCCGCCTGACTTGAGCCGGGGCAGCAGGTTGTCAATGACCTTCTGCTTGGTCTCCGTATCGAAATAGATCATTACGTTACGCAGGAAGATTACCTGAAATTCCCCGATTTCAGCAGGGATGGGGTGGGTCAGGTTGATCTGTCGGAAATGCACCCGGTCCCGCAATTCCTTGGCGACCAGGAAGGTGCCGGCCTGGGAGCGCACTCCCTTCAGGCAGTATTTATTGAGAAAGGTTGCCGGGATGCCTTCGTGGCGTTCCAGGGGATAGTGGCCGTTGCGGGCCTTTTCCAGCACCACGGTGCTGATGTCGGAGGCGAACACCTCCCAGGGACCTTGGCGGTATTCGGCCAGCACCATGGACAGGGTGTAGGGCTCTTCCCCGGAGGAACAGGCGGCGCTCCAGACCCGGAAGGGGGGTTGAAGGGGCGTGCCGGGCAGGATTTTGTCCCGCAGATACTCGAAATGCTTGGGTTCCCGGAAAAAATAGGTTTCGTTGGTGGTGAGCAAATCCACCATGCGCTGCATTTCCTCCGGCTGCTCGTGGCTGGTGAGCAGCCGGTAGTATTCGCTGAAGGTATTCAGGTCCAGGGCTTTCAGCCGGCGGGAGAGACGGCCCACCAGCAGCACCTTTTTGGCGTCGCTTAAATGAATGCCGGCCAGTTTGTAGATGAGGCGCTGAAAAAGGGCGAATTCCTGGTCCGTGATGGCCACGGAGGCGTTGGTGGCGGCGGGCATGTAGGGCATAGAGCCTCAGAATAGTTCGATTTTTTTCTCTGGCGGAGTGGGGGGCTGTTGGCTGAGGGAGCGGGCATAGGCCTGCTCCTTGGCAATCAGCTCCTCCGTCGCCATGCTGGTCACCATTTTCCGGCAATATGCGTCCCCTGTGGCGGGAATGAAGAGTAATTTTCGCGACCAGGGGCCGAGAAAGTCGGCGGCCACCAGGGGAATACCTTCCCGGTCCAGCCATTCCTGGGTGAAATCCGCATTGCGCTTACCGATGGTCAGGGCTTTCTGGCCCAGGGCTTCAATGATGGTGCCTCCGCCGAAAGCCTTGGCCCGCAGCCTGCCCCGCCGGGCACCCCGCTTCATCAGGGCATTGAGCAGGGCCTCCATGCAGTAATCCCCCGCCAGGAGGGCGTCCACGTCGCTGTTGTTGCGCCGCTGCATGACCGGCAGCATGAAATGGTTCATGCCCCCAATCCCCATTTCTCCGTCATACATGCACACCGCCACGCAGGAGCCCAGCAGGGTGGATAGGGGCCGGGTGTTTTCCACGCCCCAGCCCCCGGGGGGGATGAGCCGGGCGATGCGTTCTATTTCCCGGGGGGGCAGGTGGGCGAAGTCCATGGCGACAGGGGTAGGGAAGCTTGCAAGGGAAGTGGATCAGGGCGAAGCCAGTTGGGGCGCGGCGGCGCCCGGTGCCGGAGGAGCCTCCTCCCCGGCTAACTGGCCTAGCAGGGCGATTTCATCGATGGACAGGACCTTGGCGATGTTCAGGATAATGACAAAGCGGCCATTGATCTTGCCCATGCCATGAATGAAATCCGCCCTTATTTTCGCTCCAAACGGGGGCGGTGGCTCAATTTCGCTGTGGGGAATTTCCAGTACCTCGGAAACCGCATCCACCACCACCCCGATATCCTGGCGTTGATCGTCCTCCTGGAGCTCCACAATGACGATGCAGGTGCGCCGGGAAATGGGGGTGGGATGGCCGCCAAAGCGGCTGCTCAGGTCGATCACCGGCACCACGGCGCCCCGCAGGTTGATCACCCCCCGGATGAAGCCGGGCATCATGGGAATTTCCGTGATGCTGCCGAATTCAATAATTTCCTTCACATTGAGAATGCCCAGGGCGAACATTTCCCCCCCCAGGTTGAATGTCAGGTATTGGGCGCCGTCCTCCTCTTCGCCGGGGGACTGGGACGCCCGGGCGGGCATGAGATTGTTCATGATGGCTCCCGGACTCAGAATTTCTCAAAGTCGCCGTCATCCGCCCGGGACGGCTGCCGCAGGGGAATGGCATGGACCGGGCGTTCCGAGTGCCCGCCCCGGGGGGCCGGCTGGGCATGTCCGGCGCTTTGCCCGGCGATGACGAAGAAATCCATCAAATCTTGCAACTGCTGGGCCTGACCGCCCAGTTCCTCCGCCGTAGCCGCCAGTTCTTCGGAGGCCGAGGCATTCTGCTGGGTGGTTTGGTTGAGCTGGCTCATGGCCGTGTTGATCTGGGCCACCCCGGCCGATTGCTCCTGGGAGGCGGAGGCGATTTCCTGGACCAAATCCGAGGTTTTGTTGATGGAGGGGACGATTTCCCCCAGCAACTGCCCGGCTTTTTCCGCCAGGCTGACGGAATTGGACGCCAGCTGGCCGATTTCCTGGGCCGCCACCTGGCTCCGTTCCGCCAGCTTGCGCACCTCCGCCGCCACCACGGCGAAGCCCTTGCCGTGTTCCCCGGCCCGGGCCGCTTCAATGGCCGCATTCAGGGCCAGAAGATTGGTCTGGTAGGCAATGTCGTCGATGATGCCGATTTTGTTGGCAATGGACTTCATGGCCACCACTGTGTCCTTCACCGCTTCGCCCCCGTCACTGGCTTCCTTGGCGGCCTTGGTGGCCATGTTGTCCGTGACCTTGGCGTTTTCCGCATTCTGGTTGATGGAGGCGGTCATTTCCTCAATGGAGGCGGAAGATTCTTCCACGCTGGCCGCCTGCTCCGAAGAAGACTGGGAAAGGGACTGGGCGGTGGCGGACACCTGGTTGGAGGCGTTGGAGAGGTTGTCCGCCGAGGATTTGACCTGGGCCACCGTGCCCGCCAGCTTGCCCACCGTATTGTTGATGGCTTCCTTGAGGAGTTTGAAATCCCCCCGGTAATCCTGCTGGATTTGCTGGGTCAGGTCGCCATTTTCCAGGGCATTCATGATGCGCCGGGTTTCGTTGATGGGATGGACGATGGCATCCAGGGTGGCGTTGATGCCCTGAATGATTTTGCGGAAATCCCCCTGGTGCTGCTCGGCTTCGGCCCGGGTGTCCAGTTGTCCCGCCAGGGCGGCATCGGAGAGCTTCTGGGTGTCCGCGATGAGGCGTTGTACCGCTTCGATGCAGATGTTCAGGTTGGTTTTGATGGTGTTGAAATCCCCGTGGTAGGTATCGGTGATCTTGGGGGGAATGTCCCCCTTGGCGATCCGATCCACGTAATCCGCCGCCATGTTGAGGGGGGTGATGACCGCGTCCAGGGTGTGGTTCACCCCTTCCACGATGCGCCGGAAGTCCCCCTGGTGGCGGGCCGCATCGGCCCGGGTGGCCAGCTTGCCCTGGACCGCCGCTTCGCTGAGCATCCGGGTGTCGGCGATGAGCTGCTGCACCGCCTCAATGCAGACGTTCAGATTGTTTTTGATGGTGTTGAAATCCCCGTTATAGGCATCGGTGATTTTGGCGGGAATGTCCCCCTTGGAAATCCGATCCATGTACTCCGCCGCCATGTTGAGGGGGGTAATGACCGCATCCAGGGTGTGGTTCACCCCACCCACGATGCGGCCGAAATCCCCCTGGTGGCGGGCGGCATCGGCCCGGGTGGCCAGTTTGCCCTGGACCGCCGCTTCGCTCAGGGCGCCCACATCCGTAATCATGGCACCCACGGCCTGCTGAATGGCGGCCACCGCCCGGATTACCTCGCCGATTTCATCCTTGGCATCGCTTTCCAGCTTGAAATTGAAGTCCCCCAGGGCCATTTTGCGGGCGGCGCCCACCGCTTCTCCCACGGGGCGGGTAATGCTGCGGGTGACCAGGTAGGCGATGATTACGGCCAGCAGCACGCCCAACAGGGCCAGGGTGGTGACCAGGACCCGGGTGCCGCTCACCAGGTCAGAGGCAGTCTTGCCCGTTTCGGTGGCCATGTCTTTCTGGTAGCTACTGAAGGCCTGGAGTGCCTCCGTGTATTCCCCCGCTGCGACGCTGTATTCCCCCAGCACATATTCCGCAGCCTTTTTCTGGTTGTATTGGGGGGACTGGGTGTAGGCCAGGGGGAGGGCCGTGTCCAGGGTGCTTTCAAAGCGGCTGCGGGTGGTCTGGATTTTGTCGAACAGCTCCTTGCCCCGGGGGGTGTTGATGAGGGGCTTCAGGGTTTCCTGGATTTCCCCGTTTTTCTTACGCAAATCCCCGATCAGGTCCATCTGTTTTTTTTCAAAGATCTTGTCCTCGGCCAGAACCAGATTGCGCAGAGCCCGGGCCAGGGTCAGGGTGTTGATAACCATGGAGGAGGACATCTCGATTTTTGGCATGCGGTTGT
Source organism: Rhodocyclaceae bacterium (assembly GCA_041907765.1). Classification (GTDB taxonomy): domain Bacteria; phylum Pseudomonadota; class Gammaproteobacteria; order Burkholderiales; family Rhodocyclaceae; genus Azospira. The sequence continues at coordinate 12,154 of JAYRGQ010000016.1, read as the reverse complement.
CGATGACGTCCGAGGTGGTGGCGCCCACCGCCGCCAGGCGGAATAGGGCGATGGCCGAGAGGAGGATCAGAATGGCGACGACCAGCCCGAAGCCGATGCCCAGCCGCTGACCTAATTTCAGGTTTTTCATGGGGAAAACTCCTTGGGATAAGGTCGATGCAAAGAAAGGAAATCAAGAGGAGGAAACGGACCGCAAGGCTTCCGGGGCGCCCTGACCCTGCTCCTCCTGGCGGGCGGAGTGGTGGACCAGGGCTTGGACATCCAGGATCAGGGCCACATCACCGCTGCCCAGAATGGTGGAACCACCGATGCCCCGCAGGTGGCGGAAGAGGCTGCCCAGGGGCTTGATAACGGTCTGGAATTCCCCCATCAGGGTATCCACCACAATGCCCGCCTTGCGTCCGGCAAAGCTCACCACCACCACGTTTTCCCGTTCCGGCGGGTCGCCCCCCAGCTCGAACAGTTCCCGCAGGCGGATGTAGGGCAGCACTTCGCCCCGGAGATTCAGGTAGTGGCGGTCGGTCTGGCAGTCCGGCAGTTCCATGCACTCCTGGACCGTGTCCAGGGGAATCACATAGGCGGCCGGGCCTACCCCCACCAGGAAGCCGTCAATGATGGCCAGGGTGAGGGGCAGGCGGATACTGAAGGTGGAGCCTTCCCCTTCCTGTGTCACTACCTCCACCATGCCCCGCAGGCCCTGGATGTTTTTGCGCACCACGTCCATGCCCACGCCCCGGCCGGAAAGGTTGGTGACCTTGTCCGCCGTGGAAAACCCCGCCTCGAAAATGAGATTGACGATTTCGTTGTCGGAAAGCACCTGGGTGGGACCGATCAGGCCCTTTTCCAGAGCTTTGGCCCGGATTTTTTCCTTGTTCAGGCCGTTGCCGTCGTCTTTCACCTCAATGACGATGCTGCCCGAGTCGTGGAAGGCGTTGAGATAGACCCGGCCCCGGGCCGGTTTGCCCCGGGCGATCCGGGCTTCCGGGGCCTCGATGCCGTGGTCCAGGGCATTGCGCACCAGGTGCATGAGGGGGTCGCCGATTTTTTCCACCACCGATTTATCCAGCTCCGTTTCCCCGCCGGAAATCACCAGTTCAATGTCCTTGCCCATTTCCTTGGCCACGTCCCGGACCACCCGGTGGAAGCGGTTAAAGGTTTCCCCGATCTGGACCATGCGCAGTTGCAGGGCCGAATCCCGGATGTCTTCCACCAGACGGGAGAGGATGGAGGTGGCTTCCACCAGATCGGTTTTGCCACTGCGCTGGGCCAGCAGATTGGCGGAGGCCCCGGCGATGACCATTTCCCCCACCAGGTCGATGAGGCGATCCAACTTGTCCGCCTGGACCCGCACCAGTCGGGCTTCCGTGGCCTTTTTCTGGGCGATTTCCCCCTGGCGCTGCACGGCGGCGGTGACCAGTTCCGGGGGTACGGCCTGCTGGGCCACCAGAATTTCCCCCAGGGGCGGGGAGGTGGCTTCCGGGTTGCCCGCCGCCTGATCCTGTTGCTGGGCCTGGATGCGCAGGCCTTCTTCCAGCTCCGCCGGGGTCAGGGCGCCGGTGCGGATCAGAATTTCCCCCAGGCGCAGCTTGTCTTCCGGCAATTCCCGCAGGAGGGCCAGGTAATCACTGAGTTTGCTGTTGGGGGGGAGAATGTGCAGGCTGCATTCGTCCCGCACAAAATCGAAAATGTGCTCGATTTCCGCCTTGCTAGCCCGGCTCTGGAAGCGGATTTCAAAACCCAGGTAGCAGCTTTCCGGGTCCATTTCCGACGCCGGGGGCAGTGCGTCGGCCAGGGTCTCCAGGTCCAGGATTTCCCCCAGGGAGGAGAGGAAATGGAGCAGGGAGAGGGGGTCCATGCCGTGGCGCAGCACGTCCGGGCCGAAGCGCACGGAAATATGCCAGGCGTCCGTGCTCACCACCCCGCCCCCTTCCACCGCCAGATGGTTCTCCGGGTCCGGTGTGGGGGCCGGAGCCGGAGTAGTGCTGAGGATGGTGGCTTCCTCTCCCGTGGCCTGGGCCTCAGGGGCGGCGATAAAACTGCCCAGCCGTTCCTGTAGGGCATCTCCCTGGCGGGCCAGATCCCCTGCCGGGGCTTCCCGGCCTTCGGCCAGCACGTCCAGCAGCCGCCCCATGTGGTCGCAGCATTCCAGGAGCAGGGTGGCCAGGGGGGAGGACACGGGGAGTTCCCCGTTACGCAGCTTGTCCAGGACGTTTTCCACCTTGTGGGTGAAGGCTTCCACAAAATGGCATTCAATCACCCCGGAGCCACCCTTGATGGTGTGGGCGGCCCGGAAAATGGCGTTAATGTTGTCCTGGTCTTCCGGAGCTTGTTCCAGGCGCAGCAGGCCGGCTTCCATTTCGGCCAGCTGGTCCCGGCTTTCCTGCACGAAGACGCTGGTCAGTTCATCCATGGATGACTCCTAGGGGCGTTAAGGGGTTTCCCCGGCGGTGAGGTAGAGGGGGTCGCCAAACTCCGCCGCCAGATTGCAGAAATCAATGACGCTGCGCACGGCCGGGCTGTGGCCCTGGAAGCTGAGTTGCTTGCCCTGCTGCTGGGCTTGCCGCTTGAGCATAATGAGGAGCTGGAGGCCCGCCGTATCCATGTCCCCCACCTGGGAGAGGTCCAGCTCCAGTTCCGGACCAGCGGCCAGGGCTTGGAGCAGCTGGGCTTTCAGGGCCTCCGCCTGGTAAATGGTGAGGTTGTCCGTGAGACTAAGGCGCTGCCGGTTGCCCGGGGCCTGGCTAGGGTCGGCCATGATCCCTCCTAGAAGAGTTCGATCTTGGGAGTCCCGGCCTGGGCAGGGGCGGCTTTGCCCCCTTGCAGGGCCTGCTGGTGGGTCTCCCGTTGCTGCTGCATGACGTACTGGTCGTAGAGCTGGTCCAGATGCTTGGCCAGGGGGGTGAAGGAAAAATCCGGGTTGTCGGCCTGACGCAGGCGCTGGGCCAGGGTCTGGGCGTGTTGCTCCAGATGGGCCAGGGCCAGGATCAGGTGTTCGATTTCCTGGCGGGTCACGTCCTGGAACTGGATGCTGGCCATGGCGTCCATGAAGCTCTTGGCCAGGGCCGTGGCGCTGTCCTGCACGGTGCCGATGACATGGCTCTGGTGGGTCATCACTTCCGCGTAGCTGGTGCCCAAATCCCCCAGCTGGGCGGCGAATTGATCCAGGGCCAGCTTTTCCTTGTCCAGATTGGAGTTGGAGAGCTTGTCCCGGAACTGGGCCTCAATGGAATCCGCCACGTCCTTAATGCCGTGATTGATTTTGACCACGGCGTTTTCCGTTTCCCCGGACAGCTTGCGTACCTCGTCCGCCACCACGGCGAAGCCCCGGCCTGCTTCTCCGGCCCGGGCGGCCTCAATGGCCGCATTGAGGGCCAGGAGATTGGTCTGGCTGGCGATGTCCTTGATGAGCTTGGTGAGGGATTCCAGGGAATGGGCCCGCTGCACCACCAGGGCGATGCGCTCCTGATCCTGCTGGGCTTCGCTGATGCGGTTCTTGATGTATTCCCCCATTTCCCCGATGAGGCGCTGGTTGTTGGCGATGCGGGTTTCCGAGGCTTCCACCATTTCGGTGGATTGGCTGGAGCTCTGGGCGACGAAGCTGTTCAGGTGCCCCACCACCTCATCCACGGCCTGGAGGCGTTCCGTGATCTGGTAGGCGGCCTGCTCGGTCTGGGCCACGATGTCTTCCAGCTGCTTTTTCAACACCCGGTTGTAGTCCGGCACCCCGTCCAGCTCTTTGGCCACTTCCTCGTGGATGGCGCTGATTTCCGCCGTGCGGGGCTGCTTGGCCTGGGACACCAGACCGAACATGTAATCCCGATACAGGGCCAGGGAGGCTAGGCGCTGGGCCAGGTAGGCCACCGCCACAATGAGCACCGTGCCGATGGCGTCCCCCAGGGGATGGGTAACGTGGATGGCGGGCAGGAAGGTGTTATCGAACCAGTCGTTGAACAGGTAGATGGTTACCCCGGCGGCGAAGGCCACAATAAAGAACACCACCGTGGCCCGTTTGAGTATCTGGCGGAAGTCCATGGCGGTCTACCGGAGGACGAGCTTGATGGTGTTGAGTAATTCGTCAGCGGTGGCGGGCTTGACGATCCACCCGGACGCCCCGGCGGCCTTGGCCTCCATGCGCTTGGACTGCTGGGATTCGGTGGTGAGGAAAAGGATGGGGAGAAACTTGTAGCGGGCCAGTTTGCGCACCTCCTTGATGAGGTCGATGCCGTTCATGCCCGGCATGTTGAGGTCGGTGATGAGCAAATCCACCTGCACCCCGGCGGCAAATTTTTTCAGGGCCTCTTCGGCGCAATTGGCCTTTTCCACCCCGTAACCGGCTTTGCCCAGAATATTGGAGATACTGAGGAGAATGGTGGCGGAGTCATCGACGAGAAAAATCGTTTTCATGATGAAATGGTTTTCCTGTGGCGAATGGGGCGAAAAATATAACTTTTGTTATATGTTTATGGCATTGCTTGATCGTATAACTCAATATTATTAAAACTATATTTTGTTGTTTCTGTGAAATCCATAGCCATGGTATCGGAAAACAAAGCCGGGTTAAATGGCTTGCTTTCAATAAAATTTATTTATTGTTTTATGTCAATTTTTTAGATGTGAAATATTTCACTGAATAAATGCTATGAGTTATGACGAAAGCTATAAAAAACGGCCCCGAAAAGGGGCCGTTGGCGGGGGCGAGGAGGGGGGCAAAAGCCCCGGGGCCGGGAAATATCCGGGCGCTTCCCCGGAGAGGTCCTAGTGCTTGGCCCGGGCTTGCTCGTAGAGGGGCATGACTTCCGGCAAATGCTGCTCAATGGCGGCGATGCGGTTTTCGTCCGCCGGGTGGGTGGATAGCAGTTCCACCGAGCCCCCCTTGTTCTGGGCCGCCATCTTGCGCCACAGGACCACCCCCGCCCGAGGGTCAAAGCCGGAGCGGGCCGCCAGGTCCAGGCCCACCAGGTCCGCCTCCGATTCGTCATCCCGGGAGAATTTCAGGGTAAGCAGGTTGCCCCCCTGCTGAAACAGGCCGTTGTACTGACCCCGCCCAATAAATTGGCCCAGGATGCTGGCCCCGATCTGGGTCAGCTCACTCTTGGCCGTTTGTTCCCGGGCGTGTTCCCGTAGGGCGTGGGCCATTTCGTGGCCCATGACAATGGCCACCTCGTCGTCACTCAGCTTCATCCCTTCCACTAAGCCGGTGTAGAAGGCGATTTTGCCGCCGGGCATACAGAAGGCGTTGATTTGCTTGGAGCCGATCAAATTCACCTCCCAGTGCCATTCCGTGGCCCGGGGATTGTAGCGGGGAGCGTTGGCGATGAGCCGTTTGACGATGCTGCGCAGGCGCTTCAACTGGGGGTTGTCGTCCGGCGCCAGGGCATGCTTGGCCGCCGCCTGCTGGAGCAGGGTGTGGTATTGCTGATTGGCACTTTGCTCAATTTCCTGGGCCGGGACCAGGGAACGCAAGGCCGAGGGCTGTTCCACCGGAATTCCTTCCTGGGCGCGGGCGGCCCAGGGGGCGAGCAGCAGGGGAACAGCCAGGAATAGGGGGGCGGCGGTACGGCGAAAGGGCATGGGAATGGCCTAAAGAGGGACAGAAAAGGGGAATATTGTAGAGGATAGGCGGCCCGGCGCGGCAAAGGATATGCCTGAAGGGTAAGGGCCTTTGCCCCTCGGTTATCATGGGGGCCTGCTGATTTGCTAAGGAGCGGGGCATGACCCAGCTGGAAGAAATGGGGGCGGACATCCGCCGCTTTGTTACGGAACGGGGCTGGGATGCCCATCACAACCCCAAGGATCTGGCCATGGCCCTGGCCGTGGAGGCGGCGGAGGTGCTGGAGCATTTCCAGTGGCTGACCCCGGAGGAAAGCTTTCACCTGAGCCCGGAAAAGCGGGAGCAGGTGGGTTACGAGCTCTGCGACGTGCTCATGGGGGTGATCCGGGTGGCGGATTTGCTCCAGATCGACATTCCCCAGGCCTTCACCGCCAAAATGGCCATTAACCGGGCCAAGTACCCGCCGGACAAAGTACGGGGCCGGGCGGTGAAATATACGGAACTGTGAGGCGGCGGTTGGCTCCTTACGGGTAGCCCGCCAAGGGGCGAACCGTCGCCTGCAAAGGCCCACCCAGGCCGGGCGTCCCCCAAGGGGCGGGCGCCAAGACCGGCCCCGGCGGGTTTCAAGAAAAGGAAAAGGCATGGAATTCTGGATACTGGTGTTTCTGATTCTGGGCAGCGGCCTGCTGGCCATGGCGGAAATGGCTGTGGGGGCGAGCCGCAATACCCACCTGGCCATGCGGGAGGAGCAGGGCTCTCTGGGGGCGGCCACGGTGCTGCGCTTCCGCCAGCACCTGAGCCGGCTCCTGGCCACTACCCAGCTGGGCATCACGGCCCTGGCCATGCTTTCCGGGGTGTTCGGGGAATCCCTCTGGGTGCCCCGGGTGGAAGCCTGGCTGGCGGCCCAGTTTCCCCTATCCCCCGGGGTCTGCTACGGCCTGGCTCTGGTGCTGGTGGTGTCCTGCATTACCTTTTTTACCCTGGTGTTCGGGGAGGTGGTGCCCAAGCGCCTGGCCCTGGCCTATCCGGAAGCGGTGGCGGTGGCCCTGGCCGGGCCCGTGCATTGGCTCCTGCGCCTCTGCCGTCCCCTGGTCTGGGTGGTGTCCCGCTGCGCCGATCTGGTCCTGGGCCTGCTGCCGGTGAAGGCCGGGGAAGAAGCCTCCGCCGCCGACGAAATCCGCTTTCTCATTGAATCCAGCCGCAAGGAAGGGGCCCTGGACCAGACCGAGGGGGAAATTCTGGGCAATGTGTTTCGCCTGGATAACCGGAAGGTGGCGGCCATCATGACCCCCGCCTCGGGCATTGCCATCCTGGACCTGGCCCTGCCCCGGGACGCCAATCTGCGTACCCTGGAAGAGCGGGCCGTATCCCGCTTCCTGGTCTGCAAGGGCGGCCTGGCCAATCCCCTGGGCTTTGTGGAAAGCCGGGAACTGTTGCGGGAGGTGCTCTCGGGCCGCACTCTGGACTTCGGCAAGCTGTCCCCCGCCACCCCATTTTTCGTGCCCAGCAACCTCTCCCTCATCGGCCTCCTGGAATTTTTCAAGGCCAAGCAGACCCAGATCGCCCTGGTGGTCAATGAATTCGGCATTACGGAGGGCCTGGTGACCCTTTCCGACCTGATGGGGACGGTAGTGGGGGATGTGCTTTCCGGCGCCGTGGAATCCCCCATGGCCATGCAGCGTAACGACGGCAGCTGGCTGCTGGACGGCCTGTTGCCCACGGATGAACTGAAGGAGCTGCTGGGCCTCTCCGAACTGCCCGACGAAGATTTGGGCAATTACCACACCGTGGGGGGCTTCGTGATCTACCAGTTGGGGCGCATTCCGAAAAAAACGGAAAGCTTCGAGTGGGATGGCTGGTGTTTCGAGGTCATGGATATGGAAAAAAACCGGGTGGACGAGGTCCTGGCCCGGCGGGCGGCCTGAAGGGCGGTGCAGCGGGGAGACCCGCTCCCCGCCAGGGCTTCAAGTCAGCCAGGGCTTAATCCAGCTCAACACCAGGGGCAGCAGCAGGGCGGTCAAGGCCCCGTTCAAGCCCATGGCCAGGGCGGCGAAAGCCCCGGCCTGTTCGCTCCACTGAAAGGCCCGGGCCGTGCCCACCCCGTGGCAGGCCAGACCCATGGCAAAGCCCCGGGCCGCGTCGTCCCGAATGCCCAGCAGGCGGAAAAAGGGTGGCCCGGCCACCGCTCCCAGAATCCCCGTGAGTATCACCATGACCGCCGCCAGGGAGGGAATGCCCCCGGTGCGTTCCGCAATGCCCATGGCGATGGGAGTGGTGACGGACTTGGGTCCCAGGGAAAGCAGGGTGGGCAGGCTGGCGCCGCAGGCCTTGGCAATGAGCACGGCGCTCAAGGCCGCCACCAGGCTCCCCGTGAGCAGGGCCAGGGCTAGGGGAAGCACCAGGGCTTTAACCCGGTGAAACTGGGCGTACAAAGGCAGGGCCAGGGCCACGGTGGCCGGTCCCAGGAGGAAATGGACAAACTGGGCGCCGCTGAAATAGGTTTGGTAGGGGGTGCCGGTGACCATGAGCAGAACCACCAGCAACACCACCGCCACAAATACCGGATTGGCCAGGGGATGGAATTTGAGCCGGGCGAAGAGCCAGCAGCCCGCCTGGTAGGCCAGCAGGGTCAGGGTCAGCCAGAGCAGGGGGGAGGTTTCCAGATACACCCAGATGGAAAAGATGCCTTCGCTCATGCTTCCTCCTTGGCCCGGGCCTGACGTTTGCCCAGCAACAGCATGACCCCGGCGGTGGCGGCCAGGGCCAGGGCGGTGCTCAGCACCAGGGACATGACCAGGGGAAACCACTCGCTTTGCAGCCGGTGCAGATGGACCATGATGCCCGTGCCCGCCGGGACAAAGAGCAGGGATAGGTGTTTCAACAGTTGTTGGCCCGTGTCGTGGAGCTGGTGGCTGGGCCCCTGGTTCAGCACCAGGAAGGCAAAGAGCAGCAACATGCCCAACACCGGGCCGGGCACGGGAAGATTGAAGTGGTGGGCGATGATTTCACCCACCAGCTGGAACACCAGGATTTGAGTCAGAGCGGCGATCACAGGCAGACCTCCGAATTGGGATAGGGGAAGTGTATTCAGTGCAAAACAGGATGATAAGCCGTAGGAATGGCGAAGCATTCTTTACTTTGAGTATGGAACTCGGGGGGCTTGACTAGGGCGGTCTGTGCGGGGGATGGCTTTATCTGGGATAAGGACCCCGGTGGGGGACGCTGGGGTGGGGGCAAGCTCGGTGGCCCCTGCTTAAATCGGGAGGGAAGCCTCTAGCGTTCCCCCGTGCCCCCTTGGAGCTCCCAAAATTGGCTAATCACGCTTACGCAGGTTAAGTTGGGATGCTTCCAATTTTTGGCTACCTAACCTGAGCCTCGGTTTGTCTAGTTACCATGTAATTGGCTGAAGTATCGCGGACCCCGCAGATTCATTGCTGATTGATTTGCTTCCGCTTTTCGGCCAATTCTGCCCCAAGCCTTTACAGACAGAGCGGCCGGTTTTCGACGCTAACCAGACTCCACAGTGAGTACGAAATCCGTAGCGATTCACTGATAATGACAGTGAAGATCAATTGGGACGTGCTGAAAGGGGAATAATTCATGCGCTGTATTTTTGGGCTCGTTCTAATGTTTTTCTCTGTTGTAATTGCGGGCCCTGGGCCGTTCTTAGTCGAATCGGCCATTTATCGTGTCGCAGTGCCATCGCTTGACGGCCCGTCTATCTCGCAAGGTACCGGCGTGTTGATTGCCCAAGATAAGATTCTGAGAAACTGCTATGTCGTAAAGTTACGCGGGGCGCCAAGCGTAATCCATCGGTAAACCGGCAAGCGCTTCTATACAACCGACTATTACAGTTTAGGTAGCTTTGATGCTTGTGTGCTTCGCGGAGGCTTTGTTGGCAGCCCAGCCCCGATGTCTATGGAGGTAAGAGACGGTGAAAGCGTTTGGGTCTTTGGTTATCCCAGTGCTATGCCTGTGGTTATCCAAGGGATAATTAAGGGTATGACTGAATTTCGGTCTGGGCGATCGCTTGTCATTGCCGCATTTTGTTCCCTCGGTTCGTCAGGGGGACCAGTTGTCAATGTGCAAGGTCAGATCGTTGGATTGTAACGGGGCATGGTGCAATATCAGAACATTCAATGCCTAGCGATTCCGGCATCGTTTCTTGTCCCTTATCTCGGGCTTAAAGCTGTCCAAAGCTAGAAGCGCCCAAGTGGTGGCCTGATATTTGTATTTTGAAGACCTCTGGCGGCTAAGTCCGAATTCGGACTCACGCCTTTAGCAACACAGGTTGAAGGTAGGCCTCAGTTGCCCTTGGGCCTCTTACCCGAAGCGGGCGGCTATGCGCAAGTCATCTGGCGCTCAGGAACTGCCGTTCAGCTGCGCGTTGCAGTCGTCAGATCAAGATTTATCAGAGACGACCTAGAAGCCAAGCGACGGCAGCCAATCCATCAAGGAACGAGTGCTTCGGCTGATAAGCGGACTTAAATAACATCGCAACCCAAAATGGATACCCCTTACCTGGGATTATGATAAATTCATGGTTAACTCAAATAAATGCCACTTGGGATACACGTTGTATATCACTGCACCGATACTGGATGACCTTTTAAGGAAGGTTTTTCAGCAACTGCTAAACAAAAAGCTGCTCAACGGCAGAGGGCGGGTCAGTCCCACGAAGGGCCCTAACGTCGAACGGACCGGGGTGATGTTAAATATTGACAAGCCAAGGGCACGTCTTAGCAGAACAGAGCGAAAAGGGACTCTTTTCAGCTGCTTGGGTGAGTTTCTTTGGTATGCCTCGGGTTCGTCCAGTTTAGATTTCATCAGTTATTACATCTCCATCTACGATAAATTTGCGGAGGAGGATGGAAGTATCCATGGTGCTTACGGACCTCGTATATTCGGGGAACCCAATGGCCAGCTAGAACGAGTAATTTCAGGCCTTAAAGCGAACCCTGCTTCACGAAAAGCCGTAATCCAAATCTTTGATGCAGCAGATACCGAAAAAAGCTACAAAGATGTGCCATGCACATGCACTATGCAGTTCTTCGTTCGATCTGATCGTTTGGATATGGTGACTTACATGCGCTCAAACGATGCATTTAAGGGTCTCCCTCACGATGTTTTTGCTTTCACGATGATACAGGAACTCGTTGCACGGTCGCTCGGCGTAGAGTTGGGCACTTACAAACATGCCGTCGGTAGTCTCCATCTTTATGATGAAGATAGAGATAAAGCCGAGGAGTTTCTATCAGAGGGCTGGCAAAGCGAAGTTTTGATGCCAGAGATGCCTCGGCGTGATCCTTGGCCAAGTCTAAAAATGCTACTTGATGCAGAAAGCGATATTCGACTAGGCAGGGTTGTTGGTGCAAATCTTCAGGAAATTGATCCTTATTGGGCTGATTTAATCCGCATTCTTCAAATTTTCAACTACACAAAAGATACCCAAGAACACGCAAAATTTGCATTGATTGCTCCGCTCAAACAACGGATGGCATCCAACATCTATTCAGTCTACATAGACAAACGGGAGGCATCACATCTAGATAAGATAGCTCACCACACCGGACCGGAACAACTCGAACTGTTGTCCGTGCCGGTAACGGAGGGAAAATGATTCCTGCTCTACGGGATCTTGTACGAAGACTGGAAAGCCCAGATATAGCCAAAGCTGGAGTTATTCAATGGGGGAGTCCAGTGCCAGCATTTGGTGAATTGGAATCATCTCAAATCGCCACATTAGGTCTAAATCCGAGTAATCGCGAATTTGTGGATATAACAGGAAACGAGCTAATTGGCCCATTTCGTCGATTTCAAACATTACGCTCATTAGGGTTAAAACATTGGTCTGATGCAACTTCCAATCATCTTCACCTGATCGAAGAGTCGTGCACCAATTATTTTTTACGGAACCCATACGATGCCTGGTTTAAAGAGCTAGATAGCCTTCTTGGTGGCCTTGCCTCCTACTATTACGCAAACTCGACGCGACCCGCATGCCATCTGGATGTTATCCCATATGCCACCTTATCAAAGTGGACTGAGCTATCAGCACTCCAACGTTCAAAATTGATTGAAATAGCAGGCGATACGCTCGGTCTGTTGCTTCGAGATTCGTCAATCAAATTTCTGATACTAAACGGAAATACTGTAGTTAAAAATGTTGAGTCGGTCTCGGGCGCACGACTAATACGCACAGAGATGCCAGACTGGACCTTGCCAAGAAAAGCTCACGGTGGAGTTCGAGGTTTTTCATATTTTGGGCGTATTAATAAAATCCGTGGGGTTAACTTAAGTCGCGAAATTACTGTCTTGGGCTTTAATCACAACATTCAAAGCAGCTTTGGGGTTACGAACGAAGTAAAGACAAACATTCGCCGTTGGATAATTGATTCAATTGGGGAGAAAGTTTCTTGAGAAGCCATGATATTCAATTCGCAGACAGCCTAGAAGGTGCACTTAGGCAGTATCACTGCGGCGGTCACGCTTTTTCGGACAGTTGGCTAAGCTAATGCTGACCGGTTGAAAGGGAAGTGAAAGATGGGAACGAAACGCAAGCAACACAGTGCGGAATTCAAGGCACAAGTGGCGATGGCGGCC
>JAYRGQ010000015.1:0-80082 GCA_041907765.1 Rhodocyclaceae bacterium | reverse complement strand
GCTGCCCACAAGCTCCACAGTGCTCAAGCCAATCGTTATAAAATCCGGGAAAGTCAAAACCAAAACCCCGGCACCGGCCTTAGCTTATTCCAGCCCGGTGGCTGTCCAAACGACCGGGACCACCGCAGGGCGGGGAGGGTCTTACTTCTGTTTTCGGCCTGGAGCGGCCACTTTTCCCTCCTCCCCCAAGGCAGACATTGCCTAGGTGCATCTGCCAGAAATATTAATTGTTATACTGACATAAAATATTACAAGTGATTAAATAAAATGGGTTTAACATAATAAATCTGGCATTGCAAATATCAATTTTTATGTGACTCCCCGTGCCCGTGTAAACACTTTTACAACCCATATGGCTCATCGTGTCGATCTAGATTCAATACATCAGAACGTTTTTATTCTTCTGAATATTTGCTATGCGGCAAAGGCATTTGCACAGAGTCACGACCTCTCTTCATATGAAGAAATGGACCCTATTAATGGACCATTTTACGTGGGCTGGCTCAAATTCACCTTAAGTGAGAAATTGATAGACCTGGCAATTAAAACTCGCATACTTCTGGATCTCGTCAGAGAAGAAGAGGCACGTTATAAAGAAACAGGGGAAGCATACGTGATTGATTCCCGTGCTCTAGACAGCGAGATTGCGGAGAAATACAACATAGGATTTTTTGTCGGCTCTGACAATGAGGTCAGTATCCGCGAAAGCTGTAACAAAATTATTCACGCACTTGAGATCAGGCCGATTTTGGAAAGAGGCGACGATGAACGCGTACTTGATGAAAAGTCCGAACAAAAGCGAGAATGGTTATACTGGGGTGGTGTCCTAGATTTGTCAGGAACACGCGGCAAAGAGAAATGGGCTTTCACTCTGCATGTTTCTGTTTTTTGCCGAGCACTTGAAGAATTCGTTCAGCAGATCGAATGCTCTGTTGATTGGAAATCAATCCACTGTGATCTGGATGTGTTCTAACAATTCGGTCGAAGGGGGAGGCAAAAAACTGTGTTACTTTCCTGCCATCACCTTGCGCCTCGGATGTTGTTGACACCAAATTCCTCGTTCATGCAGGCCGTTGAATTATCTGGGGGACCATATGTGTAATGAAAAAAGCAATCTGGAACTTCATTTCAAATACTTTGCTTTTATCTCAGTATCGGTAGTCATCCTTATGGCAACCGAACGCTGGAGTTCCTACAAAGAGTTCACTACGTATCTGAGCAATGCCGCAACGCTGACTTCGCTTTTCCTCGGCATCATCGCGATTCTTTACTCATTTATATCAAATGACGGAATGGCGCGAAGTCTAGGTAGCATTTCAACGGTGACCGATGAGGTTAAAAGTGTGCGCCATGAAATAGTACATTTTGTCGATTTAACAAAAGAGTCTACTCAGGCCGCCGCCGCAAGCAATGACCAAGCAAAAGAGGCTTCGGCGTCAGTTTCTGCTTCAATCGTGTCACTTAGCGAGACCTTGAGGGAGTTGTCCTCGCAAAACGAAAACTTACGAGAGCTTCTCGCAAGTCTTCCGACGCGATTCGATCAGTTAGAAACAAAGTTCGGCGATGTGGCAAAGGCTCTCGACGAAAAGCCACAGCAAGGGCACCCGCCTATATCGGATGCCGAAATATCCACTGAAGCAGTTACTGCTTTCTTATCACGTGCATCGCTATATCAGAATCTTCTCACTTATGCGTGTGTATTAGCAGAGGAGAGCAGTAAGCCGCTTTCAATCCCTGTTTTCTGCAGCGCTGTTGAGTTTGATGCCCCAAATGGTCTTCAGGGGTTCTTGAGCTGCATGAACGCAATTCAACTGTGCCGGCGCAAAGCTGTAGAAGGTGCAGAGAAGACCTTTTCCTTCATTTCAGTTCACTCAGAGCTACGAACCCAGTCAAAACCGTACTTCGAGAAGTATGTTAGGGAGACGTATACAGACAAACCTGCTGTTTGCGAAAGATGGCTCGCGAAGCTCCATAGTGTCGAAGCCATGTTCGCCTAACGTATCACTTCACTAAATCTTGCGCGTAAGGCCATACAAAGCATAGTGAATGCCGACGTTTTTAAACATCTGCTTTCTCAGGCGCAGGAGGCGAGCCGTGCTATCGGAGGCCTTAGTTAGTACGGGTTTTGGCATTCCCAAGACCCCGCTCTATGCTTAACCTCCCGATTCTTTCTCCCACCCATAAAAAAAGCCGCTCCAAAGAGCGGCTTTTTTGTGCCTGACGGCTGGGGCTTACAGCTTGGCGGCGTTCTTGGCCAGGTAGTCGGCCACGCCTTCGGTGGAGGCCTTCATGCCGGCTTGGCCTTTTTGCCAGCCAGCGGGGCAGACTTCCCCGTGTTCTTCGGTGAATTGGAGGGCGTCCACCAGGCGGATGAATTCGTCCACGTTACGGCCGAGGGGGCCGTCGTTCACGTATTGGTGACGCACCACGCCTTCTTTGTCGATCAGGAAGGCGCCACGGAAAGCCACGCCACCGGCGGATTCCACGTCATAGGCTTGGATGATTTCGTGCTTCACATCGGACACCAGGGTGTAGCCCACTTTGCCGATGCCGCCCTTTTCCACCGGGGTGTTTTTCCAGGCCAGGTGGGTGAAGGGGGAGTCGATGGAGCAGCCGATGACTTCCACATTGCGCTTCTTGAATTCTTCCAGACGGTGGTCGAAGGCGATGATTTCGGAGGGGCAGACGAAGGTGAAGTCCAGGGGGTAGAAGAACAGCAGGGTGTACTTGCCCTTGACGAATTCGGACAGCTTGATGTCCTTGATTTCGTTGTTACCGAGTACGGCGGAGGCGCTGAAGTCCGGAGCTTGCTTGCCGACGAGAACGGCCATGTTGTTTCTCCTTGATCTATGAAAGTTGGGAATGCTGCTTGTAGGTCGGAGCGGCCCGAAGGCCGCAGGAACCCGAAGAATCTAACCGACCCGGAAAGTCCCTGTCAATTTGCGCCCAACCCGGGAAACAGGCTGGCGCTCAAGTAGGGCGCGGGGGTGGCCACCAGGTTGCCCTGGAATAGGGCTTCGATGACGGGCACTTCCCGCCAGGGCTGGTCCATGAAGCTAAGGCCAACTTCTTCCACTAAAGTTCCCGACCAATAGGCTTGGGCCAGTTGTCCCAGGGTGTCCAGGTCCATGTTGTGGGGCAGGTGGAGGTATTCGATCCAACTGGCGTCGTGGTAGGAGCACAGGTAGGCGCCCCGGGTGCAGACCCGGGTGAGCTGTTTGCCGAAGACCCGGGCGGGGAATTTCTGCCGGTAGTTTTCCGCGTCGATGCGGGTGGCGAAGAGAAAGAGGGCGTGGAGCCGGGAGGGGTAATGGCCGAAGCTGCGCTGGCGGAAAAATTCCAGGTTGTATTCGGCGAAATAGCTTTGCACCAGCAGGGGGTCGCCTCCGGCGGGGGCCGCCAGATTGGCCGCAAAGGGGCCGCCGCTCTGGAAATTCCAGTTGGGCAGTTCTTCGTCCGGCCGCAGCCAGGTATAGAGTTCCAGGGGGGCGTCGCCGCGCAGGAGGTTATCCATGGCGGCTATTTTGTCAGAGGGTGGGGTACTGTTCAAACGGGCAGGGGTAGGGGCTCTCTTCTTCCGCCAGGTGCACCTCCACCAGGCTGACCCGGGCGGAGGGCGGCCCCTTGTGGGCCCAGCCCACCAGACAATCCACCGCCTCCGTGGGGCCCCGCAGCAGGGCTTCCACCGTGCCTTCCCGGCGGTTGCGCACCCAGCCGCATAGGCCCAGCACATCCGCTTCCCGGCTCAGATACCAGCGAAAGCCCACGCCCTGGACCCGGCCGTGGATGATCAGGCGCACCGCTTTATTGGTCATGGTCGGTCTCCTCGGTGGGGGCCCCGTCGTCCCGGGGCAGGCGCAGGGCGACCCGGCTCCAGGCCTGATCCAGGTCATCCACCAGATTGGCGTCTCCCAGGGTGTCGGCAAAGCCGGAGCGGTGGATCAGGGAACGGGGCTGGGCTTGCAGCCCGGCCAGGATCAGGCCCCCGCCCCGCTTGGCCAGGAGCCGGTGCAGGGCTTCCAGGGTGTCCAGGCCCGTGGTGTCCAGGTTGATGACCTGGTGCAGGTCCAGGAGTACCCAGCGGGTGTGGGCGGCGTTCTGGTCGATCAGGGTTTGGAGCTTGCCCACGGCGCCGAAAAACAGGGAGCCGTAAAGCCGGTAGGCGGTGACCGGCTGGCCCCGGGCCCAGTCCGGCAGGGCCAGGGCGTCCGCATGGGTGAGTTCGGACATGCGGTAAATGAAAAACAGGGAGGCCAGCACCATGCCGATTTCCACCGCTAGGGTGAGGTCGAAAATCACCGTAATGAAAAAGGTGGCCAGCAGGGTGACCCGGTAATTGAGGGAATAGCGGGGCAGTTCCTTAAAGCCGTGCCATTCCCCCATATTCACCGCCACCACCACCAGAATGGCGGACAGGGTGGCCAGGGGAATGTGCCGGGCCAGGGGCGCGGCCAGGAGCACGATGGCCAGCAGGGTGACGGAGTGGATCAGCCCGGCCACCGGGGTGCGGCCCCCGGCCCGCACATTGGTGGCGGAGCGGGCGATGGCGCCGGTGGCGGCAAAGCCGCCCCACAGGGGGGCCAGGAGATTGGCGATGCCCTGGCCGATGAGTTCCTGGTTGGGATCGTGGCGGTCGTCGATCTGGCCGTCCGTCACCCGGGCGGAGAGCAGGGATTCAATGGCCCCCAGGAGGGCGATGGTGAGGGCCGGGGCAATCAGGTTGTGCAGGGTGGAGAGGCTGAAAGCGGGCAGCTGGAAGGGGGGCAGGCCCTGGGGAATACCGCCGAAGCGGCTGCCGATGGTTTCCACGGGGAACTGGCCCAGGGCCTGGGCCAGGGTGCCCAGCACCAGTACCGCCAGGGGCCCGGGAATGAGGCGTAGCAGGGGTACCCCGGCCCCCACGGCCTTGTTCCAAACCAGGAGCAGGGCCAGGGAAGCCGCCGCCAGGGCCAGGGTGGGCAGGTGGGCGTGGGGCAGAGCGGCCCCCAGCTGGGCCATGCGGGCGAAGAATTCCGCCGGCAGGGCCCCCGTGGGCAGACCGAGAAAATCCTTGAGCTGGCTGAGGAAAATCAACACCGCAATGCCGTTGGTGAAGCCGATGACCACGGAGACCGGGATAAAGCGGATCAGGGCCCCGAGCCGTACCGCCCCCATGAGGATGAGGATGACCCCGGCCAGCATGGTGGCGACCAGCAGATTGGCCAGGCCGTAGCGGGCCACGATGCCGTAGAGAATGACAATGAAGGCCCCGGTGGGCCCGCCAATCTGCACCCGGGAGCCGCCGCAGGCGGAAATGGCCAGCCCGGCCACAATGGCGGTCCAGATGCCCGCCGCCGGGCTCAGGCCGGAGGCGATGGCGAAGGCCATGGCCAGGGGCAGGGCCAGCACCCCCACGGTAATACCGGCGGACAGGTCCCGGCCGAATTGGGCCCGGGTGTAGCCGGGCAGGCAGTCCAGAAGTTTGGGATGGAAGGCGAACATGGGGAGGGGGCCGCCTTCCCTTACGGGAGGGGGCGGGGGAGGTGCCGGACCCAGGGGCGGGGGCGGCGGATTGGCAGGAGGGGGTGTCGGGCGGTCCCGAAAGGAACAACGCCCCAGCCGGATCGGGTCATGAAATCAGGCTAGGGCGGGGGGCTGACATGGCCCTTACAGGGGCCATGGGCAGCGCGGGGTGGGGGAAAGCCGGCCTATTTGACCCGCATCCCCGGCTGGGCGCCGCTGTCCGGGGAGAGGATGTAGAGGCCGCCGGTCTTGCCTTCCGGATCGGAGGCGGCCAGCACCATGCCTTCCGACAGGCCAAACTTCATTTTGCGGGGCGCCAGATTGGCCACCATCACCGTGAGTCGGCCCACCAGGGTGGCCGGGTCGTAGGCGGACTTAATGCCGGCAAAGACCTGGCGGGGCTTTGCTTCCCCAATGTCCAGGAGCAGGCGGATGAGCTTGTCCGCCCCTTCCACATGGCTGGCTTCCACGATCTTGGCGATGCGCAGATCCACCTTCATGAAGTCGTCGATGCTGATGTGGGGACCGGCGGCCGCGGCGGTGGCGCCGTCCTGGGCTGCCTGCTGCTGCTTTTCCCCGTGGCGCTGTTCCGAGTGGGGCGCCGCCGTCGGAGCGGGGGCCAGGGAGGCCTTGTTGGCCTCCACCAGGGCATCCACCTGCTTGGGGTCGATGCGGGTCATCAAATGCTGGTAGGGCTGGATCACGTGACCGGCGGCCAGGAGGGTGTCCAGGTCGTTCCAGGCCAGGGGCGCCACATTGAGGAAGGCGGCGACCCGATCCGCCAGGGCGGGGAGCACCGGCTTCAGGAGAATGGTGAGCAGGCGGAACAGGTTCAGGGCATTGCTGCACGCGGCGTGGAGGGCGGCCTCCTGGCCTTCCTGCTTGGCCAGTTCCCAGGGTTTCACCGTATCCACGTACTGATTCACCGTGTCCGCTAGGGCCATGATTTCCCGCAGGGCCTTGCTGTATTCCCGGCCTTCGTAGAGTTCGGCGATGCGGGGCGCTGCTTCCCGGATGGCAGCGTAGGGGGCCAGGCTTTCGTCGGCCACGGTGAGCTTGCCGTCAAAGCGCTTGCTGATGAACCCGGCGGCCCGGCTGGCGATATTCACGTACTTGCCCACCAGGTCCGAATTCACCCGGGCGATGAAGTCGGGGAGGGACAGGTCGATGTCTTCCAGGGTGTTGGTCAGCTTGGCGGCGAAGTAGTAGCGCAGCCATTCCGGATTGAGGCCCTGTTTCAGGTAGCTGTCGGCGGTGATGAAGGTGCCCCGGGACTTGGACATTTTCTGGCCGTCCACCGTGAGGAAGCCGTGGGCAAAAATCTTGGTGGGGGTGCGGAAGCCCGCGTGGGTCAGTTCGGCGGGCCAGAACAGGGCGTGGAAGTAGAGAATGTCCTTGCCGATGCAGTGGTACAGCTCGGTGGCCGCGTCTTTCCGCCAGTATTCGTCAAAGTCCAGGCCCTGCTTGGCACACAGGTTGGCGAAGGAGCCCATGTAGCCGATGGGGGCGTCCAGCCAGACGTAGAAATATTTGCCCGGGGCATTGGGAATTTCAAAGCCGAAGTAGGGGGCGTCCCGGGAAATATCCCAGTCGGTGAGCTTGTTTTCCCCTTCCGCCCCCAGCCATTCCTGCATTTTGTTGGCGGCTTCCGGTTGCAGCCGGCCCGGTTCCCGGGTCCAGCGCCGGAGAAAGTCCTGGCAGCGGGGATCGGAGAGCTTGAAGAAGTAGTGGTCCGAGGTGCGCAGCACGGGCTTGGCACCGGAGACGGCGGAATAGGGATGCTTCAACTCATTGGGGGTGTAGGCGGCACCGCACACCTCGCAGTTGTCCCCGTACTGGTCCTTGGCGCCGCACTTGGGGCATTCCCCCTTGATGAACCGGTCCGGTAGGAACATTTCCTTCACCGGGTCGTAAAACTGTTCGATGGAGCGCACCTCAATGAGCCCGGCGGCTTGCAGCTTGGCGTAAATTTCCTCCGCCAGCTCCCGGGTTTCCGGAGTGTTGGTGGAGTAGTAGTTGTCGAAGCCGATGAGAAAGCCGGCGAAATCCCGGGTGTGTTCCTCATAGACCCGGGCGATCAGCTGTTCCGGGCGAATACCTTCCTTCTGGGCCCGCAGCATGATGGGGGTGCCGTGGGTGTCGTCGGCGCACACCAGCCAGCAGTCGTGCCCCCGCATTTTCTGGAAGCGCACCCAGATGTCGGTCTGGATGTACTCCACCAGATGGCCCAGGTGAATGGAGCCGTTGGCATAGGGGAGGGCGGAGGTGACGAGAATCTTGCGCTTCATGGCGGGAAAGGTGAGGGCGAAAAGACCACATTCTACCTTGTGTGGCGGTCAAACTCCCGTTCCCCCGGGCGGGGCAATAGGCCCGGGCGTCGCCCGGGGGCCTGGCCCCTGCCGGGGCGGGCCCTTTTGTTTTATACTTGACGTAAATACTCAGGTATCTTCAGGAGCTCCCCATGACCCTTACCGTTGCGGCCGTCGAAGCCGCCCTCCGGTCCCTTCAGGACCCCAATACCCAACAGGACTATGTGACCAGCAAAGCCGCCCGCAATATCCGGGTGGATGGCAATGACGTGTCCCTGGACGTGGAATTGGGCTACCCGGCCAAGAGCCAGATCGACCTCATCCGCAAGGCGGTGATTGAGGCCCTGAAAGCCCTGCCCGGGGTTGGCAACGTGTCTGCCAACGTCTATAGCAAAATCGTCTCCCATACGGTGCAGCGGGGCATCAAGCTCCTGCCCGGGGTGAAAAACATCATTGCCGTGGCTTCCGGCAAGGGCGGGGTGGGCAAGAGCACCACCGCCGTCAATCTGGCCCTGGCCCTGGCCCAGGAAGGGGCCACCGTGGGCATTCTGGATGCGGACATCTACGGTCCCTCCCAGCCCCAACTCCTGGGGCTCTCCGGCCGCCAACCCGAATCCAAGGACGGCAACAGCCTGGAGCCCCTGGAAGCCTATGGCCTGCAAGCCATGTCCATCGGCTTTCTCCTGGAAGACACGGAAACCCCCATGGTCTGGCGCGGCCCCATGGTCACCCAGGCCCTGGAACAGCTGCTCCATGACACCAATTGGCGGGACCTGGATTACCTCATCGTGGATATGCCTCCGGGCACCGGGGACACCCAGCTGACCCTGGCCCAGAAGGTGCCCGTGACCGGGGCGGTGATTGTCACCACACCCCAGGATCTGGCCCTCATCGACGCCCGCAAGGGCCTGAAGATGTTCGAGAAGGTGGGCATTCCCATCCTGGGCATTGTGGAAAACATGTCCCTCCACATCTGTTCCAACTGCGGCCACGAAGAAGCCATTTTCGGCGTGGGCGGCGGGGAAAAGATGTGCCAGGACTACGGGGTGGAATTCCTGGGCAGGCTGCCCCTGGACATGGCCATTCGGCAACTGGCGGACGGGGGCAAACCCACCGTGGTGGGGGCTCCTGATTCCCGTCCGGCGGAGCTTTACCGGGCCATCGCCCGCAAAGTGGCGGTGCGGGTGGCGGAGCGGGCCAAGGACATGACCAACAAGTTCCCCAATATCGTGGTGCAGAACACCTAAAGGCCCGAGGGACTTTCCCCTTGCCAGGGCTGGCGCCGGGTCACCGGGCCAGCCCGATGTTTATGGGGACCGGGCCGGGGGCCGGTGAAGCGGGGCCGGGGGCTTGTCCCCGGGGGGGCGGTGGAGGCGTACCATGGGACGGTGCGCCCCTTTCCCTGATTCGGAAAAGGCGCCCGGGCGCCCCGGGGGGGCCGCCCCGCCACGGGTAGGCCGTGGCCTTGTTGCAAAATTGTGCTTTTTATGCCCCCCGACACCAAGTAGAATCCCGCTTTTTCCAAGGTATTGGGGTAACCCGGATGTCTATCAAGTCCGACAAGTGGATCCGCCGCATGGCGCAGGAACACGGCATGATCGAACCTTTTGCGCCTGAACTGGTGCGGGAGGTGAATGGCCAGAAGATCGTTTCCTACGGGACTTCCAGCTACGGCTACGACATCCGCTGCGCCCGGGAATTCCGGGTGTTTACCAATATCAATTCCACGGTGGTGGACCCCAAGTCCTTCGACCCCCAGTCCTTTGTGGAAATTGAGTCGGATTGCTGCATCATTCCCCCCAATTCCTTCGCCCTGGCCCGCACCATCGAGTATTTCCGCATTCCCCGCAATGTGCTGACCGTGTGCCTGGGGAAGAGCACCTATGCCCGTTGCGGCATCATTGTGAACGTCACCCCCTTCGAGCCGGAATGGGAAGGCTATGTGACCCTGGAGTTTTCCAACACCACCCCCCTGCCCGCCAAAATCTACGCCGGGGAAGGTTGCGCCCAGGTGCTGTTCTTTGAATCCGACGAGGTTTGCGAGACCTCCTACAAGGATCGGGGCGGCAAGTACCAGGGTCAGGTGGGCGTCACCCTGCCCAAGATATAGTGACCGTCATTGTCCCGTCACCCGAACCGTTTACTTTTGCGACGCCCCGCCAGCCGGGGCGTCTGCTTTAGGAGTCTGCGATGAAATTTCGTTTTCCTGTCTTCATCATCGACGAAGACTTCCGTTCCGAGAACGCCTCGGGATTGGGTATCCGGGCCCTGGCCAAAGCCATTGAGGACGAAGGTCTGGAAGTCCTGGGGGTGACCAGCTACGGGGATTTGTCCTCTTTCGCCCAGCAACAGAGCCGGGCTTCCGCCTTCATTCTGTCCATCGACGACGAGGAATTTTTCTCCCCGGAAGCGGCGGATAAGGCCATTGCGGACCTGCGCACCTTTGTGAAGGAAATCCGCTTTCGCAACGCGGAAATCCCCATTTTCCTCCACGGGGAAACCCGCACCTCCCGGCACATTCCCAATGACGTGCTGCGGGAGCTCCACGGTTTCATCCACATGTACGAGGACACCCCGGAATTCATCGCCCGCTACGTGGTGCGGGAAGCCAAGGCCTATCTGGATTCCCTGCCGCCGCCCTTTTTCCGGGCCCTGACCCACTATGCGGCGGATGGCTCCTATTCCTGGCACTGTCCCGGTCACTCCGGGGGCGTGGCCTTTCTGAAAAGCCCGGTGGGCCAGATGTTCCACCAGTTTTTCGGGGAAAACATGCTGCGCGCCGACGTTTGCAACGCGGTGGAGGAACTGGGCCAGCTCCTGGACCACACCGGCCCGGTGGCGGCGTCGGAACGCAATGCGGCGCGGATTTTCAACGCCGATCACCTGTATTTCGTCACCAACGGCACTTCCACCTCCAACAAAATCGTCTGGCACTCCACCGTGGCGCCGGGGGACATTGTGCTGGTGGACCGCAACTGCCATAAGTCCATTCTTCACGCCATCATGATGACCGGGGCCATTCCCGTGTTCCTCATGCCCACCCGGAACAACTACGGCATCATCGGGCCCATTCCCAAGTCCGAGTTCAAGTGGGAAAACATCCAGAAAAAGATTGCCGCCCACCCCTTCGCCAAGGAAGCCAAGGGCAAGCCCCGGGTGCTGACCATTACCCAGTCCACCTACGACGGGGTGATCTATAACGTGGAAGCCATTAAGTCCGAACTGGACGGCAAAATCGACACCCTCCACTTCGATGAAGCCTGGCTGCCCCACGCCACCTTCCACGATTTCTACAAGGGCATGCACGCCATCGGTAAGGACCGGCCCCGCTGCAAGGAATCCATGGTCTTTTCCACCCAGTCCACCCACAAGTTGCTGGCGGGCCTGTCCCAGGCCTCCCAGATCCTGGTGCAG
Organism: Rhodocyclaceae bacterium; assembly: GCA_041907765.1. Taxonomy (GTDB): domain Bacteria; phylum Pseudomonadota; class Gammaproteobacteria; order Burkholderiales; family Rhodocyclaceae; genus Azospira. The sequence continues at coordinate 68,857 of JAYRGQ010000015.1, read as the reverse complement.
GACTCCAAGACCCGCAAACTGGACCGGCACAGCTTTAACGAAGCCTTCCTGATGCACACCTCCACCTCGCCCCAGTACGCCATTATCGCCAGCTGCGACGTGGCGGCGGCCATGATGGAAGAGCCAGGGGGCACGGCCCTGGTGGAAGAATCCATCGCCGAAGCTTTGGATTTCCGCCGAGCCATGCGCAAGGTGGACGAGGAATGGGGTGCCGACTGGTGGTTCAAGGTGTGGGGCCCGGATTACCTGGCGGCGGAAGGCATGGGGGACCGGGAAGACTGGATGCTGCGGGCCGGGGACCGGTGGCACGGTTTCGGCGATCTGGCCGAAGGTTTCAACATGCTGGACCCCATCAAGGCCACCATCATTACCCCGGGGCTGGATGTGGACGGGGAATTCGCCGAACGGGGCATTCCCGCAGCCATTGTCACCAAGTACCTGGCGGAACACGGGGTGATTGTGGAGAAGACCGGGCTTTATTCCTTCTTCATCATGTTCACCATCGGCATTACCAAGGGCCGCTGGAATACCCTGGTGACCGAGCTGCAACAGTTCAAGGACGATTACGACAAAAACCATCCCCTGTGGAAGGTGCTGCCCGAATTTGTCGCCAAGCATCCCCGCTACGAGCGGGTGGGGCTGCGGGATTTGTGCCGCCAGATTCACCACGTCTATAAGGAAAACGACGTGGCCCGCCTGACCACGGAAATGTACCTGTCCGACATGGTGCCCGCCATGCGCCCGGCGGACGCCTTCGCCAAAATGGCCCACCGGGAAATCGACAGGGTGCCCATCGACGAGCTGGAAGGGCGCATCACCTCCGTGCTGCTCACCCCCTATCCTCCCGGCATTCCCCTGCTGATTCCTGGGGAGCGTTTTAACCAGACCATTGTCCAGTACCTGAAATTCGCCCGGGAATTTAACGATAAATTCCCCGGCTTCGAGACCGACATCCATGGTCTGGTGCAGACGGATATCGAAGGGGAAACCCACTATTTCGTGGATTGCGTGCGGCAACGCTGAGTCTGGTCGGACTCTCCATGAAAAAAGGGCGCCTGGGGGCGCCCTTTTCTTTGGCCGGAAAGAGGCCTTAAGCCCGTTCCCGGGTGACGAAGGCGTAGACCAGTCCGGCTTCCGTGCGGTGGGTCTCCCGGTCCGTTTCGGGCCATAGGGCGGCATCCACCGGGGGGAAAAAAGCGTCCGCCGCCGGGCTGTCCGCCACCTCGGTGAGGTAGAGGCGCTGGGCTAGGGCCAGGGCTTCCCCGTAAAGCTGGGCGCCGCCGATGACGAAAACCTCTGGGGCGTTGGCCGCGTTGGCGGCCTGTTCCCCCTGGGGATGGGCCGCCAGGGCCAGGGCGGCTTCCAGGGAGTGGGCCAGTTCGGCCCCGGGGGCCTGGTAATCCGGGTTGCGGCTAATGACGATATTGCGGCGCCCCGGTAGGGGGCGGAAGCGGGGCGGCAGGGATTCCCAGGTCTTGCGCCCCATGAGCACGGTGCGCCCCTGGGTCAGAGCCTTGAAATGGGCCATGTCCTCCGGCAGGGACCAGAGCAGGCGGTTGTTGAGACCGATGGCCCGGTTGGCGCCGACGGCGGCGATGAGGGCCAGGGGAGGCGTGGTAGGGGCGGAGGTCATGGGGCGGGTAAGGTCCGAAGGGGCCGATGGATAGGGGGCTAGGGCTGGCTCAGAGCTGGCCGTAGCGGCGGCAGTAAGCGATCAGGCCCTGGGTGGAAGCGTCCAGGGAGTCGTCCGGTTGGCCTTCCAGGGCGGGCTGGAGGCGGCGGGCCAGCTTTTTCCCCAGCTCCACGCCCCACTGGTCGAAGGAATTGATGCCCCACACCACCCCCTGCACGAACACCTTGTGCTCGTAGAGGGCCAGGAGCAGGCCCAGGTGGTAGGGGTCCAGGCGAGGCAGGACCAGGGTGGTGGAGGGCTGGTTGCCGGCAAACACCTTGTAGGGCAGCAGGGCCTGGATTTCCGCTTCCTGGCGGCCTTCCCCTTCCAGATCGGCCCGGGCTTCCCCTTCCGTGCGGCCAAAGGCCAGGGCGGCACTCTGGGCCAGGCAATTGGCCAGCAGGGGGCCGTTATGGCCGGGCAGGGGATAGTCGCTGGTGGCGGAAATGATGAAATCGCTGGGAATCAGCCAGCCCCCCTGGTGCAGCAGCTGGAAAAAGGCGTGCTGGCCGTTAATGCCGATTTCCCCCCAGACAATGGGGTTGGGCTGGCAGCCCAGGGGGCTGCCGGTGCGGGAAATGGTCTTGCCGTTGCTCTCCATTTCCAGCTGTTGCAGATAGGCGGGCAGGGCGCGCAGGGACTCGTTGTAGGGCAGGATGGCCAGGGTTTCGGCGCCGAGGAAATTGGTGTTCCAGATGCCCAGGAGGCCCATCAAGACGGGCAGATTCCGCTCCAGGGGCGTTTCTAGAAAATGCTTATCCATGGCCTGGGCGCCGGTGAGCAGGCGCTCGAACTGGGTCATGCCGATGGTCAGCACTAGGGCCAGGCCCACGGCGGACCACAGGGAATAGCGGCCCCCCACCCAGTCCCACATGGCGAACACATTTTCCGGGGGAATGCCGAAGCGGCTGGCCTCATCGGTGGCCGCCGTTACCCCGACGAAATGGCGGGCGATCACCGTTTCCCGGTTTTCCTCCCCGGCGGAGGCGAGCAGCCATTCCCGGGCGGTCTGGGCGTTGCGCAGGGTTTCCTGGGTGGTGAAGGTTTTGCTGGCGACGATAAACAGGGTGGAACGGGGATCCAGGGTTTCCAGCAGGGGGGCCAGCTGAGCCCCGTCCAGGTTGGACACGAAATGGACGTGGAGGCCGGGATGCTCATAGGCGGACAGGGCCTTGGCGGCCATTTTCGGCCCCAGGTCCGAGCCGCCGATGCCCAGGTTCACCACATTGCGGATGGCTTCCCCGGAAAAGCCCCGCCACAGGCCGCTGCGCACCCGTTCGGAAAAGTCCCGCATGTGCTGGCGCACCTGGCGCACCTGGGGCATTACATTGGCCGCCGCCGAAGGGAAGGGGCCGGGCCCGAGAAAGCGCAGGGCCGGGTGCAGCACGGCCCGGTGTTCGCTGAAGTTAATGGCCTCCCCGGCGAATAGCCGGTCCCGCCAGCTTTCCACTGCGGCGGCCCGGGCCAGGGCGACCAGGAGCGCCACGGTTTCCTGACTCACCCGCTGCTTGGAGAAGTCGGCGAGAAAGTCGTTGTGGCGCAGGGCCAGATGGCTGAAACGCTCCGGATCGGCGGCGAAAAAGTCCCGCAGATGGCGGTGTTTGACCTGTTCCCGGTGGGCCAGCAGGGCCTGCCATTCCGGGCTGTGGGTAATGTCCATGGGCATGGGGTGGGATCAGACCGCCACCGGGGCGGCGATATGGGGGTGGGGGTCGTAGCCTTCCAGCTGGAAATCCTCGAAGCGGAAGGCGAACAAATCCCCTACCTCCGGATTGATACGCATGGTGGGCAGGGGCCGGGGGCTGCGGGACAGCTGGAGCCGGGCCTGGTCCAGGTGGTTGCTGTAGAGGTGGGCGTCCCCCAGGGTATGGACGAAATCCCCGGGCCGGTAGCCGCAGACCTGGGCCACCATGAGGGTGAGTAGGGCGTAGGAGGCGATATTGAACGGCACCCCGAGGAAAATGTCCGCGCTGCGCTGGTAGAGCTGGCAACTCAGCCGGGGACGGCCATCCGCCGCCCCTGCCGGGGCCGGGGCCACGTAGAACTGGAACAGGCAGTGGCAGGGGGGCAGGGCCATAGCGTCCACGTCCCCCGGATTCCAGGCGGAGACGATGTGACGGCGGGAATCCGGATTCTTTTTCAGGTTTTCCACCAGCTGGGCCACCTGGTCAATCACCCGGCCGTCGGCGCATTCCCAGCGCCGCCATTGCTTGCCGTACACCGGCCCCAGTTCGCCCTGGGCATCCGCCCATTCGTCCCAGATGGAAACCCCATTGGCCTTCAGGTAGGCAATATTGGTGTCCCCCTGGAGAAACCACAGCAGCTCATGGATGATGGAGCGCAGGTGGAGTTTCTTGGTGGTGACCACGGGAAAGCCCTGGTCCAGGTCGAAACGCATCTGCCAGCCAAAAACGGAGCGGGTGCCGGTACCGGTCCGGTCGGCTTTCACCTGACCGTGGTCCAGCACATGGCGCATGAGGTCCAGATACTGCTGCATGGGCGGGAATCCCAAGAGATTGGAAACGGCTTATTGTAGCCTATCCCCGGCCTTCCCTCCCCCGGGTAGCCCGGGCTCGCGGGGGAGCAAGGGCGGGGTCCGGTCCCCATCCCAACGGAATTCCCGGTTATACTTTCGCCCATCCCCTGGCTGCCTGACAGCCCCTTTGCAAGGGTCTTCCGCCGTGATTCTCGACCTCTTTTCCCCCAAGCCCGATCATCCCCTGGCCGATCCCAAGGAATTGCAACGCACCATTGCCGAATTGCCCCTGGACAACACCTTTCGGGCGGTGGATGAAATTAATGGTTGGCTGGAGTCCCTGCCCCTGGCCACCGACTTCCGCTGCGACAAGCTATTTGCCGTGGTGCGGGCCCTGGACGAGGCGGCCCAGCCCCATCTGCGCCGCCTGACTCGGGACTACCTCCTTTCCCCCCGCCTTTCCCGCACCGAGGAAAAGCGCCTGTGGGCGGTGTGCGCCGGTTTCTGGTCCAACCTGGCGAAAAATTACGAAACCTGCCTGGACCGCTACGAGGGCCAGGAAACGGGGGGTGAAAAGCGGGCGGCGGATAACCTGAAAGGCGAGCTGCCCCTGCTCCTCAGCCGGGCCATCGGCGCCCTGGGGGTCTATTGCAAGTGGCAGCTGTTCCGCTACGGCCCCATCGACGGGGAACTGTGGCAGCGCCTGGGGCGCCTGTTTCTGGCGGCGGAAGGGGCCGGGCTGGGGGACAAGGCGGTGGGCCTTTATCCCGCCTCCCATGGTTTGACTTCCCCCGGGGGGGAATACGTCAAGGTGCTGATGTGCTACGCCTCCTCCATGGACTGTCTGCTGCCCGTGGAAATCGAGCTGGCCAAGCGCCTCATCAACCACTTCTACGGGGGCTTCAACTTTTCCCGCCAGTCCGGGCCGGATAGCGTTTATTGGGTGGACCCGGCCCAGGGCCTGGCCCCCATGCGTCTGGTGATGGAGCCTGATCCCAGCCCCACCCTCCATTTTCTCGCCCCCGGCCGGGCCGTGGAGCGGCTCAATGCCCTGACCCGGGAAGTGGAACAGGGCCGGCTGCCGGGGGAACTCAACCTGGGCGGCCAATATCCCCTGCCCCTGGTGCTGGGTGTCCTGCGCCATCTGCAACAGTGCTGGCAGCCCATTCCGCCCCAGCGCCACCATCCCCGGCATCGGGTAAAAAGCCGCATGACCGTGGTCCATGGCCTGGACGGGGCCCGCCAGGCCTTGCAATTCCCTGGCCTGGACCCGGCGGCGGCAGAAAGCTGGATTGTGGAAGATGTGAGCCGGGGCGGCTTCGGCGCCACGGTGACGGGTAGCCATGGGGACTGGCTGCGGGTCGGCGCCCTCCTGGCCATGCGCCCGGACGGCGGCGACAACTGGGTGATTGGCGTGGTGCGCCGCTATGTGAAGGAACGGGACGATCTGATTCAGGTGGGCATCCGCACCGTGGGCCGTCAGGCCCAGTGCCTGAGCCTGCGGCCCCGGATGGCCGCCTCCTACGCCCTGTCCGGCGGGGTGCCCGGGCTGCGCCTGGAAGACGGGGAACCGGGGGTGGTGCGGTTGGTGCTGCCCCGGGCCACCTTTGACCCCCGGGAAGCCCTGGAATTACCGGGCAACGGCGGGGGGCTGCTGACCCCGGTGGAATTGGCGGAAGCCGGGCAGGATTACGAAATCGCCCATTACCGCCCGGCCCCGCCCCTGAGCGCCGCCGGTTAGGGGGCGGCGGGGCCGGGGCTTCCGGCCCTTTCGCTCCCCCGGGAGACCTTTGGGGAGCCGGGTCGGGCTCAGGCGGCGGGACGCCGGGCGGATTTGGGGCGGAAGGCTGCCACCACCGTTTCCCGGGTTTCCACGTAGGGACCGCCAATCAAATCCAGGCAATAGGGCACGGCGGCGAAAATTCCCGGCACGGCCTTTTGCCCGTCCCGGGCCGGCAAGCCTTCCAGGGTTTCCTGAATGGACTTGGGCTGGCCCGGCAGATTGAGGATCAGGGCCTGACCCCGGATCACCCCCACCTGGCGGGAGAGGAGGGCGGTGGGGACAAAGCACAGGCCGATCTGGCGCATCTGTTCCCCGAAACCGGGCATGACCTTGTCCGCCACCGCTAGGGTGGCTTCCGGGGTCACGTCCCGGGGCGCCGGGCCCGTGCCCCCGGTGGTCAGCACCAGATGGCAGCCCCGTTCATCCACCAGTTCCTTCAAGGTGGCTTCGATGCCCGCCTGATCGTCCGGGATGAGGCGCCGTTCCCGTTCCATGGGATTGAGCACCGCCTGATCCAGCCAGGCTTCCAGGGCTGGCAGGCCCTTGTCTTCATAGACGCCGGTGGCGGCCCGGTCGCTGATGGAGACCAGTCCAACCCGCAGGGTTTCTTGGGACATTAGCCTTCCTCCCCGTCTGGCTGGGCCAGGCTCTGGTCATCCAGTTCCTTGAGGGCTTGGAACAGGGCCCGGTAATTGCGGGGCGGCTTGTTCTGTTCCTTTTCCTTAATGGCGTTGCGGCGCAGCTGGCGCAGATGGGTCAGATCGGCCCCCGGGTAGGTGGTGGCGATGTGGTTCAGGGTCTGCTCGTCTTCCAGCAGGGTTTCCCGCAGGTGTTCCAGGCGATGCAGCCGGGCGTTTTCCGCCACGGAGGCACCGTTTACCACGTCCAGGGCCAGGCGCAGGGGCTCCGGATCCACTTCCCGCATAAGCCGGCCAATGTATTGCAGGTGGCGCTTGCGGGCCCCATGGCTGGTGATGCGGTAGGCCTCCAGCAGGGCGTCTCGGAGAATGTCGGGCAGGCTCTGCTTTTCCAGCAGGCGCTTGAGCCGGTCCAGGGGCAGGGCCACCAGGGTTTCCCCCAGTTCCTGCAAATCTTCCATGGCGCGTTTGCGCTGGGTTTTACTGGGGGGCAGGGCTTGGTCGTCGGGAGAGGGCTTATCCATGGAATCGGCTAGGGAAAGACAGGGTGGAAGGGGCGGCGGCTGCCGTCAAACTGCTATGATAGCGGCTTTCCACCCCTCACTGCTGGCAGTCCCCATGGCCAAAGTCCGTTCCTCCCGTTCCCCTTCCGCCAAAAAAGCCGCACCGGTCCCGGTTTCCAGCCGTTTTTCCCTGCCTTTGGCCGATTTGCAGAATCTGGCCGACGACGCGGTCCGTCTGGCCCGTAAGGGCGGGGCGTCGGCCTGCGAAGCGGATGTGTCGGAAGGCTTCGGCCAGTCCGTGACCGTGCGCCAGGGGGAAGTGGAAACCATTGAATACAACCGGGACAAGGGCCTGGGCATTACGGTCTATTTGGGCCAGCGCAAGGGCTACGCCTCCACCAGCGATTTTTCCCCCCTGGCGGTTAAACAGACGGTGGCCGCCGCCCTGGACATCGCCCGTTACACGGCGGAGGACCCCTGCGCCGGTCTGCCCGAAGCCGAATGGCTGGCCAAGGATTGGCAGGACCCGGGCCTTTATTTCCCCTGGGACATTCCGGTGGAAGGGGCCATCGACCTGGCCCGGCGCTGCGAAGGGGCGGCCTTTGCCGTGAGTCCCCTGGTGAAAAATTCCGAAGGGGCTTCCCTGTCCTTACAGGAAGGCCAGTTCGCCACGGCCAACAGCCTGGGCTTCCGGGGCGGCTATCCCACCTCCCGGCACTACATCGCCTGTTCCGTGATTGCGGGGGAAGCGGGCAAAAACGCCGCCATGCAGCGGGACGACTGGTATTCCACCCATCGGGACCCGGCGGATTTCCCCGCCCCCGAAAGCATTGGGGATTACGCCGCCCGGCGGGCCCTGTCCCGGCTGGGGGCGCGCAAGGTGAAAACCTGCCAGGTGCCGGTGATTTTCGAGGCGCCCGTGGCCTGCGCCCTGCTGGGTAATTTCGTCTATGGGGCCAGCGGCGGCAGCCTGTACCGCAAGGCCAGTTTCCTGGTGGATAGCCTGGGCAAGAAGGTGTTTTCTCCCCTGGTGCAGATCAGCGAACGGCCCGATCTGCCCAAGGGCCTGGCCTCCGGCCCCTTCGATAACGACGGGGTGGCCACCCGTTCCCGGGAAGTGGTGACGGACGGGGTGTTGAACGGCTATTTCCTCAGCGTCTACACCGCCCGCAAATTGGGCATGACCACCACGGGCAACGCCGGGGGCTGCCACAACCTGATCCTGAAACCGGGTCAGGAAGACCTGAACGGCCTGATCCGGGGCCTGAAGCGGGGCCTGCTGGTGACCGAACTGCTGGGCCAGGGGGTGAATTACGTGAACGGGGACTATTCCCGGGGGGCGGCGGGTTACTGGATCGAAAACGGGGAAATCGTCCATCCGGTGGAAGAAATCACCATCGCCGGCAATCTCAAGGACATGTTCCTCAACATCGGCGCCATCGGTAACGACGTGGTGGTGCGGGGCTCCAAGCAGTCCGGGTCCGTGCTCATCGAGCGCATGACCGTGGCTGGGGCCTGAGGATGGGGGCGGCCACCCGCTTCTGTCTGGTCCGCCACGGGGAAACCCCCTGGAATGCGGAACGGCGTATCCAGGGCCAGACCGACATTGGCCTGAGCGAAACCGGCCTGGCCCAGGCCACCCTGGCCGGGCGGGCCCTGGCGGGGCAGCCGGTGGCCGCCCTCTACAGCAGCGATTTGACCCGGGCCCGCAGCACCGCCGAACGCATTGGCGCCTGCCTGGGCCTGGCCCCGGTGCTGGCACCCCAGTTCCGGGAACGGCGTTACGGCATTTTCGAAGGCCTGACCTACGACCAGGCCCGGGCCCAGCATCCGGACGCCTATCGGGCTTTCGAGACCCGGGACCCGGCCTACGGGGTGCCCGGGGGCGGGGAAAGCCTGGTGCAGATGCGGGCCCGGGTGGCCCCGGCTCTGGAAACCCTGGCCCAGGCCCATCCCGGGGAACTGGTGGTGCTGGTGACCCACGGCGGGGTATTGGACATTCTCAACCGCTACCTGCGCGCCCTGCCCCTGGAAGCGCCCCGGGATTTCCAAATTCCCAACGCGGGCTTCAACTGGGTGCGCCGGGAAGGGACGGGCTGGGTGGTGGAAGCCTGGGCCTGCACGGCCCACCTGACCCCCGGCAGCCTGGACGAATTGGCCAACGCCTGAGACGGCGGGGCCTGGGGCAACGAGCCCCGGCTTCGGGGGCGGGAGGGAGCAGGCCTAAGGGTTTTCCCCAAAAAGGGGCACGAGGTTTTCTGCGGGGGGGATTGACATGATACAATTTCCCCCCTTTTCAATGGCTTGAAAGGCTCCCCCGATGTTTTCCGCGCAACAAACCCTGGCAAAAGTGGATTCCGAACTCTGGCAGGCGATCGAAAACGAAAACCGTCGCCAAGAGGATCACATCGAGCTGATCGCCTCCGAAAACTATGTTTCCAAGGCGGTGATGGAAGCCCAAGGCTCCCAGCTGACCAACAAATACGCGGAAGGTTATCCCGGCAAGCGCTATTACGGCGGTTGCGAATACGTGGACGTGGCCGAACAACTGGCCATCGACCGGGTGAAGAAAATCTTTGGCGCCGAAGCCGCCAATGTGCAGCCCAATTCCGGCTCCCAGGCCAATCAGGCCGTGCTTATGGCCTTTGCCAAGCCCGGTGACACCATCCTGGGCATGAGCCTGGCCGAAGGCGGCCACTTGACCCACGGCATGGCCCTGAACATGTCCGGCAAGTGGTTCCACGCCGTTTCCTACGGCCTCAACGCCAAGGAAGAAATCGATTACGACAAGCTGGAAGCCCTGGCCAAGGAACACAAGCCCAAGATTATCGTGGCCGGTGCCTCCGCCTATTCCCTGCGCATCGATTTCGAACGTTTCGCCAAAATCGCCAAGGAAGTGGGCGCCATCCTCTGGGTGGACATGGCCCACTACGCCGGTCTGGTGGCCGCTGGCTGCTACCCCAACCCGGTGCCCCACGCCGATGTGGTGACCACCACCACCCACAAGACCCTGCGCGGTCCCCGGGGCGGCGTCATCCTGATGAAGGCGGAGCACGAAAAAGCCATTAATTCCGCCATTTTCCCGGGCCTGCAAGGCGGTCCCCTGATGCACGTCATCGCCGCCAAGGCCGTGGCCTTCAAGGAAGCCCTGTCCCCCGAATTCAAGGTGTATCAGGAACAGGTGCTGGCCAACGCCCGGGTGATGGCCCGGGTGCTGGGGGAAGAACGGGGCCTGCGCATTGTTTCCGGCCGGACCGAATCCCACGTTTTCCTGGTGGATCTGCGGGCCAAGAAAATCACCGGCAAGCTGGCAGAAGCCGCCCTGGGCAAGGCCCACATCACGGTGAACAAGAACGCCATCCCCAACGACCCGGAAAAGCCCTTTGTTACCTCCGGTATCCGGATCGGCTCCCCGGCCATGACCACCCGGGGCTTCACCGAGCTGGAAGCGGAACAGGTGGCCCATCTGGTGGCCGACGTGCTGGACGCTCCGGAAGACGAAGCCAAGCTGGCGGAAGTGCGGGCCAAGGTGTCTGCCCTCTGCGCCAAGTTCCCGGTCTACGGGGCCTAAAGGGAATCGGCGACGGATGAAGTGTCCTTTCTGCAACGCTCCTGACACCACCGTCGTCGATACCCGCATCAACGACGACGGCGACATCGTGCGCCGTCGCCGCCGCTGCCTCTCCTGCGAAAAGCGCTTTACCACCTACGAACGGGCGGAAATCCGCCTGCCCCAGGTGGTCAAGAAAAACGGTTCCCGGGTGGATTTCAGCCGGGAAAAGCTGGCCGCCAGCCTCTGGTTGGCCCTGCGCAAGCGGCCCGTTTCCACGGAAAGCGTGGAAGGGGCCATTGCCCGCATTGAAGAAAAACTGCTGGCTTTGGGGGAACGGGAAATGCCCTCGGAAAAGCTGGGAGAAATGGTCATGCGGGAATTGAAGAAGCTGGACAAGATCGCCTACGTCCGGTTCGCCTCCGTCTATCGTAATTTTGAAGACGTGGACGAGTTTTCCCACGCGGTGCGGGAAGTCACCCCCCGTAGCCCGGTATCCCCCAAGCCCCCCCGTCGTTCCCGCGACGCCTGATTTCTCTCCCTCCCATGTTCGACGCCCAGGATCACCGCTATATGGCGCGGGCCCTGCGCCTGGCTGCCCAAGGCCTTTTTTCCACTTCTCCTAATCCCCGGGTCGGTTGCGTCCTGGTCAAGGATGGCCAGATCGTCGGCGAAGGCTGGCATCAAAAAGCCGGCGGCCCCCATGCGGAGGTCCATGCCCTGGGGGCGGCAGGCGCCGCAGCCCGGGGCGCCACCGCCTATGTGACTCTGGAACCCTGTAGCCATTTCGGCCGCACCCCTCCCTGTGCCGATGCCTTGATTCAGGCGGGCGTGGCCCGGGTGGTGGCGGCCATGGAAGACCCCAATCCCCTGGTTTCCGGCCAGGGCCTGGCCCGCATCGGGGCGGCGGGCATTGCCACCGCTGCGGGTCTGCTGGCGGAGGAAGCCCGGGAGCTGAATATCGGCTTTATTGCCCGCATGACCCGGGGCCGCCCCTGGCTGCGCCTTAAGGGGGCGGCCAGCCTGGACGGCCGCACGGCCCTGGCCAACGGGGCCAGCCAGTGGATCACCGGCCCGGCGGCGCGCCAGGATGGCCACCGCTGGCGGGCCCGGGCCTGCGCCATACTCACCGGCAGCGGCACCGTGTTGGCGGACGATCCCCAACTCACGGTGCGGGGCGTGGACACGGGGCGCCAGCCCCTGCGGGTGGTGGTGGATAGCCGCTTGGTGACTCCGGGGAATGCCCGGGTGCTCCAAGGGGGCGGTACCCTGGTGGTGACCGCCTGTGAGGACGGGGCCAGAGCTCGGCCCTTGCTGGATCAGGGGGCGGAAGTGCTGGTGTTGCCAGGGGCCGATGGCCGGGTGGATTTGCCCGGTCTGATGGCGGAGCTGGGGCGCCGGGGCTTAAACGAGGTCCATGGGGAGGGGGGCGCCAGGCTGCACGGGTCCCTGATCGCCCAGGGCCTGGCGGATGAACTGCTCTGGTATCTGGCGCCTAGCCTGATCGGCGGGGGCGGCCGGGGACTGCTGGATTGGCCCGATTTGGCAAGCCTGGAAGCGGCGCCCCGCTGGCGTTTCCACGACCTGCGTCAGGTGGGTACGGATCTCCGCATCCTGGCTCGGCGGGCCTGAAAAGCGATGGGAGTGGGTGGTCCCCGGGCCGGGATGGCCGGGGGCTGGGGTTGCCTACCTAAAGAGAACGGGCCCGGTCAGAAGGGGTCCGATCGGGACTAATGCTGCCCGCAGACCGGGCAATCCGGGTCCTTGGCCAAGCGGATGCTGCGCCATTCCATGGTCAGGGCGTCCAGCAACAGGAGGCGGCCGCTCAAGGGGGTGCCGCAGGGCACCAGGAGTTTGAGGGCTTCGGCGGCCTGCATGGCGCCAATAATGCCGGTGAGGGGAGCGAAGACCCCGGTTACGGCGCAGCGCAGTTCTTCCACATCCTCCCCTTCGGGGAACAGACAGTGATAGCAGGGGGCGTCGTTCTGGCGCTGGTCGAAAACGCTGATCTGGCCGTCGAAGCGCACGGCGGCGCCGGATACCAGGGGCTTTTTCTGGGCCACGCAGGCCCGATTGACCGCGTGGCGGGTGGGGAAATTGTCGCAGCAATCCAGCACCACGTCCGCCAGGGCCACCTGGGCTTCCAAATCCGCCCCTTCCAGGCGCCGGGTCAGGGCCTCCACCCGGCACTCCGGGTTGAGCTGGTGCAGCCGCCGTTCCCCGGAGAGGGCCTTGGCCATGCCCACCGTGTCCGGGCTGTGGAGAATCTGCCGTTGCAGATTGGTGTAATCCACCGTATCCCCGTCCGCCAGTACCAGATGTCCCACCCCGGCGGCCGCCAGGTAAAGGGCGGCGGGGGAACCCAGGCCGCCGGCCCCCACGATCAATACCCGGGATTGGAGCAGGCGCTCCTGGCCTTCGATACCGATGGGTTCCAGAAGAATATGGCGGCTGTAGTGGAGAAGTTGCTGATCGTCCATGGGGAAAACAGCGGGCCGGTAAAACCGGCCCGGAAGTAGAGGGAGAAGGGGAATAGGTCAGCGGTAGTGGCGCCACTCTTCCGGGGTGTCGTCCCGGTCGCCGTGGAGCTCCCGGTCCCAGGCCCGCACGTAGGCGGTGTCCTGACTGTTGTCTTTCAGGGGCTTGCTGGGGGCACCCAGGTTGTGCAACTGGGTTTCTTCCACGTAGTAGATCAAAGCCCGGCGTAGCTTGGTCAGGAGGGTGTTGTCCAGGTGGAAGCCCTGGTCCGTAAGCCCGGCTTCCAGTCCCTGTAAGGTGTAGTTTTCCAGCCGGTAGGCCACGCTCAAAGCGGGCCGGTCCCGATGATCCGCCACCTGGAGGGCGGGCAGGCCCTCCAGCAGGGTCCGGGCCTCAGGAACCTGGCCCGGTGGGAAACGGGAAAAAAGAATTTCCCGGCGCTTCTGGGTGTCTCGGGGCGCCCCCCCGGGGATGTCCATGGTGCGCTGCATGTCCCACCTCCTGGCAAGAAAAGCTACTGGCGATTCTGCATGATCTGCAGTCCCTTGAGAAGATTGACTGCCTGATTCACCTGATAATCGTCCTTGGAGGCCGGTTCCACCGGGGGCTGCATGTCCAGCTTGTCGTCCTCTTCCTTGGACTTGCCCTTGGTCTTACCGTTGTCCTTGGCGTCTTTATTCGGTTTCAGGGCCGGATCCTTGTTGGCGCCCCCATCCTTGTCGTTGTTCAGGTGGTGTTCCAGATCCGCTTCCCGCAGCAGGTGATCCCGGCCGTTGCCCCCGTTGGCGGATTCTTCCACTTCGATGTCCGGCACAATGCCCTTGGCCTGGATGGAGCGGCCCGAGGGGGTGTAGTAGCGGGCCGTGGTGAGCTTGATGGCCGTGTTGTTGGGCAGGGGTAGCACGGTTTGCACGGACCCCTTGCCGAAGGTTTGGGTGCCCATGACCACCGCCCGCTTGTGATCTTGCAGAGCGCCGGCGACGATTTCCGAGGCGGAGGCGGAGCCCCCGTTCACCAGCACCACCATGGGCACCTTCTTCACTTCCGGATTCAGGCCTTGCAGGTAGTCTTCCTTGGCGCTGCGGGCGTAATCCTCGGTGACGGCCCGGAATTCGTGCTTGGAATCCGCCAGGCGGCCGTTGGTGGAGACCACCAGGGCCTTGGGGGGCAGGAAAGCGCCCGCCACGCCCACGGCACCGTTCAGGAGGCCGCCCGGGTCGTTGCGCAAATCCAGAATCAGGCCCTTCAGCTTGGCCTGCTTGTAGAGATCATTGAGGTGCTTCACCAGGGAAGGCCCGGTGTTTTCCTGGAACTGGGTGACCCGCACATAGCCGTAGGCCCCATCCAGGAGCTTGGACTTGACGCTCTGCACCTTGATCACTTCCCGGGTCAGGGTAATGACCAGGGGCTTTTGTTCACCCTTGCGCACCACGGTCAGGGTAATGGGGGTCTTGGGCTTGCCCCGCATCCGCTTCACCGCGTCGGACAGGGTAAGGCCCTTCACCGGCGTGTCGTCCAGCTTGACGATCAGGTCCCCGGCCTTGAGCCCGGCCCGGTAGGCGGGGGTGTCTTCGATGGGGGAGACCACCTTGACGAAGCCGTCTTCCATGCCCACTTCAATGCCCAGACCGCCGAATTCGCCCTGGGTGCCGACCTGGAGTTCCTTGTAGGAATCCGCATCCAGATAGGAAGAGTGGGGGTCCAGGTTGGAGAGCATGCCGGAAATGGCGTTGGTGATGAGCTTCTTGTCCTCCACCGGCTCCACATAGCCCTGTTTAATGGCATTGAAGACTTCCGCGAAGGTCCGCAGCTCTTCCACGGGCAGGCCCGCCCGATTTTCCTTTTCCGCCATGGCGGAAATTTGCAGGCTCAAAAGGACGCCGGCGACAAAGCCGACGCTGACCAGACCCACCGTTTTCAACTGCTTACCCATCTGTCCTGCTCTCCTACTTCAAGCCCACCCACTGCAATGGGTCGAGCGGTTGTCCTTGACGGCGAAGTTCAAAGTATAAACCGGATTCCCCGTTGCCACCGCTGCTGCCGACGGCCCCGATCACATCCCCGCCCTTCACCGTATCCCCGGCCTTTTTGTAGAGGGATTCGTTGTTGCCGTAGATGGTCATGTACCCATCCCCGTGGTCGATGATGAGCAGGTTACCAAAGCCCCGCATCCAGTCCGCAAAGGCCACCCGGCCCCCGGCCACGGCCCGTACCTCGCTGCCGGCGCCAGCTCGGACAAAGACCCCTTTCCAGGAACCGCCTTCGCCCCGCTTGCTGCCGAAGCGGTTGCTCACCGCGCCCCGCACCGGCAGGTGCAGGCTGCCCTTGAGCCGGGCAAAGGCGCCGCTGGGAACGGCTTCCGGAATTTTTTCGTTTTGCAGCTCCGGTTCTCGGGGAGGGGGCGCCGGACGGGGAATGGGCTTGGGAGGCGGTAGGGGTTTGCCCGCCTTGGCTGCTTTTTCCCGGGCCAGGGCCTGGGCACGGGCCGCCGCCTTGGCCTCCGCCTCCGCTTTTGCCCGGGCAGCGGCTTCGGCCTTGGCCCGAGCCTTGGCGGCCGCTTCCTCCCTGGCTTTTTCCCGGGCCTGGGCTTCGGCGATGGACTTGGACAGATTGGCCACCAGGTCGGAGAGGTGCTTTTCGTCCTGTTGTAGGGAGGTGATCTGCTTGCGCCGATCCGCAATCCGGTCGGAAAGCTGGGCCAGGGTGGCTTGGCGTTGCTGCTTCAGGCTTTCCAGCCGGGCCTGTTCCTCTTTTTGTTTAGCTTCCACCCGGGCCAGCTCCCCTTCCTGGCGCTTGGTTTCCTCTGCCAGGGCCTGTTTCTGCTTGAGGGATTCCCCCAACTGTTGCATCAGGGCGCTGCGGGCCTTGGCCACGGCGGAGAGGTAATACATGTCCCGGGCGATCTGGTTGGGATCGTTGCCATTTAAGAGCAGACGCAGGGAATCCGTGTCCCCCCGGGTGTATTGGCGGACCACCAGCTTCTGGAGCTGGTTCTGCTGGGTGTCCAGGGTGCCGGACAGCACCCTGGACTGGTCGGCTAGGCTGTGCAGCTTGTCCTGCAAGGCATTGCGCTGATCTGCCAGATCCCGCAGTTCCCGGGTGGCGGAGGAAATATTCCGCTCCACGTCCTGCAACTGGTCGGCCACATCGGAACGGGTCTTTTCCGTGGTGGCCACTTCCTTGCGCAAATGGGTGAGCTTGCCCCGCAGGTCCTGCAAATCCCCCTGTTTCTGGTTCATCTGCTTCTGGGCGCTGCGGATGGCGGTTTTTTCCGGGGCCGGGTCCTTGTCCTTATGGCTCCGTTCCTTGTCCTTGGCGGCCAGGGCGGGCTGGACGGCCCACAGCCCCCAGACCAGCATCAGGCAGTAGGCGGCCAGGCGGCTCCGGCCATGGGGCGGGCGGGGGAAAGAGGAGGCCCGAAGGGCCTGGGATGGGGCAGGGGGAAAGTGGGGAGACTTGGGGGCTGGGGATGACGACCGGAGGGCGGGCCTGGCGGAATGAGGGGGCGGGGCCGCCGCAACGGGGTCGGAAAACCCTCCTCAAGCCCGTCTTAGGCTAGACTAGCGGAGTATTTTATAATGTTTTTTCCGCTCCCTGGGGGGCGGGACGGTTCACCCAAGCCGACGCCAGGGGGAACGGGTTTCGTAACTTGGGTTAAGAAGGCGGTCCTTAGTGGAATCACTCAATCAATTTATCGACAAGCAAGAGCAGATCGAGCAGGCGGCCCGTGCCCTGAAGGCCATCGCCCATCCCCTGCGGCTGAAAATTCTTTGTGTGGTGGGGGACGGGGAAGTCTGCGTCCAGGAGATCGTGGATGCGGTGGGGACCTCCCAAAGCAATATTTCTCAGCATCTGGCCATTCTTCGGGAAAAGGGGGTGTTGCTGACCCGCAAGGACGCCAACCGGGTGTTCTACCGGGTGGGGGATGCCCGCACCCTGCAACTGATTGTGATGATGCGGGAAGTTTTCTGCCGCCGGGACGGAAATTAAACCGGCGGGCGCTGCCCGGGTTGGTTCTGACCCTCTTTTTTTCTATGCATGGAGCTGGTTTTGGAATTCATTAAGCAAAATATTTTTCTCGTCGGCCTGGTGGTGGTGAGCGGCGGCGCTTTTCTGGCCTCCCTGCTGCGTCGTCCCGGCGGTCCCGCCATTTCGGTGGTGGATGCGACCCTGTTGATTAACCGGGAAGACGCTTTGGTGCTGGATGTGCGGGACCCGGCCGAATTCGCCGGCGGGCATATTCCGGAAGCCAAGAACGTGCCCTTAGCCAAGCTGGGGGAACGGATCAGCGAACTGGCCCAATATAAGGATCGCCCCATTGTGGTGGTGTGTGCCTCCGGCATGCGTTCCGCCACGGCCTGCAACCAGCTGGCCAAAGCCGGTTTTACCCAGGTGAAAAACCTGGATGGGGGCATGGGCCGCTGGAGCGAAGCCAATTTGCCCCTGACCCGGAAAAAGGCTTGAACCATGAAGCGGGTGTTGATGTATTCCACCGGCGTTTGTCCCTATTGCGTGCGGGCCGAGCAGTTGCTGCGGGCTCGGGGCGTGACCGACATTGAAAAAGTGCGGGTGGATCTGGAGCCCGAGCTGCGGGAGCAGATGATGAGCCGCACCGGCCGTCGTACCGTGCCCCAGATTTTTATCGGCGACACCCATGTGGGCGGCTGCGATGACCTCTATGCCCTGGACCGGGCCGGGGAATTGCTGCCCCTGCTGCAAAACGATTGATTTTTAACCAAACTGATTTGGAAAGTTCTCCATGAGCCAAGAAGACAACAGCCCCGTTTTTGCCATTGAAAAGTTGTACGTGAAAGATTTGTCCGTGGAAGTGCCCCATGCTCCGGAAATCTTCCTGCAACGGGAAACCCCGGAACTGGACGTGCAACTGCGCAGCGAAGGCAAGGGGCTGGGCGACGGTCTCTACGACGTGGTGCTGACCGTGACCGTGACCGCCAAGCTGGATGACAAGACCGTTTTCCTGGCGGAAGTGGGGCAGGGCGGGGTGTTCCGCATCCTCAACGTGCCGGAAGAAAACATGGAGCCCCTGTTGGCCATTGCCGCCCCCAACGTGCTCTTCCCCTATGCCCGGGAAGTGGTTTCCACCTGTGTGGCCCATGCGGGCTTTGCCCCAGTGGTGCTCCAACCGGTCAATTTCGAAGCCCTTTACCTGTCCCGCAAGGCCGAAGAACAAGAGGCCGCCGGTGACCGGGAAGTGCCCATTCAGTAAGCCTCGGCCAAGGAGAATGACCATGGTTCCGTACCTGTCCTGGCGCCGCCTGTTGCTCCTGGGGTTGGGCGGACTGTGGGCCGCCGCCTCCTGGGCGGCGGATTTCCGCTCCGTGGAACCGGCCACCGGCGAGGCCGCCATCCTTTACGATGCCCCCTCGTCGAAAGCCAAAAAGCTCTACCTGATCCGCCGCTACACCCCGGTGGAAGTGGTGGTCAGCCTGGAAGCCTGGGTCAAGGTACGGGATCGGGAGGGCGGCCTCTCCTGGATCGCCAAAAACGAATTGGCGGAACGGCGCACGGTGCAAGTAACGGCCGATACCGCCCAGGTCCGCCAGTCCGCCGATGCCAATGCTCCGGTAGCGTTTAGCGCGGCCAAGGGCGTGGCCCTGGAACTGGTTCAGGTGGGGCCGCCGGGCTGGGCCCAGGTCAAGCACCGGGACGGAACCAGTGGCTATGTGCGGGATAATCAGGTCTGGGGTCTCTAGCAACCACGGGGGCGTGGGGTCTGAAACCGGTGGGCGGTCAGGGTTGACCGCCCTTTGTCTTTTGTCAGAAAAAGCAAAAACATCATGAATCTTGCGGTACTGGGGGCCGGCGCCTGGGGCACGGCCCTGGCCATTGCCTTCGCGCCGGCCCATGGGGTCCGGCTGTGGAGCCGGGAAACCGATCAGGTGGCCGAAATGGCCCGGACCCGGCGCAACGAGCGCTATCTGCCCGGGGTGGCCCTACCGGACAGCCTTCAGGTGGGGGACGATTTCGAAGCCGCCGTGGCGGGGGCCGACCTGGTGCTGGTGGCTACGCCCACGGCCGGGCTGCGGCCCACCCTGAGCCGCCTGGCGCCCCTTTCCCAGGCGCCCCTGCTCTGGGCCTGTAAGGGTTTGGAGGCGGGCACCGCCCTCCTGCCCCACCAGGTGGTGGCCCAGGTGCTGGGGGCGGAACGCTGTTGTGGCGCCCTTTCCGGCCCCAGTTTTGCGGATGAGGTGGCCCGGGGCATGCCCACGGCGGTGACCCTGGCTTCCACCGATCTGGCCTTTGCCAAACGTGCGGTGCTGAGCCTCCATTCCCCCCGGCTGCGGCTCTACGCCAACGACGACGTGGTGGGGGTGGAAATCGGCGGGGCGGTGAAAAACGTCCTGGCCATCGCCACCGGCATTGCGGACGGTCTGGGCCTGGGACTCAATGCCCGGGCCGCCCTCATTACCCGGGGGCTGGCGGAAATTGCCCGCCTGGGCCTGGCCATGGGGGGGCGCCGGGAAACTCTGATGGGGCTGGCCGGTATGGGGGATTTGATTCTCACCTGTACCGGGGATTTGTCCCGCAACCGCCGGGTGGGCCTGGCTTTGGGCCAGGGTAAGACCCTGGAGCAAATCCTGGCGGAACTGGGCCATGTGGCGGAAGGGGTGAATACGGCCCGGGAAGTGGCTGGGTTGGCCACTCGCCTGGGCATCGACATGCCCATCACCCAGGCCGTGGATGGGGTGCTGCACCGGGGACTGTCGGCGGCCCTGGCGGTGGAACAGCTCCTGGCCCGGGACCCCAAACTGGAAGGGTTGTAAGGGGCCAAGGCGTCCTTCAGACGCCGCCCGGGTAGCCCAGCTGGCCCCAGGCGGTAAAGGCCATGACGGCCGCCGCATTGGATAAATTCATGCTGCGCTGCCCCGGCCGCATGGGTAGCCGCAGCCGTTGCTCCTCGGGAAACTGGGCCATGATTTCCGGGGGGAGCCCCCGGGTTTCCTGGCCGAAGAGAAATACGTCCTGGTCCGTGAAACGGGGCTGGTCGTGGCGCTGGGTGCCCTTGGTGGTGATGGCGAAAAAACGGCGCCCGGCCAGGGCTTCCCGGCAGGCTTCCCAGGACGGATGGAGCTTCATGCTGGCGTACTCATGGTAGTCCAGCCCGGCCCGGCGCATGTGCTTGTCATCCAGGGCGAAGCCCAGGGGTTCAATGAGATGTAATTCACAGCCCGTATTGGCGCAGAGCCGGATAATGTTGCCCGTGTTGGGGGGAATCTCCGGGCAATAAAGAACGATGGCGATCATGGGCTAGACAAAGTAGCTTTAGAAATTAAAAAGGCGCTATAGTTCATAAAATTACGCCACTATTTTAAGGTGAATTGGAGTTGTTATGGCGCGGCCGGAAAAAATCCGTTTGGGAGATTTGCTGATTCAGCAGGGCCTGCTCAGCGATGAGCAGCTGAAATCGGCCCTGGAAGAGCAGAAACGGAGCGGTCGCAAACTGGGGCGCATTTTCGTTGATAGCGGCTTTGTCAGCGAAGAGCAGATTTCCCAGGCCCTGGCCCGCCAGCTCCGCATTCCCTATGTGGATCTGCACACCTATACCCCGGCCGGGGCGCTCACCAAGCTGTTGCCGGAAGCCCAGGCCCGGCGCTTCCGCGCCATTCCCCTGGAAGATCGGGGCGACACCTTGCTGGTGGGGCTGGTGGATCCCACGGATCTCCTGGCCTACGACGAAATTACCCGGATCGTGCGGCGGGGCATCGAACTGGCGGTGGTGACGGAAACGGACCTGCTGGCTACCATCGACCGCATCTATCGGCGCACGGAAGAAATCTCCGGCCTGGCCAAGGAGCTGAAGGCGGAGTTGGGGGATGCCCCCATCGAATTCGGGGAATTGCTGGGCCTCACCCCGGGGGCGGAAGACGCCCCGGTGGTGAAGCTGCTCCAGACCGTGTTTGAAGAAGCCATGCGCACCCGGGCCTCGGATATTCACATCGAGCCCCAGGAAAGCTCCCTGCGCATCCGTTTCCGTATTGACGGCATTCTCCACATCCAGACCGATGCGGACCCGAAAATTGCCACCGCCGTGGCCCTGCGCCTGAAGCTCATGTCTGGCCTGGATATTTCGGAAAAACGCCTGCCCCAGGACGGCCGCTTTGTCATCAAGGTGCGCAACAACCCGGTGGACGTGCGGATTTCCACCATGCCGACCCAGTATGGGGAATCGGTGGTGATGCGGCTGCTCAGCCAATCCGGCGGCATTCTGGGCCTGGATCACATGAATATGCCGGACCATATTCTCAACCGGCTGCGCAACGCCATTCACCGGCCCAGCGGCATTGTGCTGGTGACCGGCCCCACGGGGAGCGGTAAAACCACCACCCTCTATGCCGCCCTGTCCGAGTTGAATACCACGGAAAAAAAGATCATTACCGTGGAAGACCCGGTGGAATATCGTTTGCCGGGCATTAACCAGGTTCAGGTCCATGAAAAAATCGACCTGTCCTTCGAGCGGGTGCTGCGCACCGCCCTGCGCCAGGATCCGGACATTATTCTGGTGGGGGAAATGCGGGACCAGCAGACGGCGGAAATCGGCATGCGGGCTTCCATGACGGGCCACTTGGTGCTGTCCACCCTGCACACCAACGACGCCCTATCCACCCCCATCCGCCTCCTGGATATGGGGGTGCCTCGCTACATGGTGGCTCTTTCCCTCCATCTGGTGCTGGCCCAGCGGCTGGTGCGGGTGGTCTGCGAATCCTGTCGGGCGCCCCATGAACTGGAAGCCCATGAGCGGGAATGGTTGCGCTATGAGCTGGGGGACCGGGTGGATCAATACCACTTCGTCAAAGGCAAGGGCTGTCCCCATTGCAGCAACACGGGCTACCAGAGCCGGACCGGCATCTGGGAAATGCTGGAAATGACCAACGAAATGGTGGAAGCGGTGAATCAGGGGGAACCGGCCCTGTTCATGCAGGCCGGACGGCGGCAAATGTCTGGCCAGACCCTGCGTAGCGACGCGGTGCGCCTGGCCACCCTGGGACGCACCACGGTGGAAGAAGCCATGCGGGTGGCCAGCCAGACCGAGGAAGAAGGCTAAGCCATGGCCCTCTTCGCCTATCGCTGCCGGAATCCCCAAGGGGTGCTGGTCACCGGGGTGGTGGAAGCTACCACCTCGGCGGCGGCCGCCGACAATCTCTTCGGCCAGGGGTTGCGGCCCCTGGAAATCAAACCCACCCGGGGCGGGGAAAAGCGGGCTGCCGGTGGTTCGGCGCTGAGCGGTTTGCCCTTTTTCAAGGAAAAGGTGCGCCACGAGGACATTCTCCTTTTCAGCCGCCAGATCCACGCCCTGCTCAAAGCCGGGGTGCCCATTATGCGGGCCCTGGCGGGCTTGCAGGAATCCTCCAGCAGTCAGGCCCTGCGCAAGGTATTGCAGGATGTGCGGGAAAGCCTGGACTCGGGGCGGGAACTGGCCGCTTCCCTGGCCCGCCATCCGGAAGTATTCGCCCCCTTCTACCTAGCCATGATTCGGGTGGGGGAGATGACCGGGCGCCTGGAAGAGGTGTTTCTGCGCCTCTTCTATCACCTGGAATTTGAGCAATTCATGCGCAATCAGGTGAAATCCGCCCTGCGCTATCCCATTTTTGTGGTCACCGCCATGATCATTGCCCTGGCGGTGGTCAATGTCTGGGTTATTCCGGCCTTCGCCACGGTGTTCAAGGGCTTCCATGCCCAACTGCCCCTCATGACCCGGATACTCATCGGCTTTTCCGATTTTGTCCGCAGCAATGGTCTATTCATTCTGGTGGGGGCGATCGGGGCCGGGTTCGCCTTCCGCTCCTGGATTCGCACCCCCACGGGCCACTACGGCTGGGATAAATGGAAACTGTCCTTTCCCATTGCCGGGAACATTATCCTGCGCGCCACCCTGGCCCGCTTTGCCCGCAGCTTTGCCCTGGCTACCCGCAGCGGTGTGCCCGTGATCCAGGCCATGAGCACCGTGGCCCAGACCGTGGATAACGTCTATGTGGCGGACAAAATCGAAAAAATGCGGGAGGGGATCGAACGGGGGGAATCGGTGCTGCGCACGGCGGCCAATGCCAAGGTATTTACCCCGGTGGTCTTGCAGATGGTGGCCGTGGGGGAAGAATCCGGGGCCCTGGACGACATGATGCAGGAAGTGGCGGAAATGTATCAGCGGGAAGTGGAATACGACCTGAAAAACCTTTCCCAGCAGATCGAGCCCATTCTTATCGTCTGCCTGGGGGTGCTGGTGCTTATTCTGGCCCTGGGCATTTTCCTGCCCATCTGGGATCTGGGTCGGGTGGCCCTTGGCAAACACTGATCTGCTTCTTGCTCCTGTCGTTCGGAATGGAGACGGCAGGGGTGAGGCCCGGGCCCGGGGATTTACCCTCCTTGAGCTGATGTTGGTCATAGCCCTGATCGGCATCCTGTCCGTGGCCTTCATGGTGCGCCTGCGGGATGTGCAGGCGGCGGCGGAGCGGGCGGCGGTGTCTTCCGCCCTGGACTCCCTGCAAGCGGGCCTGTGGGCGGCGGCGGCTGCCCGGATGGTGGGGGAAGGGGAGGGGAGCGTGGTGCGTCTGGCCGGGGAGAATCCCTTTCTCCACCTTCAGGAACGGGTGCCCGGCTACGGGGGCGCCTGGCTGGGCCCGGGAACGGGGGCGCCGGGAAGTTGGTTTTTTGATGTTAAAAATTTAAAAATCGTCTATTTACCCCGATTTCACGACAACTTTTTCATGGACGGGGACAAAAGGAATGTCGTAGAGTTCCAAATAGTTCTATATGATTCGGGGGGCTCAGCCAGACGGGGCTTTAACGGCATTGGCATCGCGGGGGATTGCGACTGCGCCTGGTTGAAGCGAGTACATCGCCGCTGATGGAATCGAGCACACGGAATAAAAAGGGAGTGACAGCATGAAACGGAACAAGCAACAGGGTTTTACCCTGATCGAATTGGTGGTGGTAATCATCATCCTGGGGATTCTGGCGGCGGTGGCCCTGCCCCGCTTTGTGAACCTGCAAGAGCAGGCCCGCTACGCCAAGCTGCAAGGCGCCGTGGCGGCGGTGCGGGCGGCGTCCAGCCTTTATCACGCCACCTGCCTGACCCAGGCGGGTACGACTTCCGGTGCTGCGTGTCCGGCAGATGCCACCACCACCATTTCCATCAACATGGAAGGGACTAGCGTGACCGGTGTCGCCCAGTATCCTACTGCCGATTCCGCTGGGATTCTGGCGGCTGCCGGTGTGGCGGGAGGGGCTTCCGTAGGCACCGGGGTGGATTACTTGATTTCCTCCACCGCGGATACCCTGACCATTGCTGTGCCCGGGGCGACAGACAGTACCAAGTGCAAGTTCACCTATAAAGCTGCCACGATAGCGAACAATGTGGTAGTGGCCCCGGTGGTGACCCTGCCGACCGACACGTCGCCTTGTATCTAATTCGTGCGTTTGAATTTTTGGTTTTGTTTTAGGAGAAAAAGATGAAATACAAAGAAGCGGGCTTCACCCTGATCGAATTGATCGTGGTGATTGTGATTCTGGGGATTCTGGCCGCCACGGCCCTGCCCAAGTTCATTGACTTCGGCCAAGATGCCCGGGTCGCCGTGGTTAGGGGGGCTCAAGGGGCGCTCCAGGGAGCGAACAGTATGGTGTATGGCAAGGCTGCTCTAGCTGGCGCAACGAGTGCCGCTACTTCTACCGTAGCGATTGATGCCGCGACTTCGGTGAATACCGTTTATGGTTACGCTGCGGACGTTAACGAACTGGTTAAAGCCGCCCAACTAGATGCGGGGAGTTTTAAGGTTGACGGAACAAATAGTGTTATTTCGTACGCAACGGGCGGCACTGCACGGGATAACTGCAATATCGGCTACAAGGCTGCTACCGCTGCTGGTGGTCTGCCTACTTATACCTTGAATACTACTGGTTGCTAGGGCATTTCCGAACCAACAAAAAGCGGCCCTTGGGGCCGTTTTTTGTTGGCCGGGTTGGATTTGAATTTCCCAGAAAGGGACCGGGTTTCTGCCCATGTTTCGCTCTCAATCCCCATTCTCCAAAATTTCCCTGGGCTGGGCGGTCGCGCTGTCCCTGCCGCTGCTCTGGCTGGGTTGGCTGATCTATGCCCGGTGCGGGGGAATGTTTTATACCCTGGACGATCCCTATATCCATCTGGCCCTGGCGAAACAGTTGAATCTGGGCCATTACGGACTCAATCCAGGGGAGGCGGATGCGCCTTCTTCCAGCATCCTGTGGCCGTTTCTGCTGGCGCCTTGGGCCCGGCTGCCCCATTTCGACTGGCTGCCCTTGGTGATCAACGCCCTGGCTTGCGGCGCCACGGCCCTGTTGCTTTTCTCCTATTTCTCCCGCTTCTGGAAATGGGGGTGGAGCGCCATCCTGAGCTTGGCCCTGCTTTATCTCCTGAATATTTACGGACTGGTTTTTACCGGCCTGGAGCATTCCCTTCAGGTGCTGCTAGTGGTCTGGCTGGTAACGTTGTGGGACCGGGATCAGCCGCCCCCCCTCTTCTACTGGCTGGCCCTGTTGTTGCCCCTGGTGCGCTATGAGGATGCCGCCATTGCTTTTCCCCTCCTGGCTTACGCCTTCTGGCGCGGGCAGCGCAAGGCGGCGGGCGCTTCCCTGGTGGCTTCTGGCGCCCTGCTAGGGGCTTTTTCCCTCTTTTTGCTGGCCCTGGGCCTGGACTATCTGCCTGCCTCCATCATGGTGAAGTCCGTGCTGGGCCAGGGCCATCCCCTGGGGCGCATGGGGCTCAATGCCCTGGCTAATCTGTTTGCCCTGTGGCCCTACTGGTGTCTGTTGCTGGGGGCCATGGTGTGGTTGTTGATGCGGCGCCGGGCCGAGGAGGTTTTCTTCCTCCTCCTTGGCCCTTCCTTGCTGTACCTGGCCGCCGGACGCTATGGCTGGTTTGGCCGTTACGAAGTATTTTTCCTGGCCTATGGTTTTCTCATGGTGTGCCGGCTTCTGGAAACGGATGCGCTGCCTAAGGTCCGGGCCGTCTGGGCGGTGCTCATGGTCGCGGTGCTCCTCGGGTTCTTCCCCGTGCTGCGCATCTGCACCATGCTGACCCCCGCCGCCGCCCGCAATATCCATGACCAGCAATACCAGATGAGCCTGTTGAACCGGGACTACCTGAAGGCCCCGGTGGCGGTGAATGACCTGGGCTGGATGGCCTATAACTCGGGCCAATACGTGCTGGATCTGTGGGGCCTGGGTTCCCGGGAAGCCTTGAATTATCGCCGCAGCGCCCGGGATGGGGCTTGGATGGGCCAGCTCATGGCCGCCCACGGGGTGCGCTATGCCTTCATTTACGATGCCTGGTTCCCCCGGCGGCCTGCCTCCTGGATCAAGGTGGGGGTCCTGCTTCTGCCCCCGCCCCGGATTACCCCGGCTTCCAGCGTGGTGTCCCTCTATGCCGTGGACGGGACCAGCGCCGCCGCCCTACGGGCCGCCATCCGCCGCTTCCAGGCTGCCGGCGAGCCGGGGAGCGCCCTGGTGCATCTGGTGCCCGGCGCTGGCGCGCCTGCTATTTGAACGGTTGCCTGCCATGTCGTCCATTCTTGAAAATCCCTTTGTGGCCCGGCACCGGGTGGTGTTGGGCCTGGGCCTTTGCCTGCTCATGGTGTTGTTTTCCTACTGGGGCGTGTGGAGCTACGGCTACGTCTGGGATGACTACACCTTCTTCCTCAAGGGCAACACCTTCCGTAGCTTCAGCCATTTCTGGCCCACCCTGGGGGCGCCCCTGGTGCTGTCGGCGGACTATTACCGGCCCCTGGCCCTGGCCAGCTTTTTCCCCGAGGTGGTCTGGGGCGGGCTGAATCCGGCCATTCCCCACGTCACCAATCTGGTGCTCCATCTGGCCAGCACGGCCCTGCTCTTCGACTTTATCCGGCGCAGCGGCGCTTCCCTGCTGGCCTCCATCCTGGGCGCCCTATTTTTCGGCCTCCACCCGGCCCTGGTGGAAGCGGTGGCCTGGATCTCCGGCCGCTTCGATTTGATGGCCACCTTCTTCCTGCTGCTCGGTCTCTGGGGCTGGCGCCTGACCCGGGGGCGCTGGCTTCCCGTGCTGGCCCTCTGCCTGGGCTTTTTCCTCGCTGCGTTCTGCAAGGAATCCGTGGCGCCCTTCCCCCTGCTCATGGGCGGCTTGGTGTTCCTGGATCAGCGTCGGGAGGGACTGTCCCTGGGGGCGGCCCTGCAACGGAGTTTGCTGCCCCAATGGCGGCTCTGGCTGGGGCTGGTGCTGACCGGCTGTGCCTATCTGGCAATTCGCTACGGCGTCCTGGGCTATCTGCTCCATCCGGTGCGCCAGATTCCCCAGGGGGCGGGCACGCCTTGGCAGCATGGGCTGCTGGTGGGCAAGTCCCTCATGGCCTACTGCCGCACCATGGTGTTTCCCTTTGCTTCCGTGTCCCCGGTACATAGCGCCCTGCTGCCCGTGGCGGCCCATGACCGCTGGGCCCTGGGGGCCCTGATCGGCGCCCTGGTCTTGCCCTGGGTGCTGCTGGGGGGCGTGACTCGGAACGGCGCCTGGGGACGGATTGGGGGCTACTCCCTGCTGGCCCTGGTGGCTGTGGTGCCGGTGATCAATCTGCGCCCCATGACCATTGCGGATAGCTTCTATCAGGATCGTTTCCTCATGCTGCCTGCCGTCTTTTTTGCCCTGGCGGTGGCGACCTGGGCCGATGCCCCCGTGGCCGCCGTGACGGCAGCCCGGCGCCAGGCCTTGACCTACGCCAAGCTGCTGGTGGTGGGTCTGTGGCTCATGGGGGCGGCCTACACGGTGAGCGTCACGGCTCCCCTGTGGCAGCGGGATTTGACCCTGTGGACCTGGGCCCAGCTGGATAACCCGGACTCGGGCTATGTGGCCATTAACCGGGCCATGGGCTTTCTCCAGCTGGGGAAGGGCAAGGAAGGGGAGGCCAGCTTGGCGGAGTTCTCCCGGCAACATCCGGGCAATTTCCCCGTCCTGGCCAAGATGATCGCCATGGAGCTGGGCCGTAATGATCTGAGCGCTGCCTCCCAACGTTGTGACCAGGTGTTGGCCCTGGGGGGAAAAGCGTCCGTGCCACCGCCCCTCAAGGGCACCTGCCTGAATCTTCAAGGCATTGCCCTAGGCCTGGCGGGTAACGGAGCCGGGGCGGAAGCCAAGCTGCGGACTGCCCTGGAAGTGCTGCCCGGGGAACCGGTCACCCAGCGGCTGTTGGGCAATACCCTGCTGGCTCGGGGCAAGACGGCGGAAGCTTGTCGCTATCTAGCCCTGGCGGCCCGGGGCAGCAAAACCCAGGCGGATAAGGAGAAAAAATCCGGGGCCGAAGAAGCCCTGGCGGCCTTGGCCAAGGCGCTAGCCAAGGCGGAGGGGCAGAAAGCTCCGGATGTGAAGGTCTGCCAGCCCTAGGCAAAGGAATGGGGCAGGAGTGGTTCCGTTATACTTCCCGCCAGGGGAAGGCTAAAAAGGGAGTGCGCGCAGTGCTTGCTTGCATCGTCGGGAAAGGGAGCCGTCGCCGCACCGCCAGGCTTGGGGGGCGGTCCGGGGGCACGCCGGTCCAGGCCCCCAGCCGGGGATTTACCCTGGTGGAGTTGATTACCACCATTGTCATCGTCGGCATCTTGGCCGCCGTCATCGGCCCCAAGCTGAGCATGCTGTCCGTGGAAGATCGGGGCTATTACGACCGGGTTCGCTCCACCCTCCAGTTTGCCCACCAGCTGGCTATTTCCTCCCGCCGTTGTGTTTGCGTCCAATTGCAGGACGATAGTCTGGCCGTGCTGCGGGAGGACAAAAAACTGCCCTTTGATACCGGGACCAGCTGCTCCGCCTGCGGTGACAATGGGGCGGGGGTGGCCCTGCCCGTGGTGGACAGCCATTGCGCGGCCAATGTCACCAATCAGGTTTGCCCCGGCGCCGGGGTGACCCTCACTGGCCCCGCCAGCCTCCAATTTGATCCCCTGGGGCGTCCGGCGGACGGAGACGGGGAATTACTGGGCAGCACCAGTGCCAATACGTATAAGATCAATGGGGCCGACGCCTGGAGTGTCACCGTGGAAAGGGAGAGTGGCTATGTCCATGGCTCCGTCCAGTAGCCTCTGTTCCCGGGGGCGCTTGCCGTCCCAGGCCCGGGGCATGACTCTGATCGAGTTGCTGGTCTTTATTGTGGTGGTCAGCGTGGGGTTGCTAGGCATACTCTCCGTCATCAATTACGTGACCCGCAGCAATACGGACCCCCTGGTGCAGAAGCAGTGCCTGGCGATTGCCGAAGCCCTGCTGGAAGAGGTGGAAATGCAGCCCTTCACCTACTGCGACCCGGCGGACGCTCAAGCGGCCACAGCCACCTCCGCCACCAAAGACGGTACCGGGTGCAGCACCACGGTGCAGGGCCTGGGCCCGGCCAACGGGGAACAGCGGGGAAGCAGCACCAATCCCTTCAACAACGTGCCGGACTACTATGCCACCGATGCCACCGCCAAGGACGGCGTTTATACTTTGGCTAGCCCCATCCCGGACCTGACCGGAACCGGAGCGAGTCCGGCCGGCTAT
This sequence comes from Rhodocyclaceae bacterium, assembly GCA_041907765.1. GTDB lineage: Bacteria > Pseudomonadota > Gammaproteobacteria > Burkholderiales > Rhodocyclaceae > Azospira. The sequence continues at coordinate 39,226 of JAYRGQ010000015.1, read as the reverse complement.
TCCGCCACCATTCAATTGATCCCCGAAGCCCTGGGGCCGACGGAGGCCCAGATTACCTCTGCCGCCCCCACTTCCGCCACGAACGCCTCTGCCATGAACGTCCTGCGTATTCGGGTGACGGTGACCAACGGGGCGGCCAGCGTCACCCTGGAAGGCTACCGGACCCGCTACGCCCCCACGACCCTGCCATGATTACACCGCTCCAACCGGCCCTCCGCCAGGGGGGCTTCACCCTCATCGAAGCCATTGTGTCCATGGTGATCACGGGCATTCTGGTGGCTATTGTGGCCACCATCATGCGCCTGCCCTTTGTCACCTATATGGACGCCTCCCGCCGGTCGGACATGACCGAGGTGGCGGATACGGCGCTCCGCCGTTTGTCCCGGGACGTGCACCTGGCCCTGCCCAATTCCCTGCGGGTCACCCAGGCGGGCAACGTGAATACCATTGAATTCATCATGACCAGCGGGGGGGGGCGCTACCGGGATATGTGGGATGAGCAGCCAGGAAATCCCCTGAATTTCACTGACCCCAAGGATCCCAAAGCCACCTCCTTCGATGTGGTGGGACCCATGCCCCAGGGCATGGCAGTGGGGGACTCCATCGTGGTCTTTAACATCGGGGACGATCCGGGCAATGCCTACGGCGACGGCCCCAATCGGGCAGCCATTAGCGCCATTGCGGGCAATACGGTGACCCTCAGCGCCAATCCCTTTGCCGCCCAAAGCCCCCCCCTGCCATCCCCCAATAACCGCTTTCAGGTGGTGCCCGCCAGCCAGCAAGCGGTGGCCTACACCTGTCCGGCCGCCACCTCCAATACCGCCTGCCCCCAGACAAATGCGGGCCAACTGAACCGCTATTGGAAATACGGCTTCAATGGCCAGGTCGGTGCGGGGAGCTCCGCCATGATCGCCGACCACATTACCTGCTCGGTCAATTACACCAGCAACCCGGGGGCGACTCGCTCCGGACTGCTCAGTATCACCCTGAATGTGTCTTCCTCCGCAGGCCAGGGCGGTGGGGACTGCATTAGCCTGTTCCGGGAAATCCACGTGGATAACACCCCATGAATACGCCAAGGAAATTGTTAATACAGAAGCGCCCGGCGGGGTTTGCCATCGCCACCGCCCTGTTTATTCTGGTGGTTTTAGCCGCCATTGCGGCGGCCATGATCAATCTCTTTTCCGGAGAAAACGCCCGGTTGGGGATGGAAGCCCAGGGGAGCCAGGCCTATCAGGCCGCTAAGGCAGGGATTGAATGGGGGCTTTATCAGCAATCCATTAATAAGGTATGCACGACTGCCCCCCAATCCTTTTCCCCTGCCGCGCCGACCTTATCCGGATTTACGGTGTCGGTGACCTGTACGGCAGCTGCTTCCACTCCCGTGGTTTATTCCATTGTGGCGGTGGCCTGTAATCAACCGGCCAACAGTGCTTGCCCTAACACCACTAATCCCGGTAGCGGCTATATTGAGCGAAGAATTGAGGTGACGCTATGAATTGGATAATGAATTGGCGGAAGCCCCAAATTGTTAATAGGAGAGGCCTTCTGATGGCGGGGGCTGTTTTTTTGCTCAGTGGCTTGCCTATGATGGCTGAGGCGACAAATTACTATTACGATATAGTTTTTGGATGGAGATATAATGTTAAGCCTAAATGTATAAATGGGTATTGGAATTACAACTGGAATACGATTACCTGCTCTGGCAGTATTGAACTTGCTAATGGGGATACTCTCACTGCAAGCAGTAGTATTACGCTTGTAGTTTCTTCTGGTACTTTGGTGCTGGATGGCAATAACACTATTGGCGGCCCCACAAATAATGTTGATCTATCGGTCCCTGCGAATTCCCTCTCGGCAAACCAGCCTAATGACTCTGGGAGTAGTGTAATTTATGGGGATGTGACGGCCCAGGGTAATGGCCTTGCTTTAAAAAATACCAGTGTGACCGGTGCTGTTACTGATAGTAGCGGTAAAGTATCTATTACGGGGGGTACTATTTCTGGCGCTGTAAGCGGTAACGGTGTTTCTGCTAATGGCGCAACTCTCAATGGTGGGGTCAATGGCAATAATAGCAATGTAAGCCTATCCTCAAGTAATGTTACGGGGGGGGTGAGTGGTAATGCTGTTATTGCCTCGACCTCTTCTGTTATCAATGGTGATGTAAATGGAAATAATGGTGGTGTTACATTAAGCGGCAGTACTGTCGTGGGGAATATCAAAGCTACAGGAAGTACGATAGATATCAGTGGCTCAACAATACCATCAGGAAGTGTCGTCGGCGGGAATGGGGTCGCTATTTCTGTCGGGAGTAGCACCATCGGCACGCCTACCAATTCTGTAAGTATTTCAACTAATAACACTATTAATTTGAGTACCAATACCACGGTCTATGGCAATGTTACCGCTGGTAACTGGTCCACTGCCCTGGTAATTGATAAATCCAGTTCGGTAGTAGGGGTATGCTCCTCTGACCTGAATTCCCTGACGGATCCGGGGGATGCGTCTCGTAGTTATGATCGCTGTTCCCCTCCCACTGGGCAGTGCACTACCCCGGCGTTCGTTCCAGCTGGAGTCACCTGCTATTGCGATAGCTTCAATGGTACCAAACTTAGCTCAGCTATTTTGAATTCAACTTGGACGGTGAGTTCTTCTGGGAGTAATAACTATGCTCCCAATTTTACGAATAACCGGCTGCGTCTCACCAGCGCGGCTACAAAAGAAGCGACCTCCGCAACTTTGGGGGCTGTTTTTCCTGCGGCGGGTAATTATATTTCTGTAGAGTTTCGTCAATATGCCTACGGAGGTAATGGGGCGGATGGGATGGCGATGGTGCTATCCGATTCCCACGTTACGCCTAATCCCGGCGCTTATGGGGGATCGCTTGGGTATGCCCAAAAGACCGGAATAAATGGCTTCGCCGGGGGATGGCTAGGGGTGGGGTTTGACGAGTTCGGTAATTATTCTAATCCCAAGGAAGGCCGTATTGATGGACCTGGCTTTTTCCCTGGTGTGGTGGCGGCTAGAGGCTCATTTAATGGTGATTATCTGAATGGCTATCCTTTTCTAGGTAAATCAAAGTCGGTTGCCATTAACAACTCCGTGGGCACTTATTATCAAATTGTAGTCGATGCGAGAAATTATACTGCGGATAATCATTCGGCTAATGTGCAGATAAATACTACTGGGTGTACTACTGATTTCTGTCCTGCTGCGTATTCGTCATTGTTTAATGTGGGAAATATTTATTCATTGACCCCAGCTAAGACGATTAATGCTGTGCCGGATTTTTGGAAGCTTTCCTTTACTGGATCGACTGGGGATAATTACAACATCCACGAGTTAAGTGGTTTGCGTATTTGTGCGCTAAAAATATACCCAGCTAGTGGCGTTCCGGCTAAATCCTTTAATGCTATTGATAGCTACTACTGGCCAGGCAGTGACGCTCCTCCGTTGCAAAATATGGACGCCATTTCGGGAGATATTTTTACCAAACTTGTTAATTCTCCATTTCGGCTAGTGATTGCCGCATTGAATACAACGCTGACATCTCCGGCTACAGGTATTCAATCTGGGTACGTGGCCAGTGGCTCGAAAAAAACGGTTTGTGTTCAATTGTATGATGATAGCAATTCGTCGTCAGCCTGTGGGGGAGCTCCAATTTTGGCAAATCCCATTCGCCAAAATGTCCTGCCGGACTCCGTCGATAACGGAGTGGGTAGTGGTGGAAAGGGGTATTGGCAGACCCCAGAAATTACCTTATCTAAGGCATATAAAAAGGTGCATGTTCAAATCGTAGAGACCTCCACCAATTCTTGCCCCAATACCCCGTCTTCTTCTCTTCCTTGTTCTACCGACGCATTCTCTGTCCGTCCAGCTTATTTGAATTTTTCGGCAACAGGGCTCTCCAGTGGAGATCAGACCGTTGCGACTACAACGGTGGTAAAAGCAGGGGCTAATTTTCCTGTGAGTGTGCAGGCGTATGATATTAATTCGGTTACAGTCGACAGCTATTCTGGCGCGCCGGTATTGGACACCTCAAAAATATTTGATGGCGTGTCTTTTGATGCGAAGTTGGTTAAGTCGTCTGTTTCTCCAGCACCTCTCGCTTGCTCTATTTCTGCCGCAGTCAGCGGAACGGCTACCGGGAATTGTAACTACGGCGAGGTCGGCTATTTTATGCTTAATCCTTACGCGATTGTTGATAGAACCTTCACTGCTGTAGATCAGGGGATTGGTGCTCAGGATTGTTATGCCGATACTACTAACGATGCTGCCTTTCTAAATAAGCCGGATGGTAATGACAAAATAGGTTGCTATTTCGCAACTTCTCAGAAAACGTCGTGGGGGCGATTCGTGCCGGATCATTTTGAAATTGATAGTGCAACGTTAAATAATCGTGCGGAAACGGCCTGTGCTTCTAGAAACCACGATGGCTTTACTTATATGGGCGAGCCGATTCAGCTGGCGTTTCTTCTCACTGCCAAAAATTCTGCAGATTCAACCACGGTGAATTACGATACCAGCAAGGTGGATAGCAACTCTACTTCCTGGGCCCGTCTAAGTGGTGCGACGGCAGCGAATTGGATCGCTTCTACCGGGGGGAGTAGCGTTTCTTCCGCTAGTCTGAATCTGTGGGGCGCCAACTTGGTGACTCCAATAACCACCTTTCCGTCCGGACGTATCCTGGTGAATGGGGGGGTAGTTGGGAGCTGCGGTGTTCCTTCCGGTAGTTTTGCTGCCGGTGTGGGTAGTTTTTCCGCTTGCGTCCAACTAGCGCGCGGCACCTCTCCTGACGGCCCTTACGATCAATTCACCCTTGGCGTCGCGCCCGAAGATGCGGATAAGGTAACGCCGAAGAAAAAGGCGCAGGACGGCACGTGGGTGGACGTATGGGATCTGGACACGGATGGAGATGGAACCTATGAGCGGCTGGCCTTCCCGGCTACCAAGGAACGCTTCGGAGTCCTGCGCCTACTCAGCGCCTACGGCTCAGAGCTGTTGGGCTTGAACCTGCCCATGCAAGCCCTTTTCTACACTGAGGGCGGATTTCAGACGAATGTTGATGACAACTGCACGACGGTAGGGACGGCCAACGTCGCGGCTACGACCCTGGGTGTCAGCGCTTTGTCTTCCTCTCTGTCTAAGTTGCAACTTAGCAAGGGGCAAGGTTACCTGGCCTTTACGACTCCATCTTCTGCTAGCGCCCGGGTATCGGGAAGTATGGATGTGGCCCTGGACTTGGGCAATGTGGGGGATAGCTTCAATACCTGTGTTACATCGCTCCAGGGTTCCACCACGGTGACTCCGGCCAGCATGCCCTGGTTGCGCGGATTTTGGGGGCCGGCCACTTCTTGCCGCAACGCGGCCGCCTATTACCAAGATCCTAATGCCCGCTTGCGTTTCGGGTCTTCCAAAGCCCCCTTTATCTATATGCGGGAACGTTACTAAAGAGAAATAATTCCTGAGTGTTATTAGGGGGCTATGCTATCCTTCTCCCATAAAACATGAAGAAAACCCTATGGGACTTCCGTTTATAGGTAAAAAACCGGGCGGTACGGCAGGGTGGCAGGCGGTCAATGTCTATCCAGGGAGGATAGATGTGGTTCGGGTGCGTCAAATCACCGACAACCTGCCCCAAGTGGAGACCTTTGCCAGTTTTGAGCGGGGCGATGGGCTGGCCCAGGATTTGTTGCGTCTGGCCAAAGCCCTGGGCGGCGCTTACCGCTGCACCACCGTGTTATTGCCCGGGGATTATCAGTTGGTCCAGACCGAGGCCCCCGCCGGGGTGGCGGCGGACGAGGTGAAAGAGGCGGTCCGTTGGCAGATCAAAGACGCCTTGGGCTTCCCGGTGGAAGATGCTTCCCTGGATGTATTTACCGTTCCCGGAGCCGCGGGCCGTCCCGGCCAGCTCTATGCGGTGGCCGCCAATAACAGCGCCTTACGTCCCCTGATGCTGGCCTTTGCCGAGGCCAAGCTGGACTTGGCCGTGGTGGATATTCCGGAAATGGCCCAGCGCAACCTGGCCATCCTGTGCGAAAAGCCGGGCCGGGGCGTGGCATTTTTCAGCCTCAGCAATGAGGGGGGCTTGCTCACTTTCTCCGGCGGCGGCGATCTTTACGCCTCCCGGCGCATCGAGGTTTCCCTTGCCAGTCTGCGGGAAGCGGATGGGGAGCGCCGGGCCCAGCTTTATGAGCGGATTGTGTTGGAAATTCAGCGCACCCTGGATACCTTTGACCGCCAGTTCAGCCATTTGCCCATTGACCGGCTGTACCTGGCCCCCTTGCCCGGGGTGGAAGAACTGCAAAAGGAACTGGCGGAAAGCGTCTACGTGCCGGTGGAAAACTTCTCCCTGTCCAATGTGATGGATTTGTCCCTGCAACCGGACCTGCTGCGCCCTGAGGTGCAGGCCTCCGCCCTGTTGGCCGTAGGGGCCGCCTTGAGGCCGTTTTCGTCATGAGCCAACAGGTCAATCTCTGTAATCGGGCCCTCCTGCCGGTCAAGGACTGGCTCACCGCCCGCAATACCCTGGTGGCTGCTGTGGCCCTGGTGGTGCTGCTTTCCGCCTGGATGGGCATACAAACCTATCGCCTCCACCGGGAAACGGCCCGGGCCCAGACCTCTGCCGGCGAATTGGCCAAGCAGCGGGCGATTCTGGATACCTTGTCCAAACAGGTGGCGGACGCCCGCAATAATCCAGTGCTGATCCATGCCCGGGACGAGCTGCAAGGTCGGGTGGATGACCGGAAGCAGATTCTCGACACCTTGGCCAAGGGCTCCCCGGAAGAGGGCAAGGGCTTCTCCGACTATTTCCGGGGGTTGGCCAAGCGCACCGTGTCCGGCCTGTGGCTGACCGGTTTTACCGTGGGGGCCGGGGGCAGCGGCATCGAAATCCGTGGGCGCATGACGGACCAGTCGGTCCTGGCGGATTACATCCGGCGCCTGGAGCAGGAAGAGGTGTTTAAGAACATTCAGTTTTCCGCCCTGGAAGTGAGTACTCCCGAGGACGGGGACGGTAAAAAGGATACGGGCAGCGATGCCAGCGCGGCGGCTAAGACGGGCGCTCCGGCCAATTACCTGGAATTTGTGCTGAAGCCCGTGGCCGGTGCGCCGGCCGGCGGCGACGCTAAGGGCAGTACCGCCGGTAGCCCGGCGGCGCCCGCCCCCGGGGCAGGAGGTAAATCGTGACCCTGGATTGGAAAGCCCTGGTAGATAAATTCGAGGGTCGCACCCGGCGGGAGCGGGCCCTGCTGGCGGGGGTGGTGCTGGTCTGCCTGTTTTCCCTGGGGGATGGGCTGGCGTTGACGCCCCTGGGACGCAAGGTGCAGGCCCAGGTGAGCGCGGCGGACCAGAATCAGGCAGATTTGGCTTCAGTGAATCAGCAGATTAAGGCGCTGACCGCTGAAGCCGCCTCCCTGACCCAGACCCATCAGCAAGATATGGCCCGTCTGCAAAAGGAATTGAACGACGCGGATGCCAAGCTGCACAGCTACGACGGGACGCTGGTGCGGCCGGAAGCCATGGATGCCCTGCTGGAGCATCTCCTCAGCCGGCGTAAAGGCATTCGCCTGCTATCCTTGCAGACCCTGCCCCCCGAGCCCGTGCTGCAACGGCCCAAAAAGGCGGACGACGCCAAGGCGGCCAATGGCAGCCCGGCCCCGGCAGAGGCCCCTAAAGGGGAAGATCAGGGCAATATTTACCGCCATGGGGTGGAGTTGAAACTGGTGGGTTCCTACGCCGACCTCTTGGGCTATCTGTCCGAGCTGGAACAGGCGCCGGAGCGTTTATTGTGGGATCAGGCAAGCTTCAAGGTGGATGCCTATCCCAAAACCGTCCTGACCTTGCGGGTCTATACCCTGAGTCTGGACAAGGTGTGGTTGAAGCTATGAAACGGGAATTTGGACAAGCCGCCGTACTGCTGGGTTTTCTGGGCGTTTTCTGGGCCGGGGCCGCTTTTGCGGAGGACGGTCTGGGGGATCCCACCCGGCCCCCCGCCAGCGTGGCCAGCGGGGAAAGTGCCCCGGAAGGGGACGGGGCGGCGCCGGTGTTGCAATCCATTTTGTATCGCCATGGGCGGAAGTCCGTGGCGGTGATCAACGGCATGACCGTGATGCAGGGCGACAAGGTGGGGGATGCCACCCTGGTGCGGGTCACCCAAAATCGGGTGGTCTTGCGTGGGCCGAGCGGGCTTCAGGTGCTCTATCTGACGCCCGATGTGGCGAAGCAAACGGTCAAGTCTCCGCTGATTCGGCAGGACGGCAAGAAAAATAGGGGCGGTGCATGATGAAGAGCGCATATCTGGCAATTGGTCTGGCGTGGGTGCTGGCGGCTTGCAGTAATTTGGGCGGGCGTCCCGGCGCAACCTACGATCAGATCCAGTCCGAGATGAAGGGGGCCATTGCCAGTGCGGGCAAGAAGGATTCCGTGGACGCGGTGAGCCAGGCCCTGTTGCCCCCCATCCAGGTGGATATGCCGGCCCCCAGCAAGCACGAATCCCGCTTTGACCTTTCTGTCAGCAACGCGCCCGCGCCCCAGGTGTTTATGGCCCTGGTGTCCGGCACCCGTTACAGCATGCTGGTGCCGCCGGAAGTGGAAGGCTCCATTTCCATCAGCCTGAAAAACGTCACCCTGAAGGAAGCCCTGGATTCCCTGCGGGATTTGTACGGCTACGATTACCGGGTGAAGGGCACCCGCATCACGGTTATGCCCAATACCTTGCAAACCCGGGTGTTTAAGGTGAATTACCTTTCCGGTCGGCGCCGGGGCACCAGCGACGTGCGGGTGACTTCCAGCTCCATCAGCGTGGTGGCGCCGGGGAGCACCACGGGCAACGGGACCAGCTCCGGGAGCAATACGGGAACCCAGACCACCAATGATCCGAACAGCCCGGCGGGTACCCGGGCCCAGGATGCGGCCCGGGTATTTACCACCCAGGACGCGGATTTCTGGCCGGATCTGAAGACCTCGCTGGAAGCTATTGTTGGGACGGAAAACGGCCGTAGCGTGGTGCTCAACGCTTTGTCCGGGGTCATTGTGGTGAAAGCCTTCCCGACGGAAATGCGGGAGGTTGAAAAATACCTGAAGGCCACCCAGCTGGTGATTGAACGCCAGGTGATGCTGGAAGCCAAGATTCTGGACGTTCAATTAAGTGACTCCTATCAGGCCGGGGTGAATTGGAGTTCCTTCAAAATGGGCCATAGCCCCAATGTGGCCATCGGCGTCGCGGGCAACAATGCGGCCCTCGGGCCAGCCGGTAGCACCATCGGGGCTACCACAGCAAACGGCACGGTGGCCGTGGCCCAGGGGGCTTTGGCCACGACGGGCAGTGCTACCTCTTTGGGGGGCGGCTTCTCCGGTCTGGCGCTGCAAACCCGGAATTTCGCTGCTCTCCTCAATTTCCTGGATACCCAGGGGACGGTCCATGTGCTGTCCAGCCCCCGTATTGCCTCCATCAACAATCAAAAGGCCGTGCTGAAGGTGGGGAAGGATGACTACTATGTCACCAATGTGAGCAGCACCACCACGGCCTCCGGCAGCGGAACGGTGACCACCCCCTCCATTACTTTGCAGCCGTTTTTCTCCGGTATTTCCCTGGATGTGACGCCCCAGATCGACGATGACTCCATGATTACCCTGCATATCCATCCCTCCATTGCGGTGGTGACCCAGGACAATCGGACCATCAACCTGGGGGCCATGGGCAATTACCAGTTGCCCCTGGCCAGCAGTGACGTGAGCGAAACGGACAGCATCGTACGGGTGCGGGACGGCAATATTGTGGCCATTGGCGGTTTGATGCGTCAGGAACAGGATGACACCCGCAGCGGCCTGCCCGGCATGTCCACCGTGCCGGTGGTGGGAAATCTCTTCGGCCAGCGTTCCAAGCTGATGTCCAAGCGGGAATTGGTGATCCTCATCAAGCCCACCGTGATCCAGGACGATGAAGACTGGAAGGGGGACCTGGAGGCCACGGAAAGCCGGCTGGAGGATTTGAATCCCCCCCGTAGCCAGCCCTGAGGTGCCCGGGTGTACCTGAAGTATTTCGGTCTCCGGGAACTGCCCTTCGGCCTGACGCCGGATACCAGCTTTGCCTTTCGCGCCGCCACCCACCAGGAGGCCCTGAATACCCTGGCCTTCGCCCTGAACAGCGGGGAAGGCTTCATCAAAATCACCGGGGAAGTGGGTACGGGGAAAACCCTGCTCTGCCGCCGCCTGCTCCAGGCCATGGGGGACCGGTATCAGGTGGCCTATCTGCCCAATCCGGACCTGGAACCCCGCACCCTGCTCCTGGCGGTGGGGGAGGAACTGGAGGCGGATCTGGACCCGGAAGCGGACCAGTACCACCTGCTCAAAGCCCTTAACCAGCGCCTCCTGGACATTGCCAAGGCGGGCAAGGCCGCCGTGGTGTGCATTGACGAAGCCCAGGCCATGCCGGAAGCCAGCTTGGAATCCCTGCGCCTCCTCTCCAACCTGGAAACCCAGAAGCGCAAGCTGCTCCAATGGGTCATGTTCGGCCAGCCCGAATTGGATGAAAAATTGTCCCAGGAAGGTCTGCGCCAGCTGCGTCAGCGCATTGCCTTCCACTACCGCATTCAGCCCCTGGGACGGGCCGAGGTGGCCGCCTATGTGGCCCACCGTCTCAAAGTGGCTGGGCTGCTGGGCCAGAATCCCTTTTCTCCGGCGGCTCTCAAGGCCTTGGCCCAGGCCAGTGGCGGCATTCCCCGCCTGATCAATATCTTGGGCCACAAGACCCTCATGTCCGTGTTCGGGGAAGGCCGTCATCAGGCCCTGCGCCACCATGTGCGGGACGCCGCCCGGGATACGGAAGGGGCCCGCTCCATCGGCCGCTGGTGGTAGGGAATCATGAGCCTGATTAATCAGATGTTGAAAGACCTGGACGCCCGGCACGCTTCTTCCGAGGAGCGGGGCGGTCTGCCCCCCGGGGTGCGGCCCTTGCCGGACCTTCCCCCCCCGTCCTCCGGCGGCATGTCCGGCGCCCTGTGGGGGGCCTTGGGTGGCGCCCTGGTCTTGCTGGTGGGGGTAGGCCTTTGGGCCTTCTGGGCGGGACCCTTTTCGAGTCACCTCGCGGCCCCCGCTGACAAAGCGCCCCCGGTTGCCCCCGCCGCTTCGCCGGTTGCCGCCAATGTTCCCGCTCCGGCCTCAGCGGCCGTCTCCACCGCCATGCTGGAGGCGGAACCCATTTTGAAGTGGGATGACACCCTGTCGCCCCAGCCCGCTGCGCCTAGCCGGCCAGCGGAGGAGCAGCCAGCCAAGGCCGCCGCTGCCGCCAGCACGCCCCAGAAGCGTAATGAGGGGGATAAGCCCTTGCCTGGGGGCAAGAGCGAACCTCTTCCGACTCCCGTCGGGAAAACCAGCCCCTTACCTCTGCCTCCCGAAAAGCCCAAAGCCGTGGCCCAAGGGGACGGGGCGGCCCGGGGCAAGATAGAAAAAAGCCTGCCGGGGGGCAGTGCCCAGGAACACAGCGACCAGGAGTACCGTCGTGCCGCCGGGCTGGTCAGCCAGGGACGGGGCAGTGAGGCGGCCAATGTGCTGCGGACGGTGTTGAAAGACAACCCGGGCCACGGCCCCTCCCGCCAGTTGCTGCTCAAACTGTTGGTGGACCAGCGGGCCTTTGGGGAGGCGATCGCGCTCCTGGAAGAAGGCTTGAAGCAGAATCCGGAACGCCTCTCCTGGGGCCTGGCCTTAGCCCGGCTGCAAATGGAAAAGGGAGATGGGGACGCCGCCTGGCGTACCTTGCAACGCCTGAGCGCCCAGGGGGCTGCCAGCGTGGAATACCATGCCCTGACGGCCGCTGTCCTCCAGCGTCTGGGGCGTCACCATGAGGCGGCGGACCAGTATCGGGCGGCCCTTTCCATTGCCCCCAATGAAGGCCGCTGGTGGCTCGGTCTGGCCATGGCCCTGGAAGCGGAAGGCAACGGGGCTGAGGCGAAAAAAGCTTTCGGCACCGCCAAGGCCATGGGCTTGCCCGGGGACCTGGCCAATTACGCGGAACAGCACAGCCGCTGATTTTCCCCTTAATGATGGGGTAGGGTGCGGCAGGCCACGGCCACATGGACCGCTCCCGCCCCATGGATTTTCAGGACCCAGGCCAGTTCGTTGAGCGTGGCCCCTGTGGTCAGCACATCATCCACCACCAGCAAGCGCTGGCCGGTCAAATCCCCATGGCAGAGAAAGGCATTGCGGATATTTCGCGCCCGCTGCCGATGGGGGAGGGCGGCCTGGGGCTGGGTATCCCGGCTGCGTTCGCAGACCTGACGCAACAGGGGCAGGCCCAGGCGCCGGGCCAAGGGCCGGGCGATTTCCATGCTTTGGTTAAATCCCCGCTGACGCAGCCGGTCCGGATGGAGGGGCACGGCGAGTACCCCGTCCCACTGCTGGCCTTCCAGGTGGGCGGCCAGGTGTTGGGCCACGTAGGCCCCTACGGCCAGTTGGTGCCCATATTTCAGAGCCTGAATGAGCCGGTCGGCGGGGAAGTCGTAGGGCCAGAGGGCGGTGACGCCGTCAAAGGCCGGAGGCTGGCGGCGGCAATGGAGGCAAATCTGGGCGCCGGGGGAGGGGAGGCCGCAGGCCGGACAAAGATCGGCCTCCAGACTGGGCAAATCCGCTTCGCAACCCTGGCAGAGCAGGGGCTGGGCCGAGGTATTGCCGCACAGCAGGCAGGTTCCCGGGAGCAGCAGCTGGACCAGGTCCCCTCCTAAGCCCCTAAGCCTATGAGATATCTGAGCTAAAATTGACATTTAGCCTCCCATATCCGATTATTCATAATTACCGTCCATACTGAGTAGTATGGAAGCCAGTAGGGTTTTTCGTAAGGATTCTGCCATGAATGCTGTTGTCACTCCCGCTTCTGTCGCCCCCTCTGCCCCCATTGCCCAGCCGGCCAAGGTCTGGACGGTGGACGAGGTGCTGGCCCTGTATGAAATGCCGTTCATGGACCTGATTTACCGGGCCCAACAGGTGCACCGGCAGCATTTCGACGCCAACGCCATCCAGCGTTCCACCCTGTTGTCGGTGAAAACCGGCGGCTGTTCCGAGGATTGCGGCTACTGTTCCCAATCCGCCCGGCATGACACGGGCCTGGAACGGGAAAAGCTGATGAGCGTGGATGAAGTGGTGGCAGCGGCCAAGGTGGCCAAGGCCAACGGTTCTTCCCGCTTCTGCATGGGGGCCGCCTGGCGTAGTCCGAAGGACAAGGATCTGGACCAGGTGGCGGAAATGATCAGCGCCGTGAAGGCCCTGGGCCTGGAAACCTGCGTGACCCTGGGAATGCTGAAGGAAGAGCAGGCCTCCCGCTTGAAGGACGCCGGGCTGGATTACTACAACCACAATCTGGACACGGACAAGGAATTTTACGGCCAGGTGATCCGCAGCCACACCCAGGAAGATCGTCTGGACACCCTGCACCATGTGCGGGACGCGGGCATCCACATCTGCTCCGGCGGCATCATCGGCATGGGGGAAAGCCGGCGTAATCGGGCCGCCCTGATTACCCAGCTGGCCAACCTGGATCCGGCCCCCGAATCCGTGCCCATCAATAATCTGGTGCCCATCGCCGGGACGCCCATGGAAAAGGCCCAGCCCGTGGATGGCATTGAATTCGTGCGCACCATCGCCGCCGCCCGGATCACCATGCCCGCCTCCTACGTGCGCCTGTCCGCCGGTCGGGCCCAAATGTCCGAAGAACAGCAGGCCCTTTGCTTCCTGGCGGGGGCCAATTCCATTTTCTACGGGGAAGCCCTGCTGACCACCCCCAATGGGGAATTCGGCCAGGATGATGCCCTCTTTGCCAAGCTTGGCCTGAAAGCGGTTTGAACACTTCGGCGTCTGCCGCTGCCGTGATGCCAACGGCCACCAGCCGTGCCCTAGTACGCCGCCGCTTTGACCGGGCGGCGGCCGCCGGGGAATTCCCCAGCTTCCTGGACCAGGAAGTGCAGCAGCGCATGGGGGAGCGGCTTTCCTATCTGCGCTTGGAACCCCGCACCATCCTGGATCTGGGCTGCGGCGCCGGGGCGTTTCTGCCCCACCTCAAAGCCCGTTTTCCCCAGGCTTCCCTGTTGCTCGGCCTGGATGGGGCGCCGGCCATGCTGGAGGCGGCTCGGCCCCATTGCCGGGCGCCCTCCTATTTGCGGCGGCTCTTAGGCCGCCAAACCAGTCCCCATACGGCCCTCATCGGCGGTCGGGCCGAGGCTCTGCCCTTGGCCTCCGGCCAGGTGGATTTCATCTGGTCCAATCAAATGCTCCATTGGCTGGAAGATCCCCGGGCGGCCCTGGCGGAAATGCATCGGGTGCTGGCGGTGGATGGTCTGCTGATGTTTTCCACCCTGGGACCGGATACCCTGAAGGAGCTTCGCTCCGTCTTCCCGGATGGGGACGTACATACCCAGCCCTTCCTGGACATGCATGATTGGGGCGACATGCTGGTGACCGCCGGCTTCGCCGATCCGGTCATGGACATGGAAATGCTGACCCTCACCTACGAGGATTTTTCCGCCTTGATACGGGAATGCCGCTTCGGCGGTAACGCCTGCGCCGCCCCGGGCCATCGCCGTGGTTTGGGGGGGCGCCAGTGGTGGGCTCAGGTGGGGGCCGGCTATGAGGCCCTGCGTCGGGAGGGGCGCCTACCTGCCACCGTGGAAATTCTCTTTGGTCACGCCTGGAAAGGTGTACCTAAGCAAACGGCGGACGGCCGGGCCATCATTCGCTTTCAACCACAGGGGAAGTAGGCGGGTATAGGTCGTCCTTTTGCTCACCTAAAAATGGGGGCCTGGGAGGAGAGAAGCGCTGCGCCCCCAGAGAAAAAAGCCTCCAGAAAAGCGGCAATAAAAAAAGGCGGTCAATGACCGCCTTTTTTGTGGCAAGGGTGAAGCTTAACGCAGGCCAGCAGCGTAATCGGACAGGGCCTGGATGTCCTTGTCGCTCAGTTTGGCGGCAATGGTTTGCATCATCTTGCTCGGGTCGTTGGCCCGGTCCCCGGCACGGAAGGCCTTCAGCTGGGCCGTGGTGTAGTCCGGATGTTGGCCCGCCAGACGGGGGAACATGGCGGGCAGACCGGTACCGGCGGGGCCGTGGCAGCCAGCACAGGCGGGGATGCCACGGTTCAGATCGCCACCGCGCCACAGCTTTTGACCTTCCGCCACCAGCTTGGGATCCTTGGCCACGTCCGGATGGAGCTTTTGTTGGGAGAAGTAGGCGGCCAGGTTGCGCATGTCGTCGTCGGAGAGGGCGGCGACCATGCCGTTCATGGTGGCGTTGTTCCGCACCGGGGGCTTA
Organism: Rhodocyclaceae bacterium; assembly: GCA_041907765.1. Lineage (GTDB taxonomy): Bacteria > Pseudomonadota > Gammaproteobacteria > Burkholderiales > Rhodocyclaceae > Azospira. Next base: position 23,935 of record JAYRGQ010000015.1, on the reverse strand, counting down.
CCGTCCGCACCGGCCTTGAAGTTGGTCAGTTGCTTGTAGATGTAGTCAGGGATTTGACCGGCCAGATTGGGGTTCACGGGAACCGGGCTGTTGCCATCGGCGCCGTGGCAGGCGACACAGACGCTGGCGGCAATGGGCTGCCCCTTGGCGGGGTCGGCTTTGGGTTTGACCGGGTCAGCGGCGGAGGCGGTGAAACTGGCGGCGAGCAGGAGCGCCAGTGCCGTGGTACGAATCATGTCCAACTCCTTCTAAGGATTCAAAAATCTTGAGCCTGATCAGGCCACCGGGCCGGCCTGTGAGCTTGGGAAACCAGGAGCTAGGGAAATTAACCTAGCAAATCCTGTTATTCTATAACACTTTGAACCTCGTGAGCGAGGCAGGAAAGGGAGGGAGCCGCGCCATGGCGTTGTTTCAGAAAGCGCAATTTTTCACCACGGTAGCCCAATTACGGGATGTGCCGGATGACGCCACGGGCGAGGTGGCCTTTGCCGGGCGCTCCAATGCGGGCAAGTCTTCGGCTATCAATACCCTGGCCAATCAGACTCGGCTGGCCTTTGTCTCCAAGACGCCGGGGCGGACCCAGAATCTCAATTATTTCACCCTGGCGGAAGGCAAATATCTGGTGGATTTGCCCGGCTATGGCTATGCCAAGGCCCCGGAAGAAATCCGCAGCCAGTGGGAAAATCTCCTCGGCCCCTATCTGCAACAGCGGGCGCCCCTGGTGGGCCTGGTGCTCATTATGGATAGCCGCCATCCCCTTACCGACCTGGACCAGCATTTGATCGACTGGTTTGGCGCCACGGGGAAGCCCATCCATATTCTCCTGTCCAAGGCGGATAAGCTGACGCGCCAGGAGCAGACCCTGGCCCTGCGTCAGGTGCGCCAGGCCTTGGCTTCCCTGGGAGAGCGGTGTACGGTGCAGCTTTTTTCCAGCCTGAAAAAGCAGGGGGTGGCGGAGGCGGAAGCCCTGATTGCCCGCTGGCTGGGTATGGAAATCCCCGAAGCCAAGCCGGCGCCTGCGCCCCGGCCGATTCGTTCGGCCCGTAGCGCCGCTGGCGCCAAACGGGATTCCCGTCATGCGCCGGGGGGCAAGCGGGCGGTGGTGCAAGGGGGAAAAATAAAAAAGCCCCCGGTAAAGGGGTAACCGGGGGCAAAATGCCTTAAGGTGATTAAGGCACCCGCTCAGGGAGGTAAAGCGGGAGACGGTGTAAACCATCTTGTGGTGAGATGGGGGAGCCGGGGGAAAAGTTCCCGGACGGCGCTAATAATTTTTCGCCCTTGGGTTTTGCCCGTGGGGCGCCCGTCCGTTTTTTCCATAAAAGGAAGCGTGATTCATGAAATATCTGGACAAACTTGGAGCCTATCCCGGAGTGCGGATGCGCCGCATGCGCCGGGACGATTTTTCCCGCCGTCTGATGCGGGAATCCGTATTGACCGCAGATGACCTGATTTACCCGGTCTTTGTGCTGGATGGCCAGAATCGGGTGGAGGCGGTGCCTTCCATGCCCGGTATTCAGCGGGAAAGCATTGACCAGCTGTTGAAGACGGCGGAACGGGCGGTGCAGTTGGGCGTCCCGGCCCTGGCCCTGTTCCCCGTGATCGACGGGTCGGGCAAGAGCCTCAATGCGGAGGAAGCCTACAATCCGGAAGGCCTGGTGCCCCGCACGGTGCGAGCCCTGAAAAAGGAATTCCCGGAACTGGGGGTGATCACGGATGGGGCCCTGGACCCCTACACCACCCACGGCCAGGATGGCCTTATTGATGACAGCGGCTACGTCCTCAATGACGAAACCGTGGAAGTGCTGATCAAGCAGTCCCTCACCAATGCGGAAGCCGGGGTGGATGTGATTGCCCCCTCGGACATGATGGACGGCCGCGTCGGCGCCATTCGGGCGGCTCTGGACGAAAAGCAGTTCATCTACACCCGTATCCTGGCCTATTCGGCCAAGTACGCTTCCTGTTTCTACGGTCCCTTCCGGGACGCGGTGGGTTCGGCGGCCAATCTGGGCAAGGCCAACAAGTACACCTATCAGATGGACCCGGGCAATTCGGACGAAGCTCTGCGGGAAGTGGCTCTGGACCTTCAGGAGGGGGCGGACATGGTCATGGTCAAGCCGGGCATGCCCTATCTGGACGTGGTGCGCCGGGTGAAGGACGAGTTTGGCGTGCCCACCTACGCCTATCAGGTGAGCGGGGAATACGCCATGCTGCGGGCCGCCATCCAGAACGGCTGGCTGGCGGAAAAGGCGGCCATCATGGAATCCCTGCTCTGCTTCAAGCGGGCCGGGGCGGACGGCATCCTCACCTATTTCGCCCTGGATGCGGCGGAGTGGCTGAAACAGGCTTAAGAGGCGCTTTTCCTCTAAACAAAAAAGGGGCTGAGGCCCCTTTTTTTATGGCTATCCGGCTTGGGTATGGAGGCGAAAGCGGGCGTAGTGGCGGGGCAGGGCCAGGACCGACGGTAGGCGTAAATCCACCCAGGGCGGACGACGGGTACTCCGGCTGATCCATACCGTGGCCATGCCCAGGCGCTTGGCCGTGGCTAGATTGGCCAGGCTGTCCTCCACCATGACACAGCGTTCCGGTCGTAAGCCCTCCGCCTGGAGCAGATAGCGAAAGCCCCGGGTATCGGGCTTGGGATGGAACCGGACCCGCTCCACGGAATAGACGGCGGCGAACTGTTCCCGCAGGCCGGTGAGGCTGAGTACGGCCTGGGAATATTGCCAAGGGCCGTTGGAGAAAAGAATCTTGCGCCCCGGCAGGCGCCGGAGCATGGCGTGGAGGCCCCGCTCCAGCACCAGCATGGATTTCAGGTCCGGGAACTGGTGGGTGTGGTGGAGAAAGTCCTCCGGGGCGATGTGGTGATGGCGCATCAGCCCCAGCAGGGTGGCCCCGTAGCGCTGCCAGTAGTGCTGGCGCAGCTGGGAAGCGGCGCTTTCCGACAGGTTCAAGCGCTCCACCATAAAGGCCGTCATGGCCCGATTGATGTGGGGAAAGATGTGGGCGCTGGCGTTGTGCAGGGTATCGTCCAGATCGAAGATCCAGACCGGCGCGGCGTGGGGGGCGGACATGGGGAAGGGCCCGGCAGGTGGCTGCCGGGCTGGTGAGTGCGTGAGAAGGCGGAAAGGCTTAGTGGGACTTGATCAGGGTGCCGATGCCCACGTCCGTGAGAATTTCCAGCAGCAGGGAGTGTTCCACCCGGCCGTCGATGATGTGTACGCTTTTTACCCCGTTCCGGGCCGCATCCAGGGCAGAGCCGATTTTCGGCAGCATGCCGCCGGAGAGGGTGCCGTCCGCTACCATGTCGTCGATTTGCTTGGGAGTCAGACCGGTGAGGAGTTTGCCGTCCTGGTCCAGCACCCCGGGGGTATTGGTGAGCAGCACCAGCTTTTCCGCCTTGAGCACTTCCGCCAGCTTGCCCGCCACCACGTCCGCGTTGATGTTGTAGGTTTCCCCGTCCTTTCCCACGCCGATGGGGGCCACCACAGGAATGAAATCCCCCGAATCCAGGAGGCCGATCAGGGACGGATCTACTTGGGTGATCTGGCCCACCTGGCCGATGTCGATCAGGTCTTCCGGATTCTCCTGGTTGGGAATGAGCAGTTTCTTGGCCCGGATGAAGGCTCCGTCCTTGCCCGTCAGGCCCACCGCCTTGCCCCCGGCCTGGTTGATGAGATTGACCACTTCCTTATTCACCTGGCCGCCCAGAACCATTTCCACCACTTCCATGGTTTCCGCGTCCGTGACCCGCATACCTTGGATGAAATGGCCCTTTTTACCCACCCGGCTCAACAGGTGTTCGATTTGGGGGCCGCCCCCATGGACTACCACCACATTCATCCCCACCAGCTTCAAGAGCACCACGTCCCGGGCGAAGGATTGCTTCAGGTGCTCGTCGGTCATGGCATTGCCGCCGTATTTGACCACGATGGTTTTGCCGTGGAAGCGTTTGATGTAGGGCAGAGCTTCGGCCAGGATGTCGGCCTGGAGGCTGGAATCGGGGGTGAGGGCGCTCATGGCATGGTCCGCAGGAAATCAATGGTGGGGCGGATTTTACCCGCCCGGAGAGGGAAATAAAAAGCCGACGGGGTGGGCGTCGGCTGGGTTAGGAAAAGTCGGGGAAAATTATTGAATTTCCAGGCGCTTGCTGGTGGCGCTGGCCTTCTTGGGCAGGGTCAGTTCCAATACCCCGTCCGTGAATTTGGCCACGGCGCTGGCGTCATCAATTTCCTGGGCCAGCTGGAAGCTGCGGGCCACCTTGCCGAAATAGCGCTCGGAACGGAGGACTCGTTCCCCTTCCTTCACGTCCTTTTCCTGCTTGATTTCGGCGCTGATGGAGACCGTGTTGCCTTCCACGGCCACATGGATGTCTTCTTTCTTGGCGCCGGGGAGTTCAGCGTGGACCTGGTAGGCCGCCGGGTCTTCCTTCACGTCCACCTTAATGCTGGGCGTATTTACCTGGGTCTGAAATTCCATGGGACGCACGAAAAAGCCGTGCAACAAATCGTCCAAGGAATCCAGAGAGGGGCTGAAGCGAGTCAGATGGTTGCTCATAGGAATCTCCTTTCCGTTTGTTTACCAAAAGCCCTAGGGCTATCGCATAACTTCAATATGGCGTCGGGGGCAAATTTTTCAAGGCCGGCGGGATTGGCCATAATGGGCGCCCTGATGATTCTGGGAGGGCTTCATGACGGAAGCCAAGCAACAAGGGGCGCTCCACCCCTGCCCCGGCTGTGGGGCGCCGGTGGCCTGTGGTGTGGCGGCGGGAGCTAAGGACTGCTGGTGTTTCCATCTGCCCCCTAGTGGCAAGGTGCCGGAGGGGGGCGGCCGCTGCTATTGCCCGGCCTGCCTGGAGAAATTCCGCAACGGCGCCCAGGGGCTTGAGCGGAAGGATTCGCCGGAAAAAGCCTAGGCAGGGCGGAAGCCCTTGCCCAGGGCTTGGATGGCGTCCCGGTTGGTCCAGGAAAAAACTTCTGCCGCCGCCTCTTGCCAGGGTACCCAGCGGTAAGCCAGATGTTCCCGGGGGGCGAGGCGCACCGGTTGGGGGGCGGGGAGCTCCAGGGAAAAGACGTGTTCCTGGTTGTGGGTGACGCTAGGCGCGTAGCGGTGCCGCCACTCCTGGAAAATTTCAAAGGTCTGGGTTTGGTGCCAGTCCCGGAGTTGGAAAGCGTCGCAATCCAGGCCCGTCTCTTCCGCTACTTCCCGCCGGGCGGTGTCTGCCAGACTTTCCTCCCCTTCCTGGCTGCCGGTGACGGATTGCCAGTAACCCGGATGGCTGGCCCGTTCCAGCAGCAGAATCTGTAAGTCCGGGCTGTGGATGACGACGAGCACCGAAACCGGGCGCTTGTAATTCGGCATGGGCTTAGGGGTGGGAGGGCGGCGGGTCCAGATAGACCTGGAAGGGCCGCTGGGCGGCATGCCAGGTGACCACAGCCTCCTGGAGCACGGCCTGGAGCCCTTGCCAGTCCTGGGGGGCTTGCCGGGCCATGGCCTCACCGCCGGTCAGGCACAGCACCACCCCCGTGTCCGGTAGCCAGGAGAGATCTCCCAGGCAATCGCCCAGGGCATCCAGATTGGCCCCGTACCAGTCGGGGAAAGCCAAGCACCGGCCCAGGGCCGCCAGGGCATGGTCCAGGCGGGCGTCGCTCAAGGCTAAGTGAAAGGTTTGCCAGCCCTGTTGCCGGGCTTGGGCGAGCACGGCAGCCACGCCGTCCGGCGGCAGGGCTTGAAGGTGGGGGACGGGAGGGAGATTGGGGGCGGTCACCATGGTCCTGACGTTCCTATTCCCGGATGCGGTGGAAACTACGGTAGTGATCGTCGCTGTAGTAATACTCGCCGGAAGTGCGCACGTCCTGGCCCGGACCTTGGCCCGCAATAATGCGGCGCGGGCCCCGGTTGCGCAGGCCCGGGGTGGGGACGGTGTATTCCCGGTAATAGCCCCGGGGCCGGGGGGCAAGGCGGCGCTCGTAATTGCCGAACACCACCCCGTCCCGGGCGTAGGGGAAAGGCCCGCCCCGTTTGATCAGGGACAGGGTGTCCCAGGCTTCCTGGGGCAGATCCTGGGCCCGTACTTCTCCGGCGCCATAAAAGCCCCGGGCTTGGCTCTGGGCCGGCAGGAGGCACAGTAGCGCCCCCAGCAGGCTCAGCCACCAGAGCAGGCGTTTCATTAGGCCTTGGGCGCTTCCGTCGGGGTTTCAGCCTTTTGCCGCAGGCGGATGTGCAATTCCCGCAGCTGCTTTTCGTCCACTTCGGAGGGGGCGTTGGTGAGCAGACATTGGGCCCGTTGGGTCTTGGGGAAGGCGATCACGTCCCGGATGGATTCGGCGCCGGTCATCATGGTGACGATCCGGTCCAGACCGAAGGCCAGGCCGCCGTGGGGAGGCGCGCCATACTTCAGGGCATCCAGGAGGAAGCCGAACTTGAGCTGGGCTTCTTCCGGACCGATTTTCAGGGCGTCGAACACCTTGGATTGAACGTCCGCCTTGTGGATACGGATGGAGCCGCCGCCCACTTCCCAGCCGTTCAGGGCCAGGTCATAGGCCTTGGCCAGGCACTTGCCCGGATCGCTGGCCAGCAGATCCACGTGTTCGTCCTTGGGGCTGGTGAAGGGGTGGTGGCAGGCGACCCAGCGCTTGTCTTCCTCGTCGTACTCGAACATGGGGAAATCCACCACCCACAGGGGCCGCCAGGCTTCGCCGGTGACATAGCCTTTGTCATGGCCCAGCTTGATACGCAGGGCGCCCAGGGCGTCGTTCACCACCTTGGCCTTGTCGGCGCCGAAGAAAATCAAATCGCCGCTTTGGGCCCCGGTCTTTTCCAGAATGCCCTTCAGGGCGGCTTCGTGGAGGTTCTTGACGATGGGGGATTGGAGCCCCTGTTCGTTGGGCTGGGTAACGTCATTGACCTTGATGTAGGCCAGACCCCGGGCTCCGTAGATGCCCACGAACTTGGTCAGTTCGTCGATTTCGCCCCGGGTCAGGGCCTTGTCGCCGGCGGCACCGCCGGGCACCCGCAGGGCGGCGACTCGACCGTTGCCGCTGTTGGCCGGGGTGGAGAAAACCTTGAAGGCCACATCCTTAACCAGGTCGGTCACATCCGTGAGTTCCAGGGTGACGCGCAGGTCCGGTTTGTCGGAACCGAAGCGGGACATGGCTTCCCCGTAGGTCATGCGGGGGAAGGGCTGGGGCAGCTCCACTCCCAGGGCTTCCTTGAAGACGGTGCAGATCAACTCTTCCATGAGGCCGGTGATCTGGGTTTCGTTCAGGAAAGAGGTTTCGATATCCACCTGGGTGAATTCGGGTTGGCGGTCAGCCCGCAGGTCTTCGTCCCGGAAACACTTGGTGATCTGGTAGTAGCGGTCAAAGCCCGCCACCATGAGCATTTGCTTGAAGAGCTGGGGAGACTGGGGCAGGGCGAAGAATTGGCCCGGATGCACCCGGGAGGGCACCAGGTAATCCCGGGCCCCTTCCGGGGTGCTCTTGGTGAGCATGGGGGTTTCGATGTCGATGAAGCCCTTGCTGTCCAGGAAACGGCGGAAGGCCATGGCCGTCTTGTAGCGCAACATCAGATTCTTCTGCATCTGGGGCCGACGCAAATCCACTACCCGGTTGGTGAGGCGCACCGTTTCGGAAAGGTTTTCGTCATCCAGCTGGAAGGGGGGGGTGACCGCCGGGTTGAGGACTTCGATTTCGTGGCATAGCACTTCCACTTCCCCGCTGGGGATATTGGTATTTACCGTGCCCGCCGGACGGGGACGGACCTTGCCGGTAATGCGCAGGACAAACTCGTTACGGACGGATTCGGCTACCTTGAACATGTCGGGGCGGTCCGGATCGCAGACCACCTGGGCCAGCCCTTCCCGATCCCGCAAGTCGATGAAAATGACGCCGCCGTGGTCACGCCGACGGTGGGCCCAGCCGCAAAGGGAAACTTCCTGGCCAACGAGGCCAGCGTTCAATTGTCCGCAATAGTGAGTACGCATGGTGATCCAGATAGTTGGGGTGTTACGGGTGCTGAGAGGCGGTGGCGTCCTTATGCCGGATCGGCGGAGCCACAACGCCCATGGAAATGATGTACTTGAGGGCTTCGTCCACGCTCATGTCCAGTTCCACCGCGTCCTTCTTGGGAAGCATGAGGAAAAAGCCCGAGGTGGGGTTGGGGGTGGTGGGCACGTAAACACTCACATATTCCCCTTCCAGGTAATTCACCACATCGCCCCCGGGCTGGCCGGTGAGAAAGGCAATGGTCCAGCAATCCCGCCGGGGATATTCGATGAGCAGGGCTTTGCGAAAGGCCTGGCCGCTGGAGGAAAAAAGGGTGTCGGAAACCTGCTTGACGCTGTTATAGACCGAATTCACCACGGGAATACGGGCCAACAGCTTTTCCCACCAACGCACCAGCTTCTGACCGATGAAGTTAGCGGTGGCCACGCCGGTGAGGAGAATCACCAGCAGGGTCAGGATGGCCCCGGCCCCGGGAATATCAAAGCCGAACAGGTTCTTGGGGTGGACCGCCTCGGGCAAAAGCTGCAAGGACTGATCCATGGTGCCGATAATCAGGTTGAGTACCCAGGCCGTAATGGCCAAGGGTACCCAAATCAGCAACCCGGTAATGAAGTAGCGCTTGATTAGTGACCCGCGCACGCGCAGCCTCCGCTGCCGCCCTGGCAGGCCGGGGCATCCGCATTCTTGCCCCCGTCCTTGAAATCGGTGGCGTACCAGCCGTTTCCTTTCAATTGGAAACCGGCGGCGGTCAGTTGCTTGCTATACGTTTCCTTGCCGCATTTGGGGCAAGTGGTCAGCGGTTCGTCGCTCATCTTTTGCAGGTGATCGTCTTCGTAACCGCAAGATTCACAACGATAAGAATAGATCGGCATCACTAAACTCCGGAAAGGTGGAATTATACCCGAACCGGCAACCCGGGTTGCCGGAACCTTTCCGGGAGATGGGGGCGAACCCCCAGGTTTCAAGGCTTTTACAGCAGGCGCAGATAGGCGTGGGTCAGGTCCTTGCCCCAGAAAAGGGCCAGTAAGCCGGCAGTGGCCAGGTAGGGACCGAAGGGGATGGGCACATTACGGCCCCGCTTGGTGGCGATCATCAAGCCAATGCCCACCACGGCGCCGACGAAAGAAGAGAGCAGGATGGTCAGGGGCAGCATCTGCCAGCCCAGCCAGGCGCCAATGGCCGCCAGGAGTTTGAAATCCCCATAGCCCATGCCTTCCTTGCCCGTGGCCAGCTTGAATAGCCAATAGACGGTCCACAGGCTGAGATAACCGGCCATGGCGCCAATGACGGCGGTTTCCAGGGAGGTATAGGTGCCGTAGAGGTTGAAAGCCAGCCCCAGCCACAACAGGGGCAGGGTGATGCAGTCGGGCAACAACTGGGTGTCGAAGTCGATCCAGGTCAGGGCCATCAGGGCCCAAAGCAGGCAAAGAGCCCCTAGGCCTGCCCCGTTGGCGCCAAATGTCCAGATGGCGAAGCCGGAGAGCAGGGCGGTCAGGCCCTCTACCACGGGATAGCGGACGGAAATGGGGGCGCCACAGGCGGCGCATTTTCCATGCAACAGCAGGTAGCTGAGGATGGGGATGTTTTCCTTGGCGGAAATGGGGTGATTACAGTGGGGGCAGCGGGAGCGGGGCGTGGCCAGATTGAAAGGCTCCCCTTCCGGCGGCGGCACCCCCCGCAACTCTGCACACTGCCCCTGCCAGTCCCGTTCCAGCATTTTGGGTAGGCGGTAGATCACGACGTTTAGAAAGCTGCCGACTAGGAGGCCTAGCAAAGCGGCCAGCAGGGTCGGGCCCACGGAATTTGGGAATTGCCAGAGTTCAAGCATCTTCTTCTTTTGCCCTTTTTTAAACCACTGAGCCGAGTTTGAAGATGGGAAGATACATGGCAATGACCATGCCGCCAATCAGCGTACCCAATACCACCATAATGATCGGTTCCATCAAACTGGAAAGGGCCTCCACAGAGTCATCCACTTCCTGTTCGAAAAAATCGGCAACCTTGGAGAGCATGGCATCCAAAGCCCCTGATTCCTCCCCGATGGCGACCATCTGCACCACCATATTGGGAAATACGGCAGCATTCTGCATGGCGGCGGTCAAACTGGTGCCGGTGCTGACTTCACTTTGAATTTTTGCGGTGGCAATCTTATATACGTAATTTCCCGAAGCGCCTCCCACCGAATCCAATGCCTCGACCAGAGGCACCCCGGCGGCAAACATGGTGGCCAGGGTTCTGGTCCAGCGGGCTATGGTGGATTTACGGATGATCTCTCCGAATATCGGTGCCTTAAGCAATGCCCGATCCATAAACATCTGAACTTTTTCTGAGCGCTTCCAGGCCTGTAATGCGCCGTAAATTCCTCCGCCCAGAACGACAAATATTGCGGGCCAATAAGCAACGAAAAAGTCGGAAATGGAGATGACGACTAGGGTAGGGGTTGGTAGGTCGGCGCCGAAGGAGGTAAATACCTTCTTGAATGCGGGGATCACAAAAATCATGATAATTGCCGTAATAACAAAAGCGACGGCAAGAACCGCTGTAGGGTAAAAAAGTGCGGATTTAATCTTGCTCTTAATTGCCAGCATTTTTTCCTTATAGCTGGCCAGTCGATCAAGAAGACTATCCAAAATACCCGCTTGCTCACCTGCTGCAACTAGATTGCAAAACAAGGCATCAAAATAGAGTGGATATTTACGAAAGGCCTGATTGAGGGAACTACCGGTTTCCACATCCCCTTTAATGTCCATCAGCAACTTTGATACTGAGGGGTTGGCGTGACCTTTCCCCACAATATCAAAGGCCTGTAGCAAAGGAACGCCGGACTTCATCATAGTGGCAAGCTGGCGGGTGAAAAGAGTAATATCTTTTTCTGTTATTTTTTTTCCGGCTCGGAAACGTTGCTTGGTGACTTTGACGACAATGATTCCCTGCCGGCGGAGTATGGCCTGCACGACGGTAACGCTGGTGCTACGCATTTCGCCTCGCACCAATTTCCCGTGTTTATCTTTCCCTTCCCAAAGAAAAACACTTTCTTTTAAGCCGCTATCAATTTTCTTGGTCGGTTTTTTTGCGGCGCTGTTCATGAATCAGCTCCCCTTTTTTGGATGACTGGCTAAGCTATGCGTTGGTGGTGGAAAGAACTTCGTCCAAGGATGTCACGCCCTGTTTGACCTTCAACAAACCGGATTGGCGGAGGTTTTTGACACCTTCCTTTTGCGCCTGAGCCGCAATATCCATGGAATTCCCATTGCCCATGATAATGCGCTGAATTTCTTCCGTAATTGGCATAACCTGGTAAATACCAACCCGGCCTTTATAGCCCGTTCCTTTGCAACGGTCACAGCCGCCGTCCCGGGGACCGAATAGGGTCCAGCTACCGTCCAAATCGCTCTCTTTGAAGCCCGCATCCAGTAAGGTGTCTCTCGGCACATCTAGGGGAACCTTGCAGGTGCAAAGTCGGCGGGCCAAACGCTGGGCGGTGATGAGAATTACCGAGGCAGCGATATTGAAGGTGGGGACCCCCATATTCTTCAGCCGTTCCAGGGTCGTCGGAGCGTCGTTGGTGTGCAGGGTGGACAGCACCATATGCCCGGTTTGGGCTGCTTTAATAGCGATTTCTGCTGTTTCCAAATCCCGAATTTCCCCCACCATAATGACGTCCGGATCTTGGCGTAAAAAAGCTTTTAAGGCAGAGGAAAAGGTGAGACCTGCTTTTTCATTTACATTGACCTGATTAATTCCTGGCAAATTGATTTCCGCCGGATCTTCCGCCGTGGAAATATTGGTCCCTGGGTCGTTGAGCAGGTTCAGGCAGGTATAAAGGGAAACCGTTTTCCCCGACCCGGTAGGGCCGGTGACCAGCACCATGCCGTAGGGACGGTGGATGGCATCCATCAGGGCCGCTTGCTGCTCGGGCTCATAACCCAAGGCTTCAATACCCAGGGTGGCGGAGGTGGGGTCCAGAATCCGCATCACAATTTTCTCCCCATGCAAGGTGGGGAGGGTGCTTACCCGAAAATCAATGGCCCGATTTTTGGAGAGGACTAATTTCATGCGTCCATCTTGGGGAACCCGCTTTTCAGAAATATCCAGCCGGGAAATAACTTTGATCCGAGAGGCAATTTTTTCTTTAATCACCAGGGGCGGAGTGGCAATTTCCCTTAAGACACCGTCAATACGAAAGCGGATCCGGTAATACTTTTCGTAGGGTTCGAAGTGGACGTCAGAGGCGCCGTCGTTAATGGCGTCCAACAATATTTTTTGGATGAATTTGACGACGGGGGCGTCGTCTACTTCCAGGGTGACGGCTTCGTCAGCCTTCTCTGTTTCCTCGTCGGCAAATTCCAGATTCAGATCTTCCGAAGCAAAAGCTTTTAATGAGTCTTCGGCGGCCTCGGAATGTTTGGCGACTAAGGGGGTGAGTTTCGTTTCTTCAACAACAATGGGGTCTACCGCTAAACCGGTCTGAAACCGAATTTCATCCAAGGCGCGTAGATTGGTCGGATCAGCAACCGCGATGGCGAGCCGGTTGCCCCGTTTGTTGAGGGGAATGACCCGGTGGGTTGCGATTAGCTTCCGATCTATGGCATCCGTGGGAATTTGACTGTCGTCGTAGGCATCCAGATCCAGCAGGGGGTAGCCAAAGGTCTCTGCGGCAAAGAGGGCAATATCCCGGGCGGAGAAGCGTTTGGTGGCCACCAGCTGGCCGATAAATGTGCCCCCGGTGCTCGACGCTTGAGCCATGAAGGTTTCGGCTTCGGATTCCTTTATCCGTTCCGCTTGTACCAGCGCACGCGCTAAACCGCTGAGGGGTACTTGTAGCGTTGCTGCCATGAAAGTTCTCGAATTCGGCTAGGCTTAACTAGAAGGGGAGAAGCGCTGGGGCAATCATGCAGGACAAATCCCGCGCTCAAAGTGGGGATGATGATGCCCGGGTGGTCAGGGATTGTAAACCTTAAGTCATAAGGCTCCGTCCAGGGGACAAGCTGCTTCCAGGGCGGTAGAAACTTTTTCCTTGGCCGCTTGTAGGGCTCAACCCGCCCGTCCCAAAATCACTTCCAGAACAAAACGGCTGCCGATATAGGCTAGCAGCAGGAGGAGGAAGCCGGTCATGGTCCAGCGCAGGGCTAGGCGACCGCGCCAGCCGTAGATGCGGCGGCCCAGCAGCAGTGCGGCGAAAATGCCCCAGGAAATGAAGGCGAAGATGGTCTTGTGGTCGAGGCTCAAGGCTTTGCCGAACAATTCCTCGGAAAACAGGACGCCGGAGGCTAGGGCCACGGTGAGCAGGAGGAAGCCCAGGAAAATCATGCGGAACAACAGGGATTCCATCACCAGAATGGGGGGCAGGCTGGCCAGGCTTTTGGTCAAGGCCCGGCGGTGCAGCTTACGTTCGGCAAAGCCCATGAAAACAGCGTGCATGGCGGCCAGGGTGAAAAAGCTGTAAGCCAGCATGGAGGCCATGAAATGGAGCTTGAAGCCCAGGGAAGCGGCGTGGGGCAGGGGATGGGCGATGGGGAACAGGGGCGGCGCCAGGGCGCAGACGGCGGCCAGGGGTAGCACCATGGGCTGGAGGCCTTCCATTCGGGCGTGGAAGCTTTCTAGCCAGTAGATCAGGACCGCCAGCCAGAGCATGAGGGCCAGGGCCAGGGCGAAGGAAAAGCGCATTTCCCCGTTGCCCATAATGCCGTCGTACAGAGCCAAGCCGTGGATCACCAGGCCTCCCAGGATCAGGAGTCGTTCCCATGGTTGCATGGGCACGGCGACCCGGGCGTTTTCCGTATTCGCCCAGCGGCTGCGCCAGAAATGAACGCCCAGCAAGCCAAAGACCGCTGCGGCCAGGTAGTGGGGCAGGAAGTGCAGTAAAATGGGCGACATCTGATTAGTTTACACCAAGCCCAATTTCCCATGCTCGACAACCTGACCCAACGCCTTGCCCGCGTAATGAAGACGCTGCGCGGAGAAGCCCGCCTCACGGACGCCAATATTGCGGATGCGCTCCGGGAGGTGCGGCTGGCCCTGCTGGAAGCGGACGTGGCCCTACCGGTGATCAAGGATTTCATCGCCGCCGTTAAGGAAAAGGCCGTGGGAGAAGCGGTGGTGGGCTCCCTGACGCCGGGCCAGGCCCTGATCGGGGTGGTGCACGAAGAAATGACCGCCCTCATGGGGGGCGCCAACGCGGGCCTGAATCTGGCCACCCAGCCGCCCGCTGTGGTGCTGATGGCGGGCCTGCAGGGGGCGGGGAAGACCACCACCACGGGCAAGCTGGCCAAATGGCTCAAGGACACCCAAAAGAAAAAGGTGCTGGTGGTTTCCTGTGACGTGTATCGTCCCGCCGCCATTGAGCAGTTGCAGACCGTGGCGGCCCAGGCCGGGGTGGATTTTTTCCCCTCTTCTCCGGAAGACAAGCCGGAAGCCATTGCCCTGGCGGCGGTGGATTGGGCCAAGCGCCATTACCACGACGTGGTGCTGGTGGATACGGCCGGCCGCTTGGCCATTGATGCGGCCATGATGGCGGAAATCCAGCGTCTCCATGAGGTGCTGAAGCCCATTGAAACCCTGTTCGTGGTGGACTCCATGCTGGGCCAGGACGCGGTGAACACGGCTAAGGCCTTCAATGACGCCCTGCCCCTCACCGGGGTGGTGCTCACCAAGCTGGACGGGGATGCCCGGGGCGGTGCGGCTCTGTCCGTGCGCCAGGTCACCGGTAAGCCCATCAAATTTGCGGGGGTGGGGGAAAAGCTCTCCGGCCTGGAGCCCTTCTATCCGGATCGGATGGCCTCCCGGGTGCTGGGCATGGGGGACATCCTGTCCCTGGTAGAAGAAGCCCGTAAGGGGGTGGATGAAGAAAAGGCCAAGGCCATGGCCAAGAAGTTGAAGTCCGGCAAGGGCTTCGACCTCAATGATTTCAAGGATCAAATCGCCCAGATGCGCAACATGGGGGGCATGGCGGCCTTTATCGACAAGCTGCCCGCCCAATTCGCCCAAGCGGCTGGCCAGTTGCAGGGCGGGGCGGAAGAAAAGGCCATTCGGCGTATCGAAGGCATTATCAACTCCATGACCCCGGGGGAACGGTCCAAGCCGGAAATCATCAAGGCCAGCCGCAAGCGGCGTATTGCGGCGGGGGCTGGGGTGCAGGTGCAGGAGGTGAACCGTTTGCTCAACCAGTTTGAACAGACTCAGAAAATGATGAAGTCCTTCGCCAAGGGCGGCCTGGGTAAGCTCATGCGGGGGATGAAGGGCATGATGCCCGGCATGCGCTGAAGGGGGATTTACCGCGTTCTCCAATAAAAAAGGCGGCCTCAGCCGCCTTTTTTATTGCATGGCCATGCGGGTGGTGTAGGACCACTGGCCCTGCCAAGCGGCACGGACCATATTGGGATATTCCGGCTGGCCCAGGCTGCCGTTGTAGCGGCCCAGAGCCCGGTACAGGTCGCCGTTTTCGATATCCAGGTAAAAGCGCAGGATAGTGCAGCCATAGCGCAGATTGGTGCGCATCTGGAACAGGTCGTTTCCCGGGGTGCCGATCTGCTTGATCCAGAAAGGCATGACCTGCATATAGCCCCGGGCGCCGACGGAGGACAGGGCGTATTTCTTGAAGCCGCTTTCCACCTGGATCAGGCCCAGGACCAACTGGGGGTCCAAGCCCGCCCGGGTGGCCTCATAGTGGACCGAGCGGAGAAATTCCAGGCGCTCTTTCTGATCCGGAATGCGTTTAGTCAGCCGACGGGACATTTCCGTCAGCCAATCCGCTGCCGCCATGGGGTTCTTGAAGGAACTATAGGGTGGCGCCTGGTCCGCCACTGCCTTGGACAAAGCAGCCTGGACACTGGCGGACAGGGGTTCGTAACGCTGGGCCCCGGCCTGGGCTACCAGAGGCAGTCCCAGGACCAGGAGCAAGGCCGTTAGGCGGCGCACAATTTCTCCCGAATAAAGGTTTGCACATCCCCGGCGGGAATCAGGGTGGCGGCCTCATCCCGGCGTCCCTTGTATTCCAGCTGCCCTTCCTTGAGGGTACGTTCGCCGATGACTAAGCGATGGGGGATGCCGATCAATTCCATGTCGGCGAACATGGAGCCGGGGCGCTCATTCCGGTCATCCAGCAGCACATCCAGGCCCAGGCTTTCCAGTTCTACCAGCAATTTGTCTGCCGCTTCTTTCACCACCGGGTTCTTATGATAGCCCATGGGGACGATGGCGACTTGGAAGGGGGCGATGGCGGCGGGGAAAATGATGCCCCGCTCATCGAAGTTTTGCTCAATGGCCGCCCCCACAATCCGGGAAACCCCGATGCCGTAGCAGCCCATTTCCATGACCTGCTCCTTGCCGTTTTCATCTAGGAACTTGCAGTTCATGGCTTGGGAGTAGCGGGTGCGGAGTTGGAAAATGTGCCCCACTTCCACGCCCCGGCAGAGTTCCAAAGGTCCTTTGCCGTCCGGGCAGGGATCGCCGGCGATCACATTGCGGATGTCGGCTACCTGACTGGGCTCGGGCAAATCCCGGCCAAAATTGACGTGGGTGAAGTGATAACCCGCCTGGTTGGCGCCGCAGACAAAGTCCCCCATGGCCGCCACGCTGCGGTCGGCAATGACCCGGATGCCCGCATCGATGTCCACCGGGCCGATGTAGCCGGGCTTGCAGCCCAGGGCGGCGACGATTTCGTCGTCCTTGGCGAAGCGGAATTCCCCAATTATCTTTTCCGCCTTGATTTCGTTCAGCTCATGGTCGCCCCGGAGTAGGAGCAGGGTGAAGCCCCCTTCCGCCGCCACCACGGCAATGGATTTAACCAGCTGGGTCACGTCCGTGCCCAGGAATTGGGCCACATCCCCGCATTGGGTCTTGTCCGGGGTCGGTTCCTTGGCCAGGGGGGCGCCGGGCGCGACCCGGGGTGTGGTGGGGGCTAGGGCCTCGGCCAATTCCACATTGGCGGCGTAGTCCGAATCCGGGCAGAAGGCGATGGCGTCTTCCCCGGAGTCCGCCAGCACATGGAATTCGTGGGAGCCGGTGCCGCCGATAGAGCCGGTATCCGCTGCCACCGCCCGGAATTTCAGGCCCAGGCGTTGGAAAATCCGGTGATAGGTGTCGTACATATTGCGGTATTCCCGTTCCAGGTCAGCAAAGCTGGTGTGGAAGGAATAGCCGTCCTTCATCAGGAATTCCCGGCCCCGCATGACGCCGAAACGGGGGCGAATTTCATCCCGGAATTTGGTCTGGATTTGGTAGAGGTGGATGGGCAATTGGCGGTAGCTCTTGATTTCCCGCCGTACCACGTCGGTGATGACTTCCTCATGGGTCGGGCCGATAACGAAATCCCGATGGTGCCGATCCTTGATGCGCAGCAGTTCCGGACCGTATTTTTCCCAGCGGCCGGTTTCCTGCCAGAGTTCCGCCGGAACCACGGCGGGCATGAGCAGTTCCTGGGCGCCCGCCCGGTTCATTTCGTCCCGAATGATGCCTTCTACTTTGCGCAACACCCGCAGGCCCAGGGGCATCCAGGTATAAATGCCGCCAGCTAGGCGCTTGATGAGGCCGGCCCGGATCATCAGTTTGTGGCTAATGACTTCCGCTTCGGCCGGAGCTTCTTTGAGGGTGGAGAGGAGAAATTGCGAGGTGCGCATGATGAATGGTTATAAGGGTATCTAAATATCTAATTTTACAAGACGTGGGGAGAGAAGGGGGAATGGTGGCGCCTGGTGGGCCGGGGCGGTTTCCTTTCCAAGCGTTTTGAAATGTGAAAAAATGCCGGTAACCCAATATTTTTAGCAGGTTTTTTCATGCTTGATCGCGAAGGCTATCGCCCGAACGTCGGCATCATTCTTTGCAACTCCCGAAATGAGGTTTTTTGGGGTAAGCGGATACGCGAACATTCTTGGCAGTTCCCTCAAGGCGGCATTAAGCGCGGTGAAACTCCCGAGCAGGCGATGTACCGGGAACTGCATGAGGAAGTGGGGCTGATGCCCGAGCATGTCCGGATCCTGGGGCGAACCCGGGATTGGTTGCGTTACGATGTGCCGACGCAGTGGATAAAGAGAGAGTGGCGGGGTAGCTACAAGGGCCAGAAGCAAATCTGGTTTTTGTTGCGCCTGACTGGCCGGGATTCGGACGTTTCCCTGCGGGCGACCGATCATCCGGAATTCGACGCCTGGCGCTGGAACGATTACTGGGTGCCTCTGGAATCGGTGATTGAATTCAAGCGGGGCGTGTATGAACAGGCCTTGAATGAATTGATGCGCTTCATTGATGCGGATCGGCCTCACCATCGGGGCCACAATCGCCGTCTTGACGGCGGCAAGGCCTAGGTTGGCGACTATGCGCTTGAAAGGCAGCCGCACTGAAGCCAATCTGAAGGAAGCCTTCGCCAAGGAAGCCCAGGCTAACCGCCGCTACCTGTATTTTGCCGCCAAGGCCGATGTGCTGGGCCAGGCCGGGGTGGCGGAGGTGTTCCGCGCTATTGCGGAAGGGGAAACGGGGCATGCCCACGGTCATCTGGAATACCTGGAAAGCTGTGGCGATCCGGTCACGGATCTGCCCTTTTCTTCCCTGCGGGAAAGCCTGAAGGCTGCTTTGGTGAGCGAACTGGCCGATTGTGATCAAATGTACCCCCGCATGGCCGTGGAGGCCCGTGAGGAAGGACTGACGGAAATCGCGGCCTGGTTCGAGGCACTCACCAAGGCGGAACGGGCCCATGCCAACCGTTTGCAAAAAGCGCTGGATCAGCTGGAGGATTAGGGTGTCGCCCAATCTGAGAATTGTAGGAGTGGTGTGTGGTTTGCTCTGGGCCGTGATTCCTTTGGCTCGGGCGGACCAGGATTATCTGAGAAGCTTGAATGGGCGCATCGATAACCCGGGCTTTGAAGAGGATTACGAGAAAAAGCCCTGGGCGGAAGTGGCGGCCCAATTGCCTCCGGCGCCCCAGGAAAAGTCCATGGTGGAGTTGGACCTGGGGCCCACGGCCCGCAACCGCTTTTTCGTCGACGCGGCCAGCCTATCGGTGGGCGCGGACCGGGTAGTGCGCTACGTGGCGATCATTCTTTCCCCCTCCGGCGCTAAAAACGTGAGTTTCGAAGGTCTGCGCTGTGATACCTATGAACGGCGCTACTACGCCTTCGGGCGGGAAGACGGCAGCTGGTCCAAGGCCCGGGGCAACGAGTGGCGTCGTTTGCGTACCGATACGGTGAATGGTTACGCCCAGACCCTGGCCAAGGAATTTTTCTGCCCGGACGGCATTGCCATCCAGAAGGCGGAAGAGGGCGTGGCGGCCCTCAAGGCGGGAGGCAAGAAATAGCATGGCCCTGGATCAAGTCATTACGGAATTCGACAAGGCCCTGCGGGCCGTGTTCGCCCCCGCCCACTCCCGGCGCCCCCTGCCGGGAGGCGATAAGCCAGAAGGGGAGCTGTCGGAAGCCGAGCGTCGCCACGTGGCGGGTCTGATGCGTATCGACCATTGTGGAGAAATCTGCGCCCAGGCCCTGTATCAGGGGCAGGCCATCGCCTCCCCTACCGTTGCGTTGAAAAAATCCCTGGCGGCGGCGGCTGACGAAGAAACGGAACACTTGGCGTGGACCGCTCAGCGTCTGGAGGAGCTGGGTTCCCGCAAGAGTTTGCTGAATCCCCTCTGGTATGTGGGCTCCCTGGCCATTGGCGTGCTGGCGGGGAAAGCGGGGGATGGCTTTAATCTGGGCTTCCTGGCGGAGACCGAGCGCCAGGTGGAACGCCATCTGCAAGGCCATTTGGCCGAATTGCCAGCCCAGGACCAGCGCTCCCGGGCCATTCTGGAGCAGATGAAGGAAGATGAAATCGGTCACTCCCGTATGGCAGAATCCCTGGGGGCGGCCGAATTGCCTGGTGCCGTGAAGCTGGCCATGAAGGCGACCTCTCGCCTTATGACCAAGCTTACTTACTACGTGTAGCCCCTGGGGCTAGGCTTCCTCGATAATTTCGTAGTCGTGGGTAATGGTTGCCGTCTTCCCCAGCATGATGGAGGCGGAACAATATTTGTCCTTGGATAGGTCAATGGCCCGGGCTACGGCCTCGGGCTTCAATTGCTTGCCCCGCACGGTGAAGTGGAAGTGGATGTGGGTAAATATTTTGGGGTCCGTCTCGGCCCGATCAGCCTTTAGGGAAACTTCGCAGCCGGAAACCTGATGCCGGCCCCGTTTCAGGATCAGCACAATATCAAAGGCAGTGCATCCGCCTGCGCCTGCCAGCAACAGCTCCATAGGGCGGGGTGCCAGATTCCGTCCGCCGGCCTCCGGGGCCCCATCCATCAGAATGGCGTGATTGCTGCCGGTCTCGGCGAGAAAAGTGACGTTGTCCACCCACTTGACGGTGCATTCCATTTTTATCGGCTCTCTGTTGGTAAAGGGGCCCTATTTTAACGGCCGCCCCGAAATTCCGGGAGCTGGAGGGCTGTAAGCCAGTTTTGTGCGGCGCACAAAAAGATACGGCAACGTATGGTTTCCCGTGTCCCAGGGACTGGGGGCAAGGCCTTGTGCTAAGCGGGTTCTGGCGAAACAAAGGCAGAATCAGTGTATCCAGCCATAGGTCCGCCTAAGGGAGAATCTGCCCTGGTGCGTTGCACAAAAAAATCTTGCCTCTTAGTAAAGTTTGGTCAATAATGAAACTGACCGAAGTGCGGATGGCTCGGGTGGCTCTAAACCGGTTGTCTGTACTTCCACTGTTTGTCTCCTCCACCCTCCTCCTTTGGTGTGGATTTAGCGCGACTCCTCGTGAGTCGCGTTTTTTTTGCTCGAAGAGGGGGCTGGGGGCCGGTGATTTCCTGTCCGACGGGTTAAGCGCTTGACTGTGCATGAATTTGTGGGATAGAATCCGCGCCTTTCTGATATTAGGCATTTAAAGGACGAGGTAGATGAAAACTTTTTCCGCCAAGCCGCACGAGGTGAAGCGCGAGTGGTTCGTGGTGGATGCCACGGACAAGGTGCTGGGTCGCCTCGCCACCGAAATCGCTAGCCGGCTGCGTGGCAAGCACAAAGCTGAATACACGCCCCACGTGGATACGGGGGATTTTATTGTGGTCACCAATGTGGAAAAGATTCGCGTGACCGGCAATAAGGCTACTGACAAGAAGTACTATCGGCACAGTGGTTTCCCCGGTGGCATTTACGAAACGACTTTCAACAAGCTGCAACAGCGTTTCCCCGCTCGCGTTCTGGAAAATGCGGTCAAGGGTATGCTGCCTAAGGGCCCCCTGGGCTATGCAATGTTGAAGAAGCTGAAGTGCTATGCCGGTGCGGCCCATCCGCACAGTGCTCAACAGCCCAAAACTCTGGATATCTAAGGTTAAGTCATGGCTGAAAACTACTATTACGGTACTGGTCGCCGGAAAAGCGCGGTTGCCCGTGTGTTCATGAAGCGGGGTAGCGGCGCCATCACCGTGAATGGCAAGCCCGTGGATGAATTCTTCTCCCGTGAAACCGGGCGCATGATTGTGCGTCAGCCTCTGGCCCTGGTTGAACAGCTGGAAGGTTTCGACATCAAGGTCAATGTGACCGGTGGTGGTGAATCCGGTCAAGCCGGTGCCGTGCGTCACGGTATCACTCGTGCCCTGATCGAGTACGATGCTGCCCTGAAGCCTGCGCTGTCCAAGGCTGGTTTCGTGACTCGGGATGCTCGGGAAGTGGAACGGAAAAAAGTTGGTTTCCACAAGGCCCGTCGCCGGAAACAATTCTCCAAGCGTTAATCCCTTGGATTCAGAAAAAAGCCGCCTTTGGGCGGCTTTTTTTATGTGGTTTGACGCGGGCATGTGCTTCATAATATCGCTATGCTTAGGTCGCTTAAACACAGATTCCGTTGGCTGCGGCGCCTATTGGGGATTGGCATTGATGCCCCGAAGGTGCCTGTTGGTCGTGTGGTTCCGGATTACCTTAAAGTTGGGGCTGGGATTTTTCTAGGTTGCGTTCTCACGGCACTGGGATTTGGCGTCGCCCGTTGGCTGGCGCCGGCCGCTGAGGAGAGGGGCTTTAAGCCGGGCGTATTTTCCGTGCGGGACGGGGGGCAGAAAAAGGTAGAAGAGTCGGTAAACCAGGGCTTGCTTCAGCAAATTGCCGATTTGGAGGCCAAAAACTCCCGTCTTCAAGAGCGTCTTACGTTTTACGAACGCATGAAAGGCGGGGCGCTCCCAGAGAGCCCGGGCGCTGTACCGAATGGCGACCTGCCTAAAATTGCTCGAGTGTCCGTGAAGCCAGGTGCTGGAGGGAAAGGCGTCTACGCCTATGAGTTCGTGATCCAGCGTGGGCCTGGGGGCGGCAAAGGGGAGTTTCGGGGGCGTTTACGCCTGGCCATCAAGCTAAACCAGGGGGGGAAAGATGCTATGATTTTCTATCCATCCCCGGGCAATCAAGCGGCTTCCAAAGAATTTTTCATTGTGGTGAAACGCTTTGTGCGTGTGCGTGGCGCTTTCCGTGTGCCCGAAACGGCGGCGATTTCCTCGGTAGACGTACAAATCCTGGATGGCGATACGGTGATGATTCATCAAGAAGTGGGGTTGTAGTTATTAGGGAGGCAGGAATGTTTGGTCGTGGAAAGCGGGGAACTTCGCCCCACTCGAGGATAGATGGATTGATAGGGCGGGGAGTCAAAGTCTGTGGTGACGTCTCGTTTTCCGGCGGTTTGCGCGTGGATGGTGAGGTTGTCGGAAATATTACGGCGGCGGATGGGGGCTCCAGTATTTTGGTGTTAAGCGAACACGGCCGGGTTGAAGGCAGTGTTGCGGTAGCCCATGCCATCCTTAACGGGGAAGTGGTGGGGCCCCTGACCGTAAGTGAGTCCCTGGAACTTCAAGCGGGCGCGAAAGTCACAGGGGACGTGGAATACAAAAGCCTGGAGGTGCGACAGGGGGCCGTGGTCTCCGGTGCCTTACGGTTTTTAGGTGAATAGCAGGTTCGACAACTGGCGTGGATCTTGCTGAATAGCGTTGTTTTGACTCTTATTGGAGATAAACCATGGATACGGCTGTCGAAAATGGCCCTTTGATTTTTACCGATAGTGCGGCTAACAAGGTCAAGGAATTGATCGAAGAGGAAGGTAATCCCGCCCTTAAGCTGCGGGTGTTTGTGACCGGTGGCGGCTGCTCCGGCTTCCAATACGGCTTCACCTTTGACGAAGCGGCCAATGAAGACGACACCCAAATGGAGAAGAACGGTGTCACCCTGCTGATCGATCCCATGAGCTTTCAGTACCTGGTCGGTGCCGAGATTGATTACTCCGAAGGGCTGGAAGGCTCTCAGTTTGTGATCAAGAACCCCAACGCTACCTCTACCTGCGGTTGCGGTTCCTCCTTCTCCGTCTGATTCTTCGATGGAATAAACAAAAAAGGCGACTTCGGTCGCCTTTTTTTGTAGTTGCTTTTGCCGCTTAGTGCCTGCCCCACCTTTTTTGATAAAAATATGAAGTTATTGTTTTCGTAAAAACATATGGTTAGGGCGAATGGCCAACTTTTTGCGGACCTTGGGGGGTTGACGGGCTAGAGGGAACGTATAGAATGCGCGGCCTGTTGTGACTGACGGCGGACTTGAAGGAAGCGAAAGCGACCGGGAATTCGTTGGTTGGGCGCGACAGGCGGAAAGAAAGTTTTCCGGGTGCTGCAAAAAAGAGTTGACGAGCTTCTGAGTTTTCTCTAAAATGCGCATCTTTCGTTGCTACGGCAGCGCTGCAAAAGAGCGGTAAGTAGTTGAATTTGCAGAGAGTTCTTTAAAAAGAAGACAACCGATAGGTGTGGGTGCTTGGTTGGATGTGCTGACGCAAGTCAGGCAAAAGATTGAGCGCTTACACAGATGTAGTTCAAGGAAACTTGAATTCACATCCGTCAAGCGAGTTTTAAGCAGAGATTGAACTGAAGAGTTTGATCCTGGCTCAGATTGAACGCTGGCGGCATGCCTTACACATGCAAGTCGAACGGCAGCACGGGAGCTTGC
>JAYRGQ010000014.1:0-99618 GCA_041907765.1 Rhodocyclaceae bacterium | reverse complement strand
GGCCGCCATCGCCACTTGTGCCTTGAATTCCGCACTGTGTTGCTTGCGTTTCGTTCCCATCTTTCACTTCCCTTTCAACCGGTCAGCATTAGCTTAGCCAACTGTCCGAAAAAGCGTGACCGCCGCAATCCGCACCCGCAAGTGGCAGGACAAGGATGGCCAGGAGCGCTACACCACGGAGATTGAAGCCTCCGCCATGCAGATGCTGGGCCGCAAGGGAGAATCAGCCCTCAGCACCGGCGGCAGCAGCGGGGCGCCCTCCAGCCGCGCTCCGGATAAGAAGCACCCGAGCTTCGACGATATGGACGACGACATTCCGTTCGCCACGGCGGCTTGGGATGCGGACCCCATGGCCCAGCGCTTGGCCCGGCGGATCGGGCGGAAAGGGGTGTGCCATGTACGTTGATCCCTACGGCATCCTGGCCTTTTTCATTTTTTTCGGAGCGGGTTGCATCTTCGTCGGAGTAGGGCATGGATGGAACTCCAGAAAACACAAAAATCATCAGATATTCGCTGAAACGATGGCCTTCCTGAAAGGCGGCGAGAGCGAGTTTCGCCTCACCCATGCCGAATTCGACGTTCTTACCGAACGTGCCCGGCAAATCGAAGAGGAAGGATATACGAGCGATCACGACGACAAACACGAGATTGGCGAGTTAGCGGACGCCGCCGCGTGCTATGCACGCAACGCGGGCGCTTGCGGGTGGGCGGGGGGCTGGCCCGGGGAGGGCTGGCCGTGGGCGCACGAATGTTGGAAGCCTTCCACCCCACGCCACGACCTCGTTAAAGCCGGAGCATTGATTCTTGCCGAAATAGACCGTCTGGACCGTGCCGCCATGGATTCCGGAAAGAAAGGAGTTAGCAATGAGCAATGAAGACCGAGAAATGCTGGAGCTGGCGGCTAAAGCGGCGGATATGGAAATTTTCCGATGGGAAGAAAGCAAACCGCGTACAGCTGTCGTCAAGGGCAAGCGATTTGTATCAAGTGACGAATTTTTTTATTGGGCGCCACTTGACGACGACGGTGATGCTTTTCGGCTGGCCGTAAAGTTAAAAATTCATTGCTACCAATATTCTTTCCCCGGGCAAATGAGGAACGGATATTGGGCTATGAACGGGTATGTCCAAGCAACCAGAAAAGATATTGATGAGCGAGCAGCTATCGAAAACGATGATCGATATGCCGCTACTCGTCTTGCTATTGTCCTCGTCGCCGCAGAAATAGGCAGGGGGGGAAAGGAGGCCGACCATGCCTAGCCCCACCTACACTCCGGCCATCCTCCCCATGGCCCAGGTCTGCCCCTCCCCCACAAACCCCCGGAAAACGTTTGATCCGGACTGGATCGCCGAGCTTACCGAGTCCGTAAAAAAGCAAGGGGTGTTGCAACCGATCCTGGTCCGGCCCTGGCCTGAACACTACGGCCAGAACAAGATTCGGCCCGGCACCTGGGCCGGTGAAAGCCTGCCGGGCTATGAAATCGTCGCCGGCGAATGCCGCTTCACGGCCAACCGGAATGCTGGCTATTCCGAAATCCCGGCCCTGGTCCGCGAACTGTCCGACGAAGACGTGCTGTATCTCCAGATTATCGAAAACCTGAAACGCCAGGACCTGCACCCCCTTGAGGAAGCAGAGGGCTACCAGGCGATCATGGATCTACACGGCAAGACCGCCGACGACCTTGCCGAAGAAGTCGGCAAGAGCCGGGCCTACATCTACGCCCGACTCAAACTGACCGCGCTTTCTCCGGACGTCCGGAAAATGTTCCTTGCCAACGAGCTTTCCGCCTCCGTTGCCCTGCTGGTGGCCCGGATACCGGTAAAGAAGCTACAAGCTGAGGCGGCGGCCAAGATCGTGAAAGGGGAATGGGGGCAAGGGCCTATGTCTCACCGGGAAGCCCAGGCCTTTATCCAACGCAGCTACACCCTGCGCCTAAACGAAGCGCCATTCAAACAGAATGACGAAACTCTGCAACATCTCAGCCTCTCTCATACGCATCATCAGGAATATTTCCCCCCCTGCTCCACTTGCCCCTCCCGCACCGGCAATTGCCCTGAGCTTTACCCCGACATTAAAAGTGCACACGTCTGCACTGATCCGGAGTGCTACAAGGCAAAGACAACCGCGTGGTTCCAGGCTCAGGAGGGACAGGGGAAAAAAGTAATTCGCAAAGATGAATCCTTGAAGGGCCTGGTGATTCTGGATGAGCCCCGGTACGACATTCCGCCGGACCCGGAAACCGGGAAGCACTATACCAACCGTGAAATCATCGCCCGCACCCTACCGGGGATTGAAGCCACCGCCGTGGTAGAAACCCACAATGGGGCGAAGGAGGCCGTGGATCAAAAGCTGGTGGCCAAGGCCTTTGAAGCGGCGGGAGCTACTGAAAACAGCACCAAAAAAGACCAGGAGAAAGCGGCCCGGGAAGAAACTCAGCGGCGCCAGGCGCTTCACGCTGCGGTGCGGGAGGCCTTCCTGCAAGACCTGCAAGCAGGCGGTGCTGTGCTGGGGGCGGAAGAATTGAAGCTGATTGCCAAGCGCTTCTATTCCTGCATGTGGCACGAATATCAAAAGCAGCTGGCCCGGTTGTATTACCCGGATGAATATTCAACCGATACCTACCGGGATCTGATTGAAAAGCTGTCCTCCAGCATCGATAGCATGACCTCCGTTGAGCTATGCCTGCTCCTGATCGATATCGCTCTGATCGGCCACGTTTGCGTCAATGTGGATACCTACCAGGAACCGCACAAGGCCCTGGAGGACATGGCCCGCCGCCTGGGGATTACGTCCCAGCCCCCCACCTCTTCTGCGGACAAAAAAGCCCCTCCCCCCTCTAAGGCTGCGCTGGCGCGGGAGGAGACTGGCGCGAAACTCAAGGCCGGGGACTGGGCACAGGTGAAAGACGACGCCCGGGGGCCGAATGGCCAGCTGCGCAAAAGCTGCGGCCGGCGGGGCGAAGTGCTAGCGGTCCAGGGAGATAAAGCCCAGCTGGTGACCTCTGAGCCGAACGTGACAACGTTTTGGCTACCCCTGGCCGACCTGGCCCAGTGCCCGCCCCCTGAGCCTACTAAAGCTGCGCAGGCGGCGGTGGTGTACCAACATCCGGATGACCCTAGTTTGACCTGGTCCGGTCGTGGGCGGCCGCCGAAGTGGGTCTCTCTATGGCTGCGTGAGGCCGATGGCCGGTCGCTTGATGATCTGTCCAGAGGCCAGGCAAGCCTGGCCAACGAAAAGACAATTATCGAGACGAACGAAAAACCCACTGGGTCCGGATCGGCGGCCGCGCTGATTCACACGCCCCGCTGCACCCGGACCATCGACATGTTCCAGTCGGGCGAGGAGACCGGCGATGCCGACTAGCCAGCACACGGACCCGGGCGCCGGCCGGGTGATCCAGGTATTTGAGGCCATGCGCCAAAGTTGCCCTTACTACAGGAAAGCCCGGGAATGGACAGACGCCGCTTGCAGGCACAGGGGTAATGACGGAATGGGCAGCAGCTGCAGCGTGGGGTGCTGCCCGCGCCTGGCGGCCCTAACCGGGGAGGCCTGGTAATGGCTAACGCCCGCCCCCAGGAGGATCTGATTCAGGGCTATTACTGCCCTCTCCCTAATCGCCGCTTGCTCCCCAAGTGGTTGGCCAATGGGAAGTATCACTACGAGGACGGGATGCTCGAAAAGCTCTGTTGCCGGTGCAACACCTACTGGCCAGCCGACACGGAATTTTATTACCCCATGATCTACCACAACGACGGCCTGCACACTTGCTGCAAGGCCTGCTACTTGGAACAGCGGTATCCGGAGCGCTACGGATTGGAGGCGCACCCATGATCACTACCTCCTGCTGCTCTACGCTTGACCTGGAAGAGGCGGCGGAATTCCTCGGCCTGCACCCGAATACGCTTCAAGAACGGGCCAAGGCCAAGGAAATTCCTGGGGCAAAAATTGGTAAAAACTGGCGGTTTATTGACGTTGATCTGATCGCTTATCTCCGGTCACAGTACGCCGCTTCCAGCAATGAATCGGAGAATAAGAAATGTCACTCTACAAGCGGGGTGAAACGTGGTGGATCTATATTACGCACGAGGGTAAGCGAGTTCGACGAAGCGCTGGGACTGCAGACAAGAAAGAGGCCCAGCGCATCCACGACGGACTCAGAGCAGAACTCTGGAACGAACGTCCAGCCTCTGAGAAATCGTGGCTAGACGCCTGCACCGCCTGGCTCAAAGCGGCGGATCGGGACATGGCCGACAAGTACCGGCTCCGGTCATTTAACGACCGCTATCCTGACCGCTCCCTCAGCGTGGCCACGGCAGAAAGCTTTGAGGAGGCGCTGGAAGGGAAAGGCGCCGCGACTTACCAGCGCTATCGGAACATGGTCATCGCCATATTGAATACGGCCAAGTCAAAAGGCTGGATTGAGAAGGTGCCCCGCATCGCGTCCCGCAAGGCGCCCCCGGGACGAATCCGCTGGCTCACGCGGGAAGAATGGGCCCGCCTCTATATTGCCCTCCCTGACCATTTGAAGCCCATGGCGAAGTTCGCCATATCAACGGGGCTACGCCAGGCCAATGTCACCCAGCTGGAGTGGTCCCAGGTTGACCTGGCCAGGCGCGTTGCGTGGGTTCATGCAGACCAGAGCAAGAACAGGAAGCCGATTGGTATCCCCCTCTCCGACGACGCCATCGACGTTCTCAAGGGGCAGATCGGGAAAGATGAAACCTGGGTGTTCCCCTATAAAGGGAAGCCCATCGCAAAGATTAAGTCGGCCTGGCTGAAAGCCCTCGAACGGGCTGGCCTAGGTCACTTCGACATTACGGTGGCCGCCGGCGAGAAGCATCGGGTATGGGTGGGGGATTTTACTTGGCATGACCTCCGCCACACCTGGGCCAGCTGGCACGTTATGTCCGGTACGCCGCTGGAGGTGTTGCAGAAGCTGGGGGGATGGTCCGACATTCGGATGGTGCTGCGCTACGCGCACCTGGCGCCGGAGTATCTGGCCCAGTACGCGGGGAACGCCAAGCCCTACTCCCCGACGATCCAGGACGTCGCCTAATTAGAAACATGCAAAAAAGCCCCCGACCCTTGGAAATTACCAAGGATCGGGGGCTTTTTCTATGTGGCGCGTTTTGTGGCGTGTTTCCCGGGATTGTGGCTTATTGTGGCTGTTTTTAGATGTTTCCCTATCCACACCCACAAAGTAAAAAACCGACCTAAGGGCCGGTTTTTTAACAGGAATTTGGTGGGTGGTACAAGGATCGAACTTGTGACCCCTGCCGTGTGAAGGCAGTGCTCTACCGCTGAGCTAACCACCCAAATGTCTGTCGAGGCGCGCATTAGACCATAAACCTCTAAGTGGGTCAAATTTTTTCTGCATCCTTTACAATAACGACTTCACCAACCTACGGCCTCTGCCAATCCCTCTGGCCTTCATTGACTATGATTCGCACACGATTCGCCCCCAGTCCCACCGGCTATCTGCATATCGGGGGAGCCCGTACCGCCCTCTTTTCTTGGGCTTTTGCCCGGCATCACGGCGGAAAATTCGTTTTACGCATAGAAGATACGGATATCGCCCGTTCCACCCCGGAGGCGGTGCAGGCCATTCTGGACGGCATGGAGTGGCTGGGACTGGACCACGATGAAGGCCCCTTCTACCAAATGCAGCGCATGGACCGTTACCGGGAAGTCATCGCCAAAATGCTGGCGGACGGTAGCGCCTATTACTGTTACACCACGCCGGAAGAGCTGGAACAAATTCGGGAAGCCCAACGGGCCCGGGGAGAAAAGCCCCGCTACGACGGCCGCTGGCGGCCCGAACCGGGCAAGGTGCTGCCCACCCCGCCCGCCGGAATTCAGCCGGTCATCCGGTTCAAGAATCCCCAGGAAGGCACGGTGGCCTGGGACGATATGGTCAAGGGGCGCATTGAAATCGCCAACGGGGAACTGGACGACCTGATCATTGCCCGGAAAGACGGCACCCCCACCTATAACTTCTGCGTGGTGGTGGATGACTGGGATATGCAGATCACCCATGTCATCCGGGGCGACGATCACGTCAACAACACGCCCCGGCAGATCAACATTCTCAAGGCCCTGGGCGCCCAGGTACCCCAATACGCCCACCTCTCCATGATTCTGGGGGACGACGGCCTGAAATTGTCCAAGCGGCGCAACTCGGTGGCCGTGACCGATTACGCGGACAACGGCTACCTGCCCGAGGCCGTGCTCAACTACCTGGCCCGCCTGGGCTGGTCCCACGGGGACGACGAGGTGTTTTCCATGGACCAGTTCTGCCAATGGTTCGACCTCAACCACATCACCCCCTCCGCCGCCCAGTTCAATACGGAAAAGCTCAAGTGGCTCAACGCCCAGTACATTAAGGCCAAGGATAACGGGGAACTAGCCGAGATGATCCGTCCCCGCCTGGAACAACGGGGGCTCACCGTTACGGCGGCCCCAGATCTCTCCGCCGTCATGGCCCTCCATAAGGAACGGGTGCAAACCCTGAACGAATTGGCCGACGCGGCCGCCATGTACTATGGGGAAGTGAAGCCCAACCCGGACCTGCTGGCCCAGCATCTGATTCCCGCCGCCGTTCCGGCCCTGGCGGAAATCACCGCCGCCTTAAAGTCCATCCCCTGGGAAGAACCGGCCATTGAGGCCCTCATCAAGGAAATGGTCACCAAGCACGGGCTGAAATTCCCCAAACTGGCCATGCCCCTGCGGGTGCTCCTCACCGGGCAGACCCACACCCCCTCCGTAGGGGCCGTGATCGCCCTCTTCCCCCGGGAAACGGTGCTAAATCGACTGACTGCGGTGAAATATTAAAAAATCTTCACCAAAGCCTTTACAGGCGCGAATCATGTTCCTATAATTCGCGCTTCTTTCGCGGCGGGGGTATAGCTCAGCTGGGAGAGCGCTTGCATGGCATGCAAGAGGTCCGCGGTTCGATCCCGCGTACCTCCACCAAATTGCGCGAAAGAGAGTTCGGGTCCCCATCGTCTAGAGGCCTAGGACACCGCCCTTTCACGGCGATAACCGGGGTTCGAATCCCCGTGGGGACGCCAAGTTTTTCGGGTTTTTACTCTTCCCGATCACTTGCGGGAAGCCACTTTTTCTGTGAGTCAAAACTGGTTTGGAGTGGTAGTTCAGTTGGTTAGAATACCGGCCTGTCACGCCGGGGGTCGCGGGTTCGAGTCCCGTCCACTCCGCCAAAATTCAGAAAAGCCTTGTTAGTCATCGATTAACAAGGCTTTTTTGTTTTTTACTATACTTCCCCGCTCTTTCCCCCTCTTTTCTCCCTGCCCATGACTGCCCCCGTTCCGTTTCTCGCCACCCTGGCCCGGCAGGTCCGGGAGGCTCGGCATATTTTATTCATCACCGGGGCGGGGATTTCCGCCGATTCCGGTCTGCCCACCTATCGGGGGGTGGGGGGGCTGTATGAGGAGGCGGATACGGCGGAGGGCTATGCCATTGAGGAGGCCCTGTCCGGGGAAATGCTGGAAGCCCGGCCCGCCCTGACCTGGAAATACCTGGCCCAGATTGAAGCCAATTGCCGCCAAGCCCGCCCCAATGCGGCCCATCGGGCCATTGCCGCTTTGGAAAGCCCGACCCGGCGCATCACCGTTCTCACCCAGAACATTGACGGCCTGCATCGGGATGGGGGCAGTTCGGACCTGATCGAAATCCATGGCTGCCTGCGGGAAATTTACTGCCCCCACTGCGGCCATGAGGAACAACGCCAGGATTACCGGGATTTGCCCTTGCCGCCTCCCTGCCCGGATTGCGGGGCCTGGCTCCGACCCCGGGTGGTGCTCTTTGGCGAGGCCCTGCCCCAGGACGCCATCCGGCGCCTGGTGGAAGCTTTGGAGGCGGGGCCGGATCTGGTTTTTAGCATCGGCACCACCAGCGTCTTCCCCTACATTGCGGAGCCCGTGCTATGGGCGAGGCAGCAGGGCATTCCCACGGTGGAAATTAATCCGGGGGAAACCCAGGTCAGCGCCCTGGTCAACCACCGCTGGGCCACGGGCGCCGCCACCGCCATGACCAGCCTGCTGGAGGCCGTGGGGCAGCCCGAAAGCGAACGCTGATCTCTTTGAAAATAAAGCATATTTATCCCTATCACCATTAGGGTATAATGCTCCGCTAAATTTCCCGCAAGTATCAGAGCGTTTCCCGACCGTCAGCGCCGGGAAGCCCCTCCCCCAGCCGCCCTGGGAGAGGTCCGCCAAAAAGGACCCCTATGACGCTGATGAAGTCCCTTGGTCTATCCCCTCGCACCCTGTATCGCTGCTGTTGTGTCAGCCTGCTAAGCTGGGGATTCAGTACCCTCACCCTGACCCCGGCCCACGCCGGAGACAGCCCCCTCTCCCTCTCCCTGGCCGCCACCCTCAAGGATTTCCCCCAGGACGCCGACCAGGACAGTTCCCCCGCCGCCACAGCCAAAGCCGAATTCAGCCAGCTTTCCGGCGATCTGCCCCGGGAGGAAATTCGCCCCTTCCCCAAGCTGCCCCAAGCCATTGATCTGACCGCCACCCCGGACGATCTGTGGGACCGGATCCGCAACGGCTTTTCCATGCCCAACCTGCGCAACGATCTGGTTCTCTACCATGAGCAGTATTACGTGAACCGGCCGGACTACGTGCGGCGCATGGTGGAACGAAGCAGCCGCTACCTCTATTACATTGTCGATGAAATCGGCAAACGGGGCATGCCTATGGAGCTGGCCCTGCTGCCCATGGTGGAAAGCGCCTACAACCCCATGGCCCTGTCCCGCAGCCACGCCTCGGGCATCTGGCAATTCATTCCCTCCACGGGCAAAAACTTCAATCTGAAACAGAACTGGTGGGTGGATCAGCGCCGGGACATCGTCGCCTCCACCTCGGCGGCCCTGGATTATCTCCAATCCCTCTACGATATGTACGGGGACTGGCAATTGGCCCTGGCGGCCTACAACTGGGGCGAAGGAGCCCTGGCCCGGGCCGTCGCCAAAAACCAGAGCCGGGGCCTGCCCACGGATTATCAAAGTCTGACCCTGCCCAACGAAACCCGGAACTACGTCCCCAAGCTCCAGGCCCTGAAAAATATTTTCAGCAATCAGCGCCTCTTCGCCCAGCTTAACCTGCCCCCCATCGCCAACCGGCCCTACTTCAGCACCGTAGCCAAAGCCACGGACATTGACGTGAAAATGGCGGCCAAGCTGGCGGAAATGCCCATGGACGAATTCCTGGCCCTGAACCCGGCCCATAACCGTCCGGTCATCAAGGCCAATTCCCCCCTGATCCTGCCCACGGACAAGGTGGAAATTTTCAAGGCCAATCTGGAAAACACTGAAACCCCCCTCTCATCCTGGGCCTCCTACACCTTGCAAAAGGGGGAACGGCTGGAAGATGTGGCCGCCCGCTTTGACATTTCCGTGGCCGCGCTGAAGAACGCCAATGGCCTGGATGACCGGGGCCGGGTCGCCCCGGGCACCCCCCTCCTGGTGCCCAATAAGGAAGGGGCGGATACGGGGGATCTGGCGGCCATTACCCAGGCGCCGGAAATGCCCGTGGCCCAACCCACCCCGGCCCCCGCGCCCCGTAACACCCCCACCCTGGCCGCCACCGCCGCCAAAGCTGGCCCGGTACTGGAAGCCAAGGTGGAAAAAAGCGCCGCCAAAACCCATACCCTGCGCAAGGGGGACACCCTCTTTTCCCTGGCCCGTCGCTACGACGTGGCGGTGGAGGACCTGAAACACTGGAACCCCAAGCTGGCGAAAAAAATGACCCCGGGGGCTGAGCTAATCGTCGCCCCCGCCCAGGAAAAAACCGTGATGGTGGCGGTGAAGGACAGCAAGGGCGCCAAGGATGAGGGCAAGTCCGCCAAGGACAGCAAGTCCGGCAAAAAATCGGACGATAAAGACAGCGCCAAGAAAGAGGACAAAAAGTCCAAGGAACGGGAAAGCAAGAGCGCCAAAGCGGAAGAAAAATCCAAGACCGCCCGCTACACCATCCGCAAGGGGGACACCCTGGTGGCCGTGGCCCGCAAATTCAAGGTGGATGCGGATGATCTCAAGCGCTGGAACCACCTGGCGGGGACCAACCTGAAGCCGGGCAAAACCCTGACCATCCAGCTGGCGAAGAACGACAAGGAATAAGGGCTAGGCCCCGAAAATCCTGGCCGACGATTCAGTCTTGGCCCCATAAAAAAACACGCCCTTGAGGCGTGTTTTTTTATGGGGCGATCCGGGCCGCCCGGGCGGCTAGACAACTGCCCGATCCCCAAGCCTCCTAGGAAAATTCAAGCTTTCTCCCACCAATGGCAGCGCACCCAATGGCCTGGAGCCGCTTCCCGGGGTTCCGGGTATTCCTGGCAGCAAAGGTCTGTTGCCAAGGGACAACGGGGATGGAAGTGGCAGCCCTGGGGCGGACGGGCCGGGGACGGGGTCTCCCCGGGCAGCAGGGGCGGCACCTCCCGGGTGGCGGTGTTTAGAGAAGGACTGAGTACCGCCCCCAGCAGGGCCCGGGTATAGGGATGGCGGGGCCCGGACAGCAGGGCGGCCGCCTCCCCCCACTCCACGATACGGCCCAGGTACATCACCGCCACATCGTGGGCCAGATACTGGACCACGGCAAAATTGTGGGTAATGAACAGATAGGCCAGGCCCAACTCTTCCTGGAGACGGCGCAGCAGATTGAGAATCTGGGCCTGAACCGACACATCCAGGGCGGAGGTAGGCTCGTCGCAGACCACCAGTTCGGGTTGCACCGCCAGGGCCCGGGCAATGGCGATACGCTGACGCTGGCCGCCGGAAAACTCATGGGGATAGCGGCCCGCCCCATCGGCGGGCAGGCCCACCTGGGCCAGCAGGGCCGCCACAGCCTCGCTCCACCGTTCCCGGGGAACCGCCCCCAGGGCTCCCATGCCTTCCGCAATAATTTCCCCCACGGTGAGCCGGGGATTGAGGGAGGCGAAGGGGTCCTGGAACACCATCTGCATCCGGCCCCGCCAGGGGCGCAGCTGCCGGTCCCCCAAGCCTTGCAATTCATGGCCCTCCAGGCGAATGGAGCCGGTGCTGGCGAGCAGGCGCAAGACGGCCTTACCCACCGTGGTTTTGCCGCAGCCCGATTCTCCCACCAGGGCCAGGGTGCGCCCCTGGGCCAGTTCCAGGGACACCCCATCCACCGCCTTAATGTGGCCCACGGTGCGTTGCAGGAGGCCCTTGCGGATGGGGAAATGGACCTTTAAATCCCGTACCGTCAGGAGGGGAGCGGCTTGGCCCGGAACCTTGCTTGAAGCGGCGCTATCGGCGCCCTTTTCCCCCACGGCCCGTTCCGGCTCCGCCACCAGATGGCAGCGTACCCAATGATCCTCCCCCACCGCCGCCCAATCTGGGGATTGGGCCCGGCAGCGCTCCCAGGCATGGGGGCAACGGGGGGCAAAGCGGCAACCGGTGGGCATGGCTCCCAGGGCCGGCACCTGGCCGGGAATGGTGGCCAGCACCCGGCCCCGTTCCCCCACCTCGGGCAGGGCAGCAAACAGGGCCCGGGTATAGGGATGGCGGGGGTGCTGAAAAAAGGCGTCCCGGGGGGCTTTCTCCACCAGTTCCCCGGCGTACATCACCCCCACCCGGTGGGCGCTGCGGGCCACCACCCCCAGGTCGTGGGTAATGAGGAGCATGCCCATGCGCC
The DNA here is from genome assembly GCA_041907765.1 of Rhodocyclaceae bacterium. Taxonomy (GTDB): domain Bacteria; phylum Pseudomonadota; class Gammaproteobacteria; order Burkholderiales; family Rhodocyclaceae; genus Azospira. The sequence continues at coordinate 87,945 of JAYRGQ010000014.1, read as the reverse complement.
GCTCCCCTTGCAGGCGGGCCAGTAGGTCCAGGATCTGGGCCTGGATGGTCACATCCAGGGCCGTGGTGGGCTCATCCGCAATAAGCAGGCGGGGCTCTCCGGCCAGGGCAATGGCGATCATGGCCCGCTGTTTCATGCCCCCGGACAACTGGAAGGGATAGGCCTCCAGGCGCTGGGCCGGGTCGCCAATGCCCACGGCGGCCAGAAGCCGCTCCGCTTCGGCTCGCGCCCCCTCCCCGGCCAAGCCCCGGTGGCGGCTCAGCACCTCCCCGATCTGGCGGCCGATGGTGAGCACCGGATTGAGACTGGTGGCGGGCTCCTGAAAAATCATGGCCATGGCCCGGCCCCGCAGATCCCCCATGGCCGCCTCGGGCAGGGGCAGCAGTGACCGGCCTTCCAGTTCCACCGTCCCCCCCAGGACCCGCCCGCCGGAGGGCAAGAGGCGCATCAGAGCCAGGGCCGAAGCGGATTTGCCGCAACCCGATTCCCCCAGCAGGGCAAAGGTTTCCCCCGCTGCCACCTGAAAGGAAACCCCGTCGATGGCGGTTAAGGGTCGGCCCCGGCTGAGAAAGCCGACCCGCAGATCGGTAACGCTGAGAAGGGGAGCACTCATGGGCAAATCCTAGGCGCGCCGGCGGGGGTCGAAGGCATCCCGGACCACGTCGGCAAACAAATTGGCCGCCAGCACCAGGGCGAACATGAAGAAGAAGGCAGCCACCAGGGACCACCACACCATGGGCTCCCGGGCCAGCTCCATGCGGGCGTTGTTAATCATGGTGCCAAAACTGATCATGGAGGGATCCACCCCAATGCCCACGTAGGAGAGCACGGCCTCCGCCAGCACCAGGCTGGAAAAATCCATGACCAGGGAAATCAGTACCAGATGGAAAAGATTAGGCAGAATGTGGCGCAGGAGAATGGGCAGGCTGGAAACGCCGAAGGCTTGGGCGGCCTGGATGTATTCCAGGCGGGCCAGTTTCAGGGTTTCCCCCCGCAGCAGGCGGGCCAGGCCGGTCCAGCTGGTCAGGCCAAGAATGAAGCAGAGGGCCAAAAGGCGCATATCCGCCCGCTCCGCCGCCGTATCGAACCACTGGGGATGGCGGTCCAGCACCCCTTGCATCATGAGTACGGCGGCAGCGATCAGCAGCACCCCGGGAATGGAATTGAGGGTAGTGTAAAGGTACTGGATCAGGTCATCCACCCAGCCCCGGAAATAGCCCGCCATGGTGCCCAAGAGCACGGCCAGGGGCAGGGTCACCAGGGTCGTCACTAGGCCGATCACCAGGGCGGTCCGGATGCTTTTTAACACCTGATAGAGCACGTCCTGGCCCACCTTGTCCGTGCCAAAGACGTGGTAAGCGGGCACCAGGCAAAAGAGGGGCAAAACCACCACCAGAATGCCGCCCCAAGCCACCAGCACCCCGCGCCAAGCAAAATCCTCCGGTTCCGGGCGCCAAAGCCGCTGCCAGCGAACGCCCCAGGCGTGCCCCGGGAAACGGCCCAGGACCCCGGCCAAGCTCCCCAGCCAGAGGAGGAGCGCCAGGCCCCCGGCCAGGGCCAGGCGCTTGCCAATATCCGCCCCCCGGTCCCCTTCCCGGCTGCCCAGATGGGCGCCACCAAAGCGCAGGCGGGGAAACTGGCGCCGTTCCAGGTGCTGACCCTCCGGGCCCAGGAAGGTCTCCATTTCCATGGCGAAACTCCGGGTCGCCAGGGGGGCGGAATAGGTTTTTTCGTTGTTTTCCCGTAACGCGCTCAAGGCCCCGTCCAGGGCGGAGAGCACCTCTACCCCGTAGACGGGCGCTGCCCCCGGGTCGCCGGGGAGCCGCTCCCGGTAATGGAGGGAATCCAACAGACCCACCAGGACAAAAACCACCAGCAGCACCGCCGCTCCCATGCCCACCCCGCTTTGCCCCACCCGGGCCCAGGCGCTGCGCAGGGGCGGATTGCGGGCAATGCCCCAGGCCAAAGCCAGAGCCCCGGCCACCAGGAGCCAGACCAGCACATCGGACCAGAGAACCACGGGAAGGAAATTCATGGGATCAATCAAAGCGGATGCGGGGATCCACCAGGGTGTAGGAAATGTCCGTGAGGATGAGACCGACGATATAGAGCACGGAGCCGAGAAAAACCATGGAGCGCACAACAGCAAAATCCTGGGCCGCAATGGCGTCGATGGTGTAGCTGCCCAGGCCGGGAATGCCGAAAAAGGATTCGGTGAGCAAAGAACCCATAAAGAGTTGGGGGATGACCACCACCACCCCGGTGAGGATGGGAATCAGGGCATTGGGCAGCACATGGCGAAACATCACCAGCCGCTCCGCCAGGCCCTTGGCCCGGGCGGTACGCACGTAATCCTTGTCCATTTCCTCAAGAAACAGGGTGCGGTACCAGCGGGCGCTCCCCCCCAGGCCCGCCAGAATGCCGATGACCACGGGGAGAATGAGGAATTTCCAGGCTTCCAGGCCCGCCCCATAGCCCGAGATGGGCACCAGGCGCCACATTTTGGCCACCAGCCATTGGCCGCCAATGATGTAAAACAGCCCGGAAATGGACATCAGGGCGACGCAGGTGACCACGCCCCAAAAATCCAGGGCGGTGGCCCGGAAAAAGGCCAAGGTGAGGGCGATGGCAATGGCCGCAAACAGGCCTAAAACAAAGGTGGGGAGGGCAATGGCCAGGGAGGGGCCCATGCGGCTGCGGATTTCCTGGCCGATGTCCCGACCGTCCTCGGCCCGACCGAAATCCCCCACAAAGAGGCGGGCAGATTTCTGAAAGAAAATGGTCTGGGTCAGCGGCCCCGCGCCCTGGGCCGCCCCGTTCCAGAACAGGGGCTTGTCGTAGCCCCGCTCCGCCTTCCACTGGCTAATGGCTTCCGCCGTCACCCGCTTGTTGCCCAACTGCATCCGGGCCATGTCATCCGGGGAATTGACCACGAAAAACAGGGCGAAGGTCAGGAGATTGACCCCGATCAGAATCGGCAAAGCATAGAGAAGGCGACGGACCAGGTAGGCAAACATGGCGGGGACTATACCAAGCCCACACCGGACTGCCTACCGGCGGGGCGGGGAAAAATCCAGCGGGGGGACACCGGCCCCATTAGGCCGGGTTGTCCAGCACGGCAGCGGATTCGCTCAACTGGATGTTGTTGCGCCCCAGTTCCTTGGCCCGGTACATGGCGGCGTCGGCCCGCCGGGTCAGTTCCTTGCCATCCGCCCCGTGCAGGGGATAAATGGCCGCCCCAATACTGGCGGTGACGGAGGCGGTGCCGCCCGGCAGGGAAAAGGGTTCGGCCAGCACCTGGAGTATTTTCCCGCCCACCGCCAGCACGTCATCCTGACTTTTCACGGCGGGCAGGAGGAGAATGAATTCGTCCCCCCCGATGCGGGCCACCGTATCCGAATCCCGCACCGTATCCCGCAGCCGGGCCGCCACCTCGCGCAGCAAATGGTCCCCGGCGGCATGGCCAAAGCGGTCATTGACCGGCTTGAAATTGTCCAGATCCAGATAGAGCAGAGCCACCATGTCTCCGTCCCGCTTGGCCTGGACCAGGGCCATTTGCAGCCGGTCCGCCAGCAGGGCTCGGTTGGGCAGGCCAGTGAGGGGATCATACTGGGCCAGGAGGCGCATCTGCTCTTCCACCGCCTTGCGATCGCTCACATCCGCGTGGGTGCCGATGAGGCGCAGGGGATGGCCCTCCCCGTCCCGTCCCACCACCATGCCCCGGGACAACATCCACTTCCAGCGACCATCCTTGCAGCGCATGCGGAATTCCAGGGACAGGCTGGGAATCTGGCCTTCCAGCACCCCCTGGACGGTAGTCTGCACCCGGGCCACATCGTCCGGATGAATCCGGGACAGCCAACTGTCGATCCGGTTGGGATAGGGATCATCCACGCCGTAGCCCAGCATTTCCCGGTAACGGGGGGAATAAATCACTTCCCCGGTCTTCACCTTCCAATCCCAGACCCCGTCCCCCGCCCCTTCCAGGGCGAATTTCCAGCGTTCCTCGCTTTCCTCCAGGGCCTGCTGCATGCGGGCCCGTTCTATGGCTAGGGACGCCAGCTGGGCCAGATAGGCGATCAATTCCATATCGTCGGCGCTGGGGGCGTGGGGAGTGCGGTGATAGATGGCGAAGCTGCCCAGGATTTTCCCCGAACTGCCCCGGATGGGCTCGGACCAGCAGGCGGCCAAACCGGCCTCCGCCGCCGTCCCCTTGAATTTTTCCCAGTAAGGGTGGGTCTGGATATCGGAGACGATGACCCGCTCCCCGATATAGGCGGCGGTGCCGCAGGAGCCCACCCCCAGGCCGATTTCCGTACCGTGGATGGCCCGGTTGTAAAACTCCGGCAGGCTGGGGGCGGCGCCGGTAAGCAGGCGCTTGCCCTCCTCGTCCAGCAGCAGAACGCTGCACAACATGCCCGGATTACTGTGTTCCACACTCAGGACCAGGGATTTAAGCACGTCCGGCAAAGGCCGGTGCTGGATGAGCAGATTCAGGACTTCATTCTTGGTGTTCTGGAAGGCGTCCTGGCGTTCCTGGACCGCCCGGTTCCGGGCCAACACCAGGGCCTGACGGGCCATGAGCTGGTGCAGGTGGTAGAGGCGCAGGAGCAAGAGCAGGATAAAGGCCCCCAGGCCCAACACTACCCCCACGGCCAGCCCCCGATCCGGCATGGACGGCAGGGTGCCGTTGTCCGCCCAGAGCCAGACGGCGGGGAAAAAGGACAACAGCACCATGATCCCCAACACGTCCCAGCGGCTGTAGGCGGATTCTGAAAATCGCAGACGCAGCACTACGTCCTCTCTCTCACGGCAAGACTCCTCTTCACTTCCGGGAAACGGCCCGGGACCTGGACCGGCGGACAGAAAACCGCTACTCCCTTGGCTATAGGAAAAATCCTGCCCCATCGAGGCCGTTTCGGCAAGCCCCGCTAACCGGCGAAACCAAGAGGTGGCGCCAAGCCCCCGGAAACAGGGGAAAAACAATGTCCAATTCGGTGGGAGAAAGGCAGCAAAAAGACAAGGCAAAGGCCGGTGGGACCGGCCGTCCGTTTAATCCAGGCGCAACAAAGCGGGGGGTTGGATCAACACTTCGTCGCAATTGGGGCCGGGACCGGCCCGGTCCAGCACGAGAAAGTCGGAAACCTGGGCCAAAGCCAGCAGGGGATGGTGCCAAACCCCGGGGGCGTAATTTACCCCCTGGCGCCCCGTGGCCAGAAAGGCCCGCAGATCCCCGGCCTGGGGCGCGGCTCCGGGGGGCGCCACCACCACCAGATAGGGACGATTATCCAGGGGCATAAAAGCTTGGCTCGCCAGGGGATGGCGCTCCATCATGGTCACGGCAAAGGGTAAAACCCGGGGCTGGCCCCGGAAAATGCTCCCAATCACCCGCCCCCCGGCCCCCGGGTCCAAGGGGGCCAGATCGTGGAAACGCTCCGTATTGCCCCCGTTAATGGTGAAATGGGCCGCCCCCTCGGCGGCCAGCACCTGGCCAAAGGGGGCGAAGGCTTCCCGGGTCAGGGGCTGGATCGGTATCACCAGCCCGCCCTCCCCTGGGCCCCGTTCCGCCGCCTCAGCCACGGCCACCCTCGACGGCGGGACGGCCCCACAGGCGCAGGCGGGAAACCCCCCCGTCCGGATGGAGATTGAGGCGCACATGGGTAATACGTCCCAAGGCCGCCACCTCCGTCGTAAAGCTGTGCAGGGCATCCGCCGTGAGGGGCTGTTCGGGCAGCAGGGTAGGCCACCACAAGCTCTGGGTGGGCAGGGCCTGATCCGCCGCCCCGTCCAGGCAGACGGCCTGGAGAGACACCCGATCCGGGAAATTACCCTTGAAGTGGGCCGTATCCACCTCGATCCGGGTCACCGTGCCCGGCGCCCCCAGGGCCAGGATGCACCAGTCGTGGCCCGGTTCCCGGCGGCGCCGGGTTTCCCAGCCGTCCCCCATATTTACCCCCCGGCCCGGGAGAATGAGGTTGGCGGCGGCGCCAAAGTGGGCGTCATTCCAGGCCACTGCCCGGCCGCCGTTTTCCGCCGCCAGCAAATCCACCTCCGTGCCCTGGGGCAAGGCCTGCCAGGCGGGCACGGGACGGCCATAGACCCGCAGCCGGGCGACCCCCCCGTCGGGGAGAATATTGAGGCGCACGTGGGTCCAGGCCCGGTCCCCACCCCGCCCGTTCAGGGAGAAAAACTGGTGACTGTCCCCGGCCAGGGGGGTGGGGGGCAGAAGGTTTTCCCAGACCGTGTCCGCCCCGGGCACCGGGTCTGGGCAAACGCAGGCGTCCAAGGCGCAGGCGGGGGGGAAGTTGCCGGTAAAAAAGCTGGTATCCACTTCAAAGCCCCCAATGGCGCCGGGCCGCCCCAGGCGCACCACGGCCCAATCGTGGCCCGGGCCCCGCTTGCGGCGGCTTTCCCAGCCATCCATCCATTTGCCGTGGTCGTCGTAACGGCCCACGGCGAAAATGGCGGGGGTGGCCTGGAGCATGCGCGCCATGGGAGCAAAGAAATCGTCGGAACAGGCCACGGCCTCCGCCCCCAGGCGAGGGTCAGCCAGGTTCAAGGCGGTGGCGGCCCAGTCCGGCAGCTGGGCGGGTTTAGCGGTGAGGAGGTTTTCCATGGGCAATCCCTAGGGGCAAAAAGCCGGTCGGTGCAAAGCAACCGACCGGAGGGGTTCAACGGACGCCCGGCCAGGCTTTCCGGGCCGCCGGGCGAACCGGGGCGGCTCAAGCCTCCCGGTAGGGGTGCTTCGCCTGCCAATGGCGGGCAATATCCACCCGACGGCAGATCCACACCTTGTCGAACTTTTCCAGATAATCGAGAAAGCGTTGCAGGGCCCGGATGCGCCCAGGGCGGCCCGTCAGACGGCAGTGGAGGCCCACGGACAACATCCGGGGGCTGTCTTCCCCTTCCGCATAAAGGGCGTCAAAGCTGTCCTTCAGATATTGGAAAAATTCCTCCCCGTGGGAAAAGCCCTGGGGCAGGGAAAAACGCATGTCGTTGGCGTCCAGGGTGTAGGGCACGATCAGGTGGGGGGTGGTGTTCCCATCCGTCTTGGTGACCCGGGTCCAGAAGGGCAGATCGTCCCCATAGTAATCCGAGTCATAGAGAAAACCGCCGTAATCCGCCACCAAACGCCGGGTATTGGGGGAATCCCGGCCGGTATACCAGCCCAGGGGCCGTTCCCCGGTGAGCCGCTCCATGAGGGCCATACCGATGGCCATATGTTCCCGTTCCACGGCCTCGGGCACTTCCTGGTAGTGAATCCAGCGCCAGCCGTGGCAGGCGATTTCATGGCCCAGTTCCCGGAAAGCGGCAGTGGCTTCCGGATTGCGTTCCAGGGCCATGGCCACGCCGAAAACGGTGAGGGGCAGGCCCCGCTTTTCAAATTCCTTGAGGATGCGCCACACCCCTACCCGGGAACCGTATTCGTAAATGGACTCCATGGACAGGTGCCGGTCCGGATAGGGCGCCGGATTAAACATTTCGGAGAGGAATTGCTCCGCCCCCCCATCCCCGTGGAGCACGCAGTTTTCTCCGCCCTCCTCGTAATTGACCACGAACTGGACCGCCACCCGGGCATCCCCGGGCCAGTCCGCCCGGGGAGCATGGGGGCCGTAGCCCACCATATCCCGGGGATAGGCGGCAGGATCCTTGACCACAGCAGACATAATGACTTTCTCCCAACAAGCGAGGGGGCGGCTGCCCGCCCCGGAAAAATTTAGCGGGCGCCCGCCAAGGCCCAGGCGGCGATTTTGGCCCGCTCGGCCTCGGTCATGTGGGTAGCGTTACCCAGGGGCATAGCCTTCAACTGTACCGCCTGCAAGACAATGCGGGGCGCCAGGGCGTGGATGCGCTCCGGAGTGTCCAGCAGCACCCCCGCCGGAGCGGAAGGCATGAGGGTGGGCTTTTCTGCATGGCAGACGGCACAGCGCTGGGCGATGATGGGCTGGATTTCCGCCAGGGTGGGGGCCTGGGCAGCCGACACCTTGCTCTGGGCCGGCGCAATCCAGGCAAAGGTGCCCAGCAGCACCGCCAGGGCCGCCGCCGGCAGCTGCCAGCGGAACACCCCCTTGTGGCGCAGATTGAAGAAGTGGCGGATGAGCACGGCGGCAAAGAAAATCAGGGCCAACACCAGCCAGGCATGGGCGTTGGTGTAGGTGAAGGCGTAGTGGTTGCTGATCATGCAAAAGAGCACGGGCAGGGTCAGGTAGTTGTTATGCACACTGCGCTGCTTGCCCCGCTGGCCATGTACCGGGTCCGGGGTTTCCCCCCGGGCCAGGGCAGCCACCACCTTTTTCTGGCCGGGAATAATCCAGAAAAACACGTTGGCGCTCATGGTGGTGGCGATCATGGCCCCCACGTGGAGATAGGCGGCCCGACCGGACAACAGGTGGGTCAGCACATAGGCCACCCCCACCACAAAGGCGAAGTAAATGACCCCGAAGACCAGCTGGCTGCGCTTGATGAAGAGGCGGCAGAGGCCATCGTAGAACAGCCAGCCCCCCACCAGGGTGGCCAGGCCCACCAGCACAGCCTGACCCGGGGTCAGGCTGGAGACGGCGGGATCCACCATGTAGGTGGCGGCCTGGGAGTAATACAGGGTGCCCACCAGGAAAAAGCCGGTCATCCAGGTGCTATAGGACTCCCACTTGAACCAGTGGAGCTCGTCCGGCAGCTTTTTCGGGGCCACGGCGTACTTTTGGGGATTGTAGAAACCGCCCCCGTGCACCGCCCAAATTTCCCCGGTCACCCCCTTTTCCTTTAATTCCGGGTCCGTAGGCACCCGCAGGTGATTGTCGAGCCAGACGAAGTAGAAGGAAGAACCGATCCAGGCAATGCCCACCACCAGGTGGAGCCAGCGCAGCAACAGGGTGCCGCATTCAATGAGGTAAGCGCTATCCATTTCAGGAACCCCGATAGGTGGACCAGCTCCAGGGGGAAACCAGGAGCGGCACATGAAAATGTTGGGTGGCGTCGGCGATGCCGAAACGCAGCACCACCTGGCCGACGAAGGCGGGTTGGGCCAGGGCCTGGCCCCGGTGGGCAAAATAGGCACCGGCCTCGAACACCAGTTCATAGACCCCGGGCAGGAAGGCGGCCCCTTCCAGGAGGGGGGCAGGGGCCCGGCCATCCTCGTTGGTAGCGCCCTGGCACAGCAGGCGGGGCGCCTGGCCCTCATCCAGGCGGTAGAGGGCATAGCCCATGGCGGCGGCGGGCAGGCCCTCCGCCGTATTCAAGACGTGGGTGGTGAGTCGTCCCATGTGAGTGTTTTCCCTTCCGACTCCTGCCCCGAACCCGGGAAAAGCCCGGCGGGATGAAGTCCTTGCACGGCTGGATTATAGGAATTCCGGCTCCCGGACCGATGAATATCCTTTATCGCTCCCCCCGTATATTGGCGTCCCGCAAGGATTTCCGCCCCAGGGCCGGGCTCGGGGGGAGGCTCGGGCCACTATGCGGAAACCCGAAAGGTGGTTATTCATGGGGGCCGGTTGTCGCCCCCGGAGCGGGCCCGTATCGTCGCCCCTAACAACACCAACCACGCCCGACCCGCCCCACTGGACTATTTATGGCCACCGAAAGATTGTCCCCCCAACACCTCTCATCCCTTCCCGAGCCCCAGTTTGTGGCCGCCTTGACGGGCATTTTTGAACACACGGACTGGGTCAGCCAGCGGGCCTGGAAGCGCCGCCCCTTCCCCACCCTGCAAGCCCTGGAACAGGCCCTGGAGGCGGAATTGCACCAGGCCAGCCCGGCGGAACAGCAGGCCCTGATTCAGGCCCACCCGGAATTGGCGGGCAAGGCGGCGATCCGGGGCGAGCTCACCGCCGAATCCACGGACGAACAGGCCAATGCGGGCCTCACCGCCTGCACCCCGGAGGAATACGCCCATTTGCAGGAACTCAACCGGGCCTACCGGGAACGGTTCGGCCATCCCTTTATTCTGGCGGTGCGGGGCCTGAGCCGACAGGACATCATCCGCAACTTCGAAAGCCGTCTGAACAACTCCCCGGACCAGGAATTCAGCGAAGCCCTACGCCAGATCGCCCGTATCGCCGCCCTGCGGCTTCGGGAGCGGCTGGTGGAAGACGCCTAGGCGCGCGCCCTACCCTACCCCGACACCGGGGCGTCCACGGCGCCCCGCTTCTGGGCCCTGGACCTAGGTTTCTGGCCCAGCCCAATTCCCAGCCCCCGGTTATCCCCGGGGGCTGTTTTTATTCCTCCATGCCGCCGGACGCCAGGGCCCGGGTCACCGTGGTGATCTGCTCCCGCAACCAACGGCATTCATCCGAGTACTGGGTGCGGTCGTGCCACAGCATGTAGTAGCGCACCACGGGAAAATCCAGGGGAATGGGCTTGACCACCAGGGGCAGGGTTTCCGCATAGTGCTCGGCGAAATTCCGGGGGCCGGTAAAGACCAGATTGGACTTCACCAGCACAAAGGGCACGATGTTCTGGTAAGGCAGATAGGCGGCCACATTGCGCCGTAGCCGCTCCTTGGCCAGATAGGTGTCGATCACCCCCCGCCGCCCCACGGAATAGGGGGTGGGCAGGAGATGTTCCGCCAACAGGTAGTCCTCCACCGTCAATTCCTTGTCCGCCAGGGGATGGCCCTTGCGCATCAGGCACACCATGGTGTCATCGAACAGGGTGGAAAGGCGCAGGTTTTCCGGGGGCTGGGGCCAGTTGCCCAGGACCACGTCCAGATCCCCGTTTTCCAGGGCCTGCTGATAATCGAAATCCTGGCCCATGGAATGGAAGGAAAACTGGGCATTAGGGGCCTGACAGAGCAGGCGGCTCATGACCTCGGCGATAAAGCCGGAATGGAAATAGTCCGGGCAGGCGATATTAAACAGGCGCCGGCTGGTGGAAGGATCGAAGGTGGTCTTTTGGGAGGAGATCATTTCGATCTGCTGCAACGCCACCCGCACCGGTTGCAGCAGGGCCGCGCCCCGCTCCGTGGGGGTCATGCCGTTGCGGCTGCGCACCAGGAGCTGATCCCCGGAGATTTCCCGAAGCCGGCGCAAGGCCGTGCTTACCGCCGGTTGGGAAAGATTGAGCTTGAGGGCGGCCCGGGACACGCTACCTTCGGTGAGCAGGGAATGGAGCACCCGCAGGAGGTGCACGTCAATGGATTCCCAGGATAGGGTGGAACGATTTTGCAAGATGGGCTCCTCGGAGAAGACGCCCTCTTTAAGCAAGCATTGTTCCTGACCGGGGGCTGACCATATTTCCCCGGGGCTCGGGACGGTATTTCCTGGCGCCGCCGGGCTTAGGCGCCCATTCTCCGGCCCCTAGCTCACCGCACCGTCCTGGCGCCTGCCCGTCCCAGCCACCGGAGGAACGCCCCGCAACGGGGTGTCCGCACCGGTTTCGTGCATGGCTTTATCGGGATTGGGCGGGAATTTCCTCCCCGTACCCCTGGCTACGGAAATAATCGTCCAGCCGGGCCAGGTACGCCCCACGGGTTTCCGGGGTAAGCCAGGAAGCCTCCAGGCTGTTCCGGCCCAGCTGGTACCAGTCCCGGGCACTCAGGTGGCAGGCGGCTTGCACCGCCCGGATATTGGCATTCATGTAGCCGCCGAAATAGGCCGGATCGTCACTATTCACCGTCACCATGAGCCCGGCCTGGAGCAGCTGGGGCAGATTGTGGGCCGCCATGTCCGGGAACACCCGCAGCTTCACATTGGACAGGGGGCAAACGGTGAGGGGCACCTTTTCCTTCACCAGCCGGGCCACCAGGGCCGGGTCTTCCATGGCCCGCACCCCGTGGTCGATACGCTTCACCTGGAGCAGGTCCAGGGCGCCCCACACATAGGCCGCCGGGCCTTCCTCTCCGGCGTGGGCCACGGCGCTTAAGCCCAGTTCCCGGCACTTGGCAAAGAGGCGGGTAAATTTACCCGGGGGATGGCCCACTTCCGAGGAATCCAGGCCCACCCCGTCGATCTGGTCCAGATAGGGCAAGGCCGCTTCCAGGGTGGCAAAGCCCTCCTCTTCCGAAAGATGGCGCAGGAAGCAGAGAATCAGGCGGCTGCTCACCCCCAGTTTTTCCCCCTCCGCCTGGGCCCGCTTCAGGCCTTGCAACACGGTGGCAAAGGGAATGCCCCGGGCGGTGTGGGTCTGGGGATCGAAAAAGATTTCCGCGTGAATGACGTTGTCCGCCCGGGCCCGTTCCAGGTAGGCCAGGCCCATGCGGTAAAAATCCTCTTCCTGGCGCAGAACGTCGGCGCAGGCGTAATACAGGTTCAGGAAGGATTGGAGATCGTCAAAGCGATAGGCGGCCCGCAGGGCCTCCACACTGGCATAGGGCAAGGGAACCCGATTTTTTTCCGCCAGGGCGAAGACCAGCTCCGGTTCCAGGCTGCCTTCAATGTGGATGTGGAGCTCGGCCTTTGGCATGCCGCAGGCCAGGGCCGCCACCGGGTCCAGGGCTTCGGGGGCGGATTGGGGGGAATCAGTCATGCAGGTCTCCGGTAGAGAAATATCCATAAAAAACGGCCGCTCCGGGCGGCCGTTCTGGCTGGGGAGGAAAGCCCGGGGCGGACCCCGGGCTGACCCTCACGGGGCGCCTTATTTGGGAATGTTACCTTCCACGCCTTCCACGTAGAAATTCATCTTGCGCAGATCCGCATCGGAATAGACCTTGCCCGCGGGAACGAAGACCTTGCCCGTTTGATCCTTCAGAGGACCGGCGAAGGGATGGAGCTTGCCCGTCTTGATGGCGTCCCGGCGTTCTTCCGCCAGTTTTTTCACCGGGGCGGGGACTAGGGGACCAAAGTTTTCCACGTTGATGGCGCTTTGCTTCACACCCCACCAGATGTCCTTGGGCTTCCAGGTGCCCTTCAGGACTTCATCCACGGTTTCTTCGTAGATCACGTCCCATTTCAGCACGGAGGCAGCCAGCTGGGCCTTAGGACCAAACTTGCTCATGTCCGAATCCCAACCGAAGGCCATTACCCCCTTTTGCTGGGCGGCTTGCACCACGGCGGGGGAGTCGGTGTTCTGCATCAGCACATCCACGCCTTGGGAAATCATGGACAGGGCGGCTTCCCGTTCCTTACCCGGGTCAAACCAGCTGTTCACCCAGACGGCCCGGGTGGTGACCTTGGGATTAACGCTCCGGGCCCCCAGGGTAAAGGCGTTGATGTTACGGATCACTTCCGGGATAGGAATGGAACCCACCACCCCCAGCTTGCCGGTCTTGGTCATTTTGCCGGCCACAACCCCCAGCATGTAGGCCCCTTCATAGGTGCGCACATCGTAGGTCCCCATGTTCTTGCCGGACTTGTAGCCCGTGGCGTGCATGAACACCGTATTGGGGAAGGCCTTGGCCACCTTGGCTTCCTGGTTCATATAGCCGAAGGAGGTGCCGAAAATCACTTTATAACCTTGGGAGGCCAGATCCCGGAAAACCCGTTCCGAATCGGCGGTTTCCGGCACATTTTCCACAAAGGTGGTTTTCACCTTGTCGCCCATCTTGGCTTCCAGGGCTTTCCGCCCCTGGTCATGGGAATAGGTCCAGCCGTGGTCCCCGGTGGGGCCGATATAGACGAAGCCGATCTTGGCCTGTTCCGCCAGGACCGGAGATGCCATCCCGCAAGCCAGGGACAGACAGCACAGCAGGGATTTAAAACGCTTAGGGACAGACACCATGGTCGATCTCTCCAAAAAAGCCCCCGCCCTAAAGCGGGGCCGTAAGTTGAACAAGGAGTTCGCGAATGCAGGGCCAGTGTAGCAATCCCCCCCGGGTGTACCCATGTCGGGAGGATTATGGAGCCTATAAAGGGAAACGCAGGTCGGACGGTGGTTTTGGGGGCATGATGCCCCCCGGCAAGCCCGCCCCACCGGGTCCATTCCCCGGCCGGGGCCGCCCATAGGAAGGCCACACCAGGGAATGGGCCAGGCCGCCGCCCCCGGCTTTCCCGTCGCGCTGCCCTCCCCTGGAAGGCCCTAATGGTAAAGGCCCCATCCCATAACGAAACGTAATGACCTTTATAAGCCCCAGGCCGGAACGAATTTGTTACTTTCCAACCTGACCCTATAACAAAATTCTTCAATTGCTCACCGCCGACACGACCATGGAAACCCCTTACCGACCCATACAGTTCTACTATCAAGGGCGCATCCACCGGGTGGAACACGCCCCCGTCACCCGCACCCTGCTTCAATACCTGCGGGAAGACCTGACCCAGACCGGCACCAAGGAAGGCTGCGGCGAAGGGGATTGCGGCGCCTGCACCGTGGTGGTGGGGGAACGGGTCCTGGACCAGGATGGCCGGGAAAAGCTCCAGCTCCGGGCCCTCAACTCCTGTATCCAGCTCCTCCCCGCCATGGACGGCAAAGCCCTGTTCACCGTGGAAGACGTGGCCAAACTGCTCCGGGGCAATGGCCAGCTCCACCCGGTGCAACAAGCCCTGGTGGACACCCACGGCTCCCAGTGCGGCTTCTGCACCCCGGGCTTCATCATGTCCCTCTGGGCCCTCTACGAAAATTACGAGCGCTGCCCGAACAAGGAAACGGTACTGGACGCCCTGTCGGGCAATCTCTGTCGCTGCACCGGCTACCGGCCCATTGTGGATTCGGTGGCGGTGGCCTACCAGCAACCCCGGGCCGTCTGGGACCAGGGCCCGATTCTGGCCGCCCTACGGGAAATGGCTGGGGCACCGGCCCTGGTTTATGAAGGGGGCGGCCATCGGGCCTATGTACCCCGCAATCTGGCGGAACTGGCCCAGCTCCGTCTGGACCATCCGGAAGCCCGGCTGGTGGCGGGCAGCACGGACGTGGGCCTGTGGGTCACCAAGCAGCTCCGGGATCTGGGGGACACCCTGCACCTGGGCCAGGTGGCCGAACTGAAGCTGATTCAGGTGGGGGACGACAGCCTGGATATCGGCGCCGGGGTCAGCCTCACCGACGCCTTCGCCTGCCTCACCCAGGAATGGCCCGAATGGGCCGATCTGGCCCGGCGCTTCGCTTCCCGGCCGGTGAAAAACGCCGGCACCCTGGGGGGCAATGTGGCCAACGGCTCCCCCATCGGGGATTCCATGCCCGCCCTAATCGCCCTGGGGGCCCGGGTGGTGCTGCAAAAAGGCACGGCCCGCCGGGAACTGGCCCTGGAAGACTTTTACCTGGGCTATCAGAAAAACGCCCTGACCCCGGGGGAATTCCTCGCCACCATCCGCCTGCCCCGGCGTCACACCCAGGCCGGGCGTCTGGTTTTCCGGGCCTACAAGCTTTCCAAGCGTTACGAGCAGGACATTTCCGCCGTTTGCGCCGCCTTCGCCCTGCACCTGGACCCAAGCGGCAAAATTCTTCAAGCCCGGGTGGCCTTCGGCGGCATGGCCGCCACCCCGAAACGGGCGCCAGCCACGGAAGGGGCGCTGGCGGGTCAGGTCTGGAACGCCGCCACGGCAGCGGCTGGCGCCCAGGCCCTGGCCCAGGATTACGCCCCCATGAGCGATGTGCGGGCCCGCAAGGAATACCGGCTGGCCGCCGCCGCCAATCTGCTCCAGCGTTTCTGGCAGGAAACCGGCGCCCCGGGCCAGGCCCCGGAAACGCCCCAAAGCCTGCGGGACTTCGCCCCCATTTGAACCCTCGGGGAGGCGGCCTGCTGAAAGCCCGCCCCCCTGCCTACTGCGAGAAAGGTTTCCGGCCCCCAAAAATCGCGCCCCGCGTCCGCCCCAACCCCAACAGGCCCCTGGAACGCCCGGTCCCGGAACCCTTACCGCCAGCCATAGGAATGCCGTCATGAATACTTCCGCCCTGCCCCCCGTGGGCACCCCCCTGCCCCATGAGAGCGCCGCCCTCCATGTGACCGGCGCCGCCACCTACTGCGACGACATCCGGGAACTGGCGGGCACCCTCCACGGCGCCCCGGGCCGTTCCGAGCGGGCCCACGCCCGTATTCTGGCCATGGATCTGGAGCCGGTGCGCCAGGCCCCGGGGGTCCGGGCCGTGATTACGGGGGCCGACATTCCCGGGGTGAATGACTTCAGCTTCACCCTGAAGGACGATCCCCTGCTGGCGGAAAAGGAAGTGCTCTATTACGGCCATCCGGTGTTCCTGGTGGTGGCGGACACCCACGAACAGGCCCGCAAGGCCGCCCGTCTGGCCAAAATCACCTACGAAGACCTGCCCGCTCTGCTCACCGCCGAAGCGGCGGCCGCCGCCCATGCGGAGGTGCTACCCCCGGTGGAAGTGAACCGGGGGGATGCCCCCGCCGCCCTGGCCGCCGCGCCCCATCGGCTCCAGGGCAAGACCCACCTGGGAGGCCAGGAACACTTCTATCTGGAAAGCAACATCGCCTACGCGGTGCCCAAGGAAGAGGACACCATCCACGTCTGGAGCTCCACCCAGCATCCCTCCGAGGTGCAGCACGCCGTGGCCCACGCTCTGGGCTATAGCGTCAATCAGGTGACCCTGGAGGCCCGGCGCCTGGGGGGCGGCTTTGGCGGCAAGGAATCCCAGCCCGCCCAGTGGGCCTGTCTGGCCGCCGTGGCCGCCAAGCTCACCGGCCATCCGGTGAAAGTGCGCCTGGACCGGGACGACGACATGGCCCTCACCGGCAAGCGCCACGATTTCCACATCGAATACGACGCGGGCTTTGACGACCAGGGCCGGCTCCTGGGCCTCAAAGTGCTCCTGGTGTCCCGCTGCGGCTATTCCCCGGACCTTTCCGGGCCGGTCAATGACCGAGCGGTTTTCCACGTGGATAACGCCTATTACCTGGATCAGGTGGCCATTCGCAGCCTGCGGGGCAAGACCCATACGGTGTCCAACACGGCCTTCCGGGGGTTTGGCGGGCCCCAGGGCATTTTCGCCATCGAAACCGTGCTGGAAGACATTGCCCGCTATCTGGGCCTGGACCCCCTGGCCGTGCGCCGGGCCAATTTCTACGGCAGCACCCCGGAAGAAGGGCGCAACGTCACCCACTACGGCATGACCGTGGAAGACAACGTGATCGCCCCCCTGGTGGCCCAGCTGGAAAAGGACTGTGACTACCAGGCCCGGCGCCAGGCCATCGCCCGCTTCAACCGGGAAAATGCCGTGTTCAAGCGGGGCCTCTCCCTCACCCCGGTGAAATTCGGTATTTCCTTCACCGCCACCCAGTTCAACCAGGCCGGGGCCCTGGTGCACGTCTATTCGGACGGTACCGTGCTAGCCAACCACGGCGGTATTGAAATGGGCCAGGGGCTATACACCAAGATCCGCCAGATCGTGGCCCAGGAACTGGGCATACCGGTGGATCTGGTGCGCCTCTCCGCCACCAACACCAGCAAGGTGCCCAACACCTCGGCCACCGCCGCTTCCTCGGGCACGGACTTAAACGGCAAGGCCTCCCAGCAGGCTGCCGCCGCCATCCGGGAACGGCTCACCGCCTTTGCCGCCGAACAGGCCGGGGTGGCCCCGGCCGCCGTCCAGTTCCAGAATGGCCGGGTCACGGCAGGAGAACGGACCTGGACCTTCCAGGAATTGGTGAAGGCCGCCTACAACGCCCGCATCAAGCTCTGGGAAAGCGGCTTCTACAAGACCCCGAAAATCCACTACGACTCCAAGACCATGCGGGGTCGCCCCTTCTACTACTTCGCCTACGGGGCCGCCGCCAGCGAGGTGATTCTGGACACCCGCACCGGGGAATACCGGGTGCTGCGGGTGGACGTGCTCCACGACGTGGGCCGCTCCATCAATCCGGCTCTGGATCTGGGCCAGATCGAAGGGGGCTTTATCCAGGGCATGGGCTGGTTGACCACGGAAGAGCTGTGGTGGCGGCCGGACGGGCAGCTCATGACCCATGCCCCCTCCACCTACAAGATTCCCACCGCCGCCGACCTGCCCCCGGTGTTCAACATCAAGCTCTTTGACAACGCCAATGTGGAAGACAGCATCCACAAATCCAAAGCCGTGGGGGAACCGCCCCTGATGCTGCCCTTCTCCGTCTTTTTCGCCCTGCGGGAAGCGGTGGGGGCCACGGACCCCACGGGCCGCAAATTTATCGCCATGGATGCCCCGGCCACCCCGGAAACCCTGCTGAACGCCATCCGGGACCTGGCCCGCTGAGGGCAAGGAAAAAGCCATGACGACCCCGGCCCCCACCCCCAACGCCCTTCCCCTGGTCAGTCCCCTGCCCTGGTTCCACGCCCTGGCCGAATTTCTCCCAAGCGGCCCGGCCGTGCTGGTCACCGTGGCCCGGCTCCAGGGCTCCACCCCCCGGGAAACGGGGGCCGCCATGGTGGTGGGCCCCCGGGGCTTTGCCGACACCATCGGCGGCGGCCACCTGGAATGGGTAGCCCTGGAGGAAGCCCGACGCCTGCTGGCAGAGCGGACGGCCCCTCCGGAAGGGCCCCAGCCCCCCCGGCTGGTGCCCTATTCCCTGGCCGCCACCCTGGGCCAGTGCTGCGGCGGCACCCTGTGGCTGCTCTATGAAGTGATTTCCCCGGATCAATTGGGCCAGTGGCAGGAGGTGAGCCAGGCCCTGGCCCGGGGCGAGCAATGGCGCCGGGAAGTGGTGGGCCCCCTGACGGATCGGGATGCCCGCGCCCTGTCCCGGGGCATAGCCCCGGAAGGCCCATGGCATAAGGATTCCCCCCTGGGTACGAACGCCGAGGCAGAGCCTGGGCCCCTGTCCGCGCACCAGACTTGGGAGAGCGCACCATGCCAGGGCCTCCATTCCCTCCCCCCCACGGCCGGCTGGCTAGCGCCCGAGCTCCGCGCCTGGTCCGCCCCGGCCCCCCAATCCCCCCCGGTTCCCGCCTATTTCCGCTACCGGGAAACCCTGGCGGATCGGGCCCTGCCCCTGATGATTTTCGGCGCCGGCCACGTGGGGGCCGCCCTGGTGCGGGCCCTGTCCCTCCTGGACGTGCGCATTACCTGGGTGGATTGCCGCCCCGAGCTCTTTTCCGGAGACCTGCCCCCCCGGGTCACCCCCCTGGTGGTGGAAGAGGGGGAAGACCTGCCCGGGGCCGCCCAGCAGGCCCAGCCGGGCACCTATTTCCTGGTCCTGACCCACAACCATGACCTGGATTACGCCATCTGCGAAGCCATTTTCCAGCGCCAGGACTACGCCTATTTCGGCCTCATCGGCTCCGCCACCAAGCGGGCCCGGTTCGAGCATCGCCTGGTGGCCCGGGGCCTGGACCCGGCCCGGCTGGCGGAACTCACCTGCCCCATCGGCATTCCCGGGATCGGCGGCAAGGAACCCGCCGTCATCGCCGCTTCCGTGGTGGCACAGATTCTGCAAGTAAGGGATGCCCGCCGAGCTTCGGCCCGGCCCCCGGAAAGCTTGCTCCCGGAAGCCCCCAGGTCCGACAGGACGGGGGAACCGGGGCCCGCTACCCCCGCCCCAACTTTTAATCAACTTTCGGACTTTTCCCGATGACACCTCGTCTTGAACTATGGCACATCACCAAGCGCTACCCTTCGGTGGTGGCCAACCAGGACATCAGCCTCAAGGTGATGCCTGGGGAAATCCACGCCATCCTGGGTGAAAACGGCGCCGGCAAGAGCACCCTGATGAAAATCATCTACGGCGCTACCCACGCGGATGAAGGGGAAATTGTCTGGAACGCCCGCCAGGTCAATATCGCCAACCCGGCCCAAGCCCGGGCCCTGGGCATTGGCATGGTGTTCCAGCACTTTTCCCTCTTTGAAACCCTCACCGTGGCGGAAAACATCGCCCTCACCCTGGGGGGCCCCCACGACATGAAGGGCCTGGGCGCCCGGGTGAAGGAAGTGTCCCAGCGCTACGGCCTGCCCCTGGACCCGGAACGGCGTATACACAGCCTTTCCGTGGGGGAACGGCAACGGGTGGAAATCGTCCGCTGTCTGCTCCAGAACCCCCAACTGCTGATTCTGGACGAGCCCACCTCCGTGCTCACGCCCCAGGCTGTCCAGGCCCTCTTCGGCACCCTGCGCCAGCTGGCCGCCGAAGGGGTGAGCATTCTCTACATCAGCCACAAGCTCCACGAAATCCAAAGTCTCTGCGACCGGGCCACGGTGCTGCGGGGCGGCAAGGTGACCGGCACGGCGGACCCCAAGCAGGAAACCACGGGCAGCCTGGCCCGCATGATGATCGGCCGGGAACTGCCGGTGTGCGAAGCCCCCGCCTACACGGGCGAACAGAAGCCGGTGTTGGAGGTGAAGGGCCTGACCCTGGCTTCCGACGATCCTTTCGGCACCAGTCTCCACGACATTCACCTCACCGTGCAGAGCGGGGAAATCCTGGGCATCGCCGGCATTTCCGGCAACGGCCAGGGGGAACTGCTGGCGGCCATTTCCGGGGAAACCCCGGTGGCCCGGGAAACGGTGATGCTGGAAGGGGAAGCGGTCGGCCACCTGGACGCGGGGAAGCGCCGGGACAAGGGCCTCTGCTTTGTGCCGGAAGAGCGCCTGGGCCGGGGCGCCGTACCCGCCATGACCCTCACGGAAAACGCCCTGCTCACCGCCCACCGCCAGGGCTTGAAGCGCTACGGCTTCGTCTTGCAGGCCAAGGCCCGGGATCTGGCTCGGCGCTGTATCGAACGTTTCGACGTGCGCTGCGGCGGTACCGAATCCACGGCCCGCAGCCTCTCCGGGGGCAATCTGCAAAAGTTCATCGTCGGCCGGGAAATTATGGAAGCCCCCAAGGTGCTGGTGGTTTCACAGCCCACCTGGGGGGTGGATGTGGGGGCCGCCGCCTTCCTGCGCCAGACCCTGCTGGACCTGTCCCGCACCGGGGTGGGCATTCTGGTGGTGTCGGAGGAACTGGAAGAGCTGTTTGAAATCTGCGACCGCATCGCCGTGCTGGCGGAAGGCCGCCTGGCCCCCGCCGAACCCAAGTCCGCCACCAATGCGGAAGCCATCGGTTTGAAGATGGCCGGTCTCTTCAACGACGACGGCAACGCCACCGCTGCCGCCCCATCCGCCCTGACCGTCCCGGCCAGCGCCCAGGAGAATTCCCATGATGCTGCATCTGCTTGAACCCCGCGCCGAGTCCTCCCGGACCATGCGCCTCCTGGCGCCGGTGCTGGCCATTGTGCTGACCCTGGTGACCGGTTCCCTGCTGTTCCTGGCCCTGGGCCGGAGCCCCCTGGAATCCTTCAAGGTCTTTTTCATCCAGCCCCTCTCCACCGCCAATGGCTGGAGCGAACTGCTGGTCAAGGCCTCGCCCCTGATCCTCATCGCCCAGGGCCTAGCCATCGGCTTCCGGGCCCGCATCTACAACATCGGGGCAGAAGGCCAGCTCATTGCCGGGGCCATCTGCGGTGGCGGTATCGCCATTTTCCTGGACGGCACCCCCAATCCCACCCTGCAACACCTGACCCTGCCCCTCATGCTTCTGGCCGGGGCCTTAGGGGGCGCCCTCTGGGGGGGCATTCCGGCCCTGCTCAAGACCCGCTTCAACGCGGACGAAACCCTCACCACCCTGATGCTCACCTATGTGGCGTCCTTCCTCCTCACCTACCTGATCCAAGGCCCCTGGCGGGACCCGGAGGGCATGAATTTTCCCCAGTCCATCATGTTCGGGGATGCGGCCACCCTGCCCCTGCTCTTTGACGGCATGCGGGTGAATGTGTCCATTTTCATTACCCTGGCCGTCTCCCTGGCTTTCTGGCTCTTCACCAGCAAAAGCTTTCTCTCCTACCAGCTCAATGTGGGCGGGCTGGCGCCCCAGGCGTCCCGCTACGCCGGTTTCTCCGCCAAAAGCACGGTGTGGGTGAGTCTGCTTCTCTCCGGCCTCACCGCCGGGCTGGCCGGGGTGGGGGAAATCGCCGGGCCCGTGGGCCAACTGAACCTGAACATTTCCCCGGGATACGGCTTCGCCGCCATTATCGTGGCCTACATCGGCCGCCTCCACGCGGTGGGCATCATCCTCTCCGGTCTGCTCATGGCCCTCATCTACCTGGGGGGGGAAGCGGCCCAGGTGTCCTTGCAACTGCCCGCCGCCATCACCGGTCTGTTCCAGGGCATGTTGCTGTTTTTCCTCCTGGGAGCGGACGTGTTCGTGGATTACCGCCTGCGTCGCCTCATTAGCCGGGGCAATAAGCCCAAGAGTCCCGCCCAACCTCAAGTGGTATCGGAGCAACCATGATGGAACATCTCATTCCCGTATTCGCCACCGCCTTTGGCGCCGCCGCCCCCCTCATTTTCGCCGGTCTGGGAGAACTCATTTCAGAGCGGGCCGGGGTCATGAACCTGGGGGTGGAAGGCATGATGCTGATTGGCGCCATTGCCGGTTTCGCCGCCTGCGTGGGCACCGGCCAGGGGCCCTGGATGGGCCTGACGGCGGGGGCTCTGGCCGGGGCCGGAGCCGCCTTCCTGTTCGCCTTCCTGACCCTGTCCCTGGCGGCCAACCAGGCGGCGTCCGGCCTGGCCCTGACCATTTTCGGCATCGGCCTGTCCGCCTTCGTGGGCCAGAATTACGTCAGCTACAGCCTGCCCGGGCTGAAGGCTCTGACCATTCCCGGCCTGTCCCAAATTCCCGTGCTGGGGCCCATCCTCTTTCACCAGAACGTGGTGGTCTATCTCTCCCTGGCCTCCGTGGCCCTGGTGTCCTGGGTCCTGTACCGCACCCGGGTAGGCCTGATCCTGCGCTCCGTGGGGGAATCCCCCGAATCCGCCCACGCCATCGGCACCCCGGTGCTCCTGGTGCGCTATCTGGCCGTGATGTTCGGCGGCGCCATGGCCGGTGTGGCGGGAGCCTACCTGTCCACCATTTACACCCCCATGTGGATTCAGAACATGACCGCAGGACGGGGCTGGATCGCCGTGGCCCTGGTGGTGTTCGCCGCCTGGAAACCCTGGCGCCTGCTCCTGGGGGCCTACCTTTTCGGGGGCGTCACCATTCTCCAGTTCCAGGCCCAGGGGCTGGGCATTGCCGTGCCCTCCGAGCTCCTCTCCGCCCTGCCCTATCTGGCCACGGTGGTGGTGCTGGTGGTGATTTCCCGCAATCCCCGCACCCTGCAACTGAATCACCCGGGCTCCCTGGGTAAGCCCTTCATTCCGGGCCAGTAAGCCCCCCCGGTCCGCCCCTTTAACCGGGCGGACCAGGGACTGGGGAAGGGGCGGCACCTCCGCTTTGCCCCGCCCTCCCTTTCCCAGGCCCCTTACCCCTTTGCCATCCCTGAATTGCCCCCAGGGCCTTTAAGCGCCTAAGCCCTTCCCTGCTCACTTTCCGGCCTGTCGCCCCCGCTCCCCATGCCCCGTACCCTGCTCCTGCACCACGCCCAACTGCTCCTCACCATGGACAAAGACCGCCGGGAAATTCCCGATGGCGCTGTCTTTATTGAAGACAACGTGATCACCCAGGTGGGCCCCAGCGACCAGCTGCCCGACCAGGCGGATGAGGTGCTGGACATGGCCGGTCACCTGGTTCTGCCCGGCCTGGTGAACACCCACCACCACATGTACCAGAGCCTGACCCGGGCCCTGCCCCGGGCCCAGGACGCGGAGCTTTTCGACTGGCTGCAACACCTGTACCCGGTGTGGGCCGGGCTCACCCCGGACATGCTCCGGGTGTCCACCCTCACCGCCATGGCCGAGCTCATGCTCTCCGGCTGCACCACCACCTCGGACCACCTTTATCTCTATCCCAACGGCTGCCGCCTGGAGGATTCCATTTTCGCCGCCCAGGAAATCGGCATGCGCTTTCACGCCTGCCGGGGCAGCATGAGCGTGGGCCAGAGCCAGGGCGGCCTGCCCCCGGACCGGCTGGTGGAGGATGAAGCCGCCATTCTGGAAGACAGCCTGCGCCTCATCCAGGCCTTCCACGACCCGGCTCCCTACGCCATGACCCGGGTGGCCCTGGCCCCCTGCTCCCCCTTTTCCGTAAGTCGGGAATTGATGCGCCTTTCCGCCGAACTGGCCCGGGCCCACGGGGTGGGCCTCCACACCCATCTGGCGGAAAACCATAAGGACGTGGCCTACAGCCGGGAGCGCTTTCACATGAGCCCGGCGGAATACGCCGAATCCCTGGGCTGGGTGGGGCCGGACGTGTGGCATGCCCACTGCGTCAAGCTGGACCCGGCGGGCATCGAGCTGTTCGCCCGCACCGGCACCGGGGTGGCCCATTGCCCCTGCTCCAACATGCGCCTGGCCTCCGGCATCGCCCCCATTCCCCAAATGCGGGCCGCCGGGGTGACCGTGGGCCTGGGGGTGGACGGCTCCGCCTCCAACGATGGCGCCCATCTCCTGGGCGAAGCGAGGCAGGCCATGCTCCTGGCCCGGGTAGGTTTTGGCCCGGCGGCCATGAGCGCCCGGGAAGCCTTAGAAATCGCCACCCTGGGCGGGGCCCGCAGCCTCAATCGCCCGGACATCGGCGCCCTGGCCCCGGGCATGGCCGCCGATCTGGTGGCCTTCAATCTGGCGGACATCGCCTTTGCCGGGGCCCAGGCCGACCCGGTGGCGGCCCTGGTGTTCTGTACCCCGCCCCGGGTCGCCGCCAGTATCATCAACGGCAAGGTGCAGGTCTGGGAGGGGGAATTGGTGCCCCTGGAACTGCCCCTGCTGGTGGAAGAACACAACCGGCTTGCCGCCCAGTTACTGGCGGCAGCCTAGACCCCACGCCCGGTCCCGGGCTTGGGGCGGCCCTGAGCGGCTGCCCCGGCCAGGGCCGGGCCCCATGACCCAACCCTTTAGGACACCGAGCCCACCATGACCTTCTCTTCCGCCGCCCCCTCCCCCGCCCCCCTGCTGGTGCGGGGCAGTCTGCTCTATTTCCTTGCCGACCCCGGGCCGGAAGACCGACAAGACGCCTATCGCTGGCATGAGGACGGGGGCCTGTGGATTGAGGATGGCCGGGTCCGTCTGGCCGACGACTGGGACAAGGTGCTGGCCGCCATGCCCGTGGCGGACCGGGACCGGGCCCGGCGCCTGGATTACCGGGGGCGGCTGATTCTGCCCGGACTGGTGGATGCCCACCTCCATTACCCCCAGGCCGGAGTCATCGCCTCCTTTGGTCGCCAGCTGCTGGACTGGCTCAACGACTACACCTTCCCGGCGGAGGCCCAGTTTGCCGACCCGGAGGTGGCGGAACGGGGCGCCGAATTTGTGCTGGATCGGCTCCTGGCCCACGGCACCACCACCGCTTCCGTATTCGCCACGGTCCATACCAGTTCCGCTGACGCCTTTTTCCAGGCCGCCGCCCGGCGCCGTCTGCGCATGCTTTGCGGCAAGGTGATGATGGACCGGAACTGCCCGGCCTATCTCCAGGACACGGCGGCCGATTCGGAACGGGATTGTCGGGACCTGATCGAGCGCTGGCACGGTCGGGACCGGCTGGGCTACACCCTCACCCCCCGCTTCGCCCCCACTTCCACCCCGGAACAGCTGGCCGTGGCCGGGGCCCTGTATGCCGCCTACCCGGATCTCCACCTGCAAACCCACCTCTCGGAAAACAAAGCGGAAATCGCCTGGGTGCGGGAGCTGTTCCCCGACCGGTCCAGCTATCTGGATGCCTACGACCATTACGGTCTTCTCGGCCCCCGCAGTATCTACGCCCACGCCATCCATCTGGATGCCACGGATCGGCAACGGCTGGGGGAAAGCGGCAGCGCCGTGGCCTTCTGCCCCACCTCCAACCTGTTCCTGGGCAGCGGCTTTTTCGACCTGGACGCGGTGTCCACGGCCGGGGTGCGGGTGGGCCTGGCCACGGACGTGGGGGGCGGCACCAGCTACAGTCTGATCCGCACCCTGGGGGAAGCCTACAAGGTGGCCCAGTTCAAGGGCACCGCCCTGTCCGCCCTGCGGGGCTGGTATCTGGCCACCCTGGGGGGCGCCCGGGCCCTTTATCTGGAAGACCGGATCGGCAGTTTCCAACCCGGCCGGGAAGGGGATTTCGTGGTCCTGGACTGGGCTCCCACCCCGGAACTGGCCTTCCGCCAGGAACAGGCCAAAACCCTGGAAGAACGCCTGTTCGCCCTCATGATCCTGGGCGACGAGCGCTGCGTGGTAGCCACCCACGTCCTGGGGGAAGCGGCCTATCGCCGCTGATCCACCGTCTCCCTCCCCACCGCCCCACCTGCCGGTGGGGCTTTTTTTTGGGGCCCCAAGCGCCGCCCTTTGTTCATAGTTTTTGCGCCGGAGCCAGAAGAGGCACCCCCTCCGAACCCAGGCCCCGGATTTTTGTTGTAGGAATACAACAGATTATCCCCAGTCCCGGCCAGGTTTTCCTTCCCCTTTTCCCCTGCCCGGGCCCGCCGGCCCCCAATCCTTGGGCCTTTTTCCCCGACCCCGACCGATGAGCAATTGCCCTTGCCCCAAGCCGGGGCATGGGGACAGAAAGTTTTTCCCCTAGGGCCGGAGCCATGGGGGCCCCCATTTTTCTGTAAAACCCGAGCTTTACCTTTCCCTGTCTGATTATTTTTTACTTTGAATCAATGTCTTATCTAGGGTTTATCAGGCTTTCCCTATGGACAAGACCCCACTTTTAGCAAAGTTCCCAAAAGTCCGAAAAAAACACCGCACTTTTCCTGTGCGCCCAGCCCGGGAATGCGCACTAAAAGTGAGCGTTTTGGCCCTATACAAAAATAAAAATATGCTTCATAAACAGTGAGATAGTCTAGGCACTTATCCACTTTTCCATATATTCCTAATCGTCCATTTTTATGCCCCCCCTTGTTAGGCTTCGATCCAAGCCAGAAACGCAGCGCCCCTGACGAATCTGGCAGAGATTCCACCATCCCGACGCATTAGGAGATTTCCATGAGCAATCCGCTTCGTTTCGCCCTGCCGGCCCTGGCCGCTTCCATCATGGCCATGGGTGCCGCCCACGCCGCCGATTGGAGCGACACTTCCATCAGCTACCGCTACGGCACCAAGTTTGCCGAACCGTTTGGCGCCAACGACATCCACAAGAACATCATCAATTTCAGCCACATCAGCGGCTATAGCTACGGCACCAACTTCCTCAGCGTGGATCTGCTGATGTCGGACAAAACCGACCCCTCTTCTCCCGCCGCCACCTCCGGGGCCCAGGAAGCCTATGTGGTGTATCGCAACACCCTGGACTGGGGAAAAATCTCCGGCAAGGATCTGAAGTCCGGCTTTATGCGCAGCTATGGCGCCACCGTGGGCTTCGACTGGAACAGCAAGGATGACGCGGGCTACAACTCCAAGAAGCGCATGCTGGTGGCCGGTCCCACCATCATGCTGGACGTGCCGGGCTTCCTGAATGTGAGCCTGTTGGCCCTCTGGGAAAGCAACGCGCCCCAGAACGAATACACCAACACCGCCGTTTCCCGTTACACCTACAAGACCCACCCCATGCTGAACCTGGCCTGGGGCATCCCCTTCAACGTGGGTTCCGTGCCCCTGTCCTTTGAAGGCTATGCGGACTTCATCGGCAGCAAGGGCAAGGATGAGTTCGGCGGCAACACCAAGGCGGAAACCAATATCGACATGCAGGTCATGTACGACGCCAGCAACATCTTCTCCGCCAAGAAGAACACCTTCAAGGTGGGCCTGGAATACCAATACTGGAAGAACAAGTTCGGTAACGACTACGAAGGGGCCGCCGGTCCTGGCGCCTATGCCAAGACCCCCATGATCCGGGCCGAATACCACTTCTAAACCTTGCTTCGTGTCAGGCGACTGGGCGCGGTGGGACATCCCCACCGCGTTTTTTTTGCCCGGAATGGCTGAATCCCCCCCGTCACTGCCTTCCCTAGGAACCACGCCTGGCCCCGGGCCCTGGACCTCCCTCCGAGCCTTTCCCCATATAGGACTTCCCGTATGTTCTTTATCACCCCCATTAGGCGGGCAGGCGGGGCGGCCCTTGGTTAAAATTGGGGGCATGACCCCACTCACCGACCCCAGCCCCCTGTCTCCCCTGGGCAAAGCCACCGAATACCGTTGCCACTACGCCCCGGAGCTCCTGTTTCCCATTCCCCGGGAAATCAAGCGCCGGGAAATCGGCATTGATCCGGCGGCCCTGCCCTTCGTGGGGGAAGACCTCTGGAACGCCTACGAAATTTCCTGGCTCGATCCCCGGGGCAAGCCCCTGGTGGCCCTGGGCTGTTTTCACATTCCGGCGGCCAGCCCCCGGCTAATTGAATCCAAGTCCTTAAAGCTCTACCTCAATTCCTTCAACCAGACCCCCTTTGAAGCCCTGGAAAAGGTCCGGGAAACCCTGGTGCAAGACCTGTCCGCCGCCGCAGGCGCCCCGGTGACGGTGGAACTCACCGCCCTGGCGGACCAGCCCCGCCCCACCCTGGGCTATCCGGAAGGGGAACTGCTGGACCGGCTGGAGGTGGCCTGCCAGGAATACCATCCCGCCCCCCACCTGCTCAGGGCCGATCCGGCGCGGGTGGTGGAAGAAACCCTCTATTCCCATCTGCTCAAGTCCAACTGCCTGGTCACCGGCCAGCCCGACTGGGGCATGGTGGTGATCCGCTACCGGGGCCCGGCCCTGGACCGGGCCGGGCTGCTGCGCTACATCGTCTCCTTCCGCAATCACAACGAATTCCACGAGCAGTGCGTGGAGCGCATCTATACGGACATCATGGCCCGCTGCCACCCGGAGGCCCTGGCGGTCCACGCCCGCTACACCCGCCGGGGCGGCCTGGACATCAACCCCTTCCGCAGCAGCGGCCAGTTTCCGGCCCCGGGCAATGTGCGGGAAGTGCGTCAATGAGCCCGGAACCGGCCCCCGCCGCCCCCCTCCCGTCTTCCACAGGGGCTCCCACCAGCTATGCCCCCTGGCAAGCCGAGCTGAACCTGGGCTTTCGCCGCCAAGGACAACGTACCGTGCTGGCGGAGCGGCGCCATTACGGGCCCCTGCGGGTGCAGAAAGCCCTCTATCCGGAGGGAGATGAGGTCTGTCAGGTACTCCTGCTCCATCCCCCTTCCGGGGTGGCGGGGGGGGACCAGTTGGACATCCGGGTGCGGGTGGAAAGCAGCGCCCACGCCCAGCTCACCACCCCGGGGGCGGGCAAAATGTACCGCTCCGCCGGGCCCGAGGCTGCCCAGCACCACCATTTCACCCTGGACCAGGGGGCCTGCCTGGAATGGCTGCCCCAGGAAACCATCGTCTTTGACGGCGCCAAGGTGAGCCAATCCCTCACCGTGGACCTGGCCCCGGCAGCCCGTTTTATCGGCTGGGACCTGGTTTGCCTGGGGCGCAGCGCCGCCGGGGAAAAATTCACCCGGGGCCACCACCATCTGGCCACCCGCCTCACCCGCAACGGCCGCCCCCTCTGGCTGGAACGGGGACGGCTGGCTGGCGGCGCATCCCTTTTGGCTTCCCCCGTGGGCATGGCAGGGCAGGCGGTGTACGGCACCCTCATGGCCGCGGCGGAAAGTCTGGACCAACTGGACCAGGCCGCCCGGGAAGCCCTGCTGGCGGACCTGCGCCGCCATGTGCCCGCCGATGGGGCGGACCACGGCCTGACCCTGCTCCCCGGCCTGCTCCTGGCCCGGTATCTGGGAAATTCTACGGAAGCCGGACGCCACTGGTTCGCCGCCCTGTGGGCCGAACTGCGCCCCCGACTCCTGGGTCGGGACGCCGTACCGCCCCGGATCTGGAACACCTGATGACCCGCCCCCGGCCTCTCCCCACCGCCCCGGCCCCCGGCTTCTTCCCGGTGCCTACGCCAAACTGCGCATGGCGCCGCCCCCTCCCGGGCTTTTATAGTGGGGCCCAGGCAGAGCCCCCGGCCGGGATCGGACCAACCGGGGTAACCCATCAGCGAGAGCCGTTCCAGGGCACCAGCCCCGTACCCCAAGGCCGTCAAGGCCTGCTGGCCGCCCCTCAATTCAGTCTCCCCCAGGCACCCGCCCCGGTTTCCCGGCGCCGCCCCGCCTCCTTGGTCAGGGCCCCAGGAAACCGGACCGGCCTTGCCCCTTTTTTCCACCCGATTCTTTTGTCTTTGGAGATCCCATGGAACTGACGCCCCGCGAAAAGGACAAGCTCCTCATTTTTACCGCCGCCCTGCTGGCGGAACGACGCAAGGCCCGGGGCCTGAAGCTCAATTACCCGGAAGCCGTGGCCTATATTTCCGCCGCCATTATGGAAGGGGCCCGGGACGGTAAAACCGTGGCCGAGCTCATGGCCTATGGCACCACTCTGCTGAGCCGGGACGAGGTCATGGACGGCATTGCGGAAATGATCCCGGACATCCAGGTGGAAGCCACTTTCCCGGACGGCACCAAGCTGGTCACCGTCCATCACCCCATCGTCTAAAGCCCCAGGAGATTCCATGATTCCAGGTGAAATGTTTTTCGAGCCCGGGGAAATCGAGCTCAACGTCGGCCGTGCCACGGTGGAACTGACCGTGGCCAACACGGGGGATCGGCCCATCCAGGTGGGCTCCCACTACCACTTTTACGAAACCAACGAGGCCCTGGCCTTCGACCGGGAAAAGGCCTACGGCTACCGGCTGGACATCGCCGCCGGCACCGCCGTGCGCTTTGAACCGGGCCAGAGCCGCAGCGTGCGGCTGGTGGCCCTGGACGGGGAACGGAAGGTGTACGGCTTTGCCGGTAAGGTCATGGGAGCATTGCAATGAGCGTAAAAATCGGGCGTCAGGCCTATGGGGAAATGTTCGGCCCCACCACGGGGGATCGGGTCCGGCTGGCGGACACCGCCCTGGTGGTGGAAGTGGAAAAGGACTACACCCTCTACGGCGAAGAAGTGAAATTCGGCGGCGGCAAGGTGATCCGGGACGGCATGGGCCAAGGCCAGAAACTGGCGGCGGAAGTGGCGGACACGGTAATCACCAACGCCCTGGTGGTGGATGCGGTAAGCGGCATTATCAAGGCTGACATCGGCATCAAGGATGGCCACATCAGCGGCATCGGCAAGGCGGGGAATCCGGACATCCAGCCCGGGGTCACCATCCCCATCGGTGCAGGGACGGAAATTATCGCCGGGGAAGGCATGATCCTCACCGCCGGGGGCATCGACAGCCACATCCACTTCATCAGCCCCCAGCAGATCGACGAAGCCCTTTATTCGGGCATCACCACCATGATCGGCGGCGGCACGGGCCCGGCCACGGGCACCTACGCCACCACCTGCACCCCCGGCCCCTGGCATCTGGCCCGCATGCTGGAAGCGGCGGAAGCCTTCCCCATGAACCTGGGTTTTCTCGGCAAGGGCAACGCCAGCCAGCTGGAGCCCCTGCGGGAACAGGTCCGGGCGGGAGCCATGGGGCTCAAGCTCCACGAGGACTGGGGTACCACCCCGGCGGCCATCGACCACTGCCTGACCGTGGCGGAGGAAATGGACGTCCAGGTGGCCATCCACACGGACACCCTGAATGAATCCGGCTTTGTGGAAAGCACCCTGAACGCCTTCAAGGGCCGCACCATCCACACCTTCCACACGGAAGGGGCCGGGGGCGGCCACGCACCGGACATTATCCGGGCCGCCGGCATGGCCAATGTGCTGCCCAGTTCCACCAATCCCACCATGCCCTACACGGTGAATACCATTGACGAGCATCTGGACATGCTCATGGTCTGTCACCACCTGGACCCGGCCATCGCGGAAGACATCGCCTTCGCTGAATCCCGCATTCGCCGGGAGACCATTGCCGCCGAGGACATTCTCCACGACCTGGGGGCCTTCTCCATGATGAGTTCCGACTCCCAGGCCATGGGCCGGGTGGGGGAAGTGATCATGCGCACTTGGCAGACCGCCCACAAAATGAAGCAGCAACGGGGCTGGCTGGCCCCCACCGAACCATCCCGGAACGGCACGGAGGCCCAGAACAAGGACCGGAACGACAATTTCCGGGTCAAGCGCTTTATCGCCAAATACACCATTAACCCGGCTTTGACCCACGGCATCGGCCATGTGGTGGGCTCGGTGGAAACGGGCAAGTTGGCGGACCTGGTGCTCTGGCAGCCCGCCTTTTTTGGCGTCAAACCCGCCCTAATCCTGAAAAGCGGGGCCATTGCGGCGGCCGCCATGGGGGACCCCAACGCCTCCATTCCCACCCCCCAACCGGTCCATTACCGGCCCATGTTCGCCAGCTTCGGCAAGGCCCTGAAAACCTCCGTCACCTTCGTTTCCCAGGCGGCCCTGGAAAACCCGGCCATCGCCGCCCTGGGCCTGGAAAAGCCCCTCATCGCGGTAAAGGGCACCCGCCGCCTGCAAAAGTCGGACATGGTCCTCAACGGCGCCACCCCGAAAATCGACGTGGATCCGGAAACCTATGCGGTGCGGGCCGACGGCCAGCTGCTGGTCTGCGAACCGGCGGCGGAACTGCCCCTGGCCCAGCGTTATTTCCTCTTCTAAGCGCCCCGGGACGGGCGTTTCCACTGGACATGCCCGTCCTCCGGCCTTTTTCAGACCCTTCCCATGCTGATTCTCAACCAACGCACCCAACAGGCCGCCACCGATTCGGTGGCCCTGGTTTACGACGACCGGAAACGGAGCCGTCTCAAAGTCACCCTGGCCTCCGGCACCGCGGCGGGCATTTTCCTGGAACGGGGGGACCAACTCCGCCACGGGGACAAACTGGCGGCGGAAGACGGTTCCGCCGTGGTGGAAATCCTGGCGGCCCCGGAACAGCTGGTGGAAGCGGCCACCCCGGACGCCCTGCTCTTTGCCCGGGCTGCCTACCACCTGGGCAACCGCCATGTGCCGGTGCAGATTCTCCCGGAAGCCCAGGGGGGGTGCCTGCGCTTTCAGCGGGATCATGTGCTGGCCGCCATGGTCCAGGGCCTGGGCTGCACCGTGCAGGACACGGAAGCCCCCTTCCAGCCCGAATCCGGCGCCTATGGGGGCCATAGCGGCCACAGCCATAGCCACGCCGACCCAGGGGAGGAAGACCCCCTTTTCGACCCGGGCCATGGCGCCCATCGCAGCCAGCCCAAAATCCACGACTTTCGCCCCCGGAAATGAGCCCCACCTTTGCCCTAAGCCGCCTGCTCCAGCTGGCCAGCCCGGCCCTGCCCGTGGGGGCCTACACCTATTCCCAGGGCCTGGAATGGGCGGTGGAAAGCGGCCGCTTGAAAAACGAGGCGGATTGCCTGACCTGGGTGGGAGACCTGCTGGAAGGCCCGGTGGGGCGCTATGAGGCCCCCTTGCTGGGAGAACTGATCCGGGCCTGGGCCGGGGACAGTCCGGCCCACCAGGACCGGGTCACCCAGCTCAATGGGGACTGGCTGGCCAGCCGGGAAGGGGCGGAACTCCGGGGAGAAGCGGTGCAGATGGGCTATTCCCTGCGCCGCCTGTTCCACGAACTCCAGACCCAGACCGGCAACCTGGATGACCTGACGCCGGCCCTGCCGGAAGGGCTCCTGGCCCGGCTGGACGCCCTACCCGAGGTGGCCTTCCCCACCGCCTGGAGCGCCCCGGTGGCGGCCTGGGGCATTGCCCCGGAAGACGCCCTGGTGGCCTACCTCTGGTCCTGGGCCGAAAACCAGGTGATGGCAGCCCTCAAGGCCGTGCCCCTGGGTCAGGCGGCAGGCCAGCGGGTACTCCTGGCCCTGGGCCGGCGCCTCCCGGCGGTGGCGGCCCAGGCCCTGACCCTGCCGGAGGAAGCCTGGTGCAATTTCGCCCCCGGCTTTGCCCTGGCCTCCCTCAACCACGAAACCCAATATTCCCGACTTTTTCGCTCCTAAACACCATGACCACTGCTTCCTCCCCCCGCTCCAATCCCCTCCGCGTCGGCATCGGCGGCCCTGTGGGCTCGGGCAAAACCGCCCTCACCCTGGCCCTATGCCAGGCCCTGCGGGACAAATACCACCTGGCGGTGGTGACCAACGACATTTACACGGCGGAAGACGCCCAGTTTCTGGTGCGCAATGAAGCCCTCAGCCCGGACCGGATCATGGGGGTGGAAACCGGGGGCTGCCCCCACACCGCCATCCGGGAAGACGCCTCCATCAATCTGGAAGCGGTCGCCCGGCTCCAGGAACGCTTTCCCGACCTGGAACTGATCCTCATCGAAAGCGGCGGCGACAACCTGGCCGCCACCTTCAGCCCGGAACTTTCGGACCTGACCCTCTACGTCATCGACGTGTCCGCTGGGGACAAAATCCCCCGCAAAGGCGGCCCGGGCATTACCAAATCCGACCTCCTGGTCATTAACAAAATCGACCTAGCCCCCATGGTGGGCGCCTCCCTGGAAGTCATGGACCGGGATGCCAAAAAAATGCGGGGAGAACGGCCCTTCATTTTCAGCAACCTAAAAACCGGTCAGGGGCTGAAAGAAATCATCGCCTTTATCGAAAGCGCCGGGCTCCTGCAAACGGCCTGAAATCGGGTATCGCAATATCACGCCCATAAAAAAAACGGCCCAAAGCCGGTTTTTTTATGCCTAAGGCTAGGCCTGGCGCTCTTTCCCCTGTACCTCCCGGTGCCGAGGACAACTCACCAAATGGTCATTGACCATGCCCGCCGCCTGCATGAAGGCATAGCAGATGGTGGGGCCGACAAACTTGAAACCCAGGCGGAGCAGGGCTTTGCTCATGGCCACCGCTTCCGGGGTCTGGGCGGGCACCTGGTCCAAGCGGGCCCATTGGTTCTGCCGAGGTTCGCCCCCCACAAAGGACCAGAGTAGTTGACTGAAGGAACGGCCGTCGGCGGTGTAGTCCAGGTAGGCCTGGGCGTTTTGCCGGGCGGCGGCCACTTTGGCCCGGTTGCGCACAATACCCGGGTCGGTGAGCAGCTGGGCCAGTTTGGCATCGTCGTAGGCGGCGATTTTGGCGGGCTGGAAGCCGTCGAACACTTCCCGGTAGTGTTCCCGCTTTTTCAGGATGGTGGCCCAGGAAAGGCCCGCCTGGGCCCCTTCCAGGAGGAGCAGTTCGAAGAGGGCCCGGTCATCCCGGAGGGGCAGGCCCCATTCTTCGTCGTGGTAACGGCGGTAGAGGTCAAATCCTTCACACCAGGGACAACGGGCCATGGCAACTCCTGGGAGGTGGGGTGAAACCGGGGCAGTCCCCGCCCCGGCCCATGCCGGAGAACAGGGGCCGCAACCAGCTTATTGGGGCAGTTGGGGCACTTGGACGGGAAGCAGTACCTTGAATTTTTCCGCGTCGATATATTGGCCCACGGCGGCCACACCGCTTTGCATGGAAGGATCAGCAAAGAGTTCCTTGGCGGCCATCTGGGCCAGGAGTTGGAAGCTTTGCTGGATCACCGCCGGGCCGTTGGTCTGGACCACGGTCTTGGCTTCCTTTTCGCAGCGTTCCGTGAGCAGGCTGGTGACCAGCTTGGCGGACGCCCGATTCAGCTGATCCCGCTGGGCGTTGGTCACATTGCTCATATTCTTGAGCTGGGGATTCAAAGCCAGCACGCTGAACACCCATTTCACCATTTCGCCCCGCTCCGCTTTGGTGCTCTTGGTCATCAGACATTTGGCCAGCTCGGCCCCCTGGACTTTCGGCGCCGCCGGAGCGGCCAACAGGGAAGTAGAACCCAGGACCAGGACAGAGCCCAGGGCCAGGGTGGAAAGTAGTTTTGCAGTCATGAATCGCCTCTGTAGGGGGAAGCGTCCGCCCTGTCGCACCAAGGGATGCGGGGGGCGGACAAAAAGACCCGGCACGGCAGCGGGCCGGCCGGGTCCACGAACAGGGGCAATTTTACGCCCCTCGCCCCCGGGCTTCATCCCGGAATGGCACGGGGCCCAGGCCAGCAGGCCCCAAGGGCTAGCAAGCCAGGCCGGGAGCCCCCCTCCCCGCCCGCAAGGAAGGAAAGTGAGCGAAGCAGGGCTTACAGCACCGCCGACAAATCCAACCGCGCCCCCGCCAGGGGCGGGCACCAGTAATAGCCTCCGGTGACCGGGCGGGAGAAGCGGAACAGGCCATCCACCACCCCATCCTCCAACCCCACCATGCGGGTCAGCACCTGCTCGAAAGCCGCCAGGCTGTGGCCGTAGGCGATAAATTCCAGGCCCTGCTCCCGGGCCGTGGCCCAGGGCATGGAGCGGCGCACCATAAAGGCTTCCGGGCTGTAGCTTTCCTGGGCACTGCGCTTCACGTGGGCGGATTCGGGAGCGTCTTCCAGTTCCTCGTTATCCGCCTGGCGGCGGCCGATCAGGTCATCCCGCTCCGCCGGACTGTGACTCCGAAAGTGGGCCAGATCGTGGCTCCAGCGTTGCACCGCCACATAGCTGGAACCGGCCAGGGCCCCCTCGGGCACCAGGGCGGCGGCGACGGCCGCCTCGTCCTGGGGATTTTCCGTACCGTCCTCATAACCGGTCAAATCCCGGCCCCCGGCGTATTGGAAGGTGTCCTGGCCATCCACCAGATCAAAAGCCTCGGCCAGCCAGCCGTGCAGGGCCTGGGCCCGGTCGAACAGGGGGCTGGGCGCCTCCCCTAGGAGCAGGACCCAGAGGGCCTGTTGGGTGGAAGGCACGGAAACGCCCGGGCCAGCCAGGGCGGGAAAGGGGCCCAGGCCGGGCAGGGAACGGCCCAGGGCGGCCACCAGGGGCGCCCCCAGGCCCACCACGCCCCAGGCGGGCTGCCATTCCCGGGCCAGGCGGCTCAGGGCGGCCCGGGGATCGGCTTCGGGCTTAAGACGAAAACTGAGGGAGCGGCCGTGGGCCGCCAGGGGCGCAAGAATAGGGGGCTGACTATGGGAGGATAGGGCAAGGTTGGACATGGAAACCTCTGCGCCTCCAGCCCGGAGGCCCCAGGCGCAAAAACGGGGAAAAAGAAGGGAGCGGTGACTCCAAGCGGCGTCCCGCTCCTGCCCCGCCACTATACCGTGACTCCCCAGGGAGCGGCCATGGCGGCGCCCCGGCCAGGCTTTTAGCAGCGGCACCGGCGGAGGTCACGGCAGGTCCGGCGCGGGTGCCCGCCCCTTTCCAGCCCCTTTCCCGCCCCCGCGCCCCGGACCTGCGCAACGGGGGCAGAGCCGGTACACT
The DNA here is from genome assembly GCA_041907765.1 of Rhodocyclaceae bacterium. GTDB lineage: Bacteria > Pseudomonadota > Gammaproteobacteria > Burkholderiales > Rhodocyclaceae > Azospira. The sequence continues at coordinate 51,157 of JAYRGQ010000014.1, read as the reverse complement.
GGCCCCATGCTTCCCATTCTTTATCAGGACGATCAGCTGGTCGTCATCCACAAGCCCGCCGGGCTCCTGGTCCATCGCAGTGAGCTGGACCGGCGGGAGACCCGCTTTGCCGTCCAACTGCTCCGGGACCAGCTGGGGCACCGGGTCTATCCGGCCCATCGTCTGGACCGGGGCACTTCCGGAATACTGGTCTTTGCCCTGGACAAGGAAACCGGCCAGGCCTTGAGCCGCCAGTTTGAGCGCCAGACCGTGAGCAAGGATTATCTGGCGGTGGTGCGGGGGTACCCGGAAGAAGCCGGGGTCATCGACCACCCCTTGACCCGCCAGCCCGACCCCATGGAAAACGTCCATCCGGACGCCCTCCTGGCGCCCCAGCCCGCCCTCACCCGCTATCGGCGTCTGGCCACGGTGGAACTGCCGGTGGCCGTGGATACCTACCCCACCAGCCGCTACGCCCTGGTCCACCTGATGCCGGAAACCGGGCGCCGCCACCAGCTACGCCGCCATTTAAAACACATCGCCCACCCCATTATCGGCGACGCCACCTACGGCAAGGGCCGCCACAACCGCATGGTGGCGGAACACTATGGCTGCCCCCGGCTGCTCCTGGCCTGTGTGGCCATGGGCCTCACCCATCCCCGCACGGGCCAGCCCCTGGAGCTGGTGGCTCCGGTGGAGGGGCTATTTGCCGATCTCATCCGCCGCTGGGGCTGGGCCCAGGCCCTGCCCCAACCCTGGCTGGCCCCGGAGGTAGAGCCCCGCGCCTCCTAATCCAGGGCAAACACCGGGTGGTAGGTCCGGTCCTGGTGCAGGATGTGGTTGGCCACCGCTTCCACGGCCAAAAAGCGGATCAGTTCCCCGGCCCGGGCCACGGAGGGCCCCGTGGCCATGGCCTGACGCAGGGCTTCCCCCTTATCCAGCAGGATCTGATGCTGCTCCCGATGGGCTTCTAGACCGGACCACAGGCGTTTGGCCAAGAGCCGCTCCTCCGTCTGGAAATGGGCCCGGGTCTTGGCCAGGAGTTGATCCACCCCCGCCAGGAGATCCTCCATGCCCGCCTGCCAGTGGCCGGAAACCTCCAGCCGGGCAAGCTGGGCCTGGATGCGCCGGGCGTCGGCAAAAATTTCCCGATGCTCCCGATCCAGCACATCGTGGCCCGAGGCATAGTGGGCCCGCCAGGCCAGGGGGTGGTCCGCCGCCCCCAGCTCTTCCGGCGGCGCCAGGGGTTCGGCCAATACGGCCCGATTGCGTCCTTCCTGCTTGGCCCGATAAAGGGCGTCATCCAGGCGGGAAAAAAGGCTGTCCGCCGATTCCTGGTCCAGGGCCCATTGGCCCACCCCCAGGCTGATGCTGACCCGCAAGCCCAGGGAAAATTCATGGGCGGCCACCGCCCGGCGCAGTTTTTCCCCCACCTCCTGGGCCTGGTCCAGGTCCGTATGGGGCATGAGCACGGTAAATTCCTCCCCGCCCCAGCGGGTCACCCAGTCCGACTCCCGGGTGCAGCCCCGAGCCAGACGGGCCAAATCCACCAGCACCTGATCCCCCACCTTGTGGCCGCAAGTGTCGTTAATGCGCTTGAAATGGTCCGCGTCAAACAGCAGGGCGGCCACGGGATGGCCGTAGCGCAAGCCCCGCTCCCGTTCCTGCTGCGCCATGGCCTCGAAATGGCGCCGGTTCCACAGCCCCGTCAGGGCATCGGTCTGACTCTGGGCCCGTAATTGCTGCTCCAGCTCATGACGGGCGGTGATATTGCTGGCCACCCAGAGCACCCCGTCCTCCCCGTCCAGGGGGAAATTCAGGGCCTGAATGCGGCCCTCGAACCATAGGGGCTCGTCCGGCCCCTCCGACTCCAGCCCCTTCACGTCCCGTCGACACAGGGGATATTCCACGATGTGGAGCTGGCGGGAAGCCAACGCCTGGTGGATATGATCCAGGAACCAGTCCGCCTTTTCCGGGGCCAGCACATCCTGGATGCGCCGGCCAATGAGGGCGCTACCGTCGTGGTAGTAACGGCTGTCCGCCCCGCCCAGAATGGCCACATAGCGCCCGCTGCGGCTCAAAACGAAGGCCGGGTCCGGCAAAGCGGACAGTATTTCCGTCGCCTGCTCAACAGAAAACATAAAAATCTTTCATAAAATCAACGAAATAAGAACGCCCCAAGGCGGGAGCCGTCAGCCACCCGGTTCTCCCCGGTAAAAGAGCAAGGGCCCAGGATACGCCAAAAGTTAGAAGCAATTCCCAGGCCGTACCAAACCCTACCACCGCCGAAAAACCTTTCGGCAAGTCGCTCCCGCCCCTTTTCCCTGGCCATGAAAAAGCCCCATGGGGTGGGCATGGGGCTTGGGTGGAAAAGGCACTTCCAGAAAAGAAAAGCCTCAGGAAGCTTTCACCGGCGTGGCTTTTTTCGTCCCAGGCTTCCGGGGGGCCTTGGCTGCCGCTTTTTTCTTTTCTCCCGAAGCAGCGGCTTTCTTGGCCGGAGCGGCCTTGGCAGCCTTGGCCTTAGGGGCGGCGGCCGGAGCCTTGGCCTTGGGCGCGGGAGCGGCTTCGGGGGCAACATCCCCTTCCGGAATAAGGGCCTCGGCCTGCTGGGCCGGGCTCGGGCTGGTAGCCCGGGGCGTCAGGAGGGCCCCCACCTTCTTTTTGGCCGGGGCTTTGGGTGCCGGGGCCGGGGAAGCGGGGGTAGTCTTGGCGGCCTTGCTGTCTTGGTTGGCTTTGGCGGCCTTAGTGGCTTTGGACGCTTCCGGCTTTTTACCGGCGGACTTTTTGGTCCCAGTCGGTGCCGGTTTTTCTTCCACCACCGGCACCGGCACCGCCGGAGCCACTGGAGTGGCAGCCTTGGCCGGGGCAGCGGAGGACGCCCCAGTGGGGGACGCCGATTTAGCAGCCTTGGCGGCTTTGCCCGCCTTAACCGCCGCCGTCTTGCCCTTGGCTCCTTGCCGCCAGGAGAACACCTCCTCTTCCGGGTTGTCCGCCAGGATAAAGTCGATGCGCCCGGTTTCCAGGTCCGCCCGCACCAGTTTCACCCGCAGCCGGTCCCCCAGGCGGTAGCGCTTACCGGTCCGTTCCCCCAGCATCTGGTGCTTGGTGGGTTCAAAGTGGAAATAGTCCTGACCCAGTTCGGAAACGTGGACCAGGCCTTCCACATAGACGTCGTCCAGGGCAACGAAGACGCCGAAGCCGGTAACACCGGCGATGGTGCCGTCGAATTCCTCGCCCAGACGCCCCTGCATGTAGAAGCACTTGAGCCAGTTTTCCACGTCCCGGGTAGCCTCATCGGCCCGCCGTTCAGTGGCGGAGCAGTGCATGCCGATATCGTCCCAATCCCCCGGGTTGTACTTTTCCTTGGCCAGCACGGCTTTGATGGCCCGGTGTACCAGCAGATCCGGGTAGCGCCGGATGGGGGAAGTGAAGTGGGTATAGGACTCGTAGGCCAGACCGAAGTGGCCCACGTTGTCCGGGCTGTACATGGCCTGACGCAGGGAGCGGAGCATCACCGTTTGCAACAGCTGGGTGTCGGGCCGGCCCTGGATGCGGGCCAGCAATTCGGCGTAATCCTTGGCCGTGGGGGAATCCCCGCCCCCCAGGGAAAAGCCGAATTCCCCCAGGAAGGAATGGAGGGCTTCCAGCTTTTCCGGCGTGGGGCCTTCGTGGACCCGGTAGAGGCAGGGTTGCTTGTGGGCTTCCAGGAACTGGGAGGCGCAAACGTTAGCCGCCAGCATGCATTCTTCAATGAGCCGATGGGCGTCGTTGCGCACCACGGGCACGATGTTGGCGATTTTGCCCTGATCGTTGAAGAGCATCTGGGTTTCCACCGTCTCGAAGTCGATGGCGCCCCGCTCCTTGCGGGCTTTGACCAGAATCTGGAAGAGCTTGTAGAGGTCCTGGAGATGGGGCAGAACGGCCTGGTGTTCGGCCTTTTCCGGCTGACTTTCTCCAGACAGCCAGCTCCACACCTGGTTATAGGTGAGGCGGGCATGGGAACGGAACACCGCCCGGTAGAAGCGATAGGCCTTGATGGTGCCGCTGGGAGTAATTTCCATGTCGCAGACCATGGCCAGCCGCTCCACCTCCGGATTCAGGGAGCAAATGCCGTTGGAGAGCTTTTCCGGCAGCATGGGAATGACCCGCCGGGGGAAATAGACCGAATTGCCCCGTTCATAGGCTTCCCCGTCCAGCACCATGCCCGGCCGCACGTAATGGGAGACGTCCGCAATGGCCACCACCAGGCGCCAGTTGCGTCCCTTCTTTTCGCAATACACTGCGTCGTCAAAGTCCCGGGCCGTTTCCCCGTCGATGGTCACCAGGGACAATTCCCGCAGGTCTTCCCGGCCCGCCAGATCGGATTTTTTCACCTTGTCCGGCAAAGCCTTGTTTTCTTCCAGGGCTTCCTTGGAAAACTCGAAGGGCATGTCGTGCTTACGCAGGGCAATTTCGATTTCCATGCCAGCGTCGGCGTAATTGCCCAGCACCTCCCGCACCCGGCCGATGGGCTGGGAATATTGGGAGGGCTGTTCGATGATTTCCACCACCACCACCTGGCCCGGCTTGGCCTTGGTGCGGGTCTTCTTATCCCCGGGGATAAGAATGTCCTGGCTGATACGGCGGTTTTCCGCCACCACGAAATAGACCCCGTGTTCCTCATAGAGCCGGCCCACCACTTCCTTGTTGGCCCGCTCCAGCACTTCCACCACCACCGCCTCCCGACGGCCCTTCCGATCCACCCCCACGGCCCGCACCAGCGCCCGGTCCCCGTGCAACACCTTGTCCATTTGCTTGGTGTCCAGGAACAGGTCGTCGCTGCCGTCATCGGGGCAGAGGAAGCCGAATCCGTCCGGATGGCCTTCCACCTTGCCCGGGATCAGATCCGCCTTGTCCGGCAGGATGTAATCCCCGCGCCGGTTGCGCATCAGCTGACCGGCCCGCTCCATGGCGTTCAGGCGACGTTGGAAGAGCTCCCGTTCCTCCGCCGAAATATCCAGCAGGATACAAATCTGCTCAAAGCTGCGGGGCTTACCCTGATCAGCCAGGAGCATTTGCACATACTCCCGGGACGGAAGAGGAATTGCGTACTTTTGCACCTCCCGGGCGAAGTAGGGGTCGCTCTTTCTAACTTTTGATAACTTTCTTGTTGACATGTCCGTTTTAACCCTTATAATAGCGACTTCTTTCGACGCCTTGCCCAGGTGGCGGAATTGGTAGACGCACTAGGTTCAGGTCCTAGCGGTGGCAACACTGTGGAGGTTCGAGTCCTCTCCTGGGCACCAAGCTTCAGGAATAAGCCAGCTTTTAGCTGGCTTTTTTCTTTTCTGTCTTGGGTTGCGTGCAAGCCGGTCCTGCCTATTTTTTGTTGATGGAAAAGATCCGTCGGCCCGGAACCGCCTGTTGCGGCTGACATCGGGACATCCGAGAAAAGGATGAGACGGGAAAGCATGGGGCTGGGCAGAGGCCAGACGGCTAAAGCCGCTGCTCCGCGAAGCTTCCGCATCATACCACCGGCGGCCGGGCTGCGCCCTTTTCCCCGCTGATTCTCCGCCCCAGGCGCCGCCTTTTCCCCCTTTTTCCAGTCCTTCCCCGACCCTACTCCGAAGCATCGGGGCCACGGGGCAAACCTATACTTTTCTCCCCTTCCCGGATTTTCCTGGGAAAACGCCCCAATTCTCCGGATACAAAAAGGCCCGGGACTGGCCCGGGCCCATGGATAGCCAATCGGCAGCAAAGGGTCGGCTTACTTTTCCAGCACGTAAGTCCCCGGGGCATCCGCCAGGGCCGGGAAGGCCTTGGTGGCCACCGGATAGGCGGGCACCATTTCCGCACCCCGCTTGTCCAGCCATTGCACCCAATCCCCCCACCAGGTGCCGGGCTGACGCTCGGTACGGTTTATCCAGGTTTCGTAATGCTCGTTGGGATGGGGTTCCCCGGCCCAGAAAGCCCGCTTGGGCGGATTCACCGGGGGATTGACGATGCCCAGGATGTGGCCGGAGGTGGAAACCACGAAGCGCACCTCCGCTTCCGTATTGACGGACTTGCGGATGTGGTAGCACTGACGCCAGGGGGCGATGTGGTCGTCCTGGGCGGTGGCCACGTACAGGGGCTGGGTGATGCGGCCCAGGTCGATGGATTCCCCGGCGATGGTCAGGTGGTCCGGCTTCACCAGGTTGTTGTGCAGGTACATTTCCCGCAGGTAGAAGGAGTGCATGGCCCGGGGCATACGGGTGGAATCCATGTTCCAGAACAGCACGTCGAAGGCGGGCAAGGGCTCGCCGTAGAGGTAGCTATGCACCCAGTAATGCCAGACCAGACTGTTGGAGCGCAGCAGGCGGAAGGAGGTGGCCATGTCCCCCCCATCCAGATAGCCGGTCTTGGCCATCTTTTCTTCCAGCAGGCGGATGATGTCTTCGTCAATGAAGACGTCGATGTCCCCCGGATGGGAGAAATCCGTCAGGGTGGTGAACAGGGTCCAGTCCGCCACGGGCAGCTTTTCCGGGCCGAAGCGCTTGTTGGCCCAGGCCATGTAGGTGGACACCAGGGTGCCGCCGATGCAGTAGCCCACCAGGTGAATCTTGGGCACCTTGCAGAAATCCCGCACCGTTTCCACCACCTGATTCACCCCTTCCGTCAGGTAGTCGTCGAAGGTGACGTCGGCCATGTCGGCGGTGGGATTCTTCCAGCTGGTGATGAACACGGAAAAACCCTGGTCGGTCATGTACTTCACCAGGCTCTTCTTGGCGTTCAGGTCCAGCACGTAGAACTTGTTAATCCAGGGGGTAACGATCAGGAGAGGCGTTTTGCGCACTTCCTTGGTGGTGGGGGCGTAGTGGATCAGTTCCAGGAGCCGGTTACGGTACACCACCTTCCCCGGAGTGGTGGCCAGGTCCTGGCCCACCTTGAAGGCATCCTGTTCCACCATGAGGATGTTTTTCGCCTTCATGTCCCGCAGCAGATTCTGGAAACCGTCGCTCAGGCTCTTGCCCTGGGTTTCCACGAACTTCTGCATGGCCACCGGATTGCTCCAGAAGAAATTGGTGGGCGCCAGGGCATTGACCCAAATCCGGGCCCAGAAGGCGGAACGGCGCCGTTCCTTATCCGACAGCCCAGGGGTATCGAAATACATGTCCTGGGTGCGGTGGGTGAAGGCCAGATACCATTCCTTGATGATGTCCCAGGAGGCGGATTCGCTCCAGATGGGCTCGGCAAAACGCACATCGTCCCCATGGGGCGTCACCACATCCTCCGTGGGCAGCCCCAGGGAGCGCTGGGCCAGATGGGTCTGGAGGGCCATCATGTCGCTGGACAGGTTGGTCAGGGCCTTGCCCAGCTCCCGGGGATGCATGAGCCAAGCGGTCTGGGCATTGATCATGGAGGTGAACATCCCATAGGGGTCCAGGTTTTTGCCCACCGCCTTACCCATGCTCTCCAGGGGCAGGGCCGAAAGGAGATCCATGTTCTTGTGGCTGCCGGATGAGGATGACGCATTACCCATATTCAATCTCCCATGATTTGAAAATTCCGTCCGGAGCCCGACCCCCAACCACGACCAGGGACCGTCTCCCGCATGGGAAACATTCTACGATGCTTCGCCCCCATTGGTATGGCATTTCGATGTCCATTTTTCCCCTAAGTCCATAGCCTGAGCCTTTCTTGGGCCCATGGTCCGGTTCCGGCGGGGGGCCACTGGCTTAAACCACAGGACGTTCCGCATCCAGTTCCGCCAATTCCTCCGCCAGGGCATCGAGAAACACCCGGACCTTGGCGGGCATGAGGCGGCGACCGGGCAGGAGGGCATAAACCCGCACCGGCGGCACCTGGTAAGTGGGCAGGATAGGCACAATGGCCTTGGCCGCCAGGGCATCCCGGCAATAGGCACTGGACAGGATGGCCGCCCCCAGGCCGGCCCGCACCCCCCGTAGGCGCATGCCCACATTCTGGGCCCGCAGGGGGCCGGAGGGGCGCAGTTCTTCGATTTCCCCATCCGCCCGGCGCAGGGACCAAACCGGCTCATCCGGACTGACCAGGCAGGGCCAGGCGGCCAGATCGGCCAAGCAGCGGGGTTCCCCGTAGCGGGCCAGGAGGCTGGGGGCAGCGTACAGTCCCCGGGCCACGGCATAGATGCGCCGGGCCACCTGCTCGCTATCCGGCAAGGGCCCGGACTGGATGCGGAAAACGATGTCGTAATCCTCGGCCCGGGGATCGGGCGCCCGGAAGGACAAATCCACCTCCGCCTCCAGACCCGGATAGCGCACCAGCACCTCCGCCAGCACATCCCCCAGGCGTAGCACCCCGAATTCATAGGGGGCGGCAATGCGCAGCTGGCCCTGGGGCGTGTCCTGGCGGCTTTGGGCGTAATCCAGTAGCTCCGCCAAACGCCCCACCAGGGGCCGGGTTTGTTCCTCCAGGAGCTTGCCCGCCTCGGTGAGGCGCAGATGGCGGGTGCTGCGCTCGCAAAGCCGCTGGCCCAGGCGCTCTTCTAGCCGGGCCACGGCCCGACTTAAGGTGGATTTGGGCAGCCCCAGGCGCCGGGCGGCCGCAGTAAAGCCCTCCCCCTCCGCCACGGCAAGAAACAGCTGAAGATCATCCAAGGCCATATTGTTCCGATATTGCAACAAAGAAGCCCGGAATATAACGCCATTTGATCCACAAAAGCCCTTACCATGGCGCCTCCCCGTCTTCACCTACCCTCCTCTCTCCGTGTTCCGCCTCCCCCGTTCCTGGCTTTCCGGTCTGCGCCGCCGACACGCGGGGCTGTGCGCCGGCCTCATCACCGGCACGGACTTTCTCGCCAGCAGCACGGTCTATGTGTCCGGGGCCTATATCCGGGGCGGCATTGGGGCCTCCCCGGAGGATTTTCTCTGGATCATCACCCTCTACGCCGCCGCCGGTACCGCCGCCATTCTGGTGCTGGAGCGCCTTTCCCGGGTGTTGCCCTTCCGTACCCTGATTCGCCTGGGCTTAGTCCTCTTTATGCTGGGCTCCGGGGTGGCGGCGTGCAGCCAGTCTTTCAACCAACTCATGGTGGCCCGGGTACTCCAGGGCCTGGGGGGCGGGCCCCTCATGACCGCCGCCCGGGTCATGCTGCAAATGTCCGTGCCGGCAGAGCGGCGGGGACCCCAGCTGCGGGGCTTCATCAGCGGAATTTTTCTCGCCACGGCCCTGGCCCCCTGGGCCGCCACCGCCCTGGTCCAATGGCAGGATTGGCGCGCCGTCTTTGCCCTCCAGGGGGCCTATGGGGCCGCCATGTGGCTTCTGGCGGGCTTCGCCCTGCCCAAGGAAGCCCACCTGCCCCGCTCCCTGGGCCATTTCGACTGGATGTCCGCCCTGGCCTTCAGTCTGGGCACCCTGATCCTGCTCCACACCCTGCAAGACATGCGTTACCAGTGGCTGGACCGGGGCATGGTCCTCAGCCTGCTCCTGGCCCTGGGCCTTTTCGCCCACCTGGCCTGGCACCTGCACCGCCATCCGGACCCCTGGTTTAACCTGGGGCGCATCGCCAGCCGCCGTTATCTCACCGGGGTGGTGTTCTACGGCCTCTATTACCTGGTCACCGGCGCCTTGAGCTACCTCACCCCCCTCTACCTGGAAGGGGGGGAAGGTTACGACGTGGGCACGGCGGGCCAGGTGCTGACCCTCACCGGACTGGCCACGGCCCTACTCCTGCCCCTCTATTTCCGTCTGGTGCCCTACCTGGGAGACCGGCGCCGGATCATCGCCCTGGGCTTTGCCCTGGTGGGGGGCACCCTGGCCTGGATGGCCCACAACGTCACCGGCGCCACCCCCTACCAGGCCCAGATCTGGCCCTTTTTGCTCAAGGGCCTGTTTCCCATCCTGGTGGTTATTCAGGTGGCCGGGCTCACTTTCCGGGAATTCAAGCACCTGGACTTTGCCCACGCCTACGCCCTGAAAAACGTCCTGCGCCAACTCTCCATCGCCGTGGGGGCGGGGCTGGGCAACCTGTATTGGCAGGATGTGAGCGCCCAGGCCCGCACCCGGCTGGTGGAACGCATCAGCCTGTGGAATCCGGAACTGGGGCCGGCCGCCGATCCCCAGTGGCTGGCCCGCCTCTCCCGGGAAATTGACCGGCAGGCCGCCCTCCTCAGCGCCCAGCAGGTGTTCTACGCCCTGGCCCTGGTGGCCCTGCTGGGCATGGTGGCCATTCTGGCCCAGAAAAATCTGCGCTAAAGCTGAGCCCACTTAGGCAATAAAAAAGCCGGCTCTAAAGCCGGCTTTTTGCTGCGGGGACTCGCCTTCTTAGACGGAGAAGGGATGGCGCCGCAGAATGGTTTCTTCCCGTTCCGGGCCCGTGGAAATCACGTCGATGGGGGTTTCCACCAGGGCTTCGATACGCTTCAGATAGGCCTGGGCATTGGCGGGCAGCTCGTCCCAAGCTTTCAGGCCGTAGGTGGATTGGCTCCAGCCCGGCAGGGTTTCGTAGATAGGTTCGCAACGTTCCACCTGATCCGCGCCGATGGGCAGCAAATCCACCACTTCCCCGTCCAGCCGGTAGCCGGTACAGATGTTCAGTTCGGGCAGGCCGTCCAGCACGTCCAGCTTGGTAATGCACAGGCCGGTGACCCCGTTAATGCGGATGGAGCGGCGCAGGGCGGTGGCGTCAAACCAGCCGCAACGGCGCTTGCGCCCGGTCACGGTGCCAAATTCCCGGCCCTTTTGGGACATCTGATAGCCCGGGCAACCTTCCGCGTCAATTTCCAGTTCGGAGGGGAAAGGACCGCCGCCGACCCGGGTGCAATAAGCCTTGGTAATGCCCAGGATGTAATGGAGCATGCCCGGGCCGATGCCGCTGCCCGCCGCCGCCTGACCCGCCACGCAGTTGCTGGAGGTGACAAAGGGATAGGTGCCGTGGTCGATGTCCAGCAGGGTGCCCTGGGCCCCTTCAAAGAGCAGGTTCTGACCGGCTTTATTCACCGCGTAGAGGGCAGCGGAAATGTCCGTGACCATGGGACGGATGCGTTCCGCATCGGCCATGGCCTGGTCGTACACCTGTTGGTAATCCACCGCTTCGGCGCCCAGGTACTGGGTCAGGATGAAGTTGTGGTAGGCCAGCACTTCCTTGAGCTTTTCCGCAAAGCGTTCCGGGTGGAAGAGGTCGTACACCCGCAGGGCGCGCCGGGCCACCTTGTCTTCATAGGCCGGGCCAATGCCCTTGCCCGTGGTGCCAATTTTCTGATCGGCACACTTGGCCGCTTCCCGGGCCCGGTCAATGGCAGAGTGGTAGGGCAGAATCAGGGGGCAGCCCGGGCTCACCTTGAGCCGGGAGGCCACCTCGATACCGCCGGCTTCCAGGCCGTCGATTTCCTTCAGCAGGTGGTGGATGTCCAGCACCACCCCGTTGCCGATGTAGCAGGTCACCCCGTCCCGGACAATGCCGGAGGGCACCAGATTGAGCTTATAGACCTTATCCCCCACCACCAGGGTATGGCCGGCGTTGTGTCCGCCTTGAAAACGCACCACCCCTTGGGCGTTATCGGTCAGCCAATCGACGATCTTGCCCTTGCCTTCGTCGCCCCACTGGGTACCGACCACCACCACGTTCTTTGCCATTGCCGCTTAGTCCTCGTTGATTGCTTCAATAATCCATTCGCCGCCGGTTTGTACCAGGCGTCGATCGCAAACCGGTCCCGCCACCCGGTTTTCTCCGGGCAGCAATTCCACCACCACCGTACCGGCGGCGCGCAGAGCCGCCACCTTGGCCGCCAGGGCGTCGTCTTCCACCGCAATGGGAGCCAGCACCGCGCCCGCCACGGGCAGGGCCGGGGCCAGACGGGCCACTTCCCGCAAATCCATGGAAAAGCCGGTGGCCGGACGAGCCCGACCGAAGGTCGCCCCGGCGCCGTCGTAGCGGCCCCCCTGGGCGATGGCACTGGCGTAACCCGGCGCGTAGGCGGCAAACACCACCCCGGTATGATAGTGGTAGCCGCGCAAATCCGAGAGATCAAAATCCACGGGCAAATCCGCCAGCAGTTCGGCCAGCCGGGACAGGGTTTGCAGGGCTTCGCTCACCGCCGGCAGATCCGGCAGACGGGCCTTGGCCTGGGCCAGAACCCGGGCATCCCCGTAGAGGTCCGGCAGGGCCAGGAGGGCGGAACGATAGGGTTCGGGCAGCGTGGCGCAAGCCGCCGCCAGCCCCGGCACATCCTTTTCCCGCAGCAGGGCGAAGAGTTCCTCATCCCCTTCCTTGGGCAGACCGGCGGCCTTGGCCAGAGCCCGGAAAATGCCCATGTGGCCCAGATCCAGGCGGGTAGCGGCCAGCCCGGCGGCGCTCAAGGAGGCGGCCATGAGGCGCACCGCTTCCAGGTCCGCCGCCAGACCGCTGTAACCATAGACTTCGGCGCCAATCTGAACCGGCTCCCGGGTGGCAGAAATGCTGGCGGGACGGGTATGCAGCACGCTGTCGCAGTAGCACAGGCGCACCACCCCCTGGCGATTGAGCAGGTGGGCGTCGATCCGGGCCACCTGGGGGGTAATGTCCGCATGGACCCCCAGGGTGCGGCCGGAGACCTGATCCACCAGCTTGAAGGTTTTCAGGGACAGGTCCTGGCCCGAGCCGGTGAGCAGGGAATCCAGATATTCCAGGGTGGGAGGCATCACCAGTTCATAGCCATGGACCCGGTACAGGTCCAGCAGACGGCGACGCAGGCCTTCAATTTGTTGCGCTTCGGCGGGCAGGGCGTCGGCGAAGTATTCGGGAAGCAGCCAGTTCATTTAAATATCATCAACAGAATAAAGCCCGTTGCCAGGGACACCAGGCCGATAAAGCGAATCTGCCCGTCCTTGAGCTGGATCAGGCGGCGGAAGGAATCCTTCCACGCCTGGGGCGCCAGCAGGGGCAAGAGCCCTTCCAGCACCAGCATCAGGGCAAAAGCCAGAAGCAGGGAGTTCGCCATGGATAAAGGGAAACCGGGCCGTCCTCACTTGCCGTGATGGGCGCCCCCGGGTCCTTTCATGTATTTGAGGAAGTCGGAATTGGGTTCCAGCACCAGCACGTCGCTCTTGTCCTTGAAGGAGGAGCGATAGGCTTCCATGCTGCGGTAAAAGGCGTAGAACTCGGGGTTTTTGTTGAAGGCCTGACCATAGATGGCCGCCGCCTTGGCATCCCCTTCCCCTTTAATTTTTTCCGCGTCCCGGTAGGCTTCGGCCACGATCACTTCCCGTTGCCGATCCGCGTCGGCGCGGATTTTTTCCGCCTCCGCATAGCCTTGGGAGCGCAGCTCATTGGCGACCCGCTTCCGTTCCGCTTCCATGCGCCGATAAACGGATTCGCTCACCTCTTCCGGCAGCTCCACCCGCTTTAAACGCACATCCACGATCTGGACGCCAATTTTCCGGGCGTCCTGGTCGGCCTTGGCCCGCATGTCGTCCATGATCACGTCCCGGGCGCCGGACACCACGTCATGGACGGTGCGCTTGCCGAACTCTTCCCGCAGCCCCGCATTGACGGTCTGGGACAGGCGAATCCGGGCCCGTTCCTCATCCCCGCCCACGGAAATGTAGTAGAGCTTGGGATCCACAATGCGCCATTTGACGAAGGAATCCACCAGGACGTTTTTCTTTTCGGAAGTAATGAAACGTTCCGGGTCCGGGCTATCCAGGGTCAGAATGCGCCGATCGAAATAGCGCACGTTCTGGATCAAGGGCCATTTGAAGTTCAAACCCGGCTGGGTGATGACCTGCTTCACTTCCCCCAGCTGGAAGACGATGGCGTAACGGCGCTGATCCACGGTAAAGAGACACAGGGCGGCGAGAACCAGCACACCCACCACCAGGCCGAGGACGAATTTCAAGCTATTGTTCATGGGTCCCGTCTCCTAGCGTCCGTCCCGGTCCCGGGAGCGCAAGCCTTCCCGGGAATGTTGATCGTCGCTGCGCCCGGCGGGGGCAACCCCGTTACCGCCGACAGGAGAAGCATTGCGGGCATTGGCCTCGGCAGCCGGACCACCGTTGCTCCCGTTGCCCCCATTGTTGGCATTGGGAGCGCCCGCCGCCTGCATGAGCTTATCCAGGGGCAGGTACAGAAGTTTGCCCTGGCCCTTGGCATCCACCATCACCTTGGAGGTGTTGCTCAACACCTGCTGCATGGTTTCCAGATACATCCGTTCCCGGGTGACCTGGGGCGCCTTGGCGTATTCGGGCAGGATTTGCTTGAAGCGGGAGGCATCCCCTTCGGCAGTGGCGATAATGCGCTGGCGATAGCCTTCCGCTTCCTGGGTGAGACGGGCCGCCGTGCCCCGGGCCTTGGGGATCACGTCATTGGCGTAGGCCTGGCCTTCATTCTTCTGCCGTTCCCGGTCCTGCCCGGCCTTGACCGCGTCGTCAAAGGCGGCCTGAACCTGTTCTGGGGGCTGGGCGTTCTGCATGGTCACCTTGGAAATGACAATGCCGGTCTTGTAGCGATCCAGAATGTCCTGCATCAACTTGGCCGCGTGGGAAGCCACCTGTTCCCGCCCTTCGTAGAGCACGTAATCCATCTGGCTCTTGCCCACCACTTCCCGGATAGCGGTTTCCGCCGCCTGCATCACGGTGTCGTCCGCATGGCGGTTGTTGAAGAGGTAATCCACCGGGTCTTTCAGGTAGTACTGGACGGCGAACTGGATGTTGATGATGTTTTCATCATCGGTGAGCATCAGGGACTCGTTCAGCACCTTGTTCTTTTCGCTGCCCCGGTACCCCACTTCCACGGTCCGCACCCCGGTGAGGTTGACCACCTCATGGGATTCGATGGGATAGGGCAAACGCCAGCGCAGGCCCGGCTCGGTCACTTCCTGGAATTTGCCAAAGCGCAGCACCACCCCCCGCTGGGAGGCGTCCACGATATAAAAGCCGCTGGCCAGCCAGGCCAGGACCAGGAGCACCAGAATCAGCCCCACGCTGCCCCCCAGAAAACGGGGGGAGAAATCGGGGCCAGGGCCCGGATTGGGGTTATTGGGCTTGCCGCCCCCCTTGCCGCCGAAGAGGCCAGCCAGACGACGATTGAAATCCCGCCACAATTCTTCCAGATCGGGAGGTCCCTGATCGGGTTTGCGACCGTTGTTGTTGCCTTGGGAATTATTGCCTTGATTGCCCCATTGGGGATCATTGAGGGACATGAGAAGGCCGAGGGTAGAAATCATTTCGGGGAACTCGCGTTGATGTCGGCGGCATCCGCCGTTGATTCGCCATCGGAAGTTGGGCCGCCGGCGCCGCCCCGTGACTTGTCCCGTGCGAACTCGGCTAGTGCCGAACGGAGAAGATCCAGGCCTTCGCCCGTTTTCGCGCTCAAGCGGACGTGCCGGATTCTACCACACTCGTCCCGCTCCACCGCCGCCGGCAGGCCGGTGAGGTCTGTCTTGTTGAGCACCAGGATTTGGGGCACCCCCTGGGCACCGATTTCTTCCAGCACCTTATTCACCTCGGCGATCTGCTCATCCCGCACGGGAGAAGCGGAATCCACCACATGGAGGAGCAGGTCCGCGTCCGCCGTGGCTTCCAGGGTAGCTTTAAAGGCTTCCACCAGGGAATGGGGCAAATCCCGGATAAAACCCACAGTGTCGGAAACCACCACGGACCCGGCTTCCGCCAGCCAGACCTTGCGGGAAGTGGTATCCAGGGTGGCGAAAAGCTGGTCCGCCGCATACACCCCGGCCTTGGTCAGCACATTGAACAGGGTGGATTTGCCCGCATTGGTGTAGCCCACCAGGGACACACTCAGCACCTCCCGGCGAGCCCGGGCGCGGCGCTGCACGCCCCGCTGCTTGGACAGCTTGACCAGCCGCTCCTTCAGATATTTGACCCGAATACCCAGCAGACGGCGGTCCGTTTCCAACTGGGTTTCCCCTGGCCCCCGCAGGCCGATACCGCCCCGCTGCCGCTCCAAGTGGGTCCAGCCCCGCACCAGGCGGGTGGCCAAATGCTCCAGCTGGGCCAGTTCCACCTGGAGCTTACCTTCGGCGCTCTTGGCCCGCTGGGCAAAAATATCCAGAATCAGACTGGTCCGGTCGATGACCCGGCAGGCCATGGCCTTTTCCAGATTCCGCTCCTGGCCGGGGGAGAGCTCGTGATTGAAGATCACCAGGGAAGCCTGGTAGGTGGCCACCAGGGCGGCGATGTCCTGCACTTTGCCCTTGCCGATATAGGTGGCCGGGTCCGGGGCGCTGCGCCGCACAATCAGGGTTTCCGCCACTTCGGCACCGGCGGAGGTGGCCAGAAGTTGGAGTTCCTCCAGGGATTCCCCCACCGCTTCCCGGCCAAAATCCACCTGGATCAGCAGGGCCCGCTCTTTTTCGGGGGCGCCGTCCCCCTGCCCTTTGCCCGGACGCTCAAACATGGCCAGTCTCCCCAAGCCGCCGCCCACGGACGGGGCGCGGCAGAAACGACACGGCCCGCAACTTGGCGTTGCGGGCCGTTTTTTCCGACGTGGAAAAATCAGGATTCAGCAGTGGTCTGCTCCTGTTGGATATTCACCGGACGGGCCGGAACCACGGTGGAAATGGCGTGTTTGTAAACCATTTGGGTGACGGTGTTTTTCAAGAGGACCACATACTGGTCAAAAGACTCCACCTGGCCTTGAAGCTTGATGCCGTTCACCAAATAAATGGAAACGGGCACATGCTCACGGCGCAAAGTGTTGAGGAAGGGGTCTTGTAGGAGTTGCCCTTTATTGCTCATGGTATTAGCTCCATGGTTCGTAGTTATATGAATAGCTCACTTTAAAGTATTTTCCCCGGGAGCGCCACCGGGATGGCAGGGGATTCAGGACTTTCGCTTCAGGTTTTTCTTGAAGGTGTCCGAGGGCTTGGTGAGCTTCCGTTCCCCCCGCTCCGCATAGGGATTGTGGGTCACATTGAACTGGATACGCAGGGGCGTACCCTGGAGTTTGAACCCTTCCCGGAAATAATGTTCCAGGTAACGTTTGTAACTGTCCGCCAGATGTTCCAGGGCATTGCCGTGCACCACCACCAGGGGCGGATTGGAGCCCCCTTGGTGGGCGTAGCGCAGCTTGGGCCGGTTAAGACCGTGCCGGGGCGGCGCCTGACGGGCCACGGCGTCGATGAGCAGACGGGTCAGCTTGGGGGTGGGCAGCTTGATCATGGCGCTGCGGTAGGCCCCATCCACGGAGCGGAACAGGGTGTCCAGGCCCTGACCCTGCTGGGCGGAAATGTAGTGGAACTTGGCGAAGTCCAGGAATTTCAGTTTGCGTTCCAGTTCCGCCTTGGTGCGCTCCCGCACATAGGGGTCCAGACCGTCCCACTTGTTTACCGCCACCACCAGGGCCCGGCCCGATTCCAGGATAAAGCCCGCAATATGGGCGTCCTGCTCGGAAATATCCTGCCGGGCATCTAGCACCAGCACCACCACATTGGCGTCTTCAATGGCTTGCAGGGTCTTCACCACGGAAAACTTTTCCACGGCTTCGAACACCTTGCCCCGACGCCGCAGACCGGCCGTATCAATCAGGGTATAGCGTCGGCCATTCCGCTCCACATCCACGAAAATGGAATCCCGGGTGGTGCCGGGCATGTCGAAGGCAATAACCCGCTCTTCCCCGATCAGGGCGTTGATCAGGGTGCTCTTGCCCACGTTGGGGCGGCCCACAATGGCCACCCGGGGCACATCGTCCTTTTCCTCGTCCGGATCGGGCTCCGGATAGGGTTCCAGGGCCAGTTCCAGCAAATCCCGGACCCCTTCCCCGTGGGCGGCGGAAATGGCGTAGGGATCCCCCAGCCCCAGTTCGTGGAAATCCGCAGATACCACGCCCCGGTCCAGGCCTTCCGCCTTGTTAACGGCCACCAGCACCGGACGCTGGGTACGGCGCAGCTTATTGGCGATTTCCTTATCCAGGGCGGTCAGCCCCACCCGGCCATCCACCACGAACACCACCACATCGGCTTCCGCGATGGCCTGTTCGGTCTGGCGGGCCATTTCGTGCATGATGCCGTCCTTGGCCAGGGGCTCGAAGCCCCCCGTATCCACCACCAGGAAGGGCTTGGTGCCCAGCTTGCCGTGGCCGTAATGACGGTCCCGGGTCAGGCCGGGAAGATCGGCCACCAGGGCGTCCCGACTCTTGGTCAGGCGATTGAAAAGGGTGGACTTGCCCACGTTGGGACGTCCGACCAAAACCAGCGTGGGCTTCACTTATGAATTTCCTTGAAAATTACCGGGGTTCCAGGGCTTGCACGGAGCCGCCGCTGGTCTGCACCAGCCAGCCATTACCGTAGACCTGGGGCGCCGCCAGAATGGGGCTGCCGTCCGTGCTGTAGCGGGCGGCGAAAGAGCCATCTTCCCGATTGAGAAAGTGCACCTGTCCCTGCACATCCCCCACGGCCACCAGGCCCCGTTGCACGGCGGGGGCGGTGAGCTGGCGCAGGAAGAGCTTGTCCTGCTTCCAGACGGAGGTGCCCCGGGTACGTTCGTAGGCGTGCACCGCCCCCTTGTCGTCGGTCACATAGACATTGCGGGAGTCCATGGCCAGACCGGCGGCACTGGAGATTTCCCGGGCCCAGGCCAGGGAACCGTTGCTCAAATCGAAGCAGGCAACCCGGCCCTGATAGGCCACGGCGCACACCAGGGGACCGTCAAAGACCGGAGTGCTGGTAATGTCCGCCACCCGATCCAATTCCGTGGTGCCCTTGGGCAGAGCCACGGTGCCTTCCCAGGCCAGGGCGCCGTTTTGCAGGGCCACGGCCACCAGCTTGCCACCGGGGAAACCGGCGAACACATAGCGGTCCGAAATGACCGGGGGCGCCGCATTGCGCAGGGACAGGGGCGGATTGTTGCGCGTGTAAATCCACTTGCGGGATCCGTCGCTGCTGTCAAAGCCGAACAGCCGGTTATCGCCGCTGCGCACCACCACAATGCCATCCCCCACGGCGGGAGCGGCCAGAATTTCGCTATTCACCTGGGCGGACCAGAGGGGCTTACCGTCCGCGGCGGAAAAGGCCAGCACATCCCCCTTGGCCGTTCCCACCACCACCAGGCGGTTATTGGCCCCCACCCCGGCGGAGAGGGGCTTGCCCACGGCAATGCGCCACACCTGCTTGCCGTCTTCAAAACGGGTCAGGGTACCGTCGCCAGCGGCGGTATAGACCGTGCCATCCACCACCGCCGGGGTAAAGACATGACCCTCCGCCTTACCCGCCTTCATCTGCCAGAGGGGACGGATGTCCGCCGTGGCCTTGAAGTTGGGGAGTTCCGCCATCTTGACCTTGGCCGAACTGGAAAAGGGGTTGATAGCGTCCATCATGCTGCAACCGGCCAGGGCGGCCACCAGGGGCAGCAGGGGGAAAAGGCGGCGAAGTTTCATCAGGCGTCCCCGAGGGAATCGATCTTTTGTTGCAGGATTTGCTTATAAGGCGCGTTCATCCGGGCTTCCTGACCGCCCTGCTCCTTGTTGGCCTTGTCCGCCGCATCCAGGGCGGCCAAGGCTTCCTTGTAGGCGGCCTTGGCTTCCCCTTGCTTGCCTTGGGCCAGCAGGGCATCACCCCGGGCATCCGCATAACGGGCAGCAAAGGCGGGGGAAGGCTTGGTTTCCAGAAGCTTCATAGCCTGATCGGCGGCCTTGTCATCCAGCAACAGGGTAGCTAGGCGCAGCCGGCCGATATCCTGAATTTCTCCCTTGCCGTGATCCACCACCCAGTTGAGCTGGAGCTTGGCGGTCTTCAGATCCCCTTCTTCCACGGCGGCCTTGGCCATCATCAGGGCCCCCAGGGGCGCGTAGGCGGTACCGCCGAATTTTTCCAGAAGTTCCCCACCGGCCGCCTTGATCTGCTGACCGTTCCGCTCTTCCAGGGCCTTTTCCAGCACGGTAAAGACGTAGGAGGCCTGGGCCGTTTGCTTATTCTGATACCAGTTCCAGCCCTGCCAGCCCAGGGCCACCAAGGCCGCGGCCAGCAGGACGCTGGTTACCCGGTTACCGTGCTGACGCCACCAGGCCTTGATTTCCGCCAGTTGTTCCTGTTCTTCCAGATCGTAGACAGCCATTATTCTTCATCCCAATCGATAATCGAATCCATGAGGGTTTGGGCCAAGTCATCCACCTTGACCCGCAACTGTTCCGGTTTTTCCTCGCCCACGCTGCGCAGGGCTTTGAGGGTCACTTCCCCAGCCGCCGCCTCGTCGTCGCCGATAATAACCGCGTAGGCCGCCCCGCTGCCATCCGCCTTTTTCATCTGGGACTTGAAGCTGCCGCCGCCGCAGTGGAGCAGCACGGACATGCCCGCGTCCCGCAGGCCTTCCGCCACCCGGGGCGCCAGCCGACCAGCCTGTTCCCCCTGATGCACCACATAGACATCCACCCCGGTGGGCTGGCCCATGAGGTTCTGATCCTGCAACAGGGCCACCAGCCGTTCCACCCCCATGGCGAAACCGCAGGCCGGGGTGGCTTTGCCCCCCAGCTGCTCCACCAGGCTGTCGTAGCGGCCGCCAGCGCAAACCGTGCCCTGGGCACCCAGCTGCTCGGTCACCCACTCGAACACGGTGAGGTTGTAGTAATCCAACCCCCGCACCAGGCGGGGATTGATGGTGAAAGGCACCCCGGCGTCCTTGAGGATTTGCTGCACCCCTTCAAAGTGGGCCAGGGAGGCTTCTCCCAGATAGTCGATGAGCTTGGGGGCTTGAGCACAAAGTTCCTGCATGTCCGGATTCTTGGTGTCCAGAATGCGCAGGGGATTGGTATGGAGGCGCCGCTTGGCGTCCTCATCCAGTTGTTCTGCGTGGGCCTCGAAATAGGTAATCAGGTCCGCCCGATGCCGGGCCCGCTCGTCCGGCTGGCCCAGGCTATTGAGTTGCAGGCGAATGCCTTCCAGGCCCAGGTCGTCCCAGAGGCGGGCGCCCATGAGAATCTGCTCCGCATCGATATCCGGACCGGCAAAACCGAAGGACTCAATCCCCACCTGGTGGAACTGGCGATAACGCCCCTTCTGGGGCCGCTCGTGGCGGAACATGGGGCCCAGGTAATAAAGCCGCTGGGGCTGCTGGTTGGCCAGGCCATGCTGGATCACCGCCCGCACGCAGCCCGCCGTGCCTTCCGGCCGCAGGGTCAGGGCTTCCCCGTTGAGGGAATCCTCAAAGGAATACATCTCCTTTTCCACAATATCGGTCACTTCCCCGATGGCCCGCTTGAACAGGGGGGTGGGTTCCACGATGGGCATGCGCACCGGACGATAGCCGTAGCTGCGCAACCAGGAGCGGATCACCTCCTCAAAGTTTTCCCACTGTTCCGCCTCTTCGGGAAGAATGTCGTTCATTCCCCGGATGGCCTGCAACACTTTCTGACTCATAACCACCTTTTCCTTCGGGGCGCCGGACTAAGCCCAGCGCCGTTATTCAAGGGCCTCACTGGGCCAGTTTGCGCCGATAGTGGCTAGCCACGTAGCGATCCACAATGGCCTGGAATTCCACGGCAATATGGTCCCCCCGCAGGGTGACCGTCTTCTGACCGTCTTCAAACACCGGGGCAGACGGGGCCTCCCCCGTGCCCGGCAGGGAAATGCCGATATTGGCGTGCTTGCTTTCCCCCGGACCATTGACCACGCAGCCCATGACCGCCAGGGTGAGATTTTCCACACCCTCGTATTCGCCGCGCCAATCGGGCATCTTGCCCCGCACATAATCCTGGATGGAGGCCGCCAGCTCCTGGAACAGGGTGCTGGTGGTACGACCGCAGCCCGGACAGGCCGCCACCATGGGGGTAAAGGCCCGCAGCCCCATGGTCTGGAGAATTTCCTGGGCCACCACCACTTCCTGGCTGCGGCTCGCCCCCGGTTCCGGGGTCAGGGACACCCGGATGGTGTCGCCGATGCCGCTTTGCAAGAGCACGGCCAGGGCAGCGGTGGACGCCACAATGCCCTTGCTCCCCATGCCCGCTTCAGTGAGGCCCAGGTGCAGGGGATAGTCGCAACGGCCGGAAAGGTCCCGATACAGGGCGATCAAGTCCTGCACCCCGGAAACCTTGCAGGACAGGATAATCCGGTCCCCGGGCAGGCCCAGGGCTTCGGCTCGGGCGGCGGATTCCAAGGCCGAGGCCACCATGGCCTGACGCATCAGGGCTTCCGTCCCCAGGGGCACGGGCGCCTGGGCGTTTTCATCCATCATCCGGGCCAGCAGATCCTGATCCAGGCTGCCCCAGTTCACCCCGATGCGCACCGGTTTTTCGTAGCGGCAGGCCAGTTCGATCATCTGGGCGAATTGTTCGTCCCGCTTCTTGCCATGGCCCACATTGCCCGGATTAATCCGGTACTTGGCCAGGGCCTGGGCGCAGTCGGGAAAATCCGCCAACAGCCGGTGGCCGTTAAAGTGGAAATCGCCGATGAGGGGCACGGCCACGCCCATCCGGTCCAGATGCTCCCGAATGCGGGGCACGGCGGCGGCAGCAGCTTCCGTATTCACCGTAATGCGTACCAGCTCGGAACCGGCCCGGGCCAGTTCCGCCACCTGCAAGGCAGTGCTCAGATAATCGGCGGAGTCCGTATTGGTCATGGACTGGACCACCACGGGGGCCGTGCCCCCCACCACCACATTGCCCACCCGCACCGCCCGGGTCGGGCGGCGTTTAATTGCTTGGGGATCGGTCATGAATCAGTCGAGATTGAAACGGGCCACGTCGTCCTTGGAACGCTGTTCCATGGGGACATCCTTGCCCTTGTATTGAAGCTTGACGTGGGTCGCATTGCCCACCACCAGAGTGAAGGGGGGAACCCCGTCCACGTCCCGGGAGCTACCGGCCCCGTTCAATTGGGATACCAGCACCTTGCCCGTGCTGTCCTTGATTTCCACCCAGGACGGCTGGTCAAACTGGAAGTGGAGACGGCTCGTCCCCGCCGCCGGAATCCCGGTGGAAGTCCCGGGGGCCGCCGTAGAGGCCGCTGGAGCGGGATTGGCCGGAGAAGGGGCAGGAGCGGCGGAGGCCTCGGGGGCGGCCACACTGGCCCCGGCAGCAGGAGCGGGAGCCGCGCTAGCTTGGGCGGCGGGAGCGGCAGTACTGGCGGCGGTGGAATCCGCCGGGGGCATGCCCGGTTCTTCCGCCACCTTCACCGGCGCCGGGGAAGGCTGCCAGAAATCTTCGGGCACCAGGAAATAGGCGGCAATGGCCAGCCCCACCATGCCCACAGCCACGCCCATGGCAAACAGGTCACGACGGTGGCCCCGGCCAGGCTGAGGCAATTCGGCTTCCACCTCGTGGGGCACTTCAATACGGGGGGTTTCCGGAGTTTCATTCTGCGCCAGCCGAGCCAGCAGCCCTTCCCCGTCCAACCGGAGATAACGGGCGTAATTGCGGACAAAGCCCCGCACAAAGGTCCGTCCCGGAAGGCGTTCCCACTGATCCGCCTCCAGGGCTTCCACCTGGCGCACACTAATTTTCAGGGCATTGGCCACTTCATTGACAGAGAGCTGCCGACTTTCCCGGGCCCGGCGCAATTCCGCCCCCACAGGGGCATGCTCCGGCGTCGTCTCGGCCTGGGGAACGGCGGCAGCTTCCAGCTTTTCTTCACTCATTCACTATCACCTCTCAGCAAGGACAAGGCCTCCTTGGAGTCGGGAAAACGACGACGCAATTGGGAAATGTAACTGGCCTCCCCTTCCCGGTCCCCGCTTTTGCGGGCCAGCTGAATGGACAAATCCAGAGACTGGGGGGTGGGGTCGGAAACCTGATTAAAGGCGTTCAACTGATGCTGGGCCTGGCCCAGGGAGCCTTGCTTGAAATAGAGATTGGCCAGTCCCAGCAGGGCCTGGGGATTGTTGCGGGAGTAACGCAGGGCCTTCTGGAAATAGTTTTCCGCCCCGGCGGCATCCCCCACCCGGTCCAGGCATTTGCCCGCATTGACCAGGGCTAGGTCCGGCGTACGGTAGAGGGGATCTTTCACCGCCGCCAGAAAATAGGCGATGGATTCCTTTTCCCGGCCATTCTGGCAAAGGAACCAACCGAAGTTGTTATTCACTTCCGGAGCATTGGGGGTCAGGGACAGGGCCCGGCGGAAATTTTGCTCCGCCTCCCCATTTTCATGGAGATCCATGTGCACCAAGCCCAGCATGTTGTAGGCGGGGGCGTAGCCGGAATCGGCTTCCGTGGCCTTATTCAATTCATCCAGGGCCACCGCCATATTACCGTCCTGGAAATAGAGGGCGGCCAGTTCCGTATGCACCTTGGCCCGCTTGGCCGGTTCTCCAATGGCAGGTCCCGGCGTGGGGTTGGCGCCGTCAGAGGTCACCGCAGGAATCAGGGAAGCGGCCTGGGCCAGGGGGGTGCTACCGCAACCGCCCAACCAGGGAAAGGCGCCAAAAGCAGCGAACAGGAACAGCGCAAAGCGTTTCATGGACGAACCTCGGCGATGGGAATCTGCCGCCCCGCCGTCCGTCGCGTCTTATCCTTGACCTGCCCGGCCAATTGGCCGCAGGCCGCATCAATGTCGTCACCCCGGGTTTTCCGGGTGGTGGTGACAATTCCGGCCTGAATCAAAATATCGGCAAAGCGGCGGATACGGGGCGCGGGAGAGCGGCGAAAAGGAGATCCCGGAAAGGGGTTGAATGGGATGAGATTGAACTTGCACGGCACCTTGCGCGTCAAGTCCAACAGCTGCTGGGCATGCTGATCGGAATCATTGACCCCGTCCAGCATGACGTATTCGAAGGTAATGAAATCCCGGGGGGCTTTTTCCAGATAACGGCGACAGGCCGCCATCAATTCCACCAGGGGATATTTCTGATTGATCGGCACCAGCCGATCCCGCAAGGCGTCGTTGGGGGCGTGGAGGGAGACCGCCAGGGCCACCGGACATTCTTCCCGCAACCGGTCCATGGCCGGTACCACCCCGGAAGTGGATACGGTGACCCGGCGCCGGGACAG
Source organism: Rhodocyclaceae bacterium (assembly GCA_041907765.1). Lineage (GTDB taxonomy): Bacteria > Pseudomonadota > Gammaproteobacteria > Burkholderiales > Rhodocyclaceae > Azospira. The sequence goes on along the minus strand of JAYRGQ010000014.1, from coordinate 26,331 downwards.
GCCATAGGCGTTGTCATCCAGCATCAAACGCAGGGCGGCGACGGTGTGCTCGAAATTGGCCAGGGGTTCCCCCATGCCCATGAGCACCACATTGCTGATTTTCCGCTCGTCCTTGGCATCCGGGGCGAAACCGCCCAGAGCCCGATTGGCCTGCCAGAGCTGGCCGATGATTTCCGACACTTCCAGATTACGGTTAAAGCCTTGCTTGCCCGTGGAACAAAAAGCGCAGTCCAGGGCGCAACCCGCCTGGGTGGAAACGCACAGGGTACCCCGGTCATCTTCCGGGATAAACACGGTTTCCACCGCGTTGCCGTTACCCACGTCAAACAGGAATTTACGGGTGCCGTCGTCCGACAGCTTATCGCTGCGGACGGCGGGGGGACGCACTTCCGCTTCGGCCTTGAGCTTTTCACGCAAGCTTTTGGCCAGATCGGTCATGGCATCAAAGTCACTCTGCCCGAAACGATGCATCCAGCGCAGCACCTGGCGCGCCCGGAAGGGTTTTTCCCCTCGGGAGGCGAACCAGGCTTCCAGACCCTGGGGATCGAAATCGAGCAGATTGACGGTCATGGACGGCTTAGCGGGAGTAGACGTTCATTTCGGGGAAGAAGAAGGAGATTTCCACCTTGGCGGTTTCCGGAGCGTCGGAACCGTGCACCGCATTGGCGTCGATGGATTCGGCGAAATCGGCGCGGATGGTGCCCGCATCGGCCTTCTTCGGGTCGGTGGCGCCCATCAGTTCCCGGTTCTTGGCAATGGCGCCTTCCCCTTCCAGCACCTGGATCATCACCGGGCCGGAGATCATGAAGGAGACCAGATCCTTGAAGAAGGGACGTTCTTTGTGCACGGCGTAGAACTTGCCAGCTTCTTCGGCGGACAGCCAGGCCATTTTGGCGGCAATGACCTTCAGACCGGCGCCTTCAAAACGGGAATAGATTTGGCCGATCACGTTCTTGGCAACGGCGTCGGGTTTGATGATGGAAAGGGTGCGTTCGATAGCCATTTTCACTCCGTCAATAGCTGGGTTTGAGAATAACTTTTTATTTTACCAGACCTTCATGGAAAGCCGCAGGCTATCCGCTTGTCCTGGGCTTACGCCCCGCCCTCGGCAGCCCCACCCCAAGCTATCAAAAAAAAACGCGCACCGGGCAGAACCCGATGCGCGTTGCGTTATCCCAGACTTCAATCTTGGGGCGGGGACCTCAATTGACCTTAAAGCCGGTCTCCCGATAAATGGCCCGAATCAGGTCCGGTCCGATCCGGGCCGCCATACGGGCATGCACCGGGATCAGGGCCTGTTTGAAAGCAGCCCGTTCCCGGGCGTTGGGCTGATAAATATGGGTCTTGCCGCTGCGCCGCACCGCTTCCAGGGCCCGGTCGTTTTCCTCCTTGGCAATCCGGTTGGCGTACAGGGTGGAATCCCGCACCGCCTGTTCCAAGGCGCTGCGCACATCGGCGGGCAGCTCATCCCAAAAACGCTTATTCACAATCACCGCATAGCCCAGATAACCGTGGTCGGTGAGGGACAGATAGGGCTGCACCAGATACATTTTCTGGGTGTAGAAATTGGAGACTGGGTTTTCCGTGCCGTCGATCACCCCGGCCTTGAGGGCCGGATAGACCTCAGAAAAAGGCATGACCTGGGGACGCCCCCCCAGGGCCCGGATTTCCTCATCCAGCACCTTGGAGGACTGGATGCGCAGGCGCTTGCCCTTTAGGTCCCCGGGCAGATGGATCGGGGTATTGGCGGAAAAGGACTTGAAACCGTTGTCCCAGAAGGCCAGGCCCTTGATGCCCTTGGCGTCCAGCTTATCCAGCAGCTCCCGCCCCACCGGCCCCTGGGTGATCCGGTGCAACATGTCGTAATTGTCGAAAATATAGGGCAGATCGAAGACCTCAAATTCCCGTATGCCCAGGGGGCCGAACTTGGCCAGGGAGGGGGCCAGCATCTGCACCGCCCCCAACTGGAGGGCTTCCAGCTCTTCCTTGTCCTTGTAGAGTTGGCTGTTGGGATACACATCCACCCGCACCCGGCCCCGGGTCAGGGTTTCCGCCCGCCATTTGAAGTATTCTGCCGCCTTGCCCTTGGGGGTGTCCGGCGCCACCACATGGCTGAATTTGATCACGATCTGGGGTTGTCCCCAGGCCGGCGCCCACACCCACCCCAGGCCCAACACCATTGCCCACAGGACTTTTCCCATCCACCCCATCATCGCTTCCGACCCCAGATTAATTGAGCTTCATTCTGCCAAAAGGAATAGGCCCGGGAAAACTGTGGATATCCCTAGGCATAAAAAAGGCCGGTTCCCTGGGGAACCGGCCTGTGGGGCTAAGTCTATCAGCGGCAGGACTTAGCGGGCCTTTACTTCCGGAATGTCCGCCGGCACCAGTTCGCCGTCGGAAACATCTTCCGGCTCATCCGCCTGTTCTTCGCTTTCCCCGTTCAGCACCTGACCCAGGCGCTTCTTATCCAGGGCGTTTTCCCACTTGGACACCACGATGGTGGCCACGCCGTTACCGATCAGGTTGGTAATGGCCCGGGCTTCGGACATAAACCGATCCACCCCCAGGAGCAGGGCCAGGCCTTCCACCGGCAGCTTGCCGCCCATGGTGGAGAGGGTAGCGGCCAGGGTGATGAAGCCGCCCCCGGTCACCGCCGCCGCGCCCTTGGAAGTGAGCAGCAACACCCCCAGGATGGTCAGTTCTTCACCCAGGGACAGATCCACATTGGTGGCCTGGGCGATGAAAATGGCCGCCATGGTCAGGTAAATGGAAGTGCCGTCCAGATTGAAGGAATAGCCGGTAGGAATCACCATGCCCACCACGGGCTTGCTACAGCCCAGGTTTTCCAGCTTGGTCATCATCCGGGGCAGAGCGGACTCGGAGGAAGAGGTGCCCAGCACAATGAGGATTTCTTCCTTCACATAGACCAGGAACTTCCACAGGGAGAAGCCGGTGAAGTGGGCGATCAACCCCAGCACCACGAAGACAAACAGGATGCAGGTGATATACACATTCAGCATCAGGAAGCCCAGGTGGGACAGGGAGCCCAGACCGTACTTGCCGATGGTGAAAGCCATGGCACCGAAAGCGCCGATGGGGGCGAAGTGCATGATCATGTTAATCACGCCGAAAAGGCCGTGACAGAACTCATCCAGAATCTTCACCAGGGGCTTGGTCTTTTCCCCCAGGTGGGACAGGGCCAGACCGAAGAGCACGGAGAACAGCAGCACCTGGATGATTTCCCCCTTGGCGAAGGCGTCCACCACGCTATTGGGGATGATGTTCATGAAGAAATCCACCGTGCTCTGATGGGCGGCGGCTTCCGTGTAGTGGGCGATGCCCTTGGTGTCCAGGGTGTGGGGATCCACATTCATGCCAGCCCCGGGCTTGAGCACATTCACCACCACCAGACCGATGGCCAGGGCCACGGTAGTCACGGTTTCAAAGTAAACCAGGGCTTTCAGACCCACCCGGCCCACTTCCCGCATATCCCCCATCTTGGCAATGCCCACCACCACGGTGGCGAAAATGATCGGGGCGATCATCATCTTGATCAGCTTGATGAAGGCGTCCCCCAGGGGTTTCATGGCGGTGCCCGCATCCGGGTAGAAGGTTCCGAGACAAACCCCCAGGGCAATGGCGAACAGCACCTGGAAGTAAAGACGCTTGTAAATCGGCCGATGAGGCATCGCTCCTCCTGTTATTAGTAATTCATAATTAGGCGGATCCCGCTCTGACCTCCCTGGCTGGGAGGGGCCTGTTTCCCGGAATCCACCGCCTGCCCCCGATTTATCGGGGCCGACGCCGCTTTCCGAAAAGGTGCTGGATGGAGCCCGCCTTCCTTTAACGGGCGCCATTGTCAGCCCCCCGGCCCCCTCCCCACTATTGTGGATATCCGTAGGCCCGGTAATGCAAGTGATGCCAATGGTCAGAGCCCAATAAGGTACCATTCGGCCCATGCAAAAGACCCCGCCCCGTCTGCCCCGCGCCCTGCCTTCCTGGCCGCGTTGGACGCTGCTCATGCCCAAGCTGGCCGTGGGCCTGCTGGTGGTGTCCCTGATCGCCCTGCTCTGGCTCTTGCAGCGCAATGAAGTGGAAGAGCAGCGCCAGACCCTCATCGGCGACATGCTGTGGATTGAGCAGAATCTGCGCTTTCACCTTAATGGCAATGAGGAGCGCCTGGTCCAAATGGCCGCCGACATGGGCTCGGACAAGGACGGGGAGCGGATTTTCCAGGTGGAATCCCGCCACCTCATGGGCACGGTGCCCGATATCACCCAAATGCTCTGGGTGGACGGCAAAGGCCAGGTGCGCTCCGCCTACCCCTCCCCCACGGGCAGCCGGCCGGAGCTGGATGCCCTGGGCCCCCTGGCGGATTCGGACGCCTTCAACTACGCCGCCAAGCTGGCCAAGCCCGCCTACACCGCCCCCTACACCCTGGCCCACCGCCCGGCCCAGATGAATTTGCTCATCCCCATCTACCGCCATGGGGATTTCGTCGGCATGGTGGTGGCCGTGTATTCCTTCGACGCCCTGCTGGGCAACGTGGTCCCCTGGTGGTTTGCGGAAAAATACCTGCTCCGCATCCGGGACGACGGGGGCGCGGTCCTGGCCAGCAAATCCAATATTGGCGGGGAACCGGGGCTGGACTACACCATTCCTTTCGACCCTCCGGGCAACGGCTTGGTGCTCCAGGCCCAGGCTTACCGCAATGCGGGCAATCCGGCCCAACTGGTACTGGCCGCCGCCATCGTGCTCCTGGCCGCCGCCGTGTTCTGGAGCCTCTGGGCTCTGCGCAGCCACATCCAGCGCCGTCTGGCGGCGGAACAAGCCCTACGGGAGGAACACGCCTTTCGTAAAGCCATGGAAGATTCCATGACCATCGGCATGCGGGCCCGGGACATGGACGGGCGCATTACCTACGTCAATCCGGCCTTTTGCCGCATGAGCGGCTACACGGCGGAGGAAATCATCGGCCACGCCCCGCCCCTGCCCTACTGGGACACGGATCACCTGGACCAGCACGAGGAACAAAGCGACCGGGTACTGGCCGGGGAAGCCCCCCACGAAGGCTTTGAATCCCGCATCCGGCATAAGGACGGCCACATCGTGAACACCATGGTGTACGCCACCCCCCTGATTAACGGGGAAGGCCGCCAGACGGGCTGGATCAGTTCCGTGGTGGATATCACGGAAAAGAAACGGGCCGAGGCCCTGCAACGACAGCAGCAGGAAAAGCTGGAGCAGACGGCACGTCTGGTGACCATGGGGGAAATGGCCTCCACCCTGGCCCACGAGCTGAACCAGCCCCTTTCCGCCATCGCCAGCTACGGCACGGGCTGCCTCAATAAGCTGGAAAGCGGCCACTACACCGCCGCCGAACTCATCATCGCCCTGGGCAAGGTGGTGCAACAGGCCCAGCGGGCCGGGCGCATCATCCGCCAGGTCCATGATTTCGTGCGCAAGCGGGAACCCCAGCTGGTGGATTGTTCCCTGCTGGACGTGATCGAAGACAGCATCACCCTCATCGAGCCCCTGGCCCGCAAGCAGCGGGTCACCATCCTCCACCTTCTGCCCGCCCGCCTGCCCACCATCCACGGGGACCCGGTACTGCTGGGTCAGGTGCTCATCAATCTCATGCGCAACGGCATTGACGCTATGACCGCCACCGCCTCAGACCGGCGCCAGCTGGTGGTGGAAGCGGAATGCCGCAATCAGCAGCTGGAAGTCTGCGTCGGCGACCGAGGCTGCGGCATTCCCCCGGAAGTGGCGGAAAAAATCTTCACCCCCTTCTTCACCACCAAGACGGAAGGCATGGGCATGGGTCTCAACATCTGCCGATCCGTCATAGAATTCCACGGGGGCCGCCTCTGGTTCGAAGCCGGAGCGGAAGGCGGCACCGTCTTCATATTCACCCTGCCCCTGGAGGGGACATGACTGCCACGGTCTATTTGGTCGACGACGATGAAGCCATTCGGGACGCCTTGAGCTGGCTGCTCCAGTCCCGGGGCGTGGGCTGCCAGACCTGGGGCTCGGCGGAGGAATTCCTCGCCGCCTGGGCGCCGGACATGGCGGGCTGCCTGCTGCTGGACATCCGCATGGGGGGCATGAGCGGCCTGGAATTGTTCGACCACCTGCGGGGCAAGGGCCTGACCCTGCCGGTAATTTTCCTCACCGGCCACGGGGACGTGCCCATGGCGGTGAGCGCCCTGAAAAAAGGCGCTTTCGATTTCGTGGAAAAGCCCTTTAACGACAACGAACTGGTCAATCGGGTTATCGAAGCCCTGGACCAGGACGCCCGCAACCGGGCCTCCCAGGCCGACGACGCCAGCATCAACGCCCGCCTGGCCACCCTCACCGCCCGGGAAAAACAGATTATGGAACTAGTGCTGGCGGGCAAATTCAACAAGGTCATCGCCGACGAACTGCAAATCAGCATGCGCACCGTGGAAGTGCACCGGGCCCACCTGTTTGAAAAAATGGGGGTGCGCACGGCGGTGGAACTGGCCCAGCTGCTCAAGCGCTGAGGCACCCCATGGCGGGGCCATAACGCCTGCCTAGCCCCCCTGGCCGGTTTCTCCGACGGGCCGTCCTAAGCGGTTTTTCCTGGCGGGTTGCTCCCGATTTTTTACCGCCCGCTCCCGACCTACTTTCCAGCTTTACCCCGCCTTTGCGCCGCCCCGTTTTCCCAAAGCCAAGGCAACGGGAGCATGTAGGGGCACAAGCCTAATCGTCCAGCCCACCAGCCAAAATTTCCCCATCCCCAGGGCTTTCCCCCGCCCCCGGTTCCCAGGTCAGCCACCAGCCTTCCCCCTCCGGCGGGCAAGCCAAGGCCGCCCCGATGCCGATGCCCGGCACCCAGGCCAGGGTTTCCCCCAGCCACAGCAGGGGCAGGCGCTCCCGCTGCCAAGGCGGCACAGCGCTTTCCTGGAGCAGCTTTTTCAAAGGCCGCCGGGGCCGCCCGGCCAGCTGGAACATTTCCCCTCCCTGACGGGGACGAAATTGGGCCGGGCCCCTTTCCAGGGCGGCGGCGTCCAGTCCCTGGCCCGTAACCCGGGCTGAAAAAATGGCCCCGGAGCCCCAAGGCACGGGCACCTCCCTTTGCCATGGCCGAAACCCGGGCAAGGACGGGGCAGTCAGAGGCTCATGCTCCAGGAACAAGGCCCCACGCCAGCCCCGCACCACCCACTGGCCACAGCGCCAGGCCATCTGGGCATCGGGCCGATAGTCCAGCACCTGGGCTTCTAGTTCGGCCAGGGTCCGGGCCTCGGGCCGGGGGCCGCCCCGGCGGTGCAGCCAGTAACGCAGCAGATTGCGCCGCCGGGAGCCGCTCAAGGACTGTAAAGCCGCCAGGGACAAGGCCCCGGGGAAATCCGGGTGGACCGCCCGGGCCCCGTCTTCCGCCGCCAGCTCTTCCAGCAGGGTTTCCGCCTCCCCGGCCCAGGCGGCAGCCCGGGCCAAACTGCTGCGGGCGGCAAAGCGCTGGGCCAGCAGGGGCAGCACATCCCGGCGCAAAAAATTGCGGGAAAAGCGGGCATCCCCGTTGCTCTCGTCCTCCACCCAATCCAGGTTCCGACGGGCCAACTGGTCGTCGATCCAGTCACGGGAACAATCCAGCAGGGGCCGGAGCAGCAACAGGGGCGGGCGCCCCGGTCGCGGCAAGGGACGCTGATGGGGCATGGCGGCCAGCCCCGCCACCCCGGCCCCCCGGAGCAGGTTGAGGAGCAGGGTTTCCGCCTGATCGTCCTGATGATGGGCCAGGGCCAGGGCCTCCCCGTCCAAGGCCTGGTAGGCGGCGTAGCGGGCGCGGCGGGCGGCAGCCTCCACCCCCTCCCCTCCCTGGGGCGTCACCTGGACCCGAACCACCTGCAAGGGTAGTTCCCAGTCCTGGCACAGCCGGGCACAAAACGCCGCCCAGGCGTCGGCCCGGGGAGACAGCCCGTGATGAACGTGGATGGCGGAAAGGTGGAAGCCCAGCAGGGGGGCGGCTTCCTTCAGCAAAGCCAGCAGCAGGACCGAGTCCCGCCCGCCGGAGAGCCCCACCCAGAGCCGACCTCCCTGGGGAAAGTCGGCCCCCAGCAGGGCTTGGAGCCGGGCCGGGAAGCCCGGCGCAGGATCAGTGCAGATCCTGTTCCTTGAAGCGGCCATAGGCCATCAGCCGGTCGTAGCGCTGTTGCAGCAGTTCCCCGTTGGAGAGGCTGGACAGGTGCTTGATGGCGTCGTGGAGCGACTTTTTCAGATTGCGGGCCATGGTGTCATGGTCCCGATGGGCGCCCCCGGTGGGTTCGCTGACGATTTTGTCGATGAGTCCCAGGGTTTTCAGGCGGTGGGCCGTAATGCCCATGGTTTCCGCCGCTTCGTTGGCCTTGCTGGCGCTTTTCCAGAGAATGGAGGCGCAGCCTTCCGGGGAAATCACCGAATAGGTGCTGTACTGGAGCATTTGCACCACATCCCCCACCGCAATGGCCAGGGCGCCCCCCGAGCCCCCTTCCCCGATGATGGTGACCACAATGGGGGTTTTCAGCTCGGCCATGACGTAGAGATTGCGGCCGATGGCTTCGGATTGGCCCCGTTCTTCCGCATCAATGCCCGGATAGGCTCCCGGGGTATCCACAAAGGTGAACACGGGAATCTGGAATTTTTCCGCCAGCTTCATGAGCCGTTCCGCCTTGCGGTAGCCCTCGGGACGGGGCATGCCGAAATTACGGAAGATTTTTTCCTTGGTGTCCCGGCCCTTCTGATGGCCGATGACCATGCAGGGCTGGCCGTTGAAGCGGGCCAAACCGCCCACGATGGCCTTATCGTCGGCAAAGGAGCGGTCGCCGTGCAGTTCCTGAAAATCGGTGAAAACCCGGGAAACGTAGTCCAGGGTATAGGGGCGCTGGGGATGACGGGCCACCTGGGCTACCTGCCAGGGGGTGAGCTTGGCGTAAATGTCCTTGGTCAGGCCCTGGCTTTTCTTTTCCAGGCGCTCGATCTCTTCCGAGATATCCACCGCCGAGTCATCCTGCACATAACGCAGTTCATCGATCTTGCTTTCCAGCTCAGCAATGGGCTGTTCGAACTCGAGAAAATTGGTCTTCATCAAAAAGCAGGATTTGTTGGCAGACCCCCATTTTACCTCAAACCATCCGGCCTGCCCTGACGGCCCGTTTTAGCTCCCAACGGCCCCCATCGCCCCTTTAAAGGCACCTATCTGGGGGCTTCCGCCCCCCTTTCCGGCAACCCGGCCAGACGGTCCAGACCGGCCAGAACGGCGGCGGAAGCCTGGAGAAATTCGGCCAGCCCCGCCCGGGCCCTATCCCAGTCGCCTTCCTGGCCCTGGGCCAAGAGCCGGGCCCCCTGGCTTTCCACAGTCCACAGGGCCTGTTGCAGGGCCAGCAGGGATGGTTCCCCGGGCTGTTCCACCAGCAATTCCCCCACCCGGGCCACCAGTTCGCAGACCGGCCCGTCCGCCGGAAAGGCTTCCTGGCGCTCCACGCATGCCACCATCCGGTCCTGCCACAAATGGTGGCAATGGCGGGCCCGGAAAATATCGTAAAGACTGGAGCGCCAGGCCAGACCGGCCGCCGCCCGCCATTCCCCGGGCAATCGGTAGGCCGCCACCCACTCGGGTACCCCTTCCCCGGGCATGGGACGGCCAATGCCGAAGCCCTGACCCAGGCCGCAGCCCATGCTCACCAGCAACATGCCGTGTTCCCGGGTCTCCACCCCTTCCGCCACCACTTCCCGGCCAAAAACCGTGGCGATCTGATCCACCGCCTGGATGATGGCCGGATCTTCCCGCTGCTCGAAGAGGCGGCGCACGAACATCTGGTCGATTTTGATGGTGCTAACGGGCAGTTGGCTGAGATAGGCCAGGGAGGAGTAGCCGGTGCCGAAGTCGTCCAGGGAAAAGCTCACCCCCAGGGCCTTGCAGCGCTCCATGGTCTGGCGCACCCGGCCATAGTCCTGGAAGGTGGAGGACTCCAGAATTTCAATATCCAGGGCGTCGGGCCGGGCCTGGGGCACCTCGGCCAGCACCAGGGCCACCCGATCGGCAAAATCGGGCAGGAGCAGGTGGCGCCCGGCGATATTGACGCTAACCCGGGTTTTCAGGCCCAGGGCTTCCCAACGCAGGGACTGGTCCAGGGCCTCCCGCATAGCCCATTCCCCCAGGGCGATAATGAAATCGCTGTTTTCCACCGGGGGCAGAAACTGGCCCGGCAGCAGCAGGCCCCGCTGGGGATGACGCCAGCGCACCAGGGCCTCGAAGCCCACCACCGTGCCCTGGCGCAAATCCACCTTGGGCTGGTAGTAAAGCACCAGTTCCCGCCGTTCCAGGGCACTTTCCAGGCTGTGCAGCATTTCCCGGCGCAGGTGGCGCTTTTTATCCTGTTCCCCGTCAAACAGGCGGAAATAGCCCCGGGATTCCTGTTTGGCCTGGTGCAAGGCCTCCTGGGCGTGGCGCAGCAGGGCATCCGCGTCATCCGCATCCACGGGCAGGACCGCGATACCCGCCGAATAGGACAGATCGTAGCTTTCCCCGTCCAGCACCAGGGGACTGCGGTTGGACTGGAGGATGCGCACAATGCGCTCATCCACGTCGTCCCAGCCCCCCAGATCGGGGAGAATCAGGGCAAATTCGTCACCTCCCAGGTAGCCCACCATTTCCCCGGTTTGCAGATGGCCGCTCAAACGCTTGCCCAGGGCCACCAGGAGCCGATCACCCAGGAGTTCCCCATAGCGGGCGTTGATATTGCGGAAATCATCCACGTCCAGATAAACCACCGCCAGCCAGCCCCCCTGGTGCCGCACCCGGGCCACGGCCTGGCGCAGGGTGGAGGAAAACAAAATGCTGTTGGGCAGGCCGGTGAGGGGGTCGTAATAGGCCACTTGCTCCACCTGGTGCTGCACTTCCCGCTCGTAGGAGCGGCACAGGGCAATGGCCGTGGGCAACCGGGCAAGAATGGGGGTAAAGAGTTCGGCCAGGGACAGGCGGGTATCGGGCCGTTGGGGGCCCAGGAGGAGAATCACCCCCAGGCCTTCCACTGGCAGGCGCAGAAAAACCCCCTGGGGCCGCCGGGTGGGCAGGCGGGCCAGTAGTTCCGGCGCCTCTTCCAGGCTGGCGGCCCCGGTGGCCAGGGCGGCGGGCAGACGCAGGGGCTCCTCCTTTTTCCGGGCCAGGGCGTAGTCCCCGATGACCACTTCCACCCGGGCCGTGACCCATTCTTCCCCCACCGGCTCCAGATCGGAAAGGCAAAGGCCCAGGGGAAAGCCCGTGTGGAAAAGGAGACGCTGTACGGTTTTGGTGAGCAGGCCGTTCACGCTCACCTGGCTGCCCAGGGTCAGGGCCAGGTCGTAAAGGATGGCCAGGGCCTGCTGGTCGCTTAAGGCTGGAGGCACGGGACCCCCACCAGGGTAGCGTTATGGAACAGGGGATAGCCGCCCCGGGTGGAAGCGCCGATTTCCCCCAGACTCAAGGCCCCCACCAGACGGCCATGGCCGGTCAACTGGGCCACTTCCCCGATTTCTTTGGCCATGGCCGCTGAGCCCAGGTGCATGCGCCGCCCGGCGCAATAGAAGAGCACCAAAGGCTCCGCCGCCATGCCCGGCTCCTGGGCCAGATCCCGGGCCAGTGCGGCGGCCGCGTCGCCGCATTGGCGGGCATCCAGCAGGGTCAGCACGGCGTAGGGAGGAATTTCCCCGACGCAGACAATGGCCCCCTTGTCGTCCAGGCCCACGGGAATGCGCACCAGCACCTCCCCGTCGGCCCGGAGAATGCCGAAGGGAAAATGGACCGCGTGCTGGTAGAAATTGTCCCGGTCGATGGCCACCCCGTATTGCCGGGCCATGATCTCCCGGTAACGTTCCAGGGCCGGCTGCCAGTCGATCTGGACAATCCGGTTGCCCTGGGCGGAAGTGGCGGTGATGACCTGTTCCGGCACCCCGTAGCAATGCTCCAAAAAGGCCCCCGGATGGCGGGGCAGGAGCTGGAGCAGGACCCCGTCCGCCAGACAGCGCTCCCCGTCGAACAGGCAGGGAATGGGGGTAAAACTTTCGCTGCCCCCATTGACGCCGAAATAGCGCACCCGGTCCGCCAGGGCCAGATACCAGGCATCCAGATGGGTGGAAATATTGGGTACCAGACCGTCGAAGATGCAAAACAGGGCCCCCTCCTCCGTGTCCGCCAGCCCCCCTTCCACGTAATCGGCCAGGCGGGCCGCCAGGGGCTCCACCGCCTCGGGACGGGAAACCCGGTCCACCAACAGGGGCGCGGGGGCGCCCTGGATACGCAGCAGCACCACTCCCTGGCCCCGCAGTTCCTGATTCACCAGCAGTTGGGGAAACACGGCACCGGCCAGCACCACGCCGGACTCACGACAGGCGGCCTGGAGCAGGGGAACCTGCTCCCGCTCCCCTTCCGGCACCAGGGCCAGCACATGGAAATTCCCCCCCGCCCCGCCGCCCCAGGCCGCCAAAGCAGACTGCACCGACGTCGGGCTCAGTTGTTCCAGATAGACTCCGTCCTGCATCCGCGCCCCCCCTTCCGTGCCTTTTGTTTATTCCAGACTCATAGCATTGTTGCCGAGCCGCCTCCACCGGACAAGCCCCAGGGGCTACAGACGGGGCTTTCCCCGCCCGGGTCCGGCCACCGCCCCCGGTCCGGCGGGACAATATTTGATCTACGTTAAAAGGCTGACTTCAGACTTTGCTAATATGCTCCCAGGAGTCCCGGGCAACCAGAGGGCTCTTTATAATTTTCCTAAATTTCACCGTCCTAGTCCTCCCAGTCGCCCATGCATATCGTCGTCTGTATTAAGGAAGTCCCCGACAGCGCCCAGATCCGCATTCACCCGGTGACCAACACCATCATGCGCCAGGGCGTGCCCGCCATTATCAATCCCTACGATCTGTTTGCCCTGGAAGAGGCCCTGGGCCTCAAAGACCGGTGGGGCGCCAAGATCACGGTGATTTCCATGGGGCCGCCCCAGGCCGCCGGGGCTTTGAAAAAAGCCCTGTCCTATGGAGCCGACCAGGCGGTGCTGCTCACCGACAAGGCCTTTGCCGGGGCGGACACCCTGGCCACCTCCTACGCCCTGGGGGCCGCCATCCGCAAGCTGGGGGAAACGGACCCGGTGGATCTGGTGCTCACCGGCAAACAGACCATTGACGGGGACACGGCCCAGGTGGGTCCGGGCCTCTCCATCCGGCTCGGCGCCCAGCTCCTCACCTACGTTTCCCGCATCCGGGACTTTGCCCCGGCCCAAGGCACCCTCACCGTGGAACGGCGGGCCGAAGGGGGGGTACAGGTGCTCACCGCCCCCCTGCCCTGCGTGGTCACCATGCTGGAAGGCAGTAACGAACTGCGTTTCGCCAAAATGCCCGATATGTTCCGGGCCGCCCGCTATGACGTGCCCCTCATGAGCCGGGCCGACGCGGGCATTGAAGACGTCACCAAGGTGGGCCTGAAGGGCTCCCCCACGGTGGTGAATCAGGTCTTCGCCCCGCCCCCCAAGGCGGTGGAGCCGGAACAATTTCCCGGGGAAACCCCGGATAGCCGGGCGGAAGCCTTTGTGGAACGCCTTTTCAGCCAACATCCCGAATTGGGGGATGCCATGCTGGAACGGCTCGACACCCACCCCGCCCCCTAACCCCTCATTCTGGAAGAAACGACATGAGCGCAACCGCACCGGGGGCTGCCCCCGCCGTGCCCGCCGCCAAGAAGCACCGGGCCGCTCTCGATCCCAAGTACGCCGATAACCGGGGCGTTTGGGTACTGGTGGAACATGAACGGGGCCAGGTCCATCCCGTTTCCTGGGAACTCATGGGCCAGGGCCGCAAGCTGGCCGACGCCCTGGACGTGGAGCTGACCGCCATCCTCATCGCCCCCCCGGGGGAGGTGACCCAGGGCTTCTGCCGGGAAGCGTTCGCCTATGGGGCCGACCGCTGCCGTCTGGTGGCCGATCCCCTCCTGGCAGACTACCGCAACCAACCCTACACCCACGCCCTGACCGAACTGGTGCGCAGCCACAAGCCGGAAATCCTGCTCCTGGGTGCCACCACCCAAGGCCGGGATCTGGCCGGGTCCGTGGCCACCACCCTGGAAACGGGCCTCACCGCCGACTGCACCCGGCTGGAAGTGGATCTGGAAGGCCGCACCCTGCTTTCCTCCCGCCCCACCTTCGGCGGCAGCCTGATGTGCACCATCGTCAATCACAAAACCCGGCCCCAAATGGCCACCGTGCGCCCCCGGGTCATGCCCATGCCGGAACACCGGGAAGGCCGGAGCGGCCCGGTGGAGGTGAGCGCCCTGGACCTGACCGAAGACCAGATCGCCACCAAACTGGTGGAATTTATTCCGGATCAGGAACGTAACCAGCCCCAGCTGGCCTTTGCCGATTTCATCGTGGCCGGAGGCCGGGGCCTGGGGTCGGCGGACAATTTCGCCCTCCTCTCTTCCCTGGCCCGGACCATAGGCGCCGAGGTGGGAGCCTCCCGGGCCGCCGTCCACGCGGGCTGGGCCGAGCCGGAACGCCAGGTGGGCCAGTCGGGCAAAACGGTGCGGCCCAAGCTTTACATCGCCGCCGGCATTTCCGGCGCCGTCCAGCACCGGGTGGGCATGGAAGGTTCGGATCTGGTGCTGGCCATTAACACCGATCCCCAGGCCCCCATTTTCCAGATCGCCAATTACGGTCTGGTGGGCAATGCCCTGGAACTCCTGCCCGCCCTGGAACGGGCCTTCCAGAAAAAACTCGCCCAGTTGAGGGCGGCCCGCCAAGCCGCTCCCACCGAGACCCCCGCCAAGACCGGGGAGGGAGACAGCACCCATGCGTGAAAAATTTGACGTCATCGTGGTGGGGGCGGGCCCGGCGGGCAACGCCGCCGCCTACACCCTGGCCAAGGCCGGGCTTTCCGTCCTGCAACTGGAGCGGGGGGAATACCCGGGCTCCAAGAACGTCCAGGGGGCCATTCTCTACAGCCACGCCCTGGAAAAAATTATCCCGGATTTCCGGGACTCCGCCCCCCTGGAACGGCCCGTGGTGGAACAGCGCATGTGGCTCATGGACGAGGGTACGTCCTACCTGGGGGCCACCTACCGCAATGAGGAATTCGCCGACCAGCCGGGCCGCTACACCATCCTGCGGGCCAAGTTCGACAAATGGTTCTCCGCCAAGGTCCAGGAAGCGGGGGCCCTGCTTATCTGTGAAACCACGGTCAAGGAACTGCTGCGGGACCCCAGCGGCCAGGTGATCGGGGTACGCACGGAACGGGAAGAAGGGGACATCTACGCCGACGCGGTGGTACTGGCGGACGGGGTCAATTCCCTCCTCGCCCAGAACGCCGGGCTGCGCCGGGACATTGCCCCGGAACACGCCGCCCTGGCGGTGAAGGAAACCCTGTTTCTGCCCAAGGAACAAATCGAGGCCCGCTTCAACATTGGCCCGGGCCAGGGGGTGGTGACGGAAATCGCCGGCAGCATTACGGAAGGCATGTTAGGCACCGGTTTCCTTTACACCAACAAGGATTCCATCTCCATCGGCATCGGCTGCATTCTCTCCGACCTACGCACCCGCCAGCTGCCCCCCTACGTGTTGCTGGAGCGGTTAAAACAGCATCCGGCGGTACGGCCCCTGATCGCCGGGGCGGAAATGAAGGAATACGCCGCCCACATGATCCCGGAAGGGGGCAGCAAAGCCCTGCCCCAGCTCTACGGCCCTGGTTGGCTGCTGGTGGGGGATTCGGCGGGTTTCGTGAACGCCATCCACCGGGAAGGCTCCAATCTGGCCATGACCACCGGCCGCCTGGCCGCCGAAACCCTCATCGCCCTGAAAGGGGCGGGGAAACCCATGAGCGCCGCCAACCTGGCCGCCTACAAGCAGGCCGTGGATGCCAGTTTCGTCATGGCCGACATGAACAAGTACAAGGATGCTCCGGACATGCTCCTGGCCAATCCCCAGTTCCTGGGCGTGTATCCGGGCCTGCTCGACCGGGCGGCCAAGACCATGCTCACGGTGGACGGGGACAGCAAGCAGGAAAAGCAACGGCAGATCTGGCAAAGCTTCAAGGAAAAGCGCTCCTTCTGGGGCCTGATCGGCGATGCCTATAAATTCTGGAGGGCCTTCAAATGACCACGGAAACCCTGACCCCCACGGTGAATGTGGAAGAAAAGCTGTTCCAAAACCGTTACCGGGTGGATAGCGGCCGCCCCCACATCCACATCAAAAACGCCGCCACCTGCGCCACCTGCGACACCCAGTCCTGCGTCTGGTGCTGCCCGGCGGGCTGCTGGCGCCTGGAAAACGGCAAGGTGGACCTGGTCACGGACGGCTGCCTGGAATGCGGCACCTGCCGGGTGGTCTGCGCCCCCAAAAACGTGGATTGGAACTACCCCCGGGGCGGTTTCGGTATACTTTTCAAGTTCGGTTAAGCCCCTTCCCGGCCCCGTCGGGAAGCTGTCCGGGGCAAGCCAGCCCACCCCCGGGTGGCGGAACACCGCCCCGGAGCCCCTGGAACGCCCCTCCCCTTCAGACAAAACGGCAGGCGCCGGTCCCTTTTCCCGGACCGGCGCCTGTCCATGGCATCCATGGAAAACACCATGCCCCAGACCCTGAATAAAGTCCTTCACGATCCTTTCATTTTCCTCGCCCACGCGGTACGGCTGGAAGAGGAAGCCGCCGCCGGTTTCAGCGAATTGGCGGATGCCATGGATACCCTGGGCAATCCGGATGCGGCGGAATTTTTCCGGCGCATGGCCGAATTCTCCCGGCGTCACCTGGCCCAGGCCCGGGCCCGGGTGGGGGCCCGCCCCCTGCCGGAACTGGGCCCCATGGAATGGGAATGGCCCGACGGGGCCAGCCCGGAACGGGCGGGCTGGCGCGGCGTGGATGGGCTCATGGGGGTGGATGCGGCCCTGGACCTAGCCCTGGAAAGTGAAAACCGGGGTCAGCGCTTCTACGCCCAGATCGCCCAGGCCACGGACAACGCCAAAATTCGGTCCTGGGCCGAAGAATTCGCCGCCGAAGAAGCAGAACACGTGCGTCTGTTGGAAGAAAAACTGGCCCGGCTGCTGGGTTAGGCCAACGGAAAGGCAAGCGCCGGGGCCTAAACTCCGGCGCCTAGGGGAGTCACCGAATCCCGGGCCGGGAGAACTGGCTTTTAGCCCCGGACACCACGCTCCCTCCTCGCCCAAGGCTGGGGAGGGGACTTCCCGAGGGGCACCGTTTTCCCGGCCGCCCCACCGCCCTCCGGCCCTGTCCGGCCCATTTTCCCGGCCCTATTCCAGGCCCCATTTCTGACCACACTCCTGGCCCCCTTCAGCACGCCGCCCCACCTTTATCGCCACTGATTCCCCTCTCCCCTTCCCCCACCCATCCCAGCCCCTGTTCCGGTTTCCCCAAAGAGTCCCCCTTCCGGCCCCCCGCCAGCCTGCCCCCCAATCCCGGCATAGCCTGCCCCCGGGGCCCCTCCCGCCGCCCCCGGCCGCAAAACGCCGCAAGAAACAATCTGACACAAAAAAAGCTTTTACTTTCCGCCCCCGGGAGGCTATCTTGCGCCCCGTTTCATTACCCAGGAGCGTCCTTCGTGGACAGTGATTCTTATCCGAGTAGCAGCCGGCCGAAGGCCGGACCTTGCCCGGCGAACTGACACGCAGGACCGTCCGTTTTCCGCCGGGAGGCGGAAAACGGCATCCCCGATCCACGGTTCTCGCGGATCGACCTTCCGTTTTCCCCGATTCATTCAATCGTAGCAATTGACCGCTAGGCTGCGGCCCTTTGCCCGACCCCTTGCGCCTTGAGCCCTGGCCGTCGGGCTCGGTGCCGCGTGTGAGCGTCAGGCAGATGACCGGCCCGGGCCGCCATAATGGCCCCGGGCCCTTTGGGCGCCTGACGCGGGGAATAAACGGGAGACTCCCATGCAGATTCAGATTCTCAAGCAACTGGCTGGCGTACTGCGCAGCCCCAACCTGGGCCGCCATTTCCGCCGCCTAACCATTTTTGACGCTTTCCGCAGCCCCACGGTTTCCAAGGAAGTGCCCCCTTCCCTGGCCCAGACCCTGGTGTGGGCCTCCCAGGAATCGGTGGAAGGCCTGCTGGCCGATCTGCACACCGCCATGGACGGGCTCACCGATGTCCAGGCGGAAGCCCTGCGGGATCGGTTTGGACCCAATGCGGTGCAGCAGGAAAAGCCCCTGCCCTGGTGGCGCCACCTCTGGCACTGCTACCAGAACCCTTTCAATCTCTTGCTCACCCTGCTGGCCGCCATTTCCTATTACACGGAGGACATGAAGGCCACCGTGGTCATTTCCCTCATGGTGACCCTCTCCGTGGTGATCCGCTTTATCCAGGAATTCCGCTCCAATAAGGCGGCGGACAAGCTCAAGGAAATGGTCAGCAACACGGCCACGGTACTACGCCGGGACTTGTCGGAAGAAGCCGCCCCCCTGTTTAACCAGTATTACGGCGTCCATCTCCAGGCCAAACCCGCCCATCGGCGGGAACTGCCCATTCGGGAACTGGTGCCCGGGGACGTGGTGCTGCTCTCCGCCGGGGACATGATTCCGGCGGATCTGCGGGTGCTCTCCGCCAAGGATTTGTTCGTCAGCCAAGCGGCCATGACCGGGGAATCCCTGCCGGTGGAAAAATTCCCGGAGGCCAAAACGGCCAGCGCCAACCCGGTGGAACTGGACAACATTCTCTTCATGGGCACCAACGTGGTAAGCGGCTCCGCCCTGGCGGTGGTGATCACCACGGGCAACCGGACCTACTTCGGCGCCCTGGCGGAGCGGGTCACGGCCCAGGACCACACGGTGACCGCCTTCCAGGCCGGGGTGAACAAGGTGAGCTGGCTGCTGGTGCGCTTCATGCTGGTCATGACCCCCCTGGTGCTGCTCCTCAACGGCTTTACCAAGGGAGACTGGCTGGAAGCCTTCCTTTTCTCCCTCTCCATTGCCGTGGGCCTGACCCCGGAAATGCTGCCCATGATCGTCACCTCCACCCTGGCCAAGGGGGCGGTGCTCCTGTCCCGGAAAAAGGTCATCGTCAAACGCCTGGACGCCATCCAGAACTTTGGCGCCATGGACATTCTCTGCACGGACAAAACCGGCACTTTGACCCAGGACCATATTTTCCTGGAACGGCATACGGACGCCTTTGGCCAGGAATCGGACGCGGTGCTGGAATACGCCTACCTGAACAGCTATTACCAGACCGGACTGAAAAACCTCCTGGACGTGGCGGTGCTGGACCATGTGGAAGTGCATCGGGAATTGAACGTTTCCGGCACCTACCGGAAGGTGGATGAAATCCCCTTCGACTTTTCCCGGCGGCGCATGTCCGTGGTGGTGGCGGAACACGATGAACACCATCTGCTCATCTGCAAGGGGGCGGTGGAGGAAATTCTTTCCGTCTGCAACCGGGTGCGTCACGGGGAAGCCACGGAGGCCCTGACCACGGAACTCCTGGCCCAACTCCGGGCCGTCACCGCCGACCTGAACGAAGACGGTCTGCGGGTGGTGGCCGTGGCCGGGCGGGAACTGCCTCCCACCCAGGACACCTATGGGGTGGCGGATGAAAAGGAGCTGGAACTCCTGGGTTACATCGCCTTCCTGGACCCCCCCAAGGAAACCACCGCCCCCGCCATCACCGCCCTGAACGACCATGGGGTGGCGGTCAAAGTGCTCACCGGGGACAACGAACTGGTCACCAGCAAAATCTGCCGGGAAGTGGACATGCCCATTACGGGAGTGCTCCTGGGCTCCGAGGTGGAAAACCTGGACGACCAGGCCCTGGGCCTAAGGGCGGAAGAGGCCAATGTTTTCGCCAAACTCACCCCGGCCCACAAGGAGCGCATTGTCCGGGCCCTGCGCCAGCGGGGCCACGTGGTGGGCTTCATGGGGGACGGCATCAACGACGCCCCGGCCCTGCGGGCAGCGGACATCGGCATTTCCGTGGATACGGCGGTGGATATCGCCAAGGAAGCGGCGGACATCATTCTCCTGGAAAAGAGCCTGATGGTCCTGGAAGAAGGGGTAGTGGAAGGGCGCAAAACCTTCGCCAATATGCTGAAGTACATCAAGATGACCGCCAGCTCCAATTTCGGCAACGTCTTTTCCGTCCTGGTGGCCAGCGCCTTCCTGCCCTTCCTGCCCATGCTGCCCCTCCAGCTCCTGGTGCAGAACCTGCTCTATGACTTCTCCCAGGTGGCCATTCCCTTCGACAATGTGGACCCGGAACAGGTGGCCCGGCCCCAGCATTGGAATCCCACGGATCTGGGCCGTTTCATGGCCTTTTTCGGGCCGGTGAGCTCGGTTTTCGACATTCTCACCTTCGCCCTCATGTGGTTCGTTTTCGGCGCCAACGGGCCGGAACACCAAAGCCTGTTCCAATCCGGTTGGTTCGTGGAAGGCCTCCTCTCCCAAACCCTGATCGTGCACATGATCCGCACCCGGCGCATTCCCTTCCTGCAAAGCCGGGCGGGCTGGCCCCTGCTCCTGGCCACCCTGGCCATCATGGTCCTGGGCATTGTCATGGTGATGGGCCCCTATGCCCATTACTTCAAGCTGGAAGCCTTGCCCCTGGCCTATTTCGGCGCCCTGGCCGCCATTCTCCTGGGCTATATGGGCCTCACCCAGTGGATGAAGGGCTTCTACAGCCGTCGCTACGGCTGGCAATAGACCAAGCCCATCCCGCCGCCCCTGCCCCCCAAAGGCGCGGGGCGGCGGCTTGCCAAGGGCGGGCGCTTCAGGCCTACTAGCCCCATGACTGCCCCAGATACACCCGCCGCCCCCCCTTTGCCCTCCTCCCCCTTAGGCCAACCGATCTGGGGCGTAGTCCTGGCCGGAGGCCGGGGACGGCGCTTCGGCGGCGCGGATAAGGGACTCCAATGCCTGGAGGGCGTGCCCCTGGCCCGGCGGGTGGCCTTGGCCCTGGCGCCCCAGGTCACCGCCCTGGCCATCAACGCCAATCGGCATGGGGATATTTACGGCGCCTGGGGCTACCCGGTCTTTGGCGACCAGCGCCCGGATTATCCCGGCCCCCTGGCCGGACTGCTGGAGGCCCTGGGCCGCTCCCCCTACCCCTGGGTGGCCGCCGCCCCCTGCGACACCCCTTTTCTCCCCCCGGATCTGGTGGCCCGCCTGGCCCAGGCCTTGGAGGAAAACCCGGGAGAAATCGCCGCAGTCCGTAGCGGCGGGCGGGAACACCCCCTCTGCTGCCTTTGCCCCACCTCCCTGGCCGCCCCCCTGGCGGCCTATCTGGACGGGGGCGGCCAGCGGGTACTGAGCTGGCTGGAGAGCCGAGCCACCCGCTGGGTGGAATTTCCCGACCCGGACAATTTCCGTAATCTGAATACCCCGACGGAACTGGCAGCGGCAGATCGGAATCAGGCGCGGTAAAAGCCCGACGGCATAGGCGGAATGCCCGTAAACAGGCCCCCGCCCCCCGGAAATTGGCCCGGCATAAGCATAAAGGCTGGCACCCGGGCGGGAAACGGCTACAATCCTAGCTCTTAGTACTAGAACCTACGGCCATGATCGTTCCCTACCCTTTTCTGCGTCCTTTGCTGAACGTGAATCTGGCCTGGGCCGGCGTGGACCTGGAACTCTTTCCCGCAGAAATTCCCGACGGGGAACTGGCCGCCACGGGCATCACCCACCTGGCCCAACACAATCGCAGTTTGCCCCGCCCCGTCACCCTGCCCTGGCTCATTCCCGGGGATCGGGAAATCTACGCCCGCAATTCCATCGCCACCCAGCTGCCGGTGGAACAGCTCATCCTCACCCTGCCGGACGGGGAATTGGACCAGGATCTGAGCTTTCTCCGCCACCCGGGTTTCCGCATCGCCGCCCTGGCGGACAGCAACACCACCTTGAATCACCTGATCCAGCGCAAGGCGGACTGGGCCGTGCTGGACGCCCGCCAAGCCCATGAAAATGTCTCCCCCCTGGAGCTGGCCCGGGCCAAGGAAGCGGGCCTGGTGCTGGTGGCCCGCCAGGTGCGCAATAACGATCTGCTGGCCTGGTGCGGCGCCCGGGGCTTTCACCTGGTCAGCAACGAATTTCTCTTCCGCCCGGACGAGGTGGATGGCACGGTGCCGGACCCGGCCAAGCTTCGGCTCCTGAAAATCCTCTCCCTCATTGTCCAGGATGCGGACACCCGGGAACTGGAAGAACTATTCAAGCAGGAAGCCAAGCTTTCCTACAATCTGCTGCGCCTGGTGAATTCCGTCTCCCTGGGGGTCACCACCCGCATTTCCAGCTTCGGCCAAGCCATTACCCTCTTGGGCCGACGCCAACTGCAACGCTGGCTGCAACTACTCATCTACGCCCACCAGTTCAGCGAGGAGCAACAACCCAACCCCCTCATGCAACAGGCCGCCCTGCGGGGTGCCCTGATGGAGCGGCTGGCCATGGCCGCCGCCCCGGATAAGGCGGAGGACCGGGATTTCCGGGACTGCGCCTACATGGTGGGGGCCTTCTCCCTGCTCAACATTCTCCTGCACCTGTCCATGAGCGACATTCTCGCCGCCCTGCCCCTCACCGAAGAGGTACAGGGCGCCCTGGCCGCCCATGCTGGCCAGCTGGGCCATCTGCTCGCCATTCTGGAACACGGGGACCGGGGGGAATTCGCCCTGGCCGTGCCCCTGCTGGAAACGGAAGGCATCTCCCCCACGGTCTTCGGCGCCCTGCAAATCGACGCCCTGGCCTGGGCCGGACAGGTTGCCCTGGCCTAAGCCCCCATGGACTTCTTCCCCTCCTATCCCGTCCCCCACGCCGCCCTGCGCCGGAGCCCGGGAGGCACCCTTTTTTCCCTGTCCTGACATTCACCCACCCATGGCCCCCGAACGCGATCAAGTCCTGGCCCCTTCCTGGGAAGGGGGGGCGACGGATTTTGAACTGGCCACCCAGCTCTGCCACGCCCTACTACTGGGGGACACCGCCCTGCCCCTGGCCCGGATTAACCAACTCTGCCGTTCCACCCTGGCCAGCCAGGAGGGCTTTCTCCTGGCCTTCAGCGGCGACCCGGCCCTGGACCATCCCCTGGCGGACCTGGCCCCGGAACGGCGGGAATGGTGGGCGGCCCAGCTCACCGAGGTGCGCCAGCGGCCCACCCCCATCCTGGCGGCGGACCATCTGGTGGCCCCTTTGCGTTACCAGGAGCGGCTCCTGGGCATCTTGGCGGTGGCGGGCAAACCGGGGGGCTATTCGGACTTCGATCAGCGCCGCTTTGGCGATCTGGCCGCCCTGCTGGCGGGCAGCCTGCACGTGCGGGAAACCCTGCACCAGCGCCAGGCGGACCTGACCAATGCGGCCCGCAAAATGCGCCAGCAGCAGGAAATCCTGGACCGCATCCACGATTCGGTCATTACCATGGATCTGGCGGGCTATATCACCAGCTGGAACCGGGGGGCGGAAAACCTCTTCGGCTACACCGGGGAAGAGGCGGTGGGACGGCACATCCTCTTTCTCTACGCGGACGAGGAAACCAAGACCCTGGAGGCGGAAGACGACCTGTTTTACAACGCCTTCATGGAAAACGGCAGCCGCTCCTTTGAGGTGCGGCGGCGCAAGAAATCCGGGGAAATTTTCTGGGCCAGCATCACCCTCTCCCTCTCCCGGGACGAAAGCGGCACCCCGGTGGGCTTGATCGGCTATCTGGTGGATATCACGGACCAGCTGGCGGCGGAGGAAAAGCTCCGGCTCCAGGCCAAGATTTTTGAACAGAACAGCGAAGCGGTGCTGGTGACGGACCGGGAACACCGGGTGCTGTCCGCCAACCGGGCCTTCACCCGCATCACCGGTTTCACGGAAGATCAGGTCCGGGGCCAGATTCCCGGCCCCTGGCGACTGGCGGAGGAAGACCCGGAAAGCGCCGGGGAAATCGCCCGGGCCCTGGCGGCGGAAGGCTGCTGGCACGGGGAACTGCGGGATCAACGGGCCAATGGGGAAACCTATCCGGCCTGGGTGTCCATCAGCGCCGTGGACAATGGCCAGGGGGAATTGAGCCACTATTTTCTGGTGTTTTCCGACATTTCGGAGCGCAAGGAGGCGGAGCGGCAAATCCACCGTCTGGCCTATTACGACGCCCTCACCGGCCTGCCCAACCGGGCCCTGCTCTATTCCCTTCTGGAACAATCCCTGGCGGAAGCCCACCGGCGCAAGGAATTCGGCGCCGTTCTCTTCCTCGACCTGGACCGGTTCAAAGCCATTAACGACTCCTTCGGCCACAGTCTGGCCGACTCCCTGCTGAAAGAGGTGGGCCGCCGCCTGTCTTCCGCCCTGCGGGATGAGGACATGGTGGCCCGGCTGGGGGGGGACGAATTCGTCATCGCCCTGTTCGACATCGTGCGCCGGGAAGACGCCCTGGTGGTGGCCCAGAAACTCCTCCACGCCCTGGACGCCCCCTTCACCCTGGAACGCAATGAAATTTCCCTGCGGGCCAGTATCGGCATCGCCATTTTCCCGGAAGACGGGCGGGATGCGGAATCCCTCATCCGCAATGCGGACACGGCCATGTACCGGGCCAAGCAGAGCGGTGGCGGCCAGCTGTTCTATTCCCAGGAAATGAATCTGCGCTCCTTCGAGCGCCTGAAGCTGGAAAACAGCCTGCGCCAGGCTCTGGAAAAGCAGCAGTTCCAGCTCTACTACCAGCCCCAGGTGGATATCGCCAGCGGCCGCATTGTGGGGGCGGAAGCCCTGATCCGCTGGCAGCACCCGGAACAGGGCCTGGTATCCCCAGCGGAATTCATTCCCCTTGCGGAAGAAACCGGGCTCATTTCCCGCCTCGGAGAATGGGTGATCCGCGCCGCCTGCGCCCAAAGCCAGGCCTGGCGGGCCAAGGGCCACGACGATCTGACCATTGCGGTGAATGTGTCCCCCCGCCAGTTCCGCCCCGACCTGCCCCCCTTTATCGCCGAACAACTCCGGGCCCACGGTCTGGACGGGCGGCACCTGGAAATCGAAATTACCGAGGGCATGCTCATGCATCACTCGGAGGCCACCCTGGAACTCATGCACCACTTCCAGAAAATCGGTGTGCGCCTGGCCCTGGACGATTTCGGCACCGGCTATTCCTCCCTGTCCTACCTGAAGCGTTTCCCCATCGACAACCTGAAAATCGACCAGTCCTTTGTCCGGGGCATTCCCGCCGATCCCAACGATACGGCCATTGCCCGAGCCATTATCAGCATGGCCAAAAACCTGCGTCTGACGGTCATTGCGGAAGGGGTGGAAAGCCCGGAACAGCTGGCCTTCCTGCGCCATGCGGGTTGCGATGAAATCCAGGGCTATCTGTTCAGCCCGGCCCTGCCCCCGGAAGACTTTCTCCGCCTGCTGGAAACCACCAATCAGCAGCATTTACCCGAATAAGGCGACCCCCGACCCAGGGGCCCTACATAGGGGAAAGACCGGGGCACAGAGAAATACGGGATGGCAGGGGGATGGGAGAAGTCCCGGCCCCCTCAGCCAGCGTCCGGAAAAGGCAGATATTTGAGATGGCTGCCGCAGCCCTGGCGGCAGTCCGTGGCCCCGAATCCGGGCCAGGGAATAGCCCCAGGAGTGGCCTGATTCACCCCACACTCGGGAGCCCTAAAGCAGCGGGTGGCCACCACGGCCACCCCGGGCTGGCCCAGCAAATAATCCACATGCCAGTGCAAACGCTTTTCCCGGGCCAGGTGGCGGGCCAGACGGGCCGCCAGATGGCGCCGGGCCGAGCCGGTGTAACAGTAGTCCCCGGGAGCCAGGCAGCGCTGGCCCAGGGCCCCGGCGGCAAAGTTGAGGGGGCGGGATACCCGAATCCATAACTGATAGGTCACGGAATCCGGCCCGGGTTCCCCACTGGCGCCCGCCCCCTGCCAGAAAGCTTCCGGCCCCAGGGTGCGCCAGGCAGCGGGCCAATTCGGGAATAGGGAAGGCGTTTGGTCCCGGGGGCCGGGAAGGGCCGCCTCAGCGACCGGAACGCTATCCGCCCCGGCCGCGCCCCCGGCAAGGGCTGGAGCGGGGACTCCAGAGGCTCCGCCCCAGGCTTTCCCAGCCGGCGGGCGCTCCCTATCCGCCCCCTTCCTGGTGGCCATGGTTCAGACCACCGCCCCGTCCCCCACATAGGGGTTGTAGCGCCGTTCTTCCCCCAGGGTGGAGAGGGGGCCGTGGCCGGGAATAAAGCGCACCTGGTCCCCCAAGGGGAAAAGGCGATCCCGGATGGAATGGATCAGGGTATTCAGGTTGCGGCGGTCACGCTTTTTCGGACAGTTGGCTAAGCTAATGCTGACCGGTTGAAAGGGAAGTGAAAGATGGGAACGAAACGCAAGCAACACAGTGCGGAATTCAAGGCACAAGTGGCGATGGCGGCC
>JAYRGQ010000013.1:0-111809 GCA_041907765.1 Rhodocyclaceae bacterium | reverse complement strand
GCTGCCCACAAGCTCCACAGTGCTCAAGCCAATCGTTATAAAATCCGGGAAAGTCAAAACCAAAACCCCGGCACCGGCCTTAGCTTATTCCAGCCCGGTGGCTGTCCAAACGACCGGGACCACCGCAGGTTGCAGTGACGCGGGAAATGCTGCCGCAATACCGAGGGGAAGAATTTACCAAGGTCCTGCCGCCGAAGGACGAGAGAATTTCCCTTGGACAAGCACTAAAGGCGGCAACGATTGATGCCGCCTACGTGTTAGGTCTTGAAAAGAAAGTTGGCTCCCTTAAAGCGGGAAAACTAGCGGACATCGTCGTCCTCGAAAAAGACCTCAATAATGTCCCCCCTCAACAGTTGAGCCAAACCCAAGTCCTTCTCACCATGATGAATGGAAAGATTACTTACCAGGCAAAATAATAAAAACGGCTCATGGATTGGGGACAAGGAGGCTCCTCGAACTTGAAACCCGCTGTGCCACCTTGGCGCCCACGGTGTATTAAAAAGCGCTTACCGTGGTTCATGGTTTCGAGTGGCGTATGAATCGCCCCGGGAATTGAGGCGCCACCATTTCTTGAAAGCATGGTGCCATGAGCAAGACGAATAACTATTCCCCGGAAATCAGAGAGGGAGCCCTCCGGCTGGCACAGGAGGCGCCCAAGGATCGGCCCTCCCTATGGGCGACGGTTGTATCGACAGCGCGGATGATGGGCTGTTCGACGGTGACCCTGCTCCAATGGGGTAAGACGGTCGAAATTGATACCGGCCTACCCGATGGCCTCTCCCGTTTTGAGCCAGAGAAGGAAAGCCCGGGCCGAAAGGCGGCAGCCTTTTAGGTCCCAGGCGGGGGATTCATGACCATGGCGGCAAATTTCTGGGCCAAGGGCGTGGGGGTCTGGGGGAGGACCAGGGCGCTGGCCCCTTGGCCGTCAGCATCCCTCAAGGGCACGTAGGTCACCCCTTGGGGGACCAGGCTTGTCATCCCTTCCGGCACGATGGCGACCCCGTAGCCTGCCGCCACCAGATTGAGCATGGAGGTTTTTCGGGAAATGACCTTGGCCAGTTTGGGCACAAAGCCCCGGCTCAGGCACAGGTCGGTGACGTGCCGGGCCAAGCCGCCCCGTTCCCGATGGACCGCCGAAACAAAGGGCTCCTGGGCCAGATCGGCGAGGGGGATGGCCTGTTGCCCGGCAAGCCGGTGCCCGGTGGGCAGGGCGCACCATAGCCGCTCCCGGGGTAATTCCACCAGCTTTACCCGGGGGGCCTGACCCAGCACGGGAAGGCGAATGAAGCCCAGGTCCGCCTTGCCCTCCGCCACTTGTCCCAATTGGCTTTCTGAAGCCATGCGGTCCAGTTCGATGCGAGCCTGGGGGGACGCGGCGAGAAAGCGCTCCATGGCGGGCAGGAGACGAGTGGCGGGGATGGAGCTGGAGTGGAGAAGACGCAGCACGCCCCCTTCTCCCCGGGCCAACTGTCCCCCTTCTTCTGCGGCCAGGGTCAGCATGTCCTGGATCGGGCGAATCCTTTCCCGGTACACCGCCCCCGCCGGGGTCAGGCGAACCCCCCGGGGCAAACGTTCCAAAAGGGGAAAGCCCAGTTCCCCTTCCAGCTGGGCCACCAGACGGCTCAACGCGGGTTGGGCCACAAACAGGGCGGCGGCCGCTTGGGTAAAGCCCCCCTGGTCGGCCACGGCGAGGAAATAGCGAATTTGCTTGAGGCTAGGCATATGAATTCGGTATGGGTAGGGGAGAAAAACGATATTGGTGTTATAGCGGTTGGGCCGGGAAAATGAAATCTCTGTCACAAGAAATCCCCCCCTATGCACCTGTTGATTTCCTTTTCCGCTTTTCCGGACCATCCCTTGCCCCTGCTGTTGGCCCTGGGGGCGGTAGTGCTGGCCTACGGGGTTTTTACCCTGGTGGGTTTCGGCTCGGCTCTTATGGCGGGCGGCCCCCTGGCCATGGTGATGCCCGTGGCTAGGGTGATTCCGACCTTGGCCTTGCTGGATTTTGTCGGGGCGGTATCCCGGGGATGGCGTGGCCATCGGGAGGTGGCCTGGGGCGAGTTTTTTCGCCTAGTCCCCGGCATGTTGGCCGGCCAATGGCTGGGTGTGTTGGTGCTGGTGAAATTGCCCGCCAGGGCCATGGCCGTGACCTTGGGGATTTTCATCGTGGCCCAGGGCCTGCATGGCCTGAGACGAAGCAAAGGGGCGTGCTTCCTGTTTCCCTGGGCCGGGGTCCAAGGCCTGCTGGGGGGCGTGCTGGGCGGTCTGTTTGGCAGCGGCGGCTTTATCTATGCCGCCTATCTGGAACGGCGCTTAACCAGTCGCAGTGCCTTTCGGGCGACCCAGGCCCTACTCATCGCCCTTTCCACCGCCTGGCGCATTGTTTTGTGCTTGGGGGCGGGTTTGGTGGATAAGAACCTACTGCTGACCGCCGGGGCCCTATTCCCCGCCATGGCCCTGGGGGTTTATGCCGGTCACCACCTGGATTTGCGCCTCAAGCGGGAACAACTGGTGTGGCTCCTCAATGTTCTCCTGATCGCCAGCGGTGGGGGGCTGATGCTCCGTTATCTTGGGTGATAAGCGCTGGGGAGAATCCAGAGCGTCAGACTGGAGCGAAAAAGGCCGGGATTTCCCGGCCTTTTTTGTGGGCAGCGGTCAGGAAATAAACTGGGGCCGGACCTTTTCCGCGAATAGGGTGAGGGCCCGGCGGTTGGCTTCCGGGTCGCAGGAGGCGGGTTTTAGGATCAGGTGGTGGGGGCCCAGGGCTTCCGCCAGGGCCTGGACCCGGTCCCTGCATTCCGCCACGTCGCCGATGATGGAATTGGCCAGAATGCGCTCTTCCAGCAGGGCGTCGGCGCCCACGCCGAAGGGGGTGGGGGCCCCCGGGCCGCCCGCCGCTTGGGCCTGTTTCAGCACGGCCCCCATGTTGCGGGCGAATTCCTTGACGAAAGGGACGGCTTCCCGAATGGCGGTTTGCCGGTCCGGGTGGCAGAAAAAGAAGCGGGACAGCACATAGGGGCGGGGCTCGGTGCCCGCTGTAGCCAGGGCCTGCCGGTACTGGGCCAGAATACCCCGGAGTTTTTCCAGGGGGGCGGGGGCCGGGCCCATGAGGCCGTAGCCCCGTTGGGCGGCCAGGGTGATGCTTTCTTCGCTGACGCTGGCCAGCCAGAGGGGAATGGCCTCTTGGGTGGGGCGGGGATAAATGGTGACCTGGTCCAGATTCCAGCCCCCCGCCTGGTGGGTGACCCCGGTTTCCGTGAGCAGGCGTTCCAGGAGGGGCAGGGCCTCCAAGGTACGAGCCCGGCTTTCCGCCTGGGGCACGTGGAAATTTTGGAACTGGGCCGGGAAGGGGCCCCCCTTGGCCACGCCCAGCAGTAAGCGTCCATGGGAGAGGGAATCCACGGTGGCGGCTTCTTCCGCCACCTGCACCACATTGTGCATGGGCAACAGCACGGCGGCGGAGCCCAGGCGGATGGTGTGGGTGACCCCGGCCAGATAGGCCAGGAGGGGAAAAATGGCGGCGCTGACGCTGAAGGGATTGAAGTGGTGTTCCGTGATCCAGGCTTCGCTATAACCCAGGGTTTCGGCGTGGCGCACGTTTTCCACGCTTTCCGCCAGGGCCCGAGCGGGGGACCAGGCGTTCTGGGCGGGGTTCTCAAAGTTGGCGAAAAGGCCGAATTGCATGGCGGGAGCAGTCATGGGGAAATTCCTGAGAAAGAGGGGGAAAGTCAGGGCGCCTTGGGGGCAGTCGGCTCGGGGCGCAGATAGGGGGAAACGCCGGGCGTGCCCCGGAACACGGCGTGGCAGGCAATACAGCTTTTGAGAATGTCCCCGTAGCGTTGGGAGGCCTGGACCAGATTTCCTTTTTCCCCGTCGTTCGCCAGCCGTTCCGCTTCCCCGAAAACCCCGTCCAGAAAGGCGGGCAGGGCCTGGAAATTGGCGGCGGTAATGCGTTCCGGCCCGATGTAGGGGAACAGGTAGCCCACGGGGGCCGGGTGATCCACCAAGCGCCGGGCGTTGCGGGCGGCCAGGGGACCGTTGTCCATGGCCAGGGCGGCCCCAATGGCCTGGTAATCGGCCAGCATCTGGACCATCACCTGGCGCAGGGTGTAGCGCTGATCCTCCGGTCCCGGGGCGCGACCACCCCCCATGGTGCGCACCATGCGGGCCAGCATGGGGGGCGGCAGGGCCCGAAGCCGGGCCTGCACGTCCGGGGTAAAGCGGGCGATGAAGGCCGCCTGGGCCGGATCGGGAGCGGTGGTGGACTGGGCCAGCGCCAGGGACGGGGCTCCCAGGCAGATGGTCAGTACCAGGGTCAGGCCCGGGTAAAGGCGGCGGGGGGAGAAACGATGGGGGGCTTGGCGGTAGGGCCACATGGGCTTATTCCTGGGGAGCGTGAGAGGGAAGGGGATAAAAGGCGGTGTGGCCCAGGGGGGAATGAAAGGCCGCCACCTGAACCCCGTATAGATGGCGGATACGGGCCGGGGTGACCACTTCTCCGGGGCGGCCGTCGGCCGTAATGCGTCCGTCTTCCAGCACCAGGACCCGGGTCGCCGCCAGCAGGGCGTGTTCCGGATGATGGGTGGTGGTGAGAATGGCGTAGCCTTCCGCCGCCAGCCTTTGCAGGTGTTCCAGAAGGCGCATCTGGTGGCCGTAGTCCAGTCCATTCACCGGCTCATCCAGAATCAACATGCGGGCTCCCTGGACCAGGGCCCGGGCGATGAGGGTGAGCTGGCGTTCCCCCCCGGAAATTTCCGTATAGGCCCGATCCTTCAGGGCCAGGATGCCCAACCGCTCCAGCACCCGGGCCACCTGCTCCCGGTCGGCGGGGCCAGCCTGGGCATTGCCCAGCAGGCCGTTGGCGGGCAGGCGGCCCATGAGCACCACGTCTTCCACCCGGTAGGGGAAGGGGGTGACATGAACCTGGGGCACGTAGGCCAGTTGCTGGGCCAGCTCCCGGCGCCCGTATTGGGCCAGGGGCCGATCCCCCAGGGTCACCATGCCGTACAAGGGGGACAGCAATCCCAGGAGGAGGCGCAGCAGGGTGCTTTTCCCCGCCCCATTGGCCCCCAGGAGGGAGACCACCTCCCCGGGGCCCAGGGCCAGATTCACCCCTTGTAGCACCAGCTGGCCCCGCCAGGCGTAGTGGAGCTGGTGGGCTTGGAGCTGGGAGACGGGGGGGGCGGCCTTCATGCCCAACCCCGCCGGACCCGGTGCAGCACCAGGAGGAAACAGGGAATACCCAGGAGTTCGGTGACGATGCCGATGGGAATTTCCGTGGTGTTGAGACTGCGGGACAGGGCGTCGGCAGCCAGCAGAAAAATGGCTCCCAACACGGTGCTGACCGGCAGCAGGCGGGCATTCAGGGGCCCCACCAGGAGCCGGGCGATGTGGGGAATGATGAGCCCCACCCAGCCGATGATGCCGGCCAGGGAGACGGTGAGGGCGGAAATCAGGGTGGCGGCGCCAATCACCGTGTAACGCACGGCGGTCACCGGCACCCCCAGGGCCAGGGCTTCCTCATCCCCCATGGCCAGGGCGTCCAGGGCCCGTCCGCAGAGGAGCAGCAGGCCCATGGCCAGCACCATGGGGGCGGCCAGCCAGGCTACTTGGTGCAGATTGGCCATGGCTAGGCTGCCCATCAGCCAATAGACGATGGTGGGCAGCTGGTTGTAAGGGTCCGCCAGATACTTGACCAGGGACAGGAGGGAAGAAAACAGGGCGCCGCTGATAATGCCCCCCAGCACCAGCATGACCATGGAGGCTCGGCCAAACAGGTGGGCCACTCCCAGTCCCACTCCCACGGCCAACAGACCGCAGCAGAAGGACAGCACCTGGGCCACCCACCACTGGCCGGAAAAGACGATGCCCAGGGCAGCGCCGAAGGCCGCGCCGGCCAGGACTCCCAGGAGCCCGGGGGACACCAGGGGATTGCGGAAGACGGCCTGGAAGGCGGCCCCGGAGGAGGCCAGGGAAGCCCCCACCAGAACCGCCGCCAGCACCCGGGGCAGGCGGATATTCACAATCAGATTGGTGAGCAGCCCGTAGCGTTCCGGGTCCATGGGCGCCAGTTGGCAGAGGGCCAGCAGGTAATGGCCCAGGTCCCCCGGGGAAAGGGGATAACGGCCCAGGGTCAGGGCTCCGGCCATGGCTAAAGCCAGGAGGGGAAGCAGCAGGAGGAGGGAGGTGGCAGGGCGCATGGTGGGCAGGAGGGCAAGGGACCGCCCGGCGCCTTAGGCCGGGCGGCGGCGCAGGGGCCGGGCGCTTTAATGGAAGAGGGCGTCCAGGTCCCCCTTGCTCAGATCTACCCCCAGTACCAGTTGGTAGAAATGGTGGGCTTCCTTATCCAGTTCCAGGGGATAGCGTTGGGGATAGAACAGATGGGCCAGCCATTGGATGCCCAGGGCCCGCATCAGGGAAGGGGGCCGATCCACCCAGTTGTGGGGCCACCGGGGAATGGCGTAGACCCGCCCGCTCCGCACCGCCCGAATGCCCGCCCAGCGCGGATCTTGGCGAATGGCGGCGAGGGCCTTCCGGTCCTGGACCAGGATCACCTGGGGATTGAAGGCGATCACCTGTTCCAGACTGATGGCTTCCATGCCCATGTGGGTTTTGGGGCGGCAGCGATAGACGTTGTAGCCCCCGGCCAGCTCTATGGCTTCCGTGTGGAAGGAGCTGTTGCAGTCCGTGGAAAGCCCGTCCGGCCCTTCCGCGTAATACACCCGGAGCCGGTCTTTTTCCGCGATGGGGGCCACGGCCTGGGTCACCCGGGCCTGGGCCCGGGCCACGTAATCGGCTACGGCATCCGCCTTGGCTTGCCGATGCAAGAGCCGGCCGGTAAAGCGCAGGGCGGCGGGCCAGTCCGCCAGGGTGTCCAGGGAAACGAACACCACCGGCACATGGATTTTGGCGAAGGTGGCTTCCACCATGGCCTGATCCACAAAGGGGCTCTTCCAGGCCAGGGCGATGTCCGGCTTAAGGGCCAGCAGTTCCTCTGGATTGACCGCCTGTCCCATGCCATAAACCCCGCCCAGGACGGGGAGTTTGGCCAGGTTGGGGGGCAGGTAGGGCTTGCCTTCCGGGGGCACGGTGAGATTGGTGCCCAGCATCATGTCCGGGGCCACCGCATGGAGCAGCACGGTGAGGGGCGGGGCGGAGCCGTAAACCCGCTGGATGTGGTCCGGCACCACCACCCTGCGACCGGCCATATCCACGATTTCCCGGGCTTGGGCCGGGCCGCCCAGAAGGGTGGCCGCCGCCAGGCCCAGGGCAGCCAGGAGGCGCCAGGGCCGGGGGCTAAGGGGGAGAAGGGGGATTCTCATAGCGGCTCCCTAGAAGTCGTAACCCACTTTGGCCATCACCGTCCGGGGGGCGCCCGGGTAGTAATAGGCGTTGGTGCCCGAGGTGGCCTGGTAGTAGCTGGTGTTAATGAAGCCGATGTATTGCTTGTCGAACAGATTTTGCACCGACAGGCTGGCGTTCAACTTGCCCAGGCCCAGCTTCTGCTGATAGCCCACGCTCAGGTCGGCGGTGAAATAGCCGTCCACCTTCTGGGTGCCCTGGGTATCCCCGTAACGGGAGCCCACATAGCGCACCACCGGGGAAAGGCTGAACTGGCCGCTGGCCATGGGGGTTTTCCAGGTGCCCCCCAGACTGGCTTGCCAGCGGGGGGTGTCGGGCAATTGCTTACCCACCACATCCAGGGTGCTGCCGTTCAAGAGAGGCAAGCCTTTGACGAACACCGTATGGGTGTAGGTGGTGGAGGCGAAGAGGTCCAGATCGGGCCGGGGGGACCAGCCGGAAGCCAGTTGGGCCCCCGTGGTCCGGGTATCCCCCACGTTCTGGGCGTAGGACACCCCCACCCCCGGGTCGTAGGTGACGTTTTTGTCGTGATTGCGGGAATAGAACACCGTGGGGGCCACATAGCCCTTGTCCGTGTGCCAATTCAGGCCCAGATCCAGGGCATCCCCCGTTTCCGCCTTGAGCTTGCGCCACAGCTTGTCCGCGGTGAGCCCCTTGGCCAGGAAGGTGGCACTGTTTTGCTGGAACACCGGCCACACGTCGAAGGCCGGGGCCCCGTAGGTACGGCCCAGGCTGGCCTTCATGTCCAGATTGGGGTGCAGGGGATAGGTGAGGGCCAGGAAGGGGAGGAATTCCCCGATGTCGAAGCTGCTCACGCTGCGGTTGGCGATGATGCCTTTGGATTGGGACAGGGCGGTGCTATAGGACACATTGCCAATGCCCGCGGTGTTGTATTCGTTAATGGCGGGCAGGGTTTCCTCCACGTAGCGGGCCCCCGCTTCCACCTTGAGCTGGCCGAACTGGTGATCGGCCAGGGCGTAGACGCTGTTGAACAGATGGCGTTGGGTCGTATCCGCCAGAATGGCCCAGGAGGCCGTGCCCAGGCCGCCGCTGGCGGTGGGGTTGTACATTTTCCAGGCGGTGGGCGGTCCGGGAGGATCGGAGGATTCAAACCAGTAGCCCAGTTTCAGGCCCGTATCCGCCAGCTTGGTGGCCACTTCGGCGGTAAAGCCGTACCACTCGTGGTCGATCAGCCAGTTGCGTATCTTGCCGTTGGCCATGCCGTCGAAGTACTGGCCTTTTTCATTCAGATAGTAGGGTTTCACCGACACCTGGGTCTTGTCCGACAGGGCGTAGGAGAATTCCCCCAAAAAGGCCCAGTTGGTGAATTCCTGCCGGTTGTACTGGTAGTAATTCACCGCCTGGCTGGCCACGTTGCTGGAGGTGGTGCTGTAGTCGTAGCTGCGCCACTGGTTCAGGTCTTTGGCCTGGTTGTAGGTGAGGGGGCGGTAATTGTTGCCCTTCATGTCGTTATAGACATAGGTGAGCTTCATGAAGCCCTTGTCCCCCAGGGGGCGGCTCCAGCCCGCTTCCACATTGTCCCGGTAAGACGGGGATTGGCCCGGCCCCCGCCATTTGTCAGCGGAGGTGCGGGAGGCGGAGAGAAACAGGGCGGAGCCGTCGCTCAGCTGGCCCGTGTCCCCGCGCACGAAGCTGCGGGTGAAATCGTTGCTGCCAAAAGCTTGGCTGGCCTGGATGTGGGCGGTGGCTAAGGGCCCGCGAATTTCGCTATCCATGGCCCCGCCGGTGGTGAAAAACGCGAACCGGTCCGGGGCGATGGGGCCCTGGCGCAGGGTCACGGCGCCGATGTTTTCCTCATCGAACATCCATTGATAGCCCGGGCCCGGGTTGATGCCGGAGAGGGGCAATCCATCCACCGTGCCAATGCTGCCGTGGCCGCTGGCTTCCCCCCGGATGCGCAGGCCCTTGTTGCCCCCGGGCACATTGGCCATGTCGTAGGGGTCGGGGGACTGGGCATTGACCCCGGGCAAGTTGGCGATGAGGGCGTAGGGATTGGTGCCCCCCAGACTGCCATAGACTGCCATCCCCTCCTGATTCAGGCGGTAAACCGTATCCCCGTCGCTGCCACTATTGACCAGGGCTTCCCCGGGAAATTTTTCCCCAATGACTTCCACCGTGGGGAGTTCCACGGCTTGGGTGGGCAGAGCGGTCAGGGCGGTGCCCCCGCCAATCAGCCAGGTGCTGATCAGGCGACAGAGGGGCCGCAGGCGTTGGGGCGGGCGTGGTGGGTACATGGGGGCCTCATGCAAAGTGGTTTTGGGAGACGGCCTTCACCGCTCCCGTCCCCCGGGTCGGGCTCGGCAAAGGCCGGGCCAGACCGGAAATAAAGGGGGGCGGAAGTCGGTATCGCTATCTTGTTGCTTCTATAACGTTTGGCGGATAGCCCTTTGCATCAACAATGCCAGCCTTGATGAAAATAATGATTTTCTAATGTAAACAAGCCGTTGTTGGCGGCGCCGGAAAATCCCCCCGGGGCCCCCGGTTTGGTTATGTATTTTTTAATACAACGATTGTTGGGTTTACCCCAGAAAGCTGTGACGAATACGACCAGGGCTAAGCCGGGCAAGGGGGAACGCAACAGGGGCTGGGCTCGGGGCTAACCCCGGGCTGCTGGACGGAGGGCGGGGGGAGGGAGCGCTATTCCGGGAAGCTTGTTGCCCGTGGCGGGGCCTCTGGCACTGGATGTCCAAGGGCCTGCAAAAGGGAAGGTGTCTCCTATCCCCGTTTCCTCCCCAAGGGCGGCGACCCCCTTCTGGGGCCGGGCACGGTTGAAAAGGCGCTAAAGGGGCGAGGCCCCGTCCGCCCCCGGCCCTTACTTCCCTTCTGGCTCCGAGGATTTTTCCCGAATGCTCCGGATTTCCTCGGGGGTGAGGCCCAGGGCGCTGAGGAAGGCCTGGTGGGCGGCGGGGGCGGCCCGCTCAAAATCCCGATGCCATTGGTCCATGTCCGCCGGGCTGAACCCCGCTTCCCCCAGCAGGGCCACCCAGGGGGCGGTACCCTGGGTCAGGCGGCCGCTGCGCAACTCCGGTTGGGCCAGGAGCCGGGCCAGTTGGCGTTGTTGTTGGCGCAGGCGTTGGATGTCGCCCCGCAGGGCGATGAGGCGGGCTTCCAGCAAGGCTGCCGGGCCTTGGGCGGGGAGGCGGCCCTGGAGCAGGGCGGCGATTTCCTTGAGGGACAGGCCCGCTTCCCGAAAATCCCGGATCGCGGCCAGCCGCTCCACTTCCCGGGGGCCGTAGAGCCGGTACCCGGCCGGGCTGCGCCGGGCCGGTAGAAGCAGGCCCAGGGCTTCGTAGTGGAGTAGGGAGGCCCGGGCCAGGCCGCTGGACCGGGCCAATTGGCCCAGGGTCAGGGGGCCGGATGGGGAGGAAGGCGGGGGCATGGGGGCAGGGGCGTCAGATCGGGGGGCAGAAAGGTACGGCGGGCCAGGGGATCGGCCAGCCGTTCCGGCGAATAATACCTGTTGAGGAGGCCCTGGGCGTCCTGTACCAAGCTCGGGTTGGCCGCCAGAAACTCGGGCCAGGGCTGGCCCACCGCACCGGCCGCCGCCATGAGGCGGACCAGGGCTTCGCTCAGGGTGCGGTGGTATTTGCTGGGCACCCCCAGATGGGCGGCCAGCCGGGCAATGCCGTCGCAACTGAGTTCCACCGCGTCTTCCAGGGGATGGCGCTGGAGCAGCAGCCAGGCCGCCCGGAGGTGGCTCCAGTGGTCAAAACCCGCCGCGGGCAGGCGACAGGCCAGGAAATCGTCGAGAAAACGGTCATCGGTTAGATCGTGGGGGTGGGGCATGGTGGGCTCCTCCATCAAAAAAGGAGCCCCAGGATGAAGGTGACGGTTGCCGTCAGGTCAAGCCCCCTGGGGAGGCGGGGCGTCAGGGGGAAGGGGGCGGCGGCGCGCCTCGGTTTGGGGTGGGTATCTTGGGCGATGGCCTGGTGGTGCCTCTGGCTGGGCCGGTCCTTGGGACTAAGGTTTCTTTTCCCACAGCCTTACCGGTACTCCCTCAAAAGCTACCCTTGTTGGGCAACGGGCAACGGGCAACGGGCAACGGGCAACGGGCAACGGGCAACGGGCAACGGGCAACGGGCAACGGGCAACGGGCAACGGGCAACGGGCAACGAACCGCAGAACCGCAGGACGGCAGGACGGCAGGACGGCAGGACGGCAGGACGGCAGACGGCAGACGGCAGACGGCAGACGGCAGACGGCAGGGCGGCGCAGCCGCCCTTGCCTCAGGGAGCTTTCGGTAGCTA
The DNA here is from genome assembly GCA_041907765.1 of Rhodocyclaceae bacterium. Lineage (GTDB taxonomy): Bacteria > Pseudomonadota > Gammaproteobacteria > Burkholderiales > Rhodocyclaceae > Azospira. Next base: position 100,179 of record JAYRGQ010000013.1, on the reverse strand, counting down.
GGTGCTTCCCCCCCGGGCCAATCTATATCCCCCCCCCTCCCGCCCCCAGGGCCCCGCTCCACGCCCTAGGGCAGGGCCGTGCCGTTTCCCGAGGGTTTTTTCCGGGAGTTGGTCACCGGACCAGGGGAACGGGGCCGGGGGTTTGCCGCCGGAGTACCGGGTTTGACCCCGGTACGGCCGGGGGCGGCGGGGCGCTTGGGACCCCGGCCTTCTTCGGCTTTGGCGCCGGGGAAGGCAAAAGGATGAATGGGGGGGCGGCGGGGGGCGCCGGGCTTGGCTCCCACCGGGGCTTTGCGGGGCGGGGCTTCTTCCAGGCTGTATTCGTCCGGCCGGTCCTTGCGGGCCGTGGGGGTGGGGTTTTCCCCCCCTTCCAGGGTGAATTGGGCGTGGTCGTCCTGGGCCAGGGCCTGGGTCAGCCAGGGCAGGGTGTCCCGCAGAGTGGTCCCCAGGGTGTAGGGGGGATTGACGATGAACATGCCGCTGCCCGCCATGCCGAAGCCGTCCGCCGCGGGCTTATGCACGGAGAGGGTGACATTGAGCCAGCGATGGGCGGGCAGGTGGGCCAGCTTTTCCGGCAGGCGGTGGGCTTCCACCTTGGTCACCAGGGGATACCAGATGGCGAAGGTGCCGGTGGCGAAGCGCACCAGCCCTTCCTGCACCGCCTGGACCACGTCGTGATAGTCGCTTTTCAGCTCGTAGGAAGGGTCGATGAGCACCAGGCCCCGGCGGGAGGGAGGGGGCAGGGCCGCCCGCAGCCCGGCGAAGCCGTCCCCGGCGGTGATTTGAATCTGCTGCTTGCCCTCCGCCAGGGTCTTGGCCAGCAGGGGGCTGTCCGTGCTGTGCAGCTCGAACACCCGCATCCGGTCCTGGGGCCGGAGCAGCTGCCAGGAAATCCAGGGGGAGCCGGGGTAGTAGCGCAGCCGGTCGTTACGGTTGAAGCGGCGCACCAGATCCACATAGGCCGCCACCGCCGGCGGCAGGTCGTCCCGCTGCCAGAGGCGGCCGATGCCCCCGGCGAATTCCCCCAGCTTGGTGGCGTAGTCCGACTCCAGGGAATAGCCCCCCGCGCCGGCGTGGGTATCCACCACCAGAAAAGGCTTGTCCTTCTGGCCCATGTAGCGGAGCAGTTGGACCAGAATCAAATGTTTCAGCACGTCGGCGTGGTTGCCGGCGTGAAAGGCGTGGCGGTAGCTGAGCATGGGGGCTTTCGCGGAAAACTCCGGCCTGGGGCCGGAGCGGGTGGGGCGGCCAGGGGGCCCTGGGCCGGAACGAAGGCGGAGGGCCTGCGGGCCCGGGAGCCTTAGAGCACGGCGTTAAAAAATTCCAGCTGGGGCGGGCCCAGGTACAAATCCCGGGCGGTTTTGCCCGCCGCCTGGTGGGCCTTACGGAACTCCTCCGAGCGGGTCCAGTCTTCAAAGGCCTGCTCCGTCTCCCAGACGGTGTGGGAAGCAAACAGGGTAAATTCCTCGTTGCTTTCCCCCTGGAGCAGGTGAAAGTCCTGAAAACCGGGCACCTGATCCAGGTAACTTTCCCGGTTGCGCCAGTGGTCGATGAATTCGGCCTCCCGGCCCCGGGCGATGCGAAAACGGTTCATGGCAATAAACATGGCAGTCCTCGGGTGGGGGATGGGGCCGGTGGGGACCCTGGCCGGGCCTGAGCCCTTGGGCGGGACGGTCCTTACCGGCGAAAACGCCATTTTAACGGACTTTGCCCGGCGGCTTCCGGCCGGGGCACGGTAAAATGGCCCCATGGCACTCAAATCCACCATTTTTAAAGCGGATGTCCAGATCGCGGACATGGACCGCAACTATTACGCCGAGCACAGCCTGACCCTGGCCCGCCACCCGTCCGAAACCGACGAACGGCTCATGGCCCGGCTGCTGGCCTTCATTTTCAACGCCGACCCGGCCCTGGAATTCGGCAAGGGCATTTCCACTGACGACGAACCGGATCTCTGGCAAAAAGACCTGACCGGCAATGTGGAACGTTGGATCGACCTGGGCCAGCCCGACGAGCGGGACATCCGCCGGGCCTGCGGTCGGGCCAATCACGTGGCCCTCTACCTCTACGGTGGCCGTTCCGCAGACGTTTGGTGGCAACAAACCGGCCCCAAACTGGCCGGTCTGGACAACCTCTCCGTCTGGCGCCTGCCCCAGGACAGCGTGGCCGCCCTGGCCAAACTGGCGGAACGGAACATGAAACTCCAAGCCACTATCCAGGAAGGCCTGGCCTGGCTGGGCAATGACCAGGACAACCTGAGCCTGGAGCCCGTGTGTTTGAAGGGGGAGAAGGACCGGGAAAAATAGCCCTTACCGAAATTGGCTGTAGGACAAAAACCGCAAGGTATTTCCTTGCGGTTTTTTTATGACATTAATCTATTAATGTGAGGGTTTTTTGTTGACAATGCCATAAGTTGGAAATGAGAATATGCCGTTATCAAATATTTTTTCTTCTATGGAGAGCGGCATGGATTTTCTTAATAAGATTGTTGCCCTTTCAGCAAAATCAAAGCAGTTGGGGGCATCCCTTACTACCGAAGAGGCCACTAAAAATGCTTTGGTCATGCCTTTTCTGAACACGGTTTTGGGCTACGACGTTTTCGATCCCACTGAAGTTGTGCCGGAGTTTACCGCCGATGTTGGTACTAAGAAGGGGGAGAAAGTTGATTACGCTTTGCTTAAAGATGGCAAAGTGCAAATGCTAGTGGAATGCAAGAAGTATGGGGAATTGCTGTCAGTGGCACATGCTTCCCAGCTATTTCGCTATTTTGTGGTAACTCAAGCGAGAATAGCAATCTTAACTAATGGACATCAATATCTGTTTTTTACGGATCTGGATGCTCCGAATAAAATGGATGAAAAGCCGTTCTTGGAGCTTGATCTGGAAAATATTGATGAGCATGCCTTGCCAGCTCTGGAAAAACTAACCAAACAGTTTTTTGATCTGGAATCTATTATAAGTACCGCTGGTGAATTAAAGTACGTGCAGCAGATAAAGAGAATTATTGGTGCTCAATACAAAGAGCCGGAAGAAGATTTTGTCCGTTTTTTTGCATCCAGAGTGTACGATGGGGTTCTGACTCAGAAAGTCCGGGACCAGTTTTCTGGGATTGTCGCAAAGGCCTTGGCCCAGCATTTAAGTGACAAGGTTAATGAACGCCTCAAAAGTGCCATGGAAAACGGCGAACGCCTGCCTGAGAAGACTGCTGCGGATGGTGGTGATAGTACTAGCTTGAGCGGCGATGTGTCAGAACAAGATAATCATGAAAATATTGTAACGACGGAAGAGGAATTGGAAGGGTTTTATGTCGTTTTGTCGATTGTAAGAAAAGTGATCGACGCCAAGCGGGTCATTGCACGAGATACGCAAAGCTATTTTGGTATTTTGGCTGATGATAATAATCGCAAGCCAATATGCCGTCTCCATTTCAATCGGTCAAAAAAGTATATAGAGACCTTTGATGTGGAAAAAAAGGGAACCCGTCATCCTATAGAGTCACTGGATGATATTTATCAATTTACGGATATTTTGCAGGAGACTGCGAAGCATTATGTTTGAGTAAAGAGAAAGAAGAAAAGCGCCCTAAGGGGCGCTTTTCTTTTGCTGCTTTCAGCGCAAACCATCCACCCCCAAAGGCGTGCCCTTTTTGTCCACCACCTGGGCTATGGCTTTGAAGGCTTTGGCCTGGATGGCGTTGGGCAGGCGGACGAAATTTACTTTTTTGGCCAGGTCGTCCCCGTGCATGAAGGCCCAGGTGAAGAAGCGCAGCACCGGGACGGTTTTTTCCGGGTGTTCGGTGACCCGGGGCAGGACCACGAAGGTGCCCATGGTGATGGGCCAGCTGCCGCTGCCGGACTGATTGGTGAGGGGCTGGGCGAAGTCGCCCCCCTGCATCCAGGGACTGGTCAGGAGGGCGGCGCGGAAGCTTTCCGGCCCGGCCTGGACCGTGTTGCCGGCGGCGTTTTTCAGGGCCACGGCAGTCAGGTGGTCTTCCAGCACATAGTTGTAATCCACGTAGCCGATGGCGCCCGGCGTGGCTTTCACCCCGTCGGCCATGCCCTGGCTGCCTTTGACGGCCTTGAATCCGGGGGGCCAGGGCAGGAGGGGGGCGGCGCCCCGGCTGCGTTTCCAGCCCTCATCCACCTGGCTCAGGTAGGTGCTGAAGTGGTAGGTGGTGCCCGAGCCATCGGAGCGCACCAGCACTTGAATGGCCTTGTCCGGCAGGCTGCGGCCCTTGTTGAGGGCCTTGATTTCCGGGGCATCCCAGCGGGTGATGCGGCCGGCGAAAATGCGGGCCAGGGTTTCCCCGTTGAGCACCAGGGGGCCCCCTTCCTTGGGCAGATTGACCACAGGCACCACCCCGGTGACCACGGTGGGGAAAAAGACCAGATTGGCCTTGGCCAGGGCGTCCTTGGCGGGGGCGATGTCCGAGGCGCCGAAATCCACCTGGTGGGCGGCAATTTTCTTCAGCCCGGCGGAGGACCCGGCGGGGTCGTAATTGAGGGGGGCGCCCCCGGTTTTGGCGTATTGCTCGTCCCAGATGCGATAGACCGGGTGGGCGGCGGAGGAACCGGCGCCGTTCATGGGACTGGCGGCCTGGAGCGCGGTGGAAAGGCCCAGGATCAGCAGGCCGAAGGCACAACGGGCCCAAGGGGCGCCCGGGCGGGAAAGGGAAAAGGCTTGATTCATTGAGGCGGCTAAAAAGGAGTGAATAAAACGGCCCGGCCGGTCCCGGGCGCCCGGTGGGCTTCTGGAACTTTGGGGGCCGGGTTGGGGGGGCAGGCCGGAATGGGGCCAGGGAATTAGCCCGGAGGCCAAGCCCCTTGGGCGCCTGAGGGCGCCGGAAGTTCCCGGTGCCTGGGCGTTGCGGGCAGGCCCCAGCGGGGCCCGCCGGATTCCGGGCCAGTCCCGCCAGTTCCGCCAGTTTGCCAGAGGCAGATTGCAGGGGTATTTCTCCGCCGGCTGCAAAGGCTATCCGGCGGAGAGCGAGGCTACGCGCCCCTTACAGGGAAGGCTGGGGCGTGGGGGCCGTGGGCATGGGTACCCGGGCCAGACAGGCCTGATACTTGGCATCCACCTTATGGGCGAACCATTCGGTGGTCAGGTGGTGGTGAATCTTGGGGCTCTTCAAGTCAATGCGGGGGAACATTTCCTTGGTCAAGGGGCGCCCGGCGGCCTTGTCCGCCAGAGCAAAGAGCCGTTGATAGAGGGGGGTCTGGGCAAAGCCCGGTTCCTTTTCCAGGCGCAGATCCCGGTCGATCTCACTCTTGCCCATCCCCAGCTTGCCGGTTAGGCCGTAGAGCAATTTCTGGGTGGCGCTGGTTTCCCGGCTGGGCTGGTTGTTGCCGTCGTAGCGCAGCAAATCCCCGTCCGGGGCCAGGCTCTTGTGGGCCAGCAGGGCCAGGGCGGACTGGAAGGCGGCGTTGCGGCTGCTGTAGCGGCCCCCGTTATAGTCGGCAAAGCGGTAGATGGGGTGGCTGTAGGTCACCGGGTAATCCAGCAAATCGGCCACGCCAAAATAGACGCCCCCGTGGCGGGTAAAGACTTCCGGCCGGATGTCTCCCCCGTGGCGATAGGGATAGGGCCGGGTTTTCATGTGTTCCCGGGCGAAATCCACGCTCACCTGCATGGGACCGGCGGTTTTCACCGGGTCCTTCTGGGCGAAGAGTTTTTCCCCGTGGGGAATTTCCCCCATGATTTCGTGGAACAGCTCGTCCATTTCCTTCTCCGTGCGCAGGCCGTCAATCCGCGACTTGTAGCTGCGCCCGTCCTTGGAAGGCTTGAGCAGGGCGGTTTTCACCACGGCCAGGGGGATGTGGTATTTGCCCGCCTTCTTTTCCACTTCCTGCCAGACGATGTTGCCCAGGCCCGGCACCACCGGATCGGCCTGGAAGCTGGATTCCTGCTCAATGACGGCCACGGCGGAACAGATGTTCTGGGGGGACACGGTAATGCGCATGGTGGCGAAGGCCACGTAAATATCCCCGGCCCAGCCCATGCGGTCCGGCGCCTTGGCCGGGATATAGCGGGCGATCATGGCCTTGGCGTCCTTTTCCCCGATCATGGCCGGGCGGGCCGGTGCAGGGGCGGTCTGGGGCGCCGGGGCGGGGACCGGGGGCAGGGGCTTGACCTGGATGGGTTCCCCGGCGGGGACGGGCAGCCCGGGGGCCACGGCTGGCGCCGTGGGAGCGGGCTGGGCCGGGGCGGGGGCCGGTTGTACCGGCACCGGGGCCTGGGTGGCACAACCAGCCAGAAGGCCCAGGCCAGCGATGGCCAGAGTAAGGGAACGGGGGGCGGCAAGACGGGGAGAGACGGGGAAATTCATGGTGAGAAAGGTGGGGAAAAAATGAAAAAAGGTTAGGCCACCAGGGGCGGTTCATCCATCAGGGCAATCTGTTCCTTCAGTTCCAGAATTCGTTCCTCCCAGTAGCGGGGGGTGTGGAACCAGGGAAAGGCGGCGGGAAAGGCCGGATCGTCCCAGCGTTTGGCCAGCCAGGCGGAGTAATGGAGCAGGCGCAGGGTGCGCAGGGCTTCTACCAGGAACAGTTCCCGGGGCTGAAATTCGGCAAAGTCTTCGTAGCCCGCCAGGATTTCGGTGAGCTGGTACTGCATGGCGCCCCGGTCGCCGGAAAGGAGCATCCACAGGTCTTGGATGGCCGGGCCCATGCGGCTGTCGTCAAAATCCACAAAATGGGGGCCGGGGGCTTCCCCCCCTTCCACCCACAGCACATTGCCCAGGTGGCAGTCTCCGTGGAGGCGCAGCAGGGGGATGTCTCCGGCCCGGTCATAGCAGCGCCGCACACCCTCCAGGGCCATATTCACCGTGGAGGTCCAGGGGGTGAGGAGTTCCGGGGGCAGAAAATCTCCGGCCAGGAGAAAGTCCCGGGAGGCCAGACCAAAGGTGTCTATATCCAGGGTGGGTCGGGCCTGGAAGGGTTTTAAAGCCCCCACGGCGTGGATGCGGCCCAGGAAGCGGCCCAGCCATTCCAGGGTCTGGGGCGTTTCCAGCTCCGGCGCCCGGCCCCCCTTGCGGGGGAAGAGGGCGAAACGGAAACCGCCATGGTGGTGCAGGGTGGCCCCCCGGATGACCAGGGGAGGCACCACGGGAATTTCCCGCTCCGCCAGTTCGGCGGTGAAACCGTGTTCTTCCAGAATGGCGGCGTCGGACCAGCGTCCCGGGCGGTAGAACTTGGCCACCACCAGGGGGGGCTGGGGCGCGGCCCCGGGGGGCGCATCCAGCCAGATTTGATAGACCCGGTTTTCGTAGCTGTTCAGGGCCAGAAGCCGCCCATCCGGGTTCAGCCCCACGCTTTCCAGGGCATCCAGGACGCAATCCGGCGTCAGCCCGGCATAGGGGGGCGGGGGGGCGAGGGGCGTGTCCTGGGTCATGGGCGGGTTAGGGGCAGGGGCTTTTTCGGTCGGAGGGAAGGCGGGCTAAGGGGCCGTGGGCGCGGCGGTTATCCACGGGGGAAGCAAACCCCGGGGGGTCGTCCCCAGACTGGGCCAAAACCTCCATTGTACGCTTTCGCCCGTGGGGCCTCCGGGCGCCCGGCCCAAGGTCCGGCTCCATGGGGGGGAAGGTCATGTCGAGCGCCTCGGTTTCGGGGCTGGGGGCGCCCGGCGTTGGGGCAAGACCGGCGGGCGGGCAGCCCCGACCTGGGCCCTGCCCCTCCCCCGGGATTGGGCCCGGCCCCAAGTCCTGCCATAATGGCGGCCCCCGGCGTTTTTCCTCTCCCTTTTTCTTTCTCTTAGGCAGCAATCCCATGGCGATTCAATGGTTTCCCGGACACATGACTTCGGCCCGCAAAAAGGCGGCGGAGACCATGGAACAGGTGGATGTGGTGATTGAGGTGTTGGACGCCCGTCTGCCCGAGGCCAGCCGCAATCCCATGATCGAGGAACTGCGTCGCCACCGGCAGCGGCCCAGCCTTAAGGTGCTGAACAAGACCGATCTGGCGGACCCGGTGGCCACCAAGGCCTGGCTGGCCTTTTACAACGCCCAGCCCAATATCAAGGCGGTGGCCATTTCCGCCAAAAAGCCCGGGGAAGCGGCCCGTCTGCCCAGCCTTTGCCAAAGCCTGGCGCCCCACCGCAAGGACAATCTCAAGCCCCTGCGCATGATGATTATGGGCATTCCCAATGTGGGCAAATCCACCCTGCTCAATACCCTGGTGAAGCGCAAGGTGGCGGCGGTGGGGGATCAGCCCGCCATCACCAAGCAGCAACAGCGTTACGACCTGGGCCCCCGCCAGACCCTGGTGGATACCCCGGGGATGCTCTGGCCCCGGATCGCCCATCCGGCGGACGGCCTGATGCTGGCCGCCAGCCATGCGGTGGGGACCAATGCCTATATCGACGAGGAAGTGGCGGAATTCCTGGCGGGCATTCTCCTGACCCGTTATCCGGCCTGCCTCACCGCCCGCTACGGCTTTGCCACGGCGGAGCTGGACCCCATCGGCGTGGTGGAAGGGGTGGCCCGCAAGCGGGGCTGCCTGATCAAGGGCCGGGGTGGGGAACTGGACCTGGAACGGGCCGCCCAAATTCTCCTTACCGACTACCGGGCCGGCACCCTGGGCCGGATTTCCCTGGAAACCCCGGAAACCCGGGCCGCCATGCTGGCCGCCGCTGCTGCCGCCGAGGCGGAAGATTCCGGGGCGGAATCCCAAGACGGGGCGGACTGATTTTTTGGGCGGCGCCTTTGGGGCGCCGTCGGTCCCGATCTGGGAAAGGGATTCCCCTAGCCTGAGGGCCTTCCTTGGGGCTTCCCCTTTGTTATTCCAACGTATTTTTATGCCCCGCCCGGCCCCCAAGCCAAGCGGGGCGTTTCCGTTGGGGACGGCCTAGGGAAACGGGCGGGGGAAAGCCGGGGAATGGGGCATGGACAAAGGGGCCCCGGATGTTTATGCTGGCACCACGATAAGGGCATATAAGACAAAGGTTATATCGCTAAAAACGGGTTGCAGGCCCACTTTCGGGGGAGTGCTTCAATGTTTAATTTCAGAAGTTTGAAAGGGCGACTGGTGCTGTCCGTGCTGGTGGCCCTGCTGGGGTTGTTTTCCCTGGCGGCCTACCAGGTCGTTCATCTACGCCATCAATTGCTGGAAGACCGGAAAACCACCCTCCAGGCGGCCATTAATCTGGCCACCTCCACCGTCACCGGATTTCAGGAGCAAGAGGCCAAGGGTCAGCTGACCCGGGAACAGGCCCAGGCCGCCGCCAAGGCGGTGCTCCGTTCCATGCGCTTTCTCGGCCAGGAATATTTCTTCGTCTATGACAGCAAGGGGGTGTCCGTCATGCACCCCATCAATCCCAAACAGGAAGGCAAGAATTTTTGGGATAAGAAGGACAAGAGCGGGGAATACGGCACCCGCAGCAAAATTCAGGCGGCCCTGGATAAGACCGGCTTTGTCATGAGCCTGAATGCCAAACCCGGCGGCACGGAACAGCTGCCCAAACTCAATTACGTGGAATATTTCCAGCCCTGGGACTGGGTGATTGGCACGGGGCTCTATGTGGATGACCTGGACGCCTTGTTTTACGCCCAGTTGCAGGTAGCGGCCCTGGTGATTGTGCTGGTGGCCCTGGCGGTGGGCGTGGTGGCCTGGGTGGTGGCCCGGGGCATTCTGCGCCAGATCGGCGGCGAACCGGCGGTGGCGGTCCAGGCCATGGAACAGGTGGCCAGCGGCAATCTGCGGGTGGCCCTGGGCCAGGCGCCGGAAACCAGTCTTCTGGGGGCGCTCAACCGTCTGGTGGGCGCCTTGGCGACCATGATGGGAGAAGTGGCGGCCGGTGCGGACAAGGTGAAGGGGGCGGCCCAGGAAATCAGCGAGGTCTCCTCCCAGGTGGCGGATTCCGCCACCAGCCAGAGCGACGCCACCCAAACCATGGCGGCGGCCATGGAACAGCTCACCGTTTCCATCAACCACGTTTCGGACAACGCGGGCCAGACCGAGCAATTGGCCGATCAGGCCGCTTCCCAGGCGGTGCAGGGGGTGGAAGGGGTGTCCGTCTCCACGGTGCGCATCGGCGCCATGGCCCAGACCATTTCCCAAGCCGCCGACCAGGTGCGGGGCTTGGCCCAGAGTGCGGAAGAGGTGGCCCGCATTGCCGCCGTGATCAAGGACATTGCCGGGCAAACCAATCTTCTGGCCCTGAATGCGGCCATTGAAGCGGCCCGGGCCGGGGAACAGGGCCGGGGCTTTGCCGTGGTAGCGGACGAGGTGCGGGTGCTGGCGGAACGGACGGAAAAGGCCACGGTGGAAATCACCGGGGTGCTGTCCCGCATCCAGGAAGAAACCCAGACCGCCGCCAAGGTCATGGACGCGGCCCAGCCGGAGGCGGAGGCTGCCAAGGCGGCGGTGGAAGACATTGCCCACATGTTGCAGGAAATCTCCCGGGTTTCCCGCTCCGCCTGCGATCTCACCCGGGAAGTGGCCAGTTCCACCCGGGAGCAGGGGGAAGCCAGCAATTCCCTGGCCCAGCAGGTGGATGTGATTGCCGGTCAGGTAGAAAGCACCAGCGGCGGCATTCGCAATGCGGCGGCCACGGCCCGTTCCCTCCTGGATACGGCCCGGGAACTCCACGGTGCCACCTCCCGCTTCCAGGTTTGACACGGTAGGCGGCCCTGGCGAGGCCGGGGAAGCAAGCCCAAAGGGCGTCCCAAGGGACGCCCTTTTTTTGCCGATTTTTCCTTGGCGGCTTCGGGAGGAAAGTTTCTGCCGGTGTTCTCCCGCGTTCCTTGGCCCCGCCGGGGAAACCGGGCGCCATGCCCGGGGCCGATGCCCCGGGACCTTTCGCCCCCTAGGAAGGGGCGGGCTTATCCCGGCCAGGTTAAGCCTGCTCTTTGGCCCACTGCGCCAGGGCCGAGGCCACCCGGGCCACCACCCCTGGCCAATCCCCGGGGGCGGACTGGCGGAAGAGCCGGGCGGTGGGGTACCAGGGGGTGGTCCCTTCCCCCTCGCCCCAGCGCCAGCAATGGTCCCGCCGATTGAGTATCCACACCGGCCGGCCCAGGGCTCCCGCCAGGTGGGCCACCGCCGTATCCACCGTAATGACCAGATCCAGCTGGGCCACCAGGGCGGCGCTCTGGGCGAAATCCGTCAGGAAAGCGCTGTAGTCCCTGGGGCGGGGGCCGGGCCAGGTTGTTGCGTCCAGCTCGGCCAATTGGGCCAGGGCGCCGTCCCCCTTTTGCAGACTGATGAACTGGAGGGGCCGGGGGGCGGGCACCCGGGCCAGGGGGGCCAGCAGGGCCAGGGGCACATTACGGCGCCGGTTTACGCTCCGGGCCTCCGGCTGCTTGGGCCGTTCGCCCCCGGCCCAGACCAGGCCGATGCGCAGGGGGTGCTCTGCCCCGGTATTCAGGCTGGTGGCCAGGCGGGCGGCCCAGGACCGGCTTAGTTCCGGGTCGGGGGCCAGGTAGGGGGCACCCCCCTCTGGCTTCGTTCGGCCCAGGGCCAGGGGCAGACTGAGCAGGGGGCAATGGGCGTCCCCGGGGGGCGGCGGAGTGCGGTCCCCCTGGAGCTGGGGGGCACCGGGCAAGGTGCGGAGCAAGGGGATCAGAGGCTCGGGCACCCGGAGGATGACCCGGGCGCCCAGGGCGGTGACCTGGGGCAGGTAGCGGCAGAACTGGAGGGTATCGCCGTAGCCCTGCTCGGCGTAGAGCACCAGGGTTTTGCCCGCCACGGAAAAGTCCCCCCGCCAGGGCCGGCCCGATAATTCGGGCGCGGGGTAGCGGCGCCAGCGCCATTCGTAATGGGCCCAGCCCGCCTCGTAATCCCCCAGGCGCAGCTCCAGCAGGCCTAGATTGAACCAGGCGTCGGCAAACTGGGGATGATGGGCCAGGGCTTCCCGGAAGTCCGCCAGGGCCGCCGGATAGTCCTCCGCCCCCTGGGAGAGCAGCCCCCGGTTGTTCAAGGCCCCCGGATGATGGGGCTGGGCGGCCAGAACCCGGTCGCAGCAGGCCCGGGCTAGCTCCGTCTGGCCCAGGGCGGCCAGGGCCAACCCTTGGCCCAGCAGGGCATCGGCGGGAGGCGCGCTGGCGCCGGTGGCGGCCTGACCGATGGCGCGGAAGGCGGCCAGGGCGGCTTCCGGCCGATCCCCGTCCAGCAGGGCCAGCCCCCGGTACTGTTGCAGTACCGGGTCCTCCGGCACCAGGGCCAGGGCCCGTTCCAGGGCAGGGAGGGCGGCTTCCGGGCCTTGCCGTTGGACCAGGAGCAGGGCCACGGCCCGGGCGTAATCCGGCTGCTCCGGGGCCAGGGCGGCAGCCTGCTCATAGGCCTCCCGGGCGGCGTCCAGCTGGCCCAGGGCGATCAGGGCCCGGCCCCGGGCCCCCAGGGCCGGGGCCCGCTCCGGTGCCTCCAGGGGAAGCCGGGCCAGGGCCTGGTCTGCCGCCGCCAGGGAGCCCGCCCCCTGGCCCAGGGCGTAACGCACCGTGGCCAGATTGAGCCATACCGCCACCTGGTCCGGGTCCCGGGCCACGGCCTGTTCCAGCCAGGCGCAGCCCTGGGCCGTTTGCCCCGCCTGACAGGCCGCCAGCCCGGCCTGGGCCAGCCATCCCCCCTCCGTTGGGGAGGTTTCCAGCAGGCGCCGGTACAGTTCCAGGGCTTCCGTGAAACGCCCCGCCTGATGGTGCTCCAGGGCCTGGCGATAGAGGGGGGAGGTAGGGGGAACGGGCATGGTTCAGAGCGGATAAAGGCAGGGAAAAGGGTGGGGTAGGGCCAGGGGCTTGGGTAAGGAGCCCCGGGGTTCCGGGAGGTCCAGAAGCTCAGAAGCCCCAGAAGCCCCAGAAGCCCCAGAAGCCCCAGAAGCCCCAGAAGCCCCAGAAGCCCCAGAAGCCGGGGCCCTAGTGTATCCCGCTCCCCCGGTTCCTGGCCGGGCCGTTACCGGACTTTACAAAAATGGCTGCATAGATGATAATGGTTCTCAAGTAATTACCCCCGCCGGAAGGGGCTTGGCCCTTGGGTCGCCTTTCTTCCGGCTCTTTCCCAGCCAGCTTCAGCCCCTGTTTCGGGCGGTCCGCCAGCCAGTGTTGTCCTTACCCTTGAGGAGCCTGTCTGGATGTCTTGCCGTCCCTATCCCCCTTTTTCCCTTTCTCCCCTGGTGGGCCTGGTGGCCGCCCTGTTTGCTACTGTCGCCCTGGCTGAACCGGGAGGGGAGGAGCAGACCCTGGCCACGGTAACGGTGGCGGATCGGGCGGCGGGGGATTTGCCTACGGAAAAGACCGGGGCTTACACGGTGAAGAAATCCGAGTCCGCCACCCGCCTGGGCCTGAGCCTGAAGGAGACCCCCCAGCAGGTGTCCGTGCTGACCCGGAGTCAACTGGATGATTTCCACCTCAACGACCTGGGGGAGGCCCTGGGAGCCACCTCGGGCATTGTGGTGGAGCGGCCGGAAACGGACCGGGTTTATTACACGGCCCGGGGCTTTGATGTCACCAATTTCCAGTACGACGGCATTGGCATCGCCAACGTGTATGACATGGCGGGAGCGGAAACGGATACGGCCATTTTTGACCGCATCGATACGGTCTATGGGGCCAACGGCCTGCTGTCCACCACCGGTTACCCTTCCGCCACCGTGAATTTCATCCGCAAGCGGCCCACCCTGGACTTTGCAGCGACCGCCACGGCCACTGTGGGCTCCTGGAACAAGAGCCGGCTGGAAGGGGATGTGTCCGGCGCCCTGATTGATTCGGGCCGTCTCCGGGGCCGGCTGGTGGGGGTCCAGGAGGACAAGGATTCCTATCTGGATCGCTATAGCCGCAGTAAGACCGTGTTTTACGGGGTGCTGGAAGCGGACCTGGACGATCGCACCACCCTGGCCCTGGGCCACCATGAGCAGGAGAACAAGCCCCGGGGCGTGATGTGGGGCGCCCTGCCCATGTACAACACGGATGGCAGCCAGACCCATTACGACGTTTCCACCAGCACGGCCACCAACTGGGCCTTCTGGAATTTGAAAACCAAGAGCAGCTTTCTGGAACTGAGCCGCCAGTTCAATGAGGATTGGTCCGGCAAGGCGGTGGTGACTCACAACGAATACACGGGCAATTCCCGGCTCTTCTATGTGTACGGCACCCCGGACCGGAACACGGGCCTGGGGCTTAAAGCCTATCCCTCCGAATATGACCTGGAACGCACCCAGACCCAGGCGGATGTCTATGCCACGGGCCGTTTCGAGCTGGGGGGCCGCAAGCATGACCTGAGCTTGGGCATGACCTGGAGCCGGGCTTCCCTCAAGGATGTGTCCTACTACGGCCGGGGGATCGGGGACCCGGTGCCCGCTCTGGATGGTTGGAACGGCAGCTATCCGGTGCCCCCCTTCGACGCCTCCGTGGATGGCAGCAACTTCAACGACCACCGGCGTAGCTTCTACCTTTCCACCCGCCTGCATCTGAACGACCGGACCAAGCTCATTCTGGGGGCCAACCACACCACCGTGAAGGTGGATGGGGTGAGCTACAGCCAGAGCCACAATCAGGACAGCAGCAAGACCGCCCCCTATGTGGGCCTGGTCTATGACCTGACCGCCAATCTGGCCGCCTACGGCAGCTACACCAAGATTTTCGATCCCCAGTACCAGTTGGATCAGAGCGGCGCTCCCCTGGACCCGGTGCGGGGTTCCAGCCGGGAAGTGGGCCTGAAGGGGGAATTTTTCAATAAGCGCCTGAACGGGTCCGTGAGCCTTTTCCGCAGCGAACAGCTGGGGCTGGCGGAGCAGGCCGGTTACATCGGCACCCGGGCCTATTACCGGGGCATTGACGCGGAATCAAAGGGCATCCAAATGGATGTGGGGGGAGCCGTGACGGAGCGGCTGCAAGTGAATCTGGGCCTGACCCACCTGACCCTGAAGGATCCGGACGGCAACGCCGTGCGCACCTACACCCCCCGCAATCTGCTGCGCCTGGCCGGAACCTATCGGGTGCCCTTTGTGGCCGGGCTCAAGGTGGGGGCCAATCTGACCTGGCAAAGCGACATTTACCGGGTGGAAACCCTGGACTCCGGCGCCACCACCCAGGTGCGCCAGAAGGCCTATGGCCTGGTGAATCTCATGGCCCAGTACGACATTGATAAAAACCTGAGCTTGAGCGCCACCCTGAATAATCTGACCAATGAAAAATATCTCACCAGCCTCTATTGGTCCCAGAGCTATTACGGGGCGCCCCGCAACGCCAGCCTGTCTTTGACCTGGAAGTACTGAGCCCATGCGTCCCTTCCTTGTCCTGGCCCACCGCTGGCTGGGCCTCACCACGGCCCTGTTCCTGCTCCTGGCCGGTCTTACCGGGGCGGTGATTGCCTGGGATCATGAACTGGATGGCTGGCTGAATCCGGACTTTTTCCGGGCGGGGCCCGGCACGCCCCAGGCCCCCTTGGCCCTGGCCGACGGCCTGGAACGCCAGGATCCTCGGCTGCGGGTGACCTATCTGCCCCTATCCCTGGAACCGGGCCACAGTCTGGTGCTCTTCGTGGCTCCCCGCACCGATCCGGCCACGGGCCAGCCCTATGCCCTGGGCTTTAATCAGGTGGCCCTGGACCCGGTGAGTGGCCGGGTGCTGGGGCGCCGGGAATGGGGGCGTCTGGGCCTGGATCGGCGCCATCTCATTCCCTGCCTTTACCAGTTCCACTATTCCCTCCAACTTCCCGCCGCCTGGGGCCTGCCCCTGGGCACCCTGTTCATGGGGGGCATGGCCCTGCTGTGGCTGGTGGATGGGCTGGTGGCCCTGGTGCTGGCCTTTCCCAGCCGCAAAACCTGGCGCCAATCCTTCCGCTTTCGCTGGCGGGCCGGGGGCTACCGGCTCAATTTCGACCTGCATCGCTCCGGGGGCGTCTGGCTGTTTCCCTTGCTGGCGGTGCTGGCCATTACCTCCGTGGACATGAATCTGAATAAGCCCCTGGTGCGGCCCCTGGTGGGCCTGGTGTCTCCCCTGACCCCCACCCCGGCGGAACTGGCCGCTGCCCAGCCGCCGGCTTCGGGACGTGGGCCCCAGTGGTCCCGCCACGCCATCCTGGCCCGGGCCCAGGGGGAAGCCCGCCAACGGGCTTGGCAAGCCGCCCCCGGGGGCATGTATGAAGACCCGGCGGGCTACTACGGGGTGGGCTTCTTCTCCCCGGGCCAGGAACATGGGGACGGGGGCCTGGGCAATCCCTGGCTTTACCTGGATAGCCGCAGTGGACGACTGCTGGGGGCGGATGTTCCGGGGCAAGGCACAGGGGGGGATCTCTTCCTCCAAGCCATGTTTCCCTTCCATTCCGGGCGCATTCTGGGCCTGCCCGGTCGGGTGCTGGTGTCCTGCTGCGGTGGGCTGGTGGCCCTCTTGAGTTTGACCGGGGTGGTGATCTGGGCCCGCAAGCGCCGCGCCCGCCGGGCCCAGAAGGCGCGGCAGCCCGGGACGGGGCAGGGGCCGGTGTGCTTGGAGTCCCTGCCCTGAAAAGGGGGCGGGGCGGTTAATCAGCGCGTAGGAGTAGTCGGGGGCGCCCCACCCCAAGGAGGAAGGGGCAAGGCTTCAGTGAAAAGGGGCTGGAGCGGGGGACCGGTGCTGCGGTCCCCGAGGATGGGGCGGAGCCGGTCAGGGTGTTTCCACCCGGTTCCGTCCCCTTTCCTTGGCCAGGTAGAGGGCCCGGTCGGCGGCTTGCAGGGTTTCTTCCGCGCTGTCCCCGTGGGTGGGATAGTGGGCCACGCCGATGGAGACGGTGATACTTTCCCCCGCCGGATTGGGGCTTTCCTGAATGTTCTGGCGCAGCCGATCCGCCACTTCCCGGGCCCGGGGCAGGGGGCAGTCGGGTAGCAGAATGAGGAATTCTTCCCCCCCGGCCCGACAGGTCAGATCCTGTTCCCGACAAGCCCGGTCCATGAGGGTGGCCAGATGGCGCAGCACCTTGTCCCCCACCGGGTGACCATGGCGGTCATTGACCTGCTTGAAGTGATCCACGTCCAGGGCCAGGGCGGCAAAGGGAATGCGGTTGGCCTCCCAGATTTCCAGCTGGCGGTGGATGCCCCGCCGGTTCATCAGGCCGGTGAGGGGATCGGTGGTGGATTCCTGGTAGAGAAAGCGCAGCTGGAGTTGTACCGAGCGCAGGCCCACCTGGAGCCCCTGCTTAATCTGCCGGGCTTCCCGATACCAGGCCCGGACCCGGTCCAGCTGCTCCGGCGCTTCCGGATGATCCAGGCCGGCGGCCACCTCCGCCAGCTGGTTCAGGGGCCGGGTGAAGTGGCGGGCCAGGAGCCAGCCCAGGCACAGGGCCAGGAGGTAAAAGGGCATGGCCCGGAGAAAGAGGGAGGTGGTCAGATCCCGGACCTGGTCCAAAACCACCGGGGCCGGCTGCTGGGAAACGATGCCCCAGCCCAGTTCGGGGACCACCGCATAGCCCGCTAGCATGGCTTCTCCCCGGGTATTCACCACCGCCATGGCGCCGTTTTCCCCGCCCATCAGACGGGCCACCACCCCATTGCGGGCCACGTTGGCCCCGACCCGCCGGGCGTCCTGGTGATAGATGATGGTGCCCGCCCGATCCACCGCGTAAAGGTAGGAACCATCGTGGTAGAAGTGCTGGGCCACCAGGCGCCCCAGGGTATTCACCGAATCCAGATAAATGGTGCCCGCCACAAAGCCCAGATAGCGGCCTTTTTGATCCCATACCGGCTGGGAAACCAGCACGATGTAATGGCCGGAATGGGCGTGGAAAGGCGGGCTCACCAGGGGGCGCCGGGCCTTCAAGGCTTCCACCGTGCCCAGGGTGGTCATGCGCCGGTGGAGCATGTTGGGGCGCATGGGGTGGTAAGCCCGGAGTATGCCCTGGCCATCCACCACAATGACGGAATTAAAGGTTTCCGACTGTTCTTTGAGCCGCTCCACCTCCTGGTCCTGGGTTTTCTGGTCCCAGCGGCGGCCCAGATTGCGGGCGCTCAGTTCCAGGAGGCGATGGGCCGTGTCCGCCTCCGTGGCCACGCCAGCGGCGATTTTGGCCGCATAGACCCGGTTGGATTCCAGAGCATTGGCCACCAGGGTATCCCGCAGCACCGAGTAGCCCGCCAGCAGGCCCCCGGCCAGGGTGATTAACATGGCCACGGCCAGCAGGAGCACCAACAGGCGACGCAAATGGGGCTGGTTCGAGGGGGAGGCCATGGGAGGAAAAACGACGGGGTTCAACGGGGCGAGAACAGGGAAATAGTAGGAATAAACCAGGGGTATGACCTGGGACTATACCTATAAAGGGGCTTATGCCAAAGGCCATAATTGGCACGGATAGGGGGGAAAAGCCGCCCGGGGCCAGGACGTTGCTCAATGTGAGCGGGAACCTGCCCTTAGCCAAAGGGATGGGCAGGGAAGGCCAGAAAAACTAGGGAAATCCCGGGGGAGGGCAAAAAAAACGGGGGCCGGGGAATTTTTCTTCCCCGGCCCCCGCTAGGGGCGCCATTAGCTCCCCAGGGACCCTCCCCAATCCTGGGGGCCTAGAGGCGCAGCAGGGCGATTTTCAGGGGATGCTGACCGTCGAAACTGGGGAAGTCCGATTCCGGGGCGATCCATTCCAGTTCCCGCACCGGGCGGCCCGCCTTGCGGGCGCAGCGCTCGATCTGGTCCTGCCAGACTTCCCGGGTGACCTGGGCCACGTTATTGCAGCAAATCAGGGTGCCCCCCTCGGCGGTGGCCAGCACGGCGGGTTTGAGCAGGGCCGGGTAGTCGTGGATCAGGTCCACCACTCCAAAGGGGCTTTTGGCATAGCGGGGCGGGTCGAGAAAGACCAGGTCAAACTGCTGGGGCTCCAGCTTGGGGAAGGGGGGCAGGCGTTTGCCCCGCACCACGGGGGGCTGGCCCAGCCCGGCCAGCTGGCGCAGGGCGGGGAACACATCGCTCTGGACGCAGCGGGGGCGGGTGGGCAGTTCATTGAGCTTGGCGTTTTCCCGGCCCACCTTGAGGCTGGATTCGGCGAAATCCACATTGACCACGAAACGGGCGCCCCCCTTGGCGGCGGCCAAGCCCACTCCGCAGGTGTAGGCGAAAAGATTGAGCACGGACTTGCCCGCCGCTTCGGCCATGACCCGCCGCCGTCCGGCCCGCAGGTCGAGGAAGAGCCAAGGGTCTTGCCCGGCATGGCGGCCCTGGAAACGGTAGGAAAGGCCCAGTTCCTTGGCGATGCGGGGCTTGGCGGCAATTTCCTGGTCATCTTCCCCCAGCACATTGGTAATGCGGGAATTGCCCCCGCTCCGGTCGTTGTAGAGGGTGTCCAGCCCGGCGAATTCCGGGCGTTCCGTATAGAAGCGGCGGATTTCCCCCACCTGGGCGCCGTCGATGGCGCTGTGAAAGGTCTGGATCAGGAGCAGGTCGCCGTAGCGGTCCACGGTCAGGCCGGGAAAGCCTTCCACGCTGCCGTGGAAAAGCCGGTAACAATCCGTGCCCTCAGCGGCCAGGCGGGCCAGCAGGTCGCTGCGGGCGGCCAGGGCGGTGTTCAGCAGGGGGGTGAGGGGAGCGGGGGAAAGATCGGACATGAAAACTCCTGGGACGCCCGGGGGCGCCAAAATGAAAGAGCAAACCGGCAAGTGGGCAACCGGCGGGCAAACCTCCCCGGCCCGGCCATGGCCGGAACGGCGCTTGCGAAGGGTGGGGGCGGAAGCCGGAACCGGACCTCCGGGTGGGGCGGGAACCCGCAAAACGGGGCACCCGTGCAGGATACCACCCCCGGGGCCCGGGCCTCTCCCGGGATGGGGGCGGAAGGCCGCAAAACGGGGCGGGGCCAGGAGGGGGCTGGAGGGGCCCGGACAAAGCTCCGCCGACCTCCCCAGGCCAGTCCTCCGGCGCAAACGGGGACCGGGCCTGACAGGGGGAGGCAGTGGGGCGCGGCTTTAGGTGGGGCTCCCCGCCCGTGCCGGAGGCCGGGTTATGCCCGGGAAAACTTCCTTCTGCTTAGGACCGTGCCGCCCCTAACCGTAGCGGCGCCGGGCCTCCATGGCCAGACCCGCGCCGATGCTGCCGAACCGGTCCCCTTCCACGGCCTTGGCCGTGGGCAGGAGTTCGGCGATGCGTTGGCGCAGCCGGGGGACGCCGCTGGCACCCCCGGTGAAGAAAATGCTGTCCACCTGTTCCGCCTTCAGGCCCGCCTGGGCCAGGAGGCCGGTGACCGTGTCCGCCACCCGGTCCAGCAGGGGGGCCATGGCCAGATCGAAATCCTCCCGGCCGATGGTCTGGATCAGCTCCGGTTCCAGCCGTTCCAGGTCCAAGTCCGTGTTTTCTGCGGCGGAGAGGGCGATTTTTGCCCCTTCCACCTGAACCGCCAGCCAGTGGCCGGCCCGGTCGTCGATCAGGGTCAGGAGCCGTTCCAGCTTTTCCGGGGACTGGCTGTCCCGGTGCAGCTGTTCCAGTTCGGCCTGGACCGAGCGGCTGTACACCGCGTTAATGGTGTGCCAGGTGGCCAGGTTGAAGTAATAACTGGCGGGCATTTCCAGGCCCCGCTTGAGCAGGCTGCGGTAGCCCAGGAGGGGCATGACCTGGGCCAGACTGAGCTGGCGGTCGAAGTCCGTACCGCCAATATGAACGCCCCCGTTGGCCAGCAGATCGTCCCGCCGTTCGGTGAGGCGCAGCCGTTCCGGGGAGAGGCGGATCAGGGAAAAGTCCGAGGTGCCCCCGCCGATGTCCGCCACCAGCACCAGGGTTTCCCCCGCCAGCTGCTGCTCGTAGTGGAAGGCGGCGGCGATGGGCTCGTACTGGAAGCTCACCTCCCCCAGTCCCTGGTCCCGAGCGATGCGGGCCAGGGTGTCTTCCGCCAGTTGATCCGCCGCCGGATCATCGTCCACGAAATAGACCGGGCGGCCCAGCACGGCCTGGTCAAAGGGGCGGCCGGCGGCGGCTTCGCCCCGGCGCTTCAATTCCCCGATGAAATAGGCCAGCAGCTCCCGAAAAGGCAGGGCCCGGCCCTGGACCTCAGTGCGCCCATCCAGAAGCTTGCTGCCCAGGAGGCTTTTCATGGAGCGCATGAGGCGCCCCTCGTCCCCTTCCAGATATTCGTTCAGCCCCTGGCGGCCGTAGCTGACCCGGTTTTCATCCGCGTTGAAAAAGACCACGGAAGGCAGGGTTTCCTTGCCCCCTTCCAGGGGCAGCAGGGGCGGCTGATCCGGACGCCACCAGCCGACGGTGGAGTTGGAGGTGCCAAAGTCGATGCCGCAAGCGCGGGCCGGGGTGGAAAAGGGCATGGGGATGGGGTGGGGCTAGGGGAAAAACGCCGTCGCTACGTTGGCGAAAGCGGGCGCCGCATGCTACGCGATGGGGCTGGCCCTGTCCAGATGGGCACGGTCCACAGGCCCGCAGGGCGCCCAAGGGGGCGGCAACAAAAAAACGGCAGGGCCCGGGGGAGCCGCTGCCGCCAAAGGGAGGAGTCAATGGCCGTACAAAAAACGGGGCGGGGAACCGGCTCAAAAAGGGAAAAACCTGGCCCCGCCCGGAAAAACCTAAACCAGATGGGCAATGAGGGGTTCGGCAAAAACCGTGGCCACGCCGCTGATCATCATCACCAGACTGGAAACCACCCCTTCTTCCTGGCCGATTTCCATGGCTTTGGCCGTGCCCGCCCCGTGGGAGGAGGCGCCGAACAGGGCGCCCCGGGCCAGGCGGCTGCGCAGGGGCAGGAGGGCTAACATCAATTCCCCCAGCAACATGCCAAAGACCCCGGTGAGAACCACGAACACTGCCGTCAGGTCCGAAGAGCCGCCCAGCTGGGGCGCCACCGCCATGGCGAAGGGGGTGGATACGGAGCGGGGCGCCAGACTGGCTTGCAGGGCCGGGGAGAGGCCGAAGAGCCGGGCCAGGAAAATGGAACTGGTGACGGCGGCGGCAATGCCCGCCACCACCCCCACGGCCAGGGCCAGCCAATGGCGCAGGATCAGCTGCCGGTACTCATAAATGGGCACGGCAAAGGCCACGGTGGCCGGGCCCAGCATCCACACCAGCCAGCGGGTGTCGGCGAAATAGACGGAAAAGGACTGGTGAGACAGGAGCAGGCAGCAGATGAGGACCACCGGCACCGCCAGCATGGGCATGAGCCACCATTTGCTATAACGCTGGTAAAGGGCTTTCATGCCCAGATAAAGGGCCACGGTGAAGGCGAACCAGCCTAGGGCCAGGAGATGAAATTCAGTCATGGGGACGACTCCAGTGGCGACGGCGCCACAGCAATTCCAGTCGGTACACCCCGTCCACCGCCAGGGCCGTAACGGCCATGACAAACAGGGTGGAAACTACGATCACCAGCACGATGGCCAGTCCCTGGTGCAGCATGAGCTGGGGATACTTGACCACGGCGATGACCGCCGGGATGAAAAACAGCAACATTTCCGCCAGCAGCCAGCGGGCCCCCAGGTTGAACCAGCCCAGGGGTACCCGGCGGGTGAGCAGTCCGGCCAGCAGCAGGAGCATGCCCAGAACCCCGGGGGGCAGCTGGGGCAGCCAGCGGGCGGAGATCAGATCGGCAATCAGCCAGAGACCGGTCAACAGGCCGATCTGGAGCACGATATGACCTGCCCGGGTGAGCTTATGCACCGCCCGGTGGGCCGGGGATGGCAGGGTTTGATCGTGATGAGTCATGTTTTTTGTAATCTGTTGGGATTGGGGATGAAGCAAGTATAGTCAGGGGTGATTCATGGATAAAATGAATTAAAATCATAAAAACCATGGCAATAAGGAATGCATAAATGGACGTCCGCGCCCTCCGTTACTTCGTCGAAGTGGTCCGGCAAAGTAGTTTCACCAAGGCCGCCCAGGTCCTGTTCGTGACCCAGCCCACCATCAGCAAAATG
Source organism: Rhodocyclaceae bacterium (assembly GCA_041907765.1). Classification (GTDB taxonomy): domain Bacteria; phylum Pseudomonadota; class Gammaproteobacteria; order Burkholderiales; family Rhodocyclaceae; genus Azospira. The sequence continues at coordinate 77,400 of JAYRGQ010000013.1, read as the reverse complement.
GTGCGCCAGCTGGAATCCGAGCTGGGCACCCCCCTGCTGATTCGCCAGGGGCGCAGCTTCCGCCTCACCGACGCGGGTCGGGTGGCCTTTGAGCGGGGTCAGGACGTGCTGGCCGCCCAGGCCCGGCTCCAGGCCGAACTGGCGGACCTGGGGGCCCTCGCCCGGGGACGGCTGGCCATCGGCCTTTCCCCCATGGTGGGTTCCACCTTTTTCGCCCCCGTGCTGCGGGCCTACCGCATGCGCCATCCCCAGGTGGAATTGAAAATTGTGGAAGACGGGGCCCTGGCCATTGAAACGGAACTGGCCCACGGCCGCCTGGACGTGGGGGTCACGGTGCTGCCCACGGACCAGGCCCAGTTTGAAACCCAGCCCTTCGCCTATTCGGAACTCTGTCTCCTGGCGCCCCGGGATTCCCCCTGGAGCAGCTGGGAGCAGGTCACCATGGGGGACCTGGCCTACGAGTCCTTCATTCTCTATAACGACGACTTCGTACTTTCCGGCCGCATTCTGGAAGCCGGGCGGCGGGCGGGCTTTACCCCGGCCATCGCCAGCCGTTCCAATCAGTGGGACTTTATTGCCGCCCTGGTGGGGGCCCGCCTGGGGGTGGCCCTGTTGCCCCGCATCGTCTGCGAAAAGCTCAATCCGGGACAGTTTTGCTGGGTGCCCCTGGTGGAACCCCTGATTCCCTGGCATCTGGCCCTGATCTGGAACAAGGGTGGCTACCTTTCCCACGCCGGGCGGGCCTTTGTGGCCCTGACCGAAGAAATCCTGGGACCCGGCTACGCCCCCCGGGAACCCGCTCCCGCCCGGCCCATTCCCCCCGCCCCCTGAGCCCGGGACGGCACCCCGGGGAGGGGCTAAAATGCCGCTCCCCCCACCGGAGAATTGCCATGGAATCCCGTCTCACCGAACTGGAAATCAAGCTGGCCTACGCGGAAGACCTGCTGGAAACCCTCAATCTCACCGTCTTTCGCCAGCAGGAACAGATCGAGTTTCTGCAAAAACAATTGCGGGAAGTCTATAACCAGGTCCAGGGCCTGACCGTGGCCGGGGAAGGGCGCACCCTGCGGGACGAGATTCCGCCCCATTATTGAGCTTAAGGATGACTTCCAGGGGCGGCCGGATCGCCCCGATTTCTATCGGAAAAACCCTGACTTAACCCGGAATCCCCAGCTATGCGGTCCGGGTTTTTTATTGGATTTCTGCGGCTTACCAGGAAAGCTGACTATTTCCTGACATTAGGGAAACAATTGGACACAACTCCAGCGGTTGTATTGACGTCAATATATCTATAATCGTCCCACCAAAATTCAAAGGCTTAGGACGATGAGCGAAGCCCTGCTTGCCCCGGTTCAGAAGCGTGTTACTTCCGGCATAGTGGTTACCCTGGAAGCCCAGGATACGGCCCTGGCGGCCCTGGAAGCCTATTCCCGTCTGCTGGAGGCCCGGGGCCTGGCCCATCGGGTGGAGGTGCGGCGAGAGGGCCCGGTCTTGAGCGCCCGCTTTCTCCCCGACCCCAGCGCCCCCTATCTGGGCCGCCTGCAAGCCATGGAATGCCGGAATGCCCGGGAACTGGGCCCGGAGGAGCTGTGCTTCGAAATTTTTGCCCGCATGTTGGAAGGCCCGGTGGCCTTTGCCTTCCCCAACCTGGGGGAACTGGAAGCCAATGTGCGGATGCGCCTGGGCATTGTGGCGGCGGCCCGGGAAACCGAGCTCACCTTTAATACGGCGGCGGCGGACCGGCCTGCTGCCTGGTGGGTGGAAGGGGAAGACGGTTTCGCCATCGGGCCGGAAGCGGATCTGGTGGCGGCCCTGGAAGCGGCCACCCAGCCCGAGGAACAGGGCCCCCGCTACGCCTTTTCCTGCTACCGGGCCTCGGAATACGCCATGCTCACCGGCATGGCTGCGGAAATGAAGGCCAGCCACCCGGCCCTGTACCGCCGTCTGGAAGCTTGCAGCCGGGTGTCCCTGATCAAATCCCGGCGCTTCCACGACACCTTTCTGGTGGAATACGGGGCGGAAGTGGACCTGCCGGCGGATTACTACGTGCCCGGGGACCGGGTCTGGTTCCGCAATCCGGACGAGGCTTCCGCCGATGTGTCCGGCTACGAAGGCTCCTGGACCATTTACCTGGGGGGCGGCCAGTTCGCCAATTTCTGGCAGCGGCACCGGCCCTACACCCTGGTGGATAAATGCCTGGAGCTCTACCACTGGCGCAACGGCCTGACCACGGGCCCGGACGGCCAGTTGGCCATGGACGAAACCCGGGTGGCCGCCCTGGTGGAAGCCAGCCGGGCCAATCCGGTGGAAATGCAGGAAATCCTCACCCTCATGTTGCGCCCCCGGGACCCGGGGGGCGTGTACGGCGAAGGCGGCTGCCTGGACCGGACCCGGGAATACCCCCGCTGCATCCTGCCGGGCACGGCGGATATGCCCCTCTGAGGGCTTCCGCACCCGCCATGGCCCGGCGCCTTAAGGAGCCGGGTAGGGTGTCTCAGGGGCGGGCTTAGGGGCGCTAGAGGGTAGCCTCTAGTGCCCGCCCTGCACCGTCAGTTGCACACTGCGGTGCTTCTTCAATTTGCCCACCACGTGCATTTCGCACTTTTTACAGTCAAAGCGCAGGGTCAGGCGTTCCTTGCCGTTCACCAGCACCAGGGGATCGGGGCGCACGCCTTTGACCACCTTGGGGCAGAGATTGAAGCTGTAGCGCAGGCAGTGCTTGGTGATCATCAGGGAGACGGCGCCCTTTTCCTCGTTGCTTTCGTAGGCCGGGGCAATCAATTCCACCCCGTGGCGGGTGTAAAAGGCCCGGGCCTGGGCGTTATACACATTGCCCAGATAGGTGAGTTCGCTTTCCGGGTAGAGGGCGGGGGGCTCCACCGCCGGGGCCCGGGGCGGGCGCTGGTAGGCGGCGGCCCGGGCGGCATCCAGCCGGGCCACGGCCTCCCGGCGCAGGGCGTTGATGACTCCGGCGGGCAGAAACCAGGGCTGGCTCAGGGCCAGGGTAATGGGAGGCGGCAGGGGCGCGTTGGTAGCGGCGGTGGCAGGGGCTGAGGCCGAAACCGGAGCCGGAGCCGAGACCGAAGCTGAAGCCGCTTGGGATCGGCCCTGTTTTGCTACTTCCCCGGCGGCGCCGGAAGCCTTGGGCTGGGTATCCCCTGCTTCCCCGTCCGCCAGGCAATACAGGGTGTTGCCCAGTTTCCCCAACTGGTCGGTCAGGGGCTTCCTGCCTTGATCTCCGTTGCGGGCCGGTTCCTTGGCATGGTCCACTGCCGCCTTTGCCTGAATGCCCTGGGGATCGGTGAGGGTCAGGGCAAAGCCCGTGGCGGTTTCTTCCAGGTGGAGGCGAATGGGGATGCGCCGTTCGGCGGATTTTTTCTCCAGCAGGCGCTCAAATTCCTGATCCCGGTTCCGTTGCAGGGCGGTGCCCAGGGCCAGATCGGCGGGCAGGGCGTTGGGGGTGCAGCGCCAGGCCTGGCCCACTTTTTCCACCGTATTGAGGCGCAGGCCCACCAGTTCCTCTTCCCCGTCGAAGTAGGAGAGGCCGTCCCCGTTGTGGAGCACCACCTGGGAATCCTCCGGGGTCACCTCGAACCAGCCCTTGCCGAGTCGGGTGACCGTGCCCAGGCGGCGGCCGGCGAAGCTGGGGGTGTCGAAAGCCCCTACCTCGCTTTGCCGGCCATGGACGAAGTAATCCGTGGCGCCCCGGTTGAAGGTCTTTTCCGGCAGGGGGGTGAAGGTGGTGGTGGTGCGCCCCAGGGAGGCCCGGGTATAGCCCGGATGGTCGGCGATGACCCGGTCCAGTAGGCCCCGGTAATGGGCGGTGATGTTTTTGACGTAGGACAGGTCCTTGAGCCGCCCTTCGATTTTGAAGGAGCGGATGCCCGCTTCCGCCAGGGCCGCCAGATTGGCGCTCTGGTCGTTGTCCTTCATGGACAGCAGGTGCTTGTCCGCCGCCAGGGTATGGCCCGCCTGGTCCTCCAGGTTGTAGGGCAGGCGGCAGGCCTGGGAACATTCCCCCCGGTTGGCGCTGCGCCCGGTGTGGGCGTGGCTGATGTAGCACTGGCCGCTGTAGCTGACGCAGAGGGCGCCGTGGATAAAGAATTCCAGGGCCACGTCCGTGGTCGCCGCCACCTTGCGGATTTGCTCCAGGGACAGTTCCCGGGCCAGGACCACCTGGGAAAAGCCCACGTCCTGGAGAAATTTCACCTTGGCCGGGCTCCGGTTGTCCGTCTGGGTGCTGGCGTGGAGCTCCAGGGGCGGCAGGTCCAGCTCCAGGAGGCCCATGTCCTGGAGAATCAGGGCGTCCGCCCCGGCCTCGTAAAGCTCCCAGGCGATGCGCCGGGCCGCTTCCAGCTCTTCATCCTGCAAAATGGTGTTCAGGGCCACCAGCACCTTGGCCCGGTAGGGATGGGCGAATTCCGCCAGTCGGCGAATGTCTTCCACCGAATTCCCCGCATTGGAACGGGCGCCGAAGGCCGGGCCGCCGATATACACCGCGTCCGCCCCGTGGAGAATGGCCTCCATGCCGAACTGGGCGTTTTTGGCGGGGGCGAGGAGTTCCAACGGTCGGGCAGTGGCGGTCATGGGGGCGATGAGGTGATGAAGGGAGAGGCCGGGCTGGCGGTCAGACTGGGAAAACCGGATTCCGTTCCCCCCCAACCCGGGGCGCCGGGAAATTTCTGCCCGGGGAAGCGCCCAAAAATAGCCTGGAAAGTGGCGTGGATTGGCGATCTAGGTTTTTGATCGGGGCACATCGAGGAAACAGGCCAGTCTTCAAGGGCAAGGGCTGGAGAATAGCGTCCCCCTTGGGGAATAGGGGAGGGGGCGGTTAAACCTCCGAGCCCTGCGGCGGCGGCCCCGATCCGGGCCAGCGGGGCCGAATTTTACCCTGGGGGGGCCTGGGGAGGCCAGGGGAAGGCCCGGCAAAACAACGCCTCCCGGAGGAGGCGTGGAAGGGACCATCCCCTGGGGCGGAGGTGGAAGGCTTAACGGCCCAGATCGGAAATGGCGTCCACCACCATCTGGGTGCCCACGGCCACCATCAGAATGTCGGACGCGACTCGGACGTAGCGATAGCCGGAGGGGGGCGGCCCCATGCGGGTGACCAGTTCCGGGGGCAGGGCATAGACCGCCACACCCCGGGGCAGGGGCTGGCCCATGCGCCATTTGCGGGCCTGGCCCGGGGGCAGGCAGCCGTTGTGCTTTTTGGCCAGTCCCGGGGGGCAATGGCCCCGGTTCAGTTCCGCCCCGTAGTAATCCCGCACCGCGTAGCGGTTTTGGTCAGCGAAACGGAAGTCGGCCCGATTGCCCCGGTCATCGTGCCCATGGTCGCGATGGTCGTCACGCCGATCCTCCCGGCGATCTGGCGGCATCCCGTGGCCCTGTCCCGGTCCCCGGTCGTCCATTTGCTCGTGGCCATGACCGCCGCCAGCCCAGGAAGGCGGATCTGCCCAGGCCCCGGCAGAAAGGAACAGGCCGCCCACCAAGACCAGGAGGGGAGAAAGGGAAGTGTGGTGTTTCATAGGTTTCTCCAAAATTTAACGGGCTTCCCTTGGGGGCGAAAAGGAAGGTGGGCCTATTTTAGGGGCCCCTCCCGCCAAGCCCAAGATTTTTTGCCCAGGGCACCCTCCGGAGGGGGGGCTCGGGAACCACCTGCTCCGGTATTGGTCTTGCAGATAGGCGCGTTTTTACCGACGCAGAGGCGGCGGGTGCTCCGTTGCCGGGGAAGGGGGGGCCTGTGCCTTCCGGTCAGCCCAGTCTGGGGCCCCGGGGGCGATTTCCCTGGGAACTTAGGCTTGTCTTCCCCTGACTTCCCCCTTGCTTCCCTTTGCCCGTTCCGTGGGGCGGCCGGGTACCCTTAGGCCCTCTGGGGGCTGGAGCCGTTCCCCTGGTGTTTCGTCAGTCCCGTTATGAGGCCCGGGTTCGGGCCTGAACTTTTTTTGGAGATGGCCATGTCGGCTTTGTTTTCCCCTTTTAAGCTCAAGGATGTGACCCTACGCAACCGCATCGCCGTGCCCCCCATGTGCCAGTACCGGGCGGTGGATGGGCTGAGCAACGATTGGCATGCCGTCCATTACGCCGGATTGAGCCGGGGCGGGGCCGGGCTGGTGATTGTGGAAGCCACGGCGGTGGCTCCGGAAGGGCGCATTACCCCGGCCTGCCTGGGCCTGTGGAACGATGCCCAGGCCCAGGGCTTGGCCCGGGTGGCGGCGGCCATTAAGGCGGGGGGCGCGGTTCCGGGCATCCAGATTGGTCACGCGGGGCGCAAGGCCAGCGCCCATTTGCCCTGGGAAGGGGACGACCATCTGGACCCCAGCGACCCCGCCGCCTGGGAGCCCATCGCCCCTTCCGCCCTGGCCTTTGGCGCCAATCTGCCCCGGGTGCCCCGGGCCATGACCCTGACGGACATTCAGCGGGTTCAGCAGAATTTCGTGGATGCCGCCCGGCGGGCCCGGGAGGCTGGGTTTGAGTGGCTGGAACTCCATTTCGCCCATGGCTATCTGGCCCAGAGCTTCTTTTCCGCCCACAGCAACCAACGGGACGACGCCTACGGCGGCGACGCCCAGGGCCGGCGGCGTTTTCTCCTGGAAACCCTGGCCGCCGTGCGCCAGGTGTGGCCGGAAAACCTGCCCCTCACCGCCCGTTTCGGCGTCATCGAATACGACGGCCGGGATGAGGAAACCCTGGGGGATTCCATCGCACTCACCCGGGAATTCAAGGCTGGCGGCCTGGATTTGCTGAGTGTGAGCGTGGGCTTCACCATTCCGGATACCCAGGTGCCCTGGGGCCCGGCTTTTCTCGCCCCGGTGGCGGAACGGGTGCGCCGGGAAGCCGGTCTGCCCGTGGCTTCCGCCTGGGGCATCGACAAGCCGGCCCTGGCGGATCAGGTGGTGGCCCGGGAACAGATGGATCTGGTGATGGTGGGCCGGGCCCATCTGGCCAACCCCCATTGGCCCTACCAGGCCGCCCAGGCCTTGCATCAGCCCCGTCCTTCCTGGGTCTTGCCCGCGCCCTACGCCCATTGGCTGGAACGCTATCGTCCGGCGGATTGAGGGGAATTTCCCCGGGCCGGTCTTGGGCCCAGGCATAAAAAAAGCCTCCCTTGGGGAGGCTTTTTGTTGGGAACTCAGCCCGGGGCTTAGAGATGGACGAAGGTGCTCTTTTCCCGCACCGGAGCTTGGCCGCCGTCCTGGGGCTGGATTTGAAAGACGATGGGGCGGGAGCCGTTGGGGGCCGCCTCGGCGGGGGCGGAGACGGTGATTTGCACGGTGCGCACGCTGCTCGGGGCGGTGGCGAAGCGCTTTTCCCCCACCAGGCTCAGGCCGGGCAGGCCTTCCACCGAAACCTCCAGCTGCCGGGGCCGTTCCGCTAGGTTGGCGAGGCGCAGGGTGTAAGCGTTTTCAATGCGCCCCTCCGGGGTTTCCCGGGACAGGGCGCCCCGGTCCCGCAGCACATCCACCCGCAGATCCGGCCGTTCCAGGGCGGTCCAGGTGCCCAGACCGAGGAAGAGCAGGATCAAGCCCCCATACACCGCCAGCCGGGGCCGGTGGCCGGGGGCGGCCCGGCCCGCCAGTTCCAGGGGGGACGCGATGCGGATCAGGCCAGCGGGCTTGCCGATGCGGGCCATGACCCCGTCGCAGGCGTCGATGCACAGGCCGCAGTTGATGCATTGGTACTGGAGTCCCTGGCGGATGTCGATGCCCGTGGGGCAAACCTCCACGCAGATACCGCAATCCACGCAGTCCCCGCCCTTTTGGCCCGGGGCGGGGCGGCCCCGGGGTTCGCCCCGGGCGATGTCGTAACTGACGCTGCGGGTGGCCGGGTCATACATCACCCCCTGAAAGCGGGAGTAGGGGCACATGTGCTGGCACACCGCCTCCCGGGCGAAGCCGGCCTGGAGATAGGTAAAGAGGGCGTAAAAGCCCAGCCAGAAGCCTTGCCAGGGGCCCAGGTGGCCATTCCCCAGGGCGCCCAGCAGGTCCCGGATGGGGGTGAAGTAGCCCACGAAAGTGATTGCGGTCCAGGCGGAAAAGAGCAGCCAGAGGCCGTGCTTGGCGGTGCGCAGGGCCAGCTTGCGGGGCGTCCAGGGGCTTTGCTCCAGGCGCAGCCGGGCCAGGTGGTCCCCCTCCACCTTGGCCTCGATCCAGGTGAAGATGGCCGTGTAGACGGTCTGAGGACAGAGAAAGCCGCAGAACAGGCGCCCCGCCAGGGCCGTGACCAGGAATAGGCCGGTGGCCGCCAGAATCAGGGCAATGGCCAGGAGCAGGGCGTCCTGGGGCCAGAGGGTGAGGCCGAAGAGGTGGAATTTTTCCTGCTGAATGTCGAAGAGCACCGCCGGGTGGCCCTGCCAGGTCAGCCAGCAGGCGCCAAAGAAAACCAGTTGGGTGGCCCAGACCAGGCTCCAGCGCAGGCGGCTAAAACGGCCGCTCACGGCCCGGGGATGGATTTTGCCCTTGTTCCGGTAGAGCTCCAGCTTGGCGGCCCGGACCTTGTTCAGGGGGGATTGGGGTGAGTTCATGGTGATTTCCTCCTGGCCCGAAGTAGACCATTCCGGGCAAAAGAGGAACAGATTCAGCTTGTGTGATTTTTTATAGGCACAGATGGGGCGGCTGGGGGACGGCAGGGGAGGGAAAGGAGGGGAAGGGAATCAGACCGTGGGATAGAGAGAGGATCGGCGGCCTTGGGGGCAGGGGCGGCAGAGAGACTGACGGTTTTGCCTAGCGTCCTGGGGCGACCCGGCTTTTTCCGGTTCCCCGAACCCCAAACCCCAAACCCCAAACCACCAAGCGCTCCACACCCCTTGCCCCGAGGTGGGCGGCTCAAAGCTGTTCCCGGATCAGTTCCGCCAGGGTGGCCAGGGGCGAGGGCCCGGTTTCTGGCAGGGGATGGCCGAAATTGAGGCGGATATGGTGGCCGAAATGGCGCTGGGCGGAAAAAATGGGGCCCGGAGCCAGGCTAATGCCCCGTTCCAGGGCCGCCTTATGGAGGGCCAGGGCATCCACCTGGGGGGGCAGTTCCAGCCAGAGAAAATAGCCCCCCTGGGGCCGGGCCAGCCGGGTGCCCGGGGGGAAATATTCCGCTACCTGGCGCACCAGGGCCGCCTCCTGGGCCGCCAGGGTCTGGCGCAGGCGACGCAAATGCCGGTCGTAGCTGCCCTGCTTCAGGTAGTCCGCCAGGGCGATCTGGATGGGAATGGCGGTGGCCAGACTGGTGGCCAGCTTTTGGCGGCGCACCTGGGCGGCGTAGCGTCCGGCCGCCACCCAGCCCAGGCGGTAGCCCGGGGCCAGGCATTTGGAAAAGGAGGAAACGTGGAGCACCTGGCCGCTCCGGTCCAGGGATTTGCTGGCCAGGGGCGGTTGGGGGGCGAAATGGAGTTCCCCGTAAACGTCGTCTTCGATGAGGGGCACCTGATGCTGTTCCAGGAGGGCCAGCAGCGCCCGTTTGTGATCGTCCGGGACCAGGGCCCCCGTGGGGTTGGAGAAATTGAGCATAAACAGGCAGGCCCGGATGGGGTGCTTGTCCAGGGCCTGGGCCAGGGCTTCCAGGCTCACCCCTTCCCGGGGATGGGTGGGGATTTCCACCACCCGCAGGCCCAGGCGTTCGCTGGCCTGGAGTCCGGCATAGAAGGCCGGGGCTTCCACCGCAATGGTGTCCCCCGGCCGGGTCAGGGTTTGCAGGCAGAGATTGAGACCTTCCATGGCCCCGGAGGTGATGACGATTTCCTGGGGCGAGACCTGGGCGCCCTGGGCCAGATAGCGGAGGGAGAGCTGGCGGCGCAGTTCCTCGTTACCCGGGGGCAGGTCCGTGATGGTGGCCCGGGGCGTCAGGCGCCGGGCGGCGCTGGCCAGGTGGCGGCCCAGTTGTGCCAGGGGGAAAAGGTGAGGGCTGGGAAAGCTGGAGCCCAAGGGAAAAACCCCCGGGTCTTTGACGCTTTCCAGGATTTCAAAAATGAAATCGCTCACTTCCAGGGCGGTGGACCGGTCCGCCGGCGGGCTCATGGCCGGTTCGGGCAGGGGGGCGCCGAGCCGGGCCCGGACGAAATAGCCAGATTTGGGCCGGGCTTCGATGAGCCCCCGGGCCTCCAGCAGGTGATAGGCCCGGGTTACGGTGACCGGGGCCAGGGACTGGGCCAGACAGGTCTGGCGCACGGAGGGCAGCCGCTCCCCGGGACGCAGCACCCCCTCCGCAATGAGGCGGGCGGTGTGGTCGGCCAGGTCTTGGTAGCGGGGCATGGGGAGATGATAACAGGCCCCTGGGGCGGTCCCCAGCGGGGGGGGCCTGTGGGGCTAGGGTGGGTTACGTGGGGTGCTACCGGGATGGGGCCCCCGGGGTTGGGGACCTGGTCGAACGGCGGATGACAACTGCTCCCCGCCAGGGAGGGTGGGGGGAAGGGGCGAGGCCTTCGGGAATGGGGCGGCCGAGGGCCGAGATGCGGGGAAAAGCGCTTTTCTAGCGCCGGCCCCCTTAGTTTCGGAGCAAAAAAAAACGGGAGAAATTTCTCCCGTTCTGGCGCTGACCGGGGCAGGCGGCGGGCCCGCCCCGAGCTTGGATTCAGTGCCGGATCAGTCCATCAACCCCGAATGGCAATGGGGCCGTTGGCCGTGGCTTGGGCGTCCTTGCGGGCGTGCTTGGCAGCGCGGCGTTCCTTCAGGGTTTTGGTGGGCTGCTTCTTGGCTTCCTTGGTACCGTGGTGTTCTTTCATGGTGCTACTCCTCATCTGGACCCGGGGGTCCTGCCCTGGGGCGGGAAAGCGGGCCACAAGGATCGGATGCTGGTCGGCCCCGCATCGGCGGCGGGCCCAGGGGGCGGCGGGGAAGCGGGGACAGTGGCTAGGGCGCGGGGCGGAGGAGAAGGCCGCCCCGGAGGGGAAAGCGTGATGAACAGTATAGCGCGGCTTTTTCCCCCTGTTCAGTCCCCCGGGGGGCGGTGCAAAAGACCCTGGGCATGGGGGGGAGGGAAAGCCTTGGCGGACGGCCCTTCTGGCGGAGGGGGCTCGGAATCCGGCCAAGGGCGCGGGTGAGGAGAGGGCGGAAGGGAAGATTGGCTTGCCACGGGCCTCTGGGGCGAGAAATGCTGCCCTTGCTGAAGCCCTCGGGAGGCCGTTGGCTTGGGGGGGGGCGCTTGTTCCGTCCTTTTTTCCGGCCAAAAGAAAACCGGGCGCCAGGCCCGGTTTGGGGGGAGGCGTGCCCGAGATTTAAAGAAAGCGCTCCAGAATTTTCTTGCTGCCCCGGTCCAGGCCCTGCCGGTCGGGGAGCAGGTACTGGACCCCGTGGCTGTCCGTGATAATCAGGGCGTTGAAGCCCAGACGGCGCAGGTCTTCCTCGCCCTTGAGGATGAAGTGGGTGTCCCCCTTGTCTGTGGCCACGGTCCAGGTGCTGGGGGTGGCGTAGCTGGAGACTTTGCGGATGTGCTGGATGCGGGGCATGAATTCCCGCTGGGCCAGCTCCGTTTCCAGCAGGGTCCGGTAATCCTCCGGCAGCTCTGCCGGGTTGGCTATCCAGCACAGTTCGTGGCCGTCCGGCCCCATCAGGGAGAGGCCCGCCAGGGGGGAGGTGATGGGAAAGGCGCGCACCGGCACCACGCCGGTGTGGGTTTCCCCCGCTGGCCCGGTATAGACCAGTTGGCCGAAGGGATTGCGTTGGAGTTGAAAGTCGGGTTGGGTCATGGTGGATGTCCTTGGCGTCAGGGGGTGGGGCCCCGGTCCGGTTGGGCGGCCCGGGGGCAGGGCTTATTCCCCGTCCTCCCCCGCCTCTTCCGGCAGTTCGGCCTGCTGCTTGGTCTGGGCCTGATAGAGGCGGTAGTAAGCCCCTTCCTTGGCCAGGAGTTCGTCGTGGTTGCCTTCTTCCACCACTTCCCCCTGGTCCATGACCACCAGCCGGTCGGCCTTGCGCAGGGTGGAGAGGCGGTGGGCGATGGCAATGGTGGTGCGGCCCTGGATCAGGTTGTCCAGGGCCCCCTGGATTTCCATTTCCGTTTCCGTATCCACGGCGGAGGTGGCTTCGTCCAGGATCAGGATAGGCGGGTCGATGAGCAGGGCCCGGGCGATGGAAATCCGCTGCCGTTCGCCCCCGGAAAGGGCCTGGCCCCGTTCCCCCACCAAGGAGTCGTAACCGTGGGGTAGGCGCAGGATAAATTCGTGGGCGTGGGCGGCCCGGGCGGCGGCCACGATTTCTTCCCGGGTGGCGTTGGGTTTGCCGTAGGCGATGTTGTCCGCAATGGTGCCGAAGAAGAGGAAGGGCTCCTGCAACACCAGGCCGATGCGGCTGCGGTAATCCGCCAGGGCCAGGGTGCGGATATCCACCCCGTCTAGGAGAATGGCCCCTTCCGCCACGTCGTAAAAGCGGCAGATGAGATTCACCAGGGTGCTCTTGCCGGAACCGCTGTGGCCCACCAGTCCGATCATTTCCCCGGGGGCGATGTTGATATTCACATCCTTCATCACCGTCCGGCTGCCGTAGCGGAAACCCACATGGGAGAGGGTGATGCCGCCCCGTACCTGATCCAGACGCTGGGGCCGGGAGGGTTCGGGGACGCTGGAAACGTGGTCCAGAATGTCGAAAATGCGCTTGGCCCCGGAGGCCGCTTTCTGGGTGACGGAAACAATGCGGCTCATGGAATCCAGCCGGGTGTAAAAGCGGCTGATATAGGACAGGAAGGCGGCCAGCACCCCCACGGTGATCTGGTTGCGGGACACCTGCCAGATGCCAAAGGCCCATACCACCAAAAGCCCCACTTCCGTGAGCAGGGTGACGGTGGGGGAAAAGAGGGACCAGACCCGGTTTACCCGGTCATTGACCGCCAGGTTGCGGGCGTTGGCCTCTTGGAAACGGTCCGTTTCCCGCTTTTCCTGGGCGAAGGCCTTGACTACCCGAATGCCCGGAATGGTGTCCGCCAGGACGCTGGTAATTTCGGACCAGACCCGGTCGATTTGCTCAAAGCCGTGGCGCAGCTTGTCCCGCACCACGTGGATGAGCCAGGCGATGAAGGGCAGGGGCACCAGGGTGACCAGGGCCAGCCAGGGATTGATGGACACCAGGATGGCGGCGGTCATGGTGATCATCAGCACATCCGTGGCGAAATCCAGGAGGTGCAGGGAAAGGAAAACGCAGATCCGATCCGATTCGCTACCGATCCGGGCCATCAAATCCCCGGTGCGCTTGCCGCCGAAGTACTCCAGGGACAGGCCCAGGAGGTGCTGGTAGGTGGTGGTGCGCAGGTCCGCGCCGATACGCTCGGAGACCAGGGCCAGGATGTAGGTCTTGGCCCAGCCCAGGCTCCAGCCCACCAGGGACGCGGCCAGCAGGCCGCCCAGATAGAGGCTCACCTTGTGGGTGTCGATGGGGGCGCCGTTCTGATAGGGAATCAGAATGTCGTCCATCAAGGGCATGGTCAGGTACGGGGGCACCAGGGTGGCGGCGGTGGAAATCAGGGTGAGGATAAAGCCCGCCAGGAGTTGCTTACGGTAGGGCTTGGCAAAGCGCCAGAGGCGGAACAGGGTCCAGGTGGACGGCGGCTTTTGCAGTTCCCGGGCGCAGGCCGGGCATTCGTCCTGGCCGGGCACCAGGGGGGTGTGGCAACGGGGACAGCGCTCCACCTGGGGCACGGGGGCCGGCACCCCGGCCAGGAAGGCCTTGCGCTGACGCTTATAATGGACAATCAGGCGGCGGGCGGCGGAATCCTGGCCCAGGGTGTAGGGCCAGCAGGCGATGCGGCCGCTGGGTTCCCGCAGCTCCAGTTGGCAGATGCGGCCCTGGTCCTGGCGCTCCAATTCCAGACCGGCGCGAAAGTGCCAGGCCTGCCAGGTGGTATCCTGGGCGAGCCGCACCAGCAGCCGTTGGCTGGTGACCACGGCCAAGCCCCGTTGGAAGTGGAGCTGGTCATCCAGATCCAGTTCCAACCCGGCAATGATCTTTTCACCCGGTTCCAGGCGATAATCCAGGTCGGCCAGCCAATTTGCCGGCACATCGTCCGGAATGCCTTCCAAAAAGGGCTTTTGTTGTGCGGTGTCAAGCAAAATTTTCTGTTCCCGTGTAAAAATTTTTATACCCACCGGTGAACCAAAATTGGTTACAAGCGTTAATTTTACCTTACAAAGACATTAAGCCCCGCTCGAAGGGGATTTCATTGATCGCCGAAAGCCGTCGAAGAGCCCATGGGATGCCCATTCCGGAGTGTTTTCCGGGTGCGTCGTGCCGCTGGGTTTTACTCAGCCTATGAAAAAAAAATCCATCGAGTTTTTGAGCGTCACCCATCTTGCCGGTCCCAATATGTGGACCTATCGGCCGGTGCTGGAAGCCCTGGTCGACATCGGCGACCTGGAAGACTGTCCTTCCAACACCATCCCCGGTTTCTACGAACGTCTTTCCTCCTGGCTGCCCAGCCTCATTGAGCACCGCTGTTCCTACGAGGAACGGGGCGGCTTTCTGCGCCGGGTCAAGGAAGGCACCTGGCCCGGCCATATCCTGGAACACGTGACCCTGGAATTGCAGAACCTGGCGGGCATGCCCGGCGGCTTCGGCAAGGCCCGGGAAACCCCGGTGCGGGGCGTGTACAAGGTCATCGTCCGGGCCTGGAACGAAACCGTCACCCGGGCGGCCCTGCAAACGGCCCGGGATCTGGTCATGGCGGCCATGGAAGACCGGCCCTTCGACGTGGAAGAAGCCATCGCCCATTTGCGGGAGCTGGTGGATCACCACTGCCTGGGCCCCAGCACGGGCTGCATCGTGGATGGGGCGGACGATCGGGATATCCCGGCCATTCGCCTCTCCGACGGCAATCTGGTGCAGCTGGGCTACGGTGCCCGGCAGCGGCGCATCTGGACGGCGGAAACGGACCGGACCAGCGCTATTGCGGAAGGCATTTCCCGGGATAAGGATCTGACCAAGACCCTGCTCCAGGCCTGCGGTGTGCCGGTGCCCGAAGGGGTGCTGGTGGACAGCGAGGACGAGGCCTGGGAAGCGGCGGAAGACATCGGCCTGCCCGTGGTGGTTAAGCCCACGGACGGCAACCACGGTCGGGGCGTTTTCACCAACCTGCTGACCCAGGACGAGGTGAAGGCGGCCTACCGGGTAGCGGCGGATGAAGGCAGCGGCGTCATCGTGGAAAACTACATCCTGGGCACGGAACACCGGCTCCTGGTGGTGGGAGGCAAAATGGTCGCCGCCGCCAAGGGGGAATTGGCCTGGGTGACCGGGGATGGCCAGTCCACCATCGACGAACTGATCGACTCCCAGCTCAATACGGACCCCCGCCGGGGCCGCACGGAAAAGCATCCCCTGAATTTTGTCCGTCTGGATTCCGCCGCCCGGCTGGAATTGAAGCGCAACGGCTATGACGAGGACTCCGTGCCTCCCGTCGGAGAACGGGTGCTGATCCAGCGTAACGGCAACGTGGCCTTCGACTGCACCGATGAGGTTCATCCGGATGTGGCGGCTGCCGTTTCCCTGGCCGCCCGCATCGTCGGTCTGGACATCGCCGGGGTGGATCTGGTGGCGGAGGACATCAGCCAGCCCCTGGAAGCCCAGGGCGGCGCCATTGTGGAAGTGAATGCGGGTCCGGGCCTGCTGATGCACCTGAACCCGGCGGCGGGCAAGCCCCGGGCCGTGGGCAAAGACATTGTGGAACATCTGTTCCCGGAAGGGGACAGCGGCCGTATTCCCGTGGTGGGTATCACCGGCGGTCAGGGTAAGACCACCGTGGCCCGCCTGGTGTCCCGCCTCCTTTCCCTGAGCGGTAAGTACGTGGGTCTGGCCTGCGGCGATGGTTTCTATCTCAACCGGCGTCAGGTGGAAAAGGGGGACCGGGCCCATTGGGATGCGGCCCGCCGCATTCTCATGAACCGTTCCGTGGATGCGGCGGTGATGGAAAACGGCGCCCTGGCCATTCTCCGGGAAGGCCTGGCCTATGACCGTTGCCAGGTGGGCATCATCCTCAAGTTCGAGGCCGCCGCCGATCTTTCCCATTACTACTTCGATACGGAAGACCCGGATCAGCTCTTCAAGGTGCTGCGCACCCAGGTGGATGTGGTGCTGCCCCAAGGGGCGGCGGTCCTCAACGCCCAGGAACCCCGGCTGGTGGAAATGGCCGAACTGTGCGACGGGGAGGTGGTGTATTTCAGCCAGGATCCCCTGGTGCCGGCCCTGGGGGAACACTTGGCCCAGGGCGGCCGTGCCGTCTATGTGCGGGATGGGGAAGTGGTGCTGGCGGAAGGGGAGCAGGAAAGCGCCCTGACCCGGCTGGATGCCATTCCCCTCATCGGCGAGGCGGACTTCCAGGTGGGCAATGTGCTGGCCGCCGTGGCCGCCGCCTGGCACCTGGGCATTTCCCAGGAACTGATCCGCGCCGGGGTGGAAACCTTTACCTTGCAGCCCGTCGAATCCCAAAACATCTGAGTCCGGGGCCGGCGTCCCCGGACGCCGGCCTGGTCGTCCGGTCCTAGAGGAATTTTTTTCATGGAAATTTCCCGAATTCGCGCCCTGCGGGGTCCCAATCTGTGGAGCCGCCGCACCTCCGTTGAAGCCATTGTGAAATGCACGGAGGCGGAGCGTTCCCTTACCAACTTCCCCGGCTTTGAAAACCGCCTGCGGGAACGTTTCCCCGACATCGGCCTGGCCATTCCTTCGGCCGCCGCCCTACTGCCTTCCAAGGCCCAGGCCCTGCAATACGCCGCCCTGGGGCTCCAGGTGGCGGCGGGCTGCCCGGTCACCTTCAGCCGCACGGCGGAAACGGTGGACCCGGGGGTCTATCAGGTGGTGGTGGAATACACGGAAGAAGACGTGGGCCGCCTGGCCTTGAAGCTGGGCTTGGAACTGTGTCACGCCGCCATGCACGACACGCCCTTCGATTTGGAAGGGGCCATCGCCCAATTGCGGGATTTGGACGAGGATGTGCGCCTCGGCCCCTCCACCGGTTCCATTGTCCAGGCCGCCATGGTGCGGGGCATTCCGGTGCGGCGCCTGACCGAAGGCAGCCTGGTCCAGTTCGGCTGGGGCTGCAAACAGCGGCGCATCCAGGCGGCGGAAATGGACCGCACCAGCGCCATTGCGGAATCCATTGCCCAGGATAAGGAACTGACCAAGGAATTGCTCCGCTCCGCCGGAGTTCCCGTGCCCTGGGGCCGTTCCGTGGAAGACGCGGAAGACGCCTGGCGGGCCGCCCAGGAAATTGGCGGTCCGGTGGTGGTAAAGCCCCGGGACGGCAATCAGGGCAAGGGGGTAGCCGTGAATATGCGCACCCGGGAAGAGGTTATGGGGGCTTACCATGTGGCCGCCGAGGTGAGCGACGACATTCTGGTGGAACCCTTTATCCCGGGCCACGACTTCCGTCTGCTGGTGGTGGGCAATCAGGTGGTGGCCGCCGCCCGCCGGGACCAACCCCAGGTGATCGGGGACGGGGTCCATACCATCCGGGAACTGGTGGATCAGGTCAATGCGGACCCGCGCCGCAGCACGGGCCACGCCACTTCCCTGACCAAGATTCGTTTTGATGAAATCGCCCTGGCCACCCTGGCCCGGCAAGGCTTCCAAGCCGACTCCGTGCCTGCCAAGGGGGCCCAGGTGGTGCTGCGGAATAACGCCAACCTTTCCACCGGCGGCACCGCCACCGATGTGACCGACAACGTCCATCCGGCCATGGCTGCCCAGGCCGTGGCCGCGGCCCAGATGGTGGGCCTGGATATCTGCGGCGTGGACGTGGTTTGCGAAACCGTGCTGAAGCCCCTGGAAGACCAGGGGGGCGGCATTGTGGAAGTGAACGCCGCTCCGGGCCTGCGCATGCACTTGCAGCCGTCCTACGGCAAGGGTCGTCCGGTGGGGGAAGCCATTGTTTCCAACATGTACCAGGACGGGGACGACGGTCGTATTCCCCTGGTCACGGTCTCCGGCACCAACGGCAAGACCACCACGGTGCGCCTCATCACCCACATGCTGGAAGACAGCGGCAAGACCGTGGGTATGACCTCCACGGATGGCATCTATCTGCGAGGTAAGCGCATTGATACCGGGGATTGCTCCGGCCCCAAGAGCGCCCGCAATGTGCTGATGCATCCGGACGTGGAAGCGGCAGTGCTGGAAACCGCCCGGGGCGGCGTGCTTCGGGAAGGGCTGGGCTTCGACCGTTGCGACGTGGCCGTGGTCACCAATATCGGCGTGGGAGACCACCTGGGCCTGTCCTACATCAACACGGTGGAAGACCTGGCGGTGGTGAAGCGGGTCATTGTGGAAAACGTGGCCACCACTGGTTATGCGGTGCTCAATGCGGCGGACCCCATGGTGGCCAAAATGGCCCCCGCCAGCCCGGGGGGCGTGATTTTCTTTGCCGCCGACATCCGTAATCCCACCATGTCCACCCACTTCGCCCAGGGCAAGCGGGTGATTTACGTGGACGAAGGCCCCCGGGGCAAGGAAGTGGTGGCGGCGGAAGGGGGCAAGGAAGTGTGCCGGATTTCCCTGGCCGACGTGCCCCTGACCCGGAACGGCGCCATCGGCTTCCAGGTGGAAAACGTCATGGCCGCCACGGCCGCCGGCTGGGCCCTGGGCCTGGATTGGGCGGTGATCCGTCAGGCCCTGGCCACCTTTGTCAGCGACAGCGCCACGGCCCCGGGCCGCTTCAACCTCTTCGACTTCAAGGGCGCCACCCTGATAGCGGACTACGGTCACAATCCGGATGCCATTCAGGCCCTGGTGAACGGGGTGGAAGCCATGGCGGCCAAGCGCCGGGTGGTGGTGATCAGCGGCGCCGGGGACCGGCGGGACGAGGACATCCGTCGCCAGACGGAAATCCTGGGGGATGCCTTCGACGACGTCATCCTTTACCAGGATAAGTGCCAGCGGGGCCGGGCCGACGGGGAAGTGATCGCCCTCTTGCACCAGGGCCTGGCCCACGCCAAGCGGGCCAAGCACGTGGAAGAAATCCACGGGGAATTCACCGCCATCGACGCCGGTTTGTCCCGGCTTGAGGCGGGTGACCTGTGCCTGATCCTCATCGACCAGGTGGAAGAATCCCTGGCCTATCTGGCCAAGCGCTGCGAGGAAAAATAAGCTTTTCGCTGGGAAGGCTAAGGCATTGAAAAGGCCGGGTTGATCCCGGCCTTTTCTTTGTCGGTGGGGCGGAATAGGGGGAGGCTGCCCCGGCAATAAGCCGCACCCCTTGGTGTTTGCGGGGCGCAAGGGGATGCCCCTGTCCCTATCCAGGAAGGCTGGCCCCTTCCTTAAGGCCGCCGCACCGATGCTTATGGGAGGGCAATACTGCGGGCAAAAAAAAGCCGCTCCAGCAATGGGCGGCGTGTGTTTTGGGGCCGTGGCGGCGGGGAAAACCCCAGGCCGCCCAGACCGATCAGCGACTGAACACAGGCATGGGGTTCAGGTCGTCGGGGGAAAGGCCAGCCAAGCTGGCGACCACCCGATTGACGCCCCGTCCCAGGAGCCACCAGGCGTCGCCGTAGGGGATCGCCTGTATGCCCCACTGGGTACAGAGGGCCTGCCCTTGGGCAGAGGATGTTTCTTGATGTTGGATCATTACTTCCTAAAAGGATAAGCGGGGGTGGGTGCCCCTTAGTGCCGCCGGAACGTCTGGCGGTGAGGTCCCGGACCGGGGCCACGGGATTCCAGAAAACGGAAAGAGATGCGTCCCTTGCTCAGATCGTAAGGGGAAAGTTCCACGGTGACCTTGTCGCCCACCAGGATGCGGATACGGTGCTTGCGCATTTTGCCCGCCGTGTAGGCCACCAGGCTGTGTCCATTTTCAAAGGACACGAGAAAACGGGAATCGGGCAGAACTTCCTGCACCACACCCTGCATTTCGAGTAGTTCTTCTTTTGCCATCTTCGTCTCCGGTTAATAAGAAAAAAGGGCCAAAGGCCCTTTGCTTTAACCGATGACTTTGATGTTGGCTGCCTGCTTGCCCTTGGGACCCGTCACCACGTCGAAAGTCACTTGCTGGCCTTCAGCCAGGGACTTGAAACCGTTGGATTGGATGGCGGAGAAGTGGGCGAACAGATCTTCGCCTTCGTCGGAGGAAATGAAACCGAAACCCTTGGCGTCGTTAAACCATTTGACAGTACCGTTGGCCATGTCTTGATGCTCCTAAAGAGGGAATAGAACGGGGCATAGCCCCGAGGATGGGGCGAGTATCAAGACGGCGTGGAGAGACGGGAAAGAAGCCGCGGAACGCGGAGACAAACACCAGAGAACAACTACACTACTTGAAAATCGCTGGGGCGGACTATGCACTGATTCCGGAGGAATAGCAAGGAGTTTCTTTGGGTGTGTGGCTCAGCGGGCGAGGGGAGGGGGCTGAAGGTGGAAGGATGACTTAGTTAAGGGGAGTGGGACTGCGTCGGCGGGGGCAAGGGCGGGAAGGGACAGCAGCGGCCTTCATTCTTTCTGCTTTGTGGGGAAGCCCGCCCACGGGCGGGAGACCGACCTTTTCCCCGATTGGCGCGTTACCCGGCGGTAAACCCAGTCCCCAAGCCGATTCCCAATGGCATACCCCGGGTGCCCGGTTACCCCCTGGCCTAGCCCCTGGGTTAGAATCCTGACGCTAGCCTGACAACGGCTCATGGCGGAAGCCAGTGCTTGGGCCCCATTCCCTAACTGGGAATAGGAGTCTTCCAAACCGGGTCAGGCCGCGCCTTCGTGTCCTATTTTTGGAATTTCCCCTCCCCGTGAGGTGGTGTTTCCCCCTTTCCTCAGGTTTTGCCCATGCGCGCAGCGGCATCGCGGCTGGTTTTCGTTGACGTCCTCAAGGCGGTCGCTTCCCAGCTCATCATCTTTCATCACCTGGCTTTCTACGGGCCCCTTTCCGATGTGGCCCAGTCCCTGGCCCCCGGGCTCATGCACTGGTTCAGCGACTATGCCCGGGTGGCGGTCCAGGCCTTTCTCGTGGTGGGGGGCTTTCTCGCCGCCCGGGGACTGGCGCCCCAGGGGGAATTGCTCAGCCCCCACCCCTTGAGCCTCATTGCCAAGCGCTATCTGCGTCTGGTCTTGCCCTTCGGCGCCGCCCTGGTGGTGGCCGTGGTGGGGGCGGCCCTGGCCCGGAGCTGTATGGATCATGATTCCATCCCGGGGGCGCCCACGGCAGGCCAGTGTCTGGCCCATGTGCTGTTGTTGCAGAACATTCTGGATGTGGATGCCCTGTCCGCCGGGGTCTGGTATGTGGCCATCGACTTCCAGCTCTTTGCCCTGCTGGTCCTGGTGCTCTGGGCCACCCGTCGGGTTTGGGGTCGGGGCGCCCTGGGGGCGGCCCTGGGCCGTCTGGCGGTGCTGGGGCTGGCCCTTGCCTCCCTGTTTTATTTCAACCGGGACGGGGAATGGGATAACTGGGCCCTCTACTTTGCCGGGGCCTACGGCCTGGGGAGTCTGGCTTACTGGGCCACCAATCCGGGGCGGCGGCCCTTCTGGCTGGGGCTCATGAGTGTGGCGACCCTCTTGGCCCTGGGGGTGGATTTCCGGGTGCGCATTGCGGTGGCCTTAATGGTGGCCTTGTCCCTGGCCTGGGCCCGCCGTTCCGGCTATTTGGAACGCTGGCCCCAATGGGCCTGGGTGGCTTTCCTGTCCCGCATTTCCTACTCCGTCTTCCTGGTCCATTTCCCCGTCTGCCTGGTGGTGAACGGGGTCCTGGTGGATTACGTGGCGGGTTCCCCAGGCCTGGCGGCCCTGGGGATGGGGGCGGCTTGGCTCACCAGTCTGGCCGCTGGGGCCCTGTTTTACCACTACGTGGAAAGCCGGGCCTGGGATCTGTGCCGAGGCTGGTTTCAGACCCTGCGCCAGGGATGGCGGGCTACCCTCCAATAGGAAGGCGGTCCGGGGGCGGGCCTACTTCAAGACCCGCTGGAACCAGAGCATGGCCATGGCGGCCAGGGCGATGAGCACGGTAACCCGGAAATAGTCGATACAGGCCATGAAGGTGGCCTGTTGGCTGAGGATGGCTCCCAGCTTGGCCCAGGCCGCCCCCTGGCTGCCCAGAACCTGTTGCAGCTGATCCAGGGCCGGTTGATACCAGGGGTTATAGGGATTCACCTGCTCCGTGAGCCGGGCGTAATGGACCGTGGCTCGGGACTGGAGAATCATGGTGGCCATGGAAATGCCCCCCGAGTTGGCCAGCTCCCGGATCACGTTTTTGGTCTGGTAGGCATGGGAAAAGGCCGTAGGGTCCACCGCGGAAAAGCTGCTCTGGGCGGCGTAGCCCAGACCCAGGGAGGTGAAGGCGCTGAAGGCCAACAGGGGCAGGGTCAGGGCCCCCAGATTGCCCTGTTCCGACACCTGGGAAAGGCCGATGGCAAAGAGCACCAGCAGGCCGAAAGTGGCGATGAGCATGACCCGCAGGCTGGGCAGGAAGCGGGCCAGGGCGGAGGTCTGGAAGAACATGATGGGCACCCCCACCAGGGAGGTGATGGAAATGATCCAGCCCGCGCTGGGCACATCGAAGCCCAGGCCCTTTTCGATAAACACCGGCAGGATGTAATTATTAGCGTTGGCCACCACAAAGAGCAGGAAATAGAGGCTCATGCCCACGGCAAAGCGGGTGTTCATCAGGGACTGGTAGGCAATGAGGGGCTGGGACCGGTGCCATTCAATGCGGATAAAGGCCAGCACCCCGGCCACCCCCAGGAGGCCGATGATCCACAGATGGAGGGGCTGGCTGAACAGGTCGTACTGGCTGCGTTCCTGGGCGTACTGGATGGCGATGGCCCCGGCCACCAGGCAGAGTAGCCCCCCAAGGTGGGCGCTGCTGCGGGTTTCGCTTTTGTCCAGCTTGCCCGGCAGGGTCAGTTCGCAAAGGGTAAGGCTCACCGCCAGAATCGGCGCCATGGCCCAGAACAGGCTCTGCCAGCCCCAGTTACTCACCAGCCAGGCGCCCAGCAGGGGCGCCAGACTGGAGCCTAAGAGTAGGCCGCTGGCGAAGAAACGGATGCCCAGGATGCGTTCCTTCCCCACGCAGAAGTGATTGACCAGGAGCCGGGCGGCGGTGAAAAAGGTGGCCCCCCCCAGACCCTGGATCACCCGGGCGAAAATGAATTCCCCCGGGGTGTTGGCCAGGGCGCAGAGACAGGCCCCCAGGGCATAGATGAGATGGGAGTAGCGGACAAAGCGCCGATAGCCCAGCCGTTCCACCCAGAACTGGTGCTGCACCACCATGAAAATGGCCGTACTGGCGTAGGCCGCAGCCGCCAGACTGAATTCCTCCGGCGCGGCGCTAATGCCGCCCATGATGTAGGAGGCGGCAAAGGCGATGGAAATGTTCTGCAAATACTCGATCACCACCAGAAAGTGGATGGTGATCAGCTGCAATAGGGTGACTTGCACAATAACTCCGTGATTCCGTGACTCCGTTGGGGGGAAAAACCTTTTGTTTTAGTGCCCCTGTCCGGGCCCGGTGGACGCCGAAACGGGGCGGCGTCCAGGGGACAGTCGCCCCGCAACAGCCAAATTGGCAACGGGGAAGGCAGGGGATATCCGGAAACCCTCAGGCCCAGAAGCGGCCGGGCCGAGGCCGGAATGGGCGGGAGGGCGCGACGGGCGTCGTTGGGAAAAGGGGGCCGGACCGGATGCCCGCGCCCGAGATCCTCCCGTACCGGCCTTTTCCCGGCGATATCTCGATCCGCCGCGCCTCCAGCCAGGTTGGCAGTATACGGAGGCCTGTGTATATTAAATAAATTGATTGTTTTAATTTGTTTTATGAACAATATCGATTATGCCCCCGTGGATTTCCGCCATGTGGATTTGAATCTCTTGGTGGTCTTCGACGCCCTCCTGCGGGAGGGGGGCGTTAGCGCCGCCGCCCGGGCCCTGTGTCTGGGCCAACCGGCGGTGAGCCATGCCCTGGGGCGGCTGCGCCAGCTCTTTAACGATCCCCTCTTTCTTCGGGAGCAGGGCACCATGCGCCCCACGCCCCGGGCCCTGGCCCTGGGGGAACCGGTGCGCCAGCTCCTGGGGGCGGCCAAGGTGCTGGTGAGCCCGGAATTGCCCTTTGATCCGGCCCGGGCGGAGGGGGAATTCAACCTGGCCATGCCGGACCCCTTCGAGGCCATCTGGCTGCCCCGCCTTATGCTGGCGGTGAGCCGGGAGGCGCCCCGGCTGCGCCTGCGGGTCCATTCCCTGCCCGGTGCCCGGCTGTTGGGGGCCCTGGACGAGGGCAGCATCGACCTGGCCATCGCCGGCTTTATGCCCCGCCTGGCCTCCCGCCATGAGGCCGCCTATCTCCTGACCTCTTCCTTCGATTGCCTCTATTGCCCGAACCAGCTGCGTCTGCCGCCCCGCCCCGATCTGGCGGAACTGGCCCGCCATGACCAGGTGAGCACCACCTACGTGGGGGGGGAAATGGGCAATGCGGTGGAAGAGGCTTTTCGCCGCCATGGCTTAAGCCGCCGGGTGGTGGTTTCCGCCTCGGGGCTGCTGGCGGTGCCCCATATCGTGGCCCAGAGCCCGGTGGTGGCCATTCTGCCCCGGCTCATCACCCGCCTCTTTGTGGGCCATTCCCTGTTCCGCATCGAGCCCCTGCCCCGGGACATCCTCCACACTCCGGTGCATCTGGTGTGGAACCGGCGCCGGGCCGCCGCCGGGATGCACCGCTTTATGACCGGCCTGATCCGGGCCATGGCGCCGGAGGTGGAAGCCTTTCTTTCCTCCGATACCCCCACGGCCATGATCCAGGGCATGGGGGAGGGCTGAGGCGGGCCCTTACTGGGGAATCAGGTAGTGCTTGTCCCGGATCAGGCGAATGGCCGCATCCGCCACTTCTGGGTCGTAGAGCCGATCCCGGCCCTTTTCGATTTCTTCCAGGGCGGCGTCAATACCCAGGGCCGGGCGGTAGGGTCGGTGGGCGGACATGGATTCGATGACGTCGGCCACGGCCAGCACCCGGGCTTCAGGCAGAATGTCCGCCGCCTTCAGACCCCGGGGATAGCCGCTGCCGTCCATGCGCTCGTGGTGCTGGCGGATGGTTTCCGCTACCGGGGCGGCAAAGGGCACGTCCTTGAGAATTTCGTAACCGGCCTGGGCGTGGACCTTGATCAGCTCCATTTCCAGGGGGCTCAAGCGGGTGGGCTTGGTGAGGATTTCCGAGGGCACGGCGATTTTGCCGATGTCGTGCACCAACCCGGTCAATTCCAGGTTTTCGCAGCGATGTTCCGGCCAGCCCATTTCCCGGGCGATGGCCCCGGCCAGCAAGCCCACCCGCCGTTCATGGCCCGCCGTATAGGGGTCCCGCAGTTCCACCATATTGGAAACCGCCTGGAAGGTGGCTTTCATGGAAGCTTCCAGCTGCTTCACGTAATTGGCGATCTGGGCCTCGGCAATACGGCTGTCCGTAATGTCCTGGGCCATGACAATATGGGCGGGATGGCCGTCGTTCCAGGTGATGGGGCTGGCGTAAAGCTCCAGATCCACCTGGCTACCGTCCCGGCGGTGCAGGGAAACCCGCAGGTTGAGATTGTGCTCGCCCCGCTCCAGGCGGGCCCGGGTGGCTTCCAGGGTTTGCCGCACGGAGGCGTCATTGCCCATCAAATCCCGGGCGCTTTGGCCCAGAAGCTGGCTTTCTGCCCAGCCCACTAGTTCGCAGAACCGGGGATTGGCGTAGATGAACCGGTCATCCCGGATGACGCAGATACCACTGACGGTTTGTTCGATCATGCAGCGGAAACGCTGCTCGCTTTCCCGCAGGGTCTGTTCGCTGCGGCGGATTTCCGTGAGATCGGTCCAGGCCAGAAGGGCGTCGTCCCCCACCACCGTAATGGTGGCCTGGGCGATGCGCTGCTGGCCGTCCTTGCAGGTAATGAGCATTTCCTCGGAACGCAGGGGCTCCCCGGAGAGGTAGCGGCTTAAGTCTTCCTGCCAGTTGGTCTGGGCCCGGGCCCGAATGGTGGGATCCGGATAGGCCTGGTCGTACCACTGCTTTTCCGTGCCGATGTCGTCCAGGCTATAGCCCAGCCAGGATTCGTGGGCCCGGTTAATGGCCCGGATCACGTGGGTGCTGAGGGAGCGGATCTGGATGGGCAGGGGGGAGGCCTGGAACACTTCCCGGAAGCGGCCTTCGGACAGGCTGGCTTGTTTTTCCGCCTCTTCCCGAAGCTTTTCGCTAATCAGCTTATTCAGGGCAAAGCCCAGGTCCGAGGTCATTTCATCCAGCAACTGGAGCTGTTCCTGGTCAAAAAGGGCATGGCCCCGGGCGTACAGGGCGACGATGCCCATCACCTCTCCCTCCCGCATCAGGGGCATGATGGCGAACTGGGTGATGCCCTGTTCCTGGAGATAGCCGTGCCAGGCGGCGCAGGCGGTGGTTTCCGGCATGTCCTGGTCCGCCACCGGGTGGTAGATCACCCGCCCGGCGGCGATGTCCGGCCAGAGGGCGCCGAAGTGGCTGCGGGGATCGCTGAGGGCCTGGCCCAGATAGAGCCGGGCCCCATCCGAAATGCCGTGGGCGTGGGTAATGAGCAGGGGCAGGTGGCCGTTATCCGTGCGGGCGATGGCCAGCATGGGGAAGGGGCCGTGGGCCACCAGGGTCTGAAACAGGGAATCCAGCAGCCCGCTTTCCGACTTGCAGTGAATGATGCTCCGGTTGGTGCCGCTCAACATGGCGTAGAGGTAGGAGAGGCGCTGAATGGTCTCCGCCCCCTGGAGCCGTTCCAGGGTTTCCCCCAGGCGCTGGGCGGCGCTGTCCGCCAGGACGCTTTCCTCCGGCAGGAAGGGCTGGCCGCTGGCGTGGCTGCCCGCTTCGTACCACAGCACCAGGCTGCCCCGCTGCCGCCCATCCACCAGAATGGGCCGCTCCAGCCGTTCCGGGGGCAGGGCCTCGGGCAGCATGTGGCCGAACTGGCCCCAGTCGCTTTGCACGTGGGCGTGCAGATCCTTGGGCCAGCGAAAGGCGGCGGGGAGCAGGGCGGCAATGCCTTCCAGGAGATTGTCCGGTTGCAGGCCCGGCTTTTCGATGAGCTGGGACATGGCGTAGGTGCAGGTGAGTTCCTGGATGCGCTTACTCAGGTCCCGCAGCAGGGCTTCCCGTTCCGTGGCCAGCTGTTTCCGGTCCGTAATGTCCCGGATAACCTGAAGCCAGCTGTGGCGGGTGAGGGGGGCGACGCTGCATTCCACGTAGCTGCGGCCCCCTTCCCGGGGAATTTCCATGAGAAAGGTGTGGGTCCGGGAGGCCAGCTGGGCGCATACCGGGCAGGCTTCCGGCTTCAGGTCGGCGTCGTGGAATAACTGGTGGCTGGAGTGGCCCACCAGCTGTTCCACTCCCAGCCCGGTGTGGCGGGCAGCGGCCCCGTTGGCCTGGAGAATGGTGCCCCGCTCATCCATGATCAGGGTGGGGTCGGGCACCGCCTCATAGGTGCTGGCGGCCCGGGACAGCATGCTGAAAGGTTCCCGCAGGGTGTGCTGGACCAGGGCGTAGAAAAGGAACCAGTAGGCAAAAATTTTCAGCAGATGGCCGATCAGGTTGGCGTGGGCATAGACGTTCACGTACTGGGTGAAGGCCACCTCGGAGGCCATGGTGGCCACCAGGGTGGCCACCATGCTGTAGAACAGATGGGGCGCTATCAGCCGCCGTTGGCGCCAGAGCAGGACCAGAGCCAGGGCCAAGGCCAGGATGACTCCGTATTCGGCGCCGATTTTGAAGGGGGTGAGGCCCTGGCCCTCCACGTAAGCCACGGGGAAGTGGCCGGTGAGGATGAGCAGACAGGCCCCCAGGGCCAGACCGCCGTAAATCAGGTGCATGGCTCCCAGGCGCAGGGGATGGCGCAGCATCAGGGGCGCGGTGAGGAAGGCCAGAGCCTGGAGCAGGCGGGCGGCGACCCAGAATTGGGTGGCCATGTTGGCGCTGGTGACGGGCAGTACGTTCATGCCCTTGAATACCAGGGTGTGGAAGGCGTCCAGCAGGGCGCACCAGCCCAGGGCGACGGCCAGATAAACGACGAAATGGTTGCGGGTAAAGCGCAGGGAAGTGGTGGCCACCGTCAGGGCGGTGAGGGCGATGAGAATGGAGCTGCCCTCGGCCAGGGTATGGAAGAGCAGGTAATTGACGTCGGACCCGAACCAGCACACCAGGGCCAGGACCAGGGGGGGCAGCACGTCCTGCTTGAGGAGCTGCCAGTACCGGTCCACTCCGGGGGGCAGGGTGGGGGAAAGGCCGAGGGGGGTCATGAAGGGTCTCGCAGGGGCCGGAGCGGATAAGGCCGCCCGGCGGCGTTGGTCAGGGCCGTGTCAGGGATGCTGGAGGGAAAGTATAGGGCCAAAGGCATAGGGATGCATCCCGGGAAGCAGCTCCGGGCAGCGGATTCAGAAGGGAAAGGCAATAATACCTTTGATCACCCACTTGTCATCGGCGGCGGCGTAGCCCCGGCCGATGCCGAAATTGAAGTCATAGCCCCGATAGGCGAAATCCACGGCGCCAAAAAGGTAATGGGATTGGTCCGCCCCCTGGCTGAGGTGTTTTATGGGGCCATAGCTGCCGTAATACTCCAGCCCGGCCCAGGTTTCCCCTTGAAGATGGCGGCTGACCTTCACTGCCGGTTCAAATTCGGGCACCCGGCTGGTGTTGGCGGAGAGATTGGCGTCCAGGATGGGATTGATGTCCGCCAGCCAGTTTTTGTCCCGGTAGCCAATAATGGGGCGGATTTCCAGGGTGGTCTGGCTTTCCGACACCCGGGCGGAGGAATGGCCCAGCTCCACATTCAGGCCCCAGAAAAAGGGGGAGCCGTCGGGCCGGGGGGCGATGTATTTGAGCCGGCCCCGCAGGCCGTTTTCGTAGCTCCGGCCATCCGGCGCAATGGCGAAGGGCACGTAGAGCCCGGCTTCCAGATTGGGGGTAATGCCGTAGGAAAATTCCGGGGTCACCTGGAGCACGTGGTTGGGCGGGGTCTGGTGGGGATAGGCGGGCTGGGTTTTGCCCACGGCGGAATAGTTCACGTGGAGCTCCAGGCCGAATTGGCCCGGATCGTCCATTTCCTCCGTATAGACCTGGATTTCGTCCGGGGCAGCGAAGGCTGGGGCGGCGTGACCGCCCGCCAGGGCCAGGGTGAGCAGGAGTGGGGCGAGGTGGCGTTGGGGGGGCATATTTTTAAGCGTGTTATTCAGGGAAAAAGAAAAAGGGCGCCGGGGCGCCCTGGAGTTTTTTATTCTCAGCGGTGGATGGGCTTGTAGCGTAGGCGCTTGGGTTTTGCCCCTTCTTCCCCCAGCCGGCGACGCTTATCTTCCTCGTATTCCTGGTAGTTACCGGCGAAGAAGGTCCATTGGGACTCCCCTTCCGCCGCCAGGATATGGGTGGCGATCCGGTCCAGGAACCAGCGGTCATGGCTGATCACCATGACCGAGCCGGGGAATTCCAGCAAGGCGTCTTCCAGGGCCCGCAGGGTTTCCACGTCCAGGTCATTGGAGGGTTCGTCCAGGAGCAGCACATTGCCCCCGGTCATCAGGGTTTTGGCCAGGTGCAGCCGCCCCCGTTCCCCGCCGGAGAGCTTGCCCACCTGCTTCTGCTGGTCGCCCCCCTTGAAGTTGAAGCGGCCGATGTAGGCCCGGCTGGGCATTTCGAATTTGCCGATGGTCAGCACATCCGCGCCGCCGGAAAGTTCCTCGAACACGGTTTTGTCCCCGGACAGGTTCTCCCGGCTTTGATCCACATAGGCCATGTGCACCGTGGGACCGATTTTTACCGTGCCCCCGTCCGGTTGTTCCTGGCCGGTGATCATGCGGAACAGGGTGGATTTCCCTGCCCCGTTGGGGCCGATAATGCCCACGATGGCGCCCGGGGGAATCTTGAAGGACAGGTCGTCGATCAGCAGCCGGTCGCCAAAGGCCTTGGACACGCCCTGGAATTCGATGACCTCGTTACCCAGCCGTTCCCCCACGGGAATGAAAATTTCCTGGGTTTCGTTGCGCTTTTGGTATTCGTAGCTGGAGAGTTCCTCAAAGCGGGCCAGCCGGGCCTTGGACTTGGCCTGACGGCCCTTGGCGTTCTGCCGCACCCATTCCAGTTCCTGCTTCATGGCCTTGATGCGGGCGGCTTCCTGCTTGGCTTCCTGGGCCAGCCGGTTTTCCTTCTGTTCCAGCCAGGAGGAGTAATTGCCCTTCCAGGGAATGCCCTGGCCCCGGTCCAGTTCCAGAATCCATTCCGCCGCGTTGTCCAGGAAATAGCGATCGTGGGTAATGGCCACCACGGTGCCGGGGAAGCGGTGCAGATACTGTTCCAGCCATTCCACGGATTCCGCATCCAGGTGGTTGGTGGGTTCGTCCAGGAGCAGCATGTCCGGCTTGGAGAGGAGCAGCTTGCACAGGGCCACCCGGCGCTTTTCCCCACCGGACAGGTGCTGGATCAAGGCGTCCCAGGCGGGCAGGCGCAGGGCGTCGGCGGCTACTTCCATTTGGTTTTCCACGTCGCTACCGGCGGCGGCGATAATGGCTTCGTAGCGGGCCTGTTCCTCCGCCAGCTTTTCAAAATCCGCCTCCGGTTCGGCGTAGGCGGCATAAACCTCTTCCAGCTTTTGCCGGGCCTCCACCAAATCCCCCAGGCCGGCTTCCACTTCCTGGCGCACCGTTTTGGCCGGGTCCAGGGCCGGTTCTTGGGGCAGGTAGCCGATTTTCAGATTGGGCTGCCACTGCACTTCCCCTTCGTAATCCTTGTCCTCCCCCGCCATGATGCGCAGCACGGTGGATTTGCCCGCCCCGTTGAGGCCGAGGAGGCCGATTTTGGCGCCGGGGAAAAAGGAAAGGGAAATGTCCTTGATGATCTGCCGCTTGGGCGGCACCACCTTGGACACGCGGAGCATCGACATTACGTACTGGGCCATGGCGCGGTGTGTCTCATCCGGTTGAGGGAAAAGGAAGGGCCGGGCAAAAGGCGCCCGGCCGGGTCAGACGCCATTTTACTTGGTGTGGCCCGGGGAAAAACAGGGACTTTGGGGTTTCCGGGGGAAAAGGGCGGTTTGGGGCGGGGGAATGGGGGAAAAGCAGGGGGGAGACGAGGGTTGCCCCTGGGCCGTGGGGAATCAGGCTGCTATTCAGTCGGCCCTCCATCCATCCGCTGCGGCTCCCATCAATCCGCCGTCGTGCCCTCTGGTCCTGGGTCCTGGCTTTGCAATTTCCGATACAGGGTGCGGCGGCTGATGCCCAGGCTTGCGGCGAGCCGGCCCATATCCCCCTGGACGCGGGCCAGGGCCCATTCCAGGTAGGCCCGTTCCAGGTCCGGCAGGGGCACCAGGCGACTCTGGTGAAAGGCCAGGGGATCGTCCTGGTGTTGATCCAGAAGCACCTGATGGCCCGGGTCGATAACCCGTTCCAGGTCCGGGGCGTCCAGGCTTTCCCCGTCGCTCATCAGGGTGGCCCGCTCAATGATGTTGCGCAGTTCCCGGATATTGCCCGAATAGCGGCGCCGGGAAAGCCAGTCCAAGGCTTGGGGCGTGAAATGGCGCCCGGCCCGCCGATCCACCCGTTCTAGCAGGGACTGGGCCAGAAGGGGAATGTCCTCGGGGCGCTCGTGGAGGGCCGGGGTCTGGATGGGGAAGGTGTTGATGCGGAAATAGAGATCCCGGCGGAATTGCTCCCGGGCCACCATGGCGGGGAGGTGGCGGTGGGTGGCGGACACCAGGCGGAAATTGGCCCGCAGGGTTTCCAGGCCGCCCACCCGGCGGTAGGTGCCCGTTTCCAGAAGGCGCAGCAGCTTGACCTGGAGGGAGAGGGGCAATTCCCCGATTTCGTCGAGAAACAGGGTGCCCCCCGCCGCCGCTTCCACCAGCCCGGCCTTGCGGTGGGCGGCGCCGGTGAAGGCGCCTTTTTCGTAGCCGAAAAGCTCGCTCTCGAACAGGGTTTCCGTGAGCCCGGCGCAGTCCACCGCCACAAAGGGGCCTTCCGCCCGGGCGCTGGCTTCGTGGATGGCGTGGGCCACCAGCTCCTTGCCCGTCCCCGTTTCCCCCAGAAGGAGCACGGTGGCGTCCGCCGGAGCCACCCGCATGACCTTTTCCAGCATGTCCACAAAGGCGGGGGAGCGGCCCACCAGGCCCTGGGCGGCGGGTTGGACGCTGGCCTGGCGGACGATGTGGAGGGTTTCCACAAAATAACGGGGCTGGCCGTTTTCGAAGAGCACCGGGGTGATTTCCACCTCCACATGCTCTTCCCCCCGGCGGGTGTGGTGCTGGTGCAGCATCCGGTAGGGGATGCCCTGGCGGCGGCTGTGGGCCAGGGGGCAGGATTCCCCCGCCTGATCGCAGGGGACCTGGATGCGGTGGGAAATTTCAAAGCAGCGTTTGCCGGTCAGGGCCTGGCCGTCCGGTGCCTCGAATTCCCGGCAATAGGCCGGATTGGCGGCCAGGATGTGATAGCTGCCGTCCATGATGACCCGGGGTTCGGGCAGGGAGTGGATAAAGGCGATGAGTTCGGCCAGGGCCGGGGAGGGGGGCAATTCGGGGGGGGACGTGGGTTTGTCCGTGGGGTTGGACTGGGAGCTGGGCATGGCATGGGGCGCAGGGTTGGGAACGATCCCGGGTCCGGGTGGCGCGGCGGCTGGGGCCGGGAAATGGCCGGACAGGCAGACGGGCCGGGCCTGACGGTGCTTGACCCAGGGGGAACGGGGGGGAGTTTAAGTCAAATCCGGCACGGAGTGCGTCAAAATTGGCGCAGCCCCCTATCGGGTATCGGCCAGGACCTATCGTGAAACGGTAAATGCCCATGGCAATGCAATGATTTATATCAAGAAAAATTGTTACATCCGGGTTGGCACGGGTCTTGATATAGAAGAGACCGAAACAGTTGATCGAAAGTACCAGATATGACCCCCTCTCGACCTCGTTCCCGTCTTGTACGCGAGCTGGCGTGGATTCTCCTGATCAAGGTGATTCTGCTATCGGCCTTGTGGTATGCCTTTTTCCGGCCGGCTGAGCGGCCCGTCCTGGATTCCCGGACGGTCGCCCAGGGCCTGCTCGATCGGTCGACTGTTTCTCCCCACCCGGTTGCCGGGCCCGGGGACGCCCCCGTTTCCTCTTCTAGCCGTCGCAAGGAGTAAGGCGTATGCCAACCGAAGCACTGGTGGATCTGTCCCGTCTGCAATTCGCAGCCACCGCCCTGTACCATTTTCTCTTCGTGCCCCTGACCCTGGGCCTGGCTTTCCTGTTGGTGATCATGGAGACCACCTACGTCCTCACCGGGCGCTCCATTTACCGGGAAATGACCCAGTTCTGGGGCAAGCTTTTCGGCATCAACTTTGCCCTGGGGGTGACCACGGGCATCACCATGGAATTCCAGTTCGGCACCAACTGGGCCTATTACTCCCATTACGTGGGGGACATTTTCGGCGCCCCCCTGGCCATTGAAGGCCTCATGGCCTTTTTCCTGGAATCCACCTTCCTGGGCCTGTTCTTTTTCGGCTGGGAACGGCTGTCCAAGGGCAAGCACCTCATGGTGACCTGCCTCATGGCCCTGGGCTCCAATCTTTCCGCCCTGTGGATTTTGGTGGCCAATGGCTGGATGCAGGACCCGGTGGGTTCCGAGTTCTCCTACACCACCATGCGCATGGAACTCACGGATTTCTGGGCGGTGGTGTTCAATCCCACGGCCCAGGCCAAGTTCGTCCATACCGTGTCTGCCGGTTATGTGACCGCTTCCGTCTTTGTCCTGGGCATTTCCAGTTTTTACCTGCTGCGCCGCAAGCATGTGGAATTTGCCCTGCGCAGCTTCCGCATCGCCTCCGCCTTCGGTTTCGCCGCCGCCTGTTCGGTGATCGTGTTGGGGGACGAATCGGGCTATACGGTGTCCGAATCCCAGCAATCCAAGATGGCCGCCATTGAAGCCATGTGGCAGACCCAACCGGCCCCCGCCTCCTTCACCCTGTTCGCCATTCCGGATCAGGAGCGCCGGACCAACCATTACGCCGTGGAAATTCCCTGGGTCATGGGCCTCATCGGCACCCGTTCCGTGGATAAGCAAATCCCCGGCATTG
The DNA here is from genome assembly GCA_041907765.1 of Rhodocyclaceae bacterium. Taxonomy (GTDB): domain Bacteria; phylum Pseudomonadota; class Gammaproteobacteria; order Burkholderiales; family Rhodocyclaceae; genus Azospira. The sequence goes on along the minus strand of JAYRGQ010000013.1, from coordinate 43,482 downwards.
ACCAGGTGCAGGCCCGCAACCGGGAACGGATCGCCTCCGGCGCCCTGGCGGTGGAAGCCCTCAGCACCCTGCGCAAGAATCCCCAGGATCAGGATGCCCAGGCCGTCTTCAAGGCCCACCAGGCGGATCTGGGCTTTGGCCTGCTGCTGAAGAAATATACGGATAAGGTCACCGCCGCCACCCCGGCCATGCTGGATCAGGCCGCCGCCGATACCATTCCCCATGTGGCGCCCCTGTTCTTCACCTTCCGCCTCATGGTGCTCCTGGGCTTTGCCTTCTTCCTGCTCTTTGTCCTGTCCCTCTACTACAGCCTGAAGGGCAATATCCAGGACAAGACCTGGCTGCTCAAGTGGGCCCTGTGGTTTATCCCCACCCCCTGGTTGGCGGCGGAAATGGGCTGGTTTGTGGCGGAATACGGTCGTCAGCCCTGGACCATTTTCGGCGTGCTGCCCACCCATCTCTCTTCCTCCACCCTGAGCGTGGCCAGCCTGTACGGCTCCCTGGCCGGCTTCGTGGGCTTCTACACCCTGCTCCTGGTGGTGGAAATGTTCCTGATGTTCAAGTTTGCCCGCCTGGGCCCGGCATCCCATGATCCGGCCCCTACCCCGGTGACGGCGGCCCAATAAGGAGAATGTGATGCTAGCTTTGTTCGATTACGCCAATCTCAAGCTCATCTGGTGGCTGCTGGTGGGAGTCCTGCTGGTGGGCTTCGCCATCATGGACGGCCACGACATGGGGGTGGGCACCCTGCTGCCCTTCGTCGCCAAGGGAGACGAGGAACGGCGGGTGGTGATTAACACGGTGGGGCCCCACTGGGACGGCAATCAGGTGTGGTTCATCACCGGGGGCGGCGCCATTTTCGCCGCCTGGCCCCTGGTTTATGCCACCGCCTTTTCCGGCTTCTACTGGGCCATGCTGGCCGTGCTCTGGGCCCTGTTTTTCCGCCCCGTGGGCTTTGACTATCGGAGCAAAATTGCCCATCCCACCTGGCGCAAGACCTGGGACTGGGGCCTTTTCGTCGGTGGCGCCGTGCCGCCCCTGATTTTCGGGGTGGCCTTCGGCAACCTGTTCCTGGGGGTGCCCTTCCACTTTGACGATACCCTGCGTTCCTTCTACACAGGCAGCTTCTGGGGCCTCCTGACGCCCTTTGCCCTCCTGGCCGGGGTGGTGAGCACCGCCATGATTACGGCCCACGGCGCCCATTACCTCATGCTGCGCACGGAAGGGGAGGTGTATGAACGGAGCCGGAAAGCGGCCCTGATTTTCGGCCTGGTAGCCATTCTGTGCTTTGCCGCCGCCGGTCTGTGGCTGGCCCAATTGCCTGGCTATGTGCTGACCCACGCCGATCCGGGGGGCCTGCCTAATCCCATCGACAAGCAGGTGACCTCCCTGGCCGGGGGCTGGCTGGCCAATTACGCCGCCTTCCCCGCCATGAAGCTGCTGCCTGCCCTGGGCTTCGCCGGCCTGGTGCTGGGCCTGGTGGGGGCGCTGGCCCGGCGTCCGGGTTGGGCCTTTGTGGCCTCCGCCCTGGCCATGACCGGCATTATCGGCACGGCGGGGGCCTCCCTGTTCCCCTTCATCCTGCCGTCCTCCACGGACCCGGTGAGCAGCCTCACGGTGTGGGATGCGGTGTCCTCCCGGCTTTCCCTGGGGGTCATGCTGGGGGCCACGGTGATTTTCATGCCCCTCATCATCATCTACACCAGCTGGGCCTATAAGGTCATGGCGGGCAAGGTCACCCTGTCCTTCATCCGCAACAATGACCATAGCGCTTACTGAGGTCCACCATGGCGGATAGCCCCTGCAAATGCCTTGCGCCCCAGGGCGCCAGTTTTGGCGGTGCCCCCGCCGATCCGGCCCGGCGTCAGTGGCTGCTGGCCACCACCGCCCTGGGCGGGGCGGCGGTGGCGGTCACGGCCATTCCCTTCGTCTCCAGTATGTTGCCGTCGGCCCGGGCCCAGGCGGCCGGGGCCCCGGTGGAGGTGGATATCGGCAAACTGGCGCCGGGGGAACTGCTCACCGTGGAATGGCGGGGCAAGCCGGTGTGGATCCTGCGCCGCACCCCGGCCATGCTGGAATCCCTGAAGGCCGCCGAGCCCATGCTGGTGGATCCGGTCTCCGCCCATTCCAATCAGCCCGCCTACGCCCGCAATCCCTGGCGCTCCCGTAACCGGGAAGTGGCGGTGCTGGTGGGCATTTGCACCCATCTGGGCTGTTCCCCTTCGGAAAAATTCGCCGCCGGAGCGGTTTCCGGCCTGGGGCCCGACTGGCCCGGGGGCTTTCTCTGCCCCTGCCACGGCTCCACCTTTGATCTGGCCGGGCGGGTGTTCCGCAACAAACCGGCCCCCACCAACCTGGATGTGCCCCCCTATCGGTATTTGGCGGAAAACCGCCTGCTGATTGGGGCGGACGAACAGGAGAAAGGCTGACGATGGCTGCCCCTCTACCCCAAAGCTACAACCCCCGGGCCCGCTACATTGCCGTGGCGAGCCAGAACCGGCGTACGGTCACCGGCCACGCCGGGCGCTGCCGCCGCTTTAAGCTCTTTGAACCGGGCTCCCCCGAGGCCGTGGGGGAACTGGAACTGGCTCCCGAAGCCGTGCTCCACGAAGCGGCCCTGGGTCCGGAACATCCCCTGGGCCAAGCCGTAGCCCTCATTGCCGCCAGCATGGGGGATGGGGTGCGGCGCCGTCTGGCCCAGTTCGGCATCGAGTCCTATCTCACGGAAGAGGCCGATCCGGCCCGGGCCGTGGCCCAGTATCTGGCGGGCCTGGCCTCCGCCCCCACCCGTCCCACCGATTGTCATTGCGACCATGGCGCTGGCCATGGCGCCTCTACCCCATCCCAAGGAGATTGATATGTGGTATTTCGCCTGGATTCTCGGCACCGTCATGGCCATTCTGCTGGCCGTGGTAGCGGCCATGAGCTTTGATGCCAAGGAGGACACCGCCCGTGCCTCCCAAACCCGGCACTAAAGGGGCTTAACTCCCCCGCTGTTCAAGGAACGCTGAAGACGGCGCCCGTCGCCCCCTCTCCGGGGCCTCGGCGCTGGTCCCCGATTTCCAAAGACCTCCCTTGCTTTTGGAAATCGCCTTTTGCCCCGGTCGAAGGCCCGGGGCATTTTTTTGTCCCAGCCCCAGCCAGAGCCAGAGCTTCCCGGCCTGGCTCCTGGTCTAGGCCTGGAGCAGGGCCTCAATGTCCCCGGCCAGTTCTTCCGGCCGGGTGGTGGGGGCGTAGCGCTGGGTCACCTGACCCTGGCGATTCACCAGAAATTTGGTGAAATTCCACTTAATGGCTTCGCTGCCCAGTACCCCGGGGGCGGCGGCCTTGAGGGCCCGGTAGAGGGGATGGGCCTGGGGCCCGTTCACCTGAATTTTGGCGAAGAGGGGAAAACTGACCCCGTAATTTTTTGCGCAAAAGGCGCCGATTTCCGCCCCTTCCCCCGGTTCCTGGGCGCCGAATTGGTTGCAGGGAAAGCCCAGCACGGTCAGTCCCTGTTCTCCGTAACGGCGGAACAGGGCTTCCAGACCCTGGTACTGGGGGGTAAAGCCGCAGCGGCTGGCGGTGTTCACGATGAGCAGTACCCGCCCGGCGTATTCCCCCAGGGTGGCGGGTTCCCCGTTCAGGCGTTCCAGGGGAATGGTGTAAAGCTCCGGCAGATCGGCCATGGCAGTGCTCCGGGAAAAAGAGGGGACGGGGGTGAGCGCGGGGTTCAGGCGCTGTGGTACTGGAGCCAGAAGGCTTCCCGGCAGGCGTTTTGGAACACCTGTTTGGTGGGCTGAATCTGGGGCATGTCCGGGCCCTGGGCCAGCACTTCGTAGGTGATCCAGCATTCGGTGCAGGCCAGCTCCGAGGGAAAATCATCCTGTTCCACGGTGCGGCGAATCACCACCCCATTGTGGAAGCGGTAGGTGGTGGTTTCCCGGCAGACGGTGAAACCCTGGTCCGGCCACTGTTCCTTGGCCGTTTCCCGGGCGGTGATGGGGTGGGGGCTGGGGCGCTCCAGAATGGCGCTCACGTAGGGGGCAAGATTTTCCATCATGGTTTTCAGACCCGGCGGGCCCCTTCCGGTTCCCGATCATTGGGCGCTTGTTCCGGCCAATAGGCGGCGATCTGACAACCCAAGGCGGCCCAGTAGGGCAGGGACTCCAGGGCCAGCACCCCGATCCACACCAGGGCTTCCAGGTCGGCCAATCCCCGCATCCAAATCATGGCCCCCATGCAGGTGAGCAGGGCCAGGAGCAGGCCCAGTTCCTCCCGAATGGGGCCAAAGAAGGCAAAGCGGCCCTTGGCCTTCCAGCCCTTGGGAGTGCGCACGAATTCCCCGTGGCGCTTAATGAGCCCGGCAAACACTCCCCGGGCGATGGCGTGGGAGAGTCCTACGGACAGCAGGGAGGCCCCGGCGATGTCGGCCCAGGGGCAATCCATGGTGCGCCGGTAGAGAATGGGCCCCAGGGCGGCCTTGAAGGCCATGAAGCCCAGGATGGGCACCACCATCATGGCCACGGGTAGGCCGAAGGATTTGGGGGCGGCCAGCATGCCCACGGTCCAGGCGATGGAGGCGAAGGCGAAAATGAGCTGGAGGGCGTCCCCGAACCAGGAAAACCAGCCGGTGAGGAAGTGGTAGCGCTGGGCCAGGTTGAGGCGGCTCTGGCCCACCAGCCGGGGCAGATGGTGCTTGAGGATTTGCATGGCGCCGAAGGCCCAGCGCATCCGTTGGGATTTGGCGGCGGCAAAATCCGCGGGGGTCAGGCCCCGACCCAGGACGCAATCCACGTAACGGGTTTCGTTGCCCGCCTCGATGAGGCGCAGGCCCAGTTCCGTATCCTCGCAGATGCACCACTCGGACCAGCCCCCCACCCGGTCCAGGGCGGAGCGCCGCACCAGGGTCATGGTGCCGTGCTGGATCAGGGCATTGCGCTCGTTGCGGTGGTGCATGCCGATGCGGAAAAAGCCGTCGAATTCCCAGTTGCACATGCGCCGGAAAGGCTGGTTCTGCCACTCCCGATGGGCCTGGGGCGCTTGCACCACGGCCACCTCCGGGGCGGCGAAATGGCCCACCAGACAGGCCAGCCAGTCCGGTTCCACCACATAATCCGCATCCACCACCCCCACCACCTGGGCTCGGGGATCCGTGTGTTCCAAAGCGAAATTCAGGGCCCCGGCCTTGAAGCCGTGCCAGGGCAGGAGGTGGAAAAAGCGGAAATTGGGGCCCAGGCCCGCCATATGGGCTTGCACCGGCTTCCACAGGGCTTCGTCGGTGGTGTTGTTGTCGATCACCAGCACCTCGAAATGGCGGTAATGGAGCCGGGCCAGGCTGTCGATGGTGGCGATGACCATGTCCGGCGGCTCATTGCAGCAGGCCAGATGGATGGACACAAAGGGTTCCTGGTCCGCCGGAGGCGGCGCCAGGGGCTCGAAATGGCGCAGCCAGCGGCCCTTGAAGAGCACCTCGCCGAATTCAAAACCGTGGGAGAGGAGCACCGCCACGGTGATTACCGTGGCCAGGGTCAGGATCACCAGACCGAGCAAATCCCGCCGGGTCAGGTAGTAATCCACGGGGACGCTCATGCCGATCACCAGGGTGGTGGTGCAGGCCTGGATCAGCAGGCACAGCCAGAGGCGCCCGGCCAGGCCCCAGCCGGGCAGGAAATAGGCCACCAGAACCATGGGCACGAAAGCCAGGAGGGCGGCGATCCAGGCCTTGTCCTGCCAGTGCACGTCCCGGATCACGTCCCCTTCCAGGGGAAATTTCAGTTCCCGGTCCGCGTTATAGAGGCCCCAGTAGGCCCCGGCCCAGCCTTCCACGTCGATTTTCCAGGGCTGGTCGAAGGCTTCCATGAGGAAGTAATCCAGGTTCATGTCCCGGGAGGTGGCGAGAAATTCCCGGATAAAGCGGGCCTGGTTGGCCACGGAGGGCACCGCCCCGCCGATGATGGGACCGTTGCTGGGCCAGCCGATTTCCCCGATCACCACCCGTTTTTTGGGGAAGGCCTGGACCAGTTGGCGATAGCGTTCCATGGCGTAATCCACCGCCTGGGCCACGGGCACCCCTTCGTGGTAGGGCAGCAGGTGGACGGCGATGAAATCCACGTGGCGGGCCAGATCTGGGTTGCGCAGCCAGACGTGCCAGGGCTCGGCGGTGGATACGGGAATGTGGTGCAGGGCCGCCCGAGCCCGGTCCAGGTAGGCCTCCAGTTCGGGCACGGTGAGGTCGCCCCGGAGCACGGTTTCGTTGCCCACGATGACCCGTTCCACATGGCGGTTGTCCAGGGCGGTGCGGATGGCGGCGGCCAGCTCCCGCTCATTGCGGGCCTGGTCCTTGGAAAGCCAGGCCCCCAGGGTGAGGCGCATGCTGTGTTCGTAGGCCAGATCAATGACCGAGGGATTTTCCAGGGCGCTATAGGTGCGCACCCGTCCGGCGGTCTGGGAAAGGAGATCCAGATCGTCGGAAATTTCCTGGGGGGTGGGATAGGTCTGCTTCAGGGGACTTTCGTCCCGGCGGTAGGCGGCGTAGGCAAAGCCCCGGATGGTGTCCTGGGCATCGGCAATATTGGGGCTTTGATTGGCCTTGGCCCACAGGGTGTATTGCAGACCGGCGATGACCAGGGCCAGGACCAGGGCCCCCAGGAAACGCAGGGCGATGGGTGGGGTGATTTTCATGGCGGCGACCAGGGCGCCTGGCGTTCCCATCCGGGCCGGGGGCCGGAGTGGTACCGCTGAACGGCAGGGGCGCTTGGGGGTGAAAGACCCGCCCATTCTAGGCTAGTTTGGCCCCCAGGGTGGCCGGGCAGGCCCGTGGTTGGAGCGGGGGCGCCGGGGAGGGGGAATTCCCGGGCGGCCTTGGGGGATTCACCGGGGGCGGACCGTGGCCCGGGCGGGTGAAAACCGGGCAGGCTAGGACTGGGGGGAGGACCGGGCGGGCCCGGGGCGAGGGCGCTGCCTCGGTCTGGGCTGCCTCCGGCCGGGATCAGCTGGCCCAGACCCGGTTTCGGCCGCCGTTTTTGGCGCAGTAGAGGGCCTTGTCCGCGCTATTGAGGAGCACGTCCATATTGTCTTCCGGCCCGGCGGGGGCGGCGACCCCAATGGAGACGGTGAATTGCACCGGCAGGCCTTCCTCCAGGGGCACCTTGGTCCGGGCGATGGCTTCCCGCAACCGTTCCGCCGCCTCCCGGGCCGCTTCCGGCGGGCTGTCCGGCAGTAGCACGGCGAATTCCTCGCCCCCCAGGCGCCCCAGAATATCCACCTGGCGCAGGGTGGCCTGGCAGATGCTCGCCAGGGTCTTCAAGACCTCATCCCCCACCTTATGGCCGTAGCGGTCGTTGATGCGCTTGAAATGGTCGATGTCCAGCATGAACAGGGACAGGGGGGTGGCATAGCGGCTGGCACGGAGCAGCTCCTGTTCGGCCCGGGCCATGAAATGGCGCCGGTTGCAGACCCCGGTGAGGTAGTCGATATGGGCCTGGCGGGTCAGTTCCTCCTCCAGGAGCTTGCGTTCCGTAATGTCCGTGTGGGTGCCGCACATGCGTAGGGCCTTGCCCTGGTCGTCCCGGGCCATGACCTTGGCCTGATCCAGAATCCAGCGGTAGCTGCCGTCCTTGCAGCGCATCCGGTATTCCTCCTTGTGGGCCGCCGCCCGGCCTTCCACCACCGCGTGGATGGAGGCCCAGGCCCGATCCCGGTCATCCGGATGGATGAAGTCCGACCATTGCTGGGCCGTGGTCTGAATTTCCTCGTAGGTGTAGCCCAGCATCTGGGCCCAGCGGGCGTTGCGCTCCACCCGGCCGGTGGCCAGATTCCAGTCCCAGAAGCCCAGTTCCGAGCCTTCCAGGACAAAGCGTAGCTGGGTGGCCCGCTCTTCCAGGGCCAATTCTCCCCGTTTGCGCTGGGTAATGACGTCGAAAAGGGCGACAAAATGGTCCGGCAGGGGGCAATAGACGGAAATGGACAGCCATTCGCCGAAGGAGGGGATGTACATCTCGAAGGTTTCCGGTTCCCCATGGTGGGCCACCCGGCCGTAGGCCTCCAGCAGAGCTTGATCCGAGTCCCGGACGCCGGGCCGGATTTCGCTGGCCAGCTTGCCGGTCACGTCCCCCTGGCCCGTCTGCCGGTGGAAAGCCGGATTGGTATAGAGGTAGCGGTAATCGTAGGGCTGGCCATCCCGATAAATCATCTGGCAAAAGGCCACCCCGTTGAGCATGTGCTCCAGCAGGCCATCCAGCAAATCCCGGGTGCGGGCCGGGGAAATGTGGGGCACGAAAGTGGGGGCGGGGGGATGGGCGGTGGGGCTCATAGGGGCCTCAGAACCGGGAGGGGAAAGCCCATGGTACACGGAGAAATCGGGGATCGGAACGGGGCCCGGTTGCCCAGGTGTGCCCTGGCTTGTGGCAAGGACCCGGTCTGGGGGCGGAGCTGGCGGGGTAAGATGGCTTTTCCCTCCTTTTACCACCGGTTTTGCCATGGGCCTGCGCCGCCGTTCCCTCCCTGTTTCCCCGTCCCTGCCCGCCCTGGTGGGAACCCTAGGCCTCAGCCTGGCGCTGGCCTTGGGCTTGCGCTACGGCCTGTTGGAATCCGAGACCTTGGCGGGCCGTTGCGGTGCCCCGGGGGCGCCCGTTGCCCTCTGCGCCTTGCGGGACGGGGTGCCCCTGCTCTTTAGCCATCACGGCCTGGGGGGAACGGCCCTGGTGGGCGGAGCCCTGGGCTTCTTTTTCCGCCGCCGCCTACCCGCCTGGATCGGCCTGGTGGCGGGCTGTGCCGGGCTGGTGCTCTACGATTTTGAAGGGGCGGCGGTGGGCGGTCTGCTGGCCCTCCTGGCCCTGGCAGCGCCGGGGCCTCAAGTCACGCCGGAGACTGATTCCGGGGCTGACGGGGCGGGCTGAAGTCGGCCCGGGGCTGGCCCGCCGGTGAATCCAGCGCCGGGCCGGACTTAAAGGCGGGGTCCGGTCTCGGGCAAAGAACCTTGCTGGACGGCCTGGGCCAGGGCTTCCAGGGTCTGGAAAAAGCGTCCTACATGGAGCCCATCCACAAATAGGTGATTGACCTGGACGTTGTAGGGCAGCAGCTCCTGGCCGTCCTGGGTCTGGAGCTTGCCCCAGGAGACCCGGGGAATGGCGTCTTCCTTTTTCAGGCTCAGGGTGTGATCCACCCCGGTGAAGCCAATCCAGGGCAGGGCGGAAATGAAGACAAAGTCATCCCGGCCCTGGAAAGCGCTCAGATCGAAATAAGCCTGGGAGGCCTGGATTGCCGCCTTGCAGTGGGTGTCGAAGTGGGCCGGGTCGTCGCCACAATCCAGGGTAATCATGCGAAACAGCTCCTCCCCGGGCTTCAGGTGGGCAAAGGAGGGATGGAGCCGGTCGTGGAGCACCACCCTTTCCCCCCGCAGCCGGTAGCGGAAATTGCCGATCCGGTTCATGGCCTGGACCGTGAGAAAAACCAGGAGATGGTTGAGGGACCAGCCCCGGGCCCGGGCGTACTGGGCCAGACCGGTCACCGCCACGGGGGCGGTGACGTTGTAAAAGGGCAGGTCGGCCCGGCGGAAAAAACCGAAGTGTTCCCGCCGGTTCCAGGTATTGAGGTCGATTTCTTTCATGGCGTGGGAGGGGAAGGTTCAAGGGGCGGGCGGCGGCCCCCCAGGGTGGAGGCCGCCAGGATCAGGCAGGTCAGGCACCAGGCTTGGGCTTCCCCGTTGCCAGGGTCTTCCAGCCAGCCCAGGAGGCCCGCCAGGGCAAGGACCAGGGCCAAAAGCCGGGCCCGGCGACCCAGGGGACGGCGCTGGGACCGGGGCGCCAGCCAGCGGCAGGCCCCCAGGAGGAAGGCGGGGAGCAGGTAGAGCAGGGTGGGAAAGTCCCGGTAGCGGGGATCGGCGGCCTGGAGCTGGGCGGCCACGGCGGCGGCGAAGAGGAGCAAGCCGTGCAGAAGGCCGAAGTCTCTGATTGCCCGGAACCCGGGGGCGGCGGGGCCTGGGTTAGGGGCCTGATCGGGGCTTGGGGAAGCCTCAGGGCCCTGGCTAGGTGAGCCGCCAGGTGCCTGGCCCGGGGCTTTTGATGCATTGGACAGGGCTTGGGACGGGGCTCGGGACGGATCTTGGGATGGAGTTTGAGATCGGGCTTGAGATGGCACTTGGGATGGACCAGCTTCCGCGCCCCGGGGGGCTCCCGTCCCTCCGGCCGCCAGTTCCGGGTAACGGGCCAGCATCAAGGCGAGGGCCGGGCCCAGCAGGGCCACGGTGCCCAGGTTTAGCCATTCCCAGGGATTGCGGTAGGCCTCTAGGCCGTGTTCATACTGGAGCAGCACCAGGGCGCCGCTCAGGGCCCCCATCAGGGCCCGGGTGCCATGGGCCGGGGCGCCCCCGGGCCAACGGGCCAGGAGGCCTGCCAGACCCAGGACCAGGGCTCCTGCCAGGGCGGCCAGGGTCAGGGCCCGCCCATCCCGGGCGGCGGCCACCGGGCCGCTCCAGGAAAATTTGGGGGCCAGGGTGGCGGCGTCCAGCAGGCCCCAGTAGCCCCCCACCGTGCCTTCCAGGTTGCGTTTCCAGGGCTGGTCGATGGCCTCAATCAGGTTGTAGCGCCAGCCCTGGCCTTGGGCCTGGCGGAGGAATTCCCGGATAAAACGGGCCTGTTCCACCGGTCCGGCCCGGGCCCCCTGGCGCTGGCGTCCGGCGCTGGGCCAGCCCGTTTCCCCGATGAGCAGGGGCTTGTGAAATTCCTGCCCCAGCAGGGCCAGGATATGGGCCACATGGGCCACGCCCTGGCGGTCGGGCACGGGCTGGTCTTCCCAGAAGGGCAGAATATGGACGGTGACCAGATCCACCGCTCCTTCCAGGCCCCGGTGGCGCCGCCAAAATTCCCACACATCCGCATAGGTGACGGGCACCCGGGTTCGGGCTTTGGCGGTCAAGAGCAGCTGGGCCAGTTCCCCTTCCCGTAATTCCCGGCGCAGCAGGACCTCGTTGCCCACGATGAGGGCTTGCACCGTGTCCGGATAGGCGTTGGCCAGGGCAATGGCCCGGTCCAGTTCCTGGGCGTTACGGGCCCGGTCGGCGCTGATCCAGGCCCCCAGCAGCACTTTCAGCCCCAGGCGCCGGGCCTGGGGCAACACCTGATCCAGGCCCTGGGCCACGGAGTAGATGCGCACGCAGCGGGTCAGGGGGGCCAGCCGGGCCAGGTCTGCGGCGATCTGGGCTGGGGGGGCGACAAAGGACGGGTCCAGGGGGGACTGGCCCGCCAGGTGGTAGGGGGAATAGGACACACATTGGAGCTTGGCCGAGGCGGCCGGCACCTGGGGCAGGGCCACGGGCTGGTTGCGCTGCCAGGCCCAGAGGGCCAGGAGTACCAGGGCCAGCCCATGGAGGACCAGCAGGCGCCACCAGCGGGTGTTTCCCCCACAGTCCCCTTCCTTCCAAGAAGGGACGGGGGAGACAGCGGGGGCCGGCTCCAGATCGGCTCCAGAAGGGGCGCTTGGGGGAGCCGGGTTGCCCGAGGGCGGCGGTACGGCCATGGGGGCCTAGTCCAGGACCAGGGTGAGGATGGGCGCCCCTTCTGCGGGCTTATCGCCAGCGCCCATGAACACTTCCTGGACCGTGCCCGCCCGGGGGCTGGGAATATCCAGGGCTACCTTGCCCGTTTCCAGGGTGAGCACGTTGTCGTCCTCCGCCACATGGTCCCCGGGGGCGACCAGCATTTCCAGGACGAAAACTTCGCCCTGGGCGCAATTGCCGCAGGTTTCCCAGCATTCCGGGTACTTGGGCATATTCATTTGAAAAAGTTGGGACATGGTGGGGCGAAAGTAGGGCGGGGAAAAAGCCTGGGCCCGGTCAGACCGGGCCCCACTCCGGGATCAGGCCCGGGGGCTTTGCAGGGTTTGGTTGAGGCGGATTTCCACCATCAAATCATTGGAGAGCTGCTCCAGGGCGTCGATGAGCTGCGAGAGATCCAGATCGGCCCGGGCCAGGAGTTCGGCCTCGGCGTGGAAGAGGGGCTCGGCGGACATGGGAGCGCTGGCGGTGTAGGTGTTGAGCTGCTCCACATTGACCCCCTGTTCCGCCAACACCTGGGACACTTCCTGGACGATGCCGATGCGGTCATGGCCCACCAGGGACAGGGTAAGGCGCTGGCCCCCGTCCGTCGGGGCCTGTCCGGCGGTGGTTTGGGTGATGTTCAGGCCTTCCAGCTCGTCCAGGGCCTGGCCCAGGGCCGCTGCCTTGTCCCCGGCAACGCTGATTTGCACAATGCCGGCGAATTTGCCCGCCAGACGGGACATGGAGGCCTGTTCCCAGTTGCCGCCGTAGGCGCTGATGGCGGCGGCAAGCCGCTCTACCAGGCCGGGTCGGTCGTCGCCAATGACGGTGAGGATGAGGTTTTGGGGTGCCATGAGGAGCCTCGTGGAAAGGGAAAAAGGGAGGGCGGGGGCCGGGTACCAAGTTTGGGTCCGGAGACCGGGTGCCCATAAAAAAGGCCGGGTGCCGCCTGCCCGAAGCATAGCGCCACCCGGCCTGGGGAGGAAACGGGGAAGCCGTTTCCCGCCTGTACTGCCCTATTTCCGATAATCCTCCACCGGGGCGCAGGAACAGAACAGGTGCCGGTCACCGTACACGTCGTCGATCCGGTTCACCGTGGGCCAGAACTTATGGGCCGCCACCCAGGGGGTGGGGAAGCAGGCCACCTGCCGGCTGTAGGGCCGTTCCCAGACCTGGTCAGCCAGATCGGCCTGGGTGTGGGGGGCGTGCTTCAAGGGGTTGTTGTCCTTGGGCCAGACCCCGGTTTCCACCTGGCGGATTTCTTCCCGAATGGCGATCAGGGCTTCCACGAAACGGTCCAGTTCCACCTTGGCTTCCGATTCCGTGGGTTCCACCATCAGGGTGCCGGCTACCGGGAAGCTCACCGTGGGGGCGTGGAAGCCATAGTCCATGAGCCGCTTGGCGATGTCCGATTCGCTGATACCGCTGCTGGCCTTAATCTCCCGGATGTCCAGAATGCACTCGTGGGCCACCCGTCCCTGGGACCCCACGTAAAGAATGGGGTAATGGGGCGCCAGGCGGCTGGCCACATAGTTGGCATTGAGGATGGCCCCCTGGGTGGCGGCCTTGAGCCCCCGGCCTCCCAGCATGGCGATGTACATCCAGGAAATGGGCAGAATGGAAGCGGAGCCGAAGGGGGCGGCAGCCACCGCGCCCTGGCCCTTGTTCTTCCGTTCCGCCGGACCGGTGGCCTGCACCGTATGGTCGGGCAGGAAGGGCGCCAGATGGGACTTGACGCCGATGGGCCCGACCCCCGGTCCGCCACCTCCGTGGGGAATGGCGAAGGTCTTGTGCAGGTTCATGTGGGAGACGTCGGCGCCGATGAAGCCCGGGGCGGTGAGGCCCACTTGGGCATTGAGGTTGGCCCCGTCCATATACACCTGGCCGCCGTGGCGGTGGATGATGTCACAGATGTCCTTGATGGCCGCCTCGAACACCCCGTGGGTGGAGGGGTAGGTGATCATCAGGCAGGCGAGCCGGTCCCCGTATTGCCGGGCCTTGGCTTCCAGGTCCGCCACATCCACGTTGCCGTGGGGGTCGCATTCCACCACCACCACTTCCAGACCCGCCATGTGGGCGGAGGCCGGATTGGTGCCGTGGGCGGATTTGGGAATCAGACACACGTCCCGATGGCTTTGGCCCTGGGCCGCCTGATAGCGGCGAATGACGGCCAGCCCGGCGTATTCCCCCTGGGCCCCGGAATTGGGCTGGAGGCTCACCGCATCAAAGCCGGTGAGGGTCTTCAGCCAATCCTGCAAGCCCCGGATCATTTCCACATAGCCCTGGGCCTGATCCAAGGGGGCGAAGGGGTGAATGTCCGCGAATTCGGGCCAGGTGATGGGCTCCATGGCGCTGGTGGGATTGAGCTTCATGGTGCAGGAGCCCAGGGAAATCATGGCCTGATCCAAGGCCAGATCCTTGTTTTGCAACTGGCGCAGATAACGCAGCATTTCGTGTTCCGTGTGGTAACGGTGGAACACGGGATGGGCCAGGATGTCGTCCCGGCGCAGCAGGGCGTCGGGCAGGCTGGGGTCCTGGGCCGCCACCTGGGCGTCCAGGGTGGCCACTTCCATCTTCACCCCGGAAATGAGGGCCAGCAGCCGGGTCACGTCGTCCCGGGTGGTCTTTTCATTGAGGGCGATGGCCAGCTGTCCCCCTTCCACCAGGCGCAGGTTGTAACCCGCCTCCCGGGCGGCTTGCAGCACCGTAATGGCCTTGGCTCCCAGTTCCACCCGCAGGGTGTCGAAAAACTGGCGGGTGAGCACCTTGAGCCCGGCCTTTTCCAGGCCCCGGGCCAGGATGGCCGCCAGGCGGTGGATGCGGGTGGCGATGGTGCGCAGGCCCTGGGGCCCGTGATAGACCGCGTACATGCCCGCCAGATTGGCCAGCAGCACCTGGGAGGTACAGATGTTGGAGTTGGCCTTTTCCCGGCGGATGTGCTGTTCCCGGGTTTGCAGGGCCATGCGCAGGGCCCGGTTGCCCCGGGCATCCACGGACACCCCGATGATGCGGCCCGGCACGCTACGCTTGTGGGCGTCCCGGCAGGCGAAATAGGCGGCGTGGGGGCCGCCGAAGCCCAGGGGAATGCCGAAGCGCTGGGCCGAACCCAGGGCAATGTCCGCCCCCATGGCGCCGGGGGATTTGAGCAGCACCAGGGCCAGGAGGTCGGCGGCCACGGCGGCGATCGCCCCCTTGGCCTGAAGGGCGGCGATGACCGGGGACAGATCCCGCACCTCGCCCCGGTCGTCCGGGTATTGGAGCAGGGCGCCGAATACGTCCACCGTGGCGGCTTCTTCCGCCGGCCCGAAAATCAGCTCGTAGCCAAAGAAACCGGCCCGGGTTTTGACCACGTCCATGGTCTGGGGGAAACAGGCCTGATCCACGAAAAAGCGGTTGGAAGCGCTCTTGCTCAGGCGCCGGGCCATGGTCATGGCTTCCGCCGCCGCCGTGGCTTCATCCAGCAACGAGGCGTTGGCCAGGTCCAGACCGGTGAGGTCCATGACCATTTGCTGGTAGTTGAGCAGGGCTTCCAGACGGCCCTGGGCCACTTCCGCCTGGTAGGGGGTATAGCCCGTGTACCAGCCCGGGTTTTCCAGCACATTGCGGCGAATGACGGCGGGCATGAGGGTGTCGTGGTAGCCCTGGCCGATGAGGGAGTGGTGCACCACGTTTTTTCGGGCCATGGCGCGGAGCTGGCTTAAAGCCTCGTGTTCCCGTCGGGGTTCAGGCAGGGGCAGGTCCTGGGGCAGGCGAATGGCCGCCGGTACGGTTTGCTCGATCAGGGCGTCCAGGCTGGGGACGCCGATGGCGGCCAGCATGGCGTCCCGGTCCGCGGCGCCAGAGCCCACGTGACGAGCGATGAACTCGTCCTGCTGCTCCAGGGCGGAGAGGGGTTGTTGCATGAGGGAGGTCATGAAAATGTCCTGGGAAAATCACCAAGAGGCGCGCCCTGTTTCGGCCGGAGCCGGGCAGGGGGCGTCGGAGGGGGGCCGCCCAAGGCAAGAAGGGCGGGCGGCCCGGCGGGGATTTATTCGCTATCCGCCAGCTGTTGGTAGGCGGCCGCGTCCAGCAGGCCCCCCAGATCGGCCCCGTTGTCTGGCTGCATCTTGAACAGCCAGTTGCCGTAGGGGTCTTGATTCACCTGTTCGGGGGCATCCACCGGGGCCGGGTTGGTTTCGGTCACGGTGCCGGCCACGGGGGCGTACACGTCGGCGGCGGCTTTCACCGATTCCACCACGCAGGTTTCCTTGTCGGCTTCCAGATGGGCGCCCACTTCGGGGAGCTCAATAAAGACCAGGTCGCCCAGCAGTTCCTGGGCGTGTTCGGTAATGCCCACGGTCAGGCTGCCGTCGGCTTCGACGCGCACCCATTCGTGGCTCTTGGTGTATTTCAGGTCGGCGGGAATAAGGGACATGGGATTCTCCAGGAAAAGAATAATTTGGTAATGAATGTAATGGGGAAAAGCCTGGTCCGGCGGCGGGCCGGGCCGGGGCTAGGGTCTAAATCAGGGCTTTGCCGTGGCGCACGAAGGGGGGCTTGACCACCAGGGCCTTGAGGCGCTTACCCCGCACGTCCACTTCCACTGTGTCTCCCACCTGGGTGCTCATGGGCAGGCGGGCTAAGGCGATGGAGACTTCCAGGGTGGGGGAGAAGGTGCCACTGGTGATTTCTCCGTCCCCCTGGGGGGTATGGACGGTCTGGTGAGCCCGCAGCACGCCCCGGTCCAGGAGGCGCAGCCCCAGGAAACGGGCTTGCTGGCCCTGGGCCTGGAGAGCGGCCTTGCCGACAAAATCCCGGTCCCTATTCATATCCACGGTCCAGGCCAGGCCTGCGTCCAGGGGGGAGACGGTTTCGCTCATATCCTGGCCGTAAAGGTTCATGCCCGCTTCCAGGCGCAGGGTGTCCCGGGCGCCCAGGCCGCAGGGCTTGACCCCCGCGTCCAGCAGGGCTTGCCAGAAGGGGGCCGCATCGGCGGCGGGCAGGGTGATTTCAAAGCCCTCTTCCCCGGTGTAGCCGGTGGTGGCCAGGAAGCAGGGGCCCACTTGGACGCCGAAAAAGGGGGGCAGATTTTCCGTGGCCGCTTGGGCCTGGGGAATGACTTGCCAGACCTTGGCTTTGGCTTGGGGGCCTTGCACCGCGATCATGGCCACGGCCCGGGGGCCTTCCCGGAGGGGCACCAGACTCACGTCCAGATGCCATTCCCCCAGACGCTCGGCCATCCAGGCCAGATCCTTGTCGGCGGTGCCCGCGTTGATAACCACCCGGTAGCGGTTTTCTCCTTGGAGGTACACGATCAGATCGTCCACCACCCCGCCGCTGGGGGTCAGCATGGCGCTGTAGAGTGCTTTGCCCGGGCGTTGCAGCTTATCCACGTTGTTGGCGATGAGGCGCAGGAGGAAGGCGTGGGCGTCTGGCCCACTCACATCCACGGCACACATGTGGGAAACGTCGAACATCCCGCATTCCCGACGTACGGCGTGGTGTTCCTCAATCTGGGAGCCGTAGTGGAGGGGCATATCCCAGCCGCCGAAATCCACCATCTTGGCCCCGAGGGCCCGATGGGCGGCGTTGAGGACAGTTTGTTTCGTCATATCAGTCCTTTGGCTACGGCCATTAATGCCGTTTCTGAAAACGAAAAAGGGGTGAGCCGAAAACCTGACGGTTTCCGGCTCACCCCTCTGTCCTACAACCTGAGAGTGTTTCGGTTCGTCCCCGACACCGCCTGATGGCCATGTCCGTACTGCGGGACCCCCGCTTGCCCCCTTCGGTGGATGGGCCGGGCCCATCGCTCTCCAGAGTTCTTTACGCTGCAAACGGTCCTTGTGCCTGAGCGATTTCGGGTTGAGCAATGAATGGATTGCGCCTTCGGCGGCGGCCCAAAAAGCCGCGCTCTCCCGTTTGCGGGGCGGACTATAACCCAGTGCCGGAGCGGCTTGCAAGGAGGATTTTTGGAGCTTATTGAGAATTACTTGCATCTATTCGATTTGTCGATAATAATTCTCATTAGTGAGTTTGCTCTGGGAGTCCCATCATGTATGTCTGTGTTTGCAATGGCGTGACCGAAGGCCAGATTGCCTCCTCCGTAGCGGCCGGCGCCACCAGCTATCAGCAACTGCGCCAGCAGTTGGGGGTGGGGCAGGGCTGCGGCAAATGCGCCCGGGAAATCCGCCAACAGCTGCGGGGCGAAGCGCCTTCCCCCTGCCGGGAATGTAATGGCCCCTGTGAGCGGCGCTGAGGGGCCCAGGGCCCTGAAAACCCTGGTGCTTGCTGGCCGTTTTCTCCCGTCTATCGTCTATGCTAGGCTGAAGCCTTGACCACTTTTGGGTGAGGCGGCCATGAAAGGCGATAAAAAGGTTCTGCAATTTCTGAACAAGGCGCTGACCAACGAACTGACGGCGATCAATCAGTATTTTCTCCATGCCCGCATGTACAAAAACTGGGGGCTGAAGAAACTCAACGACCATGAATATCATGAGTCCATTGACGAAATGAAACACGCAGATCGCCTCATCGAGCGCATCCTGTTTTTGGAAGGACTGCCTAATCTGCAACAGCTCAATAAGCTGTTCATCGGGGAAGCCCCGGCGGAAATGCTGGCCTGCGACCTGAAGCTGGAACAGGCGGCCATTCCCCTGCTGCGGGAAGCCATCGCCCACTGTGAGTCGGTGAGCGATTTTGTTACCCGGGATTTGCTTTCCGAGATTCTGGAAAGTGAAGAGGAGCATGTGGATTGGCTGGAAACCCAGCTGGATTTGATCCACAAGGTGGGCCTTCAGAACTATCTGCAAAGCCAGATGGAAGACTGAAATTCTTTGCTTTCCCGAAAAAGCCGGCTTGTCCGGCTTTTTTGTTTTTCAGGGGGAGGAAAAAGCAGGGGCGAAAAGGGGAGGGAAAACTTAGGGGGCTGGTATTGGTCGAAGGAAGATGGCACCTGGGGCCGGAAAAAGGGGGGCGAAAAGGCTTTTATGATGACTTTGGCATTATTTTTGCTCCCCCGACGTGCTATGATTAACTCTTATTTTCTTTGACGGATCGTATGGCGACCTTGGCTTCTCCCTGGGATTTGCATTGTCATTCCACCGCTTCAGACGGTTTGCTGGCACCGGAGGCGGTGGTGCGTCGCGCCCAGGGCAATGGGGTGACCATGCTGGCCTTGACCGACCACGATGATCTGGACGGCTTGGCGGCGGCGGAGAAAGCGGCCGGGGAAGTGGGCCTGCGGCTCATTAATGGGGTGGAAATTTCCATCCAATGGGAATCCACCTCCATCCACATTGTGGGGCTGGGCTTTGACCGCCAAGAGGCCCGCCTCAACCAGGGGCTGGCGGCGATCCGCTCCGGGCGGGTAGCCCGGGCCCAGCGCATGGCGGAGGCCCTGGATAAAATCGGCATCCACGGGGTGTTGGAGGGGGCCATGAAATACGCGGCCAATCCCAGCCTCATTTCCCGGGCCCATTTTGCCCGCTACCTGGTGGAAATCGGCATATGCAAGGATGTGCACGCGGTCTTTGAAAGCTATCTGACCCCGGGCAAGCCCGGCTATGTGGAGCACCAGTGGGCCAGCCTGGAAGATGCGGTGACCTGGATTAACGGGGCGGGGGGTGTGGCGGTGGTTGCCCACCCGGGCCGGTACCGCATTTCTAACGTGGAAATGCGCCGTTTCCTCGGCCAGTTCAAGGATGTGGGCGGCTCGGGGGTGGAAGTGGTGTCCGGTAGCCATACCCCGGACCAGATCCTTCAATACGCCCGCTATGCCCGTCAATACGGCTTTCTCGCTTCCCTGGGCTCGGATTTTCACGGTCCGGAGGAAAGCTATGTGGATCTGGGCCGCATTGGCCCCTTGCCGGCAGACCTGATTCCGGTCTGGACTTGGTTCGACTGATTCTTTTCCCTCTTTTTGGGCCGTTCCTGCGGGGGCGGCCCCTTGGCTTATGGCCCAATACTACAATCTCCATCCTGAAAACCCGGAACCCCGGCTCATCGCCAAGGCGGCGGAGGTGGTGCGCAATGGCGGTCTCATCGCCTTTTCCACGGAATGTTGTTACGCCCTGGGGTGCCATACGGGGGACAAGGACGCCATGGATCGGCTGCGCCGCCTGCGGGGGCTGGATGACCGGCACCATCTCACCCTGATGTGCCGGGATTTGTCCGAAATTGCCCGCTATGCCCGGGTGGATAACGCCCAATACCGCTTGCTTAAGGCCGCCACCCCGGGAAGTTACGTCTTTATCCTGGAAGGCACCAAGGAACTGCCCCGGCGCCTGCTCCATGCCCGGCGTAAGACCATTGGCCTGCGGGTGCCGGACGATCCCCTGGCCCTGGCCTTGCTGGAGGAACTGGGGGAACCCCTGCTGACCTCATCCCTTATTTTGCCCGGGGAAGAAGCACCCCTGACCGAAGGCTGGGAAATCCAGGATCGCCTGGACGACCAGCTGGATTTGATCCTGGACGGGGGCCATTGCGGCACGGAGGCCACCACGGTGATTGACCTGACCGGTGGCACGCCAGAACTCATCCGGGCCGGACGGGGCCCCCTGGCACCCTTCGGGCTGCGCTGAATCTCCGGACCCCTCTGGTAGAATCGCTTCTTTCCTTCCGGTTGCCTGCATGGACTCCCTGATCCAGATCATCGCCATCGCGGCTCTGCCCGTGATTTTCGCCATTACGCTCCACGAGGCGGCCCATGGCTATGCGGCCCGTTTTTTCGGCGATCGGACGGCGGATAGGGAAGGGCGTATCAGCCTCAATCCCCTGCGTCACATTGATCCGGTGGGAACGGTGCTGGTGCCGGTGGTGATTCTCCTGCTCTCCGGGGCCAGCCTGCTGTTTGGCTGGGCCAAGCCGGTGCCCGTGGACTTTTCCCGTCTGCGCCGCCCCAAGCAGGACATGCTCTGGGTGGCCGCTGCCGGGCCCGCCGCCAACCTGTTCATGGCCCTGGCCTGGGGCCTGCTCTTCAAGCTGGCCCAGGTGCTGCCGGAAACGGCCTACACCCTGCCCATGCTGAAAATGGCGGATATCGGCATGGATATCAATGTGGCCTTGATGCTCCTCAATCTCCTGCCCCTGCCGCCCCTGGACGGGGGGCGCATTCTGGTGAGCCTGCTGCCCATTCGTCAGGCCATTGCTTTTTCCCGCATCGAGCCCTGGGGGTTTCCCCTGCTGTTGCTCCTGCTGTTTACCGGGGTATTGAGCGCGGTGCTCAATCCGCTCATGGGCCTGATGCGCTTCCTGCTCGCCCTCATTTTCAATTTTCACGCCTAGGCAAAGACAATCACTATGTACGCGGATCGGGTTCTTTCCGGGATGCGCCCCACGGGCGCCCTGCATTTGGGTCACTATCACGGAGTTTTGAAGAACTGGGTGCAGTTGCAGCATGACCACGACTGCCTCTTTTTCGCGGCGGACTGGCACGCGCTGACCACCCACTACGAAACCCCCCAGACCATTCAGCAGAATACCTGGGACATGGTCATTGACTGGCTGGCCGCCGGGGTGGACCCCAAGCTGGCTACCATCTTCATCCAGTCCCAGGTGCTGGAACATGCGGAACTCCATCTGCTCCTGTCCATGATGATGCCCTTGAGCTGGCTGGAACGGGTGCCCACCTACAAGGACCAACAGGCCAAGATCAAGGATCGGGACCTGTCCACCTACGGCTTTCTCGGCTATCCCCTGCTCATGTCTTCGGACATCCTGATCTACCGGGCGGGCAAGGTGCCCGTGGGGGAAGACCAGTTGCCCCACCTGGAATTCACCCGGGAAACGGCCCGGCGCTTCAACCATTTCTATGGCCGGGAAGCGGATTTCGAAACCAAGGCCAAGGCTGCCCTGAAAAAGCTGGGCAACAAAAACGCCAAGCATTTTGAAGAACTGCGGGCCCGCTTCCAGGAACAGGGAGACGGGGAGGCGGTGGCCCAGGGGCGGGCCCTGCTGGGCGAAGCCCAGAGCCTGTCCCAGGCGGATCGGGAGCGCCTCACCGGCTATCTGGAAGGCACGGGCAAAACCATTCTGGTGGAACCGGAAGCCCTGCTCACCGAAGCCTCCCGTATGCCGGGCCTGGACGGTCAGAAAATGTCCAAGTCCTACGGCAACGCCATTACCCTGCGGGAAGACGGGGCTTCCGTGGCCACCAAGGTGAAGCGCATGCCCACCGACCCGGCCCGGGTGCGTCGCACCGATCCGGGGGAACCCACCAAGTGCCCGGTGTGGGCCTTGCATCAGGTATATACGGATGCGGCGACCCGGGAAACCCTGTGCCAGGGCTGCCGCTCCGCCAGCATCGGCTGTATTGAATGCAAGCAGCCGGTGATCGACGGCATTCTCCGGGAACAGGCGCCCATGCGGGAGCGGGCCCAGACCTATCTGGACAACCCGGCCCTGGTGCGGGACATCGTGGCCGATGGCAACGATAAGGCCCGCCGCCTGGCTCGGGAGACCATGGCGGACGTGCGGGAAGCCATGGGCATCAGCTATCGCTGATGCCTGCGGCCTGCGCCCCCTTGCCTTTCTGCCCTGGGGAAGCCCTCCATGAGTAGCAACGCCAGTCCTGACGTGGTGGCTTCCGCAGCGGCGGGGGAGCTGGCCGTCCAGGAGCACGACCCCATCGCCCGGGTTTACGGCCAGCCCCTGGAACAGCTGCCCCTGGATCTCTACATTCCGCCGGATGCCCTGGCGGTGATGCTGGACGCCTTTGAAGGGCCCCTGGATCTGTTGCTGTACCTGATTCGCAAGGCCAATATCAACGTTCTGGATATTCCTATGGCCCCCCTCACGGCCCAGTATCTGGAATACGTGGAGGCCATGCGCAGCCAGAATCTGGAGCTGGCGGCAGACTATCTGGTGATGGCGGCCATGCTCATCGAAATTAAGTCCCGCATGTTGCTGCCCCGGCCCAAGGAGGTGGAAGGGGACGAGGTGGAAGATCCCCGGGCCGAACTGGTGCGGCGCCTCATCGAATACGAGCAGATGAAGCTGGCGGCGGTGCGTCTCAACGAACAGCCCCACGCCGAGCGGGATTTTTTCTGGGTGGAAACCCTGGTGGAAAAATCCCTGGTGCGGCGCCTGCCCGAAGTGAGCATGGAAGACCTGCGCCAGGCCTGGCTGGGCATTTTGCGCCAGGCCAAGCTGCATACCGCTCACCGCATCCAGCGGGAAGAGCTCTCGGTGCGGGAGCATATGGGCATCATCCTGCGCCAGCTGCAGGCGGCGGAAGGCTTTGTGGAATTTGTCCGGCTCTTCGATCCGGCCATGGGCGCCCCCGGCCTGGTGGTACATTTCATCGCCATGCTGGAGCTGGCCCGGGAACGGCTGGTGCGCATCAGCCAGGTGGAGGCCTTCGCCCCCATCTATGTGCGCCTCTCCCGGGGCGAGGAAGCGGAGCCGCCACCTCCGGAAGAATGGGGGGATGGCATGGAAGAAGGAGACGATGATGCCCCGATTACCGTCTAATCCGGCGGAAACCAAGCGGGTGCTGGAGGCGATTCTGCTGTCCACGCCCCAGGCCCTGAGCACCGCCGAATTGCGTCAGGTGTTCGATGGGGAACTGGCGCCGGACGTGTTGCGCAAGCTGCTGGATGAACTGCGGGAGGAGTGGGCGGAGCGTCCGGTGGAACTGGTGCAACTCTCTAGTGGCTGGCGTTTTCGCACCCGGGCAGAGTACTTGCCCTATATTGACGCCCTTAACCCGGAAAAGCCGCCCCGCTATTCCCGGGCGGTTCTGGAAACCCTGGCCATTATTGCCTATCGTCAGCCCGTGACCCGGGGGGATATTGAAGACATCCGGGGGGTGACCGTGGCCACCCAGGTGGTTAAAGCCCTGGAAGAGCGGGGCTGGGTGGATGTGGTGGGGCACCGGGATACCCCGGGGCGGCCCGCCCTCTATGCCACTACCCGCAAGTTTCTCGATGACCTGGGCCTGCGCAGCCTGACCGAATTGCCGCCCTTGGACCAACTCAATCAAACCCTGGAATTAAACGATGCCCAATCAATCTGACCGTAAAAAACGCCCGGCCGCCCCCAAGTCCGCTTCCCCCCGTACTGAGGGCCAGGGAGCCGGGCGGGGCAAGGCGCCCCGGGGCCGGGGGGCGGCACGCCAGGAGGGGGCGGAGGAAGTCCGGGGCGGACGGCGCGCCACGGGGGGTAAATCCCCCGCCCGCTTCCAGCCGCCCCAGCCCCGGGAATCCTTGCCCGGCGGTCGGGGTCGGCGCCGTCCGGTGGCTCCGCCCCCCGCCCAGGATTGGGATGACGACGAGGAATGGGTGGAACGGCGCGGTCGTGCTGAGGCGCCAGAAGCCGCCGCTGAATCCTCCGCGCCGACCCGCCGGGGACGACCCGCCCTGGGGCGTTCCGGTGCCCGGGCCGGAGGGCGGGGCGGTGTGGCCCTGGCAGCAGAAGACAAGCCGGAACGGCTGCACAAGCTCCTGGCCCAGAGCGGCGTGGGGTCCCGCCGGGAAATGGAAGAATGGATTACCGCCGGTCGGGTGAATGTGAACGGGGAGACTGCGACCCTGGGTCAGGTGGTTTCCCCCGGGGATCGGGTCAAGGTGAACGGCCGTCTGGTGAATCTGAAATTTGCCGCCAGCCGGGTGCCTCGAGTGATTCTGTACCACAAGCCGGAAGGCCAGATTGTTTCCCGGGCTGACCCGGAAGGGCGGGAATCCGTCTTTGATGCGTTGCCCCGGATGCGGGGCGGCCGCTGGATCGCCATTGGCCGGCTGGACTACAACACCAGCGGCCTGCTGCTTTTCACCACCTCCGGGGAACTGGCCAATCGGCTCATGCACCCCCGCTACAATCTGCGCCGGGAATACGCGGCCCGGGTGCTGGGGGAAATGGAGCCGGAGGCCCTGGCCCAGCTCACCCAGGGGGTGGAACTGGAAGACGGGGTGGCCCAGTTCGCCACCCTGGAGGACGGGGGCGGCCAGGGGGCCAACCACTGGTACCGGGTTAGCCTTTTTGAAGGGCGGAACCGGGAAGTGCGGCGCATGTTCGAGGCCGTGGGCGCCACGGTGAGCCGCCTGATTCGCCTCAGCTACGGTCCCTTTGTCCTGCCCTCCAACCTGAAGCGGGGCCAGGTGCGGGAATTGACCGAGGTGGAAGTGGCCAAGCTAATGGGGGATTTCGGACTACCGGTACCGAAAATCACCCCCCTGCGGGATAAAAACAAGCGTCGCTGAGGCCGGGGTCGTATTGCCCTCGGGTGGGGCGGAGCTGGCTCGGGAAAGCGGCTCCGCCATTTACCGGGGGGTAATTTTCCGCTATAATTCAAAAGTTTTCATCGGCCCGCCTATTTGGGTGGGGCTCTTTTCAAGGTGGGCGTTACGCCCATTTTTTATTTGTAGCGCATGGACCTTCACGAATTAATCGAAAAAACGGTCACCGGCCTGGGATACGAGTTGGTGGACCTGGAACTTTCCCCTCGGGGGCGCCTGATTCGCGTCTTCATCGACAACCCTGCCAAGGAGCGGGGGGTGGATGTGGAGGATTGCGCGGCTGTCAGCAATCAGCTGACGCGCCTGTTCGCCGTGGAGGACGTGGATTATGACCGGCTGGAAGTCTCTTCGCCCGGTCTGGATCGGCCGCTGAAAAAGCTGGAGGATTTCCAGCGTTTCGCCGGTCAGGAGGTGCATATCCGCCTGCGTGTTGCCCAGGACAATCGTCGCAATTTTGACGGTGAGCTCCTGGGGTTGCGCGACGGGAAGGTTTGCGTACGCTTAATGGAAAAGAACGGTGGCAAGGGAGCCCCGGAGACGCTGGAAGTGTCTCTGGAGCCGGGCAATATTGATAAGGCCCGGTTAGTGCCTAAGTTCGATTAGTCGGTGCGAGTGAGGAGGTTTACGGAATGAGCCGCGAAATTTTGCTGCTGGTGGATGCGCTGGCACGGGAAAAAAATGTAGCCAAGGACGTGGTGTTCTCCGCCTTGGAATCCGCCCTGGCTTCCGCCACCAAGAAGCGGATCAACGACGAAGCCGAAGTGCGGGTGGCGATTGACCGGGTGACCGGGGAATTTGAGTCCTTCCGTCTTTGGCATGTGGTGGCCGATGAAGAGTATGTGAACGAATTCAACGAAAAGCCCCTGTCCGAAGCCAAGGAAGAGGATCAGGAGGTGGAAGTCGGTGATGTGCTCGAGGAAACTCTGGAGCCCATCGATTTCGGTCGTATCGGCGCCCAGGCCGCCAAACAGGTGATTCTGCAAAAAATCCGGGAAGCGGAGCGGGAACAAATCCTGAACGACTTCCTGGAACGCAAGGAACACCTGGTGACCGGTACCATCAAGCGCATCGAGCGGGGCAATGCCATTGTGGAATCCGGCAAGATCGAAGCCCTGCTGCCCCGGGATCAGATGATCCCCAAGGAAAACCTCCGGGTCGGTGACCGGGTCAAGGCCTTCCTGCTGCGGGTGGATCGCAATGCCCGGGGTCCCCAGCTGATCCTTTCCCGGACCGCTGCCGAATTTATCGTCAAGCTCTTCGAACTGGAAGTGCCGGAAATCGACGACGGCCTCATGGAAATCAAGGGCGCTGCCCGGGATCCGGGGGTGCGGGCCAAGATTGCCGTGAAGTCCAACGATCCCCGGGTCGATCCCATCGGCACCTGTGTGGGGATGCGGGGCACCCGGGTGACGGCGGTGACCAATGAGCTGGCGGGGGAACGGGTGGATATCATCCTCTGGTCCCAGGACCCGGCCCAATTCGTGATCGGCGCCCTGGCTCCGGCGGAAGTCCATTCCATCGTGGTGGACGAAGAAAAGCATTCCATGGATGTGGTGGTGGATGAGGCCAATCTGGCCATCGCCATCGGTCGGGGCGGTCAAAACGTCCGCCTGGCTTCCGAACTCACCGGCTGGAACATCAATCTGATGACCCAGGAAGAGTCGGAAAAGAAGGTGGAAGCGGAAACCGCTGCCACCCGTCTGCTGTTCATGGAAAAGCTGGACGTGGATGAAGATGTGGCCAGCCTCCTGGTGGAAGAAGGTTTTTCCACCCTGGAGGAAATCGCTTACGTGCCCCTTGCCGAAATGCTGGAAATCGAAGCTTTTGACGAAGAGACGGTGAATGAGTTGCGCAATCGTGCCCGCAACGTATTGCTCACCGAGGCGATTGTGACCGAGGAACAGCTGGACGGGGTGGAGGAAGCCCTGCTGTCCCTGGAAGGCATGGATAAGCCCTTGGCAGCCAAGTTGGCCGCTAACGGAGTGAAAACCCGCGATGACCTTGCCGACCTGGCCGTGGATGAACTGACGGACATGTGCGGTATCGATGAGGAACGGGCCAAGAAACTGATTACCAACGCCCGTTCGCATTGGTTCGAGTAAGCGGGAAGGGAGTGGAGTAGAGATGGCGCAAACCAGCGTTTCCCAATTCGCCGCCGAGTTAAAAATGCCGGCGGACATGCTGCTAGAGCAGCTGAAAAAAGCCGGTGTGGATAAGTCGGCCCCAGATGACATGCTTTCCGAGCAGGACAAAAATCGCCTGTTGGAATCCCTGCGGCGTGCCCACGGCGATGGCCTGGGCAAGACCAAGATCACCCTGACCCGTAAGCAAACCAGCGAAATCCGGGCTCAGGATTCCACGGGCAAGACCCGTACCGTGCAGGTGGAAGTCCGGAAAAAACGGGTTCTGGTCAAGCGGGACCCGGCGGAAGTGGCGGCGGAAGAAGCTGCCGCTAAGGCCAAGGAAGCCGGCGTTGCCGCTCCCGCAGCCCCGGCTGCTCCGGCTGCCCCGGTAGCGCCCGTGCAGGACGCCGCGCCGGTCAAGGAACCGGAAGCCCCGGTGGTGGCCGAAGCGGCTCCCGTGGTGGAAGCTCCGGCCGCCAAGGCCGAGCCTGTGGCTCCGGAAGTTAAGGCGGAAGCCCCGGTGGCTCCGGCCCCCGTGGCCGCGCCCCAGGCCCCCGTTCAGGCGGCTCCGGAAGCCCCGGTGGTTGAAACCAAAAAGCCCGCTGCCGAAGCCAAGGCGCCGGTGGCGGAAAAAGCTCCGGCCAAGGCCCCCGAAGGGGCTCCGGCCGCTCCTGCCGGCAAGAAGCCGGAAGGTACCCATGAGGCGCCGAAGCGCCGGGTGATCAAGCACGTCCGTCCCAAGCTGGACGTGGCGGCCATCATCGGCGAAGACGAATTGCGCTTCCGGGCTGAGGAAGACCGGCGCCAACACGCTCTGTTGGAACGGCAAGCTCAGGAACTGCGGGAAAAGCAAAAGCGGGAAGCGGATCTGGTCCGTATGCGTCAGGAGGCGGAAACCAAAGCCGCTGCCCTGAAGGCTGCGGAAGCGGCCAAGCAGGCGGCTGCCCAAAAGACCAAGTCCGCCCCGGCGGAAGAAAAGGGCGCCCACAAGGATGCCAAGGCTGGCGATGCGGGCAAGGGCGCCAAGAAGGACGGCTGGAAGGACGACGGCAAGAAGCGCGCCGGGATCAAGACCCGGGGCGGGGACAGCGGCAGCGGCTGGCGCAGTGGCAAGCACGGTGGCCGGAAGAATCGGAACAACAGCAATACGGACGATTCCTCTTCCTCCAACTTCCAGGTGCCGACCGAGCCCATCGTCCATGATGTGCACGTGCCGGAAACCATTTCCGTGGCCGATCTGGCCCACAAAATGGCCGTGAAAGCTACGGAAGTCATCAAGACCCTGATGAAGATGGGCTCCATGGTGACCATTAACCAGGTGCTGGACCAGGAAACCGCCATGATTGTGGTGGAAGAAATGGGCCACAAGGCCTTCGCCGCCAAGCTGGACGATCCGGATGCCTTCCTGGACGAAAACGCGGAAGAACCCAAGGATTTGGTGCTGGAGCCTCGGGCTCCGGTGGTGACCGTCATGGGCCACGTAGACCACGGCAAGACCTCCCTGCTGGACTACATCCGGCGGGCCAAGGTGGCGGCCGGGGAAGCGGGGGGTATTACCCAGCACATCGGCGCCTATCACGTGAAGACCAGTCGGGGTTCCATTACCTTCCTGGATACCCCGGGGCACGAGGCCTTTACGGCCATGCGGGCTCGGGGCGCCAAGGCTACCGATATCGTGATTCTGGTGGTGGCGGCGGACGACGGGGTGATGCCCCAGACCCGGGAAGCTATCCACCACGCCAAGGCGGCCAATGTGCCCATCGTGGTGGCGGTGAATAAGATTGATAAGCCGGAAGCCAACCCGGAACGGGTCAAGCAGGAACTGGTGGCCGAGGGCGTGGTGCCGGAAGAATACGGTGGCGATTCTCCCTTCGTCCATGTGTCCGCCAAGAAGGGCCTGGGCATTGATGAATTGCTGGAGCAAGTGCTGCTGCAAGCGGAAATCCTGGAACTGAAGGCGCCCAAGGAAGCGCCGGCCAAGGGGCTGATCATCGAAGCCCGTCTGGACAAGGGTAAGGGGGCCGTGGCCACCGTGCTGGTGTCCTCCGGTACCCTGCATCGGGGCGATATCGTCCTGGTGGGCCGGGTCTGGGGTCGGGTGCGGGCCATGCTGGATGAAACCGGTAAGGCTATCGAATCTGCCGGACCTTCCATTCCGGTGGAAGTCCAGGGCTTGTCCGACGTGCCGGCGGCCGGCGAAGAGGTGATGGTCCTCAACGACGAACGCAAGGCCCGGGAAATCGCCCTGTTCCGCCAAGGCAAGTTCCGGGAAGTGAAGCTGGCCAAGCAACAGGCCGCCAAGCTGGAGTCCATGTTCGAACACATGGGCGAAGGGGAGGTGAAGACCCTGCCCTTGATTATCAAGGCCGACGTACAAGGTTCCCAGGAAGCTCTGGTCCAATCCCTGCTCAAGCTTTCCACCGACGAGGTGAAGGTGAGCGTGATCCACGCGGCGGTGGGGGCCATTTCCGAAACCGACGTGAATCTGGCTTCCGCTTCCAACGCTGTGATCCTGGGCTTCAACACCCGGGCCGACGCGGGCGCCCGCAAGGCGGCCGAGTCCTTCGGGGTGGATATCCGCTACTACAACGTGATCTACGAAGCGGTGGATGAAGTGAAGGCGGCCCTCTCCGGCATGCTGACCCCGGAAAAGCGGGAACAGGTGGTGGGCCAGGTGGAAATCCGTCAGGTCTATCACATCTCCAAGATCGGCTCCATTGCGGGTTGCTATGTCCAGGAAGGGGTGGTGCATCGCCACTCCCGCATCCGCCTGCTGCGCAACCACGTGGTGGTCTGGGACGGGGAGCTGGATTCCCTCAAGCGCTTCAAGGACGACGTCAAGGAAGTGCGGGCCAATTTCGAGTGCGGTCTGTCCCTCAAGGGCTTCAACGACATCGAAGTGGGCGACCAGCTGGAAGTGTACGAAATCCAAGAAGTGGCGCGGAGTCTCTAAGTGCCGGGCAACAAGGGTTTCGCACGCAAAGACCGGGTCAACGAGCAGATTCGGCGGGAATTGGCCGAACTGCTCCGCACCGAGGTCAAAGACCCCCGGGTGGGGATGGTCAGTCTCACCGATGTGGAGGTGACGCCGGACTATGCCCACGCCAAGGTCTTTTTCACCACCCTGGCGGACAGTTCCCGTCTGCCGGAGGTGGAGGCGGGGCTGGCCAAGGCTTCCGGCTTTTTGCGGCGGGAGCTGGGCCGGCGGGTGCGCATTCACACCACCCCCCAGCTCCATTTCGTCTATGACGCCTCCTTGGAGCGGGGCGCCAGCCTGTCCCGCCTCATCGACCAGGCGGCGGAAATCAGCGGCGACGGGGATACCGAGGCCGATCCGGAGTAGGGCATGGTTCAAAAACGCACCTGGAAACAGGTGGACGGGGTGTTGTTGCTCGACAAACCGTCCGGTATGACTTCCAACGACGCGCTGCAAAAGGCGCGTCGTTTGTTTTCGGCGGCCAAAGCCGGCCACACCGGCACCTTGGACCCCCTGGCCTCCGGGCTGCTGCCCCTGTGTTTTGGGGAAGCCACCAAATTTGCCGCCGATCTGCTGGAGGCGGATAAGGCCTATCTGGCTGAATTAGGCCTGGGGGTGACTACCACCACCGGGGACCGGGAAGGGGAGGTGCTGGAAACCCGGCCCGTCCAGGTCACCCGGGAGCAGCTGGAAGCCGTTCTGCCCCGCTTTCTCGGCCTTATTCAGCAGGTGCCCCCCATGTATTCGGCCCTGAAGCGGGAGGGGCGTCCCCTCTACGAACTGGCCCGGGCGGGCATTGAAGTGGAGCGGGCGCCGCGGGAGGTGACCATCCATGAGCTGAAACTGGTGGATTTTCACGACACCACCGCCGTCCTGGCTGTTGCCTGTAGCAAGGGCACCTATGTGCGCACCCTAGCGGAGGACGTGGGCCGGGCCCTGGGCTGCGGCGCCCATCTGACGGCCCTGCGCCGTACTCGGGTGGGCAAGCTGGGCTTGGGGGAGGCCTATACCTTGGAACAGCTGGCCGCGTTTCCCGACGCACCGCCTCCGGAATGCCTCAAGGGCCTGGATTACCTGCTGCAAGGCTTGCCCCGGGTGGTTCTGTCGGAAGCCGCCGTGCTGCGCTTTGCCCACGGCAACGGGGTGGCCAATCCGGGGCCGGAAGGGCGTCTGCGGGTCTATGACCCGGCGGGCCGTCTTCTGGGGATTGGGGAATGCCGGGACGGGGTGCTGCAACCCAAGCGCCTCCTGCGTCAGGAAGAGGGGGCTTAAGCCCCTCGGGGGCTGGGGGCAACCCTTGCCTTTCCTTCCGGGGGACCGGTATAATCCGCCCCTCGTTTGCCGGGCTTGCCGGTAGGGATTTTTTTAATTGACGCTTGGCTCTATCAAACTGGGGCGGCGTCGTTTCATGAAAGAGAGTTTGACGTATGTCTATCAGCACGACTCAAAAAGCCCAAATCGTGGGCGACTTCCAACGGGCCCAAGGCGACACCGGGTCTCCCGAAGTGCAAATCGCCCTGCTCACCGCTCGGATCAACGATCTGACCGGCCACTTCAAGGAACATTCCAAGGATCACCACTCCCGCCGCGGTCTGCTGCGCATGGTGTCCCGTCGTCGTAAGCTCCTGGACTACCTGAAGAATACCGATGCGGATAAGTATCGTGCCGTCATCGAACGTCTGGGTCTGCGTAAGTAATTTCCCGGATTGCCAACCCTGCCGGCTACCGGCTTGGGCTTGAGCGATAAAGAGCGGGCGGCCGTCTGGCCGTGCCGCTCTTTTCATATGGACAAAGCGTAGGCGGGCGCGGCGACCGGGGGTAGAATCGCGCACGCGCTACAGCGAAAAGACACAAAGAGAGAAAGAAAGGAAAACATGTTCACTATTGCAAAGAAGACCTTCACTTACGGTAGCCATCAGGTCACCCTGGAAACCGGGGAAGTCTCCCGGCAGGCTTCTGGTGCCGTCATGGTCCATATGGACGATACCGTGGTGCTGGTCACCGTGGTGGGTGCCAAGGAAGCCAAACCCGGCCAGGATTTCTTCCCCCTGACCGTGGATTACGTGGAAAAATTCTATGCCGCCGGCCGTATCCCCGGCGGTTTCTTTAAGCGGGAAGGCCGTCCTTCCGAAAAGGAAACCCTGACCTCCCGCCTCATCGACCGTCCTATTCGTCCCCTGTTCCCGGACGGCTTCTTCAATGAAGTGCAAGTGGTGGCGACGGTGATGTCCCTGAATCCGGAAGTGGATTCCGACATTCCCGCCATGATCGGTGCCTCCGCCGCCCTGGCCATTTCCGGTATTCCGTTCAACGGCCCCATCGGTGCCGCCCGGGTGGGTTACATCAACGGCGAATACGTGGTCAATCCCACGGTCAGCCAGTTGAAGGACAGCCAGTTGGATCTGGTTGTGGCCGGTACCCAGTCCGCCGTGCTGATGGTGGAATCGGAAGCCAAGGTGCTGCCGGAAGACGTGATGCTGGGCGCCGTGGTTTTCGGCCACGAACAAATGCAGACCGTCATCAACGCTATCAACGAATTGGTGGAAGAAGCGGGCAAGCCCGAATGGGATTGGCAGCCTCCCGCCAAGGACCAAGCCCTGGTGGCCAAGCTGGAAGAACTGGTCAAGGCCAAGCTGGATGACGCTTACCACATCACCAGCAAGCAAACCCGTAGCCAACGGGTGAAGGAAATCCGCGCCGAAGCCCTGGCCGCCCTGTGCACCGGCGCCGACGGGGCCCCCGATGAAAACACCGTGGGCAACCTGTTCTTTGAACTGGAAGCCAGCATCGTCCGGGGTCGTATCCTGGCCGGTGAAGCCCGGATCGACGGTCGGGATACCCGCACCGTGCGTCCCATCACCATGCGCACCGGCGTCCTGCCCCGCACCCACGGTTCCGCCCTGTTCACCCGGGGTGAAACCCAAGCCCTGGTGGTCTCCACCCTGGGCACCAGCCGGGACGAACAAATCATCGACGCCCTGGGCG
Source organism: Rhodocyclaceae bacterium (assembly GCA_041907765.1). GTDB lineage: Bacteria > Pseudomonadota > Gammaproteobacteria > Burkholderiales > Rhodocyclaceae > Azospira. The sequence continues at coordinate 10,671 of JAYRGQ010000013.1, read as the reverse complement.
GGGAATACCGGGAACGGTTCATGTTGCATTACAACATGCCTCCCTACGCCACCGGCGAATGCGGTCGGGTGGGCTCTCCCAAGCGTCGGGAAATCGGCCACGGCCGTCTGGCCAAGCGGGCCCTGCTGGCCGTGCTGCCGCCCGCCGACGAGTTCTCCTACTCCATGCGGGTGGTTTCCGAAATCACCGAATCCAACGGTTCTTCCTCCATGGCTTCCGTCTGCGGCGGCTGCCTCTCCCTGTTGGACGCTGGGGTGCCCCTGAAGGCCCACGTGGCCGGTATCGCCATGGGCCTGATCAAGGAAGGCAACCGCTTCGCCGTGCTGACCGACATCCTGGGTGACGAAGATCACCTGGGCGACATGGACTTCAAGGTGGCCGGGACCTCCGAAGGGGTGACCGCCCTCCAGATGGACATCAAGATCCAAGGTATTACCAAGGAAATCATGCAGGTCGCCCTGGCCCAGGCCAAGGAAGGCCGGATGCACATCCTTGGCCTGATGCAGCAAGCCATGGACGGCCACAAGGCGGAAATGTCTGCCTACGCGCCCCGCCTCTACACCATGAAGATCAATCCGGAAAAAATCCGCGACGTGATCGGCAAGGGCGGCGCGGTGATCCGTGCCCTGACGGAAGAAACTGGCACCACCATCGACATTCAGGACGACGGCACCATTACCATCGCCTCCACCGATGGGGATGCTGCGGAAGCCGCCAAGAAGCGTATCCAAGCCATTACCGCTGAAGTGGAAGTGGGCAAAATCTACGAAGGCACCGTGTTGAAGATTCTGGACTTCGGCGCCATCGTCAGCGTTCTGCCGGGTAAGGATGGGCTGCTGCACATTTCCCAAATCGCCAACGAACGGGTGAATGCGGTCAGCGATTACCTGAAGGAAGGCCAAGTGGTTCGGGTCAAGGTTCTGGAAACGGACGAAAAGGGCCGTATCCGCCTGTCCATGAAGGCCGTGGCTGCGGAAGAAAACGCTGCTGCCCAGCAACAACAGCAATAATTCCCTCGGGAATAGGAAAAAGGGCGCTACGGCGCCCTTTTTTATTGCTGCTTTTTAACTGGGAACCGGTATGCCTCGGGCAACTCCCGGCCTTAAGCTGCCCAGGAATGAGCGGTAAGGGGGCGTCACGGGGCGGATGGTGTTCTACGTGGGCTCGCGCCCTTCGGACAATAAAAAAGCGCGGCCAGGGCCGCGCTGTGGGGCTAAGCAGGTAGGGCCTATTTGGCGACCTGTTTTTCCCGTTGTTCTTCCAGGGTTTTGCAATCAATGCACAGGGTGGCCGTGGGGCGGGCTTCCAGCCGCTTAATGCCGATTTCTTCTCCGCACTTGTCGCAATAGCCGTAATCCCCGGCGTCGATGCGGGCCAGGGTTTCGTCAATTTTTTTGATCAGCTTGCGTTCCCGGTCCCGGTTACGCAATTCCAGCGCGATATCGGTTTCTTGGCTGGCCCGATCATTGGGGTCGGCAAAAACCGTGGCCTCATCTTGCATGGTGTGCACCGTACGCTCGATATCCGCCATCAGCCCTTGCTTCAGGGAGGTCAGGATATTGCGGAAATGCGCCAGCTGCTTGCTGTTCATGTATTCCTCGCCCTTTTTGGGGACGTAGGGCGTGAAATTTTTCTGGAGCAATTCTTCAGCCATGTTCGTGAAGGTCCGTTGGAAAAATGCGATTTAATAGCAGAAAAGCATCTTACCCGCAAGCACTCCCTCCCGGCGGAAAAATTTCTTCCCCCAATCATTGACCCGGGAGGGTGGGCTGTGTACAATGCGCAGCCTTCGGGGTGTAGCGCAGCCTGGTAGCGCATCTGATTTGGGATCAGAGGGTCGCAAGTTCGAATCTTGTCACCCCGACCAAGTCAGGCAGCTACTAGAGTGCCTTTCCCGGCGAACAAAACCAGCGCCCGTAGCTCAACCGGATAGAGCAACGGCCTTCTAAGCCGTGGGTTGTGAGTTCGAGTCTCGCCGGGCGCGCCACGAGTTTCAATGGCGGCATTAGCTCAGTTGGTAGAGCACTGGATTGTGGCTCCAGGTGTCACCGGTTCGATTCCGGTATGTCGCCCCAAAATTCTATAGCATTTTCAATGCTTTACAAGAAAGGCCAGCTTTTCGGAGCTGGCCTTTTTTTGTCTGTTTTTCCCGTCAACTGTCCCCGTTTTGTCCCCAAGGGTTATTTAGTTTTATCAAGCATTCGTCCCCAAAATGTCCCCGGGGGGGCGGAAATATGTTTGTAGATGATATCGCTATAAACATATTTAAAAACAGTTTGTTAGTGTTGATTTTTGGTAATTTCTGGGGTAAAGTTTTTGCATGACTTCGACTCCCACCCCCACTATTTTTACCGCCCGCAGCTTGGCTGCCCGGCGCTGGGGAGCGGTCTTTGGCGTGGTGGCGGGGGTTTTGCTGATCTTCTTGGTGCTCGCCGTTGCTTTCCATTTTGCGGCCGCCGCAGCTTTTGCTGGGGGCCTAGCGGGTGTTTTGGTTCCCGCGGGGCTTGGGGTGTTCTGGATTCTCGTGGATGTCGTGGCCCCGGCTCTTGAGCAGGGGCCTTTTCTGGTTGGGGAGTGCCGGGCCGAATTGCCCGGCCCCGTTCCGTTGTCCCCCCATTTTTCTATTCCATTTTTCCGGCCTCCGCGGCACCTCGCGGCCTGATCGGCTGCGGCGCCTTCTCGGTGCCCTTCGCTTTGCCTCCTGGGGTGGGCCCCCATCGGAGCCAAAGGCTTAGGATGGAAATATGAAAAATGGATATCAAGGAATTTGCTGCTCGGGCGGTGGGCCGGGCTTTTCCTGGGCAGGGCTTCGTGAAGGCTCGGGATGCCTGGGTTTTTTTGGGGGGAAGCCGGAGCACCGTTTCCCAGCTCATTTTTGATGGCACGTTCCCGCTCCCTCGGGTTTCCCGGGGGGAGGGGAACGGGACCCGGTGGTACGTGCCAGCCCCGGCGCTGGTCGAGGAATATGCGAAGCGAATAGAAGAGTCGGGCTGGGTGCCTGAGGAAGTTGGGGTGGGAGAAAGCACTGGGGGGAAGCCGGGCCGCCGCCGGAAAGTGTGCTGCGGGGAGGAGGTGGGTGATGAATGAATCTCGCCTTGACCACCCGCGCGGCTTCGACGGGCGTTTTTTTGTGATTCGGGCCTGGGCGGTCCGGGCCGTGCGCCTGGAAGGCGCTGCGATTCTTGGGCTCCTGGATTACTTTGACACCGCCGGCATTAAGCAGGTCAGCCGGAAGCGACTCCTGGCCGAACTCGAGGGGATTGCGGGGAAAGGGCTCGTGGGCTCTGGTTTGGATCGCCTTCTGGATCTGGGCTGGATAAAAAAAATTGAGGTGAGGCTGGTCGGGGATAGCAACCGGTCCACCGCGCACGAATTTCAAATTTGCCCAGACGAAATTAACAAATACCTTGGGAATCCGCATGGATACTTGGCGTCCCGAAATCGGAACGCGCCTACCTCAGAAGTTATCCACAGGCGCGTTCCGATTTCGGACCCGATTCCGGACCCGGAATCGGGACGCCCAATAGAACAAGAACAAAATAACAATCAAAAAAAACAACAACAAGGGCCTGTTGTTGCGTTTTTTGGGGCAATTGAGGGGCAGGACGGCCCCCTTGCCGCTCGGGAACTGCTGGCCTGTGACCTTGGGCAGGCCAGCGAGGAACAGGCCCGCTGGGCTGGTCTGGCCTGGGCCCATGCCATGGCCCACGGGTCCGTGGGAAATCCGGTGGGCCTGGCCAGGAAGCTGGCCCGGATGGCTGCTGCCGGGGAGGTTTCCCCGCCCGCCTCTGTGGTCCAGGCGGCGCAAGCCTCGGCCCAGGCTGAGGCTACCGCTGCCGGGAGGGCGGCTCACCTTGCCGCGCTGGAGGCCTCGGCCGCAGCGGTGATGCGCGACATCCCGCCAGCGCTCCAAGGGCGGAGGAACCTCCTGGATATCCTCAAACCGCATCCCCCGGCTCCCTAAGCGATTTTTCCTTAGGGGGTGGGGCCCACCCCCTAAGGATGCGTAAAAAATCACATAGCGGCCATTTCTGTAGGTTTTGCCAAGGATAACCTTTGCTTAATTGGTTTTCTTGTTTTTGGAGAAATTTAAATGTCTTTATTTTCTAAATCGTTTTCAAAATATCAGTTGGAAATATTTCCGATGCTAGCAAGACTTTCTGTCGAACTTGAGAATATCGACGGAAATGATTTTAGTTTTCTAAAAATTGAACAGTGGCTAGAGAATGTGGGGGCTGGCGATATTTTGATGGAGCCGGAGCAAGATTCCCAGGAATTCCAAGAAAAAATTGCTTCAGCAAAATCGATTTGGCGTGGCCTGCGAATTGCGGACGAAGCGGAGCAACTAGATGGTGAGCAAGCATTGGACTGGGTAGCAGGCTGGGTGTTCGGTGGGAATTTAACGTATGACGGTGATCCTGAGGATATCTTATTGCGAGGGTGGTATCGCATGACCTTTAAAAAGGAATTTTGTGATGGCTTTCGGCGTAGAAAAGAAGAACTAATGTGTGAGTTTAACTGGAAAAATCGGGAGTTCTTCGTCCTTGGTAATGAAGAGGTTGCATCCAAGTAGTTAAAGGTAGTTACAGGCAATTGATTGTAGCTACTTGGTTATTTCAGTGCAATATTGTGCAACACCATGTAACACCACCGCTATATGGTGTTGCACATGGTAATACCAGGTAGTTTTTGTTGGCGTGGTGTTGTTCCTCATTTATTTCACTGTGCTTTTCCTCATGGTCCCAATAAGTTTTTGCCTTTCGGCAAAAACTTATTGGTGGTCTGGCCTTTTGCCATTGGCTGGTGGGGGTTGGTGTCTCCATCCCCAAAGGATGGAGAGGGGGAGGATGTATTACACACACACCTGACTCCCACTTGGTGGGTGGCGGTGCAAACGCTGGTTTGCCGCCAGCCCAGGGCTGGCAAGGGATTGCACTGATTGCCGTTGTTTTCGTTTTGCCTGCATTTGCAAACGTTTTTAGGTGCTTGCTGGTGTTTGCGCCGATTGCGTGGATTGCTGAATTTGTATGCGTTTTTTTTGTGGCGGGACGTGAAAACCATTGCTAGCCAACGGATTTTGGAACGCATTCATTGTTTGCGTTTTTTTAAAATAAATGTTGTCCATGAAAACGCAGAGTGATTTAATTGTTGTCATCGATTACGGAGGCCTGTATGACCAAAGATAAAACTGTTTCTTTCCGGGTCCGCCCGGATCTGCATAAAAAAATTTCGGATTTGGCGGATTTGACCGGACAAACCCCCTCGGATTTTATCCGCCAAATTATCATCAAGTACCTAAATGAGGAGGCGGACAACCGACGGATCGAAAAAATGTTTGATGAGCGATTCTCTAAGTTCACAGAAAAACTGGAGAAGTTGATTTTGGTTGAATAATTTTTTTTGAGGTAAAGAAATGGAACAACACACGAAAAATCTGGTTTCCGCTGCGACGATTCTTTTTGCATGCTCCGATAGCATCGTTTCTCCGGAGAATATTGAAAAGGCCGAGGAGTTTTTGAAGGAATTAAAAGAGGCCGGAGCTGACGAAAATCTTCTAAATCTTAAGCTGGATGGTCTGTTTTCTGCCATTGACAACCAAACCCGAGGGATGTCGCCCGCGGAAAAATTTTCCAAGGCCTTGGCAATTGCCAAGGAAAAATTGGTTTGAGGCGTTAAAGATGGCCTGGATCATTGCCCCATTTCTTGTTTTTGGAGTGTCCTATTTTGTACTCGGGGTGATAATCTGGGCTGGGCTGGATCATTTCCAGTTATGCCTGACGGGCTACGATAATTTCATAAAAGCATTCCTGGCACTCATCAAATCCCATCAGTCTTTTTTTTCCATCCCCTGGGAGTTCCATGTCCGTTTTCTCCTCCCCTCCGTCCCCGCCCTCGGCGCTGCCGTTGGGGCTGGGTTCGTTTTTTTCCAAGCTAAAAAGGCCGAAGACCAGCCCCGCCACATTCGCGGTCGCCAGTATCTCCCCGACCCCAAAAAAGCCGCGAGAGCCCTCGCCGTGGAACTGGCCCCCGGAGATGGGTTGCGCATCCATCCCTCCTTGCCCCCGCTTTCCCTGACCGCAGAGACCCTGCATTTCTTCATCCTCGGCGGAGTAGGTTCCGGGAAAACGCAGACCCTCACCCCCTGGATTCGGGCGGCTCAGGCCAGGGGCGATAAGCTAATCGTCCACGACGTAAAGGGGGACTTTACTGCCGCCCTACCCAGCTTCATCCTCCTGGCCCCCTGGGACCGGAGAAGTGCCATCTGGGCCGTGGCCGAAGATGTCCAGACCAAAAGCGACGCTCGAAAGTTTGCAGACAGCATAATCCCAGATTCAAAAAGCGCGCCGATGTGGCCAGCGGCGGCCCGCCAAGTCCTGGTTGGCCTGTGTGTCTTTCTCCAAAAAACAAAACCCCTCGCGTGGGGGTTCGCGGACCTGGCCCGCGAGGCCGCCCAGCCCATGGCTCGGCTGCTCGAAATCATGAAGGGAAACAACCCCGAAGCGATCCGGGCCCTGGAGGCCCAGAACGTGACCACGGCGGGGATTTTGATCAATCTCATGTCGTTTCTGGCGCCGATCTTCGACCTCGCTGCAGCGTGGCCGAAGCCCCCGGCTGCGGGAAAAGGCTTTTCCATAAAAAGATGGCTAGTTACGGACCAAACGAAGAGAACCGTCGTTCTCCAAAGCGACAAGAGATTTTCTATCTTGTCCGCTGGAATGAATAAAGCCCTACTTTCCCTGGCGGCGGACTTGGTGGCCTCCCCCCGTCTCCCGGATTCCCGGGAGCGGAAAGTGTGGTTTTTCCTCGACGAATTTCCCACCCTGGGGCGGCTGGATGCCGTGGAAACCCTTGTGGCGGTGGGGCGCTCCAAAGGCGTCAGGGTTGTCCTGGTGGCCCAGGATTTTTCCCAAGTCAAGGAAGAATACGGTCAACACCGAGCCCCGGCCTGGTTGGCCATGGTTGGCACGCACATCATTGGGCGATCTACCACCGAAACCGCCAGGTGGCTAAGCGAGGAGGTGGTGGGGCAACGAGAAATCGAGCGGGTTCAAAAGAGCGAGACCCCCGCGGCCAGGCGAAGCAATCTCTTCGACGCTGGCGCCTCCGTGACCTATTCCAAACAAGTCCACTCCGAGCCCGTTCTCCTCCCGTCCCAGTTCCAAAGTGAGCTGGGAGTCGACCAGAAAGCGGGTGGGGTGAAAATGCTGTGGGTCACAGGGAACTATGCCCTTCGTGTCCTGGTGCCCTTCACCAATCTCCCCGTCCGGCGGCCCGGGGCCGTCCCGGCGGACTGGACCTCCTGGCCCGCTGAATCCCGTCTGCCCCAGGCCGTGCTGGAAACCGCGCCCCAGCTCACCCAGCCCCTGGCGGCCCGGAACGAGCGCGACGACGACGAACCAGGGGAGCAGGAGCCGGTTACCCCTCCCGTTCTTGCCCGATCTGCCCAAAAACCAAAACAACAAACAACAACCCTTCGGCCCGCCGGGCCGGAGGTGTTTTCCCAAGTGTCTCCCGCCGGAATGGGCGCTGCGGCGGATAAGGCCAAGGATATCCTTGAGGCTAAGGTGGAGGACGCGGCGGAGGATAAGCTTCTCGACAACGTGAAGGACGAGCTGGTGGACAAGCCCATCCTGGAACACCTGGACCAGGCCCTGGGCTTGGGTGGTGGCCTGGAACCGGTGACGGCTGCAATCAAGCTCCTCAGTGAGGTGAATGAGGCTGTCTCCGTACCCAAACAAGTGGACGTGAAAATTATCCATCGGCCCGGGGCCCCTCGCCTGAAAAAATTCCGCTTAGCCCAGCCTGAGGAGCCAGAAGAACAAGAAGGGCTGGAAGAAGGGCTGGAGCCCTAAATGCTATCCGTTGCGCCAATCTCTGCTGCCGGGGCCCAGGGCATGGCTGGGTACCTGGAAAACGAATCCTCTGCGGTGGAGGATTACTACGCCGGGGAAAACGACGCGGGAAAATGGGTGGCCGGTGACCTGGGCGAGGCCCTGGGCCTGGTGGGGGAGCTGAAACGGGGGCAACTCCTCAAAATGCTCCAGGGCTACCACCCTGAGACAGGGAAGCCCATCGCCAAAAACGCAGGGCCGGGCCACAAAGCGGGTTGGGACTTAACGTATTCTGCCCCCAAATCCGTCTCCGCGATCTGGACCGTGGCGCCTCGGGAGCTGCGCCAGGCCATCGAAGAGGCTCAGGCCCATGCGGCAGCGGAAGGGCTCCAATTTATTCAAGAACAGGGTGGATTTTCCAGCCGTTCCCGGCAAAATCCAGAGGCGGTGTCCATTCTGGCGGCCCAATTCCAGCATGGCACCAGCCGGGCCATGGACCCGGATCTACACACCCACACCGTGGTGGCGAACCTCTGCAAAACCCGGGAAGGGTTCCAAGCTGTCGACTTCGATACCCGCTGGAAAATGCCCAGCGGTGCGGTGTACCGCGCAAGCCTGGCTGCCAAGCTTCAGCAACTGGGATTTTCCATTGAAGTGGACGGAACCAGCTTCAAAGTTGTTGGGGTTCCCGACGAACTCTGTAAAACCTGGTCCAAACGGCGAAGCCAAATCCAGGCCGCTCTAGCCGCCCAGGGGCGGGAGGGAACGGCTCAGGAGTCTTCGGTGGCCACCCTGGCCACCCGGGAGAAAAAGCAAAAGCTCTCCAGGAAAGAGTTGTTTTTTTCGTGGCGGCAGCAAGCAGCGGAGCATGGGTTGTCCGCCGAAGAATTGAGGAACCTGCAAGCGGAGGGGCGAGGGGCTGCGCCCACCCTGGCCCCGGATTCGTTAGACCCGCTCTCCGATGGGGGGCTCCTGGCGTCCCTCACGGAACACGAATCCGCGTTCACCCGCCAACGGCTGTTCCAGGTCGTCGCCACAGCGGCCCAGGGGCGCTTGGACAAAGCCGGAATCGAGGCCCGGGTTACTCAGCTCCTGAAAAGCCAGGAGCTGATGAAACTGCGGGCCCGGCCCAGCCAGGGGGGCGATCCCCGGAGGGAGCGACAGCAGCAATTCTTCACTACCAAGGAAATGTGGCAGCTCGAGACTGGCCTGGCCAAGCGTGGCCTGGATTTGTCGCTCCGCCAGGAAATGGTGGTGGCCCCGGATGTTTCCCGGGAAGCCATCCAGAAATTCGAGGAAGGAAAGGGATTTTCTCTCTCCGCCGAACAAAAGGCGGCGGTTCAGCACGTCACCTCCGAAACCGGCCAAATCGCGCTAGTCCGGGGCGCGGCAGGGGCAGGGAAGACCACCATGCTGGAAGCGGCCAAGGGGGCCTGGGCCTCGGCGGGGTATCGGGTTCGGGGAGCGGCGCTGGCAGGTAAGGCCGCAGCTGGGCTGCAAGCGGTGGGCATCCAGAGCCAGACCATCGCTTCCTTACTGCTGGGCCCGGATCAGCTGGCCCGGGCCAGGGAGTTCCGGGAAAACGCCTGGTCTCCCGCTGCCCGCCAAAAGGCGGAGGAGCGGGTGGCGGAGCTGGAGGCCGCCCAGCTCCGGAAAGGAGATGTGCTGGTGGTGGATGAGGCGGGGATGGTCGGGTCCCGCCAAATGGCCGAGCTGGCCAAGCGGTGCGACGCAGCCGGGGCCAAGCTGGTCCTGGTGGGCGACGAAAAACAGCTCCAGGCGATCTCTGCCGGGGGGGCCTTCGGCATGCTCCAAAACAATCTAGGGTTTGCTTCTCTCTCCGAAAACCGGCGGCAGCGCCAGGCGGAAGACCGGGCCGCTGCGCAGTCGGTGGTGAATGGCGAGGCCCTCGGGGCTATTCAAAGCTATGCGGACAGGGGCCTCCTAACGGTGGAAAAGAGCAAGGAACAGCTGAAATCGGATCTGGCGGCGGATTACCGGAAGGCACGGGCCAGGGACCAAGATAAGCTGATCCTGACCCAGACCCGGGCCGATGCGGTTGACCTGAATTCGCTCATCCATGCCGCCAAGCTGGCGGATGGCCATGCGATCAATTCCCAAAGCCTTGCGGCGGCCAAAGGCGAGATTGATCTTGCTGAGGGGGATCGGTTCATCTTCCTGAAAAACGACAAAAACCTAGGAATTTCCAATGGGAACCTGGGCACTGTCCAAAAAATTGAATTTTCCGAGAACGGTATGAAGGTCACCGTTACCCCGGATGCCGGCCAAGGCGCCCCGGCTTCCGTTTCGTTCCTTGTTGGGGACCCTGCCGACAAGTCTTTTTCCAGAGAGGCTCTTCCGGTCTACAACCAGTTTGATCTGGGCTATGCCGTGACCACCCACAAGGCCCAGGGAGCCTCAATTCCCGAAACGTTTGTGCTGGGCCTGGGGGACCGGGAAATGAGCTATGTCCAACTGACCCGGCACCAGGATAGTTGCCGCCTTTACTGCCAATCCGATGCCCTGGAGTCCTTGCTCCCTGAGCAGGATGCCTTCAATGAGCCTTCCAGTGTCCTATCCCGGCTTAAAAATACCGTCAGCACCATCGAAAAGTCTCATCAAAAGCGGACCTCCCAGGATTTTGAGCAGGAGGACATTGGGCCTGAGCATGACCTCGAAAAATCGAAAGGGCTGGAACCAAGCCAGAACGCTTGCGGTGGTCCCGGTCGTTTGGACAGCCACCGGGCTGGAATAAGCTAAGGCCGGTGCCGGGGTTTTGGTTTTGACTTTCCCGGATTTTATAACGATTGGCTTGAGCACTGTGGAGCTTGTGGGCAGC